>NZ_JBCIYR010000002.1:0-1392590 GCF_050455445.1 Paenibacillus sp. MABNR03
CGGAGGGGTTCCACACGTACCCATCCCGAACACGACCGTTAAGCCCTCTAGCGCCGATGGTACTTGGACCGAAGGGTCCTGGGAGAGTAGGACGTTGCCAAGCAAAGAACCACTGCCGATGATATTCGGTGGTGGTTTTTATTTTACTATGAGTGAGTACTGATTATAATTTTTTAACAGCCCGATAGAACATTTCGGGCTGCTTTTTTAATGAAACATGTATATTACTTCTTCTCGGTAGTAAGCACTTCAGTTAAGCGTAAAAGTGAATTTTGTAATGCCTTTTTGGTATCGGGGTCGATGACTTTACCTTGTTGGTTCATTTTCATTGTAATGTGAGGAATTGTAAATGAGGCGTCATATAGAATATGAGCATTAATCATGTTTAAAGTTAGCAGTATGGAAGCATGGGCTTTATCACCGCCCAATGGGCTGGGAGAAGCTGCAACGACCACTGTAGGTTTATTCATCCATTCTCCGGAAGATACAATCCAGTCTAATGCATTTTTTAAAACGCCCGGGATACCGTTCCCGTACTCGGGTGTACAGACGAGGACACCGTCTGCTTGTTTCAATTGGGATCTTAAATGTTGGACAGCAACTGGACCGTCATCTACATCCAGATCCGGGTTGAAGTGTGCGAGGTCATTCAACTGGTTATATACTTGGAAGTTTAAAACAGAGGGAGCAAGTTCTATCATAGCCTGCATGAGTAGGGTGTTCGTGGATTGTTTTCGCAGGCTTCCGGAAATCGCAAGGATGTTAATGTCTCTTTCCATATGGTTAAATCCTCATCTCTATCTATCAGTAATGTTAAACGATTTGTTTATTGTCCACCTTAACGAATGAAGTGTCTATAGGTCATGGCTTTATTTAAGGCATTCTTCATATTAAACAGAAAAGGGGTTATCCTTCTTCATACGATCTACATGCCAAATGTAAGGTAATGAAGATTAGAAGGGCAGCAATGATTCACATTTATCCACGGAATAATCAACGATAAATCAATTTTCATCAAATTTTAGTACCAAGTACTAATACTTAGTGCTATAATAGTAAAAAAACTAACGAGGTGATCACCGGTATGATTCAATCGAAAGCAACGATTACGGCCATGGGCACTTATGTACCGGATCGTATATTAAGTAATGCTGATTTGGAAAAAATGGTGGATACCAATGATGAATGGATTGTGCAGCGCACTGGAATGAGAGAACGGCGTATTGCAGCTGAGGATCAGTATGTATCCGATCTGGCAGTCAAAGCTGTGGAAGACATGATTCGTCGATACGGTGTTAGCGTTCGTGATGTTGATATGATTCTGGTGGCGACAAGTACACCGGAGTATGCTTTTCCGAGCACGGCATCCAGAGTACAAGCACAACTGAACATTCCTCAGACAGGGGCACTTGATTTGAGCGCAGCCTGCGCAGGATTTGTTTATGGACTGCAGTTGGCCGATAGCATGATTACCAGCGGTATGTATCGCAAAGTGCTGGTGATTGGCGCAGAGACATTATCGAAAATTACTGATTACACCGATCGTACGACATGCATTTTGTTTGGCGATGGAGCAGGGGCGTTTTTGTTGGAGCGAACAGAAGGACAGGGGAATACTCTCGCAGCGGTTTCCGGAACCCAGGGTGAGGGCGGCTTACATGTCTATAGCAGTGGGCTTTCCTCCGAAATGAATGGCGTATCCCTTCAGGGGAACGGACGCCTTGTGCAAAACGGCCGAGAAGTATACAAATGGGCTGTCCGGCTGATTCCCGAGCAGCTGCCAAAACTCATTGCCAAAGCCGGACTGCAGGTTGAGCAGATTGACTGGTTCGTGCCGCATAGCGCCAACATGAGAATGATTGAGGCTGTGTGCGAGCGTGGTCCCGTCCCGCTGGAGCGTACACTGACCAGCATGGAGTATCGCGGTAATACTTCAGCCGCATCCATACCTCTAGCGATTCAGTTGGCCGTGGATGAAGGAAAAGTGAAGCAAGGGCAGCGTCTCGCCTTGTTCGGATTCGGAGGCGGTCTAACCTATGCTGGACTTGTGATGGAATGGAGAGTTCCTGATTCGGATCTAACGAAGTAACATAGATGTCAGAGCAGTGGATTGGAAAACACAGATTGTTTTAACTGGTAATACAAAAAGTACACTCACCTCTCATGTTGAGGTAAGTGTACTTTTTTGTGTATTTATGCATTTTTTTCAACGTGAAGAGTTATGGTGTAAGTTTAGGAGCTTGGCGGTGATGTGTGCCTTGCTCGTAGCTATAGGCCAGTTTGATCAATGTACCTTCATCAAAGGCACGGCCCAGGAATTCGATGCCTACAGGCAAACCGTCTGTAGTAAATCCAGCAGGTACGGTGATCGCCGGGAAACCGGAGAAAGGACTTAACCGGTTATTTCCACCCGAGTTCTGGCCTTCACCGATTACACCAGCAGCCTGTGTGGAAGTAGGATAGACGATGGCATCCAGGTTATTGTCTGCCATCACTTTGAGCAGTGATTCACGCGTAATCTGAGTACGCTTCAATACGATGTCTTTGTACTCGGTTGTCTCCAATGTTTCCCGTGCATCACGAGCCTTCATGGATTGCTCTTGAGTTTTGTCAAACTCTCCTGAAGCGATAATCTCCGACAGGCTGTGATATGGTGCTTCATTACCCAGTGACTCCAGATAGTCGTTGAGTTGGAACTTGAATTCATATCCGCTCAAGCTCGGATACTTATTGATTTCTTCCAGGTTCGGAATGCTGATTGGTACAGCGGTTGCACCGAGGGACTTCAGTTCTTCCACTGCATTGTTAATAACATCAGCAACTGCTTTCTCTTCCGCTTTGGTGCTTGGGATGAGCTCTGCGGCCACACCGATACGTGCACCTTTCAAGCCGTTCACATCCAGGAAATCGGTATAGCTGGACGGGATTTTGCCTACGGCGTAGGCTGTAGCAACATCATCTTTGTCATAACCCGCCGTAGCGTCCAGCATGATTGCTGCGTCACTAACCGTACGAGCCATAGGGCCACCCACATCCTGAGTCAGTGCCAGCGGGATGATCCCTTCACGGCTGGACAACCCGATTGTTGGACGGATACCAACAAGGCTGTTGAAGCTGGATGGAATACGGATCGATCCACCTGTGTCTGTACCCATGCCGGCTGCGGCAAAGTTGGAGGCAATGGCTGCCCCTGTTCCACCGCTGGAGCCACCAGGATAGTGATCCAGTGCGTAAGGGTTCAGAGTTTGTCCACCCAATGAACTGGATGTAGTAATGCCGAACGCAAATTCATGCAGGTTTGTTTTGCCCAGGATGATGGCACCGGCTTCCTTGAGCTTCTTCACCTGTTCCGCATCCTGGGAAGGTACGGAATCTTTCAGACAGATACAACCGGCAGTGGTAGGCATGTCATTTGTATCAAAGTTGTCTTTTACAAGTACCGGAATACCATGCAGAGGACCACGTGATCCTTGGGCTGCACGTTCTTCGTCCAAAGTCTCAGCTATTTGGAGTGCATCCGGATTCAAGGTCAATACTGCATTAATGCTAACACCCTGGTCATCGAATTTTTCAATCCGATCCAAATACATTTGAACCAGTTCCTTGGATGTAAGCTTTCCTTGCGTCATTGCAGCCTGAAGTTCCGTAATGGTCGCTTCCTCCAGAACAATTGGCTTGATGTAGTTATAAATGCGGTCTTTCAATATGGAGACATCATTTTCTGTTAGAACAGCGTTAGGCAGGAAGAGGGAATCCGTATATCCTTTCATTAATCCGGCGGCATTCAAGGCACCGATGGCACCTGCATAACTGGACTGGTCTGGTACATCCTTGAACGACTCTGTGGTGGACTCCAGCTTCAGCCAGGTTTGGAGGGCTAGAGCTGCATCCTTACGCTGTATGGTTTTGCCCGAGAGCTTGTCCATTGAAAAAGGCACACCTGCAAGTGTAGCGGCTTCTTCCATGGCTTCTGTAAACGCGGCGGCAGTGACAGGAGCCTTGCCAGCAGAAACTGCTGCGACCGTGGTTTTACTTGATGGCGCTGCCGTTGCGGCTGAGGCCAATGGTACGGCTCCTCCCCAAGTTGTAACGACGACTGCTCCCGTCAGTAACAGGGCTCCACTTTTTTTCAATACAGATCCATGATAAGTCATGCATCCACGCTCCCTTCTCTGTCTTAAATGATGTGTGTTAGTGAAACTGATCGATATGCTTTTGTCACATTCTAAATATATGTTAGGTATTCTTACAACACTCATATTTATCCAAAAAAACGGATACAAGCTGCATAAATATGGTTGTTTCTTTCAAATACTCTTGATCCCGTGCACAGAAGAAATTTAATCAACTATATTTGTGTCATGTTTTATTACATATAAAAATTTAGGGAAAGGAATCAGATAAATAGTTTATCGTGATCGCGTCAGCAAACGCTTAGTACGAAATGATATAATGAAAGGATAGAACGAGGGTCATAAGGTGTAAGAAGAAAGGAAGAGATGTGAAGTGAAAACATTGGTACTCGCAGAGAAACCGTCTGTGGCACGCGAAATAGCCAGAGTTATGGGCGCGCGTGATAAACATAAAAGTTATTTGGAAGGTCCTAAATATATTGTAACGTGGGCGCTTGGTCATCTGGTGGGACTGGCGGAACCTGAGGATTACGACAAGAAGTATGCCACTTGGAATCTCGAGGATTTGCCGATCCTACCTGAACGGGCGAAACTGAAGGTGTTGAGGGAGACGAATCATCAATATAAGGCCGTGCAGCAGCTCATGAAACGCCAGGATGTTGGTGAACTCGTCATCGCAACCGATGCCGCTCGTGAGGGAGAATTGCTCGCACGGTGGATCATGCAGATGGCCCAGTGGAAGAAGCCTTTCAAACGACTGTGGATTTCTTCCCAGACGGATAAGGCGATCAAGGAAGGATTTGCTTCACTGAAACCGGGGAGCCAGTTTGACCGTCTCTACGAATCGGCACGCTGTCGCGCAGAAGCAGACTGGATGATTGGGCTTAATGTGACGCGGGCGCTGACGGTTCGATTTAATGCACAGTTGTCTGCAGGGCGGGTACAGACTCCCACACTAGGCATGATCATGGACAGGGAAAATGAAATTAATGGATTCCGCTCACAGGAATATGAGACATTCACTGCGGATTTTGGAGAGTTTCAGGCCGTGTGGCGGGCCCCGGGTGGTGATTCTCGCATCTTCGATAGTCAGGATACCCAGGCATTGAAGAACCGGGTGGATGGACGTAAGGGGACCATTGCTCAGGTGAAAAAAAGTGAAAAGGTCGAGCCGCATCCACTGGCCTATGACCTGACGGAGCTGCAGCGTGACGCTAACCGCAAGTATGGCTTCTCTGCCAAGCAGACCTCCAACGTTCTTCAACGTCTCTATGAGCAGCACAAGCTGGTTACTTATCCGCGTACGGACAGCCGCTATCTGACGTCGGACATGACAGGTACGCTGAAAGAAAGACTGGATAGTGTAGCAGTCGGACCCTATGCGTCATTGGCGCGTCCATTGCTGCGGAAAAATCTGAATATCACTAAACGCATCGTTGATGATAGCAAGGTAACGGATCACCACGCCATCATTCCAACGGAACAGATCGTGCTGCTCAACCAGCTGAATCCAGAGGAGCGTAAACTGTATGATCTGATCGTTCGCCGTTTTATCAGTCTGTTCTATCCAGCGGCAAAATACGATTCGGTAGCCATTACCGTTCAGGTTGGCAATGATTCCTTTCATGTCAAAGGAACCACGGTAAAAGACAGCGGCTGGCGCGAAGTATATGGCGGAGACTACAGTGATGACGATGATGAACGCACGGAGGATCAAGCAGACAATGGACGTGCTCTTTTGCCGGATGTGCAGCAAGGTCAGTCGGTTACCGTTCAGCGTTGTCATGTTAAAAGCGGGAGAACGATGCCGCCTAAACGGTACACTGAAGCAGCTCTGCTTGCTCAAATGGAGAAGCATGGACTCGGTACACCAGCTACACGAGCAGATATTATCGAGAAATTGGTCAGCTCAGATACCATTGATCGTCAAGGAAACAGCATGCATCCAACGGGAAAAGGGAAGCAACTGATCGAACTGGCTGCACCGCAGCTTCGCACACCGGAGTTAACAGCCCGCTGGGAGGCTGAACTGGAACGGATTGCCCGAGGACAGGGGAAACCGGGACCTTTTCTGGATGGTATACGTTCGATGGCAAAAGAGCTGGTCTCCACTGTGAAAGGAAGTAAGGCGGAGTATAAACCCCATAACGTGTCCAATAGTCACTGTCCGGATTGTAATGCACGTTTGCTTGAGAAGAAAGGGAAGCGCGGCAAGTTTCTCGTATGTCCCACTGAGGATTGTGGCTATCGCCGCTCGGCAGAGAAACGGTTATCCAACCGTCGTTGTCCGCAGTGTCACAAGAAGATGGAAATGAAGGAAGGAAAAGCGGGCTTGTATGTGCAATGTCTGCCTTGCGGCATCACGGAAGCCTTGGACAAAGACAAGCAGCACGTGAACAAACGCGAACAGCAAAAGCTGGTCAAGCAGTATGCCAAACAGGAATCCATTGGCTCCAATCTCGGTGATCTGTTGAAGGCAGCCATGGAGAAAAAAGGGGAATAATTGCCCTGAGTATGGTCTGTGGGGTACCTGCAGGGAAATCGTTGCCTAAACATCATGTTGGTATAAACAAAAGGTGGATACTGGTGAGGTTTTGTGAATTAAACCGCTTCGCGTGGTGCTGTATAAGATCCCTCCTTTTCAGGCAACGTAAGCCAAGGAGGTGACACAGATGCCGCATAACAAGCCAGAGAAAATTCATAACCAGCAGAACAAGGACAGCATCCGGGAAGAAAGCATCGGAGCACGTCCAACCAAGGCAGGCAAAAGAGTTCCCAGCCTGAACGGTATTCCTAAACAGGAATCCTAGGTTCTTAATGGGACTGATTATGGATTAATCTATTCTAGCGGCTCCCTTCTCGCGTTGATCATGTCCCTGCAGAGGACTATAATGGAGGAACAGGGAGATGTCCCGGGATAGGGGGACCGCTAGAATTATATGCAAACTGGACTCATATTGTGGTTTATATTTATCAACGTGGTAGGTTATCTGGTGATGTCAGATGACAAAAAGCGGGCGCAGCGACGTCGTGACCGTACACCCGAACGGACGTTATTCCTGCTTGCTTTTATTGGAGGTGCACTTGGGGTTTGGATCGCGATGTACCGGAAACGGCACAAAACCAAACATCCGAGCTTCACCATCGGAATTCCACTTCTATTGTTTCTGAATGCCGTCATTTATGGGTATTTTCTGAAATAGAACATAGAGGTGCTGCCTGCTGCAACATGAGGTAATTGGTTCATATCGGCTTGATAACGTTTATAGGGTTACATGGTTCTGTATTTGTTTTTATGTCAGACCGGAGCATTTGGCTTCGGAGTTTCTACATATAAGGAAGGGACGGGATTTACATGTTATTCTCTAAAATATTAGTGGCTTACGACGGATCGAAAGCTTCAAACAAGGCGCTGGATCGTGCGATTGAGCTGGCTAAGGTATCTCCGGATGCTGTCATTGATGTCATTCATGCCTTTGATTTCCCGCGTGTATTCATCGGGGAAGGGCTTGCGCCGCTGCCGCCATCACTCAATAATGATTATTACAACTTGGCTGTGCAGACGACGGATGAAGCCAAAGAACGCGTTAAAGCTGCGGGAGTTACGGCAAACGTGGACCTGATTCAAGGAGCGGCAGCAGAAGTACTGCTTGATTACGCTAAGGAAAATGGATCAGATGTTATTGTAATCGGAAGTCGTGGACTTGGCGGCATTCGTGAATTTGTGTTGGGCAGTGTCAGTCATAACGTAGTGCAGCATGCTCAAGTTCCTGTACTGATCGTGAAATAAGCAATATACATGTATGTATTAAAATAGTAGCGGGAAGCCGGCTGTCTTCGATCAACTGAAGAGAGGCCGGCTTTCTTTTATGGGATGAAATGGATATGCAAACCAAGAAAAGTGCCTCAATCACGAACAATACATTTGTCAATATGTTAAATGTTCGTCTTTAAGTTGACATTAGCTGTAGGGGATTGTTAGAATGTTAGATGTGTCGATCAGGTAAGAATAAGGTCGAGTAGGAACGAAAGCTGTACACGGCTGAACAGAAATGAGTCGTGGGATTGAAATAGATATTTGCTCGTATAACGCCGGGGATAAGGCCCGGAAGTATCTACCCGGAAACCGTAAATTTCCGGACTACGAGGAGATACGGCTGAGAGTCGCATGAATATGGATGCGGACAGCAAGCCCCCTTTTGGCATGCCCAAATGCGGGATACGTATTTCTTGGAGTCCGGTGTCCGGAGAAAATGTGATGTTTTCGCGGGTAGCGGATTTTTTCATTTCACGAGGAAACGCATTTATGCAAGTGATGTTGCTATCAAAAAAGCTCAGACGGGAGTTGGATGTATTCATGTCAGTGCAGGTCGCTGTAATTATGGGCAGCAAGTCGGATTGGGAAACGATGAAGCATGCGTGCGAGGTGCTGGACGAACTGGAGATTGGGTATGAAAAAAAGGTCGTATCCGCGCATCGCACACCAGATCTGATGTTTGAATATGCCGAGCAGGCCACCGAGCGTGGATTCAAGGTTATCATTGCAGGTGCAGGCGGAGCAGCACATCTTCCAGGTATGGTTGCTTCCAAAACGATGCTTCCGGTAATCGGAGTACCTGTGCAGTCCAAGGCATTGAATGGTCTCGATTCCCTGTTATCTATTGTTCAAATGCCTGGTGGAATCCCTGTTGCAACAGTAGCCATCGGGAAGGCAGGAGCAACCAATGCGGGGCTGCTTGCGGCCCAGATGATCGGCGCCTTCGATGAGGATGTCCGGAATCGCTGCGAAGCTCGCAGAGAGCATATCAAACGTGAAGTACTGGAAAGCAGTGATGAGCTATGAGTAAAACGGAATTGAATGCTGCCGGGATGGCTGAACGCGTCCTGCTGCCAGGGAAAACGACCATTGGAATTCTGGGAGGCGGACAGCTTGGACGAATGCTGACGTTAGCCGGGACTGCGATGGGATACCGTTTTGTCACGCTGGATCCGGCGACGGATTCACCTTGTGGACAGGTAGCCCGTCAGATTGAGGCGGCATATGACGATGAAGCTGCAGCACTTGAGCTGGCCCGTCAGTGTGATGTGATTACGTATGAATTTGAAAATGTGGATGCAGGTGTTGCGGGCTTGCTGGAACGTGAATCCTATGTACCGCAAGGAAGTGCGTTATTGTATACCACCCAGCATCGGTTGCGTGAGAAACGGGCCATTGAAGCTGCAGGCGTAAGAGTGGCGCCTTATCGGGAAATTACAAGCAAAGATACCATGCAAGCCGCTGTAAGCGAACTTGGTGTACCTTGTGTACTGAAGACAGTAACCGGAGGGTACGATGGCAAAGGCCAGCGGGTCATCCGGGATGCAAGCCAGGCAGCATCGGCTTATGATGAGCTTGCAGCTACCGGAGCGGAACTGGTGCTGGAGCAATTTATCAAGTTTGAATGCGAAATCTCCGTTGTCGTTGCACGAAGTACTAATGGGGAGATCAAGACATTCCCACCGGCGGAGAACATTCATGTGAATAACATTTTGCATGCATCGATCATTCCGGCAAGAGTGGCTACGAATATACAGATCGAAGCACAGAAGCTCGCAGCGGCTGTGGCCGAATCCTTGCAGGCGGTTGGATTGCTGGCGGTTGAGCTGTTTGTTGCGGCAGATGGAAGACTGTATGTGAACGAGCTGGCTCCAAGGCCGCATAATTCCGGTCATTACACGATGGAAGCCTGTGCGACCTCACAATTCGAGCAGCACATTCGTGCCATCTGCGGATTGCCGCTTGGAGACACTACACTGTTAAGTCCGGTCGTTATGGTCAATGTGCTTGGAGAACATCTGGAAGGAATCATCGCAAGAACGGGTCAACCTGATATCGAAGCGATGGAACTTGGTGTCATTCCCAAGCTTCATATATATGGCAAAGCCGAAGCGAAAACAGGACGGAAAATGGGGCATGTCAATCTGCTCTGTCAGGATGTTGAAGAAGCATTGCAATGGATTGAACAAACTAATATCTGGAGGAATACAAATTCATGATCGAACGTTATAGCAGACCCGAAATGAGAGCCATCTGGACGGAGGAAAATAAATTCAAGTCCTGGTTGGAAGTTGAAATTTGTGCATGTGAAGCATGGGCGGAACTCGGTGTTATCCCTAAGGAAGAAGCAGCATTGCTTCGCCAAAACGCTTCTTTTGATATCGACCGCATCTATGAAATCGAGCAGGAAACACGTCATGATGTTATTGCTTTCACACGTACAGTATCCGAAAGTCTGGGTGCGGAGCGGAAATGGGTGCATTACGGACTGACCTCCACGGATGTCGTAGATACGGCTCTGGGTTATGTATTGCGTCAGGCGAATGAGATTCTGGAACGCGACATCGTGAATTTTATCGAAATCCTGCGTGACAAAGCACTGGCTTACCAGCACACACCGATGATGGGTCGTACACACGGGGTGCATGCCGAGCCAACAACCTTTGGTTTAAAAATGGCTTTGTGGCATGAAGAGATGAAACGGAACCTGGAACGTTTCCGCCATGCGGCAGACAACGTGCAGTACGGTAAAATCTCGGGTGCGGTAGGAACTTATGCGAACATCGATCCGTTTGTAGAAGAATTCGTCTGCGAGAAGCTGGGCACGAAGCCTGCACCGATCTCCACGCAAACCCTGCAGCGTGACCGTCATGCGGAATACATGGCCACACTGGCATTGATTGCAACATCCCTGGACAAGTTCGCTACTGAAGTTCGTGCACTGCAAAAGAGTGAATTCCGTGAAGTGGAAGAGGCATTTGCCAAAGGTCAAAAGGGATCATCCGCGATGCCGCACAAGCGTAACCCAATCGGTAGCGAAAACATCTCCGGTCTGTCCCGCGTCATTCGTGGACATATGGTGTCGGCATACGAAAACGTAACCCTGTGGCATGAACGCGATATCTCGCACTCTTCCGTAGAACGTGTCATCCTCCCGGATGCAACGATGCTGCTGAACTACATGCTGAACCGTTTCGGTAACATTGTGAAAAACCTGACGGTATTCCCTGAGAACATGAAACGCAACATGGAGCGCACATACGGTGTGCCATTCTCGGGCCGTGTGCTGACCAAACTGATCGACAAAGGCTTCAGCCGTGAACAAGCGTATGATACCGTTCAACCACGTGCCATGCAGGCATGGGAAGAACAGCGCCAGTTCAAGGATATCGTGAAAGCTACACCGGAAATCACGGAAGTGCTGAGCGATAAAGAAATCGAAGACGCGTTCAACCCGTCCTGGCACCTGAAGCACGTGGACACGATCTTCAAAAAGCTTGGCTTGACCGACTAATTACCTCCTTAAATATTAGTCTGTTATGTGTTCACGCGGGAACGGAGAAGGCAGAACAAACCTGGAGAAGCGAAGCGGTCGCCTTTATCCCCGGATTTTCACTTTGGAAAAAGTAGAATCAAAAAATCCGGGGGTAACAGCGATCGAAAGGTTGTTCTGAATTCGGAGTGGTTAGCGTGATGAGGGGAATTGAACTTATATTTTATATCTCCTGAAAGAAGGTGAGCCTCCATGGCACTGTCCACAGCGGCAGATCTCGTTAAAGCACCTCTGTTATATAAAGGAAAAGTACGTGAATTGTACGACCTGGGGGAATATTTTCTGATCGTGGTCACGGACCGAATTTCGGCTTTTGACTACGTGCTGGACCCGGCGGTTCCCGAGAAAGGCAATGTGCTGAATAAACTCAGCAGCTTCTGGTTTGAACTGACGAGGGACATGATGGACAACCATGTGGTGCACACGGACGTGAACCGATTGGGTGACCTGATTGTGGACCCGGAACTTCTGAAAGATCGGATTATGGTGACCCGCAAGGCCGAACGCATTGATATCGAATGTGTAGTGCGTGGATACATTACCGGAGGCGGATGGAGACAGTATGAGAAGAGCGGAGAGGTCAACGGCATCCAACTGCCGGAAGGACTTCGCAAAAACGCCAAGCTCGAAAGTCCCATCTTCACCCCGGCAGCCAAAAATGATGTAGGTCATGACGAAGACATCCCGATGGACCGCATGAAAGAACTGGTTGGGGATACGCTGGCAATGGAGCTTCAGGAAAAAAGCCTGCGTCTGTATGAATTCGCTCGGGATTACTGTAACCAGCGTGGGATCATCCTCGCAGACTGCAAATTTGAGTTTGGTATCGTGGATGGCAAGGTTATCCTGATCGACGAAATTTTCACCCCGGATGCTTCGCGCTTCTGGGCCAAAGAAAATTACGCACTCGACATCGAGATCGACAGCATGGACAAAGAACCGGTGCGCACCTATCTGGCAGGATCCGATTGGGACAAGAACAGTAAGCCCGATCCGCTGCCACAAGCGGTGGTGGAGGCAACAACAGCAAGATACGTCGATATTTATAATCGTTTAACGAAATAATAACGTTTGAGATAAGCTACGGGAAAGTTTGGCTTTCGATCGCTGTTGCCCCCAGAATGTTTAGATTGAAATCCTTTTTTTCAAAAGGATACATTCCGGTTGCAAAGGCGACCGCTTCGCTTCTCCAGCTCAAATCTTTCCCTCCGCCAGTGTCAAACTGGGGGATGAGGCAATGTAAACCAAGACTTCTATCGAACAGGAAGTCTAAAAATAGTAAAACAGTATAGTTACTAATGTAGCTTCACGTAGTGGTCAGTCTCGACCATTACACACCGTGCAACGTAAAGGTTTAGGCCTTTAAAAACGTCGCATGGACTAGCGAAGGGGCGGAATTGTTCTTAAAGGAGCGTTAGCGTTCGCCTTTGTCCTCAGGTTTTGACCGCACAGCGGTTCAAAATAATCAGAAAAACCTGGGGACAACAGCGACCGGAAGAACAATCCGCCCCGAAGCAAGCTCCCAAACCACTTTTTTAACAGCATAAAGCATTTATTCCGTTCATTACTGAGGAGGAACATAAGGATCATGATCAAAGCAACCGTCTATGTCACTATTAAGCAAAGCGTACTCGACCCGCAAGGAGTTGCCGTTCAAGGCGCCCTGCACTCGATGGGATTCAATGAAGTGGAAAGTGTACGGATCGGTAAAGTCATGGAACTGACCCTGGATACGACAGATCGTGAAGAAGCGGAAAAACGTTTGACTGTGATGTGCGAGAAGCTGCTGGCCAACACCGTTGTTGAAGATTACCGCTACGAATTGGAGGGTTAATCCCATGAAATTTGCAGTTCTTGTGTTTCCTGGCTCCAACTGCGATATTGACTGTTACAAAGCAGTAGAAGATGCCATTGGGCAAGAGGTTGATTATGTATGGCACACGGCGACGGATCTCTCAGCGTATGATTGTATCCTGGTTCCGGGTGGTTTCTCCTATGGAGACTACTTGCGCTGTGGGGCGATTTCCCGCTTCGCACCAGTAATGAATGAGGTAGCCAAAGCTGCTGAACAAGGCAAATATATTCTCGGTATCTGCAACGGATTCCAGATCCTGACCGAAGCGGGACTGCTTCCGGGGGCATTAATCCGCAATATGTCACTGAAATTCCGTTGTCACGATACGGTATTGAAAGTGACAAATGCAGATACACCATTTACACGTGACTATGCACCAGGGGAAGAAATTATCATCCCGATTGCTCACGGTGAAGGAAACTATTACTGCGACGAGGAGACGCTGGCGAGTTTGCAGGCGAACAACCAGATCGTATTTACGTATGGAAGCAACCCGAACGGTTCCCTGGGGGATATCGCAGGAATCTGTAATGAGGGCGGAAACGTGGTTGGCATGATGCCGCATCCGGAGCGCGCGGTTGACTCACTGCTGGGCTCGGAAGACGGCAAACGTATGTTTACATCTATTTTGAAAGCATGGAGGGATCGGCATGACGCAGCAGCTATCCGCTAAGGAACCGACAGCAGAACAGGTCGCAGAACATAAACTTTACGCACAAATGGGCGTGTCGGACAGCGAGTATGAGCTGATCTGTGAATTCATGGGACGCAAGCCGAATTACACGGAAATCGGTGTATTTAGTGTCATGTGGTCCGAGCACTGTGCGTACAAAAACTCCAAGCCGTTGTTGCGCCGTTTCCCAACCAGTGGACCACGTGTCCTGATGGGACCGGGTGAAGGTGCCGGGATCGTGGATATCGGTGACAACCAGGCGGTTGTATTCAAAATTGAAAGCCATAACCACCCTTCCGCGGTTGAGCCTTACCAAGGTGCGGCAACAGGTGTGGGCGGCATCATTCGTGATATTTTCTCCATGGGTGCCAGACCGGTAGCCCTGCTGAACTCGCTTCGTTTCGGCAAGCTGGAGAGTGACCGCGTGAAATATCTGTTTGAACATGTCGTTTCCGGTATTGCCGGTTATGGTAACTGTATCGGTATTCCAACGGTAGCCGGGGAAGTTATGTTCGACGAAAGTTATGAAGGCAACCCACTTGTAAATGCAATGTGCGTAGGCTTGATCGATCATGACAAAATCCAGCGCGGTGTAGCCAAGGGCGTAGGAAACCCGGTGTACTACGTTGGTCCTCCAACTGGCCGCGACGGAATTCACGGCGCAACGTTTGCATCGGTAGAACTGACGGAAGAATCCGAATCCAAGAAGACAGCGGTTCAAGTCGGTGACCCATTCATGGAAAAACTCGTGATGGAATCCTGTCTGGAACTGATCGACACAGGGATCGTGCTTGGTATTCAGGATATGGGTGCAGCAGGCCTGACGTGCTCCAGTGCAGAGATGGCAAGTAAAGCGGGTAATGGTCTGGAATTGTATCTGGATCAGGTACCACAGCGTGAAGAAGGCATGACGCCTTATGAGATGATGCTGTCCGAGTCCCAGGAACGGATGCTGTTCGTTGTTGAGCCGAAGGATGAGGCGCAGGCCATGGAGATTTTTGAACGTTGGGGCGTCATCTGTGCAAAAGTCGGTAAAGTTACCGATGACGGACGTCTGAAGCTGTATCACCACGGCGAAGTGGTTGGTGACATGCCAGTTACAGCACTGGTGGACGAGTGTCCGGTGTACAACAAGCCATCTTCGGTACCGGCTTACTACGAGCAAAGCGCTTCAATCGACACCCTGCGTTACGATGAAGTGTCGGATCTCGGCGGCGCGCTGAAACAGGTGTTGGCTTCGCCTACGGTAGCAAGCAAAAAGTGGGTTTACGATCAATACGATTATATGGTGCGTACCAGCACTGCAGTTCGTCCAGGCTCGGATGCAGCGGTTATTACCATTCGCGGAACTCGCAAAGGTCTGGCGATGACAACGGACTGTAACGGACGTTATGTCTATCTGGATCCTGAAGTAGGCGGACGGATTGCCGTGAGTGAAGCAGCGCGTAACATTGTATGTTCCGGTGCAGAGCCGCTGGCGATTACGGACAACCTGAACTTTGGTAACCCGGAGAAGCCGGATATCTTCTGGCAGATGGAAAAAGCGGTAGACGGTATGGCAGAAGCTTGCCGCGTGCTGGATACACCGGTTATTGGTGGTAACGTGAGTTTGTATAACGAAAACGCCAAAGGCTCGATCTATCCAACGCCAGTGGTCGGTATGGTAGGTCTCGTTCATGACACGGATCATATCACGACACAAGGATTCAAATCCGAAGGCGATGTCATTATCCTCCTCGGTGAGACCAAAGCTGAGCTGGGCGGCAGCGAGCTGCAATACGCGGTTCATGGCAAAACGGAAGGCCGTCCGCCAGAGCTGAATTTGCAAACCGAAAAAGCGTTGCTCAGCACCGTGCTGGAAGCCATCCAATCCGGACTTGTTCGCTCGGCACATGACTTGTCTGAAGGCGGTCTGGCTGTGGCATTGGCAGAATCCTGCATCAGCGGCAACGTGGGTGCACAGGTCAATGTGGAAACTGCACTGCGTGCAGATCATGCACTCTTTAGTGAGAGCCAGTCCCGTATCCTGCTGTCGGCTTCGCCGGAGCAAGCGGGCCAACTTGAAGCGTTTGTACGTGAGCGCGGGGTACCTGTAGCTGTGATTGGACGTGTAGAAGGAAGTAACTTGACGATTGAATTGAACGGAACATCAGCCGTGAACGAACCTGTAGGAGGTTTGGCTCAGGTCTGGGAGGATGCGATTCCATGTCTCATGAACTGACGACAGGACAGTGGTGGACAGGCGATTATTATAACGAAGGGTCCGGCAAGGAAGGACTCGACAAATTGAAGGAAGAATGCGGAGTGTTCGGGGTGTTCAAACACCCTGACGCTGCATCGCTCTCCTATTATGGTTTGCACGCCCTGCAGCATCGAGGCGAAGAAAGTGCAGGCATGTGTGTAAGTGACGGCAATGAATTCCACTATCATCGCGGTATGGGTCTGGTGAAGGAAGTGTTCACCAAAGATCTGATGCAGACCCTGTCCGGTGATATTTCCATAGGTCACGTTCGGTATTCCACAAGCGGTGACAGTAAACTGACAAACGCTCAGCCTTTGGTTTTCAAATATCGTGACGGAGATCTGGCCGTAGCAACCAACGGGAATATCGTGAATGCACCAACCATCCGTCGTGAACTGGAACAGAGCGGATCGATCTTCCAGACAACAAGTGATACGGAGGTCATCGCGCATTTGATTGCACGTTCATCGAAGGGTTTGGTGGAAGCTGCTAAGGATGCATTCCAGCGTATTGTCGGTGGTTATGCGTTTCTGATCATGACCAATGACAAGCTGCTCGTTGCTTCTGATCCCCATGGTCTGCGTCCGCTGACGATGGGCAAATTGGGGGATGCGTATCTGTTCGCATCCGAGACTTGTGCGCTTGAAACGATCGGCGCGGAATTGATCCGCGATATTGAACCGGGTGAACTGCTGGTATTGGACGCAGATGGTTTGCATGAAGACCGCTTCGATCATCACAAACACCGCAAGGCGCTGTGTGCGATGGAATATATTTATTTTGCCCGTCCGGATAGTGATATGAATGGTGCCAATCAGCATGCTGCTCGTAAGCGGATGGGTGGACGCATGGCGATCGAATCATTTGTGGATGCCGATCTGGTCACAGGTGTACCGGACTCCAGTATTTCCGCGGCAATTGGATATGCTGAGCAAACTGGTATCCCATATGAGATGGGCATGATCAAGAACAAATACACCGGACGTACGTTTATCCAGCCAAGTCAGGAATTGCGTGAGCAGGGCGTGAAGATGAAGCTGAGCGCCGTGCGCCGTGTGGTTGAAGGCAAACGCGTTGTCATGATTGATGATTCCATTGTACGGGGTACGACATCCCGCCGGATCGTGAACATGCTGCGTGATGCCGGAGCAACCGAAGTACACGTACGAATAACGTCGCCGCCGTTCAAAAACCCGTGTTTCTACGGCATCGATACGCCCGACAGCCGCGAACTTATCGCCTCACAGCTGTCGGTGGAAGAGATTTGTCGTGAGATCAACGCGGACTCCCTGGCTTTTCTCAGTCCCGATGGACTGATTGCATCGATTCAGGGAGACAATCAGGATGACTATAAAGGCGGGCTCTGCCTCGCATGTTTCGATAATGATTACCCAACCAACCTCGACTTCGGCGGCGAAGAGAAATTCGGCTGCAGCTGTTAAGAAGCCCAAGCCCATAGCCCCGCCTTGCGGAGCAACAGGGGCCAAGCAGCGGAGCGAATCAGCAGCCGCCGAGCCCCGCCCGAGCCCTTCAGCCCCGCCTTGCGGAGCAACAGGGGCTCAGGCAGCAAGGCGAAGCAGCTGCCCCGGGCATCGCCCGAGCCCTTAAGCCCCGCCTTGCGGAGCAACATGGGCTCAGGCAGCGGTGCAAAGCAGCAGCCACCGGGCATTGCCCGAGCCCTTAAGCCCCGCCTTGCGGAGCAACAGGGGCTCAGGCAGCTGTGCAAAGCAGCTGCCAACGGGCCCTGCCCGAGCCCTTAAGCCCCGCCTTGCGGAGCAACAGGGGCCAGGCAGCGGAGCGAAGCAGCAGCCACCGGGCATTGCCCGAGCCCTTAAGCCCCGCCTTGCGAAGCAACAGGGGCTCAGGCAGCGGTGCAAAGCAGCTGCCACCGGGCCCCGCCCGAGCCCTTAGCCCCGCCTTGCGAAGCAACAGGGGCTCAAGCAGCGGTGCAAAGCAGCAGCCACCGGGCCCCGCCCGAGCCCTTCAGCCCCGCCTTGCGGAGCAACAGGGGCTCAGGCAGCGGTGCAAAGCAGCAGCCACCGGGCCCTGCCCGAGCCCTTCAGCCCCGCCTTGCGGAGCAACAGGGGCACAGGCAGCAAGGCGAAGCAGCAGCCGCCGAGCACCGCCCAAGCCCATAGCCCCGCCTTGCGGAGCAACAGGGGCACAGGCAGCAAGGCGAAGCAGCTGCCCAAGCGGGCTTGCCCCGCAGTGCAGTCAAGCGTGGTTCGCCTAGGCGCGGCTAAAAGCCAGCGGCATGGCGAACAAACACGCGAGCACATGAACGAACCAACCATAGCAAGATCATACCAGCCACCTCAGCACCGCTTGTTTGGCGGGTGTCCAGAGGGCCTGCCAAGGTCCTTTGGGGTCCTCCCGGGTGGGAGGATTTAGGAGGGGCGAAAATCATTGAGGAGTGATTCCACTTGTCAGAAGCATATAAAAAGGCCGGCGTCGATATCGCGGCAGGTAATGAAGCGGTTGAACGGATGAAAAAACACGTGAAGCGTACCTTCCGTCCGGAAGTGATGACAGATCTGGGTGGATTCGGAGCCCTGTTCGGTTTGAACAAAGATAAATATGATGAGCCGGTACTCGTCTCCGGTACTGACGGCGTAGGAACCAAGCTGAAAATCGCGTTTGCCATGGACCGTCACGATACCATTGGAATCGACGCCGTGGCCATGTGTGTGAACGACATTGTGGTGCAGGGCGCTGAGCCGCTCTTTTTCCTCGACTACCTGGCATGTGACAAAGTCATCCCCGAGAAGATCGAAGCTATCGTTGCCGGAATTGCTGAAGGATGTCACCAGTCCGGTTGTGCGCTGATCGGCGGCGAGACGGCTGAGATGCCGGGCATGTACAGCGAAGGGGAATACGATATTGCCGGATTTACGGTGGGGATCGTGGACAAAGCCAAAATCATCAACGGTACGACCATCTCTCCAGGCGACACAGTGATTGGACTGGCTTCCAGCGGTGTTCACAGCAACGGATTCTCGCTGGTACGCAGACTTTTGTTGGAGGAAGCCGGGTTGAACCTGCATGATGAAGTAGCCGAACTGAGCGGCAAGCTGGGTGATGCACTTCTGGAGCCAACAAAGATCTATGTGAAACCACTCCTCTCCTTGCTGGAAAAGGTCAACGTAAAAGGCATGGCACACATCACGGGTGGAGGCTTCATCGAGAACATTCCGCGGATGCTGCCTGGCAGCGTCAATGTAGATATTGATTACGGTTCATGGCCGATCCTGCCGATCTTCAACCTGCTGCAGGAGAAAGGATCGGTCTCGAACCGCGATATGTTCACCACGTTTAACATGGGGATTGGGCTTGTACTGGTCGTGAACGAAGCAGACGCAAGTGAAGCTCTGGCGCAGTTAAAAGCTTCTGGCGAAGAAGCGTACATCATTGGACGTGTGACTGAAGGAGATGCACGAGTAACCTTCACGGGAGCGGATGTTTAATGGCGAACTACCGGATTGCCGTATTTGCCTCTGGTGAAGGGTCAAACTTTCAGGCATTGGTGGATGCAGCACGGAACGGAGGACTGGATGCATCCGTAGATCTGCTGGTATGCGACAAGCCGGCTGCACGCGTTGTGCAGCGGGCCCAGGATGCAGGCGTGGATTGTCATCTGTTCACCCCGAAAAATTATGATTCCCGGGAGGCCTACGAGGCCGAGATCGTAGAAGTGCTTGAATCCAAAAACATTGATCTGGTTGTCCTTGCCGGATACATGAGATTGCTGACTTCTGTCGTAGTGGATCGGTATGCAGGACGGTTGATTAATATTCATCCGTCCTTGCTGCCAGCATTCGCAGGCAAGGATGCGATCGGTCAGGCGTTGGACTATGGCGTTAAAGTTACCGGGGTAACGGTGCACTTTGTGGATGGCGGGATGGACACTGGGCCAATTATTGCTCAGCATCCGGTACCTATTCTGCCTGAGGATACGGCTGAATCGATCAGCCGCTCCATTCATGCTGCAGAACAGCAGTTGTATCCAGAAGTTGTTTCCTGGTTCGCTCAGGGATTGGTCAAGTTGGAAGGCCGTCAGGTTACGGTTCGGAAACCGGATTGATATAAGGTGGACTACGTTTACACATTAACGGAGAGGACAGAAAAAACCTGAAAAAGCGAAGCGTTCGCCTAAAAGCTTTCTGAAAGAAAGCTGCATCGTAAGCATACGCTTTATCACCGGATTTTCCCTTTAAGAAAAGGGAATCAAAAAATCTGAGGATAGCAACGAGAGGATAGCAACGATTGGAAGGTTGTTCTGTCATCGGAGTGTCCCGTGTAAACATCTTGGTTCAACTTATATAACAGAAGTCGAAAATTGGTACGCATTTTGTGATATTTCTCGGGAAATAAATCGGCTGTGTTTCGTCATGAAACGCGGGGCCATGGGACATTAAAGGAGGAGCATATTGTGAGTATCAAAAGAGCGTTGGTCAGCGTATGGGATAAAACAGGCATCGTGGACTTTTGCCGCGAGCTGTCGCAAATGGGAGTGGAGATTATTTCGACAGGAGGTACAAGCAGCCTGCTGTCGAAGGAGGGCGTGCCCGTCATCGGTATTTCGGATGTGACTGGCTTTCCGGAAATTATGGACGGGCGTGTCAAAACCCTGCATCCGGCAGTTCATGGCGGTTTGCTGGCGGTTCGTGACAGTGAAGAGCATAAACGCCAGATGGAAGAGAATGGACTGGGTTATATTGATCTGGTTGTTGTGAACCTGTATCCATTCCAGGATACAATCGCAAAGCCGGACGTAACGTACGAAGATGCGATCGAGAACATCGATATCGGCGGTCCAACTATGCTTCGCTCCGCTGCCAAAAACCATGCCTTTGTTAGTGTCGTTGTAGATACTGCAGATTATGGCAAAGTGTTGGAAGAAATCCGCAGCAGTGGGGATACCACACTGGAAACACGCAAACGGCTTGCGGCAAAAGTTTTCCGTCATACGGCGGCTTACGATGCAGTTATTTCTGATTATCTCTCCAACCTGAACGGCGATCCGCTGCCAGAGCGTCTGACTGTGACTTACGAGAAACTCCAGGATTTGCGCTATGGCGAAAATCCACACCAACAGGCGGCATTTTACCGTAAACCGCTTGCAGCCCAAGATACGTTGACAACAGCCGAGCAGTTGCACGGCAAAGAGTTGTCTTACAATAACATCAACGATGCCAACGCAGCATTGCAGATTGTAAAAGAATTTGAAGAGCCTGCTGTTGTTGCCGTTAAGCACATGAATCCTTGCGGTGTGGGAATTGGCGAAAGCATCTACGAAGCTTACAGCAAAGCGTACGCTGCTGATCCAACGTCCATCTTTGGTGGCATCGTGGCAGCCAACCGCATTATCGACAGCGATACAGCGGCCAAGCTGAGTGAGATCTTCCTGGAAATCGTGCTGGCTCCTGATTTTACACAAGAAGCACTGGATATTCTGACCAAGAAGAAAAACATCCGTTTGCTCAAAACCGGCGAGTTGAGCGCAGCTCGCAATCGGGAGAGCCAATTCGTAGTGACATCTATTGATGGCGGTATGATCGTACAACAGAGCGATGTGCACTCCATTGAAGCGAGTGAACTGAAGGTGGTTACGGACCGTGCGCCTTCCGAAGAAGAATTGAAACAGCTGCTGTTTGGATGGAAAGTCGTTAAACACGTGAAGTCTAATGCGATCGTGCTTGCGGCGAATGACATGACGGTAGGCGTAGGTGCCGGACAAATGAACCGCGTTGGTGCAGCCAAAATTGCCATTGAACAAGCTGGCGAGCAAGCCAAAGGTGCCATTCTGGCATCCGATGCATTCTTCCCGATGGGCGATACGCTGGAACTGGCAGCGAAGGCAGGAATTACAGCTGTTATCCAACCAGGCGGTTCCATTAAGGACGAAGAGTCCATCAAAGTGGCTAACGAGTACGGAATTGCGATGGTCTTCACAGGCGTCCGTCATTTCAAACACTAAGCGTCAAAACAAAAGCATCACACGTCGATGAACAAGCGAATAGGCTTGTTCATCCTCTTTTTCAGCTAATGAACAAGAATGCTGAAATGAATCCTGAAATTCATGAGGGGGAACGGAACGAATGGATATTCTGGTAGTGGGTGGCGGCGGCCGGGAACATGCGATCATCTGGGCGCTGGCGAAAAGTCCGAAAGCAGGCAAGATTCACTGTGCGCCGGGAAATGCAGGCATTGCACAGCTCGCCGAGTGTCACCCGGTTGCAGTGAATGAATTCGATAAATTGAAGGCTCTCGCCGTGGAACTTAAGGTGGATCTCGTGGTGATCGGGCCGGATGATCCGCTGGCGGACGGGATTGTGGATGCGTTTGATTCCACAGGCATCCCCGTCTTCGGACCACGTCGTAATGCAGCAGAGATTGAAGGCAGTAAAACGTTCATGAAGGACCTGCTGCACAAGTACAATATCCCAACTGCAGCCTATGAGAAATTCGACAATTACGAACAGGCACAGGTTTATCTGGATGCTCAGGCGATTCCGGTGGTCATCAAGGCTGACGGTTTGGCAGCTGGCAAGGGCGTAACCGTAGCCTATTCCCGTGAGGAAGCGAATCAGGCGCTGCGCAGTATTATGGTGGAGAAAGTGTTCGGGGAAGCTGGAGCCAAAGTCATCATTGAGGAATTCCTCGCAGGTCAGGAAATGTCCATTTTGGCTTTTGTCGACGGGGAGACGGTACGTCCGATGGCCGCTGCGCAGGATCACAAGCCTGTCTTCGACAATGACCAGGGGCCTAACACGGGTGGCATGGGTACATATTCACCACTGCCGCATATCCCGAATTCGATTATCGAAGAGGCTGTCGAAACAATCATCAAACCAACCGCCAAAGCGATGGTGTCCGAGGGACGGCCATTCCGCGGTGTATTGTTTGCCGGACTCATGATCTCACCGGATGGCAAACCCAAAACGATTGAATTTAACGCGCGTTTTGGTGATCCTGAGACACAGGTTGTCCTCCCTCGTTTGAAAAGTGACCTGCTCGACATCTTCTGGGCCACTGTTCATGGTAAACTGGCAGACATTGAAATTGAGTGGAGCGAAGAGGCCGCTGTATGTGTGGTGCTCGCGTCCGGAGGATATCCAGGACCGTATGCAAAAGGTGTAGCCATTGAAGGGCTGGATCAAGTTGGCGACGCTGTCGTTTTTCATGCAGGAACGGCACGCAGCGAATCCGGAGACTGGGTCACGAATGGTGGACGTATTCTTGGGGTTGTGGGTCTTGGAGCCGACATTGCGGAAGCGAGAAATAAAGCGTATGAACAGGCAGAACGAATCCGCTTTGAAGGTAAACATCAGCGGTCGGATATTGCTGTCAAAGCTTTGGTGTAAGCATAGTTGAAGATAAACTTAGAGTCCGTTGGACGAATGCCTTCAGATCAGAAGCATAGCATTCATTCAACGGGCTTTTTTGGTTTGTTAACCTCATTAAAATAATGTTTCAGCTGGTTAACTCCCCGGGTAGTAGTGTTATAAAATGGGTCTATTCTATACATATAATTGTTAGAGATGTAAGTAACTTCATTCAGCATTCTGCCTGATTCGAAGGCACTTATTGGATTTATGCAAAAATGCTCGTTTACATGAATAAAGCTATTTGTGAACAAAATATTCATTAATATACGTTGAACATAACCAAACCATGACGTGCAACTGGATGGTTTAAGTCAGAACATGTTATACTTTTCTGAAACAGGAATGAGTAAGAGGGGAGGTGGATATCTATTGGGAAGGCGATATTGTAAACTGTCCAAATGGAGAATTAAGGTGGAGTAAATCGGAGAAACAGCCTGACAGCTTGAGGGTTAGCCCCTATTAAAGTGAAGTGGTTTCTTATTGTGATTAACTTCATCCTAAATTCCTGTTTTGCAACTTACAAGGTCTGTATGCAGCATAGACAATCTATATCATGTATTGATTTTCATAGATGCATACGCCCAATTCAACAACAATCAGCCGTGCAGCCGTTAACGTTGTTAACGAGCGACGCTGTAACTATTTCTGGAGGTGAATCCCTGAGAATCGGGGAAATCATTGGACATAATTACCATCTTGAATTTAGCATTACTTGTTCTCTTGATTGTATTGACCGCTTTTTTTGTGGCATCCGAATTTGCGGTAGTTAAGATTCGTACATCAAGAGTGGATCAACTGGTTGCCGAAGGTAATAAAAAGGCTGTACTCGCCAAAAAAGTCGTTTCCGATCTCGATTACTATCTATCTGCGTGTCAGCTCGGTATTACGGTCACGGCTCTTGGACTTGGAGCATTAGGTAAGCCGACCGTCGAGAGGCTGTTATATCCGGTGTTTGATTACCTGAATATTTCGCCGTCGATTTCGTCTGTTGCCTCCTATGCCATCGCCTTTATCCTCGTGACGTTCCTTCACGTGGTTGTCGGTGAAATGGCACCCAAAACCATGGCGATTCAATTTTCGGAAAAATTGACATTGATGCTCTCCCCATCACTTTACTGGTTCGGGAAAGTGATGTATCCCTTCATTTGGGCGCTGAATGGTGCATCCCGTGTCCTTCTGCGGATGTTCGGCGTGAAACCTGCAGGACATGATCAAGCATACTCTGAGGATGAGATCAAAATCATCATGAACCAGAGTTATGAAGGCGACGAGACCAATCAAACCAAGCTGTCTTACTTGGCAAACGTATTTGTGTTTGATGAACGGGTTGCGAAGGATATTATGGTTCCGCGGACGGAGCTTGTGACACTTGATCAGAAGATGACCTACGACGATATCATTCCGTTACTCGATGAGCATAACTATTCCCGTTACCCTGTCATTGAGGAAGGGGATAAGGACCGAATTATCGGTATGGTCAATGTCAAAAAGATACTGCCGGACATGGTTGCCCAGAAGCAATACCAACTCGCCGATTTTGTTCGTGAGATTCCTTTCGTTTCCGAAGTTACACGGATTCAGGAAGCCATGATCAAAATGCAGCAGGAACGTGTGCACATGGCTGTGGTGGTTGACGAATACGGCGGTACCTCGGGTATTCTCACGATGGAGGATATTTTGGAGGAACTTGTCGGTGAAATCCGTGACGAGTTCGATGCGGATGAAGTGGCCGACATCCAGGAGACCGGGGAGAATCAATACCTTATTAACGGCCGTGTACTATTGGATGAAGTGGAACGGCAGTTTGGACTGATTTTTGAAGGTAACGAAGAGATGGATACCGTTGCCGGCTGGATTCAGTTCCAGAAGGGTGTTGGTGTGGAAAATGGTGATACGGTTGTACACGGTGATTATGTCTGGACCGTAGTGGACACCGACAATTATCACATCAAGCAGGTTCTGCTTGAACGAGTGAGTGGAGCCGGGGTTGAAGAAGCAACGAGCGATCTGGCGAACTAAATCGGTTTCTATATATTAGTATGGCTGCGTAGTAGTGTAGGGGACAGAAAAAACCTGGGGATAACAGCGATCGGAAGGCTGTTCTGTCATCAGAGTGGACCCATGTAAGTTCCATCAGAAATTTATAACCATTAAAATGTTCAACTTGGAGGTGAATCCCTCAACCGAGGGAAATCATTGGACGGAATAATAGCATTGAATTTATTTTTAGTAGCCGTATTTATAGGGCTCACAGCCTTCTTCGTCGGCGCTGAATTCGCCATTCTGAAAGTGCGGATGTCACGAATTGATCAGCTGATCTTGGAAGGCAACAAAAAAGCGGTCATGGCGAAGAAAGTAGCGCACAATCTGGACTATTATCTGTCGGCATGTCAACTGGGTATCACCATTACGGCTCTCGTTCTGGGGGCGCTGGGTGAACCTACGGTTGAAAAAATGCTGCATCCGCTGTTTGAGCGTCTTGAAGTGCCAGCAGCAGTGTCCACAGTGCTTTCCTACGGGATTGCCCTGGCGATCATCACATTTCTGCATGTAGTTATTGGTGAGCTCGCACCCAAAACGCTGGCGATTCAATTTGCAGAAAGAATGACACTTATGCTCGCACCGCCGCTGTACTGGTTTGGTAAAATCATGAATCCGTTCATCTATGCACTCAATGGAGCTGCACGGCTGCTGCTCGGTATTTTTGGCATCAAGCCTGCTGGACACGATACCGTTCACTCCGAGGAGGAGCTGAAGCTGATTGTAGCCCAGAGTTATGAGAGCGGGGAGATCAATCAGACCGAGCTGGACTATCTGAAAAACATTTTTGCGTTTGATGAGCGTCTGCTTCAGGAAATCATGATTCGTAAAGAAAAAATAGTTACGCTGAATAAGGAAATGCCGCTTGATCAGGTGATTGAAGTACTGAACCGGCATGAATATACAAGATACCCCGTCATCGCCAATGGGGATGCGACTCACTTTATCGGCTTTATTAATACGAAAGAAATGCTGACCAGCGTTGCTGCAGGAAGAACGTTCAGCATGGATGCCTACATTCATGACATGCCTGCTTTTTCGGAAAAGTCGCCGATTAAAGATGTATTGATCCAAATGCAGCAGAGTCGTGTGCATATGGCGATTGTGAGTAATGAAGAAGGTGCAACCATAGGTCTGGTTACGATGGAGGACATTTTGGAAGAAATCGTAGGGGATATTCGGGACGAATATGACCGCAAGGATCTGGTGAATCCACCTAAGAGATTAAAATTGACTTAAATAGGACTCAAGAGAGCAGGTTTCCGATTCATTCGGGAACCTGTTTTTTCGTTTTCATTTTCTCTTAACCAAGGGTTAACAGCAGCAACAGCCGAACAATCTTAATTTTAAAACAAAAGCTTGCAATTCGATCACCAATGGATTAATATAAATTTAAAGAATCTTAAATTAAAGATAAATAAACAAAACAAACAACAATGAATAACGAACAGCTAAAACCAACCATGATAAAAATAAAACCAAGGGAGTGGAGATTATGTTCAGAACTTCAGGTATCCACCACGTTACGGCTTTTGTAGATGACGCACAGAAAAATGTTGATTTTTACGCAGGGGTATTGGCCCTTAGACTGGTGAAAAAAACAATTAACTTCGATGCACCAGATGTGTATCATCTGTATTACGGAAATGAGGATGGGGCGCCAGGTACGATCATCACCTTCTTCCCGCACCAAAATGCGATGAGAGGTGTCATTGGTTCCGGACAGACCGGAGTAACCGTATATGCGATTCCGGCAGGAAGTCTGCCATTCTGGAAAGAACGTCTCGCTTCCTTCGATATTCCGTTTGAAAATAAAACAAGATTCGGTGAGCAATATATCCGCTTCTTCGACAAAGGCGGCCTGCTGCTTGAACTGGTCGAACGCGAAGAAGGCCAGCCAAGTCAATGGACATTCAACGGTGTGACGCCTGAGCATGCCATCAAAGGTTTTGGCGGCGCAGTATTGTTCAGCCATGTTCCTGAGAAAACCACGGACGTACTGGTTTCAATGCTCGGCCTGGAACAGGTAGGGGAAGAGAATGGATTGATTCGCCTCCGGGCAACTGGTGACATTGGTCAAATCATCGACATTCAATCGACAGGATTCCAGCGGGGCATTGGTGGAGCGGGTACGGTGCACCACATTGCCTGGCGTGCAAAAGACTATACAGAGCATGAACAAATGCAGCGGGATCTGGAGAAAGCAGGCTACCATCCAACCCCTGTAATTGACCGTCAATACTTCAATGCCGTGTATTTCCGGGAACCGGGAGGCATATTGTTCGAACTGGCTACTGATCCTCCGGGATTTGCACGGGATGAACCACAGGAGAGCATGGGTGAGAAACTGATGCTGCCTGATTGGTATGAACCAAAGCGTGAGCAGATTGAACAGCTGCTGCCACCGATCAAAGTACGTGAATGGAAAGGAGAGTCCAAATCATGACCACAACCAATACGATGAAACATATCTATAAAGCAGGTGTACAGCCGGATTCCCCAACGCTGCTGCTGCTTCACGGCACAGGTGGAACAGAGAACGATCTGGTAGGACTCGGCGAGATGATTGCACCAGGAGCAGGTATCTTGGGCGTACGCGGTAACGTGTCGGAGAACGGGATGCCCCGTTTCTTCCGCCGCCTGGCCGAAGGGGTGTTTGACGAAGAAGATCTGATCGCACGGACGGCGGAGCTGGGTGAGTTCGTGGATGCAGCTGCTGCAGAGTATGGATTCGATCGTTCCAATGTCTTTGCACTGGGTTACTCCAACGGTGCTAACATTGCAGCAAGTTTGATGTTCCATCAGGCTGACGTATTCAAAGGAGCTATTCTACATCATCCAATGGTGCCGCTGCGCGGTCTGGAACTGCCTGATCTGAAAGGTCTGCCTGTCTTCATCGGAGCAGGAGAGAATGATCCGATTGTGCCGAGACGGGAAACGGAAGAACTTGCTTCACTCCTCAGTGGTGCAGGTGCAGATGTGCAGACTCACTGGGAGCGTCAGGGCCACCAATTGACCCGTACCGAAGCATTAGCTGCGGCAGCATGGTTTAAATCCCAAGCGTAAAGCGTAAGCTTCATTTGGGATTTGGGCAATGAATCCGGATCCAGGTACATCGGCAAGACGACAGGACAGCTTGATCTGGAAAGGATCAGGCTGTCCTTCTTTGCTTATAAACGAATGAATGGCTGGTGTTATGCAAAAGTTACTAACCGGGTAAACATTTGAATGTGTACTACATAAGCTTGTATGCTTACTTCATATAGTTATATAGCACCATCATGAACTGGAGGGGTTATTATGGAACGAAACATCAGGGAACTGGTACAGCAGATGACACTGGAAGAAAAAGCGGGCATGTGCTCAGGATTGGACTTTTGGCATCTAAAAGGGGTGGAGCGTCTGGGTATCCCATCCATTATGGTGACGGACGGGCCGCATGGTTTGCGGAAACAGGACGGAAGCGCGGATCATTTGGGGTTGACGTCGAGTGTGCCAGCGACCTGCTTCCCATCCGCAGCGGGGTTGGCCAGCTCTTGGGACATTGAACTGGCACGTCAGGTTGGCGTGGCGCTGGGTGAGGAATGTCAGGCCGAAGAAGTGGGTGTATTGCTGGGACCAGGCGTTAATATTAAGCGTTCGCCACTGGGCGGGCGGAATTTTGAATACTTTTCCGAGGATCCGTTCTTGTCTACACGCATGGCTACCGGCCATATCCAAGGTGTACAAAGTCAGGGTGTGGGTACATCACTGAAACACTTTGCGGCAAACAATCAGGAGGAGCGGCGCATGTCGATTGATGCGGTGGTGGATGAGCGTACGCTCCGTGAGATTTATCTTGCCAGCTTCGAAGGTGCGGTGAAAGACGGCCAGCCATGGACGGTCATGTGCTCCTACAATAAGGTGAACGGCACGTATGCGGGAGAAAATGAATGGCTGCTTACCGATATTCTTAAGGATGAGTGGGGACATGAAGGTCTCGTTGTTTCAGACTGGGGTGCTGTGAATGAACGTGCGGATGCGCTTGCCGCAGGACTTGAGCTTGAGATGCCCGCAAGCGGTGGAATCGGAGAGCGGAAGTTGATTGATGCAGTTGAGAGTGGAAAGCTGCCGCTGGACAAGCTGGACCGGGCCGTGGAACGGCTGCTTACACTCATCTTCAAGGCAGTGGATCAGCAGCGGAAGGGGGCGACCTACAACAAGGAGGAGCACCATCAGCTTGCCCGTAAGGTTGCATCGGAGAGTATGGTTTTGCTGAAAAATGAAGATCAGCTGCTTCCGTTGAAACGTGAAGGAAAGCTGGCACTGATTGGGGCCTTTGCCCGCAAACCGCGCTTTCAGGGCGGAGGAAGCTCCCACATCAATCCGACCAAAGTCGATGATATTGTCGAAGAGATGACCCGGATCGCTGGAGAAAAAGCAGACATCTCCTATGCCCCAGGCTACCGCATTGAGGCGGATGATGTGGATGACCAGCTCATGACTGATGCTGTTCAGGCTGCTCAGGCTGCGGATACAGCAGTCGTTTTCGTCGGTTTGCCGGACCGCTATGAATCTGAAGGATATGATCGCTCCCATCTGCGTCTGCCGGATAACCATATCCGTCTGATCGAAGAGGTAGCCAAGGTCCAGCCGCGTATTATTGTGGTGCTCAGCAACGGTTCGCCAGTGGAGATGCCTTGGCTTTCTCAAGTGAAAGCCGTGCTCGAAGCCTATCTGGGCGGGCAGGCTGTTGGAGGAGCGATTGCAGACCTGTTATACGGTGAGGCAAATCCGTCTGGCAAATTGGCCGAGACGTTCCCTGCCCAGCTGAGCCATAATCCATCTTTCCTTAACTTCCCGGGTGAAGGGGACCGGGTGGAATACAAGGAGGGTATTTTTGTAGGCTACCGATACTATGACAAGAAACAGATCGAGCCGCTATTTCCGTTTGGACATGGACTGAGCTATACGACATTCGAATATACCGACCTATCCGTAAACCGGAATGAACTAACGGACCAGGATGAAGTTGAAGTGCGCGTGAACATCACCAATACCGGAGCCAGAGCGGGCAAAGAAATTGTTCAGCTGTATATTCGTGATCTGGAAAGTACAGTGATTCGTCCGGTAAAGGAATTGAAGGCATTTGCCAAAGTGAAACTGGAGCCGGGAGCTTCCGAGGTGGTTCGTTTTACGCTTAACAAACGCTCGTTTGCTTACTACAATGTGGATTTGAAAGACTGGCATGTGGAGACCGGGGAGTTTGATATTCAAGTGGGCAGCTCTTCAAGGGACATTCATCTCCAAACACGTGTGAAAGTGGAGTCCACGGCAACATTTATTCCCACATATACACGGAATAGTACGCTTGGCGATATTCAGCGCGATCCGGTGAACAAGAAGCTATTGGAGCAAGTGATGCAGCAATTCCAGAAAGCCAGTGGCATGGGAGGCGATGACTCGGGTGACCACGCCGACATGATGGCTGCTATGATGAAATATATGCCGCTGCGTGCACTGGTCGCTTTCAGTGGGGGAGCGATGAGCGAAGAAGCGATGAATCAATTGCTGGATCAGTTGAACCATAAAGATCATGGAATCCGAGCCTGATACATGAATGAGATTGCAGTTAATGAAATGCAATACGAAAGGAATATTGAACGTTGATTCGCCAGTCTAATATGGACCCGATCCTTGAACGGATCGGGTTTTTGGTTTGCATTTACAGGAGGGGATATCCTATACTTAAGTAATTGATAATCATTTTCAATTAGGTCGATATTTTATTGAAATGACGATATGCGTAATCAGGGCAGGAGGAGACCATGAACTCTACTCATTCCAACCACTCGTATGGTTCAAGTGCATTTTTTCAGACACGGGATGGCCGCAAACTTCATTATATGTCCAAAGGAACCGGTAAACCGACCATTGTATTTGAGTCAGGGATGGGCTTCTCCAGGTCCACGTGGGGTCTCGTGGCGCCACACGTGGCTGAGCAGACACAGTCTGTCGTTTATGACCGTTCGGGTCTAGGCCGGAGTGAGGCCGACTCGGAACAGCGGAATCTGCGCAGGTTGGCAGAGGATCTGGGAGATCTGTTGACCGCACTCGGACCAGGTCCGTTCATTCTGGTGGGACACAGCTGGGGAGGTCCGATTGTAAGGGCCGCAGCTGCTGCAGATCTTTCGCGTATTCGAGGAATCATTCTGGTGGATCCTTCGGACGAGAACTGTGAGTTGTATTTCTCGGCTTTGGCCAGAGCCAGTTTTGCCATGAACCGTCTTCTTATGCCCTTGATGGCACGTACAGGTATGTATCGGAAGATGGGCAGCAAGCCAGGGTTTGTACAACCAGAGGATGTTGCGCAAGATCACCACAAGGAAGACTTTACGGTGCAGGCCGCACAAACGATGGTCGCAGAGTCGGTGCCGTTTCTGAATGATTTGGCCTTATTACGACATACCCCTCCTGAGCTGGGGGAGCTGGAAGTCAGCATCATCTCCGGTACAAAAGCGGGCAAGGGAGAACAAAAAATAAGACCTGCCGTCGTATTAGCTCACCGTCAGAGTGTTAACGGACTCGCCAATGCCAATTGGATTGAAGCGGATCAATCCGGTCACATGGTCATGTTTAGCGAACCACAGATTATTATTGATGAAATATTGCGAATGGCAAATGACTCACCCCGAGGCGCAAGGGCAGGGCAAAAGTGATACAATAAATAAAAAAGCAATGCTTGCATTGCCAACCAAGATAAGCGGAGTGTGGAGAAGAGATGAAACCAGTGGAACAAGAATCAACGGGAAACAAAAGTTCCGGCCAAGCCGGTGTTGGCATGGAAGATATCGTACGTGCACATCATGTGCTGCGTGAAGTTATTGTAAGAACGCCGCTGCAGCGTGATGCTGTTTTGTCGGCCAAATATAATTGCAATGTGTATCTCAAGCGGGAAGATCTGCAAGTGGTGCGCTCCTTCAAAATCCGTGGTGCCTACAACATGATTCGCAGTTTGACCCCGGATGAGATGGAGAAAGGCATTGTCTGCGCAAGTGCAGGAAACCATGCCCAGGGTGTTGCCTTTTCCTGTAATGCGCTCGGAATTAACGGCAAAATCTTCATGCCGAGCACCACGCCGAATCAGAAGGTGAAACAGGTACGACGCTTCGGCGGCAGCAACGTGGAAGTGGTATTGATCGGAGATACGTATGATGATGCCTATGCAGAAGCAATGCGTGCATGTGACGAACAGGGCATGACATTTATCCATCCGTTTGATCAGCCGAAGATTATTGCAGGCAACGGGACGGTAGCGATGGAGATCATGGAGAGTCTGGATGAGAATGCAGATTATGTATTTGTCACCATTGGTGGCGGTGGGCTCGCTGCTGGGGTCGGAACCTACATGAAGACCGTCAGCCCGGAAACGCGCATGATTGGTGTCGAGCCTCTTGGCGCAGCTTCAATGAGCGAGGCGATGTTCCGCAAACAGGTTGTTACGCTGGATGATATCGATAAATTCGTGGATGGAGCTGCGGTGAAACGGGTAGGCGATCTGACCTACAACATCTGCAGCAGCACGCTGGATGATATTGTGAAAGTGCCTGAAGGCAAAGCCTGCACCACCATTTTGGAGCTGTATAATGAAAATGCAATCGTGGTCGAACCTGCCGGTTCACTGGCTGTTGCCGCACTGGAGCAATACCGTGAGCAAATTGTAGGCAAAACTGTTGTCTGCGTCATTAGCGGCGGGAACAACGATATCGACCGGATGCAGGAGATCAAGGAACGTTCCCTGATTTATGAAGGTTTGAAATATTACTTCATGGTCAATTTCCCGCAGCGCGCAGGCGCTTTGCGTGAATTCCTGGAGGAAGTGCTCGGCCCGAACGATGACATCACCCGTTTTGAGTATACGAAGAAGCACGACAAAGAAAATGGCCCTGCCCTTGTTGGCATTGAGCTGATGTACAAGGAAGATTATCAGCCTCTGATTGAACGCATGAATCGCAAAGGCATTGCCTATACCGAGCTGAACAAAAACCTGAACCTGTTCAACATGTTAATCTGATGAATCATTCCATGATGCACCCAAAAACGAATGAGCCCCAGCTGCAGCTGCGACCAGCTCGAAGAGAGGATGCAGATCAGGTCATCCCGCTGCTCTATCAGGCGATTGGAGACATCGCATATGCTCTGGCAGGTGAGGGTAATCATGAGCAGGCGATGCAGGTTCTGCAGCAGTTTTATGTGCAGGAGGATAACCGGATTAGCTATCGTCATGTAACGGTGATGGTGCAAGGTGAAGAAGTTGCCGGAATTCTCGTAGCCTATGACGGCAGTGAGGCGGACCGTCTGGACCAGCCGATTCTGGATCGGCCAGGACGCAGCCAGGATGAGAAGTATGTATTGGTCAAAGAAACCCGTCCCGGTGAGTATTATTTGGATACTCTTTCGGTAAGTGAAAAGTATCAGGGACAGGGCATCGGGCGAGCCCTAATGGCTGCTTTTGAGCAGCAGGGAAGGGAACTCGGGCACACTCAAGCAGCCCTTATTGTTGAACGAGATAATGGGCGTGCCTTGATGCTGTATGAACGGCAGGGATACACGAAGGACGATGTACTCGTGATTGCAGGACATGAATATAACCATATGGTCAAGCCGCTTCAATAGGTTTGATTGCATTGAAAAACCGCCATAGGAGCTTATCCTGTGGCGGTTTTGTTTTGAATCAGGTACACATCATTCATGGGATTAACGCTTCAGAATCCGGTATAGTCCGTGGTCGGAACTTTCTGATCCAGCCACTCTTCCACAGCGGTCGTCTTTTGGTATTTTGCTTCAGTGACGATATCCATAAAGGCACCTAGTTTAGCCAGGAAGTCACTATCTTCGGATGCGTTTCGTTGTAGAACAGCCTTGTACCCTTTCTGGGCGTTCGCCACCATGGTGTTCGTTTCATAGTCAAACAGCGGAGTATTATTCAGGCCATAAAATGTATACAGCGTGTAATTGTTCAGCAAATTTCGGACTTGTTTGACCCGATTGGACTTCGGATAATCCTGCAGAAACCGTTCCTGATTCAATGCCCGATTCAGAATCTCCTGATAACCAATGATCAGTGCTCCATCCTCTGCAGCCAAATTGCTTGTTTCAACGGCCATGATATTGATGTACTGCTTGATGTCCGGTTTGACATCCGAATTATATTTTTGAAAGGCCATATAATTCATGATCGGATAGAGGGAACCTTCCAACATGACGAGGCGATAGCCGCTGTCCCGGGCTTCTTTTAACAATGAACGGAGTTCAGGGTCTTTGGTACGCTCCATCAGTTGGGTGAAACTGTCGTTCCAATTGTACACTTTGATCATTTTGTCCTGAACATTAGGAACCAACATGCGGTCCGTCATGGTTGTTAAGCCCTTGATGCGGGCATTCTCCAGCTGCAAAACCATCAAGGTAGCGTGATGGGTTGTCACTTTATGAATATTGGATTCCAGATAGGTGTCAGCGCCAGATAAGCCGTTCTTTTTTTTGAGTATGGATTGAAAGGTATTATAAATGACCGTTGAACTGCTGGTGGTTACTTTGGCATCGGAATCAGAGGGGGCTGCTGCAGCCATTCCTGTTAAACCCGTGGCACCGGTGTGCATCAATACAGCAATGGCTGTAACTGTCATGAGCATACGGAGCCCTGTGCGTCTGGCAGATGAGTACAATGATGTCATTGTTGTAAACCTCCCGTAGATTTTGAAAATGACAAACATAATGATTCTTTATACATTAACCCAATTTACGACCGATGTTGTTTCGGAATAATGACAAAATGTTCTGTTATTTTTAACCTTTGGCAGGTAGATGATGGAAGAACTTTTCTGCGAAAATATTTTTGAGCGATTGGAAACTTTTGTTCAAGTCCAGACGTCTTAGATGTGCACAGGAAATTACAGGAATAAATCAAGTGAAAGACGCTCTAAATACATTTAACTAAGAAGAGAATGGGGATATTCAATATGAAAAAAGCTGGAGGACGTCAAGTCAAAAAGGTCATGTCCGCACTGGCCGTATCAGCCATGCTGATGTCTGCCTTGCCAACGTCGGTCATGGACGCGGCAGCGCGAATAAGCATATATATCAATGATGCCGAGTTGTCATCTGCACAGGCACCTGTGATGAAGGCCGGACGTGTATTGGTTCCGCTGCGGTCCATTTTTGAAGGATTGGATGCCAAAGTGGGCTATACCAACAAAACCAAAACCATTACAGCCAGCCGTGGGGATCAGGAAATTTCACTGAAGCTTGGTTCCAGGACAGCCTACATTAATGGGGAAGCGGTTACGTTGGACGTGCCAGCAAGTACCATCAAGGGGAACACGATGGTTCCCATTCGCTTTGTAAGCGAAGCATTTGGAGAAAAGGTATTCTGGAACTCTCGCAATCAGCGGGTGGATATCAAAACAACGTCCACGCCTCCTGTGGATGACACGAAATATGCGGCATGGAACATCTATGGATCGGTTTCGGGAAGTAACGGGGATGGACGGGATCTGACCGTCAGCTTTACACGTCCTACGTCCGAGAAGGCTGTATCCGAGTATCGCATTATGCTGGTAAAAACCCGTGATGTGAACAGCTTCAACGAGTCGGCAGCATCGGTTGTACCATCCGGTAATTATACTTCGGTTTCTCCAAATGGCAGCAACCCAAGGTTGGCGCTGAATGCTCAAACACGTGACATAAACGGAGATTTGCTGAACACGAGTGAAACCTATCGTTTGTACGTCCTGACCATGGGTAACAGCAGCAACAATTACAAAAACGTACTCGCCTGGTCTGCCCAGTCCTTGAAATTAAACAATGTAAAAACAACAGTCCAGCCTGTCACAGGTCTTCGCATTGCCGACATCAGTGACTATGGGGATGGCCGTGACCTGGAGATTAATTTCACCCAGCCAAGCAGCACCTCGAATATTACGTATTATCGTGCGTTTGTCGTCAAAGCGAAGGATGCTTCATCGTTCAATCTGACTGCGGCGAATAAAGTCTCCAGTTCCAACTCAACGATCATATATAAAGGGAACAGCACAGCGGTCAAAAGTCAGCTGACATCTTCCACACGTGATACTTCCGGAGAGTTGATCCGCAGCGGAACATCCTATATCGTCTACATTATGTCGGTCAGCTCCAATGCGGCAACTGCGGACAACAAGCTCTCAGCTGTATCATCATCGTTGACACTGGGTGTAAATACCGCAAAGGCGCCTGTCATCACTCAAGTCCTGGATAACTCGGATTATGGAGATGGGCGTGACATTCGAATAAGCTTCAACCGTTCATCTGATGAATCCAAGGTTGCGAGCTATCGCATTTTCGTTGTGCGCAACTCGGTGGCGAGCAGCTTTAATCTGACGACAGCAAGCAATCTGTCTTCCAGTCTGTACTACAACGTGAACAAAACAGGCAACAACATTACCACCACGTTACCTTCATCGATGAAGGATACAAGCGGGTATAACGTAACAAACCTGCAGGATTATCGGATCTTCGTCATGGCTGTGGGCAACCAGCAAAATAGCTACACGAATGCGCTGTCCTCTTCGTCCACATTGCTGAGACTGACCACGAACAGTAATGCAGGAGCTGTAAATAACCTGGCTGTAACGGATGTAAGCGACTATGGGGATGGGCGTGATCTGCGGGTTTCTTTCAACAGAGCATCGGATGAGTCAAAGGTTTCGGCTTATCGTGTCTATGTAGTTCGGTCCGGTAACGCAGGAAGCTTCACACTGAGCGCAGCTAACGCTTCAAACAACTACTATCAGGTCAACAAAACCGGTGGTAATCTGTCTGTTACTCTGCCAAGCAGCATGGTGGATACGAATGGGTACAGAGTTTCCAATAACGTAACCTATCGTGTATTCGTCCTGTCCGTAAGTACAAGTGGCAACTCCAGCCAGAACGCGTTATCCTCGTACTCGTCACAGATTACGTTGACCCCGAATGCAGCGATAACAGCTCCGAGCAATGTTGCCGCAAGTGATATTGGCGATAACGGGGATGGACGTGATCTGCGTGTAACGTTCACCAAATCGGCGGATGAGACCAATGTGAATCACTATCGGGTGTTTGTGGTGAAATCCACGAATACAAGCTTCAATCTGGCATCAGCGAATGCAGTGAACAGCGCGAATTATACGTATGTCAGCAAGAATGGCAGCAATCAGACGGTGAACTTCACCAGTAATTCGAAAACCGTGGATGGCAGTTCGATTGAGAACGGTGTGGGTTATCGCGTCTATGTCATGGCCGTTAACGGTAATTCTTCTCTTGCGAATGCATTGTCATCAGGCTCAAATGTAATTACACTCGCTTCCAACACGGCTGTTGGGGCAGCGAGCAGCGTGAATGTAACGGTGAAAAATCAAGGGCAAGCAGGAAACGCATCTGATGTGACTGTAAACTTCAATAAACCAAAAACAGATAGCGGCATTGCGAATTATAGAGTGTTAATTGTTCCATCTGGCCAAGTGACTGGATTTGATTTGAATTCTGCTCTAGGTATCAGATCATATGTCCAAATTTCCAAAAATGATGCCGGCAATCCCATTCAATTGAATAACGGCCACGTTGATATTAATGGTAGTACTCTTGTCGCAGGTCAGAAATACAGAGCATTTGTTTTGTCGGTATCCGATACAGGTACACGTGCTTCTAATCTGTCCGGTGCTTCCAACGAATTCAGTATCCTGGCCAAACCGGCAGAGCCTGTTGCTGTTCAGCCAGCAAGCATAACGAAAGTTGAGAATGCCAGCACTGTTACGGATGCAGGTTTGAAGGTAAGCTTCACTAAAGCACCCGACGAAAAAGGGATTGGCCAATATCGTTTATTTGTAGTAAAAGCTCAAGATAGTCTGGATTTGCCCTCTGCAAACTCAAATAATAATTTTAAAGTAGTTTCTCCAGGGGAATTCAACTTATCTAAAGATACGGTGGATTCAAGTGGAAAGGCAATTGAACTCGGAGCTGAGTACAAGGTGTATATCCTTTCTGTAGCAAGTGATCCGTCGTTATACACAAGTGTTCTTTCCGCTCCGTCGGGCGCAGCTAAACTCGATGCTGCGCAAGCTGCTCCTGTGGCACCTGTTACAGATCCGGCAGTTCCACCGACTGACCCGAATGCGGCTGACCCTGCTCAAGGCACGAGTACTTTACCATCAAACTAACCTAGATTATGAACTAAATCTTTATTGTTTTGAGAGCTCCCTTACCGAAATGGTAGGGAGTTTTCTTGTTTTATTCACTCAATTCTTGTCGTCAAAAAGGTTCTCTAGGCCGTTGCTGGTCCGGGCCAGCAGGGGGATAATGGGGAAGTAGAGCATGACCGAAAGGAATGATGGAATGCTTGCATTTCGCTTGACCGGGCTGCCGGATTCCCGGCTGCCACTGTATCTGTATTGTATTGGAACACACGAGCAGAAAGTGCAGCTTAGGCCGGAAGGTTTTCCGGTACACCAGCTTTATTTGTCGCGCAGCGCCGGAGGCGAACTGAAGATTCCCGGTAAGGGATCATGGTCAGTGGGTGCAGGTCAGTTGTGGGTCATGGAACCGGGGATTGCCCATGAATTTTATCCACGTTCCAGAACAGATGGGGAGCTCGGATATATCGGTATTGGAGGCGAATCAGCCGGATCAGTGCTTCAGTCCGCAGGGTTGCTGCATACGGGGCCTAGAGACCTGTCAGACTTCGAACAGTTCTGGTCGCGAACGACAGGTCTCTGGCACGCGCTGGATGATGGAAAGGCTGGTGTATGGAATACCTCCCCAATCGTCTATCAGCTCATTCTGGACATGGCACGATCCGTATCAACTCTGGAAGAGACCGATGTATCCGGAGTGGAGAGTCTATCTTTGACACCTTATTATCGTGAGTCCGATCCAGGTAGTGAGGCCTTTACCCGAGCTCTAGCCTTAATGCATGCCCACTATCAGGATGACTTGCTGCTGAAGCATGTGGCGGAAGCAGTGGGTTATTCCGTTCAGCACCTCAATCGTCTCTTTCATCAGCGCCATGGTGTGACCGGGCACCAATACATGCAGCGATTAAGACTGCAAAAGGCATCCGATTGGCTGGACGAGCATCCACGGGCAAGTGTAAGGGAGGCGGCAGAGACGGTTGGCATGGAGGTCAACTATTTTATCCGCATGTTCAAACGGGAATTCGGAGAGACGCCTGGCAGAGGGATCAAACAGCGCAATCAATTAAAAGGTGAAAGCATCGACACGAGTGCGGCACCAACACTGTAAAAGGTTATTTACGAGAACATACATGTAAGATTCACAGAATATGAAAAAAGGGGCCATTACGGCCCCTTTTTGGATTGCAATATTCAAAAAACAAATTGTTTTCAGAGCATTTCAAGGTGATAATGAATCCTTACCAAGCAGATCTTACTTCTTCTGCCCGAAGAGCGGCCTCAACAGAGCAAGCCCTACAATTCCGATCACAAGACTTACCCACGGGGCCAGTGTAAATACCGGAAGACTGTCTCGCAGTGGATAGCCGACAAACAGAACAAGGACAACGATTACGATATAAATCACAATGCCGCGCAGATTAACCTGTGGTTTGGTCGTCATATCTTTTCCCTGATCATCCGGCCGTTCAGCAAGGCGACGAAGCATTTCGACCAGTGCAATTCCACCAACAGCTGTAATGATGAGCGAAAACAGACTGATATGACTGAATGGTTCCGTATCTCCACCGCTCCAGCCGATAAATAGTCCAGCTCCGCCCTGAATCAGCATGACAAAGGAAATCGCCGCCCAGGCAATCATCACGTACCACTTGGGCGTACGTTTGACTGGACCGGCAGTCTCTCCATTCGCCGTTCCATTGCCCGGAGATGTTGGAGCAGGCATATCCTGTTTATTAGGTTTTGATTTATTAGATTGGCCCTTACCCACAGGTAGCGTTGAAGGACCTGCCGATTCTGTACCTGATTCCAGACGTGAGTTTATGTCCTGCTCCAGATCGGCTCCATACAATTCCCTGGCAGACTTGCCATCCCGCTGTGCTTGTACAATGGCTTTTCCTGCAGACAGAATCCATTCTTCCTGCGTTCTCTCATCTGCGTTGGTTCTGCGGGCAATCCCGCTAATCTGGTCGAACAATTTTACATTTTCAGGCGTCATCCGGCTCATCTCGGTCATTTGCCGGTTTTGTATTTCTTTAAGCTTTTTATAGGAAATCCCCAATGATTGCTCCCCCTGTCTGAACACGTTACAGATCCCCAGTTCCCTGAAGACCCTGACGGTATTTTAGTATACGGGAAGGGCACTTGTTTCGCAAAGTCATTCCTTATAAAAGAGCTGAGTGTGATGTATCCAGAGCCATACGCAGGCCAAAATGACACAAGTGCACAACAATACCAGTTTGCCGTGAGCACGTACCCATTCAAACAGAAGTTCCATGAATCCAATCCCTTTCGCCGGAAGGAGTCCGAGGTCAATTGCATGTACATATTATTGATTAATTTCCCCAATTTCCCTGCGAAATATGCATAAGATCAACCCATATCTAACGATTGTGTGAAGTATGCATAAAGGACAGCCATTTCCATCACAATAGTATTTCAAAACGAAAACCAGTGATGGGAGTGTGCAGACATGAATCAAGCCAACGATAGAAATAATGAATTAACCCGGAAGCTGCTGCTGAACAGCAACTCCCGTGGCGTAAAGGATGAAGTGGTTCCCATGGGACAGGGAGCAGCAGAGGATACCGAATTTGCAGTTGAACTTGGCGAAGGTCCCGATAAGACAGGCAGCTTCTGGGAAAGTTCCGATTTTGCACGTGAGCATCGGTGGGAGGGTCAAGTAGAGACCCATGAGATGTTCCGCCGGAGTTACGAGTAGAAACTTTCGGGCGATGAATGCCCGATATCCAGTGTAAACGTAATACATGCTCCGCCTTTAGGCAGGTTACTGGCGTTTATGGTTCCACCGTGCTTCTCCACGATGCGTTTGGCCGTGAACAGGCCCAGCCCGGTCTGTCCCTGGTGTCCATGATAGAACTGGTCAAACAAATGCGGCAGATCCGCTTCGGTAAAGCCTGGACCTGTATCGCAAACGGTAACCTGCATCACACCAAGATCCTGTATATCCACATCCAGTCTGATTTCCCCTTTCGGGGGTACATATCGCAAACTGTTAGCCACCAGATTATCCAATACCTGACCGACCCTTTGTACATCCAGTAAAAGAGGCGAAGAAGTATGGAGCCGTCGATCCACGAATCTGAATTCGGATTGCACACCTTGGCTGGAACACAAAAAACGCACCTCACGCTGTTTCATCTCCCAGAAGGAAGATGGATCAACCGGTTCCCGGCGAAGTGGAAAGTAATCAAAATCAGTTCCAGCGGCTACCGTCATATCCTGGATCAGGCGATTAATTCGTTTCACATTATGGTCAATGACGTCCAGATGACTGCTGATACTTTCGGCGTTCTGTACCACATGCTTGGGTGAATCCTTGAGAAGTTCCACGTGGCCCTGAATCACTGTCATTGGCGTGCGGAAATCGTGACTGATGGCTCCCATCAGTTCACTCCGTTCCTGCTGAAGTTTCCATTCCCGAGTCAGTGCACTTTTCAGTTCTTTACGCATGTCCTCGAAGGAAGCGGAGAGCAGTCCGAGCTCATTGGGGGCGTGATTATCCAGAGTAAAGTCCAGATCCTGCTCTTTGATGCGTTTGGAAGCCAGAATAAGGTCCTCAATCGGCCGCTTCACGTTGCGACCCACTCTGCCTGCCATAAACCAAGTCGCAGCTGCAATATAAACAAATGGAGAAGCCAGCATGAGCACGAGAAACGTATTCGTCCAAACGGGGGACACGGAGGGAGAGGGACTGGTTTCCAACCTGTACTGGAGCACAAGTGCCCCGGAATAGGTTCCACGCTCTCCGCTCAGAGGGGAAATGAGCGTAACCAGCCCGCCGAATCCGAGTGTACTATCTGTGACCGTTTTGCTATTCAGCCTGCTCAGCAGGTCCGTTTCATTTTCCAAGACCTGTTCCTGAATCGTTCCGTATCTCCTGGTGCCGCGGGTATCCACAACCTGATAGGTGATGCCTTCCGGAGGCAGCAGCTGCTCCAGTTTCGCCTGATTGGCGGTGTCGGTCCACTGGATTTTATGCCTCGCCTGCTCCTGTACCTTCTGCTGAATTTCGGGGATTTGAGACTCATAATAGTTGGCGGGCTGCAGCCACTGGTTGGAAAACAGAAAGGACACGCCTGCAGCCCACGTCAGGAGGGTCAGTAAGATGCTGATCACCATGACGAGGACAAATGCCCAGACTAATTGTTTTTTGATCGGCCAGCGTTCCTTAATCATCGTACTGGCTCCCACTTGTACCCGACACCCCATACCGTTGAGATATACACATGATCCGGGTCAGCTGCTGCCAGCTTGGCCCTTATTTTTTTGACATGTTCCGTGATCGTGGTAGTATCCCCTGTGGCTTCCAGTCCCCAGATGCGGTCATACAGCTGTTCCTTGGAGAAAACCTGTCCAGGATGCGTCGCAAGCAGTTCCACCAGATCGTATTCCTTGAGCGTTAGCGGGATGGCGTGCTGCATAATCATCACACTGCGGCCTTTAAGGTCCATCTGCAGAGACCCGTATCTGTAAAACGCAGGCTCATTCACGCGCGGCTGAACGCCATCGCGACGGGAACGGCGCAAGTGGGCGGCCACTCTTGCCTTTAACTCTCCAAGACTGAACGGCTTCGTCATATAATCATCGCCGCCGATGGATAACCCCTGAATCCGGTCCATTTCGGCCTGCCTCGCACTCAGAAAGAGGATGGGACAGCTGACCTCATCCCGGATCAACCGGCAGAGCTCGAATCCGCTCATGCCGGGCATCATGATATCCAGCAGAATGAGATCCGGTTTACTGCTGAGTAACTGCAATGCCTCGCTGCCACTTGACGCGGTGGACACCTTATACCCTTCCTGTGATAGCGTCTGATGAATCAGCGCCACAATATCCTTTTCGTCGTCTACAATCAAAATATTCTCGTTCATGATGTTTTCCTGGCAGGATCATTTAAGCAAATGTAACCTTAAACTGCCGTCTCCGTTTCCTTTAAAATGTTGAATCTTCATTGTACCTAAAATTTCCATGAGCGTAAAAACAGAATACGTTATATGAATTGAATCTCGAACCTTTTCATTCACTTCAGGCATGATTTTGCCGATACATTGAAGATACAAGCCAATTCTAAAGATTTTATAATGTTCTCTTTTTTGACTGGGGAATAGGCCATCTACAGATGTTTTCGTCACGTTGACTTGAAGTTCCCAGGATGATAATATACTAATAACATCTTAATACACATTAAACTTATCGGATTTATATATAATTAACTAAACGAACAAGCAAAGGCAAGAATGGAAAGGGGAAATCGGCATGGAGCGTCAGATCAGTATCCGTCATGGACAGGAAGAGTTAACCGCCACAATTCATTATCCCGTGGTTGGGGATATCAAGGAGGGCAATCACCAGCAGCGTGTGCCTCTGGCAGTAATTTGCCATGGCTTTGTTGGCAGCCGGATTGGCGTGGATCGCCTGTTCGTGAAGACTGCACGTGAACTGGCTGAGGATGGATACCTGGTGCTTCGCTTCGATTATATCGGCTGCGGCGAGAGCAGCGGCGAGTATGGAGCGGAAGGGCTGGATTCCATGATTGCCCAGACCCGTTCCGTACTGGACTATGCGGTGAACTGCAGTGATGTGGACCCAACCCGTGTGACATTGATCGGTCACAGTCTGGGCGGTGCAGTCGCTCTGCTAACTGCCATTCGTGACAAACGTGTCAAGAATCTGGTGATGTGGTCTGCCGTTGGATATCCGTTCAACGACATCGTGAAGATTACAGGACGTGAAGTGTACGATGCAGGCGTGAAGCAGGGCGCTGCCGATTATCTCGGTTACAAGTTCACGCCGGCTTTCTTCGAGTCTCTGGCCGAGCACCAACCATTCCAGGAAGCCGTCAAGTTTAACGGCGATGTTCTGGTCGTGCATGGTACGTCGGATGATATCATCCCAGTAGACTACGCTTTTCTCTATCAAAAGGTGTTCTGGATGCGTCAGGAAGGACGCTGCGATAAGGAGATTATTTTCCAGGGTGATCATACCTTCTCTTCCGGCAAAGAGCGGGAGCAGCTGATCACGCGTACCCGTGAATGGCTCGGTGAGCGGCAGAAGATCGAGCAGGATTGGCAGCACTGGATGATTTGATGGCTTGTATGAAGGTTTGGAGTAACCAATTGCACAATGAAGTGGAAAACCAGATTGCGTGATAGGGCAGTTTCGGTATGTCAGCTTGGAAAAGCGCCTTCTACGCGGTAGAATAGAGGAGTAGTATAGAAGCGTAACCATTCTATCCGTGTCTGGAGGTTGGCAGCAATGACATTACCCGCATTTTTCATTGCGCATGGTTCTCCCGCTCTGGCGGTGGAGAGCAATGACTACACTCAATTTCTGAACCAGCTTGGAGACAGGCTGCCGGCTCCAAAAGCCATCGTTGTCTTTACGGCGCATTGGGATTGTCCCGAACCGTCCGTGACGATGGATGATTCACATCAGACGCTGCATGATTTCTACGGATTCCCCTCCAATATGTATACAATTGATTATCCGGCACCAGGACACTCAGCGCTCGCAAGTGAGATCTGTGCCCTCTTCACCCGCAGCAATCTGCCGCATCAGCCTATTCGAGGCAGAGGTCTGGATCACGGCGTGTGGGTGCCACTGCTGCATATGTATCCACAGGCCAATATTCCTGTCGTTGTTGTGTCTGTAGATTCGCTGCGTTCACCGCAGGAACAGTATGATATTGGCCGGATGCTTGAACAGCTGCGTCATGACGATGTGCTGATCATAGGCAGTGGTGGTACCGTTCATAATCTGCGCTTGCTCGGAAGCAGTGATGAACCGGAGTGTTGGGCTGTAGAGTTTGACAACTGGATGGGGGAGCGGCTGGAGAAGTGGAACACGAGAGAGCTGTTTCAATATGACAAAAAAGCCCCGAACGCTCGGACTGCCGTTCCTTCGTATGGAACAGAGCATCTGGCTCCACTGTTCTACGCCATGGGCACAGCTGATATGTCTCGAAAGGCGAAGCGTCTGTTCCAGTCGTACCCCTATGGAACACTCAGTTTAAACTGCTGGCAATTCGGTGACGGCGTCTAACTCGGAGCAGACAACAGAGACATCTGTATGGTAGAAATTACTTCTTGTACGAAGAAACACATGAATAACTTACGTATAATACAAAATCAGAAAGGTTCCAGCGGCCAGATACATTGGCAGCGGGAACCTTTTTTTGGTGCATTGCTATATGTCTATTTTCGAATTTCGAAGAACTCGCAATCCATGCGGGAATGATAAGCAAGGTCACTGACACTGGACTGGACAACAATCGTTTTGCTGTCAAAACGAATAATGACACCACCGGAATCAATCTGGTGGTTATCCTGAAACACCCGGACTTTGTACTTCATATCCATGGCTTCCTGGAAATCGGCTTCAGTCTCAAGACGGCGTTGAGTGGGCATGAGAAGTGCTCCTTTGGTCATAATCTATATGATCATCATAATACGTGATTCCGTGCGGGGGCAAGTCAGGCACGAAAAAAGCCCTGTTCCCCGGGGGATGGGGAGCAGAGCCTGATATGTTATTGAAGTTAAGCTGTTTTTTGGGTTGGATTCAAGGTCGGTGTATCTTTGGGATGGTTACCTTTGTTACGGCTGAACAATCCGCGAAGGTAAGGCAGTACCCAACGATCCAGACCAATTTTACCAGCATTGGCACCAGCGACCACAAGGAAGATTTGCATCAGTACCAGTTGTGCATTCGTGCTCACTGTACCCGAGAAGAGGAACGCGAAGTTCATCACGAGTGCCATCAGCGCAGCAAGTGTTGTGAAGCAGCCAAGGATCAGTCCGAGACCTACCAAGAATTCACCGAGAGGGATGAGGAAGTCGAACAATCCGGCATTCGGTACTGCGAATTTTTCAAGGAACGTTCCCCACCATGCTTGAACTGTAGGGCTTTCGCCCGCTGCTTTCTCTACTGCCCCGGCGAGGAAACCGCCAGCCTGGAAGCCGCCTGTCAGTTTGCTCCATCCGTGAGTCATCCAGTCATAACCGATATACACCCGAAGTACTGTCAAAATCCACATTGCCACTTTGTTTTCTCTAAGCCATTGGTTGAAGCTGAACATATAAACCACTCCTTCATGGAATCTAGTGTGTGTTATTTTTTTGTTTTTCTAAGTGATCACCTTTGATGTCTTTATTGTATAGTTCAAAAGTCGTTTTGTTTGTGATAAAAATCACAATCTAGTTCAAATTTTAAGTAAGGTTTAATGAGTTCACATGTTAGACATAAATCGATTCCAATTCATCGTTTCGATTACCTCATTCAGGGGTAGGAAATTGCCTTTATATCGAAGACAAATATTGGTTCGTGTGATTAAATGGAAAGAAAAATGCAAAATGGTTGTCCGCATCCAAGAAATGCCGCACCTTAGACCCAGGCCATTGTACAGGAGGTACAACGATTGAAGTCATTGAAATGGAATAAGGCAGCGTCTGCTGCATCATTGCTGATTCTCGCCGTAAGCCTTGCAGCTTGTCAAAATCAGGAGTCGACACAGATGCCGCCCGAGCCGGAATCTGTTCCTGCGCCTGTACAGGAAGAACAAGAACCGGAAGAACAGGCGGCTCCACTGTACACCGCACCGCTGACTGGACTGCCCGTTGACGAGGCCATTACACAGAGACCGCTCGCGGTCATGATAAACAATGCCCCTGCGGCCCGGCCCCAGTCCGGCCTGAGCTCTGCCGATATCATTATCGAGGTGCTCGCAGAGGGTGGAATTACCCGGTTTATTGCCATTTTCCAAAGTCAGGGCGGTGCAGAGACTGTAGGACCTGTGCGCAGCATTCGTCCGTATCTGATTGAACTGGGCGAGAGCTATGATGGTGTGCTTGTACATGCGGGCGGCAGCCCGGATGCCTACTCCATTTTGCAAAAGCAGCAGAAGCAGCACATGGACGAAATCTCGAATAGTGGCCCGTATTTCTGGCGTTCATCGGATCGCAAGGCACCACATAATCTGTACACTTCGGCGGACAAGCTTAGAGAGGGAGCAGAGATCAAGGGCTACAGCCATGATAGCGAGTCACCCGTCTATAACTATAATGAAGAAGGTTCCACCTCAGCAGGAGAACCCGGAACGCTATTCGACATTCATTATTTATTGGATAGTTACCGGGTGACGTATGATTATGATGAAGTTAGCGGACGATATATGAGACTGGTGAATGGGAAGCCCGACCAGGATCAGGATAATGGGGAACAGATTGGAGCAGCGAACATTATTGTAGCGGGTGCAGATCACAAGGTGCTCGACAATGTTGGCAGACTATCCGTTAATGTAGACCAGGGCGGAGAAGCCCTACTGTTTCAGAAAGGCAAGATGATTCGCGGACAGTGGGTGAAGAAACCGGGCGATATAATTCGTTTTGTGCAAAATGGGACAGAGGCGGCTCTGGTTCCCGGCCAAACCTTTATCAGTATCGTTCCGAATCAACCCGACTTTGCAAGCCATATTGATGTCCAAAATTAAGACGAAAATTCCTTCGCCTTGCTTCATTATTATGCCGAACAAATTGAAAGTCGAATCCTGTCAGTTTATGAATTGTAAACGCAGTGTAAAATCTCAGCATCATTTTTCCATCCATTCCAAATAATTAAGATTCATTTCAGATTAATGTGATAAGAATATAAAAAAGGATCGCACCTTTTGTACAAACCATGAAACAAATATGATAAGATATCAAAGGTTGTCATTTCATGTTTCAAGGTTATCAGCAATTTCTCGTAAAGGGGATAGAACGATGAAGTTTAAGAAGAAGGATATATTTTTCGAAACATTAGAGAATATGGCGGATACTGTCGTACAAGCGGCTGACTATTTCTCAGAGCATGTTTCCAACCTTCAGGATGTAACTCTGTTTACCAATGAAATGAAAAAATACGAGTCCAAGTGTGATGACTATGTGCATACAATCATTATGGAACTCAACAAAACATTCATTACGCCAATTGAGCGTGATGACATCATGGAATTGACAACAACACTTGATGACGTATTGGACGGGCTTGAAGCAACCGCTTCCCGATTCTATATGTACCAACTAACTGATCCGGATGAATTCATCGTGCAGTTCGCTGAGATTTTGCGCCAATCGGCTTACGAAATTCAAAAAGCGATCCATTTGCTGTCCCAGAAAAAATTGCTGGCGATCCGCGAATATACGATCCGTCTGAACGATCTGGAAAACCAGGGCGACGAAGTATTGCGCATGTGCATCAAGCATCTCTTCGCTACCGTGTCTGATCCGATTGAGTTGATCAAGCGCAAGGAAATTTACGAGCGTCTTGAGACAACAACGGATGCTTGTGAAGACGTAGCCAACATGCTGGAATCCATCATTATGCGTAATTCTTAAGGAGCCAGAGAATAATGGAAACAACGATTTGGGTATTAGGTATAGTCGTCTTCCTTGCATTGGCGTTTGACTTCATCAATGGTTTCCATGATACAGCGAATGCCATTGCAACTTCGGTCTCCACACGGGCACTGACCCCAAGACGTGCCATCATTATGGCTGCAGTGATGAACTTTGTCGGTGCGATGATGTTTACGGGAGTGGCGAAGACGATTGGAGGAAGTGTTACTGACCCCACGAAGCTGGATAACGGGATAGAGGTCGTCATAGTGACCTTGATTGCCGCGATTATCTGGAACCTCGTGACCTGGTGGTTTGGTATTCCTTCATCTTCCTCACATGCATTGATCGGAGCACTTGCCGGGGCAGTATTTGTCGGTGCAGGTTCCGATAAAGTCAAATGGGGCGGGTTTATTGAGATCGTCGAGGGGCTCCTGTTATCCCCGCTGATTGCATTTGCCATAGGTTATGTGGTCATGACCATTCTCAAATATATTTTTGCCAAACGCAGTCCGCATACCGTGAACAAAGGTTTCCGTACGGTACAGATTTTCACGGCTGCACTGCAGGCCTTCACACATGGTACCAACGATGCTCAGAAGGCCATGGGTATTATCACTTTTGCTCTCGTAGCAGCAGGAGTACAGGATCATCTTGAAGTTCCGCTGTGGGTTAAAATCTCTGCGGCAACGGCGATGGCACTGGGTACTTCCATCGGTGGTTGGAAAATCATCAAAACGATGGGGACCAAAATTTTCAAAATTGAACCGATTAACGGTTTTGCTGCCGATTTATCCGCGGCTTCCGTTATATTCACGGCAACATTGCTGCATCTTCCAGTGAGTACCACGCACGCGATTACATCTGCCATTCTGGGTGTAGGTTCTGCTAAGCGTTTTTCCGCTGTAAAATGGGGCTTGGCCGGACGGATCATTATTACATGGTTCATTACGATTCCGATTACCGCTGTACTGTCAGGGTTGCTGTACTGGATCATTTTCTAAGAAAAGTTATCCCGAAGGCGAATTCGGGAGCGACATGCACATCTGTTCATAACTGTGTGAATATCGGGATATGTGGACAATTTTACAATCATAAACTAGAGAAGCCTGTGCATGAACGTGTGGACAGGCTGGATATGTGGATAGCCATCCGTGGAATGATAAACCAAAAGTAAGATTATCCTGTGGATACAGGGAACTGTGGATAGGAAATGAGAGAAGCCAACAGGGTTGGCTTTTTTTGTTGTCCCTGTCGCAGGTAACTCTGTGGACAATCAGGCTGTGAGGCGGTTGCAGGAGACGGTTCGAGGATTAAGTTATACAATAGCGTAAAGGATATAAGACAAGGACGTGGTCTAATTTATGATTCGTACACTCGCCATTACACGAGATCATCAAGTCTCCATTAACGTACCCCTGACTCAGCTGGATCTGCAGGATTATGCCTGGGTCTGGGCAGATTTCAACCAGCCTTCGGAGGAAGAAAGCCGTTTGCTGGATACATATTTTCATTTTCACCCCTTGGCGATCGAGGATTGTCTGCATGTGCTGCAGCGCCCGAAGCTGGATTATTACGACAATTTGCAGTTTCTTGTGCTGCATGCGCTGAATCCTACCACACTGGAAGCCGAGGAGGTAGACCTGTTTCTCGGTTCGAACTTCCTTGTTTCCTTTCACCATGGTGTATTGGAAGAGGTGGATGAAGCTTGGGAACGGATTTTGCATCATGCTCACGAACGAACGATCTGGGCACGTGGACCGGTGGCTGCAGCGTATACGGTGATGGACAAGCTGGTTGATCACTATTTCCCGTCGCTGTTTGCGATTGAGGATGAACTGGCTGAACTGGAGAACCGAGGCAGTCAGGAGTCGGTAGAAGACTTGATGAATCAGGTGTTTGACCTGCGCAGCCGGCTGCTGAAGCTTAGACGAACTGTAGTGCCCATGCGTGATTTGCTCTACCGGGTAATCAACTCTCAACATGTGCAGAGAACGGGGGAGCATACCGCGTATTTTACAGATATCTATGATCACCTGCTGAAGCTGACGGATATGATTGAGGCGGATCGGGAGATGACCGCAGACCTGCGGGACAGTTATATTTCTCTGAATTCCAACCGGATGAACGCCATTATGAAGACACTGACTGTTATTACAACGGTGTTTATGCCGCTGACGCTGATTGCCGGAATTTACGGGATGAATTTTGCCTATATGCCGGAGCTTCAGTGGAAGTTTGGATATGGGGCAGTGCTGCTTCTGATGTTTGTGCTTGGCGGAAGCATGGTAGCTTGGTTTGTGAAGCGTGGCTGGTTTAAGTAGAAGATTTACTCGTACAGAAGGTCTAAGGATAAATAGGATGTAACCAAACGATGATCTTTTTTGTCAGCTGCAGCTGCGCAAAAAAAGATCATCATTTGGTGTCTGCAAAATTGGATGACGCTCTTGAGAGAGTTATGGTTTGGTATCGCAGTGCGTATCTTCAAGATCGGGATGTTCCGAAAGCTCCCGGTAATGCTGGAGTTTATAGGCTATAATCTTTGAAGTCTCATTCAAGTTAGCTATATCTTGCTGTATCTTACGCTGATGTTCCTCCAGAATGGCGTATCTGGCTTCAAGGGTATCGGCACCATGCTCAGACAGCTCGCGGAAATGTTTCATCTGTTCAATTGTCATCCCGGTGGCTTTTAATCTTGTCAAAAAAATAATGCCGAGAATCTGATCTTTACGATATTGCCGATGGCCGTTTGTTTTTCGTTCTGCAAATGGGAGCAGACCTACTTTTTCATAATAGCGGATCGTATCTTCGGTCAGGCCTGTAAGTATAGCAGCTTCCCGAATGGATGTAACGATGTCCGGTATGTCATACGATTTGTCATACAATTGATCCAACTCCTCAGTAATGAATTTACCAAGGTATTTCTCCATCTTTTCCATAGAATCCTCCTGTCGGGCCATCGTCCCCGAGAACAGCCAGCTCCAGAACCGTAGCCGCTGCTTGCTGCACGGTATTGATTCCTGTAAAACCGTTCAGATCGGTTGCAGTAAAGCCAGGATCGACAGCGTTTATTTTGAGCGGCGTATCTCTGAATTCCTTGGCAAGAGTAACAGTAAACATGTTAACGGCTGCTTTGCTGCTGTTGTAGGCAAGCAGATTGAACTGGGCATGTTCATGCCCGGGATCACTATTATAGGCGAGTGAGCCCAGCCCGCTTGACAGGTTAACGATTCGTCCTGCCGGGGATTGCTGTAGTAATGGTAACATGGCCTGGGTTACGGAAATCATGCCGAAGAAGTTTGTATTATAGGTTTTTCGTATATCATTCAAAGCGATTAGGCTTGGGGGAGCAGCTCCACCAACAGAGATTCCTGCGTTGTTGACCAGAATGTCGAGCGAGCCGAACCTTTGTTCAATGTAACTGACGGCTGTCTCAATCGTATTGGAGCTGGTAACATCAAGCTCGATTCCATAGGCCTCGATTCCCTCGTTCAATAGTCGTTGTGCGGCTTCCTCGCCTTTACGCAAGTCTCTTGCTCCGAGGAGAACAACATAACCCATATTTCCCAACTGCCGAGCCGTTTCGAAGCCGATTCCTTTGTTTGCTCCCGTGATGAGGGCGGTTTTTTTGGTTTTCATCGGTCATTCCTCTTTTCACTAGTAATTGTTAAGCATGTGGATGATGATCTCCGAATGGTACAACTTGGAGTGTGCTTCAAGTCAACAGGGAATTTTGGAGGGTATGAAGACAGGGAGGATGAGAGGGAAAATAAATAACCGAAGCGCGTCTGTAACAGACATGTGCATTCGGTTAGAGGGGAATATTATTATTCATCCACATGTGAATATCTTTTTTATCTGCGGACTGTTAATAACTTTATAATCTTGTACTACGTTTGTTCAAGAACGAAAGTTGCCGAGGCGGTGGGTTGTCCATTGACCACAATCGTTATCGTGTGCAGCCCGGCATAATAACGTCTTGTTGTAATTACCTTGAACGATTGCTTCGTAGCTACCTTGCTGCTCCCGGCGGGATACATTTTATCCGAGCATTTGAAGCGTTTCGGTGCCTGCTTGCCATTTGCCTTCATATATCCGATCTCATACTCGATCCGCAGCATCTGAGGCTGACCGCTCTCATTAACCACATCGAACGTGAATTCCAGCTCTTCACCGATCGCAATCGTATCCCGTGCAAGCTCAAGATGCCCAATATGTACGGCGTCCTGTTGGGTATATCCGAAGAGAGAGAGTGCTTTGGGATGTCCTTTTTTCAACAGGGAACGGCTGGCATGACGTACAATCCAGTCGGTATGCGGATGCTGACCATGCCATGTAGAGGCTAGATCCAGAACCAGATCAGGATGGTCTTTCGAGATATCGTTCAGATGGTTCGCTACACTTTTCCGTACATAGAGGGACTCGTCCTGCTTCAACGCATGGAGAATGGGAAGTGCAGGTGTTGGGTCGGCAATCAAACTTCGCAGCTTGGAACCCCATGGCAAACGAGGGCGACTGCCTTCGCTGGCAAGCCTGCGAATATGCTCGTTCTCACTGTTTGTCCATTCCATCATCTGTTTCATCGTTTCGATGGGATAACGTTCAATAAACGGGCGTACCGCAAACTCCGAGCTGGAATAAGGTGTGAAGACCGTCAGGTACTTCATGGATAATTCATAGTGCTCAGGCGCTAGACCATTCACTTCAATAAAATCAGGTACAAACAAATACTCAACCCCGCGCAGCTGCGGCGCCGCCTGTTCAAGCACATGCAAGGCTTCTTCATACGAATCAGGCAGTACTTCCGTCAGGGCAAGTGTAATTCGGCGAATACGTGCCTTGAATTCCGCTTGCTCCCAGCCTTCGGCAAACACGAGGTCGCGAAAGTGCGCCTTGTCCAGAGCGGGGTAGAATTGGTGCAATAGTTCTCCGGTTCGATCGATCAATGCGGGCGTATATTTGTCCTTAAACAGTTCCATAATCCGCCTCCTTTATCTACTACCCAGTATACCTCAATTTGCAGGAATAAGAACGTAAGTTCCTGAAAAAAGATCTGGATTCTAGTGAGGAGGCAGAAATGATGAAAGGCTTAGGGCGGATTGCAGCATAACATAACAAGGTTAAGGCACCTTCCTTCTATAAGGGAGGTGCCTGGTGAAGTGTTTAACGTTTACTGCTTTTGGGACGGCGCTTGGTGGAACTGGTTTTGCGCCGAGTCGTGTTACTGCTGCGGCGGCGTGGGGTTGCTGTTGCCTTCTTGCGGCGCTTCCGCGAGCGGCGAGGTGGTGTATATTCCTCATAGTCGGTCTCTGCAGGACTGCTGCTCTTGCCTTTTCCTTTACCAAAAGGCAGGATGCCCATAACAAGCTTCATCATAGGGGCCATTTGTTGAATGCCGCCAACGACCTTTTGCATTTTTCCAATGCCATTCATGATGCCGTCGATCCCGCCGAAGCGGTCGATCATTCCTTTCAGTTCACCGAGATTGGCCAGCGAGAACCCGGAACTTCCTGAAGCAGCAGGAGCCTCAACCGGAACTGGAGAAACAACAGGGGCACTGCCACCCAAATAGTTTCCGCCGGGTGCGCCTTGCCCATAAGGTACAAGTGCAGAGGCTTCCACTTCACCATAGCCCGGATAATAGGGTTCTACGCCTGGATACATCGGCTGAACCTGGGTTTCATTCAATGAACGCTGTACTGCACCGGGCGGCATATAGGCAGAAGTCTGCGCCTGTCTGTGCGAATAGGAAGACGGACGCTGCCGTGGTGCAGGCTGGCGATGATAATAATGCTGTGGCATGAACGATCACGTTCCTTCTATGTTGGATTTCGGAATTGCGTTCCTTCAGCTGTAATGATCATGGGCATAACAGACCGAGTTGGAACTCCCTTTTGCTATACTGTATGTCATTCGCGGAGAGACGGCGTAGGCGGGTGTCATGGAAAACGTGATATTTGCGGATTTGGGCGCAGGGGACAAGTGAGGTTTTTATTCATAGAAAAGAGAAGCTTGTACACAAAATTGTAACAATTAGGAGGGCTAAATCCCTACGTAAGCAATCGGGAATATACAGGTGAAAAATGGGAAAAACCGCAGTAATATCGGATAGTGTCCACGTGTGGAGGACAATAGTACCTAATGGAAGCGGTAACATGTATTTTTATTCTGTAGTGCGTGAAATCGTTAACGCTTGAAATACCAACTCAGGGTGAGTACAATGAAGGTACACAGTAACCGCTAGGGGATGATGATGAAATGCAGCTGAAAAAGCTAAATGATAAAAGTATTGAACAACTATTCGAGGCCATTCTCACTCTGAAAGATATTGAGGAGTGCTACGTCTTTTTTGATGACCTCTGCACGGTAAACGAGATCCAATCCATGTCCCAGCGGCTGGAAGTAGCACGCATGCTTGGCAAAGGCAATACGTATAACCAGATCGAAGCGGAGACAGGGGCAAGTACGGCCACGATCTCTCGTGTGAAGCGCTGCCTGAATTACGGCAATGATGGATATAAAATGACATTGGAACGTCTGGGTCGCTAAGATGAAGAAACCGGGTGTGCTCATCATTAGTCACGGTTCTCAGGAGCAGACCTGGGTAGAATCCGTCGATGACGCGGTCTCCCGGCTCACTCTTCCTGACCCATTGCCTGTTGAGGCTTCATTTCTTGAACTTGTGGAAGGACGCCTGATCCAGGACGGTATCGACCGACTGGAGGCACAGGGTGTAACTGATATTCTGGTCGTACCCCTTTTCGTTTCGTCCGGCAGTACACATGTGGATGAAATCGAGTATGCGATCGGTGCGAAGCAAGCACCGGAACGGGAAACAGATCTGGAACCCTTCCGGGTAAACGCAAAAGTACACTTCGGTTATCCTGTGGATAACGATCCGGATATTGCCGTTATGGTATGGGATAAAGTCAAATCGCTCTCTCAAGATCCGGAGCAGGAGACGATTCTGCTTGTAGGGCATGGGAGCATCCACGATGGATTCCGTCAGCGCTGGGAAAAAGGCATTTCTTCGCTCGCACAGCGAGTGCAGGAGGTTAGTGGCGTAGCCCATACGGATTATGCACTTCTCAATCCGGAGAGTGTGTATGACAAGGCGAAGTACTGGAGCCAGGAGCAGGGAAGCCGCGTTATTGTGGCGCCACTGTTTTTGAGTGCAGGTTATTTTACGATGAACGTCATTCCGGGCAGGCTGAAGGAACTGGATTACGCGTACAGTGGTGAAACGCTGCTGCCGCATCCATTGCTTGGGCACTGGCTGGAACGACAAATTCAATTTTTGTTGGCAAAATGTAATGAGGGTAAGGCCTCTTCTTGAGAAGAGGCTTAGCACTATAAATGTATAGACAATGAAACCACGTCCTTGGACGTGGTTTTTCTGTTTGTTAGGAATCATTTTATGGAGGTACTTAACCTTTTGCCACCAACGAAGGCAGGCTCAAATGGAGCTCCAGCAGCGCGATCAACTGATCAACCATATCCTCTGCAGAATAAGGCATGGCATTCATAATCCACCATTCCAGGAGACCCACGGCAGCAGAAGCAAGAAACTGTACAGTGACTTCTTTTCTCATGCTTCCCTGAACGCCGCACGCATTCATTTGTTCCTCGACGCCTTGAATCATAAGTGTCATCAGCTTGCTTCGAAATGCGGGAATCCCTTTTTTCGTTAGAAGCGTGGTATAAATGGCCGCATGCTCTTCGAGATACCGGAAGGTCCGCAGCAGGGCGTCCTTCGCCGTCAGTGGCGTTGGAAAATGATCGCTCATGCAGGTGTCCTCCAATTGCTGCAAATACGTCTCGATACAGCGGTCCAGTAGATCAAACTTGTCTGTATAATGCAAATAGATCGTTCCCCGGTTAACATTGGCCCGATCGGCGATGTCATTAATGGTCATTTGCTCGAAATCCCGCTCTTCCAGCAATCCCACAAAAGCCTCCATGATGGCCTTTCTGGTTTTAAGCACGCGTCTATCCATGGCTCCTCCTCTACATGTCCCTAATGTCCCTGCCTAGTCTATACATTTCTCTATAAATTCCTTGCGCTTTTCAACAATAATGAGCATTTCGTTGATTATTCAACGAAAATGGATATTTTAGCGATTGAAGCACCGTGGCTGCTTTGATACTCTTATTTTATCAACAAATGTTGATAAAGCAACGTTTATTCATAAAAATACAAAGTTGAGGGAAAACAAATGAAAATATTGGTCTTTGGTGCAGGTGTGTTGGGCAGTCAATTGGCCCAGGTTCTGGTACGTGGAGGAAATGACGTTACGATTCTGGCTAGAGGGAAACGGGCTGAAGAGTTGGAGAGGGATGGCGTTGTCATTCGGCATGTGTTTCAATTTAAAACAACGGTCGATCCAGTTCGTATAACAAGAGAATTAAAAGCAGATGATGTCTATGATCTCATTTTCGTTGTCATGAAATATAATGATTTTCCATCGGTGTTACCCATTCTTGCTGACAATCAGAGCCACAACATCGTGATTGTGGGCAACAATGCGGACGCGCGAAGCATGCAAACCTATCTCGAAGACAACAGCCGGGTGGATAAGAGAGTGGCGTTTGGTTTCCACGTTGGCGGTGGGAAGCGGTACAAAGACCGGATGCTGTCCATAGGCGGGGGGAAGGGACTGATGGTGATCGGCGCCCTGGACGGTGAGATTCCTTTTCAACCTCTGCTCGATCAGGCCTTCGCAAAAGCAAAGTATAAGCTGGATGTGATTGAAGATATCGATGCTTGGCTGAAGAGTCATCTCATCCCGATTTTGATGCTGAATGCGGTGAGTTTCAATGAAGAGCGAGAGCTGAAGAAGCTGGAGGGAAACAAAGAGCAGCTCCTGCATATGATCGGTGCCTTGGATGAGGGGATTACTGTACTGGAGGCCATGGGCATCACCATGATCCCGAAAGCACAGGCGAAGCTAATCCGCAAGCATAAGCGGCTGCTGTATCTTTTGCTGAAAATCTATAGCATTCTTCCGGTGCATAAGCTGGTAGCGGGTTCTTTTGGCGAAATAGAGGCGATGGAAAGGGCATTTGCCGAGTGGAAAAGGGTGACGCATACTCCAACGCCCCATTGGGATGTGCTCAAAAGCGATTTTACCATCCTATAATGAAGAAAATTTGCATTTCCAATAGTTCTTCCTATTGCTCAAAACCTCGATCCCGACTACAATAAAACCAACTAATAAAATGGGGATAAGGAGATATGAGGATGCGGGAAGTGCCTATGCGTTATGTCAAAGCGAATCAGGTCGGGATTGTGCTGTGTGTATTGCTCTCATTTCTGTTTAATCCGCCGCTGATATTGGGTGCGTTATGGATCATCCAGATGATCGGGCTCGCCTCAGGCGGAAAGCTGAATCTATTTGTCCGGATCGGGAAGGCTGTGCTGAAGGAAAAAGGTACGGAAACCCAGGCGGTGGAGCTGCAGCGCTTCAATAATATATTGGCGGTCGTGTTCCTGTCGCTGGCTCTCGTCTCATTCTCCCTGAGCTGGCAGGTAGCCGGTTATCTGTTCTCCGGGATGCTCCTGCTTGCTGCAAGTGCAGCATTGCTCGGTTACTGTGTGGGCTGCACCGTCTATTTCTGGTATAAACAGCTTCGTGCCGGCAGGCGGATTGGCTTCTAAATGGATATTAAGTGCGGAAAATAACGTTCATATACACGCGGCTTCGTTCATCGGAGCCGTTTCTTTGTGCTCCCTTTCTAAGGAAGGGAAGGTTAAATTCTTGTCAGACGGGCAGAATGGGTGTCTATGAAATGGGTTAAATACAGTTGAAGAGAAAATCGATGGCTGTGTAAAATGAGAAGACACCGGGGTGCCGGAAGTCGTAAATACGTTACAGGCTAGGACATCTTCGCATTTGATGATATGATAGAATATAAAGGCTTTGGAATCAGATGGAATTCCTTATGCATAGATATAGGTATGGATGAAGATTCGGGCAGGATTAACGGACGTGGGTGATCATGTAAAATGTTCCCCGGTTGTGGACGCTCGCAAGTAGAAAGAAAATGAGGTCGATCAGACTCATGGATAATGTGGAATAGGTGGCGTATGAGATGAAAAAGGCTCGCTTAATATATAATCCGACCTCAGGCCGGGAAGAAATGAAGAAACGTCTGGCTGATGTTTTGCAGCGTTTGGATCAAGGTGGAATTGAAGCTTCAGTACATGCAACAACGGGTGAAGGAGATGCAACCCGGGAAGCGGAGCTCGCAATCGAGCGTGGATATGACATGATTATTGCCGCAGGCGGCGACGGAACGCTATATGAAGTCATTAACGGCATGGCTGAGCGGGAGAATCGTCCTCCGCTGGGTGTGTTCCCTTTGGGGACAACGAATGATTTTGCGCGTGCGCTCGGTATTCCAAAACATTGGGAACATTACGTGGATGTCGTGATTAATCAGCAGACCCGCCCTCTCGATCTGGGTAAGGCTAATGATAAATATTTCATTAATATTGCAGGCGGCGGCTCGTTGACCGAACTGACATATGAGGTGCCAAGCCGTCTGAAAACGATGATTGGACAGCTCGCCTATTATATGAAGGGCATTGAGAAAATGGCCAGCCTGTCTCCGCAGGAGCTGATTATCCGCGCGGCAGGCCAGGAAGAGATTCATGATGAATTCATGCTGTTCCTCATTGCGAATACCAATTCTGTTGGGGGCTTCGAGAAGCTGGCTCCGGGTGCGACGATTGACGACGGTCTGTTTGATGTTATCGGTGTGCGCAAATGTAACCTGGCCGATATGATCCGCCTCGTAACGCTCGCGCTGCGTGGTGAACATCTGAATGATAAGAAAGTGCTGCATTTCCAGACGGATTATATGGAAGTGACGTCACCTGGATACGTGCAGCTAAACCTGGATGGGGAGCTTGGCGGCACATTGCCTGCGACGTTCCAGAACCTGCAGCACCACCTGCAGCTGTTTCGGTAAGAGAAGTGTGTGATGGCACGGGTGGCAGTGTGTTTTTCCAGTTGCCGACCGCGAAGGGATCACGTATAATCTCAGGGTGAAATTGAAAAGATGAAGTGGAATGAACTCCCCATGCGTGGGGTGATATATAAGAAGAAAGAAGTGAATGTACGTTGTCTAATACGAACCGCAGCGGTCGTGGAAAAAACCGCCGGAATTCGGCTGCCTCTCAGGGGCAAGGGAACGCTACGGCGTCCCGTCAGCCAGGTAAATCATCTCGTCCATCAACACGTCAGCAAGGAAAAGAGGTGCGGCCACAAGGCGCATCTCTTTCTGCCGTTCATCCGAAGGGACGTGGACGTGAATCCGCGCCAATTGAAGGACTTCCAGTCAGTAAAAACGAAGAAACCGTTATCGACATCATTGGTATGAACCATGACGGCGAGGGCGTAGGCCGTGCGAATGGATACACGTTGTTCGTGCAGGGCGCACTTCCGGGTGAAACCGTCCGCGTACGTGTGATGAAGACCAAGAAGCAGTATGGCTACGCCAAGCTGTTAGAGATCGTGAAGGCGAGTCCGGATCGCGTATCCGCACCGTGCCCGATCTACGATCAGTGCGGCGGCTGCCAGATCCAGCATATGAGCTACGCCGGACAGCTTGCGTGGAAGCGTCAGCTGGTGGTGGATAATTTGCAGCGGATCGGGAAGTTGAACGTGATGGTGGAGGATGCAGGCGAAAAGAATGCGGATCAGGTAGCTGAACCAGCTATTTCGGAAGAACAAGGGAACGGCAGCAATCGTATTCGTCTTCGGCTGGAAGGTGTCATGAGCGAAGAAGATGCTGAGCAAGGCATTCGTGTGCTGCCTACCTTGGGCATGGACGAGCCGTGGCGTTATCGGAACAAGGCACAGGTGCCAATCGGCGTGACCGAAGGCGGCCTGGTGGGTGGATTTTACGCCAAAGGAAGCCATCGGATCATCGATATGGAAACCTGCCTTATTCAGCATGAGCATAACGACGAAGTGGTAGCGAAAGTGAAGGAGATCGGCAGTCATCTCGGGATCAGTGCATACAACGAAGAGACAGGCCGCGGCCTACTGCGTCATGTTGTCGTGAAGAAGGCATTCCGCACAGGTGAGATGATGCTTGTTCTGGTCACCAATGGCCGGGATATCCCGCATAAGGACGAATGGATCGGCAGTATCCGTGAAGCGATCCCGCATGTGGCGAGCATCTGCCAGAACGTGAACAAAAAGCAAACAAACGTTATCTTCGGTGATGAGACCCGCGTCCTGTGGGGCCGTGATGTAATCTACGATTATATCGGGGATGTGCAGTTTGCCATCTCTCCACGTTCGTTCTACCAGGTAAATCCGGTGCAAACTGAAGTGCTGTACGGGAAGACGGTAGAATACGCCGGACTGAGTGGCAAAGAGACCGTTATTGATGCCTACTGCGGCATTGGGACGATTTCTCTTTTCCTCGCGCAGCATGCGGATCAGGTGTACGGGGTTGAGATTGTGCCCGAAGCTATCGAAGACGCTCGCAGTAATGCGCTGCTGAACGAGATGAAGAACGTGAAGTTTGAAGTCGGTGCATCCGAAGATGTCATCCCGCGCTGGAAAGAGCAAGGCATCGAAGCCGACGTCATCGTCGTCGATCCGCCTCGGAAGGGCTGTGATCCACGCTTGCTGGATACGATTCTGGAGATGAAACCGGAGCGCGTGGTGTACGTGAGCTGTAATCCAAGCACCTTGGCACGTGATCTGCGTGTACTGGAGGATGGCGGTTATCGATCGGTTGAGGTAACGCCGGTGGACATGTTCCCGCATACGGTGCATGTGGAGTCGGTGGCGGTTCTAAAATGGGCAGGGACTAGCAATTAAGCCACTCATTTTCATACCCTATTAAATAAAACGAGTGATTATTGTAGGAATTTTAGTTCAACAATCTTTACTAGCTTCAAGTTATATATTTGAAAAAGTTGTTTCATGATGCGTTCATCTTTGATGTCTATCTTTGCAAGCTTATCAATTTTATGCTAAAAGGCATGAAGATGAACTCTTATTCATTTTGGGCTGTAAACCTTCCTTTACTAGAATTAAGGGACGCAATTGCTCATTGTTAGTGGAAATAAGATTTCAACAATAATATTCAGAAGTTTCATCAGCCCCTCAACCTCCCTAATTTGGGAGTTTTTTCATGGAAACATATAACTGCTTACAGCCAAGTTTAATTGAAATGTTATATAATGGAGGTAATAATCTGTCGAATAAAGGATCACCGGATAGATTGTGAACTAAGTTAAATGGACTGATTATAAGGTGTTTATCGATGAGGGGGTTTATCAATGAATAAGAAGGACATGTCAGAACGTGATATATGCTCTAAATACATAACACCTGCACTCATCCAATCAGGATGGGATTTACAAAAGCAAATACGTGAGGAAGTTACTTTTACAGATGGCAGAGTAATCGTTCGTAAAAAGATGGTTTCGCGTGGAGATAAAAAACGAGCTGATTATATTCTTTATTACAAAACCAACATTCCCATAGCTATTATTGAAGCAAAAGACAATAAGCATTCACTCGGTTCAGGTATGCAGCAAGGACTGAACTATGGAGAGATACTGGACATTCCTTTTGTCTATTCTTCCAACGGTGACGGCTTCTTAGAACATGATCGAACCGCTCAATCAGGAATGGTAGAACAGGAGATCTCCCTTAGCCAATTTCCTTCGCCTGAAGATTTATGGAATCGCTATAAGCAATTTAAGGGTATTGATCAAAAAGCTGAAGAAACAATCACCCAGGATTATTATTTTGCTCAAGGCTCTAAAAGCCCAAGGTATTACCAACGAATTGCAATCAACAGAACTATTGAAGCTATCACAAAAGGACAAGATCGTATTTTACTTGTTATGGCTACGGGCACGGGTAAAACATATACTGCGTTTCAAATTATATTTCGTCTATGGAAGTCTAAGAAGAAGAAGCGGATTCTATTTTTAGCAGATCGCAACATTCTTGTTGATCAGACAATGGCGAATGATTTTGCCCCTTTTGGAGATAAAATGATTAAAATTAAAAACCGGAAAGTTGATAAAGCCCATGAGGTTTATTTAGCTTTGTATCAAGGTATTACTGGTACTGAGGAATTTCAAGATGTGTATAAAGAGTTCTCCCCCGACTTTTTCGATCTTATTGTTATCGATGAATGTCATCGAGGAAGTGCTAAGGAAGACTCTTCTTGGAGAGAAATACTAAGCTATTTTAATGGTGCAACTCAAATTGGTTTAACAGCTACTCCAAAAGAATCAAAGGAAGTTTCAAATCTAACGTATTTTGGTGATCCTGTTTATACATATTCCTTGAAGCAAGGTATAGATGATGGATTTCTTGCTCCATATAAGGTCGTGAGGGTTACGCTCGATAAAGATGTTGAAGGTTATCGTCCTACGAAAGGACAGAAGGATAAATACGGTCATGAGATTGAAGACCGAGAATATAACGTTAAGGATTTTGACAGAAAGCTTATTCTTGAACAAAGAGCGAATACCGTTGCCAAAATGGTTTCTGATTATATGAAGAATAATAACTCACGTATGGCAAAAGCGATATTTTTCTGTGTTGATATTGATCATGCCGAACGGATGAGACAAGCGCTAGTTAATGAAAACTCTGATATGGTCGCTAAAAACGCAAAATATGTCATGCGTATCACAGGGGACAGCGAAGAAGGAAAAGCAGAACTAGACAATTTTATCGATCCTAACTCACCTTATCCTGTATTAGTAACTACGAGTAAATTGATGAGTACAGGCGTGGATGCTCAAACGTGCCAATTGATTATTCTTGATTCCAATATTGGTAGCATGATCGAATTCAAGCAGATCATAGGCCGTGGTACGAGAATTCGAGAAGATCATGGGAAATTGTATTTTACAATTATTGACTTTAGAAATGTAACGAAGTTATTTGCTGATAAGGATTTCGATGGTGATCCCGTTGTGGTGATGACACCGACAGGAGATATACCTCCTGAAAATGATGAACCAGACGATCCTGACATGGATGATGGTGAAACGGTAATACCTAGCGGCTACGGAGATGGAATAGGTGATGACCGAACTGCTGGGGGAAGTGACATACTTAATGATCCGCCAGCTAAATATTACGTCCACAATGTGGAAGTCAAAGTATTGAATCATCGGGTGTACTACTATGACAAAGATGGTAAACTGATAAACGAATCGTTGATTGACTACACGAAAAAAAACGTGAAGAATGAATATCACTCTCTCAACGATTTTCTGCAAAAATGGAATAATGCGGACAAGAAAGATGCGATATTGAAAGAGTTAGAATCGCAAGGTATTTTACTTGATGAGTTGCAGGATGAAGTAGGAAAAGACTTAGACCCATTTGATCTTATTTGCCATGTGGCGTTTGATATGCCTCCATTGACTCGCCAAGAACGGGCGAATAATGTGAAGAAACGAAACTATTTTGCTAAGTATAGCGGAAGCGCAAGAGTGGTTTTAGAGGCACTGTTGGATAAATATGCTGATGAAGGTTTGGAGAATTTAGAAAATTTGGAAGTGTTGAAGATTCCTGAATTCCAAGCTTACGGTTCACCCATTGAGATTGTTAAGAGTTTTGGTGGGAAAAGTGGCTACTTATCAGTAATCAAAGAATTGCAAAGTGAGATTTATACAGCATAGGTTACTCAGAAGGAGAATGATTCATGTCAGTTTCATCAGTTATTAAATCAGTTCAAGATACGATGCGCAAAGATGCGGGTGTCGATGGCGATGCACAGCGTATTTCTCAATTAGTGTGGATGGTATTTCTTAAGGTGTTCGATGCGAAGGAAGAAGAATGGGAGTTAATGCGAGACGAGTATACTCAGGTTGTTCCTGAAGGTTTGCGCTGGCGCGATTGGGCAGCAAATGATGAGGGAATGACAGGAGATGAGTTACTCGATTTCGTTAATAATAAGCTGTTCAAAGAATTGAAAGAAATGGTTCTTGATGAATATAGTGATCCGAAGGCTTTTATCGCGAAAGCTGTATTTGAAGATTCTTATAACTATATGAAGTCTGGTACATTGATGCGTCAAGTGATCAATAAGTTGAATGAGATCGACTTTTCCGCACAGGAAGATCGTCATACATTCAATGATATATATGAAAGTATTCTCAAAGATCTTCAAAACGCAGGGAACGCAGGAGAATACTACACGCCACGTCCAGTAACACAATTTGTCGTTGATATGGTCAACCCAATTCTAGGTGAGAAAGTGTTAGATTTTGCTTGTGGAACAGGTGGATATTTAACTAGCACGATTGAACACTTTAAAAATACAGGGCAGATCAAGAACGTTGATGACAATCAGGTGCTGCAGGAAACGATTATGGGAATTGAGAAGAAACCCATGCCACATATGCTTGCGATTACAAATCTGATCTTACATGATATCGATACTCCAAATATCAGGCATGACAATTCGTTAACTAGAAATGTTAGAGATTATAAACCAATAGAACAAGTGGATGTGATTGTTACGAATCCTCCATTTGGTGGAATAGAGGAAGATGGAATAGAGACGAACTTCCCAGAGAAGTTTCGGACAAAAGAGACAGCAGACTTATTCATGGTTTTGCTCATGTATGTATTGAAAGATGGAGGCCGTGCAGGGATTGTATTACCTGATGGATTTCTTTTTGGTGAAGGAGTAAAAACTGCGATTAAAGAAAAACTGCTAGGAGAGTTTAATCTGCACACAATCGTAAGAATGCCTAATGGTGTGTTTTCTCCGTATACAGGGATTAACACGAACCTTCTCTTCTTTGAAAAAGGGAAACCAACGGAGAATATTTGGTACTTCGAGCATCCGTTGCCTGAAGGTTATAAGAATTATACAAAAACCAAGCCAATTCGACTGAATGAGTTTGATCTTGAAAAAAACTGGTGGAATGATCGAGTTGAAAATGAATTTGCTTGGAAAGTTAGCGTCGAGGAAATAAAGAAACGAAATTACAATTTAGATATTAAGAACCCGACTACTCAAGATGAAAGTGTTCAGCATTCATCTGAGGAGATTATAAGAAGGATAATTGATTCAAAAACTAAATCTATTGACATTGCAAATAGACTAAAGGAGTTTTTGATGAATGAAGTTAGGTGACGTAATTGAAATAGAAAAGAATAACTTAATCCAAATTGAAGACAAAGGTAGCTATGTAATTGCAGGAGTTCAGAGTTATGGTCAAGGAATTGTCAATAGAAAAAATGTAACTGGTACTGAATTAACAATGAAGCAGTACCAGGTGATAAAGCCAAATCAACTAATGTGGTGTAAAGTGGATACTAAAAATGGAGCATTTGGTGTCACAAAAAAAGATCATCAAGATAGTTTGGCATCAACTAATATGGCATTAGCAAATATTTTACTAGATAAAGCTAATCCTGAATTTATTCAGCTGTTGTTCCAAATGCCCTTTTTCTACAATTATATTAATGGACTTTCAACAGGGACGACAAATAGGAAGTACCTAAAAATAGGTGAGGTATTTTCCAAAATAGAGATACCCGACTTGAGTTTAGAACAGCAGGATAAGTTTGTGAAATGGTACAACAAATTTAAGCAACAGTTTGATAAATTGCTCTGTGAGGACAATAAGCAAGTTGAATTAATACAAACTCTCCGGCAATCTATTCTCCAAGAAGCCGTTCAAGGTAAGCTAGTACCGCAGGACCCGGACGATGAACCGGCAAGTGTGTTATTGGAGAAGATAAAGGCTGAAAAAGAGAAGTTGATTAAAGAGAAGAAAATCAAGAAAGAAAAGTTACTTCCAGCGATTACAGATGATGAGATTTCTTATCAATTACCACAAGGTTGGGAATGGGTGAGGTTGGGTGAAGTCATGGAGTGTATCGGAGGTAGCCAACCACCCAAAAATTTGTTTATCTATGAACCTCGCGAGGGATATACAAGACTTGTTCAGATTAGAGATTTTAAATCAAACGAATATGCAACATTTATACCAAATGAATATGCTAATCGCCCATTTACTGAAGATGATGTGATGATAGGAAGGTATGGTCCTCCGATATTCCAAATTTTGAAAGGCCTAAAAGGGACATATAACGTTGCATTAATGAAGGCTTCACCAAATGAAACTGTATTATCAAAGGATTTTGTTTATTATCTTTTACAAGAAACTGAAATACAAAACAAAGTCATTAAAGAATCAGATCGGACTGCAGGACAAAGTGGTGTTAGAAGAGAATTAATTGATTCCTTTGTTGTAGGAATTCCCCCACAAAATGAACAAAAACGGATTGTTGGAAAAATCAATCAACTTATGGCTCTATGCGATGATTTGGAGAAATCAATTGAGCAATCAAAACAGGATAACGAGAAGTTCAAGCAAGCTGTTTTACAAGAAGCATTTAGTGCTATTGAAAGGGGAGATAATGTGGTTGAGTTCCCTTCAGCAAACCCCATTCATATCAAAGATTGGGATATTGCTGCTCGTTCTGATGGCGAGATTATTGCAGATACAAAAGCCAAAATCAAAAATAGAGTAACCGAATTACTCGGTAAATAAAATCGATGATACCTATCCTCAAAGCTCAACAGGTGCTGTTTGATTTCAGTATTACGACAGCGCCTGCACTGATTATTGACCAAATATTTGATCGCCACAATATCATCTACGATGAGATGGAATACGGCGATCCAAATTACATGGGAAGCTTGATACGAGCTGAAGGTAAGACAATCATTCTCGTTAATACGGATATAAAGAATGCTGGAAGAATTAATTTCACAAAAGCCCATGAGCTCGGACATTTCATCTTAAACCACAAAGGACAGCAGTTTGAATGTTCCCGAACCGATATGTTAGATTCTACTAGAAAGCCACTTGAGGTAGAGGCTAACCCAATTTGCAAAAGAATTCCTTCTACCTGAACATATGGTCAAACCCATATCTATGTCATCACCATTTGATTTTGATACAATCAAAGCAATCAGTAACGCATTTATGGTTTCCAAGCTTGTAGCCGTGTTTCGAATACTCGATTTTCATTTAGGAAATTATGCTGTTATTGGTTCTAAACATGGTGTAATCACTCATCTTGGAATGTCAAAGAATCTAGTTGGCAAGATTAATCTCATGAAATTAGGTGCTTCTATTCATAACAAATCATTTGCCAATGAGTGTCTACTTTCAAATTTTCGAATGAATGGGTATTCATCTATTGATCCTAAAACTTGGATTACAAGAAATAAGTTAGGATCAGCAATTACATTGAAAGAATATTCAAGAGCAGATAAGCTGTCCGGAAGTGTCTTGACTCTTCTCAAAGTGGATTGTTTGTAATTCGATATGCGTGAAAGATCATAGATGGGCAAGGTGTCACCATGTCATTGGACAGGGCAGTGATGTAGTGTTGATTAAGAAAGCACTCTTAAGTAGCAAATAAGTTGTAATCATTAAGCCGAAGCCCCTATTCTATTCAGGGCGTAGAATTTATACAATTAAGATAAAATGTTTAGTTCATTTTATCTATAAATCCGTAAAAGTCCGGTAGTCAGACGTTCATTTGATGGGGGCACATCGCATAAGATTTTTCGCACCAACACTACCACACATGTAGAGAGTGTGGTAGTGTTGGTGCGAAATAAATCTGATTTTTAAAAGCCTTATTAATTCTAAATTTTTCAGATAATATAGTAAGTTGGATTAGAGATATAGAAATGCTTTATAGCACTTGTCAAAAATTGGTGTGAAAATTCAACATGAATGAGCAAAATCATCGGATGTCTCCCTAAAAGAACTTGAAAAAAGACGCATTTTGAATAAACTGATATCGTCCTTAAGAAAATAACCCAAACGATCAGTATAACAATCGTTTGGGTTATTATATTCTTTACAGTTTTTAATATGGAATGATCTGATCAGATTTCATTATGGCTTACTTTATAATTTCAATAGTATTTGAATAGCGAGTTTAAATCCTTTTGCTTGCTCCATTAAGTAAATAGCTCATCGCAAAAATGGGGAATATCTAGTGTAGTAGTGGATTTAATGCGTATTTTATTTATTTAATGGAAAGCTATTTGATTTCCAGTTGACTTTAGAGTGAGACTATGAATTCATTAGAATGGACGAAGCAAATCGCTAGTACAGGCTTCATTACCTATTAGAGAGTAAAGAGAAAATCGTTCTTAATAGAATTATTTTATATTAAAATTGTCATAACTGAGGTGATTTATTACCTCGGTTTCTCAGCATATACATAATGGGAATGGAATGTTGCGTGGAAGAATTATTATAAGGTTGAGAAGGAAATGGTTTTTTAACCACGAATCCTGTCAGAGGAAGGTTTAGAGTGCATTGCATCTGAGACCAAGGTATTAGTGAGTTTGAGCTTCAATTATTATTTCAAAGAACTTGAGATCATGTGTTTTCCACCATATTTTGTCAGATCCGGTCTCTATACTTATAGAAATACTAAACTGAGGTGACCTCAAAAGTTCTCTAATTGATAGTATTTGGATGGTGTTGTTGACCGAGAGGCATGTACAGTCCTAAAAAGGTTATCAAGCAGCGTATAACGGGCGGGCTTGTAACGTAGGGTATTTGACTGTTCAAGGTCTGGCAAGATCATTATTAAGAGAAGTACTTGGTAGGGATACCGTTACTGACGATTCTAACTGAACCGGAAAATTGATCGAAGCGGTGCGTTGCGCGCACGAGACAAACATTGAAATCGTGAATAGAAATCATGAGCGGTCGCCGTGAGCGATACGTTTGCTTCCCAAATTGTACTAGGCGTTTTCGGATGTGTGCAGGCCTTTGATCGATACTTCGTAGAGGGGTTGAAGTATTGCGGGTTTAGCTCTACCATATTTTAATGCAGTCAATTCAGCAACTGCTTGTTTTCTATCAGGACTATTTCGCTGAGTTTTTGGTTTAAGGATGAGGATAGTGCTAGCTATACGTCGATGATGCTAATCGATATGCTCTTCTGATTAGTAGGTTTTTGGATTGGTGACAAGTCAGGAATATTCCAAAACGGGTTGAATCTTGAGGACGTTTGCGTCTTCATGTCGAGAAACCTTGAGCAGGTTAGAGTTATTGATCACTCCTGCTCGGCCAATGTTAGCTTCTAGAAAGACCGATGCAATTCGCGATTTTATTAGGTCACATGGTGAGTCTAGAAGGTTAGCGTTATGATAAAGTCCATGATACTGCCAGCGGAAAGAGTTCGACGAAGAGAGTTCGTTATTGGCTCTAATTTTAGAAGAAAAAGAAAAACATATGAACTAATGTGTTGAACTGGGAATTTGTTGCGAGAAAAACAAGAGCGAATTGAATCGTGAAATGTTGCATTTATGTATGTTCCTCGTTTCATTTTTGGCTTGATTTTTTCCTGTGTAATAACGTGATTGTAGGTGATAAGGGTTCGAGATATCTGAGGTAATGCTGATTATATACTTTCTTACTAGGGGATTGTTGCCATGAAAAGAAGTCGTTGGCGGGAGGTTCAGCTCGGTGAAATTGTCACAATGGGAGCGAACACCGGAAATCGCTATTATGTGGGGCGCCAAGGGGAGCAGAAAATCGTTGGACACCGAAGCTTGGCTGATGATCCAATGCTCACTGATGATGATCTGCTTCTAGAAGATGCAGAAAGAAACAAGGAGTACATTCTTTATCCTAAAGGCACTATTCTCGTTTCCTTGGGTCGACATTCACGCGGCGTTGGCTTTCTTCAGGGGGCTGCACTCGCAGAGATTACAATCTGTGGTATACGTGTAGATGTAAGCGACGTATTGCCGGAGTATTTGTTTTATGTGTTGCGGTGGTACCGAATGAAGCAGGCGGGCCGATGGAGTCAGCGACGATTGAAGAGCTGGCCCATCCCGTTGCCTCCGTCGATTATACAGCGTGATATCGTCAAATTTTTATTGAAGCTGGAAGAGATACAGCAAAGCCGCAAACGGCTGATTACCATGTTGTCCGATTATATAAAGGCCCAGTATGATACGATCATTCTAAAAGAGTCTACGTATCAACCCCGAAGCAAACTAAGTGATTGGATTTACCACGTCGAGGTAGGCCGTCAGATTCCTGAACATATCCTGCAGGAAGGTATCTGGTATTGGAAGGGAAGGCCTGATCCATTCAGGAAGGCGCCACGATCAGTGGTGGTACAAAGCAATCCCATTGAAAGGACCCGTTATTCAGGTGTGTTTTCCGAGCCGGGAGATATTTTGTGGTATCGGTACGCAAACGAGCGGACCGAAGGATCGGTACTCGTCCATCGATGGGAACGTCCAGTCGTCATCTCGAACGAGTGGATTAAAGTCACACCATTGCCAGGTATTCCCTCGGAGTTTTTAGCTGCATACATTAAGGAAAATTATCAGCGTGCCGAAGCGTTGTTCCAATACCGAGATCGTGGACGCATTGCAGATATGATCAAGCAGCTTCCGACTGTAGTTCCATCAAAAAATGAACAAGAAGAGTATGCAGCAATTGCGAGGGCGACTGAACAGATGGCAAATACGAATCTGGACTCTCTACATAAACTTAACATTTTATATGAAAACTATATGGAAAAAATGTTTGGAACAGATATGATAGATGGACGAGGTGAGGAAATCGAATGATAACGGAAAAAGATATTCATCGTCGAGCAGATGAGTTGTGGAGAATTGCTAATCGCAGTGGGTTGTCTGATCCAATTATGGTGTTTGAGCACTTATCTTACCTCATATTTTTAAGACTGCATCAGAGCTTCGAAGGCAATGACTATTCATGGTATGACTTGATGGAGTTTATTCGGATCGGGGAATTTCAACTTGCAATTGATGAGTATATGGAAAAGCGGTTAAGGTTTACACCAAATGGATCAAACATTCCTCCCTCTCATTTTCCCTTTGATATCAAGACACTACAACAGCTAGTAATGTTTTTGAACGAAGCACTTGATTGGGTTTCTGATGATACCTTGACCGAGGTATTCTATGATGCATTGCTAAATCGAGCAATCGGTAACAAGCATGGCTTTGTGCCTACGCCTCATTTGCTTGCTAGCACGATGGCAAAATTACTAGCAGAGTTTAACCCGATTCGGCATAGTCGGTTGAACGTTTGCGATCCAGCATGCGGAATTGGCTCATTGTTAGCTTCTTTATGGGATGAGCTACACACACGAGAGTTTGAAAATGCTAATTTTGATGGTTTCGAGGTCATGACTTCGTTTGCTAGAATTGCACAAGTAACCATGCTGTTCCGAAAAGTGTCTCATGATTGGATCCATAATGAGGACAGTTTAGACCTACCAAGCGAGTATCGTGGGCGATATGACTATGTGATTTGCAATCCACCTTTTACGAAGAAGCCTGATTGGGTTACAGAGCCGATGTGGTATTCAATGGGGGATTACTCGAAGAGAGGTACACGAAGTTATCAATTCATCGAGCTCTCGTTAGCATTGTTGAAAAAAGGCGGCCATTGCGCGATTGTCGTACCGGAAGGGCTGTTAAGCAGCACCCAGCGTTACGATGTGTCTTTTCGAATGCATTTGCTCGAACGGTATCAACTTAATAGCGTTGTTTCCCTCCCATCTGGATTCTTCCCAGGGACTGCCATGAAAACCTCTATTTTGTTGCTGACTCGTCCTAGAGATGGGGTGATTCTCGCTGGGGAGGTATTGTATTATGATTTTGAGCAAAAAGCGATTCGTTTACGTACGGATAAGGAATTATGGGACAAGCTCGTTACTTTATGGAGGACATATCTTTACTCCGGTGCCGTACCGGATACTGAAGGTGGTCATGCATGGACAGTTTCGCTTGAGGAAATCAAACAGAACGAGTGTCAGTTAGGTGCGACGGTCTATAAGCAAAGTTTATTACCCAAGAAAAAAAACATTGATCCGAGTCGACTGCTTTACGAAATATTTGAGCTTGAAAAGCAACTCCACAACGAGATGGAGGATCTGTATGAGCTCCATCACAAAATAAGGCCCGACGTTAATGGTCGAGATCCTGATGCTCTTGATTCAGAGACTGCCGGAGCGGAGGCTGAACTATCATCAGTACTGCAAGTGTTGCGAGAGCACTTCTCGAGACAGCAAAACTTTCTATTAGATGTTTACATGGAATCCGAGAAGCCTTTAGCCATTCACGAAGCTGCGAAACGGGCGAACAGGATGCTTGGGGAAGAAATGAAGCTTGGAGTCCAGGAAGCAAATCAAATGACGGAGCTCTTCGACGCACTAGGCTTACTGGAATCAACTTCATCTGGAGTAATGCTTTATCCAAAACAATTTGACGAGAACGAACGGATTATTCAGACGCAGAAGCCTGTCACGATTCTATTGTGGAAGAAAGCCGAACGGCTGAAAAGGAGTTAACGGCATGAGATTGCAATCGATCTATATTAAAGAGTACAAGCAATTGAAAGAGTTTCGGATCGATTTTAAGAATGTAGAGCGAAGCGTCGGTCAAGATCCATTCCGGTTTCTCATCGGCCGTAACGGAGTCGGGAAGTCGTCGCTTTTGGAAGCGATCGGGTTGATCTTCACTCGGATGCTGCAGGATGAAACGCCAGGTTTTGCTTTCGAAGTCGTGTATACGATGGATGTTGACGGCCGGCCGGTTACAATCGCGGCTCGCCCGAATGACGGCAGCGATTCGGCGGATCTGGAATCAAGGTTGCAGGTGGATTTCACGAATGTGGAAGGGAAGAAGACGCGCCTTGATTTGCGGAAACAACCATTCAGCCAATACAGGGAATATCATCCGCGCCGTATTATCGGATACGCATCAGGCCCGACAAACGGGTTCGAGGAAATACTGCTTACATCTCCTGTAGATTCAATTAAGAGCGATATTTACGATGCCCGTCTCGGGGCCCAAGAAGAACAGGATTACGATCTTAATCTTTTGGAAATTGAACAGTCACTCGTTAATTTACAGCACTTATATGAAGACGCTTCATATATGTTTATTGACGGGAAGACATCAGCATTGGTGCTACTCTGTCTTTGTGCTGCGATCCCCTCGATCAATTCCGATGAAGAGTCTCAATTTGAGGATTCATATATTGCGCTCCGAAAGAAGCTGTTCGATATGATCGGTGGAATAGTACCTATCGGAGTAACCTTTGTCGTTGATGAGATGCGGCTGAAGGAATACGTTGAGATAAAACCACGTTCTATGCGTCTCGAGCCGTTGATCCGTTGGATGAGCACTCATAGTGAACAGTCCGGTGACCAAGGTGTATCACACGCATGGTGCATCTCCCGCCAAAAGGAGTCGTTATCGGATCACCTATTTACCGCAACGATTCATAAGGAAAGAGTGGCTTATTTCCCTATAACAGAGCAGGAAGAAAATGCGTATCACTGTTTTGGCCTTGGGTTGGACACACACCCTTTCGAACTTTTGACGATGTTGCTCATCGCAAAGCGGGAAGGGCTTCTGTTAGATGCGCACTTAGTGTTTAAACATAAGCAATCAAACAGGTTGTTATTTGAGAAAGCTCTGAGCGACGGAGAGTATTTTTGGTTAGGTCGATTGGGGCTCGTCCTGTTGGCCCGATCCGATCCGAGCGGAGACTCGTTGTTTCTTTTCGACGAACCAGACATTCATCTCAACGAGTCGTGGAATGAGCAATTTGTGGAGCTACTGCATCAGCTATCAGTTACGCCTGAAGGGACGACTCATAATGAGTTTTTAATAGCTACCCACTCCACCTTGCTGTTAACAGATGTTGATCCTGATCAGCTTTACTTGCTAGAACGGACGAAGGAGCAGGGAACCCAGGTTGTTTCCTTGGCGATCTCGACCTTTGCGGCGAATCGTGTTGATATCTCCAAACGCATTTTCGGTGTTACATCTCCGATTGGACAATATTCAAGAAGACTTTTAAAAGAGAAGTTTTTGTCGGACAACAAGGACCAGCTTATAGAGCTTGCCAAGAAGGTCGGACCCGGTTATTATCGTTTTCGCATCCACAGCCAGATAGAGCAATTTGAGCATCGGCAGAGGGGGGGAGACGACAATTTTACTCGAGACGAACAAGAGTAATTGTGCCAACGATCTTGACATTGTGTGTCTCTTCATCGAAAAGGTTCTAGATTATGCGGCGACCGATCTGAGTCCATCCTTTGATCGTATCTGTTTTGATATTAAGTTCGCTGGACTAGGGGTAGAGTGGTTTCTCGATTATAAAGCAATCCGAGAGGGACTGACCGGTCTGTATTTTCTAAGTCAGCCACAACGAAAACTGCTCTATGATTCTTATAAAGCAGATATTTCATTCGCTGTTCAGCTTGGAAAAGCCGATTACCAATTTTCATATCCAGGGCTGCCTGCCAAGGTGAAGGAAATTGCTAAGCCCCTCTTCGAAGCGCTATATGACGATATTTTAGGAGGTTCTAAGGGTTTTCGGATGATTGGGCTTGCAAACCCGAACTTACAGCGTGGTCATGTGCGTCGAGGTTTCTTTGAGGCGAATCGGAAGAGAGATAATCAATTCAATCAAGTATGTCCTGCATGTTTGGGAATGATAGAGGTTGATAGCGAGGACGGGCATGCAGACCTTGATCATTATTTTACGAAGTCTATCTATCCGATGCTCTCCGTGTCGTCGGATAATTTAATCCCGCTTTGCAAGATATGCAACCAAACGATGAAACGCGCAAAGGACCCGCTTGAGGCTCATCGAGAACCTGGTCAGCTTGCGTTTTTGTTTCTTCCTTACCATCGACCAGGTATTGAATCAATTACGATCGAACTTGATCAAACCGAGCCGGACGAGAAGATCATTGTAGGTGTGCAAAGAGATAAGGTGAACGACCGCGTCAGAGTGGCAAATTTTGTATCGCTCTTCGAACTGAACGACCGTTGGTCCGGGAGAATTAACTCCAGCTTGTACGAAACAATCCGGCAGGACGTAATCAGCGATTTTTTGGACCCGAATAAGGCTGTGACAGAACAGGCTGTGAAGGACAAACTAACCAATCTGTTTAGAGCAAAGATGAGTTCTAAATCAACGGTGCCCGATGCTTATCTACTTGCTAAATATTTAGAAAAGATCATCAATAACATAGAACTATTCTCTGCCTTTTATCGGGAGATTACAGAGGTCATTGACCTGGAACGGGAAGAGATGCTGGCAATTGAACTGGAAGAAGAGTGACGGTGAGGGGGTAATAAAATTATCACTGATGTGAAATTGGTGAAAAAACCTCTTCTAAATCAATAGAATAAGCTTAAACGAACATAATTTGAAGACGTCCCCAGTATATCAAGGCTTTAGCCGACTGTGACAGGCTCTACAAAACTCTGCTTTTGATTGGCATACGGTATATGTGGAGTCAGTGGCGATGTTGATAAGAAGGGATGAGAATTTATACAAAATTCTCATCCCTTCTCCTTCTAATATATGACGGTCAATTGGACTATTAACTTTCCAAATTCAAAGCATTTTGACGAATTGGAGCTTAGGCCTTCACTTAGGACTATTAGCGAAAATAGTAAAGAGGAGCATTTGCTCCTCTTTACTTCATTAACTACATTAGTCTAAACATCCCCATCATCCCAGGCGGTAACTAATATACGTGCACACCCGTACCAAGCACGGATTTGTTTTGTACGGAATTACCGGATAGATATACCTTTTGCAGATTAGGCAGCTGGCTTAGGGTCTCGATATTGGAAATGGCATTGTTCTCGAGATGAAGCTCTTCTATGGCCTGCCAGTTACTCATGAATTCGAGAGAAGCCAAATTGCTGTCTTGCAGGGTGAAGGAACGCAGAGCGGACAGTTTGGCAAAGTAAGGCATCATTTGATCAACTTCAGTAACAGAGGTATTGTTTATGCTGAAATATGGCTGCTCTAAGGTCAAATGCTCAAGCACGCTGTTCTCCGCGGCCGCCTTTTGTTCAAAGTTCAGCCTGCACTCAGAGCACGTCAGAGATTTGACCTGCTTCAAACGAAATAAAGCATCGCTCTCCTTATATAGTGAAGAGTCGTAAATGTTCAGGGTCTCTAGGTTGGACAAGCCGTCTAAGGCGCTAAAACGGGTTATTTCATCGATCTCCGAGAGGGAGAGTTGCTTAAGTTTCGGGAATTTCCCCAGCGCCGCCAAATTCAACTCTCCACTTCCGCCACGGAGTGTCAGACTGGTCGCGGCGGGCGCTTTCAGCCCGGGAAGAAAGGAGCTTGGAATTTCCACCCGCTCTACTTTTGGCAGTGTCAGCACTTCTGTATTCTCGTAATAACCGGACAGCGTTAAATCTCGCAGTGATGAGAGGCTGTTGATGGGTTTGACTGAGCTGAGCTTGCTTAAAGAAGCCAGGCGTAGTTTCGTGATGGAAGTCTTGTCGGTCAGATGCTCCAGACTGGAGAAGTTTACATTTTCAATATCTAGCTTTTGTAGAGCAGGCATATTTTGCACAAAGTCGATGGACTTTACGTTGGTTAAATAAGAAAGCCGGAGCTCTTGAAGCTGAGTTAAGGCGTACAGCGGCTGCAGGTCTGTGGCTTCACTGTAATTGATGGACAGGGAAGTCAGCCCAGTCATAGACGACAACCATCCCAATTCATTGGTATAGGTGAGCGACAGGGACTTGAGTGGCAGTTTGTTCAACAAAGAAAAATCCGTTACCGATTCATCCGCATAGGTAATAGATAACGAGTTCAGATTAGGGAATTCCAGCAGTAGGGCCAATTCCTGATTGCTGCGAAGCTGAGTGGAAAGCTCCGTAACTTTGGACTTGTCACCAAAGAAGTCCGAAAACGTGCTGAAAGATTCGTTAAAAGCACCTCCATAGCTTTTTAATCCGGACATATGAGCAAACGTGGTTTGGTTCGACTGGGAGATTTCGTAGGTGTTCGTCAGGTCCAATGCCGTCAGTCCCTTAAAAGCTTCAAAATCTCGCTGATCAATCTGCTGGCTATTCAGTTTCTTGTCCTGAGTAACATACGTGATTTTCTCGGCCTTTTCGTCGCTGAAGGGATCGGAGAGGCTATATGTAAACTTCCACTGATCATTCTCCGAATATTCTACGGTTAAATAACGAAGGCGAGCCAATTCCTCCTCTGTCGGCAGGGCAGACCCTTTATCGAAGATATCTCGCAAAAAGGAGAGCAGAACCTCGCTTTCAGGCATCTTCCGCACAGGCAGATTGGCTTCTGCTTGTGGATGAGTAGAGCTGACGCTGTAATAAAAATAAGTACCGATGGCCCCGGTTAGGAGCAGCATCAATATCAGCAGCAGCCTTACAGAGACGTTCAGCTTCGGTGCTGTTTTTGGGGGCGTTCCGTGGTAGTGATTAATGGTCTGGTCCACGTAATAGACATGATTTTGCTTCAATAAAAGCTCTGTTTCACAATAGGGACACTTTAATATCTCACCCTCTTTGTATTCAATTCTTCCGTTGCAATTGGGACAGTTTAACGGGATAAAAGCCACGAATGTCCCCTCCTTCATTATGATGGTCATGAGATCATGCTGAACGGTCAGCTAATTGCATTATACCTTGTGAAATTACGTTTGATGAGAGAAAGAAGTTTCGCATAGCGAAGGAGCAGGGAATCCTGCTCCTCTTTGATCTTATTAAAGTGTAGCTAGAGGTGGGCATTATTACATAAGTCATTAAGCGATCGAAGTAATCGGATGTTTAACTTGCACAGGGTAGAGATGATCACCAGGGGTTCTTACAAATAAGCCGTCATTGGTGAGGGTACTTTTTAGAACGAGATGTTCTGTTGCATCTGGTGTGAAATGGAAGGTTATTTTCTCTGTATCCTCATCTGCAATCTGATGTAAAATATCTGTCATATGGATTTCGTTTAAACCAATAACATCGAAGAGGTCAATATTATTGTCTTCCTTCTGATAAATCACGATGACATTTTTATTTTCCAAGTGATAGATATCGTTACTGAACACATTCAGGCAATAAAACATGAGTATGCCTTGAGTCTGGGCGGTTCCGAAATGTTGCGAAACAGGTAGCCTTTCGGATGCAAATTTAAGGATAAGGCGTAAATCCTCCGCGTTAGTAACATCGAGTTTCCGAAGGTTCGCAGGCTCGGGTGATTTTTTTGCCATATAATCCGTTGAAAAAAGATGTTCTTCCACCGGTTTAAACCCAAACTTGGGGTAAAAATCAAGCACTGATTCATTGGCAAAAAGGTACATGAGATCATACTTGTTGTCGTATTCCTCTAAGATCTTGTTCATTAAACGAGTGGATAGTCCTTTCCCTCGAGAATCGGGATGTGTCATCACCGTGCCGATTTGAATCGCCTTTTTCTTCTCCCCGTGAATGATGAGTTCAAGGATGTTAACAGAAGCGTTGGCAATAACTTGGTCTCCATCTACAAATGAAAAAGGTATGTATCCTTCTCCCCAAAACCCTTGTTGGTACCAATTTTCAAATTTTAAATCAAAAGTGTTAGCAGCAAGTTCAAAGAAACTCTTTCGAAGGACTTCATTGTTTTTATAACCCTTCTTAAATACAAATTCCTGCATTCTATGTCCTGCCCCCCCTTAATTCTCAAAAGTGACTGTCTGTATATTAATGGTATTATCCAGCACTTAAACTGATATATCAAGCATCGAATTCACGGAAACGCTTGACTGTGGATTTTATGTATTTGATAGAGATTGATCATGATATTGAACATAACAATTTCGTGACGAGTAATGAATTACCGTTTCAGCTTATATAGCTTCTCGAGTCTATCTGCCGTTGCCTGATTATCGAAACGAAAAGCATGACCATACCCGTATCAGAATTGGTATAGTTCTGAAATAATCTAGGATTCCCCTTTAATTTGGAGTAAGAATTCTCTTCCATGAAGTGGTATTATCTGGGGTGAAAGGAGGCTGGTTACAGTAAATTATGTAAGCGCTTTACATGGTTTATAAAAAATTTGGTATGGGGGGAAGGCTTCGAATGAGGAAATCATTTAAGCAGGTCGTTTCCGGGTTACTCGCAGCGGCTCTGCTTCTTCCGGGCGGCTTGACGGATCCGACAGTCAGTGCAGCAGATTCAGTATCATCTGATTCACAGATCGTCTATCAGGAAACATTCCAGAATGGTCAAGGCAAGGCAACTCAATCCGGCGATGCCCAGCTGGAAGCTGTCACAGGCAAGTCATTTGAGGGCAATGATGATGGAGCAGCGCTAAAAGTCAGTAACCGATCCAAAAACTATGATGGCGTGGATCTTGCATTCGCAGATCTTGGTTTGACCAATGGCCAAGAGTATTCTGTAACCGCTTCCGTTTATGTCGATACTGATGCCAACCCACCTGCAGACGGGAAAGCCGTTCTGGAAATTGTAAGCAATAAGGGCGTTGATGGATCTGAGGCATACACTGGAATTAGCTCTGCTGACTTTATAGCCGGCCAAGGCATTACGCTAACCGCTGATCTCTCCGTTAACAGTGTGGACAAGACAGCTCTGCGGATTAAATCCGATGATGCAGGGAAAGGTGTGCAATTCTATATCGGGGATATCACGATCACCCAGGAAGAAACCCCTGGTGAAACCGCACCAGAGATTGTGGATAAAACAGGAATCACTGCAGACTTTGAGAGCGGTCTGGATGGATTCAAAGCACGCAATGGCCGCGAAACGGTAGTCCTCTCCCAAGAAGATAATCATTCACCTGAAGGCAAGCAAAGCTTGCTTGTAACGACTACGGCACAATATGATGCAGCCTTGGTTGATGCTGCTGGCAAAATGGCGAAGAATCACGAATATGAGCTGTCTGCATGGGTGAAAATGGCACCAGGCCAAGCGCCTACAACACTTCGTATCAGTGTTCAATATGCGGACAGCGGCTTTGCGAACGTTTCACAAAATGCAACCGTTACGAATCAAGAGTGGGTACATCTAACAGGGAAGTATACACTCACGACGACTCCAAGCATACTCAATGCGTATATTGAAACGGCAGATGACGATAGAGGGAACCGTACCTTTTTCCTGGATGATTTTGCTCTAAAATATGTGGGTCCCGTAACTACTGCGCCTCCGATTCAAGAAAACCTTCCTGATCTGAAGGAGGTTTACAAGAGTGATTTCCTGATCGGAAACATTGTTAATCCGGCGACCTTTGACGAGACCCGGCTCAAGCTGCTGACGAAGCATCACAATGTCGTCACGTTTGAGAATGATATGAAGCCGGATTATGCATATAACGCGGACAGACAATTTGATTTCACAGCAGAAGATGCTCTTGTCCAAAGAGTACAGGATGCAGGCCTTGATCTGCACGGTCACGTGCTCGTATGGCATGCGCAGTCTCCTACATGGCTTCATACGGCAGCAAACGGCGAGCCTTTGAGCCGTGAAGAAGCTCTGACGAACCTGAGAACACATGTTAAAACGGTCGTTGAACACTTTGGTGACCAGGTTATTTCCTGGGACGTTGTCAACGAAGCCGTGAACGATAACCCGGCTAATCCCCAGGACTGGAAAAATGCATTGCGTAATTCCGGCTGGTTACAGGCCATCGGCCCTGACTTTCTTGAGGAGGCATTCCTTGCAGCCAAAGAAGTCATTGACGAGAATGGCTGGGATATCAAGCTTTACTACAATGACTACAATGATGACAACCAGAATAAATCTACAGCGATCTACAGCATGGTGAAAGAGATCAATGAAAATTACGAGAAAGATCACCCTGGCGAGAAACTGATTGATGGCATCGGCATGCAAGCCCACTACAATCTGGGCACGAGATTGGACAATGTGAAGATGTCACTCGAACGTTTTATTTCCTTGGGTGTAGAAGTTAGTGTCACCGAATTGGACATTATGGCAGGCACCAACTCTGCAATCACTGAAAAAGAAGCGAAGCAGCAGGCTTATCTGTATGCCTCATTGATGGATCTCTATAAGGAGAACAGCGAGCATATTCCGCGTGTGACCTTCTGGGGATTGAATGACAGCACGAGCTGGAGAGCCGAGCAGAATCCAACCTTGTTCGACAAGGATTTTCAAGCCAAAGAGGCCTTCTACGGGGTCGTTGATCCGGAGAAGTACCTGGCAGAACATCCACCCGAAGAGCTTGATTACAAGAAATCAAGTGCCCTCTATGGGACACCATCCATTGATGGTTCTGTAGACAGCATATGGAGCAAAGCTCCTGAATTGAAGCTGGATACGAAGCAAATGGCGTGGTCCGGTGCAACAGGAACGGCAAGAGTACTGTGGGATGACGACAACCTCTATGTGCTCGTTCAAGTGAAAGACGATCAACTGAACAAGACCAATCCAAATGTATGGGAGCAGGATTCCGTTGAGGTATTCGTCGATGAAAATAACGCCAAAACGTCCAGCTTCCAGGATGATGATGGACAATACCGAGTGAATTTCGAGAACCTTGCTACCTTTAATCCTGCGGAAATCGCAGCAGGTTTCGATTCCAAAGTCTCTGTTGCGGATACCAACTACACGGTCGAGATGAAAATTCCATTCAAAAAGGTGAAGCCTGCGAATAATGCCAAAATCGGATTTGATGCGCAGATTAATGATGCCAAAGACGGCAACAGAATCAGCGTAAACGCATGGAATGATGCATCCGGTCAAGGTTACCAGGATACGTCCGTATTTGGTGAATTGACGCTCACGGGCAAACCTTCTTCAGGAGGAAACGACGGTGGCGGCAACAACGGTGGAGGCAACAACAGTGGAGGGAACAATGGTGGCAGCAATGGCGGATCGAACTCCGGGATTACTCCGCAGCCGCAACCACAGCTTCCAGGCAGCGACTCGGCAATTGTGCCGGTAGTGAAAGTCGAAAATGGAACAGCCACAGCAACCATTTCAAGCGACAGCCTGAATAAAGCGATTGAACAGGCTTCCCCAGGTGCAAATGGCAAGAAACAGGTTACTATCGAAGTACCCAAGCAGGCGAATGCCCAATCCTATGTGGTGCAGCTGCCAACTTCAAACCTGCAGAGCAATAATAATGTTGAGTTTGTACTTAAGACAGACTATGCAGCACTTCAAATTCCATCCAACATGCTGTCTAACATTACGGAACAAGCGGACCAAGTCTCTATTCAAATTAGCAAAGTCTTGGCAGATCGCTTGAACGCAGAAGTACGCGCCAAAGTGGGCAGCCGTCCGGTAATCGATCTTAGCATCAAAGCTGGGGACCGTGTGCTGGCTTGGAATAATCCAGCGGCGCCTGTAACGGTATCTGTTCCGTACACACCTGCTGGCCAAGAACTTGCCAATGCACATCAATTGGTGATCCTGAATATTGACAGTCAAGGAAAGGCAGCAGTCCTACCGAACGGACGATATGATGCTAAATCCGGATCGGTTGTGTTCAAGACAACGGAATTCAGCACATATGCCGTAGCCTACGTAACGAAGTCTTTTGCCGATGTACAGCATGTCCTGTGGGCAAAAGAAGCCGTTGAATCAATGGCAGCTCGCGATATTATTAAAGGCATATCGGATGAAAGCTTCGCTCCTGCAGCTTCCATCACGAGAGCTGACTTTATCACCTTGCTGGTGAGAGCCCTTGAATTGAAGGGCAAGGACACGAACACGGCAACTTTCAGCGATGTACAGCCTACCGCTTACTATGCACAGGCCGTGGCCATTGCCAAGGAGCGGGGAATCGCCTCTGGATTTGAAGACAACACGTTCAAACCAAGCAGCAGCATTTCCCGTCAAGACATGATGGTTCTTACAGCGAAAGCTCTAAAAGCAGCTGGCAAGCAATCTGCCGGCAGCGGGAATCTGGCTCCTTATTCCGATACTGCAAGCATTTCCGCTTACGCGGTGGATAGTGTAACTTCCCTCGTAGGAAGCGGAATCGTCAACGGCAAAGATGGCAAAATCGCACCAACTGAATCATTGACCCGCGCTGAAGCAGCAGTGATTCTGTCCCGGATCTGGAACATGTAAGTGATTGTATAGGACATTTTGAAAAAACTAGGCAACTATTGAAGCTGCTGTCTGTACTTTACAGGCGGCAGCTTTTCCAAATTCCATGGCCCTCGATCATGATTGTAATAGATCGTTAACCAACCGATTCTCTTTGCAGCTCAGCAAAAATCATTCGTTTAGGCGATTTTATTTAGGAGGGAGCCGCTACTCCATGCTGAATATTGTCGATCCAATACATAGACATCATAAATTTTACTTTTTTCCACTTTGCAATAAAGATGGAATCTGATAGGATAAGTTTATAAATACGATGGTTTTAGTGAGGATTAAAAGGAGGCCGCCTTGCCATGCAAGAACTAACACATCTGGATCAACTTGAGGCTGAAGCGATATACATTATCAGAGAAGTAGCAGCGGAGTGCGAGAAACCGGTCATGTTGTATTCCATCGGCAAGGACAGCTCGGTCATGCTGCACTTGGCCCTAAAGGCTTTCTACCCCGAGAAGCCGCCGTTCCCATTCATGCATATCGATACAACCTGGAAGTTTAAGGAAATGATCGAATTCCGCGACCGAAAGGCGAAGGAATTTGGTATCGAGATGATCGTGCACTCTAATGAAGAGGCAATTCAACAAGGAATCAACCCCTTCGACCATGGTTCCGCATATACCGACATTATGAAAACCACAGCCCTGAAGCAGGGATTGGACAAATACGGATTCACGGTTGCGTTCGGTGGCGGAAGACGTGATGAGGAGAAGTCGCGTGCGAAGGAGCGAATCTTCTCGTTCCGGAACAAGAACCACTCGTGGGACCCGAAGAACCAACGTCCGGAGATGTGGAAGCTGTTCAACACGCGAATCAACAAGGGAGAGAGCATTCGAGTCTTTCCGCTGTCCAACTGGACTGAGAAGGATATCTGGCAATACATTCGTCGGGAGAACATCGATATCGTTCCGCTTTACTCCGCGGACGTAAGACCGATCGTTAATCGTGACGGGCATATCATCATGGTGGATGACGAGCGGATGAAGCTTGAGCCTGGCGAGAAGGTAGAGATGAAGAAGATTCGCTTCCGCACGTTGGGTTGTTACCCGCTCACGGGCGGAGTCGAGTCCGATGCCGTTACGCTGGATGAGATCATTGAGGAGACATTGGGTGCGTTATCTTCCGAACGGACCAGTCGGGTTATCGATCAAGAAGCGGCGGGAAGCATGGAACGACGCAAACGGGAGGGCTATTTCTAACATGAAGAGTCTACTTAAATTCATTACCTGCGGAAGTGTGGATGACGGCAAGTCCACGCTGATCGGACATATGCTCTATGAGGCCAAGCTGCTGTTCGCCGATCAAGAACGCGCGCTTGAGCTCGATAGTCGATTGGGAAGCCGAGGCGGCAAGATCGACTACTCGCTGCTCCTCGATGGTTTGCTGGCCGAACGCGAACAAGGGATTACCATCGATGTGGCGTATCGTTATTTTACGACGTCTCATCGTTCCTTCATCGTGGCGGACACACCGGGACACGAAGAGTATACGCGCAACATGGCTGTAGGCGCTTCCTTTGCCGATCTAGCCATCATTCTGGTGGACGCTACCAAAGGCATCATTACCCAGACCAAACGCCATGCTCGGATCTGCGCCCTGATGGGGATCAAGCATCTCGTATTGGCTGTGAACAAGATGGATCTGGTCGGCTTCGATCAGAGGACGTTCGAGGCGATCAAGGAAGAGTTCATCCAAACGACGGCCGAATTCCAAATCAAGAGCATTCAGGTCATTCCCGTATCCGCTACGGAAGGGGACAACATCACAACCCAGTCGCCGAATGCCCCCTGGTACGAAGGGTTGGCTTTATTGCCGTATTTGGAAAATATAGATGTTCATACTACAGATGATACGAAGCCTTTCATGATGCCGGTTCAGCGTGTAAGCAGACCGGACCATACGTTTCGTGGGTTCCAGGGCCAGATCGAGGCTGGTAAGATTTCGGTCGGAGACGAAGTCATGACTCTGCCAAGTCGGGAGAAAGCAAAGGTTAAGCGGATTTTGGTGACGGACCAAGTTCAGGATTCGGCTTATGCTGGCCAACCGGTTACGATACAACTGGACCGCGAAGTTGATGTTTCGCGGGGCTGCGTGCTCACGGTGGATAATCAAGTGCAAGAAGCTGACAGCTTCGCTTCAACGATCCTGTGGATGGACGATTCCGTCCTGACTCCGGGCAAGCATTATTGGGTAAAGGTTGGAACGAAGACTCTTCCAGGCACTGTAACGGCGATTACCCATAAAATTGACATTAACACGGGCCACACCGTTCCGGCCGATCAAATTGTTAAGAACGAATTGGCCAAGTGTGAATTTACGCTGTCAGATCAGATCGTCTTCGATTCCTTTGAACACAATAAGAGCATCGGAGGTTTTATCCTTATTGATCGTGTCACCAACATGACGTCCGCTTGCGGAGTCATCGATCAAGCGCTGAAGGGAGATAGCCGATTTGACACGCCGGATACGGGGATCACGAGAGAGGTTCGCGCCCAGCAGAAAGGACAATCTCCGCTCACGGTCTGGTTTGCTGGCTCGGATACGGTAGCTCTCGCAAAAGAAGTGGAGAAGCGACTAATGTCATCTGGTTACCATACGATGCTGCTTGAGAGCGTCAGTGGAGAAACGCTCCGCGGTACGGCGGAGATGGCAAAGGTGTTGAACGACGCCGGCCTGATCTCACTGGTATCCCATGATTCTATCAGTGCGGGCGAACTTGAGACAGCCCGAGAGATCATCGGGGGCAAAGGATTTATCGAAGTTAACGCGGACGAGATCGGCGGAATATCCACCCAGGATGCCGCGAAATCCGTGGTTAAACGAGTCGTGCAATCCATTATCGCTCACAGTCCTTCGAATAACTACGACATTTAATAAGCATGTCAGATGCAGCGGTTGCCGATCAGGCAGCCGCTTGTTTGCTTAAGATTAATGAGCAGTTAAAAATCTTGGGAATTCATATGTAAGAGTCGGTGTAAGAGGGTCAAGGTAAATATGGGGAATAGCCAAAAAAATAATATTCAAAACAATTTTAAGGGTAAAGTAAACTTTAATGGGCCGTTACAAATTGCTGCAGGAGATATAATTAACCATATACCAAACAAAGCAAAAACCGGATTGAGCATAGATCAATCCGGTTTTTGCTGTTCCCATAAATTTTACCTATGTCTCATCACTCAACGGCAAAATGCACGACTGCACTGTATAACATCTTGTTGCGAAACGGATCGAACGTCACTTGATGCTGTACCTGCTTCACTCGAAGCAGCAGCGCCTTGTTCATTCCGATTCGGTCTTCAATCGCCCGTTCCAGTTCATTGAAGTCATAGGCCTGCAGGCATTCGACTTTGTCTTTGATAATATCCAATGAAATTTCCATGTTAATTCAGGCCACCTTCATGTCACAATTTGCAGGTACAAAAGCCTGCCGAGCTTTAATTGTAGAGGAGCTTGTTCGGTTCGGCAAGAGCGGACAGCGAGAATCATTAGAACGAAGGAGACGGTTTGATTACTATACTTGGGGAGACCAAGCGGGAGTTGAGTTAGGCTTTGAGACATGACGAATAAACTCGTGCTGAAAATCGGCTTGAGACGTGATAAAATTAGAGAAAGGACAAATGGAGGAAGGGGAAACCCGGATCCAAGTTCCATTGGGTAAGTAGCCAAGAGGGGCATCGCCCCTCTTTTTTATGTGAGTCCATAGAAAAGCTTTGCTTCTGTTCAGGTTGTAATGTATTTATTTTGTTGCGCCATTAACATATAATGCTGTTTGAACTACGCTGCGGTAACATGGTATAAGTGAAGATGGTTTAACTGAAGATGGTGTAAGTGAAGAAGTAGCAATGACATGAATATCGAATGATAACAAGCAGACGAATAAATTATTTTACTATTTTCGGGATAGCGAACTGTCCCGGTATATATAGAGGAGTTTTTAAGATGAAAGACAATTTTTGGCGTGATTTGCCACGACCATTTTTTATATTGGCACCAATGGAAGATGTGACGGATGTTGTGTTTCGCCATGTCGTAAGTGCAGCGGCCAGACCGGATGTGTTTTTTACGGAGTTTGCAAATACAGAGAGTTATTGTCACCCGGAGGGGAACAAAAGTGTTCGTGGGCGGTTGACGTTTACAGAGGATGAACAGCCCATGGTGGCTCATATCTGGGGAGACAAGCCGGAATTCTTCCGTGAAATGAGCATCGGTATGGCGAAAGAAGGCTTTAAAGGGATCGACATTAATATGGGTTGTCCTGTAGCCAATGTAGCGGAGAACGGGAAGGGGAGCGGGCTGATCTGCCGTCCCGAAACGGCTGCGGAAATAATCCAGGCCGCGAAAGCTGGTGGATTGCCCGTAAGTGTCAAAACACGTCTTGGTTTCACTGAAGTAGACGAATGGCGCGATTGGTTGACCCATATTTTGAAACAAGACATCGTGAATCTGTCCATTCATCTGCGCACAAGAGAAGAAATGAGCAAGGTAGATGCTCACTGGGAACTGATTCCGGAGATTAAGAAACTTCGTGATGAGGTCGCACCGAATACGCTGCTGACCATTAATGGGGATATCCCTGACCGTCAGACTGGGTTGAAGCTCGCTGAGGAATATGGCGTGGATGGCATTATGATTGGGCGTGGTATCTTCCAGAACCCGTTTGCTTTTGAAAAAGAGCCGAAGGAACATACCAGCGAAGAATTGCTTGGTCTGCTGCGGCTTCATCTGGATCTCTATGATCAGTATTCCGCACAGGAGCCGCGTTCGTTCAGTCCACTTGCGCGCTTCTTCAAAATATATGTTCGTGGATTCCGTGGGGCAAGTGAACTCAGAAACAGCTTAATGAACGCTAAATCCACAAAGGAAGTGCGCACGCTGCTAGATGAGTTTGGAAGCAAGAATCATGATGAGGTAGAGGAACACGGAAATTAAATTGCCAAGTTTCGACTAATAGTTGAGATGTATTGGCGGGTTACAAGAAAAGAAGCGGGAAATATTCCGCTTCTTTTTTTAGCTGCTGTACTTCTATTTTTACCCGTAACACGTTCATTGCCCAATCTGTCCACGAATGGGACTAAGCAACTCCAAAGCCATCTATCCTAGGAAAATTAACGAGAATATTCCGGTTGTGCCATCGTTACGGGTTGAGGATTGTTAAGCACCCATAACACCGCCAATTCGCATAATCTAGCAGGCGCATCATAATCCGATCCATTGCGAAGCCTGCCGGCCAAGTCGGTTGCCTCTTGCAGAAGTGCCGGAGCTAATGGCGTACCGGTACCCAGGTACCGGACCAGCGCATCCAGCATCTTGAGGTATTGGGCATCCCAGTTTCCCCCGCCATTATCCAATACTTCATGAGACACGCGCCCGGTGATGCGGATGACCTCTCCCTGTACCGTTTGCGCATGACCTTTGGGCGGAATGAGATATTCCCACAGCTCTTGGTGCTGCTTGGGCCAGGTGGTTGCGGTTACCTGAATGGGGGCAGTCCCATCATGCATGATTCGATTCGCTACCGGCTCGACATCAAATAGTCGATACAGCTTGAGAAGCGCGTCCGACACTTCGTCAACGCTGTCTTGATTGAACTTTTCCCGGACGAATTCAAAATCCTTGCCAATTCGCTTTACCGACTCTTTCATAGCAGGGGTGACCGATGCTCCGGCATCCAGCAAAATCGCGGAGATTTCAGACATACTGACAATATCGCTATTCCGGCAATTGACTAATCCTTTAGCGAGCGGGGTGTTCCCCTGTTTATTCTCTGCGTTGATATCAGCACCTCGGGTTACTAACTCTTGCACCACTGTGGTTCTATACGAATTGACTGCTGAATGCAGCGGTGTTTCATTGGTATAATCAACCGCGTCCAGCTCTGCACCCAATTCGAGGAGCAAGGCTACATTTCCTGACCAGTGCGCAGCATGGGCATGCAATGGCGTACGCTGGTACTTGTCCCGGGCGTTAATATCAGCTCCTTGCTCTACCAGCCAGCGAACGACTTCATCCGAAATCTGCCGGAAACTGAGGGCCGTACCTTTGCTGTAACCCCCGCGGGCATCCCATTCGCATTGCTCAAAGACCTCTTTTACAGCAGTGATATCATTATTTTTAATGAGTTGCTCCATATGGGCGGGTAATGTTGTTTTCTTCTTAGCCATTAACGTCTTCCTCTCCTTTGTGAATAGCAACGTAGTATTCCATGATCGGCAATGACAGTTTAATAGAAAGTAGATAATTTCCAGCAATTTTATCACATAGGGAAAGTAAAATCCAAAAATAGGAATTCCCCCGTCTGAAGTGCTTCATATCCTGTATCAACCTAAGATGGCAATTCGGTATGCTGTGTTATAATTAAGGTAGTAGGCTTTTGAGAATAGGAGGATTTATGTCCTGGAGCAAATTGAAGCAGCAACTGGAGAGTTTCCTTAGCCCGGCGTTAGTCGGAAGAGTTGAATACCGCGCAACAAGCTACCGTTATGCACTTGATAAATCAGGAAGCTGTTACCTTGCCGTAGATAAAAAGAACCTGCTCAATATGAGTGACACAACAACCCCCATCCGGTGGTATCAGACGGAGCAGGAGATCAAGAACGATCCGAATATTGAAATTCCTGTAGACAACGAAGAGATTGAAGCCATTCGAAAAGAGACCAAAGGGACCGTTCCGGAGGACCGCCTTCACGTCATTGCACGAAGCAGAAAAAGCTCAGTGCTTGCCAAGGAGCTATTGTCAGCACAGTCAGCATTAAGCAAATCCAATTTTACGGTTGCAGCGACTACGTTTCTATCAAGACCTATAGAGGAAAGTCTGGAGAGTCAGGATATCTTGCTGAACATTCTGGCTTTGGTAGACAGACGGGTTGGCAAAAAGCGGATTTTGAACATGTCCGAGAAAATTAAGTTAAAGCACCCAGCCGTGCAGTATTTTTATGAATTACGGCGTAGGACGTTGTGAATTAGTTGAGAGTTAGATGTTTATCGTTTTTATTCTACGCTTGTTAAGCCTTGAATTGAATTCCTCATTTGTCATGTTATAATAAGGGCATGAACAGCTTATATTGCAAAGAGAGTCGTGCGACAACACGACTCTCGGAGCAATAGCCGCTTTTAAGGGCGGTGGGCTTAACAAGAGGATAGACGTCAAGTAGACCGCAACCTTTGCATGGGGAGCGGTCTACTTGTGTTTATTGGACAGCAGCGCTACAATCAGCGAACCGAAGGTAAGCATAATTGCTTCAAACACCGATGCATTTGAAAATAATAAAAATTACTTGAAACTATGAAGAGAAGTCTTCTGGTGATCAAGTTTTAGAAAGTGAGACATACATGTCCGATACTAAGCTGTTTCATATAACGGGAGAAGTTAAAGAGTTGCCAGCCAGTTCTGTTCTACTTGAGAGAGAATTACAAGTATTAATTGAAAAGAATATGCCTGTTTTTTTTGGAGTAACTTTTCTGAAAAGCGAATATACGACATCGAACGGTGGTAGAATTGACAGTTTAGGGTTAGATGAAAACAACTGTCCTGTCATTTTTGAATATAAAAGAACCAGTAACGAGAACGTGATTAACCAAGGATTATTTTATCTCGACTGGCTACTTGATCATAAAGCAGAATTTGAGTTGTTAGTGATGAAGAATCTAGGAAAAGAGTGTTCGGATAAGTTAGATTGGAGTATGCCCAGACTTATTTGTGTAGCAGGAGATTTCACAAAATATGATAAATATGCAGTTAAACAGATCAATAGAAACATCGATCTTGTTCGTTACAAAAAGTTTGGAACAGATTTACTTATGATGGAGCTAGTAAATTCAAGTACGGTGAGACCTTACAATATTCAGGAACAGGGAGATAAATGGACTAAGCCATCATCAGACAAGACTTTTCAAGAACAACTTCAGTCAACAACGCCAGCGCTCAGAGAACTGTATTATTCCATTAGAGCCTATATACTTGCACTCGGTGATGACGTTACAGAAAATCAGCTCAAGTTGTATACAGCGTTCAAAAAGATGAAAAATATCATTTGTGCAGAAGTCTACCAGAAGCAGATACTACTACACATGAGATTAAATCCTGGTGATTTTGAACTTGAGGATGGATTTACTAGAGATATGCGTAATGTAGGGCATTTTGGGACTGGTGATTTACAAATTATCATTAAATCCCCTGAAGATTTTAAAAGAGCAGAACCATTAATTGATAAAGCTTATAATTTAAACTAGCATAGATAAACAACTAGCGCTTTAGACCAACGATAGAAAAAGTGGAAAATAATAAAATGGAATATCTAATCATAGATTGTGAAAGCAGATAAACCCAGTTAACCCCATTAAGGGGAATCATTTTGATAATCCACTTTTATTTCTTGCTATAGCTGTTAGCTATAACTAGTTATCTTCTTTTGATTATTCTTCGAACTCCACTCGGCGTGCTATGATACTCGTATACAACGAGGGGGTTATTTACATGACTGATAAGTTCCAGATCGTAGGAAGTTTGTTGCGGCCCGAAGAGCTGCTGAAATATAAAACGCAAATTGAACATCGTGATGATATCCAGTATCCGTTCTATGAAAACTTCGAAGGGTATGCCGAGTGTGAGACTGAGGCAATCAAACAGGTTGTTAAAAAGGAAATAGAGCATAATCTGTCGGTTGTTACGGACGGCGAGTTCTCCAAGTCGATGTGGCATCTGGATTTTGTCTGGGGCTTTGACGGAGTGGAGCGTTATATCGCGGACCACGGCTACTTTTTCCGGGATGTGGACGGAACATCCAAATATGAGACTCGCAAAGATATTGGATTGCGCATTACGGGCGAACTGAGCGGTAAGAATCACCACTTTATTACGCTGTTCAAACAGCTGCAAGATACGGCAGGCGATCAGCAGACGAAACTTTGCGTACCGTCTCCTTCCCATATCTTCGGTGAGCTTTCCTGGTCGGATAACATTGGCGGGAAGGATGCCGTTTATCAGAACAAACAGGAGCTCAAAGCGGGTCTTGTGAAGGCGTATAAGGAATTTGTGGCGGAATTCGCTACGGCTGGCGGCAAAATTCTGCAATTTGACGACTGCCTGTGGGAGCTGTTTGCAGACGACAACCCGAACTCTCCGTTTACCGGCGAGCATATTGATCAAGCAGAAGTAGCGGGTCTCGCTACTGAATTTATTGATATTAACAATACCGTGATTGATTACGGTCATAGCCTGGGTTTGAAAATGTGGACACATAACTGTCGCGGCAACTACGATTCCCGCAACATGGGCGGCGGCTCTTATGCGAAAATCGCCAACCTGTTCCTGAAACAATTGAAATATGACCGCTTCTTCCTGGAGTGGGATGATGATCGTGCGGGTTCGATCGAAGCGTTGGAAGTGTTCAAGGATAGACCGGAAACAGAGATTGTTCTGGGCCTGCTGTCTTCCAAAACAAATACACTGGATGATGAAGCACGCGTCATTCGTCTGCTTGACGAAGCATCCAAAATCATTGATAAGGATCGTCTGCTGCTCTCGCATCAATGCGGATTTGCCTCCTGCGATGGCGGTAATGAGCTAAGCGAAGCCGAGCAGTGGGCGAAAATCGACCAAGGTCAACAGATTGCGAAGCAGTACTGGAATAACTAAATTCAGATAAGCAACAACTTAGATAAAAGGGATGACTCAAAGGGCCGTTTATGGTGCCCGGCGAGGCATCCCTTTTTGTATGCAGCGGTTTGTCCCGTTCAAACGCAGAAGCAGCGAATCCGGACGTGACTTTTGAAATGTATAACTAGTTCCACCATACATGAATCAGGCAGCAAAAGCCCGATCATATCGGCTAAGTTGGTCTGAAATGCCGCATTGAAAAGGAGAAGCTATTGCTGATGAAGAAGTTATACTATTCCAGGATTACCCTGTGAAGTATGGTTGTGGATTTGTTTTGATCGGTATAAAGAGCTTATTAGAGACATGAGGGGAGAGGAAATAATGACATCTAACAAGGATCTAATGAATATAGAGCAAGTGCTCACGGAGCTGGACTCGCTGGGTTATTCGGACAGGATGAAGCGGATGGCACTTCTGGGACGCCAGCATACAGGAGATGCGAATTATTCCGCGCTGCTTGTATCCTTACTGGAAAGCGGCACCGCCTATGAGGCGCATCTGGCTTTGACTGGTGCGGGTGTAATAAGTGATGCTCGTGCGGTTGTACTGGCCCTAAAGCATCCCAAGGCAGGAGTTAGGGGCCGGGCGGCTCGGCTGCTCCCAGAAGTAGTGACCGACCCGGACTTTTCAATTGAAACCGAAATCGCTCTGATGTCATACCATTGCCGCCGCCAATTGCTGCGGAGCATCGTGAATACACATCGTCAGGATTGGGCGGAACGGCTGCTGCCGCTCGTGCTTAACCGCTGGGGCGCACAAGAAGCAGCCTTGTTACTGGCTGTGTGCAGCGAAGAGACGGTACGCCTCAGGCTTCCAGAGCTGGGATATGCGTTACTTAATTGGCGGCTCTTAACGAAGTACCACCCCGATCTGGTGGGAGCGTACTTCAAGAATGCTTTGCAGCATGCAACGCATCGGGAAAAGACCAATGTATGGTGGACGCTCTCATCCGCGGTTGAAATACTGAGTGTTTCAAGGCCAGCAACTGTTCTGGAATGTGCGTTGAAGTTTGGTCCAACGGATACGATTCATCCTGTACTCAAACAGCAATTAGGGATTCTGATTCAGGCCAGCCCAGAGGATGTATTTGAGCTGCTGACACGTGAGGAGACGCGGGGATATCTTTTGAATCATGGCGTTCCGGCAGGTGTATTGAAAAAGCGAAAATGGTTCACCACAGCGCAGTGGACGACCTTGGCTGCTCTGCTCGCAGATCAGCCAGTGCACCTAGCCAAGGTGCTGGATACCCTTGCGCCGTCGAACCGCGAAGCGATCTTTGATGCGGCTTATAAGGAAGATGAGCGGAAGACACGCATTTTCCCTATGCCGCTGCTGGATGTGCTGCCACACCGACTGCGTGACAAGGAAGCTGCCCGCATGCTTGAACTGCGCGACATTCGTGATCACCGGGACAACAAGCTCGAAACGACAGCCCGCCGCTTAATTGCTAATAGCAGAGAGCAGCTGGAGCAAGCCGTTCAGGTGTCTAATAGCGATGAACGTGCTGCGGCCTATGCTCACCTCGTTCGAAGTACAGCACTTTCTCGCCGTGGAATAGATGAGACGCTGCGCTTCCTGACCCGAATCAAGAACGACCAGGATCCGGTACGCTTCGTGGTTATGGCTGAGCTCTCCAACTGTCCTGCTCCCATGTTCAAGGAAGAGCACATGGACGATCTGACGGTACTGGTGGATAGCGTGATCGAAGCCAGAGACACATCATATGGGACAAGGTCCGCCACGGAGAGACTGGCTTTTGCCATACTGCGTCAACATGCATTGGAGCCGAAGGGCGAGTTATTCAAGTTCGCTCTGAGAACGTTTGGAAGACTGACGATGCGGGACGGACAGTTTGCATTGTACTCGATGGATTGGGACAGCATACCGAGTTTTGCACTGGAAGCGTTATTCGATGAGATCTATGCCTTTGCTGTAGAAGCGAACAAGCGCGAAAACACGAGTGTGGTCCTTCGCATGGCGGATTTGTTTGGAAAATCGGTGGATCGGCTGCCGAAGCTCCAGCTTCTGCTGGAGGAACTGCTGCAGGCCAAAACGGTATCCCCACAGGCGGTCCATTATTGGCTTCTTCCCTATAAGACGCGAGATGCGAGGGTTAGAGAACTGCTGGACAGAGACCCATCCTTCATCTCATTTCACGATGTATTTATGCATCTACATCTGAAGCGTCAAGAATGGCTTGACCCGTTTATCTCGGGGAAAATCATCAAAGGCAAGCATTTATCAGGAAAAACAATTTATGTTGTGCCTGCGCATAACGGGTTTCATCGGTGGCTGCCGCGTCAGCAAAAGGCATTTGCTTCCCTTCTGGAACGGGTGGCCTTGGATGGCAAACGAAGCTTCCATGAACGTGCATCCGCGATGCGCAGCTTGGCCAGCATGCCCGATTATTGTTCCGATCAGCTGGAAGTTCTGCTGCAGGACGAGGAAGTGCATGTCGTGGAGGCAGCACTTTACGCGTATTCGTTATGGGAAGAGCCGGAGAGGGCACTCCCTGTATTGTTGGATAACCTGAATGGAGACCGTGCTCGGGTAGCCATGTACTCAATCCCCAGATGCATGCGCAGGGTGAGTCCGGTGATGCTGACGTCCATGCTTTCAGATCTGTTAGATCGGGAAAAACTGAAGATCACGGTAAGAAAAGAAGCCATCCGACTGCTAGGAGCTTATAAAAGCGAGGAGAGCATGGCGCTTCTCATCCGTGAATACGAAAAACCGAATGTACACAAAGACGTGATGATCGCCATAGGCCATGCTGCCAGACAATGGCTTAATGATGAACGCAGCTGGGCCATGATGCGTGCCATGGCTGCTTCCCCGCAGTGCGATATCGCAAGAAGTCTGCTTAACCAGTATTCTGGTGGGATTCCCGTGGATTCCCGGCCAAGGTATTTGGACTTGATTATCGAGATTGCAGGACATGCCGATCCGGTTGTGGCAAGAGAGGCATTCCAAGCCATGAGATTTTGGGTGAATGGAAGTGAGGAGAAGGTCGCCGCTTCTGCCAGCAAAACGATTCTAGATCTGGAGGACAACGCTAGATGGAGGAGTGCGTTGAATACGCTCATTGTGGCTTGTCGTGATGGAAAGGTGAATGATCGGGTCATCAGCATTTGCACACAATTGGCCGAGACGGAGACGAAGGCCGAATGGAATGCTGCCCCGGAGAGAGACCTACCAGAGCGGCAGCGTCTGGTGGCATTGATTGACGAGCTGACCTCATTGCCCCCACATGTAAGGCGGGTACTCGTTCCTCTATATGCGGGCATGATCAATGTCCTTCAATCCCAAGAAACCTTGAAACCAGCCGTGATCAAGCTATATTTGGCGTCTGTTGAATGGAACCAGGCGGATCAGACAGCTCTGCAATTGGACCCTGTGACTCAAATGGTGGACACCCATCCATATCTATTGGATTACGCCTACAGACAGGTCGCCCGTGCAGCCAATGCCAGTCAGGAATATTGGAGACCAGAGGCGATTCTGGATCTGGTGGATCATTTGAGAGGTCGGCAGTCGTTTACAGCCCAATATCTCGGACTTTCTCTGCTGAAGATTGCGGGAACATCCTTACTGTGGAACCAGACTTGTACCGAACGTTTGAGAGCATACCGGAATCATGAGCATGAGGCCATTCGTGTGGCGGCACTGGATATTTGGACGGTGCTTGAATAGAAAGGTTTTTGTGTCGGATGGATGCATTAATAGAATGGTAAAGTATAAATATCAGGTATGAATATCAAACATGGATTATTTCAATTTCCAAGAGGGGAGTGAGACGATGCTATATCTAAGTAATTTCAAACTCTCTTCTACCATTTCCAGCAACCCGAATATATACCCCGATCATGTGTTCAGGCACATGGCAGGGGAGGTTCTGCTGTTTGATCGTATCACGGTATTATACGGCAGTAATGGTTCAGGCAAATCCACTTTGCTGAATCTAATCGCCAACAAATTGGGAATGGCGGGCGCTGAGCGAATGGCAACTTATGGACACAGCATCTATGTTCAGCGGTTTATCGAGGAGAGCAGCTATCAACTTGGGCATGATGATCAGGAGCGTCCGATATATAAGCTTCCCGGTGGGAGCCGGTACATCAAGTCAGAGGATCTGTTGTATGAAATCAAGAAAATACAGCAGGAAAGCGTGCTTCGCGAAGGGCTGCTTCATGAGCAATTCGTGCAGGGGAAGAGCAAGGCGGAGGTAGAAGAGCTGGAGCAGTCATATGAATTAAAAAAGAAGATGGATATCATCCAATTCTCGCAGGAGAAATATTCGAACGGGGAAAGCTCAATGCAGTTTTTTGAGGAACATTTGCTTCCCGGGCAGCTGTATTTATTGGATGAACCGGAAACGTCCCTGTCTCCGGCGAATCAAATCAAGCTGGCCGAACAAATGAACGATCTGGCGCGCTATTTTGATAGTCAATTCATTATTGCCACGCACTCTCCCTTTGTTCTGGGCACACTTCATGCGAAGATCTACAATCTCGATGCGAGCATGCTGCAAACGGCAGAATGGTTTGAACTGGACAATGTACAATTCTTTTATCAATTCTTTCATAAACATCAAAGGTTGTTTGAATGAATAGGTTCGAGCTTCCTGAAGAGGTATCCTTGGCGTAAGGATATCTCTTTTTCGTATTGGCATCTTATCGACCTCGCCGTGGCACCCTTTTTAATTCATAGGATAGATTATTAACGACCTTATAGAAAAGCCCTGCTTGAGGTTTGAAACGTATAAGGTTTGAAAGATTATGCAGCATACCTGACAAATACATTGATTTTTATGCAGATAATTGTATAATCTACTTAATTAACGTTAATTAGAATGGAGAAAAGGGGATGACCATGACCAGAACGAAGCTGAAGGAAGCCGCGCTGAGATTATTCGGGCAGAAGGGCTACGACGGGACGGCATTATCGGAAATCGCGAAGGCGGTCGGCGTCAAAACACCGGCAATTTACGCCTTTTTTGAAAGCAAGGAAGATCTGTTCATGACGGTCTTTGAAGAATCGATGAGCGCCTATAACGAATATATCCAAGCGATGGCGGAAACCAGCAAAGGAATGAGCACAGAGAAAAAGCTGCATGCGCTGCTGCTTCGCCAATACGATTTTCATCGGAATAAAACGGAGCTTGCCACATTTGCCTTCCGGTATTTGATTTTCCCGCCGGACTTTTTGCTCGATCGGATGCAAGAGGCATTCGGGCGTTTCGATACGCTGCTGAGCAGCATTATTGATGAGATCATGCAGGAGGGTCTGGATCGCGGCGAATTGGCCGCCGTTTCAATGGAGACGATGGTGGATTCATTCCTTACCTTAATGGACGGACTGGGCATGCAATATTACTACTATAAATCGCCGGAGCTGTTTGAACGGAAACTGCAGCACGCATTTGAGATGTTCTGGAGATCCGTCAAAGCATAGGCAAACAACAAGACTGGACAGAAAGCAGAGGGTGGAACATGAGCAACGATACGAAAATAGAAGATTACGAGCGGGAGCCTGTACCCCAGCATTTGCGGAAATCATGGCTCTCGATGGCATTTGTCTGGATTGCGATCGGCATTGATCTGTCCGCCATGTTTCTGGGTGCGCAGCTCGGGGCGGGCATGAGCATCGGCGACTCGCTTACGGCGGTCATCGTCGGTTCTGTTATCTTGGGCATCATTGGTGGTGTCTGCGCCTATGTCGGGGCCAAAACCGGTTTGTCGACGGCCATGATTAGCAGGTTTCTTTTCGGAAATAAAGGGGCGTTAATCGTCTCTGTTATCCTCGGTATTTCTTCGCTGGGCTGGTTCGGCGTTCAGGTCGGCTTCTTCGCTTCCAACTTCCAAACCGCATTAAGCGAGCTATGGGGTTGGCATTGGTCGCTCTGGGTACTGTCGATCATTGGTGGACTTCTCATGATGTCCACGGCAATCTGGGGTTACCGGGCGATTGAAAAGTTAAGCGTCTGGTCGGTACCGCTGCTCGTCGTGTTTATTATCATCGCTCTGGTCTTGGCGCTTAACGGGGAAGGCGGAAGCAACGTCTGGTCACCATTCGAGGGTGATGCCCTACCGATGGGGACGGCGATTTCGCTCGTCATCGGTATCTTTATTCTTGGAACGGCGCTGTCTCCTGACATTGCGCGCTGGGCCAAAACGCCAAGGCATGCTGTTACCGCAGCGTTTATCGGCTTCTTTGTCGGCAACAGCTTCATGACCATCATTGCGATCTTTTTGTCGCGTGCGATGGATTCCGACGATCTAACGGGCATTCTTCTGACGCTCGGAATCGGTATTCCGGCGATTATCGTGCTGACACTGGCACAATGGACGACCAATACGAACAATTTATATTCTGCGGGGCTGGGTTTCTCCGTCGTATTCAAACGGGTGCCTAAGTCCGTCATCACGATCATTGCAGGTTTAATTGCGACGGCACTTGCCTGCTTCGGTATATATGACCGTTTCATGACGTTCCTGACGTACATTACGATGCTTGTCGCACCGCTGGGCGGAATATACACGGCTGAGTATTTGCTGGTTAGCAAAAAGAGATTCTCGTTTGACGGGCTGGACAGCAACCGGAGCTGGATTCCCCGCTCCATCATCGTTTGGATAATTGCTACGTTCTTCGGATTGATGACAACGATGGCACCAGATGGACTTGGTTGGTTTCAGGTGACGCAGGTTCCGGCACTGGACAGCTTCTTGGTGGCATTTATCGTACAAGCCGTCATAGGCAAATGGGTAGTAAAGAAGGGATGAAAGCATGAACAAGGCAACCACATTAACAACGTTGGATGAACAGGCAATTGAATATATCGCGATAGGAGCTGCGGTGCTGGGCACAGGCGGCGGAGGCGACCCTCATGTCGGAAAATTGATGGCCATGGAGGCGATCCGCAAGTATGGTCCGGTCCGAATCGCGCAGCTTGATGAGCTCGATGATGAAGGGCTTATCGTGCCGGTATCGATGATTGGAGCGCCGACGGTGATGCTGGAGAAAATACCTTCCGCAGAACAGCTGACCAAACCGCTTGATCTGATGGAAAGAGAACTTGGCCGCAAGGTGGATGCTGTCATGCCGATCGAGGTCGGCGGCGGCAACTCGCTCGTTCCGGTCATTGCGGCGGCACAGCGCGGAATTCCGCTCGTCGATGCCGATGCGATGGGGCGTGCGTTTCCCGAATCACAGATGGTCACGTTCCATCTGGAAGGCATCCCTTGCAGTCCGGTGGCGATGGCAGACGAGCGAGGCAATAGCGCGCTGATGCATACCATTGACGGCGTGTGGGAAGAACGGATGGCGCGTGCGCTGACGGTAGAGATGGGTGGTTCTGCCTCCATATGCGATTATCCGGTATCCGGCGCGCAGGCGAAGCAGAGCGCGATTGGCGGTACGCTGACGCTCGCCTATGAGATCGGGCGGACGTTGTTCGAAGCGAAGCAGGAGAAGCTGAATCCTGTGCGTGAACTGCTTACGAAGCTGAATGGTCATGCCTTGTTCCATGGCAAGGCCGTGGATATCCGCCGCCGTATGGACGGCGGTTTTACGCGCGGCGAAGCGGTATTTGAAGGTACAGGCGAGAATAAGGGAAAAACGATGCGGTTGTTTTTCCAAAATGAGTTCCTGCTCGCCACTGTTGATGATCAACCACTCGCGATTACGCCTGATCTGATTACACTGTTGGATCAGGATACGGGTATGCCGGTAACGACGGAGAACCTGAAGTATGGTGCCCGGGTGACGGTAGCAGGCTTGCCATGTGATGACAAATGGCGCACGCCAAAAGGCATCGAGACGGCTGGGCCGAGATACTTCGGTTATGACTTTGATTATGTGCCGATTGAGACGTTGGCTTCGAAGAGAGGTGCTGCGGAATGAATGACAACTTGAACGATGTTTCTACGGCAGATGCAAACCAAATTTACCGCATCGGCATTGATGTGGGAGGTACGAATACGGATGCCGCACTACTGGATTCCGACTTGCGCTGCGTCCACAAGGTGAAGGTACACACGACTGCCGACGTAAACGAGGGTATTGTGGAAGCCGTTCGTAGGCTGCTGCAGGAGAGCGGCGTGAATGGAGCAGACATCCGCTATGCAATGCTTGGTACCACGCATTGTACCAATGCCATCGTGGAGCGTAAACATCTCGGCCGGGTCGGCCTGATTCGCATCGGTGCTCCGGCAACGACGGCTGTTCCGCCGCTTGCTGGCTGGGACGAATCGCTGCGCGCTGCAGTTGGAGCGCATAGCTATATTGCCTCTGGCGGATATGAGTATGACGGTCGTAAGATCGCGAATCTGGACGAAGAGCAGATCGCCGAACTGTGCCGCGGGATGAGCGGTGAAGTTGACGCAGTGGCGGTGTGTGGGGTATTTGCTCCCGTGAACCGTGAGCAGGAGAAGCGGGTTGGCGATATCGTACGCGAAGTGTTGGGTGCGGACATGCCGGTCACGTTTTCCAGCGAGATTGGCAGCATTGGACTGCTCGAGCGGGAGAACGCCTCCGTATTGAACGCAGCGCTGCTGCAAGTCATTGCGGGTGTGGTGCGCGGCTTCGAAGAAGCGCTGAACGGCTTCGGCATCAATGCACAGTTGTACATTTGCCAGAATGACGGCACGTTGATGAAGAGTGAATATGCGCTTCGTTACCCGATTTTGACGATTGCCTGCGGGCCAACGAATTCAATCCGGGGCGCTGCACACTTGTCCGGACTGAGCGATGCGTTGGTCGTTGATATCGGCGGCACGACAACAGATATCGGTGTGCTCGTGCAAGGCTTTCCGCGTCAGTCATCGGCAGCAGTGGATATCGGCGGCATTCGCACGAATTTCCGGATGCCGGACATTTTGTCCATTGGCCTTGGCGGCGGTACAGTCGTCCGTCTTGATGAAGAGGGTGGCGTAACGGTTGGCCCGGACAGCGTGGGCTATGAGCTGACGAAACGGGCCCTTATATTCGGCGGCGATACGCTGACGACGACGGACGTGGCTGTGAAGTTGGGCCGGGCCGCATGGCCGGGCACAAACGCGGATGCGGTGGACGAAGCTGTTTGCCGCAAGGTGGATGCAGTCATGCAGCAGAGTTTGGAAGATGCCATTGACCGGATGAAGACAAGTGCCGACCCGGTCGATGTCATTCTGGTTGGCGGTGGCAGCCTGTTGGTGCCGGATACGCTGGCCGGGGCGAGCCGAATTATCCGGCCGGACAATTATGATGCGGCGAACGCGATTGGCGCAGCGCTGGGAGAGGTTAGCGGTGAGTCGGAGCGGATCTATTCGCTGGACGACTGGAGCTATGATGACGTCATCCGCGATGCGAAGCAGAGCGCCATGAACGAGGCAACAGCTGCTGGAGCGAATCCGGAGACGGTACAGATCGTATCCGTCGAGGACATTCCGATTGCGTATCTGCCAGGCAATGCGCTGCTTGTAAAAGTGAAAGCTGCGGGCAAGCTGTAACATCGCATGGTATGGGAGTTTTGATTGGCAATGGTATCAATCCCAGAGCGCGATTAGCCAATGATACTCGTGCGCATGGACGGCGAGCATACGCATAACGGTGCTCGGCGGCGAATGACGCAGCAACAAATGAGCATAAAAAAATGGCAGTACGGAAATGTTCCCGTACTGTCATTTTTCATGCTGTGAACAGGCTTTCCAGCCAATCTTGGATCAAGATGAGCAGGTGCGCCTTTTTTTACGTTGCATCGGAATGAGCAAAGGAAGCACCCTTTGGCAGGCTTCTTTTATAATATCTCCAATGCTGCGGGTCCGAGAAAAAAGGAAATTCACACAGTGAAGAAAGATGTTTTTTTCATAGAAATGTCCTCGACTCAGGTATTCAAATATGCCACAATAGAGGATCAGGGCACAGGAGAATTGACCCTAGGCACAGCAATGCTAGCTGCAAGATCGCTAACAAATTTACGTTCAATAATTTATACTATATAAGCCAGAATATATCTAAGGAGCTGCCGAATCCGATATGAACAAAAAAGAAGTCGCCAATATACGCAAGCAATTTAAAATGGATCACGATTTACTGAACATTTACGATATCCTCAATGTCTATATTACGAAGGAAACGAATGAAGTCTACCACTGGGAACGCCATCCGTTCGAACTGGTGGATCGCGAGAAGCAAGAGTTATACATGGGGAATTTTAAAAAACTGCTGACCGGCGAACTGGATCAAAAATTGTTCGAGTTGAAGTTTCAGGAGCAAGCGGAGGAACCGGCGCAGGTGCTGCTTCACCAAGCTTTGGTGTCAGGTGATCCGGAAGAATGGCAGGACTTGATGCTGGTGCTCGTGGATCGAATGTTGGCGGATGCCAAGTATGAGCGGGATATGGTGGTCACGTTTGTCCGAGGGCAGTATTATTTGCCGACCAAGGCGAGAAACGATGAAGCGGAAGAGAGCGAGAAGAACGAGGTATTCGCCCATCCGTTCATTCTATGCAGCGTGAATTCTACGGAAAAACAACGGAAGACGCTCTTGTTCGATTATGTGGAGCGGGAGTTCAAGTACAATGTCATTGTCGATCCAATTATCAAATTAAGCACGCCGGAGCAAGGATTCCTGTACCCGAGTGTGACGGACAACTATTCCGATGTGAATCGCATTTTGTATTGTACGGGAAAATCGAATTTCCCGGATCCGCATTTTGTCGAACAGGTCCTAAACGGAGAAAGATCCGTGACAGCACTGGAAGAACGAGCAATCTTCGAAGATATCGTCAAGGAAGTGGCCGGCGAAGAGCTCGATTCAGCCACGATTGCACAGGTGTATGAGGAAATTAACCGGGTAATCGAAATCAACGAAGAGACGAAGGAGGAAGAACCTCCGAAGCTGGATTATAAAGATCTGGAGCGCGTGCTGAACGCAAGCGGCGTGGAAGACGTGACGACCGAGAAGGTAGAACGGGCATTTGAAACGATCGTGGATAACAAGAACTATGAGATGAAAGCGACCAGCGTCATGCCAAAGTTTACTTCCAAATCCATTAAGATCGAAACCAAGGTAGCTACAATTTCGGTTAGCCCGCAGGATTTGAGGTACGTAAAACAGGTTAATTTTCAAGGTAAACGCTGCATCATGATCGAAGTCGACGAAGATGTCGCAATCGAGGGCTTTACGCTAGCTTCTGAGACGCTCATAAATTAAATCACGTTTAATTTGAAGGACAACGATCAGGTACCGTACCCATAAAAAGCACTATGCAACAGGAGATGACTTAGGGTGAACAAAATGCTTTTGATTTTGATTGCAGCCGCAACGATGCTGACGGCCTGCAATTCGAACGAGACCAATCCCGTCAACGATATCGGCAGTAATGAGCAATCCGCACCGGACGAGACGGCGCAGCAAGATAAGGATCAAGCAGAGGAAAGCCCGGACCACGGTGAGTGGTCTTCACTTCCCGAATATGACTTAATTGTTCGGACTATTGATTCGCAGGATTATACTTTTCGAACGGTAACCGATAACGAAAACGAACGCATTCTTCTTCTCGCAAACCAGGACGGTGAAGAGAAATACAAGACCATTTTTATCAAAAACACGAGTCGCCTTAAAATCATTGATGTCGATGGTGGTGGGCAACTTTTCAATGATGTTTTGGAAAACAGCTGAGGTCTGCAGCAGATGAAACACCCCAATTCCAATATAAATCAAGGAGTGTTGTGATCATGAATTTGGAAGAAGTGATGCAGGAGCTTGAGGCGCTCGGCAAGGATCGCACAAAAAAAATATACATGTCCAATGGTGCACATGAACCACTATTCGGTGTGGCTACGGGAGCGATGAAGCCGATTGCCCGAAAAATCAAAAAGGATCAGGCCTTGGCTGAGCAGCTGTACGCAACGGGGAATTACGATGCAATGTATTTTGCAGGCGTGATTGCCGATCCGAAAGCGATGACGGAAGCGGATTTTGACCGGTGGATCGAGGACGCCTATTTTTACATGATCTCCGATTTCATCGTTGCCGTCACGCTGTCCGAAACGGATATCGCCCAGCAGGTGGCGGATAAATGGATTGCCAGCGGCGAAGAGCTGAAAATGTCGGCAGGTTGGAGCTGTTACTGCTGGCTGCTTGGCAATCGAAAGGATACCGAGTTCTCCGAGGAGAAGCTGAGCAAGATGTTGGAAGACGTGCAAGCGAGGATCCACCAATCTCCTGAACGGACCCAATATTCGATGAACAGTTTCGTATACACCGTGGGCGTGTCCTACGTTCCGCTGCATGACAAGGCCGTTGAAACAGCGAAGGTCATCGGTCCCGTCGAAGTTCAAAAGGACAAGCCCAAGAGCAAGTTCCTGAATGCTTCCGAAACCATTCAAAATGCCGTAGATAAAAATCGAATTGGTTTCAAACGTAAGTATGTAAGATGTTAAAGGAAGGCAGCACGGATTGTAGTAAACCATAATGTTGTCCAAGGGATAGCCATTATTTGCATGGCCTTCGACTGAAGTGGAATAGAGTTCACATGATGAAATTACATTATTTTGAAGTAGTTGTTGACAATCATGTGGGACTAAAATATAGTAAACACATCAGATTAATGAAGTTTTGAAATATTTAAGTTTTAGTTAATTGAATGTAAGCTGACTGGTTCATCCAGAGGCTCAGGTGGCAACGATTGTCGTTGTCGCCTGAGCCTTTTTTGTTACTCTCCCAATATAATTGAAGAGGTGAAGTCAATGGTTGCTGCTGAAAAAATCAGATTTGAGAGTGCCACCAAAACGTTCAGTGTGCGCGATCCTAAGCAAAAGGAGGCAACACAAGCCTTTACAGCGGTAAAAGACCTGGACTTTTCGGTAAGAAAAGGCGAATTCATAACTATAGTGGGCCCGAGTGGCTGTGGAAAATCAACCTTGCTGGATATGATTAGCGGTTTATCCTCACCTACACACGGACGCATTTTAATTGATGGCCAAACCATTACTGGCCCAGGGCTTGATCGAGGCATTGTATTTCAGCAATATGCATTATTTCCGTGGAAGACTGCGCGCGGCAATATTGAATTTGGTTTGGAAGCCAAGGGCATCCCGAAGCAGGAGCGTAGAGAGCAAGTGGAGCATTATCTTGCGTTAGTCGGGCTTACGCATTTCGGAGACCGTTATCCGCACGAGCTGTCCGGAGGGATGAAGCAGCGTGTGGCGATTGCCAGAAGCCTTGCATTTAACCCAGATGTCTTATTAATGGATGAGCCTTTTGCCGCATTGGACGCTCAAACACGGGAATCCCTGCAAAGTGAACTTTTGCGTATTTGGCAGCAAACCCAAAAGACCATCATTTTTATTACACATGGCATTGATGAGGCCGTTTATCTTGGAGAGCGAGTCGTCGTGTTGACACCAGGGCCCGGTATGGTGAGACAAATCGTGGATATTCCGCTTCAATCGCGACTCGAAGATGCGGACATTCGCTCCCATCCTGATTTTGTGAAGGCTCGCCATGAAGTATGGAGTCTACTGCATGAACCCGAATATCGCGGTGCTTATATCTAATGGATAAAGGAGTGTATTCCTATCGAAACCGTAAAAACGGCTCGTTCAACCCTACAGCTTGGTAAACGAAGCCCTGTTGCCTTTTCCGGTGTGCTTAAGTTGTTCAAACAGTCTGTCGTGTTAATTGCATTGATCTTACTATGGGAAATTGCACCAAGGACGGGCTTGGTAGATGCAGCATTTTTCCCTGCCTTTTCCGAAGTGATCAGGGCGTTGTGGAGTTTGATCATTTCAGGCGAACTTTTCACTCACTTTCTGGCGAGTATCATTCGTTCTTTCAGTGGATTCGCCTTAGCCTTAATTATTGCGATCCCGTTAGGGTTACTGATTGGCTGGTATCCATTAGCCAGACAGTTGTTAAATCCCGTGTTGGAATTGTTTCGAAATACTGCCGCACTAGCTCTGCTCCCCGTATTTATGCTGCTGCTCGGAATCGGGGAAACTTCCAAGATTGCTATCGTCCTGTTTGCCTGCACATGGCCCATTCTTCTGAATACGATTGCTGCTGTTGGTAACGTGGATCCCTTACTTATTAAAGCAGCAAGATCCATGAATATTAAGTCCTTTACATTATTTCTTAAGGTGATTTTGCCAGCATCCGTACCAACCATTTTTACCGGTATTCGCATGGCAGGCACAGGGGCGATATTAGTGTTAATTGCTGCAGAAATGGTAGGAGCCAAAGAAGGCTTGGGTTATCTGATTACGTATTCCCAATATAACTTTCAGATCCCGCAAATGTATGCTGGCATATTAACCATTGCCTTGCTGGGCTTAATCATCAACCAAGGCTTGAGTATGCTTGAACGTAAATTTTCCAAATGGAAGCAGCAAGTGAATGAATAGTACGGATTATGAATTGATTTTTTTTAAGGCTAATTCTTACTAAATCGATGTAATTAATGAGTTATGGAAAGAAATCGTTTGGAGGAGGAGAAACGAGATGAAGCGAACATTAGGAATCCTTGTACTTGTAGGCTTGGTAAGTGGTGTTTTATCAGGCTGCTCAGATCCCAAGACCTCCGCGAAGAGCGGTGAAGAAGATCAAGTTCTGCAATATCAGTCTTCACCTGGAAGTGTTTCTTTTCCGGAACTGGCTGCGGATTTGGGTTATTTAGGGGATTTGAAGTTGGAATCTATAGGGGACAGTGTTGGGGGACCGGAAAGTATTCAATTAACCGCGACAAAACAAATTGACTTTGGTTCAGCATTTAATGGGGCCATTATCAAATCCTACTCCCAAAACGTGAAAATAAAATCCGTCATCGGTTCATACGGCAGTGATGAACATACGTACATCGGAGCATATGCACTCGAAGGGGCGCCAATCAAGTCCGCTAAAGACTTTATCGGGAAAAAGGTAGGGGTGAATATTCTCGGTGCCCATCTGGAGTTTGTGCTCAAAGACTATTTACGACAAGGCAACCTGACTGAGAAAGAAATCGAACAGGTCACTTTGGTGACGGTTCCGAGTTCGAGCGCGGAGCAGGTTCTGCGTAATCAACAGATTGATGTAGTGTTACTAAGCGGAATCGGCCGGGACAGGGCTTTGGCAACAGGCGGGATCACTGAAATTTTTAGAGATATCGATGTGTTTGGAACGGAGTTTACTGCGGGCGATTATTTCTTCAGTGAAGCGTATATCCGGGAGAATCCGAACACGGTGAAGCAATTTGTAGACGGGGTTGCCAAAGCCATTGATTGGGCCCAAACCACACCCAGGGAAGAAGTCATCAAGCGGTTTGAGGACATTGTAAATAAGCGTGAACGAAAGGAAACGACAGAAAATCTGAAATATTGGAAGAGTACGGGCATTTCGGAAAAGGGGGGCGTGATTACTCCATCGGAATATGGGGTTTGGATCGATTGGCTTGTGAATAATGGCGAGCTAAAAGAAGGTCAATTAAAACCGGAAGATTTATATACGAACGAGTATAATCCATTTGCTAAATAATCTTTTATATAAACCGCAAAAACATACACACGTTAACGGAAAGGCAGTACCAATCTGGAGAAGCGAAGCGCTCGCCTGAAAGCTTTCTGAATGAAAGCTGCATCGGAAGCATAGGCTTATCACCGGATTTTCTCCTTAGAAAAGGGGAACCAAAAAATCTGGGGATAACAGCGATCGGAAGATGGTACTGTACTTGCAGTGTCCTTGTGTGATTGAGTAGTTCGGTTTATATAGATTAGTTTTTAATATGAGATAAGGGAGTGGTTCGTATGACAAGAAAACAAATGAAATTAGGCGCATTCATTAATCTGCCCGGCCATCATGTCGCAAGCTGGCGTCATCCTTCTTCAGGTGCAGGCCGCGCATTTGATTTGGATTATTTAACGGAAATTGCACAGACAGCTGAACGTGGCAAATTCGATATGGTGTTTTTTGCCGATGTATTGGGTCAGAGGCTTTCCGGGAATGCACAATCCTCACTGAAGCTGGACCCTGTTATTATTATTTCAGCACTTGCAGCGGTGACGAAACATATTGGATTAACGGCCACGTTGACGACGACCTATAACGACCCTTACCATGTAGCGCGTAAATTCGCAGCCATTGATCATCTGTCCAAAGGACGTGCCGCCTGGAATGTAGTCACATCCGCCAATGATGGAGAAGCTCTCCTGTTTGGTAAGGATAAGCATTTGCAGCATGCACTCCGTTATGAACGCGCCGAGGAATTCGTGGACGTTGTCAAACAACTCTGGTTGTCCATAGAAGATGAGGCGCTTGTCATCGACAAGGAAAAAGGACGGTATTTAGATGTAGAGAAGGTACATCCCGTTAACCATGAGGGTGCCTGGTTTAAGGTGCAGGGCTCGCTTGATTCCCCGACAACACCGCAAGGACATCCCGTGATTGTTCAGGCCGGATCTTCTGAATCCGGAAAAGAGTTAGCAGCGAAGACGGCGGAAGTTATTTTTACAGCATGGCAAACCCTTGAAGAAGCACAAGTCTTTTATCGGGATGTTAAAGGGCGACTGGCTAAATACGGGCGTAAACCGGATGACCTGAAAATCATGCCTGGTGTGTTTATTACGGTTGCCAAAACAGAGGCAGAAGCCTTATTGAAACAGCAGCAATTAAACAGCTATATATTGCCTGAAGTAGGATTGGCGTATTTGTCCGCTTTTACCAATATTGATCTGTCGGGGTATGATGTCGATGAACCACTGCCGGAAGCGAGTTCCATTGAAGATGAGACGAATCCGCGAATCCGCTACAATATCATTCGCGAAATTGCGAAACGGGAGAATCTGCAATCGATACGTGCAATCTATGAACGAATTGCAGGAGCGCGCGGCCATCGGGAAATTGTCGGCACCCCGGAACAAATCGCGGATCAATTGGAAGAATGGTTCTTGAATGAAGGTGCAGATGGCTTTAATATTATGCCACCGCATTTCCCGGAGGGTTTTAATGACATCATTGAATTGGTGATACCGGAATTACAGCGGAGGGGCTTATTCCGTACAGAATATGAAAGCAGCACCCTTCGAGGGAATCTGGGGTTATCTGTGCCTGCGGTAAAAACACGCGAAAAGGCATTAACCGGCGCGAACACTGGAGAGAACGTGTAAGGGATGAACATTAACGCAACCTTTCGGGGTTGCGTTTTTTACATTAGGGAACTGGAGTTTACCCATTTAGAGGAGGATACCAGCCGCCTTCTGTTTAGTAATTACACCCACCCCGTAAACTCCAATATGGACGCTTTCGCGGATTGCACTTCGGATTGTGCGCCTTTGCGCCATGCTTTGGGCGACTTCCCCATCAGCTTGGAGAAGCAGCGATTGAAGCTGGAAATGGAGTGGAAACCAACTTGCTCAGAGATCGATAGAATGGAGTTGTCCGTGCTTTTCAACTGCTTGCAGGCCTCTTCAATCCGGGTGCTGTTGATAAAATCGAGAGGCGTCGTACCCATAATTTCATGAAATTTTCTGCGGAAATGTGTTGTACTCAAGTGGCATAGATCGGCCAAAAAATCGATGGTAATGGGGGTCATATAATTTTTGGTGATGTACTCCAGCACCGGTGAAATAACAAGATCGCCTTTCAGACTATGGTCTTGACCCTGTTCTGCCAGGGGCTGATTCCTGGAATGAATCCGCAGGAGTTCGATATACAGGGACAGCATCAGGCCATAGGCACTTTCCTGGTAGTAGGGGTTCTGTTGTTTCAACTCCTCAACGATCGATGTGGCAAGGGTATACACCTTGGGATGCTGCTCCTTGCTTAGCACACAGTTCGTTCCCTGCACAGCCCATAAATTCGGCTCAAAGTCACGGTATGTACTTTTCAATGAATGCTGAAACAGGTCCTCTGGCGAAAAGAAAATATAAGCCCACAGGCTGGCTGTATTAGGCGTGCTGTATGTTGTGTGGGGAAGATATCTGGGAATGAAGGTTACATCGCCGGCCTGAAAGGGAACGGATTCTCCCTTGATTTCCATGATGCCGCTATCCGAATAACAGATGCCAATCTCCAGATGGTTATGAAAATGAAGATGTTCGCTCTTGATATCGGATATTTTCCAACGTTCACCGCTTAACAGCAGCACAGGAAAGTGAATGGGCAGGCTGTAATGGCGATATTCAATGACAGGCTTCTTTTTTTTAGGCATATACGATCCCCCTATTTGTTAATTGGAGTCCATTTTTATTAGAAACTACAGTAAAGGTAACTTTTAAAAAGGATGAAATTCTACAATTAAACGGTAACGGAGAGGGCAGAACAAATCTGGAGAAGCAGAGTGTTCGCCTTTATCACCTGATTTTCCCATAGAAAAGGAATCAAAAAAATCTGGGGATAACAGCGATCGGAAGATTGTTCTGACAGCGGAGTGACTTAGTGTAAACCTTAGATATTATTCATAAATGGTTGAAATTGCGCAGTTTTGTTGTGAATATGCTTAGATTGACACTATTTTACTGCGTAGAATGGGATAAGTAAAGCGTTTACAATAATGGACGGACACCTCTCAGGGCGCACTTGGGGGCGTGTGCGCAGGAGAGGGGAATACCAATGCTTCAAGTGAAATATGACAGGGAAGAGATTTTAAAGGTCATCGATAACGTCACCCAAAAAACGCTGGCCATGGATCTAACGTGGGATTGGCCTTGCGGCGTGGCCTATTATGGTGTAACCAGAGCTTATCAAACGACGGGGAACAAGGAGGTTTTGGACAGGCTGGTTCAGTGGGCGGATGAGTACATTGAGCTCGGTCTGCCAAGCTGGACGGTTAACACCTGTGCCATGGGCCATATGCTGATTACCTTGTATGAAGAAACAGGGGATCAGAAATATTGGGATATTGTCTTGAGCAAGGTGGACTATCTCCAGAACCATGCGCTCCGCTTCGGAGACAACGTGCTGCAGCATACCGTATCCGTTGCCAATGATTTTCCGGAACAAGCCTGGGCGGATACCTTGTTTATGGCTGCATTTTTCCTGCTGCGCGTGGGCAGCAAACTAAAAGATGAGGCCATGATTCAAGATGCCTTGAATCAGTATTACTGGCATATCAAATACCTGCAGGACCCGAGCACGAGTCTCTGGTATCACGGCTATAACAACGTTAACAAGGACCACATGTCGGGATTTTACTGGGGCAGAGCGAACGCCTGGGGCGCCTATACGATGTCACAGGTGAAACCGCAATTGAAGGACTGGTATTTGTATCCGCAATGCATGGACGTCGAGTGTTCGCTTCGGGATCAACTGGCAGCACTGAAGCTGGTACAGACGGAGAACGGCCTGTGGCGGACGGTTTTGGACGACGAGGAGTCCTATGAAGAAGTATCGGCATCTTGCGGGATAGCGGCAGCTATGATCAATAACGGCAATCCGCTGCATACCAAATATGTGCAAAAGGCTTTGGATGGCGTTCTGAAAAACATCACCGAAGACGGGCGCGTACTGGGTGTATCCGGCGGCACGGCTGTAATGAAGGATCGTGAAGGATATCGTAATATCCCCAAAGACTGGATTCAGGGCTGGGGTCAAGGCCTGGCACTCGCTTTTCTGTCCGACATGTTGAGATAGGAGGAGATCCAATTTGTCCAAAAAATCAACGGGAGCCTTTACCCTGCCCGGAGAATCGGGTTATGAGGCGCTGACATTGGAACTTGCTGAACGGTGGGGTGCCGATGTCATTCGTGACAGTGACGGTACCAAATTGTCGGATGAGATTATCAATGCAGGTTACGGTATTTATTCGACGATCTGTATTATCCGGGATCACAACGAGTGGGCTTCCCGCAATACGGATAAGCTGCAGCAGTGTTTCCTGATTACGAACCCCAAGGTGGCCGTGCAGGATTACCTATCCATCTACCTGATGGAGGATTTCTTCGCTGAACAGTTCCGGGTTAACGATTCCCGGGAAGCGTTCAAGTATTGGCAGGTCTATGACCGGACGACGGGGAAAGAAGTGCCGAGAGAACAATGGAATTATGAGCGGGAATCCGGCAATGTGGTCATTACCGGCATTGTTCCGTGGCATAAATACACCGTCAGCTTCATGGTTTACCGGATATGGGAAGAGATCTCCATGTACAACCACACGACCAATGACTGGGACAAAGAACACCTGATGCAGATTGATCCCATCTATCCAGAAACTCAAGCATACTTGCTGAACTGGATGGAAAATTGGTGTCAGGAGCACAAGGAAACGACCGTTGTCCGGTTTACTTCCCTGTTCTATAATTTCGCCTGGATCTGGGGCAGCAGTGAGCGGAACCGTCATCTGTTCTCGGACTGGGGTTCATATGATTTTACGGTAAGTTCAAGAGCACTTGATCTGTTTGCCAAAAAGGTCGGCTATTCCCTCACGGCTGAGGATTTCGTGAATGGCGGGAAATATCAGGTCAGTCATATCCCTGCGGATCAGCGGAAGCTTGACTGGATGGCATTCATCAATGATTTCGTGATTGAATTCGGCAAAAAGCTGATTGATATTGTACACAAACATAACAAGCTGGCCTATGTCTTCTACGATGACAGTTGGGTCGGCATGGAACCTTATAATGACCGTTTTCAAGAGTTTGGATTCGATGGCATGATCAAATGCGTATTCTCCGGGTATGAGGCAAGGATGTGTTCGGGGATCGACGTGGACACGCATGAAATCCGGCTGCACCCATACCTGTTCCCGGTTGGTTTAGGCGGCCTCCCTACTTTCAAGGAGGGCGGCGACCCAACGCTGGATGCCAAGAAATACTGGATTAATATCCGGCGTGCCCTGCTCAGGGAGCCGATTGACCGGATCGGACTGGGCGGTTATTTGCACCTGGTCGAGCCTTACCCGGATTTTGTGGATTACATTGAAAAGATTGCGAATGAATTCAGGGGAATGAAAGAGCTGCACCAGGCTGGCAAACCTTATCAGATCAAGACCAAGGTAGCTGTTCTGCATAGCTGGGGCAAACTGAGATCGTGGACGTTGTCCGGGCATTTCCATGAAACCTATATGCATGACTTGATTCATGTCAATGAAGCCTTATCCGGATTGCCGGTTGAAGTGCGGTTCATTGATTTTGAAGACATTCGTCAGGGCGTACTGCAAGATTGCGATGTCGTGATCAATGCCGGTTCTGCCGGTTCCGCATGGAGCGGTGGAGACCACTGGAATGATCACAAATGTGTGGATTTACTGACGCAATGGGTGCATAAGGGTGGTACCTTTATCGGCATCAATCAGCCTTCGGCGATCGAGGGATACGACAACTTTTTCAGAATGGCACATGTTCTTGGGGTGGATGAGGATACTGGTTCCAGAGTCGTTCATGGAAGATGGTCTTATGAGGTTCAGGATAAGCATGGATTAGTACCGGATGAGGCCAGCATTACGCCTAAGAACGGTATTTATCTCACGGATGGAACAGCTGAGGTACTGCACGAAACGGATGGCTGCATTACGCTGTCTTCACATGCCTTCGGCAAAGGAAAAGGAATCTATCTTCCTGCATTCGCATTCAACTGGGAGAATACCAGATTGCTGTTGAATCTGATTCGCTATGCTGGCCATGAGTACGAAGAAACGAAGTATATCCCGGATAACCTGTATACCGAGTGTGCTTACTATCCGGAAAGTAACATATTGGTTGTCATCAACAACAGCGACCAGATGCAAAAAACAACGATCGATACAGAGTATGGAAAACAAACGCTGGAACTGGCCCCGTATGATACGGTTATCACCAAGATTGGCGTAACCAAATCGGTGTCCTCATAAAATATCTTCTTCATAGACCGTTTCCCTGACTAGGGAGCGGTCTATTTTAGCTGAACAGGATTTTCTCCATGAATATGTTGTTGGATTCCCTTCTTTATGAGCCAGCTCATTTTTGCTATGCTAAATTCAAATATTTGGATACGGGAGAGAGCATGGATGCCTAAAATACTGATTGTTGACGATGAAACGGATCTTCTCAAGCTGCTGACCGATTATTTTGAAATCAATGGATATACCGTTATGACGGCCAAGAACAGCCGGGAGGCGCTACGGAAAGTGGAACAACAACCCGATCTCGTTTTGCTAGATATCAACATGCCTGAGCAGAACGGTCTTCAATTATGCGAGCAAATCCGAGACTTTGTCTCTTGCCCGATTGTATTTTTAACGGCTCGAATCGAAGATGCTGATAAAATAGCCGGATTTCAGGCTGGAGGCGATGACTACATTCTGAAACCTTTCAGCATTCATGAGCTGGGGGCCAGGGTCGAAGCGCATTTGCGCAGGGAACGGCGAATCCAGACTAAATCCTCGGTGAGGTTTAACGATGATCTGGTCATTGATTATACGGCCCGGGAGCTCTACTACCGGGATGAGCGAATTCCTCTGGCCAAAAAAGAGTTCGCTATTATTGAACTGCTGTCAATGCATCCAGGTATGGTGTTTGAAAAGGAGCGCATATATGAAAAGATATGGGGCTTGGACAATGAAGGTGACAGCAGTGTGATGGCGGAGCATATCCGGCGAATTCGCTCCAAATTTAAGGAGTTTGGTTGCTCTAACCGAATCGAGACCGTTTGGGGAGTAGGATATAAATGGCCAAGTTTATGAACAGGCTGCTGCTGAAGCCGTTTACCTTGCTGCAATCTTTTATCCTGTTATGCGTGGTCACGCTCATTGCCGTGCTGGCCGTCATAACCCTGGAGTTCGCTTGGGCGGAGAACCTGCGGCTGCGTTATGGTGAAACGGATTGGGTGCTGCCTTCCCTCGTCGCGGCGGTGCTGCTAACTGTGACCGCCGGGATTGTCACCATGGCCGTTTTGTTTTACAGATTGAAACTAAAACGTCCGTTGGAGCTGTTAAAGCGAGCATCCGAGAACATTTCGGCCAACGACCTGGGCTTCCGTATCTCCTATGACAGCCGGGACGAAATGGGAGAGCTGGTCACGGCCTTTGAAAGCATGCGCACACAGTTGGAGAAAAACGTAAAGACACTCTGGCGTTCGGTAGAGGAGCGCAAGCAGCTCAATGCAATTTTTGCCCATGACCTTAGAACACCGCTGGCGGTGTTGAAAGGAAACGCCGAGCTTCTCTCCACCTATCTGCCGGAGAAGAAATTGTCGGAAGAAAAGGTGCTGGACCTGATTCATACCATGAACCTTCACATTGTACGTCTGGAGAGCTATGTGGAGGCGATGAACTCGATACAGAAGCTGGAGGATGTCCCGGTGCATCGCCAGTCGACGGATGTAATCTCATTGACGGCTTTGCTGAATGACAGCGGCGAACAAATCGCAAGGAAATTCGGCAAACGCTTTGTCTCTTCCATGGAATGTGATCATACTGCAATTAACGTGGATCCTTATATCATCATGCAGATTTTCGAGAATGTGGTGGCCAATGGGGGACGATACGCAGTCAGTCAAGTGAACGTTCGTTACATCGTACAGGAAGGCTCTATGAAGATTACTGTCTCAGACGACGGGCCGGGCTTCTCGGACGAAGCCTTGCACAAGGCCGATCTCCCTTTTTACCGCGATGAGGTGTGGGATGCTACCGAACATCGCGGGCTGGGCCTTTACGTTTGCAAAGTTTTTTGCAAGAAACATGGAGGGAGCCTGCATGTTGAAAACGGACCTCGCGGTGGCGGAAGTGTGACAGCAAGTTTGGGGTTTGGGGACCCGAGTTGATAAATAGTTGAAAATGACATGATAGCATTTCCTTATCTTGATTTAAGGAGTGTTATGATGCCAAAACTGAAAAAAAGTATTTTTTTCGCAATAAGCTGCTTACTGTTGTTATGTTCCATGTGGGTGAACCCTGTGTCCGCCACGGAAGCCCGAGACAAGACAGAAGTCATGAGGGACATCGACGAATTTATGACTCGGAGCATGAAAGCCAATCATATCAAGGCTGCATCATTGGCAATTGCCAATAACGATGAGGTCTTCTACGCAAAAGGCTATGGAACATTTGAAAATGGCCAAAACGTTACGGGCGGAACTCCTTTTCCCATTGCTTCGCTAAGCAAGTCCTTTACCGCATTGGCTGTTCTGCAGCTCGCGGACAACGGTCAGATTGACCTGGATGCGGCTTACGCTTCCTATTTTCCCGGGCTTTCCCCACGGGATCCTCATTTTCGTGATATTACGGTCCGCCATCTATTGAATCAGACCAGTGGTCTCAATGACAAAATAAATCCCGATATGACGAGGACTCCGCAATTCCAATCCCTGGACGAGGCAAGCCGGTTAATATCCGAGGTTCAATTGGCCCATAGCCCCGGAACCGCCTACAGCTATCATAATCCCAATTACGTGCTGCTGGCGAACCTTGTGGAGAGCGTCAGCGGAGAGCGCTTTTCGGATTACCTGAAAAGGCACATTTTTGAACCGCTAGGAATGAATCATACCTTTAGTGTCAGCACGACGCTGCAAATCGATGGGAATGAAGCTGTTCCGTCGGGACATTACTCGAGTTTGGGACGTTCTGTAAGTCAATCGGAACCACTGTGGTTTATTGAGGGCCCTGCAGGCATCGTATCAACCGCTGAGGACATGTCGCTGTGGATGCTTGCCCAATATCACGGCCGCCTGCTTTCCCCCGATCTGATGAAACAATATCATGAAGCCGGAGCCATCGGGCCGTACGGCATGGGATGGCTTGCAGATCCCCAAGATGAATCCGGGGGGCGAACGATCTCCCATAGCGGTATTTTCTGGACGTACAAGTCGGAAGAAACGGTGTATTTGGATGAGCAGCTGGGCATCGCGGTGATGTTTAATTCGGGTATAAATGCTTTTGTGAACTACTCGGCTTTTATCGATGGAATCGCGGATATTATGAGGGGGGAGAAGCCCGAAACCTCTTTTGTGAACGGCCGAAACATGGAAATGATCATGATTGCGCTCATCCTCGCTACGCTTGTATGGGGCGTCTATGCCTATTCTCGCATCCGTCGGAAGAACCAACGTCTCACAATCACAATCAGCAGATTGATTCTGATCACGGTCGGCAAGCTTATCCCAATCCTGATTCTCTTGTCCCTGTCCCCATTAATGACGTTTATCGGCGGAGGGCGCGTGCTGCCTTGGTTCGGCATCTGGACTACCCTGTCGTCTCCAATCATATGGCTTGTTGTATGGTCGCTTGTCAATATAGGACATTTGGCTAGTTATTATTACGTTTATGTTCAGAATACAAAGAAAGGCCGAATATCCAAATCCATGAGGTGAATAGATGATACGTATGGCTGTGGGCGCGGTCATCCAAAAGGGTGACGAATTACTGTTGGTTCACAAGGTGAAGGGAGCACAGGGGAGAATCCAAGGAACATGGGATTTTGTTCTTTGAAAAATACGTTCTCGAGAGGGGAGGAGAGTAAGGTGAATGCGGAATTCAAATTATTGACGGAGTTCTTGCAAGGTCATGATGAAGTAAGTGATTCCATTTCAGAGGAGGACATTCAGGAGCAGGAGCGTCGTCTAGGTAAGCCGTTTCCAGCCGCTCTGTGTGAATATTATAAGAGGTTTGGACATTCCAGATTCATCACGCAAAAGTGCAGTAATCAGTATGAGCCGATGACCCTGCATGATATATTCGTGCCTGATCCCGATTTCTTTACAACGGACAAGGGGTTTCTGGTGTTCTATCAATGTGAAGAGTCGGTGATCTATTGTGGTATTCGTTTTAGCGACCTGAAGCAGGAAGACCCGCCAGTGTATCTGTGCGCATGGAACAATCCCGACTGGTCGCTGGAGAACGAATCGCTCACCAATTTCTTGGTAAGCAAAGCATTCGTTCAGATGGGGGTGGAGGACAGGCTGCCCTATTGGGTTATTTTTGACGAGAGTATGTGGGGTTTATCGGATTACCTAACGTATTGGGGATTGTGTGACGAACAGGATGAGATCCAGGAAACGTCCTCTCTTCAGGCTTGGCGAATATTTTGTAAGGACGGTGTCATTTTTCTCTTTGAAATGGCTATTGGGGAAAATGAAGATGATATTTTGGCTGTATATCTGACGTCATTCAATAGAGAGAGTATAGCGAGCTTGTTGGAACGTGCAACGCAAGATCGTCAACTGCCCGACTACAGAACCAATCTTGGTTGATTGTTTTAAAGGAGAGCCTTATATGAGATGAAATGGAGGTCACTCGCATGTATGCCACATTTCTACTTCGAATCAAAGCCTTTTTGTTGGATTACATTCTGATGTTTGGTTATTTGGTCTTGTTATTGGTTGTGAACGTGTTCATCTTTCCTGCCTTGCAAGAGCTTTTTAATGGATCCCTTGCTGTAGCTCAGCTTACCGGTTTTATAATGGTAACTCTACCGATCTCCGTATATTTTGTGATTAGTGACTCAACAGTGGGTGGACAGTCGTTTGGGAAAAGGAAGACGGCCATTCAGGTTGTTAATCAAAATGGAAATGCTTTGTCAGTACCGCATGCTATATTCAGAACGATTCTGAAGTTCCTGCCTTGGGAGCTCTCGCATTATCTGGTGTACCGGCTGGTCCATGTGGGAGAAGGTGCTGTTCCTGTCCAGTATTATGTAATAGGCGGGCTAATCTACGCCCTGATGTTCACGTATATTTTTACCGCAATATTTACGAAGAGAAAGCAGTCCTTGTACGACCTTCTAGCAAAAACACAGGTGGTTAAGCGGGCTGGCTGAAGCTTATTACTAAACTGAAGGAGCATATATATGCAGAAATTTGATCAACCAACTGCTTTGCGATCCGTTTTAAGTCCGAAATACTTGGAATTTGCTCTAAGTGATCAATATGACATCGGGCAATGGAAAGAATGTTTATTTTGGCTGCGGGGATTGAATGATACTTATCGGGTAAAAACGTCCACGGGCATGTATATCCTTCGGGTATACCGAACAGAGGTTGGCGAAGAAGAGGTACGCGCGGAGTTATCGGTGCTGTCTCAATTGAAAGCAATATTGAGTTCTTCAGCGCGCGCTGATGTAGGAGAGCATCTCAATAAGAAAGACAACAGTGGATACACTGTTCTGGATGCGCCGGAGGGTAAACGGATGGCCGTAATGTTCCGTTACATCAATGGGATCGAGAATAATTTGCAGGATGAAGAGTCCTGTTATGCTTTTGGTCAATCTGCGGCGGAGCTGCATAAGGCTATGGATCAGGTGGTGCTGGAGCAGCCCAGATATGAGCTGGATACATCATTTCTGATTGATCAGCCGCTCGCGCGCATTGTGGCGTATATCGGAGAGTCACATGAGGCAGTACCATTTTTGTATGCGTTTACTCAGGAGCTGAAGAAGCGTATTACGGCATCCAGCCATAGTCTGGAATGGGGTCTGTGTCATGGTGATATGCATGGCAACAATAATGCTTTTCAGCAGGGGAATTCGTTTACACACTATGATTTTGAGTGGACGGCTAATGGCTGGCGTGCGTATGATCTGGCTCAAGTGAAAGCTAGGAAGAGACAGTCTGGTGAGCAAAAGGAAGCATTATGGAAGGCACTCATGGCGGGTTATCGTTCGATACGAAGCTTCTCTCCAGAGGACGAACAAGCCGTCGACCTGTTCATTGTCGCTCGCAGATTTTGGGTCATGGGTCTGGATGCTGCATTTATCGAAAGTGATATGGGTGCGCTGGATTATGGCGATGATTGGCTGGACAGTTTTATGGAGGAGTTTCGTGAAACGGGAATCGTATAGTTTCGGAAAAAAGTTTTATTATTTTGATACTGAATTAAATAAATCTAAGACCCATCTGAGTGACTCAGATGGGCCTTTTGGTCTCGTGATAAATCTGCCTTGTCAAACATTAGCTTGATGAAGATGATGAAGCGGCAGCAGAGGCCGATGCCGCGGCAGCAGAGGCCATGGCAGCTTGCTGTGCGATGATAATGTTCGTGATACTTGTTGAGAGAGTGGTGGTCAGAACGCCATTTCTCAAATTCTCAACATGCTGAACCGCCACAAGGGCAGATGAGAATAACAGCAATTCCTGTTTGGTGATCGACCATGCCCCGAAGCCCTTTTGATCACGCAGCCAGTCATACGTTTCCTGGACCTGATCCACAAGTGTTTCCTGGTCCACAGGCAGTAAAGAGAGTACACCCAGGGAAGATAAGGTATACGTTTTATCCAGTCGGATGCTGCGTTTGCGGAACGCCTCTTGTAATCTCAACACGCGATGACTCGATTCCGGACTGTCGTCCCCAAGAACCAATACTTGTGTTAATGCCTGTACGCTATTGCCTGAAGAGAACTCCGGCTTCAGTTCACGATAGAGCTGTTCCATGCGGGCCACACCGGAATCCACATCCAGATCGGAGAGAGCCAGCATGGCTGCAAAAATATAGTCATCCTGTGCAGTAAGGAAGCGGTGGTTTGCTTTCATCTGATCGTAAAAAGCCTTAGTGCGTTCTACCGTATACTGAAATTGATCAGGCGCTGCCTGGACAGCAATTTGATAAGCAGCAACCGCGAGAAAATCGGAAGAGCGGAATTTGATCTCTTTCATCAGGTCGTAGACATGCAAAGTTTCCGCCAGCTTCGTTTCCTGATCCGTTGTGAGGGAGAGCATGGCTGCGATACTGATGGCCGAATTGCCCCTGAATGCAGAAAAGAGACCTGTATTATGTTTCATCAGATCATGACTCTGACGAATGGCCTCGCCATCCGCAGTTTTATTGTCCGCTGCATAGAGAAGGGCACTAAGGCGGTGCATCATCGGATTTTGCCACTTGAACGACTTCTTGATGATTTGGGTGTTGGAAACGAATAATTCAACTCGTGCTGCGTGTTGCTGCTCCATATGCAGACCTCCCGAATGTTATTACATGGTTTGGGTCGTGGTCTAACATCGACCGATCTCGTTTATAATATCAATTGAATGAGAAAATATAGGAACTATAACCAGTACCCCATATGTGATCTTCTGAAATACAATACGGGGATAGTCCTGAGGGAGTTCCACTAAACTAAGGGTAGAGGTAACAAAAGAACCTTCTCTCTGGTTTAAGAGGTTCCTTTTTGGAGGGGATTAACCCCCTCCTTATCCAAAGTAAAAGCCAGAAAAGTGGTTTTGTAAATTGTTATAAGTGATAATTATTCTCATTTCAAGCGCTTCCTTACATTCCTTGTTGTATTTCTGCGGCACATCTCGTACAATTTGGTGATGCAATTCTGCATTGCGTTAATGTGAGCATAAAAATGAAATCTACAACACGAAGCTGCACACAAGAAAAGGGGAGAATCGTTTGGAATCGAAGCAACTATCTAGAGGGCTTAAGCCCCGGCATGTAGAGCTGATTGCACTCGGGGGTACAATCGGCGTCGGATTGTTCATGGGATCGGCAAGTACGATCAAATGGGCAGGTCCTTCGGTACTGCTGGCCTATTTGCTGGCCGGAATCATTATCTTTTTTGTCATGCGTATTATGGGTGAAATGTTGATCCAGGAGCCTGTCACCGGTTCATTTGCCACATTTGCTCACAAATATATCAGTCCGCTCGCCGGATTCCTAACTGCCTGGAGTTACTGGTTCCTCTGGGTAACGGTTGGGATGGCGGAAGTTACGGCAATCGGCATTCATGTCGGTTATTGGTTTCCGGACATTCCACAGTGGCTGCCTGCACTCGCTGGGGTACTCATTATTGCGGCAGCGAATCTCGCTGCGGTTAAATTTTACGGTGAGTTCGAATTCTGGTTCGCCATGATTAAGGTAACAGCCATTGTCTTCATGGTCGTAATCGGAACCGGATTAATCTTCTTCGGTCTTGGTAACGGCGGAGAGCCGATTGGACTATCGAATCTGGTAAGTCATGGGGGATTTTTCCCTGGAGGGATCAAAGGATTTTTATTCGCCCTATGTATTGTAACGGCTGCCTATCAGGGTGTTGAAATGGTCGGCATTACGGCAGGGGAAGCAGAGAATCCGAAGCAGACGCTGCGTAAAGCAATCAAAAATATCGTATGGCGTATCCTGATCTTTTACGTAGGTGCCATCTTTGTTATCGTAACGCTGTACCCATGGAATGAAGTCGGACAGACGGGAAGCCCGTTTGTACTGACGTTTGCCAAGGTTGGTATCGTAGCTGCTGCGGGGATTATCAACTTCGTGGTGCTTACGGCGGCAATGTCGGGATGCAACAGCGGAATCTATAGTGCGGGCCGTATGTTATACACGCTTGCGGAGAATGGACAGGCACCTGCCTTTTTTAAAAAGTTGTCCAAAGGCGGAGTTCCCCGCAACAGTATCATTGTCACCATTTCCTTGCTGTTGATTGGTGTTATACTGAACTACCTGATGCCGGACTCCAAACTGTTCCTGTATATCTATAGTGCAAGTGTTCTTCCGGGGATGGTACCGTGGTTCGCACTGGCATTCAGCCAGTTCCGATTCAGAAAGCGTTGGGGTAGTGAGATGGCTGATCACAACTTCAAGTCCAAATGGTTCCCGATCAGCAATTACATTATCATCGTGTATCTGATCCTCGTCATCATCGGCATGGCGTTTAACCCGGATACACGCTTACCCCTGGTTGTTGGTGCCACATTTATGGCGATCGTGGTGATCGGATATTACGTATTTGGCATAGACAAGAGACAGCGGGTAGATGGCGGAGAAGGACAATAATCTTTTATATGAACTTCTGAATTTGAAATTCCATTTCATGCATTCCTTGAATACATCGGAGAACCTTTAAGGGGTTCACATGTCATTCAGGGAGTGCATTTTTATTTGTTTTATAGGGGAAGAATGTGTTATATACAAGCAAAATTCCCTCAAACTATGGAAATCCGTAGAAGGGAGAAGCGAAAACTGCAGTAATGCCCTTTTATTTGTAAAAAAGCGTCGAAATAACAACGTAATTTATTGCTCAGCATGGAGGCTTACCTTATAATCAAGAGGATTGAAGAATTTGTAAAACATACTGGGGGAGTTTGCTAATGTTAGTAGGAAAAGGCGCAGTACGTGAGATGTCCAATGATATCGACAAGGTAATCAGAGAAATCGACCAGATCACTCAATCCAAAATTGACCGGGTGTCGGACAAGATTGATTCCGAATTGAACTCTTGTGGTCGTGAGCTTGCCAATGCAGCTACTACGCTATCTCAAATCAAACCTCTGATTGACAGACTGGTCGCACAGGTTGGACAAGATGCTCCCGATCATGTACAGGTACTTGTGACATCGATTGCACAAGAAGTGATGTCCAAAGTAATTGCTACTAGTGGCAACATTGACGAAGTTCAGAAGAACATTAAAGATGTGGACAAATTAACCAACGAAATTGATAGTCTCACGGACGAGATCGACAAGTTGACAGACAAGATTGATGAAATTACTGATAAGTATCAGAAATAGGGAGGTTCGGTCTCTATGAGCGATTACACACCACCTGTAGGTCAACCCAACTACATATCGGGTGGCTGGGGCAACAAACAAGCAAAAGAAACGGCTCTAAAAATAGATCATATCGCAGACAAGGCTAAGTTTGGCATTGAGATGCTGGGTGCAGGATTGGACGGCATAGATGCTATTGAAAAAGAACTGATTGAAATCTCCCATGCGCCTCAGCCTCCTACACAAGAACAGGTTCGATCCATGGCCCACCGTCTCGATGCACATCAAAAGCAGCTTCAACTGGCATTGGATCGGATTAAAGATATGATGACAGATATCGAAAAAGAAACAGATGCAATTCAAAAACCGCGTACATCATGGTGATTTTACGTTGTTTTCGAAATTAGGATATGTGGAAGGAGAGGGGAATCCCTCTCTTTTTTTATTGTTTTAAAGTAGTTTAGGTTCGTTTTCTTAAAAAATCCCCCTTGAATCTCCTGTTACTGGAGCTTTTATGATTGCAACTAGAAGAATTGCTGTACAGCTTGCAATTCGAAACGCAGCAAACAGACAAGGGGGAACTAGTATCATGAGGACAGTAGAATGGATCTATCTTATTTTCAACGTCGTAATGCTGGTGTGGTTGATCGGAGGGCGGAATAAGCCGCAGAAAAGGGTATGGGGAGGACTCGTCATATCGGGTGTGCTGCTGCTGATTCATGGATGGGTAGAGGGCATGCGTTGGCCGATGATTCCAGCGTACCTGCTCACATTGGTTCCACTGATTGGGATAATGGCAGAAGCAAGAAGACAGCAGCGCTCAGTGACGACAGTGGGCAAACATGCTGCAGCATCGTCTTCCAGCACGTCTGCAGTACAAAAAACTGGACGTGTTCGAATCATCGCAACGTCTATGTTGGTGTTGGTATACGCTGCCGTAACCGTTGGGCTACCGCTGCTTTTTCCGGTATTTTCATTTGAAAAGCTTACAGGTCCCTATGGAATCGGAACAGTATCCTATGACTGGACAGACAATAGTCGGGAGGAATTACTGACAAGTACAGCCGGGGACAAACGGGAACTGATGGTGCAGATCTGGTATCCCACAGATCCAGATGCCAAGGGAACAACAGCCCCTTATGTAAACGATCCAGCCGTATATGCAGCAGCCTTCAATGAAGTGCTGCAGCTGCCGAAGCTGTTATTTTCAAGTTTGGACCAAGTCAAAACACATGCGATTCAGGAAGCTTCATTATCTGATGCGGAAGCGCAATACCCGGTAATCCTTTTCTCTCATGGTCTGCATGGCTATGAAAATCAGAATACGTTCCAGGTGGAGCAGCTGGTTAGTCAAGGTTACATTGTTGTTGGCATTAATCACACGTATAGCAGTCTGGTATCTGCATTTCCGGATGGACGTGTGGCCCAGTTTGAATCGGAGGGGAAAGAAGGTTTCGAACAGCTGCAATTCAGTTATATGGACAAGCTCAACGAGACATGGGTGAAGGACGCGCAGTTTGTACTGGATGAGGTGGAGAAATTAGCCGCAGGAGATCCAAACGGGCGTTTTACCGGACATATGGATCTGGACAACATCGGCATGTTTGGACATTCATTTGGCGGGGCGACAACGGTACAGATGTTAATGGATGATCCGCGTGTCAAAGCAGGGATGAACATGGATGGTGTATTGTTTGGAGAGAAGCGCATTCCCGCTGAAGGGGTAGGCAAACCGTTTCTGATGATGAGTGCGGACACAACGGTCGCAGGTACAAGTGTAATGAGTGACGAAGAGATCGCGGCCATGGGCACGACCCGTCCGGAAGCCGAGAAATACTACGAGGAAGTATATGCCCGATATGAGCCAGTGACCGCAGGAGGGAACTTCTGGATGGAGCTGAGCAACACCAAACATCTGAGTTTCTCGGATCTTTATCTGATATCTCCCATTCTGGAATGGTCACAGGGTGTAGACGCACGTGGGGCACAACAATTGATAAACGATACAACGATCGACTTCTTCAATCACTATTTAAAAGGGCAATCGCTCCGTATGGATAGTGAAGTGGGGGAACATGCATCCTATTCGTTAAAAAAGGGCTAAAACGAAAAATGGAAGGAGACTGACGTTCAGTCTTCTTCCATTTGTTTTAACCGCAGCCTCATGCCTTCCTGAAGCAGGTTAATACCGTTAACAATTTCGCTCCATTCGGGGTTCAGCACCATACACAGTCTATTAAAACGAAGGATGCGCTCTGTAACGAAGTCCAGCATGTACCGGGCTTGTTTGCTGAAAAAGGCTTCTGGGTCTCCGGTATGTTCATTGCTGGCGTACATCATTACAAAATCCCAAACCATAGCCTGAACCGCAGGGCTGTCTGGTGGCCATTGCTTGGTCAGAGCCTCGGTGGTACGAATACGGATTTCCTCCATTTTTCTCACCCAGGCGTCAGCCTCAACCTGTGGATGGTTTGCCATGGTGAAGAAGGGCAGTTCGAGACGGGCCAGATCGGCGATATAGGCCGGATCATTAATGATCTCCTGAATTTCCTTCCAGGCCATTGTTTGTTTGGCAGATAATCTCGTATCTTTCATCAGGTATTTATCAAAAAAGTGCAAAAACGAGACTCTCCATTCCTGCGGGATCTCGTCCAGGAGATGAGATTCTTCCATCTTGGCGGAGACAAATTGCTTCCGTTTCTTGGCATGGGCCGTTAGTGAATCCACCAGGCTGGATACATAGGTGAGAGACTGACCGGAATTCAGTGAAGCTTCCGCTTCATGCTGTTTGGCTTGCTGCAAAATGGAGAGCATGGAGCTCATGGTGCTGATCTGGGTTTCCAGAGCTTCAATCTGCAGGTCCAGCGCCTGTGACATGCCCAGTTCACCGGACATGAGCCTGCGAATATCCGGTATGCCGAAATTCAGATAGCGCAGTGTAGTGATAAGCTCCAGCCGCCACAGGTCCTGCGGTGTATAGAGACGGTGCCCGCCTTCCGTATAAAGCGAGGGATGGACCAGTCCGATTTCGTCGTAATAACGAATGGTTTTAACGGTTGAACCGATCATTTTGGCAGCTTCACCGATCGAATATGTATCTTGGTTTAAATTCAATGAGATCACCTCATGATTGATTATATAACCTCCAGTCACTGGAGATTCAATGCGGAACAATGGCTATAAGGAATTGAGCAGGCCCAGTTTAAATTTGGCCCATCTCGGTTACAAAGAAAAGAGTGCAACTTTTATGAAAACAACAATAAATAAATTTAAATTTGCATGGTCACGAAGAGAACAGAAATAACCTGGAGAAACGAAGTGCTCGCTTAAAAGCTTTCTGCAAGAAAGCTGCATCGGAAGCATACGCTATCCCTGGATTTTCCCCTTAATAAAAGGGAGAAAAAAAATCTGGGGATAACAGCAATCGTAAGGTTGTTCTGTGATCGTAGTGATCATCTGTAAATGACCGAGGAGGAATTGAACATGGCTAATCAAGACCAGCATACTGTACAAGATCCGACGACACAATATCCGAAGGCAACACCCGAGTGGAAGCAGCAGCAGGAAGAGCCTGGACTTCAGCGCGAGATGACACCTGTACCTGATGCAGGGGAAAAGAGCTACAAAGGCAGCGGACGTCTGACTGGACGCAAAGCCGTAGTCACCGGGGCGGACAGCGGGATTGGCCGTGCGGCAGCGATTGCTTTTGCCCGTGAAGGCGCGGATGTTGTGCTGTCCTACCTTCCGGAGGAAGAAGCCGACGCCAAAGAAGTGGTGCAGCTGATTGAAGAAGCAGGCCGCAAGGCTGTTGCGATTCCAGGTGACCTGAAGGATGAGAAATATTGCGAGCAGCTCATTGAATCTGCCGTAAAAGAGCTTGGCGGGATTGATATCCTTGCGAACGTGGCAGGTAAACAGCAGTTTGTTGAACAGATCGCCGATCTGACGACAGAACAATTCGATGCGACATTTAAGACGAATGTGTATTCTCTGTTCTGGCTCTGCAAAGCTGCTATAAAACATATGAAACCAGGCAGCTCCATCATCAATACGTCCTCCATTCAGGCTTACAGTCCTTCGCCAATCCTGCTGGACTATGCAACGACGAAGGCAGCCATAAACACGTTCAGCAAAGCACTCGCCCAGCAGGTCGGCAGCAAAGGCATCCGTGTGAATGTCGTTGCGCCAGGACCGGTATGGACACCGCTTCAGATCGTAGGCGGACAACCCGTGGAGAAGCTTGGTAGTTTTGGCTCCAATACACCACTTGGTCGGGCAGGGCAGCCTGCCGAGATGGCGCCTGCGTTTGTATTCCTGGCAAGTCAGGAATCCAGCTATGTGAGCGGCGAGACATTGAATGCCAATGGCGGTACAGTTAGTCCGTAAACATGAGATAACAGGCATCCATGATTGAAATAGTCGGTTAAACCAAGAACTCCATCCCCTGTTCATGGGAGATGGAGTTCTTTATTCTTTTTAGGGCATTAGTTTTGTTCCGGATTCGGCTCCAGAATTGCGTAACTGCCCAGTGTAGCCAATTGTGCCGTGTTCAAAAGGGCTTCATCCACCGCAGCAAGGGCTTCGCCTGCTGCTGTCATCAGTTCATCCGAGTTAACGGGCGAGGCAAATCTTAGAATAACCTGCTTCTCACCGTTTCTCAGTTCACTTTCAGCCTTCGTTTTGTATTCACTTAGCGAAGCGACTTCAAGATCGTTTTGCACATAATAGTCGTTTGCATCACTTTCGCCATTAAACAAAGTAAGTTCGGAATCGAGCCAATAATCTTTATCCGCTACCGTTTCCTGACTTGCAGCCGTTTCATCGTTTGCATTGTACAGGAAGTAAGGGATACCGGAGTTGGTTAGATTATTGGTGGCATCCACATGCAACCATTCACTTCCAATTTTGACCTTGTTCCACGCATGAGGGACACCACTGGAAGTTCCGGTGACAACAATGCTTTCCAGTCCGGACAGATCGGAGAGCAGTTTGTATACAGAAGCATAGCTGGCACATACACCAACACCTTTGACGAGAATGCCGTAGGTGGTGAATGAGTCATTATATTGTGGATCGGTGGTTTTGAAGTTGTTCTGCTCCGCACTTTCCAGCGCGGCATCATCATACTTCGCATTATCGTTCAGGTAATCATAAATCGCTTTGCGTTTCTCATCCTCGTTCATGCCATCCTTGATAATGGAAGCAACAACTTCGTTTGCTTTGGCAATAATCTCATCCTGTTTCTTTTGGATGGCTTCAGGGGATTCATTATAATGAATCGAAAGCGTCAATGTGCCGTAGTTGTATTCGAAGCCTTCCACACCCAGAACCAATGGATTCTGATACATTACTTTCAGTACAACATCCGAGAGCGTCGTGAAATTTTGGGCTTCAGGAAAAGCTTTCAAAGAGATCTTGTCTTGGGCAGCAATCATGTTTTTGGCCAACACTTCTTCTAATGCGGAATCCGCATTGATAAGTTCATCACCTGCAGCCGGTTCAGGAACCGTTTCCTGATTACCCTCTTCTACCTTTTGCTTTGTATTGGATTTCTGCTCGTCCACAAGGTTTTCTTCACCAGGTTCAGGCGTTGAAACTGGTTCATTTCTATCTTCCGACGGTGCATTTTCAGTCTCGTCTTCTTGTGCTGGTGCAGAGTCGGTGGACTCAGCAGGTGAGGATTCGGCCGCAGAATCCGATACAGGAGCATCACTGTTGTTGATGACCGTAGGCACATCAGGTGCAGGGACGTAAGGCGTATCGTTCTTCGGTTCGATCAATCCGTTACTGGATTCCGCAACCGTTTGGTTTTCCAGTTTTGCCAAATCGTCTGTGGTTAAAGACTCTACCCGTACATAACTGGTAAGAGCAGTTCCTTTGATGTGAAACGGAATGTTCGTTTCGTTAAACTCTGAAATCTCTACATTCGCGGTATCATAGACAATCCTTCCCTGTAATAATGAACCGTCAATATGTTCAATATTCGTTGCTTTGGGCAGTTCATTCACGTTTTTTAATTTCTTCATATATAGTTGTTCTGTCAAAGCCATAGGCAACTGGTCAGAGAGTGGAGCAGTGGCAACACCATTACTGAAATTCGATTCCTTGTCTCCACTAACAGCGGTGACGTAATATTCACCCTTCATGCCATGATTTTGATAGGATGTCATTAGTTCATTGATAACACCAAGGCCGCCTTTTCCATCTCCATTGAAATCATCGAAGGACGTCTCGGTTGTAGTCGCTATAACCAGAGGATTACTTCCATTGTAGGCTTTCTCTGCGCCTTGCAGAGGGATGTTGTTCGTTTCAAAAATTACGGTTCGATCAGCACGATTATAAATTTTGTATTCTGTGGCGCCATCTACTTTGTCCCAAGTGAGTTTAAATCGTTTATTCTTGTCGATCTCATATTTGAGATGAGGGACAGGCACTTCGGACTTAACTGTGAATGGGATGATCATGGGTTTGTCGAGCGGTGTCAATTGGTCTGCATCCAGATCATAGTTAATCCGAATGTAATAGATTGGGGCACCGCCCCAAGTGCTTTGATTCTTGTTCTTCATTGAATCTGAGCTTAATACGCCCCACCCAAGAGGCTTGATGGAAACACTGTTGTCGTTGATTTCTGGTATGGCGTAAACTTTACTAGCTTCGAGTGCTTTAATATCGGTATGTACGCTAATCATATCACTTGCTTGCAGACGGCTATTTTTCAGATCAGCTTTGAACGTAAACTTGAATTCTTCGTCTTGAGCTACGTTATACATCGGCATGATCGATGGGTTCGATTCAGAGCCGTATTTCTGTTTCAAACTTAATATGGTAGAGCCTTCTTTTACAGTATCCTCCGTTGAAATCGTTTCCTCGTTACTGCTCTGACATCCAGCCAGCAGCACGGTAAGTGCAAACAATATAAAATACAGACGTTTCATGGTACACCGCTTTCCTGTTTTTCTTGATGAATCAGACATATTCAATTATGGATAAAAACTATCGTCGATCCTCTTATCAGCAAAACCTCCTATTAATTTCCTAATACCTTTTGCTAGTTTATGGTTATATAGTCTCAATGTCAAGGCATACGAAGAGGGTTGATAGTCCTATAGAACAGTAGAACAGGAAGGAAATCCTGGCATGAAATGGATGATAAAATAAAGATGTACTTTTTAAAGTCATCGAGGTTAAAGAGGAATTCAATGTGAATGGAGTGGCGTGAATGACACCAGAGCAGATTGTCCGAACTTTTTTTGAAGAAGTGCGATCAGGTCGGAATCTTGATTATGCAGATACATTAATGGCGGATCAGGTACTGGCCCATCAGGTGATATCGGAAGAGGAAGTGACCGTAAGCAGGACGCCTTCCAATTATGCGGATCATGTGAGAGAAATGCTTCAAGCTTATGGCGAGTTTTCACTTGAGATTCAGGAACTGATTGCACATGGCGATAAAGTGTATGTACGCTGGAGACAAGCGGGTACCCATATTGGGGAAGTGGATGGATATACACCGACCAATCTGCCAGTGATTGAAATTGCCAGTGCCGTTTATCGCGTGCAGAATGAGAGGATTGCAGAATATTGGATTCAGATCGACAGGCTGGGAATTGAAAAACAAATGGAGCGCAATAAGAGCTGAGAATTCAGCTCTTTTTTTGTTAAGTCGATCCCCTTTAGCAGAGGTTTATTTTAAAAAGAATATTTTGCGATGTTTATGAGCCGAGCCATTTAATTCAGACGAAGTTGAACATTAATCCGTGACTGTAAGCGTTCCCGTGTTATAATGAATGAAGTTGTATACAAGTTACTAAAACGTTTTCTGTCATTCCAACTCCATAACCCGAAAGAGAGGTTCAGTGATGATCAGAGCAACGAAAGATAATGAATACTACGAACTGACAAGTCCTACAAGTATGCCCAAGGCATCAGGATTCCTCTGGAACGAAAAGATGATGATCCATATGAATTGCCGGGGATATGCTGTAGCCCAATTCATGCAGCCGGAGCCTGCCAAGTACTCGCATGCGCCAAATCTGGAGGCCAAGACATTCATGCAGCCGGAGCAGCCGTACTATGCCCATCATCCGGGACGATTTGTTTACATCAAAGATGAAGTAAATGGTGAAATTTTCTCGGCTCCGTATGAGCCGGTACGAAAACAAGCGGACAGTTATACATTTGCCGTCGGGAAACATGATATTCGCTGGAATGTTGTAAGCGATGACATCTCTATTGAGATGAGCCTGCGTCTGCCTAAGGAGGATGCCATGGAGCTGTGGCAGGTGAAGGTGAAGAACCTCTCTTCCCATAAACGCAAGCTGAGCATCTATCCGTATTTCACGGTTGGATATATGTCATGGATGAACCAGTCGGGTACGTACGTGGAGGATCTGCAGGGTATTGTTTGTTCGTCGGTCACGCCGTATCAGAAGTATCAGGATTATGCCAAGATCAAAAATTACAGTGACAAAACCTACCTGCTTGCCGATCGTAAGCCTGCTTCATGGGAAGTGAATCATGAGCATTTCGAAGGCGAAGGTGGCATACACGCCCCGTCTGCTTTGCAGCTGGACGCCTTAGAGGGTGGGGATGCGAGATACGAGACACCTGTGGCTGTTCTTCAGTACAGATTGGAATTGGAGGCGGGAGAGGAGCAGGAATATCGGTTTATTTTTGGCCCTGCTCATGATGAGGAAGAGATCGAACTCATCCGGCAGCGGTATTTTATTAAACAGAATACTGAAGGATTAGATGGCTTTGCCTTGGCCGAACAGGAATATGCAGCTTACGTTGCAGAAGGACAGGGGAACATTCAGATCCAGACACCGGATGACGGACTGAATAATTTTGTGAACCACTGGCTGCCACGTCAAATGTATTACCACGGCAAAACGAACCGGCTGACGACTGATCCGCAGACCCGGAACTATCTGCAGGATAACATGGGCATGAGTTATATTCGGCCACAGATTGCGCGTGAAGCATTCCTGACCGCCCTGGCACAGCAGCATGCAAGCGGCGCAATGCCAGATGGAATCATTTTGCACCCGGATGCGGAACTCAAATACATTAACCAGGTTCCTCATACGGATCACTGTATCTGGCTACCTGTCTGTATGAGTACGTATCTGGATGAAACGAATGATTACAGCATTTTGGAGGAGCAGGTTGCATTTGCCGACAGTGAGGAAAAAGCCTCAGTCCTGGAGCATATGAATCTTGCCATGCGCTGGTTAATTCAGGATCGGGACCATCGTGGCCTTAATTACATTAATCAGGGTGATTGGTGTGACCCGATGAACATGGTTGGGTACAAGGGCAAAGGGGTTTCGGGTTGGCTGACGATCGCGACAGCTTATGCGTTCAAGGTATGGGCTGATATTTCCAAGCAGGCGGGGCATCCCGCAGCAGCGCAGCAATTCCGAGAGGAAGCAGATCGGACCAATGCCATAGCGAATGAGTATCTGTGGGATGGCGAGTGGTATGCTCGCGGAATTACGGACGATAACGTCGTTTTCGGAATCAGCAAGGATCAGGAGGGACGTATCTTTATTAACCCTCAGGGTTGGGCACTGATGAGTGGTGCGGCAGACGAAGAGAAGCGAGAGAAGCTGATTCGGGCTGTAGAGGAACAATTGGAGACGCCATATGGTGTGGAAAAGCTGGCACCGTCCTTCACGGCCATGCGGGAGGATGTGGGCCGGGTCACGCAGAAACATCCGGGCAGCGCCGAAAATGGGGCAGTTTACAACCATGCTGCTGCGTTCTACATCTATGCACTGTATTTGGTGGGAGAAAAGGAGAACGCCTATCGTCTCCTGCGTAAAATGATTCCCGGTCCGGATGCAGATGATATCCTCCAGCGGGGCCAGTTACCTGTATTTATCCCGAATTATTATCGCGGGGCGTACAGACAATTTCCACGTACAGCAGGCCGCTCCAGCCATCTGTTCAATACAGGAACAGTACCTTGGGTGTACCGCTGCCTGATTGATGGACTGTTTGGCTTGCAGGGGCACGCCGAAGGATTGCTCGTTCGCCCGCAATTGCCTGCGGATTGGAACGAAGCATCGGTGACGCGATTGTTCCGCGGGGCCGAGCTGCATGTGAAGCTGCAGCGGGATGCGTCTGTACGTGAGACCGAAGTGTATGTTAACGGTCAATTGATTGAGGGTGACATCATCAAGGATGTTCGAGCTGAGTTGAAATATGAGGTACTGGTGAAGCTTCCTTTGTAAAGGGTTGAGCAGATTACGATGAATATTGAACAGCTTGAACAGTGTGCTAAAAACGAGCTAATTACAGAAAAATGCCTTTCTTATTATATAAGGAAGGCATTTTTTGTGATGTGATATCACTGTGCGTATATGTATGGCTGATGAATAAAATCTGGAGCAGTTGATGCTCAGACTTGGTTGAATTCTTTGACCCTGTACCAATACTTATAGACCTCCGAGTAACCGAGCTTGGCATAAAGTCTTAATGCGGGTCGGTTATTCGCTACCACCTGCAAGTAACTGGATGTGGCACCCTGTCTTTTTCCCCAATGGAGGAGATGCAGAATCATCTGTTCAGCGAGTCCGCGGTTGCGATAGTTCACATCTGTAATGATATCGTACAAGCCGATATAGCCGCGTTCCACAACGCCGAGCCCACAGGCAACGACTTGCCCGTCGACGGAGAGCGAGATGAGGGCCTTGCATGTGCGGATGTTGGACAGCATCTGTGTCATGGTTCTCCGTTGCAGGTTATTCACCTGGTTCAGCCGGCAAAAGTGGTCCAGCCACTCCTCTGTCAACTGCTCGTCGATTTGTACGAAAGAGTGTTTCGGTTCCTGTAAATGTTCCAGACTGCGGGTCTGAATGCTGGAGTGGTCCACAATGACATAACCTTTGTCCTGCAAGAGCTGGTCCAGATGATTCGGGTGAATAAAAGGTGTGATTTTAAAAATCGTACTGAGCTGATTGGAAGCATAAATTTGTTCACACTCATCAATCTTGGCATGCACGTCCTGTGTTGAATAATGGATGGGCTGTATGGAGTTGGCACGCTTCGTATACCCATTGGCAAAACGCAGAACCCAGCCATCGTAGAGCAGGGTGGATAAGGGCTGCCAGTGATTGAGGGATAGTTCCTCAATGGTTTTGTGGTCAGCTTCAGTCATAGGATTCATGGCGGTATCCTCCATTTCTATCACGTTATTTAGTTGCTTAAAATGTTGTGAAGTAGCCGTTCCGGTTACGAATCATTCTTCCGATCGCTGTTATTCCCAGATTTCTTTTTTATTCCCTTTTTAAAAGGGAGAAATCTGGGAATAAATGCGAACGCTACGCTTCTTCAGAATCGATTTGGCCCCTGCTCTACTTCCGTATTTCATATCAAAGATTAAAGTTGAGATTTAACAAATAATAATACATATAAATGAATAAAAATACAATAATACTTAATTAAATATCTAATTGTTGTGCAGATGAGCTCGCGATGGTATACAATCGTATTGAATTGAGAACTTGAAAGAAGCGGAGCACAGCATGTTAACGATCAAATTAAACGAACACGTCATTCAATGTCATATGGTATATGGTAAACGCAAGAAAGTATCGATCACAATGGACCTGCCCTACATGGTTACCATTAAGGCGCCTAATGGTACGAGCGAAGAGATGATTAAGCAGCTTGTAGAGCAGCACGGTGAGGTTATTTTGAAGAAATCGGCCCTCATGCAGCATGCCTTGGAAGGACCCCAGGCCAAGGCGTACGAGGAGGAAGGCAAGGGTACATTTTTGCTCTTTGGCAAGGAGCATGCCCTGCATGAATTAATTGAGGTAGAAGGACTTGGGGAAGAGGAGCTGCGGGCAAATCTGAAGAAGTTTTATTTTGCCGAGTGTAAAAGGGTTATTGGTGAACGCATCGGTCGCTATCAACAGGAGCTAAAGGTGAAGCCGAAGACAGTAGACATTGTGGAATCAGCCACCAAGTGGGGCAGCTGCAGCTGGGACAAAAAGCTCACATTCAACTATCGTCTGGCGATGGCACCACTGGAGGTCATTGATTATGTCATCATTCATGAGCTGTGCCACATTCATCATATGAACCATGATCGTTCCTTCTGGCGACGTGTCGGCAGCATCATGCCGGATTACAAAGTGAAGGAAGATTACCTGATGCGCAATGGCCGTGCCATGACGTTGTAAAAATTATATCCGTACCACGGCCCTGCTCGATGCACCCGTGGTGGAAGGAGTCCAAGATGGCTGAGGGTAACCATTATTCTGTACTGGTGGATGAGTATATCTCGGGGTTTACTCCAGATGTACAAGTAAGACTGCAGGCATTGAGACAGATTATTCGCGAGTCTGCACCGAATGCGGAGGAGAAAATCAGCTACCAGATGCCAACGTATGCCTTGCATGGGAATCTGGTTCATTTTGCCGCATACAAGAATCACATTGGATTCTATCCTGCTCCCAGCGGAATCGAGGCATTTCGGAAGGAACTCTCCGTTTACAAAGGAGCCAAGGGTTCAGTACAGTTTCCCCTGGGTCAACCATTGCCGGAAGAACTCATCCGCCGAATCGTTGCATTTCGGGTGAAGGAAAATGTGGAGAAGGCAGTGGAAAAGAAACGAAAGAAGTAGTGAGTTTCTGAGAGTAAGACCATTGGGATTCAGCAGTAGGAAAACAAATAGACCGTTACCTTTTTCCAAGAGGACGGTCTTTTTTGTGTTTTATTAAAATTTCACAGACACACCTTAGGCTGCACGCGAATTCAGCGATTTTTCAGTTAAAGCCATTATACTGTTTTCGAATCCTGTACTCGAAAAGGAGTTTTGGCATGTCTAAGGTGATCCATAAGACGCTTTATCTCATTCTTGTTTTCTTTGTTGGTTTGTTTATCGTTTCATCTTTGTTTGTGCGGGCGCAGTACAATTATGGCCTCTATGGAGACAATCCCATCCTGGGAACACAGCAATGGGGCATTTTCCTTCCGGTAATCATCCTGCTTCTTTTAACGGGTATCGGACTCTACAGGCTCTGCCTGAGATTGAACAAGTACGGTCCGAAAGTAGTCGTTCCGCTGGTTCTGCTGTGTTCCATGGCGATTCAGATCGGAATCATCTTTGTGTTTCCAAGAGTGCCGACCGACGACTCACAGACGGTGGTTTCTCTTGCCATGAGCATGCTCTATGATCAGGATTATTCCTCGTTCGAAACGGGTGGATATCTTCACATGTTCCCGTTTAACTTTTCCATCGTGTTGTATTTAAAAACACTGCTGTACCTGTTCCCGGATAACTATCTGGTGATCAAGCTGTTTAATATTTTATTTTCAACGGTTACAACCTTTATGATTTATCTCATTTATAAGCAGCTGAACCCCAAATCTAAGGAACGGGATTACGGCGTTTTAATTTTTGCAGCGACGTACTTGCCTTCCTTGTTCTTGAACAACCTGATTTACAACGATGTGATTGCAACGGCATTTCTGACATCCTGTTTATACTTTTTGCTTCGGTTTGTGCGTGAAAAATCCTGGAAAGCCATTCTTCTTGCTGCCATTTTTCTCGCGATCGGAAACTACTTCCGCAGTATCGGCGCCATTGTGCTGATTGCCGCAATCTTGTACATCCTGCTGAATATGCGGGGTATCGGCTTCAAGAAGGTGCTGGGCTCCATCGCTGTACTGGCTATTTTGTTTAATGTCCCGGGTTGGACCCAAAATGCCGTGCTGCAATCCACAGGTGTGGCAAGCGAACCGGTCGGTGAGAATTCGGCACCCGTCTATATGTGGCTGAACATGGGAATTAACCTTGAACGATTCGGATTCTGGGACAATATGGAGAGCTACCAAATTTATCAGAGGCAGGCCAATTACAATAAAGCTGATAGCACAGAACTCTTTAAGCAGGAAATTGAATCGAAGCTGTCGGAAGCGAGTGTAAGTGATCTGATCCAAATGTATTATAAAAAGATCATATGGACCTGGACCGAAGGGACGTACCAGATGGATCGATACGGAATTGGCAATGAAAGTGCCTCTGGTATGGGGAGAGGAAGAGCAGGCGGAATCGCAGGTTCCTACAGTTATACCAATGGGGTAACGGACTTGTTCCAGGGGGATTCTGTCTATCGAACGGCTGTGCTTTGGGTAGTATATGTGATGAATTTTATGATGTACTGTTTTATTTTCGTCCGGTTGGTTCGTGGAATTCGCGCCAAACGATATGATGAAGTCTCGTTGATCCTGGTGATTCTCGGATTTATCGGTTTCTATATCTTATGGGAGATCAAATCACGCTACATCTATCCTGTATATCCAATGCTTATCGTGTTGTCTTATATGGGATTCAAAGATTTGTATGAGATGATGTTCCACAGAAAACTCGGTTGGGGACGGCCATCCCTGAGAAAAGGGTGATCCTATGCGAAAAAATAACTATTTTACCTATGTTCTGATCTTACTGATGGGCTGTTCTGTTCTGCTCGCTGCTTGTGATGTGATTACAGCCCAAACCATTACCAATACCGGTTCTGCGCAAGGTATGAATGGTGGTGGGATGATGAACGGTGGCCCTGGTATGAACGGAGGGACATCGAGAGGTGGGGGCACAGGCATGAATGGCCGAACAGGGAGCCCGAGTGAAATGGGTGGCATGATGAATGCCGATCTTGATCTTACAGGCAGAATTATCTCCATCGACGGGAATACGGTCACTGTGGAATTGCTTGAGTTTCAGGACAACTCATCACAGAACTCCAATAATCAGGGTCAGCAAGGGGGCGCTCCCGGCAGAAGTATGGAGATGAATGAAACCGGAGTTGAAATGAAGTTGAATCTAAATGCGGATATTACCATCACTGAAGGTATGGCGATGGGAGGACGGGGTAGTACCAGTCCAAACACCACTTCAACACTCCAGATGTCTGATCTGAAAGAGGGAGATGTTATCATGGTCTGGTACAAGGAGAATACGGAAACGGTGGAACGAATGGCTGTTATCCAGTCCTAATAACGATTGCGTACAGTACTGGGTTGGAGTAATATGGAAATAACTTGATTCCCGAAGGGAGTGAGCGTCATGAAACGACGGGCTAAGATGATGAAATGTGTGACTACAATTAAGGTAATGATGAACTGAATAGATGCGGTAGACAGATGGAGACAGAACGAGGTGAAAGCTGCTTCGGATGGCTATTTGAAGTCTCCCGGGATATAGGGATATAACTGCTCATTTTCTGGTGTTGATGAGGTTTGTTTGCTCATGCATTTCGCAAATGACTCATGCATCACGAAATTTTTAAGCCGCAGGCATAGCCTGCGGCTTTTTGCGCGCAAAAACAGCCGTTCGAAATCTAAATGAGTTCTACATTAAATGGCCGAAAAGGAGAACTGCCCATGCTAAAATTAAAATATTTATTTCACAATAGCGATCTCGCCGAGATGATTTTGAAAAACTGGAGTTATGACCCCGAGTCGCTGGATATGTTCCGGTATTATCGTATATCTTCAAACGCTGTGTATCCGTTCAGGGATCAGGGAGAGATCAGCATGCTTCGCTTTGCCCCAGCCCTGGAAAAAGATAAAACCAATCTCAGTGCTGAACTGGAAGTGCTCAGCTATCTGCATCAGTGCCAATATGGAGCGATGGAAGCAGTGCCTTCTCGTGCAGGAACAGAGCTCTTGGAGGTCCAAACACCCTGGGGCTTGTATTTTGCCTCTGTATTCAAGCGGGTACCCGGTATGCAGCTGAGCAGCACAGATCTGAATGACCAGGTACTCTACAACTATGGTCAGGCACTGGGCAAGCTGCATCATCTGGCTCGTGAATATACGCCGGTGCGGGCGAAACGCTGGAGTTATACCGATGTGCTGGACTGGATGCAGGATATTTTGAGGGGTTTTCCAGATGAGACTGCTGCTGTTCATGAAGTGAAAATGCTCCGTACACATCTGTCGACCTGGCCTGTAACGAAACAAAATTTCGGATTCATTCACTACGATTTTGAGTTGGATAATGTGTTCTATGATGCGGAAAGTCAGTCCTGTTACGCCATTGACTTCGATGATGCCATGTATCATTGGTACGCGATGGATGTGGAGCAGAGTCTGGACAGTTTGCGTGAGGAAACGAAGCCGGAGCAATGGGAGCAGAGGAAGCAAATGTTCATGCAGGGGTACTGGGCGGAAGAAGGAGAACGCTATGATATGGAATCGATGTTTCCGGCTTGCAGGCGCTTTGCCAATCTATACGGGTATGTACGTATACTCCGGTCAGCATCAGAGCATTGGGAGCATGAGCCGGATTGGATGAGCGGTCTGAGATCAAGGCTTGCTGAAAGGATGAACGAAGTGGCACAAGGATTTGGTCAGGCGATTATTTAATATAAATCCAAAAAAGAGCACAGGCTATTTCCGTAAAAGGAAGTCCTGTGCTCTTTACTTTTTATGTATTGTCATGTTTAGTCCAGACTCAGATCAAAATCAGGCTCACACATATAATCAATCGGATAGAGATCATCTCTGGCTGAGATTAATGCACGAAGGTGAAGATAAAGATTGTTCGGCTGTACCGCCACACCATCAACACGGTAAGGAGCAAGTTCGGCTGCGACAAATACATCTTCTGCATCATTACATCTGAAAATGACATTGTTCGGGTTAATTACTTCTTCCGGGTAGCTGTAAGTCATCACGTGAAATGCTTGTCCGCGCCAATTGGTCTTGATCACTTTATAGGACTGGGTCTTCACCAGATCGATATAGCGTTCCAACGGAAAGGTATGTTCAAATTGCGTGATATACCCCTTTTTATCCACATCAATCGTAAATTCCACATCATAGCTCGCGTGAAATTCTTCCTTATAGGTTCCCTTCATGATTTTCATCGCATCAAAATGAGACCCGAAAGCCTGGTCTTCCACATAGGGAATAGCAACAAGCCCAGGATCAACATGATCGGTAATTTGGCTACTGCCTGAGATTCCCTTACTAATCTTTGATGGCTGTAGATCAATCGATCCGATCATTTTTCCAGCATAGGCTGGACTACAGGTTATTCGCATAGTCATCTCCTTTGTTGTTAATCAGTAATTAGACGAAAGAGGCAGGCGAAAGTTTCACTAGAGATAAGGAAAATGTGATAAATACGATACGAGATCACTGGACATATAAAAACACCAGGAATATAGAGATTTGGATAATTTTTATTGATGTAAAAGAATGACATAAACAATTTTGATCTTTTATGATCAAGTTATCGTTAGTTAAATTGAGGGGGTGAGGGAGCGTTGGATGATGAAGAGTTGATTCATGAGATTCGTAAAGGCAGCCGGGCTGCGATGGAAGTATTGGTGAAGCGGCATTATCATTCGATATTTGCTTATGTGTACCGGAAAACGGGAGACTATCACACCGCTTATGATTTAACCCAAGAGGTATTCGTGAAAATGATGAAGTCTCTTGGCGGCTATCGGGAGAACGGGAAATTCAATCACTGGCTGCTGAAAATTGCAGTGAATCATTGCATGGATTATTTTCGGGGACGCGAGTTCAAACAGCAAAACAGAGTTAGTGAGTTAACGGAAGAGGCGCTCCCTGCAAGTGAGCACCAGAATGTGTGGAACATCTTCTATAAACGGCTTCAGAACGACCAGGTCAGGCAGGCGGTAATGAGTTTGCCTGAACAGCAGCGGGACGCAGTCATTCTGAACTATTACAATGGACTGAAGATCAGGGAAGTAGCCGAACTGACGGGAACCAACGAATCGACGGTGAAATCACGCATACGGTTGGGCATAACGAAATTAAAGGAGATCATTGTGGGAGGTGAGCGTGATAAAACGTACAGGAAGCCAAGATAAAAGGAAGCATATTGCTGAATTGGAGATGGAGGAGTACACCGAGATTGCCCCTTATTTAGATGACTATGTGGTTGAGTTTCCATCCGAGATAGAGATCGATCAGACGATCAGGGCACTGGGGGCACACATGCCGGGACAGCTGAGCGATCATCTACAACAATCCCCTGGGAGGTCACTAAAAGAATTGTTCCAGCTCGTTTGGGGTGAGGTGATGATTTTCCACAAATCGTACTGGCTGGTATGTGCATTGCTTTTGTTGTGCGGATTCTGGTTGGGAACCCGCAGCACCATAAACCCGTACATGAGTGGGCTTGTACTGGTACCCGTCCCCTTTGTTCTCGGACTGCTGGAAGTATTCAAAGGTCGGGATCTGGGACTGATGGAAATCGAGTTGACCTGTAAAATTACGGCACAGCAGCTGATGCTCACCCGTTTGATCGTCGTGCTCGCGGCAAATATGGCATTTGTGGTGCTTCTTATGCTGGCGGTATCCGGGGGAGCAGGAGGTTCCATTTCATGGGGTGCCATCGGTCTATGGTATACGCAGCTAATAATTGCGGCAGGGGCTAGTTTGTGGCTGGCTATGCGTGTCCGGGGTGGGACAGCTGTTAGTATTTTCTTGGTCGTATGGTTTGGACTCTTATGGCTTGTATTAAGCAATCCACAATTCATTACCCTGGTGCAATCGATCCAGACGCCAGTTCTTATTGCACTCGCATTATGCGGAGTGATTCTGTTGATCAGTCAGATCGGTCAGATGACGCGAAAATATACATCTCAAACGGAAAGAGGTTATTCCTTTGATATTGACCATGGATAACGTATCCAAGAAGTACAGAAACAAGTGGGCTGTAAAATCGTTCTCGCTGGAACTGTCCAGCGGTGGCGTTTATGGTCTGCTCGGTCCGAATGGAGCGGGCAAAACAACATTGCTTCGCATGCTTGTAGACATCTCCAGGCCAACGTCGGGACAAATTATGTTGGATGGACAATCCATTGAACAGATGGGAGACGGTTATCGCGGTTTATTGGGCTATATGCCGCAGCGCTTTGGATTTTATAATCGTTTCAGTGCTCATAAATTTCTCATGTACATGTGTTCGTTGAAAGGGTTGGGTGTGACTCAAGCCGCTGTTCGTGTGCAGGAGACATTACGAATGGTTGATCTGGAACAGCAGGCACAGCATAAAATTCGTACGTTCTCTGGAGGCATGAGGCAGAGGCTCGGAATTGCACAAGCCTTGCTGAATGATCCGCAAATTCTAGTTCTTGACGAACCCACCGCTGGCCTTGACCCCAAGGAACGTATTCGCTTTCGCAACATTATCGGCGAGTTGGGAAGAGACCGGATTGTACTGTTATCGACGCATATTATCTCTGACCTGGAATTCTCGTGTAAGGAAATGATTCTGATGAACGAAGGTCAACTGATCACTCGGAACACGCCGGAAGAAATCATGAACAATATGAGAGGCAGCGTTTGGACGGCAACGTTAACGGAGCAGCAGCTTGCTGAACTTGCCTCTCATTTCAAGATAAGTGGCTTGTCCTATCAGTCTGATGGCATTGTAGCCAGAATCTTGGCGAAAGAACGGCCTGTCCCACAAGCTATACCAGAGCCACCTCGACTTGAAGACGTATATATGCACTATTTTGATGAGGAGGCCACATCGTGATTCGGTTGACCCAGTTCGAATTTATTAAAATGATGACACGTAAAAGCGTTTATCTGGCACTCGCCGGGCTGCTTGTGCTTCTTGTTTTATACGCCTGTCTCGGACATTCCGGGCCATTGAACGGTACATCATATTACAAGCCCTATGAAGGAGCCATTACGGAGGAGAAAGTTCAGGCCGCGAAGGATGAGATGCAAAGCGAGGGTTATAGTGAAGAAGAGAATCAGAATCGATATGGCGTATTTTATGAGATCTCCATATTTTCGCCGGAATCCATAAAAAACTACACCAGATATGATGATAGCGGGAAGGCCATGGAACGAACCGTAACCGTCTCGGAAATTCACTACAATAAACCATGGGGCTATCTGTTGGAATACATTGATCAATTTGGAGTGCTCTTTATGATGATCATGATTCTGCTGGGAGTGGCACCCGTATTTGCAGAGGAATATACATTGGGAACGGCAGCATTACTGCGCAGCAGCAAACGTGGGAAAAGCCAAATCGTATCAGCTAAATTGATGGCTTCCATGGGATATGTGATGCTATGCGTCATCTTATTTACAAGTGTCAACTTGCTGATTTACTGGTTAAGGTTTGGAAATTTGGGTGGGGCAGGTACACCTATTCAGAGTGTCGGGATGTATTTTCGGGGCTTTGACTATGAGTTCACCCCTTATCGGTTATCGGCAGTTCAGTATTATGGAGTACAGTTTGTCACTCACCTAGCAGGCAGCCTGGTCTTTGGATGCATTGTGTTGTGCGTCTCTGCGCTTAGTTCAACGCCGTTTGCAGCCATAGTCATTAATGTTGCGATTGTAGGCGTGCCTTATCTGGCATTTGATGTGTTGAACTTTAACCCGGGATGGGCCAAGTGGATTGAGGACTTTTCATTCAGTACCATGATGCGGGTAACGAGGCTTTTTCAAACTCCGGCTAGCTATTCCATATTTGGGCTGGAGCTGTCCTATTTGAATTTGTATCTGATCATCATGTCTGTAGTTACTATAGTAATTTTATTTGGCACATATCGTACGTTCCGCAATCGCGAGGTTTTTTCTTAATAGAAAAATATGAGGGAACATTACGTTATTGCAAAATCAGGTCCGCAGATTCTGCGGGCTTCTTTTTATGTTGTGGAACATGATGTGATATTTCCAATCGTCCTGCTCTTTTGATACAGTAACTGTAGTACAACACAGCGGAGGTATAACGATATGGAACATTCGCTCCAGGAGCTGATGCGCAACGCCCGAGCGGAAGAGAATACCTTTTTGTATATGCTGTATGAAGAAGCGCGTTTGATCAGTTGTTATTCTCAGCTGGTTGATTCCAGGTTAGGTTTGTTCTCCATCGAAATTCCGGCAGCCCAATGGACGGTGTTTGAAGCCGATGAGTTGGCTCCGGAAGCGATACAGCAATTGTGGAAATATATTATGAGCGAGTGGTTCCCTAATACCTCTTACAAGCATGCGGGAATTCCGAAGCTCGAAGTGTACAGGGGTCAAGGTGAACGACCTCAAGTGTGGATACCGGTTAAACCTATTTAGTTCATTAGGAGGATTCATATGTTATCGAGTAAAGTGATTGAACATTGCCAGAACCAAGGCTGGTGGCATAAAGATGTGCCCAAGGAGTATGAAGAAGCATTACAGAAACTGAATATTGACCTTCAGTCTGATTTTGCACAGTTTTATCTGCATGCAGATGATGGTCCCACCTTTTACAGCAGGCATCAGGAGATTTATCAGATCTGCTGGGTTATGGAAAATACCGTGTATTTGGAAGATATGACGGTGGCTCAGCTCACGCTGGGATTGCCTGAAGCTTACATACCGCTGGACAGCTTCGAAGGGGAAGGCGGATTCTTTTATAATCGGCAGACTGGAGAAGTGGTTCTGGTGGAGCTTGGTGAGTCGATCGAACGCTTCCTGCGCGGCGAGGGCAGCCCGCAATGGCCTGATTTTAATACATTTCTGGAATGGTATTTTCAACTGGAGGAGGAGAAGGCATCATGAAAGAATTGAAGCCTGAACATCCCGAATTGGAGCAACAGATTATTGAAATGGTTGAGGCAGGCAACGTTCTGGATGAAACGCAGCAGCATGAACAGGCCCTGATCTATTATGATCAAGCCTGGGGCATGTTACCCGAGCCGAAGACAGACTGGGAAATAGCCAGCTGGATTGCTTCCTGTCACGCGAATGCACATATGGACTTGGGGCAGTATGCGCTGGCGAAGCCCTGGGCGGAAATATCACTGCAAACCCGAGGTTCGGATATCGATACGGGTCCGCTCATTGAGCTGGGTACCATCTGCATGAGACTGGAACAGCATGATGAGGCGTATTCTTACCTGCATCGCGCCTATGAGTACGGCAAGGAACGCTCATTTCAAGGCTGCCCGCCTGACGTGCTGCACTATTACAAGGAACAGAAGATGAAGCGTGAACGAAACTGATTCTACTGGATCACAAAAAGAAAAGGGTACCCTGTCTGCCAAAACATTATTGGCTTTGGGTTACCCTTCTTTTATTTTTCAAGATCATACTGGAACGGAGGGGGTAGAAATAATCTGAAGAAGCGAAGCGTTCACCTTTATCACCGGATTTCTTCCTTTAATAAAAGAATCAAGGAAATCTGGGGATAACAGTGATCGGAAGATTGTTCTACAACCGCAGTGGTAAAATATGATCTTTCACTGGCTTAATTTTTCGCCCCATAAGGGAAAAATTCTTCTACAAGATCCTGTGGTGATATCGACACAAAGACGTGATCCAGCTCGGTTTTACTGGCAAAATCCATGATGTCCCCGGTGTAATACCTCGGATCAATCACGTAAATCTCGGACACAACAGTGGACAGGAAGGAGATCATTGGCACGGCGAGCGAGTCCTTGATGAACATGACTTTCAGTCCGTCCGGATTGTCCTTGTTCACGACATGAACAATCCCCTGATTCCCGTACAGGTACGTGAAGTACTTATCTGCGGTCAGATCATAGGTAGCTCCTTGCACATTGAGCGGATACGTGGTGAGCAGCGCATCCTCGAAGCGCCCGTTCAGTGCAGCTTCCGTCTCGCCTGTCTTGAAGTAGAACGAATAGTTCGTCTTGAATTTCGGGTAGATCAGATCGAAATCATCTGCACCCGCGAAGTATTTACCGGCTTTGCGGCCCTGAGATCCGATAAAGATATCTTCATATGGAATCACATTGTAGTTATGGATATCCGTATAATAATGATCCGGGTACAACGGCTTGGCGTACATGCCATCCAGATGATTCACGAGCTGGCCGAAGGCCCAGAACGCCGTCTTGATTTTCCAGTGATGGTCCGTTGTAAAAAAGAGATCCTTCGCCGGAATGCCGCTCTCCAGCAAGCCTTCACGCAGGTCAAGTGTATCGATCCCATCCTGCTTCAGATTGGCAAGAAAGCCGTCGGCAGTCTCGTTGTTATAGTTGTACGGAATGCCTTCCGGGAAGGTAGTATATCCACGTACGTATTTGTCCGGAGTCATGACGTAGGTCAGCTTGGTTTGAGGAGCCAGATGCGCTCCAAGCGCAGCAACCCGGTCGGACAAGTCTTTCGTATACGTTGGACCGTTGGCAAAATAGGTATAGTGCAGCTTGCCCTCCATGTCTTTCACGACCTCGAAGTTGTTCTCCTCACTTTTCCACATGAGGGACTGCAAGTATCCATAGGCTTCCACGAAGCCGAACTTTTCGAAGACATGTTCATTAATGTCCGCATCCAGCTGGTGGATCAGTCCTTTGGTTTCAGAAATATCGTAATCTCTGGATGTCAGCGTTTGTTTGATTGGTCCGAAGGACTGAATCATATTTAGAACAGAGAGCGTCACCAGCACGAGAATGAAGAGGAAAGCGGTGATTCTCTTTTTGCCAAGAAAGTTATGCATGCTTGTGTGCCTTCTCTCAGAAATTAAAATAGATAAACGGATTGTACGTACCCTTGACCAGATACGATACGCAGACCAGGAACAATAGAATGATTGTCAGCGGATAAACCAGCTCCAGCGGTTTGCGGAAACGGGCGCCATCGACCATCAATTTGTTCATCCGGGTGGCGATCGGCATGCAGAACAGAATGCCCAGAATGAAGAAGAATGCATATTCCTTGAGGAACATCCAGGTTGTATCACTCCAGAACCCATTGCCGTACAGTCCAAACATATTGCCCAGATAGTGACCCGCCTGCAGGAGATCCGGTGAACGGAAGATGACCCAGCCGATGACGACAATAAACATGGCATAGAGATGCCTTAGCGGGATGAAGCGTGTTCCTTTGTCAAAGTTGAAGATCTTCTCCAGCGCGATGAACGCAAAGTTAATTAATCCCCACACCACAAATGTCCACTCCGCACCATGCCATACGCCGGTAAGTCCCCAGACGACCAACAGGTTGCGAATCATTTTATCCTTGTTGGTGACACGGGAACCGCCCAGCGGGAAGTATACATATTCCTTGAACCAGGTACCGAGCGAGATATGCCAGCGGCGCCAGAATTCGGTGATGGATCTGGAGATGTACGGATATCTAAAATTCTCTTCAAACTTGAAGCCGAACATCAATGCCAGACCAATGGCCATATCGGAATACCCCGAGAAGTCAAAATAAATCTGCAGTGTATAGGCAATCGCCCCAAGCCACGCCAAACTGGAGGACACTTCGGATGTGCCTCCCATGCTGAAGATATGATCGGCGACGATCGCCATGCTATTGGATAGCAGCACCTTTTTGCCCAAGCCCACAATGAACCTGCAGCAGCCTACCGCGAACTTGTCCCAGCTCTCTTTGCGATTCACCATCTGATCCGCAATCGTGTTGTACCGCAGAATCGGTCCGGCAACGAGCTGAGGAAAGAAGGAGATATACAATGCAACGTAAAAGAGATTTTTCTGAACAGCCCCGTGTCCACGATAAACGTCAATCACGTAGGAAATGCCGTGGAAGGTGAAGAATGAGATGCCCAGCGGCAGGGCGATGTTCGGAATGCTGAGTCCGAAGCCCGTATTCTCGTTCACGATGCGCAGCGCAAAGGCCAGGTATTTGAACACAAACAGCATGCCGAGGTTGACGATCAACATCATCGTAATGATGGTGTAGGCTGCATTGCGCCGTTCCCTGAACTTGTCCACAAGCAGAGCGAAGACATAGTTGAAAACGATCGAGGCCAGCATGATCAGGACGAACCAGGGTTCACCCCAAGCATAGAAGAACAGACTGGCGACTAGAAGCAGCATGTTTTTGAGCGTAACCGAGAATTTCAGTACGTAATAGAGCCCCAGAACAAGCGGGAGAAAGTAAAATAAAAAGACTACACTGGAAAAGAGCACTGCCTTTCCTCCTTGAGGATCATATAAGAATGCAGCATGTGTCCAGGCTAAAGAAAGACAGGCGGTACCTGCATCCAGGGATGTGGTCCAGCCTGCCGGAGTTCAGCCTTACATGCTGAATGGACGTCTCGCCCGGCGCTGAGCACGGCGGGCACGCCTTTTTTGGGCACGAGGTGTGTTCCTGCCCTTCCGCCACAGCCAGTAGGCAGCAAGCGTAATGATTCCGGCTGCCGTCACGACAATGCGGATAAGCCATTCCACCCATGGCTTCATTAGCGGATTGGAGGGGGTTAACACCTTGGTTACCTGATCAGGAGACGGAATGGAGCGCTTCGTTCCATCCTTCTCCTGAACATTCATGGCCGTAGAATTGTCCAAGATAACAGGATAAGCCAGGTTCCATTTTCCATCCACGAGTGCACGTATGGTCAGACTTTCAGGTTGAACGGCAGTCTGAAGCGTAAGCAAACCATCAGGTGTAATGGTTGCTCCCTGCACAGGGCTGTCCAACCGAAATGAAACGTTCTGTACCTCTTTGCTTGATGAAGATCGTACGTCGTATTGAGCAATGGATTCACCGACTTCCGGCCTTACCATCCGCTCGTCTCCCGTAATCTGAAGTGTGGTTAAGTCATTCTCCACAGCGGCTTGCTTTTGGGATACAGGCTTGATGTTTCCGACCCGGAAGTTCAGTTTGGCATTCTCGGTGGTCGTCGTCGAGATGCCCCAACCGGTGATTTTGCCCAGCTTCACCTGGCCAGTCGTCTTGGCCTTGTCCTGAACCATCAGACTGGAAAAGGGGATGCGGATCTGTCCGACAAATCCCGGCTCCAGTTGGATCAGACCTGCAACCGGATGAACCAAGGCAGCTTCCTTGGTCGCCTTGGGAATCACAATGACATTCCGATCGTCCGATACCGTAACAGAACTCTGATCTGCTCGGGTAAATACGACATTTAAGGGTAAAGTCTGATCCGATTCATTGCGGATGGAGAAGGTCATTGCACCGTACCTGGACCAATCTCTGTTCCGCAATTCATAGACGTAGGCGGAATAATAGCCTTTTTTGAGTCCCTGCGTAGAGGTGCTGATCTGCAGGCTTCCGGTTTTGTCGACCCTGGCGTTCACTTGGGTCCCATTATTCCATTCACGGATGGTATTCCCGCTCAGATGAAGCTGTTTGGCTTGAACAGCCTGCACCGGAAGCAGGCTCCATAACACGGCGAGACTGGCGATAAGTATCCGTTTTTTCCACTTCTTGATCATGTGTTGCTTGCCTCCGCTCTATAAATAAGCCATCTCGTTGAGTTCATCATCCGAGAAGTGTTTGTCTTTCGCTGTGACGTTTGGACGGCCAGGTTGCCGCTGCTCACTGTTCCACTGTGTAAGCAAAGCCTCTAGTGCCTCCATTTGATGGTTGCGTGCAATGTCCCCGATGTTGGTTACCCGGTAGAGATTGCCGCGTTTGTTGCGCAAGGACTGCACCCATATACACTCCAGCGTCAGGTCCTCGGCAAGAGAAAGGTTCATCTCATAAGCCAGATCATGGCGGGACGTCTCCAGCAGAACATATTCATAGTTAAAATCGAGCAGGGTAACTGCTCCATGCGTGGATGTGTTCACCGTACGGTTCAGCCCAATACGTGCCAGCTTCCGGTTGGACAAGAACTCACTCTGCCCCCGGCGTACAAAATTCAGGCGAATGTCCTCAAACGTGCTAATATCCTTGTCCAGCTTCTGGGGAAGCGTAGGCTCGCGGTCATAGATCATGTGAAGCAGCTGACGCTGCTGCTCTTCTGTAATGTCCTTGATGATAAAAGCATACTTCCAGCGATTGCCGATGGATGCCACGTGAGCGACCTTGCCTGTAAACTCACTCGTATATCGATCGTTAACTAGCCTGATGCTGACCTCAACATCGCTTGGAATGTATTTCGGCTTATCCAGCATCACGGATATTCCGCCTTCCGACAGATCATGCGTAAGGCAGGAGATCGTCTCCCCTTCGGTCGTAATCATGCAGTCCACAGAAGCGAGTGAACGCTCGTGGTTGCGGAATACTTTGCGCCCGGCGAGGAAGAAGATGGACATCATGATGTTGTAGAAGTTGATCAACAGCCAGTACAGCACCACAAGGAAACCAATCGTGCCCTGACTGAACGTCCAGTGAATGCAGTTTACAATACCAATGATGGACAGCACGGCCAGGATCAGATGGGGAATCATCTGTTTGATCTGGTAGTTCCGGTCATCATTTTGCGCACCATCTTTGCGGGTCACGACGAATTTGTTCATTGTGATGCCAAGCGTCTCCAGAATGACGGCTGGCAGCAGGGACGGGAACAGAATGGTTTCATAGACATTGGTCCATTTGGTGGTTCGAATATTGCCTGACAGCATGCGCAGACAGGTATTGGTCAGTAAATACATCGGCAGCCAAAATATCAAAATTTCAAGTATCGTACATTTCACGACAAGAATGCCGAAGACGGCAAACAGAATGGGTGACATGATATACAGCAATCTCTTCAGTCCAGAATACCAGTAGGTAATCGAAGAGATATAGTTTAATTTCTGAGCAAAACTTAAGCCTCTCTTGAACAGCAGATTCATCTTCTTGCCTGTCTGGATACAACCGCGTGCCCAGCGCTGACGCTGCTTGATCAGGCTCTTCAGATCGCCTGGGGCAAGTCCGGATGCGAGTACCTTGTTGGTTGCGAAGCAGCGATACCCTTTGCTCTGCATTTCAATGCCTGTTGCAAAGTCCTCTGTAATGGAACCTGTATAGAAGCCGCCTACGTCTTCCAGTGCCTGTCTGGAGAGAACGGTATTGGTCCCGCCGTAGATCACGGAATTGGATTTGTTGCGTCCCACCTGTACGTCACGGTAGAAATAATCCTGCTCATTCGGAATCCGGTTCTCGGAGTAGAGATTGTACTGGAATTGATCGGGATTGTAGAAACTTTGCGGTGTCTGCACGAAACCGATCTTTTCTCCTGTCAGAAAATACGGAACACAGGACGTCAGAAAATCATGCTTCGGAATCATGTCGGCATCAAAGGTGACGATCAGGGGGGAAGAAGTATGTTTCATGGCGTTGTTCAGATTACCAGCCTTGGCGTGTTTGTGTTCTGACCGGGTCAGGTAGTTGATGCCCAGATGGGCGGCCAGCTCCCGCATCTCGGGACGATTGGAATCGTCACACAAATGAATATGTACTTTGGAACGGTCCGGATAATCCATATTGAGACAGCCGTTAATCGTTTTGAAGAGAAGGGATGTTGGTTCATTGTAGGTCGCAATAAAGACATCCACATCCGGGTATAACGCCTTGTCTACCACCGGAAGCTCGGGATACTCAAGCCGGGTCATATTATAAAAGTGGACGGCCAGTTCAAACATGCCGATGAGTTCGACAATAAGGAGGGCAAGACCGGCGGTCACGGCGAGAGGGCCATGGCCGAAAGGAATCGTGAAGAACGTACGCCAAATGACGTAAATACAAGACATGATCACCGTAGCCGTGACCAAAATCTTGTTGCGTGTACTTAAATAATTCAATGGAATACCTCTCTCTGATGTTTCTGAAATAAATCTGCACTAAAAAAATTAAGATGTGCTCATTGTACTAAAGCATTCTGAACAAATTCTGAAAAAAAACCGTAGGACCCACCCCGTGTAAGGCACGATAAAACACGATTTATACCTCTGATTATGTCGTATATTGATAATTATTGTAGTTATTTGTCGAATAATGCGCAATGAATTTTTACTTCTTATATAAAGTTATAAGGGAAACAAGTAGGCAGAAGAGAAGGTGGTTGGACGATATAAGGAGGTTTTTTTGGCAACAAAAAAAGCGAGCAAGGGCGCTCACTTTTTTTCATCGATCTGACCACAGGTGGTGTATGTCCCATTCCACTAATCAGAGATATTGCGTGTGTAATACTCAATAATATCCTTACGGCGGATAATGCCAAGAAAGACGCGGTCCACGTCCACAACAGGCACGAAATTCTGGTCCGCTGCAAGTGTCAGCATATCCTCCATTTCTGCTTTGATGAAGACGCATTCATTATATACCCGGTTGCTAATCTCATGCACCTGAACCTGATCCATGTTATCAAAAGTCAGTCCGGGGGTGCTCCGCATTTTCCATAACAAATCGCCTTCGGACAGGGTAGCAACATATTTTCCGTCCTGGTCAATCACGGGAATGGCGGTATAATGCTGTGCTTCAAGCTGTTCGAGCGCTTCCTTCATGGAAGCGGAGGACTTGATATAAGCCACTTCGTCTTTGGGGAGTAAAAAATAGCTGATTTCCATCATCGGGCTCCTTTGCCTGTAATTTCACTCTCCTTATTTAAACATATTATGTGAGCATTCGGCTATTTTTAATGATAAATTCGTCAGATTTGTTCCATTGTTTTAGGGGCTCTGGAAATCTATAGTATATATTAGAGGTGATCTGACCATGAAAAAGTCAAAACGCAAAATCATATATGGACTGCTCCCCCTTCTGTTTGCTGGCGGAATTGGGGCATATTTATACATGCAGAGCAGCAAAGCAGAGGAAGCGAAGCCAGAGGCAACCGTAGATCAATACATAGAGCATTTGCAGAAGCAGGAATTTGATCAGCTGTATACGTTGATGACGCCTGCTTCACTGGATGAGTCCGGCATGGACCGGGAACAGTTTATCGAAAAGTATAGTGCCATCTATTCGGGTATGGAGGTATCGGCGATCAAGGCAGAAGTGAAACCGAAGGTGTCTGAGGCGACGGCAGATAGCAGTGCAGCAGAAAACAAGGGCAGCGGAGAGCAGAACACAGCCAAGCCGGAACAGAATCCGGATGCCTATGAAGTGGATTACAATCTTCAGTTAACGACCTTCCTAGGAGAAGTGAACGAGACACAGACACTGAAGCTTGTCCGGCAGGAAACGGAAGACGGCAGCAAAGTGTGGCGAATTAACTGGCAGCCTTCGATGATCCTGAGCGACATGATTAAAGGAAGCAAAGTCAGAGTAAGGACACTCTTGCCAGAACGCGGAGATATTGTGGATCGGGATGGTCTGCCGCTTGCTACCAAGGGCACAGTGAACGAGTGGGGCATTGTGCCCGAGAAGCTTGGTGACAATCCGGAGGCCATGATTGTGCAAGTTGCGAAGCATTACAAGGTATCAGAAGATGTCATCAACAATGCCTTGTCGCAAAAATGGGTGAAGCCGGAGTATTTTGTTCCCATTAGTTCAACAGAGGAGTCTGACATCCCTGAACAATTCAGTGGAGTAAAGTTACAGTCCAAGGAAATCCGCTACTATCCGCTTGGTGAATCGGCTGCACATCTGATTGGCTATGTGCGCAAGGTCACTCAGGAAGATCTGGAGAAGGATACGGAAGGATATTACCGTGCTGAAGATTGGATCGGAAGAGCGGGACTGGAGCAGTCGCTGGAGAAGCAGCTCCGCGGCGAGCGCGGGGGCGTAATTGAGATCACGGACGAAGCTGGAAAAGTCCACTCGGAACTCATCCGCAAGGATGCGGTAAACGGTCAAAAAATACAATTAACCATCAGCGCGGAAACGCAGTCGGAACTGTATAAGGCGTTATCGAGTGGCGGAGATGCCGGAGCGGCAGTGCTCATGAATCCGACCGATGGCAACCTGCTGGCTCTGGCAAGTGCACCCGCCTACAATCCGAACAAGATGGTTACCGGACTCACTCAAGCGGAGTGGGATGCGTATTCTGCGGATGAACAGCTTCCATTTATCAATCGATTCACTAATCGGTATGCACCCGGTTCAACATTCAAAGCGATTACAGCAGCAGCGGGATTAATGGAGAAGGTCACAACAGCGGATAAAACCCATGATATATCCGGTTTGCAGTGGCGCAAAGATGAGAGCTGGGGAGGTTACTACGTCAAGCGAGTGAAGAGTCTAACCCCGGTAAATATGGTTGATGCACTTGTCTATTCGGATAACATTTATTTTGCCCAAGAGGCTCTGGAGATGGGCAGCAAACGGTTTATTGAGGGCATACAGAAGTTTGGTTTTGGAGATAACCTTGGCCTGGACGAATTATATTTGAAGCCGAGCCAGTATGCCAACGAAGCGAATTTGGACCTGGCTTCCGAGGTGCTTCTTGCAGACACATCCTATGGGCAGGGAGAAATGCTGATGTCGCCGATTCATCTGGCGTCGTCATTCACTCCTTTTATTAATGAAGGAAAAATGGTGAAGCCTGTTCTGATCGAGGGAAAGGAAACCTCCGAGCCAGAGGTTATCATCACCCCGGATGCTGCGAATACGGTTAAGGATGCACTCGGCCAGGTTGTTTCCCGTTCAGGAGGAACGGCTCATGCGTTGAACTCGCTTCCGGGGGATTTGGCAGCCAAGACGGGAACAGCCGAGCTGAAGGCGAAAAAGGGTGAACAGGGACTGGAGAACGGATTTGTCGTCGTGTTCGATACACAAGCGCCCAGCTTCCTGATCTCGGCGGTCATTGAAGGCGTGAACGGTCGGGGAGGCAGCCACTATGTGGTGGATAAGCTCAAGCCTTTCCTGAAGCAGCTGGAATCTACTCCGTAAAACCTTTGCATTGACAGGCCCTGTTCGGAATGTTATTTTGTGGTAGAATCTACTCTATTGGATTGAGGTGGTCGATGGTGGCTGTTCGCGCCAAGCAGATTTTTGTCAATTTGCCCGTTAAGGATTTGAAGAAGTCGGTGGAGTTTTTTACCAAAGTAGGATTTGAGTTCAATGCGAATTTTACAGACGAGTCTGCTACCTGCATGATCATTGGGGAAAATATTTATGCCATGCTGCTGGTGGAGGAACGGTTTCAATCCTTTATTAACAAGGAAATCTCGAATGCGGCGAATACGGCAGAAGTGATTGTAGCCTTATCGGTGGATAGCCGCGAAGAAGTGGATACCATCGTACAAGCTGCCCTGGATGCAGGCGGCAAGCCGTACAATGATCCGCAGGATCATGGATTCATGTATGGATGGAGTTTTCAGGATCCCGATGATCACCTCTGGGAAGTTTCCTATATGGACCTCAGCAGCTTTCCGGCTCAAGAGTAGAGTAGAACATGAATTAATAGCCAGCACCTTCCTACTATATAGTAGGGAGGTTTTTTGTCCTATTTATATAAAATCGAAAGGCACAATTTATATCCGGATAACATATGGTGTATTTTACCTTTTTGCTATATGATAAATGTCGATTCGTGTAAAAACAGCAAACATACATACGTTCTTTTTGATGGAGGGATCAAGGTGTATTGTCACGTATGTGGGACCAAAAGCAGTCCAGGGGACAGCACATGCAGAAAGTGTAGAACGAAACTAAAAGATGCAAGCTCTACAGAGGAACAGATCTGGGCCGAAACGGCAGTTGGTCTGGAAACGGGAACGGGAGACACAGCCCATTCGTTATCGAGGCAGCAGCAACCTGCGCCTATGCCGAACAACAAAAGGCCGGGCCGAGCCTTCAGCTGGATCATCCCACTGCTGCTGGCAGCGGTGATGGGTGCTCTACTGACGTATTACTACAACCAGGAGAGCAGTGTGAATGCAGAGGTGCAGTCACTGCATCAACAGGCCGAAAAGGCTGCACTGGACGGGAAATATACAGAAGCCCTTCAGCTGCTGGACGCAGCCATTGCCAAACGACCGAATTACGATGCGCTGGTGCAGGATCGTCAAATTACGGCGAAAGCCTTCAATCTGATGAATCAGTTAAACGAGGCTGCTGCGAGTCTGAAGACAGGCAAACTGTCCGCAGGGGATAAAACGATTCAAGCGGTTGCGAAAGAACTGAAAGAGCGAGAGGAACCCGTTTTTGCCAAGGTACGCACTGCGTTAAGTAACCGGAAGGTTACACTTGCTGTATTGAAGGTGAAGAAAGAAATTGATAGTTTGACAACGGTAGAGGCCCTGGCCGAGAAACTGGATACGGTATCAAAGCTGAAAGGCAGCGAAGCCCAGGCCGTCCAGAAACAAATTACCGACAAGTTGGCGGGCATTAGTTACAAACAAGCCGAGCAGCAAGTGAAGAAAAAAGATTTTGCCGCTGCGCTGTTAACCGTAGACCAGGGGCTGTCCTATGCGCCGGAGGATAACAAACTGACAGCATATCGTGAGCGGGTGCTGAGTGAGAAAAAAGCGTTTGAGAAAGCGGAAGCTGAACGAATCCAACTGGCTGAGCAGCAAGCCGCGGAAGAAGATTTGAAAAACCGGACGGCTGCCGTAAGCGTCGTGAACGTGGATGCAGCACTCGATAACTACGGTGACCTGTACATCAGTGGTTCAATCGTGAACAATGCGACGAGACCGATCTCATCCGTTACGGTTATGGTCGATATCTATGGAACAGATGGCACCTATCTGGGGCAGACCTATGTCGATGTATATCCAAGCTGGCTGGAAGTTGGCGAAGAAGGCTTTTTTGAAACCTACTATTATGGTGTGTACGAGGAAGCGCAAGTTTCTGTTGTGAATGCAACGTGGTATCTGGAATAGGAGGACAGGTTGGAATGAGCAAACGAACATGGAGTACGATCATATCCTGTGCCATCATTATTGGTGCCGGGGCAGGAGGCGTGTTCTGGATACATCAGCATTCGGAGGATCAGCTGCAGGGCGGGCCCAGACTGGCTGTAGTGGCTGCAAAGGAAACGGAAACGACGGCAGCGAAGACGGCTTCCGGTACCAAAGTGAAGAAGACGCGCAAACAGATTATTGAGGAAAGTCAGAAGAAAGTGGTTACGATTGAGAGCAGCAGTGGATTGGGTTCCGGTTTTCTCTACAATGACAAGGGCGACGTCATCACCAATGCGCATGTGGTGGAAGGTTCAAAAGAAGTGACGGTCCGCACGCTTAACCATGAGGAATACAAAGGGACGGTAATTGGAATCGGGGAAGAGACAGATGTGGCTGTCGTCAGAGTTCCGGATCTAAAAAAGCTTACGCCCCTGACCATCGCCAAAGCTAAAGCCGAGACCGGAGACGAGGTATTGGCACTGGGCAGTCCGCTGGGGCTGGAGAACACAGTGACGACAGGCATTATTAGCGGTGTGGGCCGCAGCTTCGAGATTCCGCCGTACATTTACAGTAATCTATATCAGATCTCGGCTCCCATTACCCACGGCAACAGCGGTGGACCATTGATCCACGCGGAGACGGGCGAAGTTCTTGGCATTAATTCGGCTGTCGTGGAGCAGGAGGGCGGCATTGGTTTCAGCATTCCGATCACCAGTGTGCTGAAGCAGGTGCAGGCATGGTCCGAGAAGCCGAACGCTACAACGGTGGTTCAGACGACAGGTGGTAACACCGGAACAAGTGGTATTTCTGCCGAGGCAGAGGGGTTGGTGACCAATTTCTATCTGAGTCTGAACCAAAGTGATTATGTTACCGCTTATGCACTGCTGGGCAGCGAATGGCAGAGTGGTACGAGTTATGCCAAATTCCGAGAAGGATACCTGAATACAAGCTACGTGACCATTAGCGGAATTTCTTCCACCGATAAAGGGAATGATGAGTTGGAAGTCACGGCGACCATTACAGCGGATGAGCGAAGGGACGGCGAATATGTGACCACGAAATATAAGGTGACGTACCAGGTCGGTTATGAGAATGGCCAGTTGAAAATATTGCATGGTCAAGGCAAAAAGATGAAATAATAAAATCAAAAGGAGAATCGGCATCGCGTCCATTCTCCTTTTTGATTGCCAAATTACCAGCGATCTGTTAAAATACAGAACGAATGTTCAGTATGTAAGGAAGAGAGTGATGGAATGAACAAGAAGCAACTGCAAACCGAGCAGACCAAGAAGAAACTTGCGGATGCCTCCAGAGCCCTTTTTGTACAAAAAGGCTATAAAGCCACATCCATTGAAGATATTGTGGCTGCCACAGGCAGCAGCAAGGGGAATATTTATTACCATTTTAAAAGCAAGGAAGGTCTGTTTCTCTATCTAATTGATGAGTGGGATCGGGAGTGGGAAGAGAACTGGGCTTCCAAGGAACATCTGTACAAGACCTCTACCGAGAAGATCTATGGACTAACGGAACAGCTTGTCCTGGATGACATGAACCATCCGCTGACCAAGGCAGCTGATGAATTCTTCACCGGCGAAAAGAAAGAGAACGATATTGAGGAACGAATCGCATTGATGTTTGAGCGGCATATTCAATTCAATAGACAATTGGTGCAGCAGGGCATTGAGAGTGGAGAGTTCAAGGAAGACAATGTTGATCACCTGGCGCTGATTTTGGAAAGTACCATTATTGGACTCAGCCAGTTATCTCGCGGGATGAAGCCCGAGGAGGCTGTGGCGTTGTACCGCCAGGCGGCGAATGTATTTCTGCACGGGATCGCCAAAAGCAAGGAATGAGATTGAAAAATTACTAAGAAACAAAAGGGTTGTTTTAGCTATAACAAGCAACATTTTGACAATATACGGAGGATTCAATCATGGCATTACTGACAAGAAACAGGGGCGCACTCCTGCTATTAATGTTTAATATTTTTCTCGTGTTTACAGGTATTGGGTTGGTGGTACCCATCATGCCTGCGTATATGGATCTACTGCATATCACCGGGTTCACGGTGGGTTTGCTGGTAGCAGCATTCTCCTTCACCCAGTTTCTGTTTTCTCCGGTTGCGGGCAGGTGGTCTGATGCATTTGGCCGTAAAAAAATTATTGTGGGCGGCATGCTGATCTTTGCCGTATCAGAGTTTATGTTTGGTGCAGTCAATGCGCCAGTGCTGCTCTTCGCAGCTCGGATGCTTGGCGGGATCGGTGCAGCGATGATCTTCCCTTCGATTATGGCCTATACCGCAGATATCACTACGGAAGAAGAGCGCGGCAAGGGCATGGGGCTGATTAATGCGGCCATTACGACCGGATTCATCATTGGACCGGGAATCGGCGGATATATCGCGGACTTCGGCATTCGGATTCCGTTCTATGCGGCAGGGGTTGCCGGATTGCTGGCAGCCATCATTACCCTGATTATCTTGCCGGAATCGACACGCAGCACAGGTGAAGCAAGTAAACCTGCTGCAGGTACAGCAAAGGGCAAAACGCCCGGGATGGTATCCCAACTGCTGAATTCGTACCGGGAGCCGTACTTCTTCAGTCTGATTATCGTATTTGTCATGGCATTTGGCCTGGCCAACTATGAAACCGTATTTTCTCTGTTTGTGGATCACAAATTCGGTTTTACTACCAAAGATATTGCATTCATTATTACGTTTGGCTCCATCGCGGGTGCAGTGGTGCAAGTATCCCTGATCGGCTGGCTGCTCAACCGGTTTGGCGAAAAGAAAGTTATTTCAATCTGTCTGCTTTTCGTAGCGGTGTTTGTACTGCTCACGCTATTTGTGCACACGTACTGGCTCATCCTGGTTGTAACATTCATCGTATTTCTGGGGATGGATATATTGCGTCCTGCCATCAGCACTCAGATGTCCAAGCTGGCGGAGGAACAGCAGGGGTTTGTTGCCGGATTGAACTCCGCCTATACGAGCTTGGGTAATATCGCAGGTCCAATTGTCGCTGGAGCCTTGTTTGATGTAAATATTAACTATCCTTACGTTTCGGCTGCTGCCGTTCTGGCCGTCTGTTTCGTGTTATCTCTTCTGGTTCTAAGAGAGGTTAAGCCGGCAGGGCAAACCAAGACTGAAATGTAATTCGGCGGGAAGGACGTAAAGACACCGATTTTTGTTATAATAAGAAATGCTGGAAGTGAATACGATGGGCTGGGTTACGATAAAAGGTACCGAGGACAGTCATTTTTAAGCATATACAGGATTATTGGAGTGATGAAATGAGTAAAGCAAAGGGTAAGGGCGGCACCGGCCGCGGTACCGGCAAAAAAGGCTGGAATCGCTGGCAAGCCAGTGCCAATCGGGCGAAAAGTGCCCCGAAGCCTTATAAAAGCAAAGGCACGAAGAATAAAACCGATGCCGAAACGTCAAGTGACAAGTCCCAGTGAATGGGCACAAGATAAGATAGAAAAAGAGATCTTCCGTGAACATGGGAAGATCTCTTTTTTATAAGTCGGCAACGTAAAATCGGTTAATTCACTTGTTTAACTTTGAAGAATGAGATCAGTTCCTGCAGCTGCTTCGATACCGCAGAGAGTTCGTCCGAAGCACTGACAATGGACGCCATGGAAGCTTCCTGCTCAGCGATCGACTGTTCAATCTGCTTGCTGCTGTTAGCTGCCTTGCTAACACTTGCGGACAGCTCATCTGCTGTTGCAGACATCTCTTGTGTACTGGCTGAGATTTCCTCCGTAGAACTGGAGATATCCTGGATCTGATTCGCGACTTTGTTCGTGGCTGTCAGGATATCGCCGAAGAATTCACCTGTCTCCCGGGTAACCTGAGAACCTTTCTCTACTTCACGTGAACCCAGCTGCATAGCTTCGGCGGACTGTGCGATGTCCCGCTGAATCTCGTCGATTAGCGAGCGGATCTGATCGGCGGATTGCTGCGATTGTTCTGCCAATTTGCGAACTTCTCCTGCCACGACGGCAAATCCTTTTCCTTCTTCACCCACACGTGCTGCTTCGATGGAAGCATTCAGGGCGAGCAAATTGGTTTGTCCTGCAATGTCAGTGATGAGATTGACAATACCGCTAATCTCATTGGAACGGTTTTCCAAAGACTGGATGGACTTGGATGTGTGTTGTACGGCTCCCGAGATCAGATCCATTTGCTCAATGACTTGCTGCATTATCTCATGGCCCGAATAGGAGCGCTGTTCCATGCTCTGCGCTTCATCGGCAACCTCCGAGGAGCTGCTCGCGATGGTTTGGACAACGGTGGACATTTCCGTCATGGCACGTGCATTTTCTACAGAGGCCTGGTCCTGAGAGCGAAGGCCAAGGGAGATATCCCGAATATTCGTACTGATCATTTGAATATTGCCATTGTTATTTTCCGAGATCTCCAATAATTTCTTGGAAGAGTTGGACAGGTGATGTGAAGTCAGTTGGACTTTGGACATCGTATCGTTGAATCGTTCAATCATCGTATTGAATTTCTGATTAATAATCCCCAGATCATCTCGTCCTGTCTGGATGGATACATCCAGATTCCCCGAGCTGGCAACATCGATGCCCTTCATCAGGTTGCGGATCGGAGTTAACGTTTTCTTCAACAGGATATATTGCAGAATCATGAACAGAAGCAGGAAACCTATAAGGAACATGCTGCTGTATGTAATCAGCTTATGGAGACCATTCGGGATGGCGTTGGCATCGACATCAAAGTAAATGGCGGCGTACACTTCACCCGCTGCATTCTTGATCGGATATATAATGGTTGTCCAGGTTCCATATTCATCTGTATAAAAGCTGCTTAGTGCAGGTTGCCCGTCCTTCTTCATGCCTTCCAGTGCTTTCGCGTTTTCTTGTGGGAGTTGGTACATGGAGCCTACAGCCAGATTCAATTCTTCAAAAGGCTGTACCAGGTTGGTCGGAACGGCGATGATGGACGTTTGGTTGCCTTCCGCAAGTTCCGTTCCAAAAATATAGGTTTGAGCAATGTTGGGATACAACTCATGAATGGAATCCAGATAGTCCCGCAGTTCTTTTTGTACCGGACCGTCATAGCTTTTTTCATTGATCGCTTCAAGTACTTTGGCCGTGTCCAGATCGTCTGACCACTTCTGGGTGGTCACCTTGGCCTGATCATAGAGCTGCTGACTGAGCACGTTTTTTTGCAGCTGATATCCTGCTGTAATCAGGATGATTCCAATCAACATAATACTACCGAAAGATATAACGAGGTTTTTGGCAAAGAAAGGCATGGTACTCCATCGAATCTTAGCGAACAACTTGTTTCTCTCCTTTTTCTAGCTAATTTTGATCTGTTCGTATATGCGAATCATTCCAGACTCTTCTAGGACCTCCAGACATGTTGTATTCATGGAATATATCGTAATAAAGTCATGTGAATGTTAGTAATGAAAATAAAATGATGCTTTAGCACTAAAACTTTCAGTTTATTTTCGTATTTTTCATATTTTAATTGAATTGCTAAAAAAGCATGGCTATGCGGAGACTATAAAAAAGCCTCTCCAAGTATGAACGAGTCATACGGGGAGAGGTACTTTGAAAACTAGTGGTTTTCACTGTAGGTTTCGGTGTATTCCTTGTAATCATCCTTAGCCTGGTCAAATCGGCTCTCAAATGTCCAGAAAATAACCTGTGAGAAATGAGTTGCCGATTCCAAAAAAGTATATACATAACCGATCTTCATTCGTTCTACTTCCGTTCGCACTTCAACCTGCCATCCAGTCATTCCATTGATGGTCACAGGTACCCGTTCCGAAATGGATGCATTCCCCTCCGGATTCACGTTATTCTCCATGATGAGATCGTAATAATCCTGCAGGGTGATGTCAGCTCCCACATCTTCCTTCGCCTCATGCAGAACAGCCATATAATCCTCATTGTTGACGAAAGAGGCCTGCAGATCCGCGTCAGGCACTAGGCTCAGGCTGGTTGACCAGTTGGAAGGAATTCGAATCTGGATATAACCATCCTCGCTGGTTAGCGTTTTTTTTACGATAGATGAACGTCCGGGATCTTCCGTTGTCATTTCATCATTAAGGATCTTGACCGACTCCGCAATCTGTACAAAAGTATCATGATCCTCGCTGGCTGAGCCGTCGGGGTGAAACAGGAAGATCCGATAGAAATGATTGTTTGTTTCCAAGGCAGCATTCAAGTAATAAACCTCTTTACCATTAAGACTTCCTTTGGATTCAATGACAGAGGCTGTTTTGGAATCGATGTTGAGCTTGTATGTATCCGTATCAGGCCCGGGCTCCAAGCCTGTGGAAAAGGGATCATTGAAAATATTGAAGGCATCTTCGAGAGTTGATCCTGCGGCCAAGTCAGATTTGGAAACCCGGGTGATGGACAGCCCGCTATTTTCCTGTTGATCCGATGCTGTAAACAACATTTCTACGTTTTTGTTAGAATACTTCTTCCAATTGGAAGGGACAGAGACCTGAATTTCTTTATTATCCGATAATAAAGTATGCTCTTCCCCAGAACGTGTGGCAGCTTTAACCGTCTCTGTAGAAGAGTCCAAAGGAGTTTTTGACGATTCGGCAGAAGGGGATGTCGCACTACTGGAAGGCGAGCTGCACCCGCTTACTACGAGTGGAATGGACAGAACAATCATCATGGATAGTTTCATAGACTTTTTGAGCAAACTCATCAAGGTGTAATCTCCTTCGGCATGTAATATAAAAACAAGTTGATTAACAAAGGGGTATTTTACCATTTATATCATGTTTCGGGCTATAGGTGAAAATTCATTTATATACATAAAATACTGGCCATCGACTCCGCGAAGCTGTGATACAATAGGTGAGGTCTATACAGAAACGGCAACACGCATGAGGTCAAGGAGGAGCAGGAACACGATGAAATCAGCCCCGTTTATTGCGGTGGAGGGTGCGATTGGAGCGGGGAAAACCACGCTGGCAACGATGCTTTCCAAGGAATTGAACCTTCCGCTGGTGAAGGAAATTGTAGAAGAGAATCCCTTTCTGGCTTCCTTCTATCAAAATATTGACGAGTGGAGCTTCCAGCTTGAAATGTTTTTTCTATGCAACCGGTTCAAACAGTTGGAAGACACAGGTCTACACTATATTAAACAAAATACGCCCGTCATATCGGATTATCATATCTACAAAAATATGATTTTTGCCGAACGTACCCTGAAAGGAACCAAACGGGATAAGTACCGTCAGATCTACCATCTTTTAACCGATGATCTGCCCAAACCCAATTTGGTGTTATATATTGAAGCGGAGCTTGATACGTTAATGTACCGTATTAACAAACGTGGACGTTCCTTTGAGCAGGATATGGATCCGGCATATATGGAACAACTGATTGCGGATTACAAAACAGGCATGGCTTACTTGGCAGAAAGCGCCAATCCGCCTACGATTATTAAAGTGGATGCGGAGCAGTTGGATTTTGTAGAACATCCTGAACATTTCAGGCAGATTGTTAACCAGATAAAGGAGTATATCACATGAATAACTATGGCATTCCGGCGAATGCATTAATTACGGTAGCAGGTACGGTTGGCGTGGGGAAATCTACGTTAACGGCAGCACTTGCACAGCGTTTGAATTTCAAGACCTCTTTGGAACAGGTCGATCATAATCCATATTTGGAGAAGTTCTACCATGATTTCGAGCGTTGGAGCTTCCATTTGCAAATCTACTTCCTGGCGGAGCGCTTTAAGGAACAGAAGAAAATATTTGAGCTGGGCGGGGGATTCGTACAGGATCGTTCCATTTATGAAGATACAGGTATCTTTGCGCAAATGCATGCAGATCAAGGCACGATGTCAGCCACAGATTTCGAAACCTACAGCAGTTTGTTTGAAGCGATGGTGATGACACCGTATTTTCCGCATCCGGACGTATTGATCTACCTGGAAGGCAGTTTGCCGTCCATTTTGAACCGGATTACGGAACGCGGACGCGAGATGGAAATCCAGACGGATCGTTCCTATTGGGAACATATGCACGAGCGCTATTCGGTTTGGATTAATCAATTCACGGCTTGCCCTGTACTTCGTCTGAACATTGATGAATATGATGTGCATGATCCAGCTTCCGTGGATGCCATTCTGGCCCAAATTGCTGCAGTCATTCAACCTTCCAACGCATCGCAAGTGTAAGTGTGACCGGTGTTTTCGCTATAATTGATGTGATTTTATAGATCCCTTCCTTCAGCTTTAGGCTGGTGGAGGGGATTTTTGCGTTGCATATAAATGATGTGAAATTACCCCAATGCCTTTCTCTTAATTTTCAGAAAAAAGCAGAAATTTGTTGAAAGAGAGCACATTTTGTGGTTTCATAAGAAAGGTGAATTCTGGAAAATTAGCATAAGTATGACTCAGGAGGGAAAGACACGTGGAAGAGAAACAAGGAATCAAGATTGGCTTGCCGATCATCGGCGGGTTAATTGCAGCAATTGTAGGGGGAGCCGTGTGGGCAGCAATCGCAGCATCGACCGAATATGAGGTTGGGCTTGTCGCGATCCTGATTGGGGCACTTACGGGGTACGCAGTGGTTTTGTTCTCCAACAAACGGATTGCAACGATACATAAAATCATCGCTGTCATTTTTGCACTTCTCGGCATTTTGCTGGGCAAATATCTTACGGTTATCTATTTTACATCCCAGCTGTTCGGTGATATCGGAATGATGGAGCTGGCGTTCGATGGTGAGATCATCAGTGAATTCTTCGCAACCATTACGGACTACTTCAGTGAGCCGGTTGATCTGTTGTTCATCGTACTGGCAATGGTATCCGCTTGGCAGATTCCGGGACGGATGGCGAAGACCAGCCTGGCATCACCAGCATCGTCATCGGACCATGCGCCAAAGGCGTAAAAAGAGACGGAGTCTGGTAAACGGAACAGTGCAAAACGGCTGCTGATTATAAAACTTAAAATGTACTCAGAGTGAAAGACCGGAAGGGGTCGATCACATTGCGGCTGAGATACAGGAGAAGGGACGTACGCCTAATGGCATACGTCCCTTCTTTGCAGTTGGAGTGGAATGGGATTTAATGAGGCAACCATTAGCTTTTGCGGTCGGCAAAGACTGCCATCGCATCCCTCATGAACAAGGCCAAGCCTTTACCAAATTGATCAATATTACGAGTAAAGCGCTCGTCATCCACATACATCTGTCCGAGTCCTCTGAAGGCCTCCGGAGAATAGCTGCCCATGTTGTTCAGACGGGTATACCATTCGGTAATCCCCTCTTGAGCCTCATCAGAGGCAGGGTCTGTATGACGAAGTTTCGCCAAGCGGGTGTAGATCTCGTTCATTTCATCGGATACAGCCTTCTGCTCCCTGGCAGATTTGTTCTGAAGTTTCCGGTTCGCTTCATCTACGACCTGGTCCCCCCAGCGTTCTCTTGCTTCCTGTTCATACGGATTTTCGCTGAAATCGAATCCTTCGAACTGTTCTTTTGTAGTCATATGAATCTCTCCTCTCATGTGCAGGACACTTCTATCAATCGTAGCGATCATGTGGTCGAGGCGCTGGCGCTTCTCCAGTAAAATACGGCGGTGCATATTTAGTGCTTCCTCCCGGTCAAAGGAGGGGTTGGTGATAATGCTTTTGATATCCTTCAAGGAAAAATCGAGCTCTTTGAAAAATAAAATTTGCTGCAGCATTTCCAGATTGGCATCTGAATACAATCGATATCCGGCAGAAGTGACTTCGTCCGGTGTCAATAATCCGATCTCGTCATAATGATGCAGTGTGCGCACACTGATCGAGGCAAGTTCGGCAACTTCTTTTACTTTCATGGCCATGTGGAATACCTCCTTACACCACCGATTGTACAGCGTCACGTTACGTGAGAGTCAACAGGTAATCATGTAAAAAAAAGACGCGAGCCATACGGCTTGCATCCCGGATAGAAAAGAGGAGCTTTGAAAAATTCATGAGGGTTGCCACTCAGGATGAACATCGTCGCCTCAGCGCGAAAAGGGGGAGGCGGTGCAGGGAGGCGCGGCTATGCCTGCAACCCGCGCACCGCCGCAGCGAATTGCGCAGCCGCTGCGCGCACATCGGCCGCGCCCGCGATGGCGGAGATGACGGCTACGCCGTCGGCTCCTGCCGCCATCACGGCGGCCGTGGTATCGGGCGTAATGCCGCCGATACCCACCACCGGAACTGCGATGCCTGCGGCGCGCAGTTCCGCCACCCCGGCGGGGCCCAGCACAGCGTGGGCATCCGCCTTGGATCGCGTCGGGTACATGGGCCCGACGCCAAGATAGTCGGCGCCCGCCTGCACGGCACGGCGGGCTTCCTCCGCGGAGTGGGCGGATACGCCAAGCATCCGCCCCGCTCCGATGCGGGCGCGTACCAGCGCCGCGTCCGCATCGTCCTGGCCGACATGCATGCCGTCGGCCTCCACGGCAACAGCCAGCTCCACATCATCGTTCACGATGAACGGAATCCCGTGCTGGCTGCACACCTCGCGAAGTCGCATCGCAAGCGAGATGCGGTCTTCGCCTGCAAGTGCCCCAGTTCCCTTCTCGCGGAACTGGAACAGCGTGATGCCGCCGGCGATGGCCTGGCACAGCACATCCACTGGGTCCAGCGCGGTGTTTACGCTGCCCATCACCAAGTACACCTGCATCGCCCGGCGTACCGCTTCTGCATCCCATCTGCGCATCACTGCTCACCCCGCTGTCTGCGCTGATACGCAAAATGATTCGTCGGCCCGTGACCGGCCCCAATCCCCAGTTCATCCTCAATGGCAGCCTGAATGAATGCTCGCGCGGTCGTTACGGCAGCCAGTACAGACGAACCCTTGGCCAGTTCGGCCGTGATGGCGGCGGAATAGGTACATCCGGTCCCATGGGTGTGGCGTGTTACAATACGCACGTTCTCCAGATAATGAAAGGAGGTGCCGTCGTAGAGCACATCCACGATCATCCCGTTACCCTCAGCATGACCACCTTTGACCAAAGCATACGCAGAGCCCATGTGCACGATCCGCTTGGCGGCTTCTTCACGTTCCGCCAGGTTCCGGATGCTCATCCCGGTAAGCAGCTCCGCTTCCGGTATATTTGGTGTCGTGATCAGCGCATGTGGAAGCAGGTCCGTGATCAGGGCATGTACCGCCTCCTGCTGAAGCAGCGGGGCACCGCCTTTAGCAACCATAACCGGATCGATAACCAGATTGGACCAGCCGAATTGCCGCCATTTCTCGGAAACCAAACGAATGGTCTCTGCACTGAAGAGCATGCCCGTCTTTACCGCCCCAGGCTGAAAGTCTTCACCCGTGGAATCGAGCTGCTGGGCGATGCCTTCCAGTGGAACGGGATATACCCCCTGAACACCGAGCGTATTCTGTGCCGTAACAGCCGTAATGACAGATAAGCCGTAAGCACCCAGTTCCTGAAAAGTTTTCAGATCTGCCTGAATGCCCGCCCCACCGCCATTATCCGATCCGGCAATTGTGAGTGCCTGTGCCATACTCATCCTGCAACACCGCCAACCTGGCGAACTTGTGCCCGCTGCGCAAGCAATTCCGGATTTACCAGCGCAAGCTGGTTTAACAGCTCGATCTGGAAACTGCCCGGTCCCAGATGGGCTGTGCGCTCTGCCGCGATCTCGGCCGCAACCCCATAGAAGGTGAGTGCTTCGACAACGCTGCCGAGCAGTTCTTCTCCTGCCGGGGCAACCGCAGCAAAGGCACCGATGATGGAGCTGAGCAGGCACCCTGCGCCAGTGACTTGGGTAAGCAGGGCATGTCCGTTTTGTGCCAGGAATGTCGTCTGTCCATTCGTAATGACATCCTCGCGTCCGGTGATAACAACTACACAGCCGAGCTTTTGCGCTGCCCGCTCGGCGATCCCGATGCGGTCTCCTTCTCCTTGGCCTGCGTCCACGCCCTTGATGCTCCAGTTCTCGCCAATGACATTGGCCACTTCCGCCACGTTACCCCGCAGGACGGTGAGGCGAAGCTCACGCACGAGCATCTGAACCGTTTCTGTGCGATAGGCTGTTGCACCTGCGCCGACTGGGTCCAATACGACAGGTACATGATTGGCATTGGCCGATTGCCCGGCGAGGCGTATGGCTTGAACCACCTTGTCGTCCAGTGTGCCAATGTTAAGCACGACCGCTCCGGATATTTTGGCGACATCGGCTACCTCTTCATGTGCATAGGCCATGAAGGGAGAGGCACCGAGTGCAAGCAGACCGTTGGCTGTGAAGGGAGCGACCACGATGTTGGTGATATTGTGAACAAGTGGATTCTGGGTACGAACAAGAGTCAGATATGACATATGAAAATTCCTCCTAGTGAGCCATTATTGTTTTTTATAGCAGCAACTGCACTACTTACTGCTCCTGCAAGTTAATAAAAGCATCCGCGGCTTTGACCGATTCCGGAACCAATTCACTTTGTACCAGCCACTCCCGGACGTTCTCCCAGGAGGAGGCTTCCTGCCAGCCAAACGGCTTATCTTCTTCAGTCATTAGTGGCAGCAGGATGTCCAGGCTTTTTCCTTCAATCTCCGGATCAAGCGGGGACGTTTCATTTTCGTGGGTGAGCAGGATGTTCAATGCTTCTTCTGGATGTTCCGCCACATATGTTTGCCCTGCCTGCATCGCTTTGACGAAACGGGTGAGCTGATCCTTCTTGGCCTCAATGCCCTCATCGCTTGCCGTCAGGACGAGTTCATAATAATCCGGTACGCCGTAATCGACAGGATTGATCGACTTCACGGCATGACCTTCTTTCTCCAGAATCAACTGCTCATGATTGATAAAACCACCCATTATGGCATCAGCCTGTCCGGAGGCCAGCGATGGAAATAGGTCAAAACCGACATCCACCAAATTCATGTGGTTCGGATTGCCACCATCCTGGCGGATCATCGTGCGTACCATGGCTTCATACAGGGGAACGGAGGAATACGCTACCGTCAGTCCTTCGAGATCTTTGGGCGAATGTACTTTCCCGTCCGTTTCCGTCAACAGATGAACGAGCGGATGCCGAACAACAGCGGCAATGGATCGTACAGGAATGCCTTCTCCACGAGCTAGCAAAATTTGCGGCTGATAGCTCAGCGCCAGATCCACTTTGCCAGCAGCTACAAGCTTGAGCGCATCATTCGTATCAGCAGGCATCTGAATGTCCACATCGAGACCTTGGTCTGCAAAATATCCCTTCTCCTGTGCAACGTATATAAAGGAATGGACTGCGTTCGGATACCAGTCGAGCATGATGGACAATGAATCATGGTCACCAGACGACGATCCGGTTGTTGTTGAATCTGTGCCCTGAACCTGGGGATCGGAATCGGACGATGATGGGTTGTCACCCGTATTGCCACAACCGCTGACGATCAACAGTAAACAGATGAGGGCAGGAAGCAGGATGTGAATGAGTTTCTTTTTTCTCATGGATAAATGGGCCTCGTTTCGTTCATTTTTGTTTGGTTCCAATCGCTGATATGTTTCAAAGAGATCGACAGGAAGGAGCAGCACTTGTTATCTCATTGCGATTGCCCTTTAATCGACTTTTCTCTGCCTGCATGGTCTGCATTCCGCTTCAATCCAAGGGCTCGCTCCAGCCAGGCAATAAGCACGAACAGACCGATGCCCAGCAAGGATAACAGCAGAATGGAGGCAAACATCGCATCGGTATTCATGTTGCTGGACATTCTGCGGCTGAAATAACCAAGACCTTTGCTGCCTCCGAGCCATTCGCCAATGGTTGCGCCGACCACGCAGTACACCACTGACATCTTCAATCCTGAAAAGAAAGAGGGGAGCGCAAGAGGTACCTGTAGCTTGCGGAACAGATCCCACTTGCTTGCTCCCATGGTCATCAGCAGTTCGCGCTGTTCCGGGTCGCCTTGACGGAGACCATCATAGGTGCTGACCACAATCGGAAAGAAAGCGATCAGAAACACCACAGCGACTTTGCTCCAGAGTGTGTAGCCAAACCACAGAATGAATACAGGAGACAGGGCGATCAGTGGAATCGTCTGGCTGATTACGATGAAGGGATACAGCGCCTTTTCAATCGAACGGCTGAGGTGCATGCCAGCGGCCAGTGCGCTTCCGGCAACGATGGACAAGCCGAAGCCAACTGCTACCTCCATCAATGTGGCAGGCAGATGGGTTCCCAGGAGCAAATGCCTATGCTCAACTAGAGAACTCGCTATTGATGTAGGTGCAGGGATAATGAAAGAAGGGACCCAGCCCAATCGCACGATGCATTCCCAGCCAGCCAGCATCAGGAGGAGAAGCACAGCGAACAGGGCATAGCGGGCAAACCATCTGCTGACGTTAAAGCTTCGCATGTAGTTGTTCCTCCAACCGTTGTCGCATCTGTATAAGATCGGGATCGTAGACCATGTCCGAGTGTCTCGGACGGGGCAGAGGCACCGTGATGTCCAGCAGCTGCCGACCGCCAGGAGTCAGAAGGACAATCCGGTCACTTAATAACAGGGCTTCTTCGATATCATGCGTGATGAACAGCACCGTTTTGCCGAGGCTTTCCCACAATTCTAGCAGCCAGCGATGCATCTCCCGCTTGGTCATGGCGTCAAGCGCGCCAAAGGGTTCGTCCAGCAGCATCAGCTGTCCTCCTGTCAACAACGTGCGAAGCAGGGCAACCCGCTGCTTCATGCCGCCGGACAGTTCGTCCGGGTAGGCATGCTCATAGCCGGATAAGCCGAATCTGTCGAGTCCGGCCATAATGTCAGCGCGCAGCTTCACCTTGTCCTGCTTCCTCGGGGCAAGCTCCGAGGGAAGCAGGCAGTTCTCCATAACCGTCCGCCAGGATAACAGCAAATCCTTCTGCGGCATGTAGGCGACTCGACCAAGTCGCTGTCCTGGCGGCACCCCAGCAATTTCGATCGTGCCGTCTGTCGGTTCAAGCAAGCCTGCCAGCAGCTTGAAGAGTGTACTCTTGCCCGACCCGCTGGAGCCGATCAGCGAGACGAATTCTCCCTTTTTTACACACATCGACACATTGGAGAGCACGGGGGAATGTCTCTGATCCGGAAAAGTAAAGGTCATGTTGTCAATCTGTACATCGTTGCTCATTTGGTTTCTTGACCCCCTTGGAATAAAAACTGCCTGAAAGGAAATGCACGTTATTTGCGATCTGTATGTAAGTAAACGCGAAAAAGCCCGCCCATTTCCGGAGAAATGAGTGGGCCTGTTAAGTTCAACCGATATTCATGTTCATATGAATATGAAAAAATCCGTTAACTGAAAGTCCGCTCCACTTCCCTCCGCTGGTATGATCCAGATCAGGTTCAAAGGGTCCGAATACATTCATTCGTCTCAGCCGCAAGGCTCCCCTAGTGCAATCGTTCAAGATATGCAGTTGTGTACACAGCATATATCACATTCCCGCGAGATGTAAAGAGGGCGGCTTAAAAGAAGTGTGCGTAAAGAAGTTAGGAAAGTGACCTATTCTAATTGTTTGAATGTAACAGTGAATCAAGCTCACCGATCAGACGGGCAATCTGTTCAGGTGTGCCAATCGTAATCCGAAGCCAGGAAGGCATGCCGAATTCGGCACCGCCGCGGACAGAGATGCCTCTGTTTAACAATTCTTTGGTAATCGGGCCACTATCCTGCAACAGATCCACCATCATGAAATTCGTTTCGGAAGGGATGTAGGGTAACTTCCAATGATCAAAGGACTGCATTAACGTTTCCCGTCCCTGACGATTGTAGTGCAGGCAATGAGAAACAAATTCATGATCATCCAGGCTGGCTGAAGCAGCGGCTTGGGAGGTGGCCGTCAAACTGATGGGCAGCTTGACCCGGTTAATGCCTTCAATGATGCTTTCATTCCCGATGCCATATCCAATTCGCAGGCCGGCAAGTCCATATATTTTGGAGAAGGTTCGCAAAATAATCAGATTATTATACTGCTCCAGCAGCTTAACCGTATCAGGATAATCTTCACTTTCCGCAAATTCATAATACGCTTCGTCCAGGACAACCACGACATGGGAGGGCACATGTTCGAGTAAACCAAGCAGGGCATCTGCCGTGAAAATGGTTCCGGTTGGATTATTCGGATTGCACAGCCAGATGATTCGGGTAGAAGCATTGATCCGCTGCCGGAATTGCTCCAGGTCCAGTGAATGGTTGACCAAAGGCACTTCATGAATAACCCCGCCTGCCAGCAGCGTAGCGCCCTTATACCAGTTAAAGGAGGGGACCGGAATGAGTGATTCCTCGCCGGGATTAAGAAAGGCTTGGGCGGTAAGGGTTAGGAGCTCGAATGATCCACTGCCAAATACCAGTTGGGAGCTACGCACACCCAGACGTTCCGCAAGTTTGTCACGCAGCAGTTGGCTGGAACCGTCGGGGTATTGAGCCAGAAGATCGGAGCTCAGCGATCTGACTGCTTCCGCTGCCAGGGGAGAAGAGCCAAACGGATTCTCGTTCGCTGCAAGTCGATCTACACTTTCCAGTCCCAATTCCCGCCGGATCTGTTCCATGGATTTGGCAGGTGTATAAGCCGGAATTTGATTTAACAGATCTTTAACAGGAGGAGAGGGAACGGTTGAGAGGGATTGCATAATCATACCTTCTTTCCAGTGGAATTAGATCGAGAATGATATCTGTTTCTGGGCTATCTGCTGTGGTGTCTCTTGTGGAGGAGTCAACAAGCGATTTAGAATAAGATTTTCAAAATGAGCAAACCCGCTGTCCCGAACACGTGGACGCTCCAGCGTAATTCGGGTATCCATCGTTATATGACCATCCTCGATTAACAGTACCCTGTCAGCCAGCGCAACCGCCTCACTGACATCATGAGTGACCAGAATGACAGTCAGATCTTCTTCTACCCACAAGCGTTCGATTAATTGCTGCATCTCAATTCGGGTCAATGCATCCAATGCACCCAGCGGTTCATCCAGCAGCAGTAAACGCGGATGACTTGCGAGTGCCCGTGCCAAGGCAACACGTTGTTTTTGTCCGCCAGATAATACCCCCGGCCAGTCACCTTCACGCTCTCCAAGTCCTACATTGCGAAGTGACTGGCGTGCATTTTCCTTGTTCTTGTCTGGGATTCCCAGCCGTACATTGTCGAGCACGGATTTCCAAGGCAGCAGTCGGGCTTCCTGAAACAGAAACCGTGTCTCTGGTGCTGTACTGCCAAGCTTTCTGTTGCCCAGCATAACGCTTCCGGAAGAGGGGTATTCCAGCCCGGCGATCAGACGCAGCAAAGTGCTTTTGCCACAACCACTTCGTCCAACGATGGCTACAAATTCCCCTTGTCTTACATTGACATTGATGTCGGATAGAATTGTCCGCTGATCATACGATTTCTGAACCCTATCTACTTGAAGAAAAGGACTGATCTGACTTGTGCTCATGGATCAATTCACGCTCCTTTGGCTTTACTTGCGGGATAGAGCCGGGTTCCAGCGCAGCCAGCGCCGTTCCAGCCATTTGGCGATGGTATCGGACAGCTTGCCCAGCAGGGCATATAGCAGAATGCTTAAGACGATTACATCCATCTGCATGAATTCCCGCGCATTCATCGCCATGTAGCCAATCCCCGCATCCGCCGCAACCGTCTCGGCTACGATAAGGGTCAGCCACATAATGCCAAGTGCATAACGAATACCCACGAGAATGGAAGGCAGTGCACCAGGTAGGATAACGTCTTTATAAAGGGACCAACGGCTGAGGCCATATACTTTGCCCATTTCAATCAGACCGGGATCGACCGATCGTATGCCGTGGAACGTATTCAGATATACCGGAAAGAATACACCCAGGGAAACGAGAAATAATTTTGCTTCTTCACCGATCCCGAACCACACAATAACGAGGGGGATCAATGACAGATGCGGAATGTTACGAATCATCTGTACCGAGGAGTCGGCGATCTTTTCCGCAAGGGAGGAGATGCCGTTCAGCACTCCCAGCAGAAAACCCAGACCCCCACCAATGAGGAATCCTCCCAAAGCTCGTCTGGCGCTAATACTGATATTGTTCAGTAGTTCACCGTTACCAAGCAGACGAATGAAGGCCTCCAGTACTTGAGCGGGACGGGGCAAAATATTGGCTGCAACAACTCCGGATGCAGTCAGCCATTGCCACAGAGCCAGAATGAGTAGTGGTACAACAAAAGGAATGAACTGGTTAAACCATGCCCGGTTAAAGGTTTTGGACCGCACGTTATGCCTACCTCCTTGCTTCCTTCGTTATTGACTACCTGGAGCTGGAAGTTGATCTTGAAGTGCACCACTCCAGAATGTGCTCACATCGACTACCTGCCCAAAAATTCCCGCTTGCTGAAACGTATCTGCTACGTCCTGTTCGGACTTGATGGCCTCATCAGAAATGGCAACAATACGTGATGGGCGTTGTGCTTCTCCATCCGTGTAGGTTTTAAGGGCTTGTTCCACCGGCTGGTGGGTATTGTCTGCTGTAATTTGAGCCCACGCATCCTTATTGGCACGAGCCCAATCATTGAATTTGTTGATTCGCTCCAGATAATCGGCTAGGGCCTCTTTCTGTTCCGCATTTGCAATAGCCTGATCGGACGCGGCTACAAGGAAGCTGCCTGACAGGATATCTTTGGCGCTGGCGAGCGTTGTTGCTTCATTCTGATGTGCGGAGATGATGGCATTGCCGTAACTGGCAAGGGCATCCACTTTCCCGCTAATCAGGGCGCTGAGTCCGTCGGCTGTTGAAAGTTCGACCGGACTGATTTCACTCCAGGTTAGTCCGGCTTCCTCCAGCATTTTGAGCAGGAAATAGTGGGCTGTTGTATTTTTTACGAAAGCAACTTTCTTGCCTTTCAGGTCAGCAACTGATTTGATAGAAGAACCTTTGGGAACAACGACCTCCTGATTTAAGGTGCTGCCTTGTTGTACCGCAATAATTTTGAAGTTTCCACCATTGGCAGCCTGAGATGCAAAAATGGGCGGAATTTCACTGGTCACACCAAAGTCCAATTGATTTGCAGCCATCGCTTCGAGGATCAGGTTACCTCCCTGAAATACGTTATAAGTGACTTTATAGGGGGTGTCATCGAGTCCGGCGGCTTTTAGCCCCAATTCGAGATTGCCCCATCCGGTCTGACCAACCCGAATAGTAACGTCTTTATTCGAAGCAGCTGATGCTACTGTCGGTGTTGTGCCTGTACCGGCGGCCTGATTATCAGTTCCGGCAGAGCAGCCGGAAATCAGCAACAACAGAAGCGCGCTCAGAAAGGCAGTTAAGGGAAGAGTGTACTGGCGGTTTGGACGGATCATAGGGAGGAAACCTCCTTGGTGTATGTACTGCTTTCACTAGACTGACTGGATTCTATGAATGTTTGGCCGATGCGGTCTGCCTGAAGGATGGCTTCGGTTACCTGCGCCGTGCTAACTCCGAAGGAGAGATGTGCCGCACTGCCTTCCCGCAGCTGTAGTCCTGCTGCAATGTGCGCAGCAGCTTTCTGAGGCTGTTGTTGTATGCCGAGTTGGGCAAGAGTGATAGGCAGATTCAGCTTATGTAACAGAGTGGTCAGCTCCTGAAGCTCATCCCCTGCTTTGCCTTCAAGGATCCACTGGGTGAAAAGTCCAAAGGCTACCTTTTCTCCATGCAGTGAAGCGTGTGTTTCGGGTAATTTGGTGAGGCTATCATGTAGCCCATGAGCAATTGCGGCATGAAGTGATCCATCGCTAATGCTGCCTACAAGGCCTGCGAGCACAATAATGGCGTCGGCAACATCACGGAATTGAGGTGTACTACCGGTTGTATCAGTGGATTCATAGACATCGATGGCGTGCGCTTCGAGAATATGGAGTGCAAGCTTGGCAGTGCTGACACTGTTTCGGAGAGTGAGGCTGGTGGCGTTGCCACTTAGATTAACGGCGAACTCATGCCATTTTACGAGTGTGTCACCGATCCCAGCGGCCAAATACCGCCTTGGTGCACTCGCCAGAATATGAGGATCAGCCAGAACAAGATTAGGCGAACGGCGCAGCGGACGATATCCTGCAGATTGGCCCTGTTCATCATAGAGCACGGTTAAGGCAGACCAGGCAGCGCAGGTTGCAGCAATCGTTGGGACCGTTACAATGGGCAATTGGGCTTGCTCGGCCACCGCTTTGGACAGATCGAGCACTTTACCACCACCGACGCCGATAATCAGATCAACATCCAGATCGAAAGCTTGCTGCGTAAAAGTATCAATCTGGCCTATCGTAACCTCACCGTAAAACAATTGCACATGGAACTTGATCTTATGCTCCTCCAGTGAAGGAAGAAGGTAAGGCTTTACGGCTTTTAATGCAGACTCACCGGCGATGATCAGAACATGCCGCCCAAGCTGTGCAATCCGTGGACCACTTTGCTCAAGAATGTTAGCTTCGTGTACATATACTGCAGGTGCCTTAACAGTAATCATGAATACACTCTCCTCATAGCTTATTATTCTTACGTTTTAACTTGGTTTTAAATTGTTTAGATTCTAGCATTGCGTTTCGGCAACCACAATAACCCGGACAATCAATACATCCTATACTTCGATTGAAAGAATCTATAGGTGAACGTAATTAATGGATTCGAGGAGAAAAGGAAATTAACAGGCTGGTCGATTTACCTTGGCTTCCTAACCCGATATAATGGTAAAGGCGCATATGAGCCGGATTATAAATGAGGGTGGGACTGTTCTCCCTCCTAAGCAGAATGGGGACCCCGAGTTGAAAACGTTCAAAAAAGTATATATTGAAATTACAAGCATATGTAACCTGGCATGCAGCTTCTGTCCACAGACCAAACGTGCCAAAGGATTCATTGACCCTGAAGTCTTCAACAATATATTGGATCAGATTAAACCACATACCAAACATATTTATTTGCATGTCAAAGGGGAACCGTTACTTCATCCGAAAATTGATCTGTTACTGGATTCCGCGCACGAGAAGGGATTCAAGGTTAACATTACAACGAACGGTACGCTGCTGCCCAAAACCCAGCACAAGCTTCTTGGCAAACCGGCCTTGCGGCAAATGAACTTTTCGCTGCACAGCTTCGATGGGCACGAAGGGTCGACGGACCGTGAGGGGTACTTGAGCAACATTTTATCCTTTGCCCGGGAAGCTGTGAAACACAATGTGATCATCTCGTTCCGACTCTGGAACCTGACGCAGGATAACTTTACGAATGCCCAGATGAATCGCAATCGGGAAACCCTGGAGGTACTGGAGCGCGAGTTCAACCTGGATTTCCGCATTGAGGAAAAGGTGGTTCCAGGCAGCGGCGTCAAAATCGCGCCGAATGTGTACCTGAATCAGGATCACGAGTTCCAGTGGCCAAGTCTGGATGCACCGGAAGATGACGGCAAAGGCTTCTGTCATGCGCTGCGAAGTCAGGCAGCAGTTCTGGTGGACGGAACGGTTGTCCCATGCTGTCTCGATGGCGAAGGCGTCATTAATTTGGGCAACGTTCACGAGAAGTCATTCTCTGAGATTGTCGAAGGCGAACGAGCGAACAATCTGGTTTATGGTTTCTCCAAGCGTGAAGCCGTAGAGGAACTTTGCCGGAAATGTGGATATCGCCAGCGGTTTGGAGCTTAATGAAATAAAATATATTTAAAAGCGTGCTCTTCGAATTTTGTTTCGATGTGGCACGCTTTTTGCTTTTTTATAGCAGAATAGTTTAGATAATAAAAATTGAAATCAATTCAGGATAACAACTTTTTTGTAAAATCATAGTTTAATAAGCTTGTTTTTACGAGTTTACATGGTATTATTATCCTATTGATCAGGAGGTGATGTAGTTCCATAGATTCATATATTATTGTTTTTACCTACTAGAAGCCTACTGAGGAGTGTGTTTTAGTTTTGAATTCAAAATGGAAAAAGTTTAATCGCAAACTATCGTTAATGCTTTCTACGTCGTTGGTTGTCTCCATGTTAGCTCTTAATTTATCTGTATCGGCAGAAGTGGCTGCATCTAAAACTTCTTTTACTGATATTGATCATTCGTATGCCAAAACGGAAATAACCAAATTAGTGGAACAAGGAATTCTGACAGGTTTTTCGGATGGAACCTTTAAGCCTTCTGATTCCGTAACACGAGCTCAATTGGCAAAAATTATGGTCGGTGCACTTAAGTTGCAGCCTGATACATCTGAAGCAAGCCAATTCAAGGATGTAAAGGAAGATCAATGGTATGCCGGCTATGTAGGTGCACTGGTCAAATCCGGGATTGCTCAAGGCACTTCCAAAGATAGCTTTTCACCTAATAAGAACGTGACAAGAGAAGAATTAGCTGTATTTTTCGTTAGAGCTTTTGGTTGGAACCAACAAGACGTAACGAGCCAAACCTCCAAACCTCAACTTTTTGATTTGGATCAAGTATCGAACTGGGCGAAAGATTCTGTATCATTGGCTTACCAATCTGGCTTCATCAAAGGATTACTTCAAAAAGATGGAACAGTAAAATTTAATCCTTCAGGAATAGCAGATCGCCAAGCGTTAGCGAGACTTGCCTATGAATTCGTAATGAATAAGTCTACATATGATAGTTACATGACTCCGGCCAAGACAGAGGACGGAACTGAAGATTCTAACGAAGCAAAACCGGAAACGACAAAACCTTCTGAAGGCAGCAGTAAAGGAAATAGCGGCAGTAGTTCCGGAGATAAAGGGAACGGTAGTAACAATGGTGGAAATAATGGGGGCGGGGAACAAGCGCCTAGTAAAAACCTCACCTCTCCAGGTGTGTATACTCTTGGGGATGTAACTGGGAATGTAACCATTAGCTCTCAAGGTGTCACTCTAAAAAACACTAAAGTAAACGGTAATCTGAAAATACTTGAGTCCGTAGGAAACGGTGATGTAACTCTTGATAATGTTAATGTTACGGGAACCACTGAGATTCAAGGTGGAGGCCCTAACAGTATTCATGCGTTGAACTCCGTTCTTGCAACAGTGATTGTTGACAAAGCAGATGGCAGTATTCGTTTGGTCCTTGAGGGTGGAAGCGATGTTCAGCAGATTGAAATTAGATCTGGTGCGATCGTACAGAATGTTTCCACGGGTGAGGTCGGACCGATCGATATCGCAGAGTCGGTTCCGCATAATGCTTCGGTAGTGCTGAGCGGAAGTTTCGACTCCGTAATGGTTCATGCGGAGCAAGTTTCAGTGGAATTTGGAGATAACTCCACCATTGGCAATCTCGAAGTATTCGAACAAGCATTGAACACCGTGTTTAAAATTAACCATGGTGCTGTAGTGAATCGGGCGATATTGAATGCAATCGTACAATTTTCTGGAGAAGGAACATTATCTTCGGCTCTGGTCAATGTAGAAGGCATTGATTTCAGTCAACTGAGTCAGCCCCCAACCATTGAAGCAGATCCTACAGTGACTAGTGTAGTTTATTCGCCTGAAGCAGCAGAGTTTTCAGCAATTGATTCGACACGTCAGATCGTGCTCGCGGGCAATGCTGGCTCAGCGTTCAAAGATATTACTTCCTTTGCAACATGGAGTGTCGACGATAGCTCCATCGCCGTCGTTAACTCAGGCAAGATTCAAGCCAAAGGTAACGGTACGACAGTTGTGCAGGCCAAATATGGAGAGTTCGAGATCCATGTTCCAGTAACTGTTGCAGTTTATAACGAAGGAGCAGCCTATCCAACACTCACAGGGATTCAAGTTACCAATGGAAGTGCAACATTGGAGTTTACTGAAGGTTTTGATATCTCTGAACTAACAGCAGATGATTTTGTAGTTCATGCCTATTTGAATGGTGCGGAACAACAATTGAATAATTTGCAGTACGATAATGGCGAGTTTACTTTTGACGCTGTTAACAGTTACGGGTCCACATTATACATCACTGTAGAGTCTGATGTTGATAAAACACATTTTGCAGGAAGCCAAAGTGGTGCAATCAAGCTGACCGGATTCGGCGGTCACATCAAGGATGTTGCTGGAGAAGCGGTTGCCAATTTGCAAATTTCCTTTAGAAAAGGCCTGGATAACAAAACAGGTGAAATTGTTGGATCCGTTACTACAGATACTTATGGAAACTATCAAATTTATCTTCCACCAGGCATCTATACAGGTGAACTCGGAGGGGGAGATACGAAGTATATTAAAACGTATCTCATTGGTGTTTCCGCAGTAAATGTGGAGAATAAAAATGAGAATCAAACGGCTATAGAAATACCTACGCAAGATGAAACACGCATTGTATTGACTTGGGGGAAAGACCCGGGTGATTTGGACTCACACCTTGTAGGTCCTGCAGGTGACAACGGCGTGTTCCATACGTTCTTCGCGGATAAGCAATACTATAACAATGACGAACTTATGGTGGATCTGGACTTGGATGATGTTACGTCCTACGGACCTGAAACGACAACAATTCGTCAATTGCTGCCTGGGACGTATACGTTCTACGTGCATCATTTTTCAGGTGCGAGTACAATCAAGAGTTCCGGAGCCAAAATTGAAGTGTTCCATGGAGCAGTTGCTACACCGAGTGCATCGTTTACGGTAGAGGAAGGAAGCGGTAGCGAAATATACTGGGTCGTTTTCAAAATGAACGTAGCAGATAACGGTACAGTAACATTTGAGACTGTGAATGAATTTACAGATACTAACCCGCTCTATTCACTTCAACCATCCATTGAAAATAGTGGTGAAGAATTGTAGATAGAAATAGCAATTGGCAACCATGATGACACTGTAGTATCTATAGAAACCCTGTCTTTCATAGACCAGGGTTTCTTTTTTTGTTCTACGGATTTTTTACTGGTTGTAAATAGAGCACACCCGAAGTTGAGATCAGCACATCTCATGCGGAGGCGATTAGCTGAGAATGCGGAGACAGCAGGCAGCAAGCCGCAATGGATACACCTAATCTAATGATTATTATCGTTACACTCCTTTTTTGGTAGGATCAGGATAGGTTCCAGAGCAGAGGTGCACCTCTGGGGTTCCGGGAAGACAAGCTGGCTTGAACACCAATATATCTGAATAAGGGAGGATTTATGCATGAAAAAAATGTTAGCGTTGCTGTTGTCCGCAGGTCTGGTCGCTTCCGTATTTGGTGCATTACCCGTGTCTGCTGCTCCCGAAATTGTAAAGACAACGATTATCGTCAAGAAGGGCGAAACTTATGATGGTAAAGGAAAAAGTGTAGCCGCAGATCCAAACACATTGGGAGATGGTAGTCAGGCCGAGAACCAAAAGCCCATTTTCCGTCTCGAGGCGGGAGCTACACTGAAAAATGTAGTCATCGAAGCACCGGCAGCCGATGGTGTACATTGTTATGGCAACTGCAATATTCAGAATGTGACCTGGAATGATGTTGGGGAAGATGCACTTACGCTTAAATCTGCGGGGACTGTAAATATTACAGGCGGGGCAGCATACAAAGCCTACGACAAGGTATTTCAAATGAATGCATCGGGAACGATTAACATTAAAAATTTCCGAGCTGATGATATCGGCAAGCTGGTACGCCAAAATGGGGGAACCTCTTACGCGGTAACGATGAACGTAGACAGCTCGAATATCTCCAATGTCAAAGATTCCATTCTGCGCACAGACAGCAGTTCTACAGTGGGCAAAATTACGAATACCCGTTACTCCAAAGTACCTACGCTGTTCAAGGGATTTGCTTCAGGCAAAACAAGCCAATCCGGAAATACACAATATTAAATATCAGGATTATAAAAGGTGTCCGCGAGGATGCCTTTTTTTGACGTATAAAGGTTATGCTGTCATGCCAGAATACTGCCTGTAAGGGATTGCCACAAATACCCATGTGGTGTACATTAGTAGCAATGAAATAAAGTGAACCGGGAGCTCAATGAAGTTGGGCTGAGATTGCGGCCTTGTGCCGCTGACCGTATATCTGATCTGGGTAATGCCAGCGTAGAGAACATGGATTCATGATGAGTACCTTGTGTGGAAAATTGGAACGGATCATCTCTGATTGCGAGCGGGAGTATGCTTGCTGGTGAAAGGACCCGCTTCGATTTTGTTCTGCATGGCTCGAATCGTGATGATTGTATACTATACGTATGGCCTGCCCGGAACCGGGGAGGCTTTTTTGTTTTCATTCTATAACCCGTGGGGAGCAGAGGAAGGAAGTAGAGAACATGTCAACAGCAATACGCAGCAACAAATTAAAGTTAACCGATATTTTGGTGACCATTGTAATCGCGGTTGTATTCGGGGTCATCTACAAAATATGGGGACCGACGTATGATCTGATGAAGCCTTTCGGCGTTCACGCGGAACAGATGATTTATGGCATGTGGTTTATGGCGGGCACGTTCGCCTATATCATCATTCGCAAACCGGGGGTGGCCATTCTGGCTGAAGTCGCGGCTTCAACCGTGAGTGCTTTTCTCGGGAGTGAATGGGGGATGTCTACTTTGGTGTACGGTTTGCTGCAGGGCCTTGGAGCAGAAATCTTCTTCGCCGCGTTTTTGTACCGGAAAACGAATCTGTTCGTTACCTGTCTTGCAGCCATCGGGGCAGCAGCAGCCTCTCTTTTGCTGGACTACCAATACGGTTATATTGATTCACTCTCCGCGTGGAACTATACGCTGTTTATCGGTTTCCGCTTCATTGGAAGCATCCTGATTGCCGGTGTGTTTGCTTATTATCTTGCCAAAGCATTGGAACTCACAGGCGTCACCCGGTCTTTGAGACCTGTCTCCAAGCAGGATTATGAGGCATTGGACTAAATGAACGGAGAAGGGAATTCGCAGGCGGTAGGTGTCACCAATCTTAGATGCAAGTTCCCGGGAGAGCAGGACCTGGTATTCCAGGGCTTGTCTCTCTCTGTGTGTAAAGGGGAAAAAGTGCTGCTGCTCGGGCCAAGCGGCTCAGGCAAGTCCACGCTGCTGCAAATTTTGAGCGGCCTCATTCCGCGGTCTGTAGAGATACCGATGAAATGTGATGAGATCCAGGTACCCACCCAGTCGGGTATTGTCTTTCAGGACCCGGATACCCAGTTTTGCATGTCCTATACGGATGAAGAGATTGCCTTTGTACTCGAAAACCGGAATATTCCACGGGAACAGATGCCGGATCTAATCCAGCAGGTTCTGGAGCAGGTAGGGCTTTCTATTGAACATCATCGTGTATTGATTCAATCCATGTCACAGGGTATGAAACAGCGCCTTGCCATCGCCTCGATCCTTGCCATGGAACCGGATGTCCTGTTCCTGGACGAACCAACGGCACTGCTGGATGATGAAGGAACAACTCAGGTATGGAATACGGTGAAGCAGATCGCACGGAACAAGACGCTCATTATCGTGGAACATAAGATTAGTGAGGTTGTGGATGTGGTTGACCGAATCATCGTACTGTCGCCCGATGGGAAGATCGTGGCAGATGGCCCGGCGAATCAGGTGTTTGCCAATGAACGGAATATGCTCAGGGAGTACGGCATCTGGTATCCGGGTGTGTGGGAAGAACGTGGAGCAGGGAGGATGGAAGAAAAGACACCTATTTCTGAAAAGGATCTCACATATCCGCCCTTCGTTTGTGTGGATGCCGAGAAGGGTGATTCCAAGGCACCTGGTTCACTCCAGCCTGCACTGGAATTGAAGCAATTCACCGGATGGCGCGGGAAGAGCCCGGCAGTGCAGATTGATCAGGCTGAAGTGTTTCACGGAGATTGGGTAGGGATCGTTGGAGCCAATGGCGCCGGAAAAAGTTCATTATTGCTTTCCCTGATGAATATCCTGAAAACGACGGGTCATTATCGTGTGGAAGGACAGCATCCAGGCAAGACCAGAGAGCTGGCTGACCGCATCGCATTTGTTTTTCAGAATCCGGAGTTCCAATTTGTTACGAACTCGGTTTTTGATGAGGTGGAATTTTCATTGCTCGGCGGAGAGCTTACTGCGGAAGAACGGCGTGCCCGGACCCACGATATGCTGGAGCAATTTGGACTGGGAGAGCTATACGGGCGGCATCCGTATCAGTTATCGATGGGACAGAAACGCCGTCTGAGCGTAGCCTCTGCCATGGTTCGGAAACAGCGGATATTGCTGCTGGATGAACCCACATTCGGGCAGGATGCACGCAATACGTTTGCGATGCTGGGACAGCTGGAGCGTCTGCGACATGAGGGGACGGCCATTGTAATGGTTACGCATGATCAGGAGATCGTAAACAGATATTGTACTAAAGTGTGGACCGTAGACGAGGGGAGGGTTGCGCATGCAGCTGTCGTTTCCTCACCGTGAAACCTGGCTGCACGCCGTCAATCCGGGACTAAAAGTTATTTTTCTGACGCTGATGTTTGTCTTGGTTATCCTCATTCACAATCTGAACGTTATGGTTAATGTAGCTGTTGTGATGCTTCTGTTACTATGCTGGACGGGTCACCCTTGGTACCGATTGCTCCTGTATGCATCGCCCTTTATATTGATATTTATCTCCACCTCTACAGGCATGATGATGTTTGGTAAAGGTGAGACAACATGGTATGAATTTGGATTGATACATATCACGGAAGAGAGCTTCTATCGTGGACTGCACCTGGGATTTCGATCTCTGAGTATGGCGGCTGCGGGGCTATTGTTTGGTCTAACTACCCGCCCGGTTCGTTTATTCTACTCCCTCATGCAGCAATGGCGGCTTCCACCCAAGTATGCCTATAGCTTTCTGGCCGCAATGCGCATGATTCCGATCTTGCTGGATGAGTTCCAGACGCTGCGTTATGCGATCCGTATTCGCGGCACGCAGCAGCGTGTCTCGCACTGGAACGTATACGGAACATTGAAGCGTTATGCCATTCCCCTGCTCGCGCAGAGCATTCGGCGGGCAGAGCGGATGGCAATCGCCATGGAGGCAAAAGGGTTCGCAGATGGCGCAAGCCGGACGTATTACATCCGGATCGGGTATTCCCGGGCGGATCTATGGTTTGTATTATATTTTATCGCGTTTCTTACCATAGCTTATACGTTAGGCTGGGCCTTCCCTTATTACCCGGCAATGTTGGATGTTAGGTGAGAGTGGACAGGAGATATTTTTCGCAGAGGTAGTAACTTTTTCTTCTTCAAAACGTCCTTAATGGAAATAACTTCTAACGGATGGAGTGAACAGACGTGAAGACAGGCGGGAACTGGCGCAAGAGGGGTTACCAATGGATTAGCATGACCGGCGTAGCCGCTCTGATGGTTACGGGATACTTGGTGCTGGATTTAAACGTATCCGCAGGTGAAGGGAAGGCCTCAGGCTCAGTTACTCAAGCCTTAGCGGCACAAGTAACCTATAAAGTTGGGGAAACCGTAACATTGGGGAAAGGCCTGCCTTTGTATGCCCAAACGGTTGATAATAGCGTTCCCGTTGATCTGATGAGAATACAGTACTATACGTCCAGTGAAGAAAAAATAAAAGTGCACACTGTTCGGGGAGAATGGCTCAGGTTCAAGGATGACAGTCGAGGGGATCACTGGGTACCTGCATGGTATGCATCCAAAGAGAGCAAAACCTTGAAAAGGTCCACTCCGCAAAATTTTACACTCCGAGCAGGCAGTAAGTTGTATCTGTATCCTGGGAGCCAGACAAGCTGGGCTTCTGCGGATGCTCTAACGGATCATGCCCTAATCGTTGCAACGACGAAGGACTGGTATGGAATATCGATTGCTCCGCGTATCTGGAACAAAGAGTCGAATGTATATCGTCCGGCAATACTCTGGGTTAAGGCGAAAGATGTACAGCAGCGTGCCTATGTAGCTGACGCCTGGTTTGGGGATCAAGCTTCCATGTCTACAACAGATGTGCGTCATCTGACGGATATTATGCTCAGCAAAACCACAACCTCCAAACAAGTCGCACAATGGCTTGGCGAACCGGATTGGAAAGAGAATTCCCAAAATCTGAATGAAACCAATTATTCCATGAGCATTGGACAGACCTGGCGATATGAACGGGAAGATGCACAGTTTCTGGTGACATTCAACAAGGCTGGCAGACTGATGCAAACACGCTGGAACCTAACGCTGGATGATCGAAACAATGTCGTACCTTCCGATTGGCATTTCAGCCGTTCTGACGACTATCAATTCACAACCAAAATTCTCGGCAAAACGCTGCCTTCATCTTTGCCCTGGAAATCAACATGGACCAATCAGGGAGAGTTAAACTATCCTTTTCTGCAAGCAGCAACGGAAGATGTACTCCTGATGAAAGGCGACGATGGTGGATTTAGCGGCATGCATTACGATAAGTCGGTTTATGCCCTTGATCGACGTACAGGCAAAAAATTATGGGAAATACACGCAGGATTCGGGGCACTCCAAGCATATACGGATACCAAGCGCGAGGGTGTAACCCTCTATACGTCTTATGCTCCGGGAGATAAGGAATACAAGGACCGCATACGTCACATTAAACTATCGGATGGGAAAGTGATATGGGAGTACAAGCCGGGCTCCAAACTGTCACTTCGTGGGATTACAGCTGCGAAGAATGTCGTGGTAGTGGATAGTCCGGTTAAGGAAGGCTCCAGTCAGGGACGAATAAAGGTGCTGAATAGCTCTAGTGGAAAAACACTCTGGACAAGGAAGTTAAGTGCCGGATATCAATTGTTCAATCAGTCGGCAGATGACCCGTATGTCATGTACTGGGAGAAAAATCAGCTGATTGCAGCCGACTCGCTTTCAGGCCGAACTGTATGGAGCATCAAGGTAGGGAAACCCACTGTGGATTATATCGAGAATGATCCGTATTTCGACGGAATAACCCGTCTTGATCCGTTCACGGAGGCACTGTCTGAACGTTGGATGCTGCTCGGGGATCAGTGGGTGTTAGTCGATCTGACTTCAGGCAAGAAGCTCGCTCACTTCCCGGCCAGGAACGGGCAGCGTTTCGAAGTGTTGAATGATGGCATGCTGCTGATCCGGGAGAACAAGAAAGGCGATCACTATGGAGACTATTTCGATTTTACAACTACACTGTATGATGCCAAGAACAACAAAAAAAGGTGGACATTGAACGATAAAGTTGAACGGGGGCTTGTGGAAGGTGATCAATTATTTGTGATCAAAAACGGTTACCCGGCTGCGCTGGATTATCATACAGGGGAGACGCGCTGGAATGCACAAAACACCATCTCCTCCTTGAAGTACCCCACTAACCAGGGAAGTTACCTGTTGATTGACGATCAACTGCTGTTACCCATGGGTGAGGACCTGCTGGTCATGAACAAAGAGGATGGTACGCTCATTGGTCGCGTGCATGACGTAGTCATGGGATCACCGGAACACCGGGACAGGGACGCCAAGAATGGAACCATGAATCGGGTAGGGGATGAAGTATACATCGGTTCGTCGAACGGACGATTTAGCTTATATAATGCAGAGGAGTTAAACACAGATATCTCTCGCTAAGGCTTGTCTCACAACGAATGTTGCATTATTATAAATGAACAGGATTGCTCGCGCTCCGGTTATCGGCTGTGCGGGCTTTCTTTCATGTGTTCTCGAAGAACCATGCACGATTAATCGCAGGAGGATTCTCCATGATTTCATTATATGGCGTAAGCAAGCGTTATAACGAACGCGGGTCCCGGGCCGATCAGGGATTCGAGGCGTTAAGCTCTGTCTCGCTTGAAGTGGGACAGGGGGAGATTCACGGTATCATCGGCTCCAGTGGTGCAGGGAAATCGACGCTTCTTCGCATGCTTAATGGGCTCGAAAAACCGGATACGGGTGAAGTAACCGTTGGTGGACAGCACCTGACACGAATGAACGAACGCAGTCTTCGTCAGGCGCGCCGATCCATTGGCATGATCTTTCAGCATTTCAATCTGGTGAGCAACCGGACGGTTAGCGGCAATGTGTGCATGCCTCTTGAACTGGCGGGTGTATCCCGGAGAGAACGGGAAGAACGTGGACTTGAGGTGCTGAAGTTTGTAGGTTTAGAGGATAAGGCGAAGCAATATCCTGCCCAGTTAAGTGGCGGACAGAAGCAGCGTGTGGCGATCGCAAGGGCTCTTGCGAGCCGGCCCGATGTACTGCTCTGCGATGAACCGACATCTTCGCTCGACCCACAGACGACGAATGGTATTCTGGACGTGCTGCGTCACGTCAATGAGACGCTGGGCGTAACTATTGTGCTGGTTACACATGAGATGGAGGTTGCGCGAAGACTCTGCCACCGGATTTCTGTTATGAAGGAAGGACGTATTGTCCGGACGCTGACAGAAGCCGAAGTTCGCAGCATTCCCGCACCACAGCCCGATTTGCTGACATCCCTGCTCACTGGTGAAGAGGCGGCGACGGCGGGAGTGGAGGGCAATGAATGATGATACCTGAATCCGTGTTGAAGTATCAGCATGAAATATGGCAGGCCATCGGAGAGACCTTTGTCATGGTAGGGATCTCGATCGCGGCAGCTGTTCTGATCGGCCTTCCGCTAGGCACCCTGCTGTATCTGTTCAGAAGAGGGCAGCGGTATCAGAACCGGCCCCTGTTCACGATTTTAGGCAGCCTCGTAAATATCATTCGTTCGTTCCCGTTTTTGCTGCTCGTTGTATTCATGATTCCGTTCACACGAATGATCGTTGGAACGGCGATGGGAACGCTCGCGGCGGCTGTTCCACTCTCGGTCATTGCCATTGCCTATTATGCGAGATTGGTGGAACAGGCCCTGCTCGACGTGCCCAAAGGTGTGGTTGAGGCTGCATCATCCATGGGTGCATCGACGATGCAGCTTGTGCTGAAATTTTTGTATGTGGAAGCACGTTCAGGTCTCGTATTGGGGCTGACCACAGCGACGATCAGCTTTATCTCCTATTCCACGGTGATGGGCATTGTGGGCGGTGGAGGCGTTGGTGATTTTGCCATTCGGTACGGATATCAGCGATTTGAGACAGATCTCATGGTATTTACGATCATTGTTATGATCATTCTGGTACAGATGATCCAGTTTACCGGAAGCAGACTGTCCCGCTGGCTCGACCGGAGATCATGACGAAACACAGGGTTTACAGATGAGAAGAATTCAGTATCGCACTACAGATTACATGATGAAGGGGTTAAACGCAGATGAAAGCAAAAATGGTACTTATGCTGCTCGCAGTTATGCTGGTTGTAGCCGCGTGCGGTAAAAAAGAAGAGACACCTGCTGCAGAAGGAAGCAATGAAGGTAGCCAAACCACACAGGAAGTCAACTTGAAAGTAGCTACATTGATTCCGCCAATGACAGATGTGCTTGATATTGTGAAACCTTTGCTGAAAGAAGATGGCGTTAATCTGGAAGTAGTTGTTCTTTCCGATAACGTTCAACCGAACACTGCACTGGCGGACAAGGAAGTGGATGCAAACTTCTTCCAGCATGTACCTTACATGAACCAATTCAACGAAGCAAATAACGCTAATCTGGTCGCTGTACAGCCGATTTACAACGCGATCTATGGCGCTTATTCCAAAAAGTATAAATCCATCGATGAACTGCCTGAAGGAGCAACGGTGGCTATTGCCAACGACCCGTCCAACATTGGACGTTCCCTGGTCATGATGGAACAGAACGGCCTGATCAAGCTGAAAGAAGGCGCCGGTTTCAATGCAACACAATCAGACATCATCGATAATCCAAAAAACTTCAAGTTCCAGGAAGTAGATCTCCTGATGCTGGCCCGCATGCTGGATGATGCAGATCTGGTTGCCATGACACCAGCGTATGCAAGCCCGCTGGGACTTACACCGAAGAAGGATGCGCTGTTCACGGAGAAGGATGATTCCCATTTTGCCATCACCCTGGTTGCACGTGAGGACAACAAGGATTCCGAAGCAATTCAGAAGCTGGCAAAACGTATGGCAGGACCTGAAGTGAAGGCCTTCTTTGAAGAGAAGTATGCTGACATCGCGATTCCGGCGTTTGAATAAAGTTTAATGTGAATAAAGTGATCAGTACCTGATTCAAAAGGACTGACTGATCAATAAGAAGATCCGAGCGGAACCCGCCCGGATCTTTTTTATTGTTGATTATACGTGTTGTTGTAATGCTTAAACGTTAGGATTAGAGTGGCGTTCCTTCTCCCGTTCCATAAGGCGCATCAGTTTCCGCTCGGTTGCTGTATCCTGTGCAGGTGTGTATATGCTGCATCGCAGATCTGTACTTCCCTGAACCTGTAATGAGGTGAGGTCAAACAACATCTTGCCTGCTCGGGAATGTCTGAATTCGATCAGAACATCCGGGGCGCTGCTCACACTGCTTTGTTTCCACAGGGACTGAAATTCCGGATATCGATCCATCATTTCGTTCAGAAATAAATTGTACCATTCATCATCTACATATTGACCGTAATAAGCACGGAAGATCGCAAGGTATCCGAGAACAAAATCCTCCCAGTTTACCGCCAGTCTTCGGAATTCCTTCCGTTCAAACAATAGACTGATCATGTTTCGCTGTTCGGCAGGAATCTGCTCAAAATCGATGAAGACATGGCGGGCTGCGTCATTCCAGCCAACGATGTAACAGCGGCGGTCCGAAATGATGGTGGGACAATTCTGGAGCTCCTGCAGTATCTTTTGCAAGGAAGGGTGAAGCTGATAAGGTTCTTCTTCTCGGATGTGGAGCTCTGAGTAATGCTCCATGGCTAGAGAGAACAAGTACTTTCGTTCATCCGAGGTCAACTTGAGGGCGGACGCAATGTTATCGAGTACCGAATGGGATACCTGGATATCCCTTCCCTGTTCAAGCCAGGTGTACCACGTCGTGCTTACACCCGCCAATTGCGCTACTTCTTCTCTTCTCAAACCCGGTGTTCTACGCCGGGTGCCTTCTGGCAATCCCACCGCCGCCGGGGCAATTTTGGCACGTTGTGTTTTCAGAAATACGGATAATGCCTGAAGCCGGACATCCTGGTTCATCTCATTCCACCTCAACCTCGTTTATCATGGTAGTCATTATACTATTATAATTGACAACTTGTAATAGGATATTGCACGTGCCAATATAAATGCAGAAGTTCAGTTGCAAGCAAGAAGTGTCCAAGGAGGATGATTGGTATATGGAACGCGAACGGGTTGTTATTACAGGAATGGGGATCGTCTCACCACTGGGTAATGATGTAGATACATTTTGGAACGGGCTTGTGCAAGGGAAATCGGGCATAACACGTATTGATGCCTTTGACACAACTTCATATAAAACAAAAATGGCCGGTGTCGTCCGGGATTTTGACGGGGAGGGGCGGTTCGGACGCAAGGAAGCCCGCCGTATGGATCGATTTTGCCAATTCGCTGTAGCAGCAGCTGACGATGCCCTCGTGCATTCGGGTCTGGATATGGAGAAGCTGGACAGGGAGCGAGTAGGGGTATACATTGGATCCGGCATTGGCGGCATTCAAACACTGATGGAGCAAGGAAAGCTGCTGTCAGAACGTGGTCCTGGCCGGGTCAGTCCAACCCTTGTGCCCATGATGATTTCCAATATGGCAGCTGCCATGGTGAGCATGAAGTTCGGATGCTGGGGACCAACCCTTTCACCCGTAACTGCCTGTTCCATTGGCAATACTGCCATAGGGGAAGCATATCGGCTCATCCGGGACGGAGGCGCAGATGTGATTTTTGCCGGGGGTACAGAAGCTGCCATCACTGAAGTTTCACTGGCGAGCTTCGGTAATGCGACTGCATTATCGACAAGAAATGAAACCTATGAAACGGCGAGTCGACCCTTTGACGCAGGGAGGGACGGATTTGTTATGGCAGAAGGGGCAGGGATTGTAGTCGTGGAATCACTGGCACACGCACGGGCCAGAAATGCTCAGATCCTTGCCGAGATTGTTGGGTATGGAGCCAGTTCAGACGCATATCATATGGTTGCGACCCACCCGGAAGGACGCGGAGCATATCTGGCCATGAGAGCTGCGCTGGCTGATGCGAAGCTTCAGCCCCATGAGGTGGATCTGATCAATGCCCATGCGACCAGTACCGAAGCGGGAGATCTCTCGGAGACCAGAGCGATTAAACAACTCTTCGGTGAAGCTGCTTATCGCATTCCGGTAACGGCTAACAAGTCAATGACAGGACACATGTTAGGAGCTGCTGGTGGAGCTGAGGCCATCTCACTGATCCAAAGTTTGCAGCATGGACTCATTCCACCAACGATCAATCAGGAGCAGCAGGACCCGGAGTGTGATCTGGATTACGTGCCAAATGAAGCGAGAGAGGCTGAAGTGCAGGTTGGCATGTCCAATTCTTTTGGTTTTGGCGGGCATAATGCCGTCGTTGTCTTTCGTAAATATTCATCCTGACAAAAAAGAGAACAGCAGCAGCCAAGGGCTGTGCTGTTCTCTTTTCAGGTTATGATGCAGTTACCATATCGTTTATGAAGTGAGGGATGTGGATTCCGTTTTGCTTGTGAAGGAATTTTTCAGCCATTGGCCGCGCCATTTGGACTGCATAATCAGTACCAGCAGCATGGATGCGGCAGCGATAAGACTGAGGATAACGAATCCTGGTGTATAGGATTGGTAGGAGCTGTACAGTTGACCCAGAATCAGCGGAAGTGCATATCCGCCCAAGCCTCCAGCTGCGCCAACAATCCCGGTCATCAGACCGATCTCATTGCCGAATCGTTGTGGAACCAGCTGGAACACGGAACCATTACCGGCCCCAAGACACATCATGCCCAGGAATAACATGACGACGACAACGGGAAGGGGCGGGAGGAAAGACACGCCTACAAGCATGATGCATGCACCAGTATAAAGGAATGTCAGCATGCGTGTACCCCCGATTTTGTCTGCCAGGTAACCTCCGACAGGTCGGAAGAAGCTGCCCGCTATGACGCAAAAGGTTGTGATATCGGCGGCGCGAACAGGGGACAGGCCATACTGGGTGTTAAAAAAGATGGTCAGATAGTTACACAACCCGACAAAACCGCCAAAGGTCACACAATAAAATGCACAGAACACCCAGGCATCTCTTTGTTTCAGCAATGTGCCGTATTCAGACAGCTTCTTCGGTGCTGGTCGGTGGGGACTGTTACGGGCAAAGATGGAGAACAGGATGAACACGACCACGATTGGAATGATGGCAAGCCCGAATACAACTTCCCAGCTGCCAAAATGAGTTGCCAGCCGATTGGCAAACAGGGTAGCAAGTACTGTTCCGCTATTACCTGCTCCGGCGATCCCCATGGCAAGTCCCTGATGCTCCTTGGGATACCATTGTCCTGCCAGGGGTAGAGCAGCGGCAAACGAGGCGCCAGCAACACCGAGCAGAAGAGCAACCACGTACAATTGGCTTAGCGAGTCCACCCACAGCCAGCCCAGCAATAGAGGGACAAGCGTTACACCCATACCAATCTGCGCCGTGAGCTTTGGACCGATATAATCGGACATAAAGCCAAGAACGAGTCTAAGAATGGAGCCACCAAGGATGGGCAGTGCCACCAAATTGGCTTTTTCCAAGGGGGTCATCGGGTAGTCCATTGCAATAACAACCGCAAGTGGGCCCAGCATGCCCCAGATCATAAAACTGATGTCAAAATACAGAAATGCCCCGAAGAGGCTGGGCTTATGCCCGCTCTTCCAAAAACTTTTGCTCTCCATCATTTAGCATCGCTCCTCATCCAATAGAATAATCTTAACCTGTCTATGTGCATGTTTAGGCAGAAAAAGGCCGCAATTCGTCCAGATTTGAACGATTTGCGGCCTCATTGCCGACAGGCAGGACACGTCATTGTGTTCCCGCACCTGATTTGATCACAGCACTGTGATTTTGATTCAAATTATAAAAAGAGAAATTGTTTGTGTCAACAAAAATAACATAAATTTTAAAATAAATTGTTCAGGAACATAAATTCATATTTTAGTGTTAATTTTGTTGACATGTAATAAAGATTGCCGTAATCTGAATTTAATATGAACTCACACAAAGGCGTGTAAGTTCCGGAGGCAACGGTGCCCTTTTCCTAATGAATGGAGAAGGGATTTTTCTGTTTATTTTTAAATCGACATGTAACAGAGACAGGGGGCAGCCCATGAGCAAGAAAAAACTGGTCGTTATCGGCAATGGCATGGCAGGTGTTAGGTGTGTGGAAGAGATTATTGCGCTTTCTTCGGATACCTATGAGATTGTCATCTATGGGGATGAACCGCGGCCCAACTACAATCGGATCATGTTATCGAAAGTGCTGCAGGGAGAGCATGCGTTACAGGACATTATCATTAACGATTGGACCTGGTATGAGCAGCATGGCATTCGGCTGTGCACGGGCGAGATGGTCCACAGAATCGATACGCAGGCCAAAACCATTGAAACGGTATCCGGGATAAAGGAATCTTACGACATTCTGATTTTGGCAACAGGGTCCGCTCCTTTTATTCCGCCTATTCCGGGTGTGGATAAAGAGAGGGTAATGTCCTTCCGGACCATAGACGACTGCACACGCATGTCCGAATATTCCAAGGAGCATCGTAAGGCAGCCGTCATCGGTGGTGGATTGCTTGGATTGGAAGCTGCGCGTGGGTTGCTGCATTTGGGTATGGAAGCCGTAGTCGTGCATAACGCACCCTATATTATGAATCGGCAATTGGATATGCAGGCAGCGACCATGCTTCAGCGAGAACTTGAAGCGCAGGGCATGACATTCCTATTGGCCAAAAACACACAGAAAATTGTTGGCCGGTCACAGGCTCAGGGACTTCTTTTTACGGATGGTTCAAAGCTTGAAGCTCAGGTTGTCGTTGTCGCCGTGGGCATTCGTCCCCATGTTGATGTGGCCAGGCGGAGCGGAATCAGGACCAATCGGGCTATTGTGGTCGACGACTATATGCGTACGAGTGTGCCGGATGTGTACGCCGTTGGGGAATGTGCTGAGCATCGGGGAATCAGTTATGGACTTGTTGCTCCCTTATATGAACAGGGCAAGGTCCTCGCACGCTGGTTGTGCGGACAGGAGACAACAGAGTACGAAGGTTCCATTCCATACTCCCAGCTGAAGGTATCAGGTGTTGATGTGTTCTCGGCCGGCCATATTAGCGGAGACGGAATGCAGACGGCTGTACAGATGCTTGATGGCATTCGCGGAACGTACAAAAAAGTATTAATGAAGGATGGGAAAGTAAGTGGGGCGATCCTGTTCGGGGATACAACGGAAAGCACAAGCTTACTGGGTCTTGTTCAGCGGGGGGCTGAAGTTACTGCGCTGGCTCCCCGTGAAGATGGCCCGGATCCTGCAGAGATGGCTGCAGCGGCATTGCCTGAACAAGAGACGGTATGTGCCTGCAACAATGTAAACAAGGTGGCGATTATGAGAGCCATTCAGGATAAGGGGCTGCAAACGGCAGAACAGGTCAAGGAACATACCAAAGCCTCCGGTTCCTGCGGCGGATGTCGCCCTATGGTCGCAGCACTTGTGAAGCATACCCTGAATCTCAAGAAAAACGGCGGTGATGCAAACGGAGCGGTAACAGCAGCAGGAGCAGTGAAGTCCTTAGAAAGGCCTGTTTGCAGTTGTACGGACCTGGGTCATGCCTCGCTAAAAGAAGCTTTGGATCCGATGTCTTCTGGAGATGGCTGTCTGCTTGAATCTTCAGCAGATCGCGTACGTGAGATCAATAGGAGTGATGAAATGAAAGGGATCATGCAAAGGCTGGACTGGAAAACAGAAGAAGGCTGCCGCATCTGCCGTCCTGCACTTCGTTATTATGTGCTGATATCCAGAAGGCAGATGAACGTGCAGCAGCTTGACCAGGCTGAGACGTGGAACGATAAACATCGGGGTACCTTTACGGGTATCGAAGTCCATACGGATGAGCTGAAGTTCGAATCGTTGGCAGAGCAGCTTCAACTCAGGTGGAGAGGGATAGAAATGCCTTCTCCCGTGAGAGTGGCCGTGTCTGCCGGAGCCGATTCCTGGGTAAGCCCCATCGTACAGGATACTGGCTTGCAGCAATCTCCTGCAGGCTGGGAAATTTACGTGGGTGGTCATGCAGCACATCCGGTGAAGGAGGGGAGGCTCCTTGGACTTGCCGAGATGGAAGAAGATGCAGAACGGCTCTTCTCGGCATGTATGGAGTGGTATCGCCGGACGGCCTGGTACGATGAACCCCTCTGGGCATGGGTAGAGCGATTAGGATTCATGTCGATTCGAGAGAATTTATTGGATGAACAATTCCAGTATGAGCTGGTGGGCAGAGAAGTGGGCGAAGTGACTTTTACTTGATTGAAAGGCGGGGATGGAAATGAAATCGTCAGCTGAGTACGGTTCGGCTGGTTCGAAGCTGTATGTACGGGAGACACAATGTCCTTATTGCAGCGTGCAGTGCAAAATGACCGTCGAAGAAGTTGCTGGACCAATTGCTGGTGAACGCCGTGCCATGTACACGGTTGAAGGTGTACCGAATGAGGCTTCACAGGGAAGATTATGCGTCAAGGGCATGAATGCGCATCAACATGCACTTAGTGGACAGCGACTCCTGAAGCCGCTCATTCGTCGGAATGGTGAGCTGGTACCGTGTTCATGGCCTGAAGCCATTCAGCTGATTACGAAACGCTTTGCCAGCCTTCGAGATCGACACGGAGCAGATACCATTGGAGTATATGGTGGAGGCTCTCTGACCAATGAGACGGCCTACTTGCTTGGTAAATTTGCAAGAGTTGCGTTAGGTACACGATACATTGATTATAATGGACGGTTCTGTATGTCTGCCGCCGCATCTGCCGGAAGTAAAGTATTCGGTATGGACCGGGGTCTGACGTTTCGATTGTCCGATATCCCGCGGGCTCAATGTATTGTGCTCGCAGGGACCAACGTTGCGGAGTGCCAGCCAACCCTGCTGCCTTATTTCAATCAGGCGAAGGAGAACGGGGCTTACATTATCGTTATTGACCCACGCAAGACGGCCACTGCAGCGATCGCTGATCTTCATTTGCAGGTCAAGCCGGGAATGGACGCACTGCTTGCGAACATCATGCTGAAAATAATTATGGAAGCCGGTCTGGTGAACGAGCAGTTTATCGGGGCCAGAACCCATGGGTATGAGCAGCTGCAGAATGCACTGAGCGAGATTGATCTGGAAGAAGCCGCAGTACAATGCGGGGTGGACCTGTCTCTGATCCGCCAGGCTGCAATGGCCTATGGTCAGGCTGAGACAGGCATGATAATGACTGCACGTGGAGTGGAGCAGCAAACGGATGGACATCTCGCTGTCCGGCATTTTCTTAATTTGGTACTGGCAACCGGGAAAATCGGCAAGCCTGGCTGCGGCTACGGCGCAATCACTGGACAGGGAAACGGACAGGGCGGAAGGGAGCATGGACAGAAGGCTGATCAGCTGCCGGGATATCGCTCCATAGAGAATGAGCAGGACCGTGCATATGTAGCAGCAGTCTGGGGAGTGGAGCCTGAAAGCTTACCGGGAAAAGGCGTATCCGCCTACGAAATGATGGAACGGGTTCATGATCAGGAGATTCGTTCCCTGCTTGTGATGGGCTCCAATCCGGTCGTATCCAATCCCAATGTACGTTTGGTAGAAGAGGGACTCCGCAAGCTGGAGTTTCTGGTCGTGGCGGATATGTTTCTGTCCGAAACGGCAAAAATGGCCGATGTGGTTCTCCCGGTCACGGCTTATCTGGAGAACGAAGGCACGCTGACCAATCTGGAGGGCCGGGTTCTTTTGCGTGAACAGGGCAGACCGGCACCTGGTGAAGCACGCCATGATTGGGATATTCTATGCTCCATTGCTGACGGACTCGGCAAAGCTCCCTATTTTCAATATGGATGTGCCGAGGATATTTTTAACGAACTGAGGATGGCGAGCCGGGGCGGGATTGCTGATTATTATGGAATGACCTATGAACGTTTGCGAAGGGAAGAAGGGATCTATTGGCCTTGCTCTTCTCTGGAAGATACGGGGGAAGGCCTGCTGTTCGTTGAGCGGTTCGCCCATGATGACGGCAAGGCTGCATTTACAAGCGAATTGAGCCCGGGCTGGCAAGATGTATCCCGTGAATTCCCTCTGATTCTGACCAATGGCCGCGTTCTTCCGCACTATCTTACCGGCGTGCAGACCCACCGCAGTCCAACTCTGGAAGCCCGTGAATTGGAGAATTTCGTTGAACTACATCCGGCAGCAGCTGCCCGTAATCGAATTATGGATGGTGAGTGGGTAGAGATTCAATCCGTGCATGGCAGCTTTAATGTTCGTGCCCGCATCAAAGAAAATATTCGGGAAGATACGCTGTTTGTACCGATGCACTGGGGAGGCATTCAAAACGTCAATCGGGCGACAAGACCTGATCTGGACCCATACTGCCGTATGCCAGGCTTCAAAACGGCTGCTGTAACGATTCGTCCAATGCGATTGGCCAGATGATCGAAGTTATGTTTCCTTAACACAATGCAAGTCGGATAGACTGCTGAAGTGGCTGGGAGTTCCAAGGTTATTGGAACAGCCCGGCTTTTTTTTGCGTAAGTACGTTAAAATGCAATAGTGCGGAGGGTTCAGGTAAACATGAGAAATGGCTCATGATTGTGGAAGAGATATTGGTTATTATGCTAATAAGGGGTACATGTGTACGTATTTTTTTTGTTTATTCGATAGACAGAGACGTTATTAGTAGTTCAATTTATATAGAAGAAGCGGAGGAGAGCGTAGTGAACGTATGGGTTACGGTCAAAAGCCTGGGCAAGCGTAAACCCGCAATTGCCAAGCAAAGGGCAGAACTTCCGGAAACAACCGGAACGTTACGCCAACTAATCAAGAGCATGGTACGTTTGCAAGTCAACGCTCTTCAGGACAAGCAGAGCAGTGCAGAACTGCTCACTTATCTGATGCCTGAGGATATTCAGGTACAGGAATCCACCGGAAAAGTAGGATTTGGGACGGTGTATAACGAGGTCATGCCCGATCTGGAGCAAGCGGTGCAAACGGCTGTGACAGCACATGAAGATGGGCTATACAAAGTGTTTCTTAATGATGAGGAAGTGCAGGACCTGGATGAACCATTGGAGCTGCAGGAAGATGACGAATTGGTGTTCGTTCGATTTACCATGCTTGCCGGACGTCTATGGTAGTGAGTGATAAGGAGGAGATTGGATGAATCAGAACGATAACGAACAGGTATATATCAAGAGTCTGCAGGAGAAGGCAGTGTCTTTGAAAGGTATAGAGCAGGAGCTCGCGGGATATGTGGTGGAGATGGCCGGATTCACTTATTTGCGCGGAGACGAAAAAGCATACTTGAATACAGAACAGATCCTTCGGGACCGGGCTGCCGAAACGCAGAATTCCTTATTTGAGCCTTTACTGAATGTACTTGGGCATCTGGTGAATGAACCGTTGGTGGAACGATTCCGTTACATTGCTGACCGAGCCACAAATTACCCGTACAGCATCATGTACGAGCGCCGACCATTTCGAAGTTTGGATCCTGAACTGCATATTGGACAGGTCATCCGCAAACTCATTGGTTTGATGCGTATGGAGATACAGGAGTTCTCCCTGGACGAATATGTATCGCTTCGTGAATACAAGTTTGATTATTTGTATGAAATCCGATCTGTACTTCCGGATTGTATTGCCTATGAACTGGACCATCTAAACGGGGGTATGAAGCAGGCATTGCATGAGATCATTTATGGCGACAATCAGTCGGCATTACTCACGGGTGAGATGATCAAAGGCATATTCATGAGTGACCAGGCAGAGGCGTACCAAATGGTGGGTGAACTGCTTGTAGCAGCAAGACTGCAGGAAGGATTGCGTCAGAGTATCGTTGAACGGATGGATGAAGGAACAATTGAGGCGTTTGTATACATATTAAAAGTAATTATCGATCACAATTTAATTCGTTTCAGTTCGGTGGTTAGGGCACTGGCCGTTTGGACAGGTATCGGGATTGACGCAGCGAATGCTCGCGTTGCTGCACAGTTAATCGAGCAGGCTTACGAAGCATTGACCGATACAGGCGTACGTGAAACTTGGATGCAGGATTCGAATGCCAATAAGTTATTTATTAGTCTGTGGGCGACAGCCGTCATTGAAGAGAACAATTTGCAGGATAAACTGATCCACATTATGGACCATGGTCCGTTGTACCAGAAGATCGTCGCTCAATATGTACTAGCGAACAGCCAGAATCGAGAACTGCGGCTTAACATTGCACGTCGTTATCTGGCGGTGCAGGATTTGGAGCTGCTGCATTGGATTGTCCAAAATTATGATGCAATGTATATGCACAACTGGCGTTTCGAGAATGGGGAGAATCAGCGCAGTATCTACATTTCGCCATTGCCTGTTTTTGCAGACAAGACGATACGGCGTCATGACTTCGACCAGTTCAAACAGTTGCTGGCCCTCATTCCCCAGGGAGGGGAAGGTGGACAGTCTGGAGTTCTTGAATATGTCCATTACCGGGTTGATCGGGATGATGTGGTCAAAAAAATGCTGTATCTGGCTGCCTACGATATGGACCCCGACTGGATCGGGGAAGTCATCGCGGTGAAGGACAAGCTGAGCCCGGAACTTCGAGGCGAGCTATTGTCCCAGTTCGTTCAGCACCCCGAAAACGAGGTGCAAAGACAGTTTATTTTTGATAGCCTTTCCGACAAAAGTATAAATAATCGTGAGAGTGCCCTTGCCAAAGCGAAGCAGCTCACCTTAACAGGCGAAGAGCTGAAGCAGATGGAGGCTTTACTTAAACTCAAGACCGGATCGCTTCGCCAGAAGGTTATTCAGGTGCTTTTACTGCAGCCTGTCGAACAACTGAAGGCTTCCGTAGAACGTTTACTGCAAGCGAAGAGCGAACTGCAGCGTCTGGGTGCGCTGGAACTGTTGACGGAAATTGCGGCAGATCCGGAACGGACAGACCAGCACGAGCAATTACAACCGTTAGCCGGACTGATCCAGAAGCCTACGTCGAAGGAGCAAAAACTGCTGGACAAGCTGACGGAGGAGGGCAGCCGATATACTGCTTCGAACGGTTTTGGCCTGTTCGACCCATCCCGGGTGGAGCCACTGCTGCAGGAGAAGCGTGATCTTAGTGGCTTCAGTCCCAAGGATATCTTCACCCTTTCGCTGGAGAAGGCTAAACCCTTTATGGAAGGATTGGACGCTCTGGTTCATCAGCACAGGGATCATGAGTATGAGGTGGAGTATTATGCGGGCTACCGAGAGACGCTCTTGATCGGAGCCAGCCTGCGCTCCATGGTGTCTTATGCGGAACGGAACAATATGAAACAGATGGAGCAATATCCTCTTCACGAAGTATGGGAGGAGTATGTTGCGCAAAGTGATCTGAACGGCCCTGAACTGATGCAGCTTTATTTTGTTTTGCAGTTCAGTACACTGAACTGCAGCTTAAATGAACATTACAGTTATTATCACGATCAATATGATTATAACGAATTAAGCAAGATCCCGTTATTGGAAGGCTGGCGCAAGTCCTTTGCCGAACAGACATATCCGCTTGTCTATATGGAAGAACTGAAACAAATGGCGGCTTCGCTGACATATAAGGATCAGGTGGCTGAATTGATCTCGGCAGCGTTCAAAGACAGCAACCCGGCAGAAACGTTTGAAATGGCGGAGAAGACGTGGGCTTCCATTATCGCAAGCATGCCGGAGGAACAACTGGAGAAGGAAACCGGAATGCTTCATATTCTGACGGAACGGTGGAACTATCTCGTAAGAAGCAGAATATACGATGATGCCAGTTTCCAAAGATTTTTCCAAACGGCTTATCAGTTTATCAACCTTGTGGGAAATACACAGCGTTTCTCCCTGTTATCATTCGAGGATTACCTGCGGGCATTCAAATTGCGTTTGATTGATGATCAGACCATGTACCGTCAGCTGCTGACGGGCGGGGATCGCCTCACATTTATTCGTGATTTGACATGGGCACGGACGGAAGGCATCACAGATGATCCGGAACTCGTAGAATTACGAAATACCGTTGTTGAACGAATTTTGGAGATTGAATTGACACGAGGCGAGCTTTCGACAGAAGTCAGCACACTGGCAATGAAATTTGGAAGAATTGAAGGTATGGAACACTGGGTGCATCTTGTCTCTGCCATGGATAAGGATACCTTTGTACGAGGCTATATTTACAGCTACGGAGATAACACAACACGCAAGGAGACGTTCAGTCATCTGATTCAAGTCTGCCATCCACGGGATGGTGAAGATGAGAAGCTTCTGAGACAATTACTTGAGCAGCATCCCATTCCGGAGAAAAAGTTATTGGAAGCTGCCATGTATGCACCCCAGTGGATGGAGATCGTATCGAAGTATCTGGGATGGGAGGGGCTCCGCAGTGCGGCGTGGTACTTCCATGCCCATATTAACGAACGTTTTACGGCTGAAAAGGAAACCATCGTCGCGCACTATTCACCTATATCACCGCAGGAATTCAACGACGGGGCATTTGATATTGCCTGGTTCGAGGAAGCTTATGCAGCTGTCGGCGAGGAAAGATTCAATCTGTTATATGACTGTGCCAAATATATATCCGGCGGATCCAATCATCGCAGATCCCAGTTGTTTGCCGATGCAGCGTTAGGAAAGCTTCAACTGGAGGATATGCGTCAATCCGTGCAAGACAAGCGTAATAAGGATCATCTGTTAACGTACAGTCTGATTCCATTCCAAGAGCAGCAGGAACAGGATCTGCGTGAACGATATAATTTTATTCAGAAATTCCTGCTTGAGAGCAAGGAATTCGGAGCCCAGCGCCGTGCCAGTGAAGGTGCCGCAGCACAGATTGCTCTTGGCAATCTTGCCCGAAATGCAGGATATACGGACGTCACCCGGCTGATCTGGAATATGGAAGCGAGCAAGCTGGACGAGATGAAATCCTATTTTGAACCAAAGGCTCTGGATGAGACAACGACAGCACAATTGGTCATTGATGAGGAGGGTCAGTCTGAGCTTGTCCTTGTAAGTAAAGGTAAGTCGCTCAAATCTGTACCTGCGCGGTTCAAGAAAGACGGATACATTACGGAGTTGAAGGAAATAAAGGGCGATTTGGTTCAGCAATATCGCCGGGCAAGACAGGAATTGGAGCGTTCCATGACCGCAGAGACTGCCTTTACCGTCCAGGAAATTGCCAGCCTCATGCAAAATCCGGTCATTCGGCCGTTGATTCGTACGTTGGTATTCCAGTCAGGAGAGCGTTTGGGGTATTTTGATAGGAAGACAAGTGGAGGTTGCCTCATTGTACCTGGTCAACAACATGCGACGCATTCATTGACGGATCAGGATAACCTGGTGATTGCACATCCACTGCAACTGCTGCACAGTGGCACGTGGAGCGAGTTTCAGCGGGATCTGTTCACCCGTCAGGAACGTCAGCCTTTCAAACAGGTTTTCCGTGAGCTGTACCTTCCCAATGAAGACGAACTCGCGAATGGAACCGTATCCCGCCGATATGCCGGGTATCAGATTCAACCGAAGAAAGCCGTTGCCCTGCTCAAAGGACGTCAATGGACAGTCAGTTATGAAGAAGGGCTGCAAAAGGTCAGCTATGAGCATAACCTGATTGCCAATCTGTATGCCATGGCAGACTGGTTCTCTCCGGCAGATACGGAGGCACCTACGCTGGAGACGGTACAATTTTATGACCGCAAGACGTATAAGCCGGTAGCCTTGAAAGATGTACCGCCACTCTTCTTCTCAGAGGTCATGCGTGATGTTGATCTGGTGGTCAGTGTTGCACATGTGGGCGGGGTTGATCCGGAAGCCAGCCTGACAACCATTGAAATGCGCCACGTCATTGTCAATGAATCCCTGCGTCTGCTCAAGATCTATAATGTTCGTCTGGATGGAAATTATGCACGGATCGAGGGTGCAATCGGCGAATATGCGGTTCATCTGGGCAGCGGCAATGTATTTAAACAAGCAACAGGTGCACTTTATATCGTTCCTGTGCATAGTCAGCACCGAGGAAGAATATTCCTTCCGTTTTTGGATGAAGATCCGAGAACGGCTGAGATTTTATCCAAAATCATGCTGCTGGCAGAAGATACGAAGATCAAGGACCCACAGATTCTTGCACAGCTGAGAGGCTAGAAACAGCACAAGGTAGACAGGACCAGATCAAACAAGACCCGTTCAAGCAGGACAAGTTTGCATAGATGTATCGGTTTAAGCAAGCTCTGCAAAAAAAAGTTACGATAATACGTTAAGTAATAAGTGGAGAAATAGCAGCCGGAGTACCTGTTAAAAGGGACTTCGGTTGCTTTTTATTTTCGAGGTTGAATGGACGTGTACCGTGCATCCGGTTTCAAATAGACTTTGGGCCCAGAGAATCGAGACAGTTTCCTTGTTTTGATAATTAATTGAATAAATTGTAAAGTTGGATGTGGGACATATCGACTGTTTTTAAAAGTGAATGTTTTGTATGATTTACGTTACAAAAATGTAAATAATTCGTTTTCATATATTGTTATCCGCATTCATCTGGACATAATGCCTAAGAACTAGTTCACTCCATTCGGCCCTATTTCCAAATTTAAGGGGATGCATTCTGCCAAAAGGTCGGCTATCGTAAGGAAGCGAAATTGCTCGCTCGCTAATTGAGCTGCACTTTTCGCAGTGATGTGCAGGGCTGCCTGAATGCTTGAAAGGCTGGGACAAGCCAGTTTGCATTCCCTTGTATACATGTATTCAATATGCATACGAGAAAAATGATCAAGAGAGAAGGAGAGCTTACAAACATGAACAGAAGACTCAACCTGATTTTCCTCAAACGATGGTTTATGCTGTTAATCATCGTGGCGGTTGCGGCGATGCCGCTGCACGCCTTTGCCGCAGAAGCGGAATCCGGGGCAGACCGCCCATGGATGAATAAGTCACTGTCTGCGGAGGAACGTACCGAACTGCTGCTCAAAGCGATGACGCTGGAGGAGAAAGTCGGATTCGTTACCGGTAAAGTAAATAACTATTATGGTTTCTATAATGATGGACTGGAGCGCCTTGGCATTCCGGCATTACAGATGGCAGATGGACCGGCAGGGGTGCGGGTTGCGAACCCGGATATTCAGGACAAAAAGTCCACAGCACTGCCTGCACCGATTGCCCTCGCAGCATCATGGGATACCGATCTTGCCAAGAAATATGGTGACCTGATCGGGCAGGAAGCCCATGACACAACACATAATGTGGTACTGGGCCCTGGCCTGGATATCGCACGTACCCCTTGGGGTTCCCGTAACTTCGAATCCCTTGGTGAAGATCCGCTGCTGGCATCCGGCATGGGTGCGGCATATGTAAACGGGATTCAGAGCAATCCGGTTATTGCTACCGCAAAGCACTACATCCTGAACAATCAGGAGACAGAACGTTTCACCACCAATGCAACAGCCAGTGAACGTGCCATTCAGGAGATTTATACACGTCCGTTCAAGGCGGTGGTGGAGAAAGCGGATCTGGGTTCTGCAATGTGCTCGTTTAACCAGGTTAACGGTACATATGCTTGTGAGAACAAGGAGATGCTGACCGATGTCCTCAAGGACCAGTTCGGCTTCGAAGGGTTCGTCATGAGTGACTACGGTGCCAACTTCAGTACAGTGGAATCCGCGAACGCGGGTCTCGATCTGGAAACACCGGGTGAACCATATGGCAAATGGGGAAGCAAGCTGCTTGAAGCCGTGAACAAAGGTGAAGTCAGCGAACAAACCATTGATGAAAAGGTCAGACGGATCTTGCTTCAAATGTTCGAAAAAGGGCTGTTCGATAACCCTGTAACCAATACACAAATCAATGCGAAGGCAGATGGGGCTAAAGCACGTGAGTTTGCGGAAGAGAGCATGGTTCTCTTGCAAAATAACGACAACATGCTGCCACTGTCGAGCAAAAATCTGAAGTCTATTGCAGTGATCGGACCCGATGCGGATACCGCATCCGCAGCCGGTGGTGGTAGCAGTCTCGTTAATCCGACCTATACGGTGAGCCCGCTTGAAGGGATTCGTAACCGTGCAGGAAACGGTGTAGATGTGCAATATGCAGCCGGAACCGATCCGATCTCGGCAGGAGATGCGTTTAACGGACCGTCCGCGGTACCATCCACGCTCTTGTCTCCAGCGGGTGCTAACGAAAGTGGTTCAGACAATGTGAAAAACGGATTGCATGCCGAATACTGGACAAACAAAGATATGGAAGGCAATCCTTCTCTGGTTCGTACAGATAATCAGGTCAACATGAATCTTGGATTTTACAACTATGAAGGCTTCAATGCACAATCATCCAAGCTTCCAACGACGCCTACGGAGTTCAATGGCAAAATGTCCGCCCGCTGGACAGGTTCCATTAAGGCACCGAAAACAGGTGATTACAAACTGTCCCTGACCAGTCTGGGTTCTGCAAAACTATACGTGGATGATCAGCTGCTGGTAGACAATCAAGGTGCGAAACTGAGCACTACAAAGAAAGAAATTACGCTTAAAGAAGGCGAGTCTCACAACATTCGGATTGAATATCGTACAGATTTCCCGGTACAATCCAGTAATGACATGGGTGCCCAAGTTCGTTTCGGATGGGAAGCTCCTGAAGATGCGGTGGATGCCAAAATGCAAAAAGCTGTCGATCTGGCCAAAAAATCGGATGTCGCGGTTGTCGTGACACGTACGTATGACAGTGAAGGTTATGTAGACCGTTCCGATCTGGAGCTGCCAAATAACCAGGAGCAGCTGATTCGCGAGGTAGCGGCAGCCAATCCGAAGACGATTGTTGTACAAATGAGTGGTCGCGCCGTTGAAATGGACTCCTGGCAGAAAGAAGTGCCATCCATCGTTCAGGCTTGGTATGCAGGTCAGGAACAAGGTAACGCTGTGGCACGTGTTCTGTTCGGTGATGTGAATCCATCCGGTAAATTGCCGGTGACGTTCCCATCTGACGATTCACAAACACCGGTATCCACTGCGGAACAATTCCCGGGTGTGAATGGTGTGGGTAGTTACTCCGAGGGTATCTTTGTAGGCTACAAAGGATATGACAAAGAAGGCATGACACCGGCGTTCGCATTTGGACACGGGCTGTCTTACACCGATTTTGACTACCGTAACCTGCATGTGAAAAACACAGGTAAAGGCGACGATGCTACCGTAGAAGTGTCCCTGAACCTGCGCAATACAGGTAAAGTTTCAGGTGCAGAAGTTGTACAAGTGTACGTAGGCAATCTGCCAACGAGTGTGGAAACACCGGAAAAACAACTTGCTGGCTGGGCCAAGGTCGATCTGAAAGCAGGCAAGCAGCAGCGTGTCAACATTAAGCTCGATCGCAGTGCACTATCCTATTGGGATGAAAAGTCGAATGAATGGGTAATGCCTAAAGGTAAAGTATCTGTTTATGTCGGTAGTGCATCAGATGATATTCGTCTGACAGGCAGTGTGAATATCGGAAGCAAGTCCGGTAAATAAAAGGAAGAAGCAAAGAGTCGTGGCCGAATGGCCGCGGCTTTTTCCACACTTGGAGAGGAGCGTGACATAAGATGAGCTCGCGATGGAGAGAGAAGAAAACAGGGTGGATTATCCTGTTGCTCGCTGTATGCATTGTGGCTGGCTTCGGCAGATGGTGGATGACAAACCGCACCGAAGAGGACGCCATCCCTCCACCATTAGAGAAGAAACCAGCAACAGCTGAAGTATGGCTGACAACCGGAGATCATCAGCATTTGCTGGAACCGCAGCAGCCGCTCCCCTGGATTACATCGGAAGCGAATGATTCCGAAGCAGAATTCACCATAACCATTGATCCGTCCCAAACGTATCAGACCATGGATGGGTTCGGTGCTGCAATGACAGGTTCATCCACCCACTTGATCAACCAGCTTCAGCCAGAGCAAAGAGAACAATTGCTGAAGGAGCTGTTTACGGCAGAAGGCTTGAATTTGGATATGGTGCGTCATACCATTGGGGCTTCCGATTATTCGGTGGATGCATCCGGTCAGCCTTCAAGTTATACGTATAATGATATCGAATCCGGTACCGATTATGATATGAATCATTTTTCGATCGACAAAGACCAGGAAGTTGTGGATATGCTCAGACAGATCATTGGATTAAAGCCGGATATCAAGGTTATGGGCACACCCTGGACCGCTCCAGCCTGGATGAAATATGGCGAGAATACAACGAATGGCTGGTATTTGGATTACAGCAATCCTAAGGTGTATGAAGCGTACGCACGCTATTTCGTAAAGTACATCCAAGCCTATCAGGCCCAGGGTGTGCCCATCTATGGAATGACCTTGCAGAACGAACCGGAGTTCACCTCGCCCAACTATCCGAGCATGAGTATGGGAGCCGAAGAACAGGCCATGTTTATCCGTGATTATCTTGGGCCGGCCATGCAAGAGGCAGGACTGGATACACGAATCATCAGTTATGACCATAACTGGGATCAGGCAGTGGAATATACAAGCAGCGTGCTTGGGGACGAAGCGGCTGCACAATACACGGATGGCTCAGCCTTCCATTGTTATGAAGGGGATCCGGCCTCCATGTCGGAAGTGCATGATCGCTTTCCGGATAAAAATATCTATTTTACCGAATGCAGCGGCGGGGAATGGAGTCCTGATTTTGGCGAAAATCTAAGCTGGCAGATGTCCAATCTGATGATCGGTGCTCCGCGAAACTGGGCCAAAAGCGTCCTGCTCTGGAATATCGCGCTCGATCCGCAAGGCGGACCTACGAATGGTGGCTGTGCGAACTGCCGGGGAGTGGTGACAATCAATCCGGAGAATGGGGACGTGACCCGCAATGTGGAGTATTATGCGCTTGGTCATGTTAGTCGTTATGTACGTCCGGGAGCCTTAAGAGTGGATTCGACCGAAGAACGGGGCAAGCTTGAGAACGTTGCTTTTCGTAATCCGGATGGCACAATGGTGCTGGTTGCAGCTAACACAGAGAACGAAGAAGTTATTTTCCGAGTGGACATGGAAGGAAAGACGTTTCAATACATGCTGCCATCCCAATCCGCTGCCACGTTTCGTTGGAATCTAAATCTGGTCAAGGATAGCCTGAGTAAGGATAAATGACAAGCATAAAGATGAATAGAACCATTTCGATCTAAAATGAAAAATTGGAAGTCGCTTATTGGATTTATGCAAAATGCTCATATAATAGTCACTATAGGAAAGGGGCGAAGTGAAGATGGCAATTATACCATACCGAGAGCAGGATCATGCCAAGCTGGTTTCCATCTGGGAACGTGCTGTAAGGGCAACCCATACGTTTCTGGCCGAAAAGGATATCGTTTTCTATAAGAGTGTGGTGAGTGAGGCCTTGGCAGACATGGAAATATGGGAAGCGGTAGACTCAGCGGATGAACCGAATGGTTTTATTGGGATGGACGGCAAGCACATTGAGATGTTATTCGTGGACGGGGACAAGCATGGACAAGGTCTCGGACGGATGCTTATTACGCATGTTATTCAACTTAAGGGTAATGATCTCAAAGTGGATGTGAATGAGCAAAATGAGGGTGCTGCCCGGTTTTATGCCCGAATGGGGTTTATACAGACCGGCAGATCGGAACTGGATGGATCAGGCAATCCTTTTCCCCTGTTACATCTGGAGATGAAAAAGAAATCCTCCGCAGCCAACATCTTGAGATGAGTGGTTGCGGGGGATTTTGCTACACGAATTAATGTGTTTCATCATCAAGAAATGGTTTGTTCACCGCGTAATACATGAAGCCCATCAGCAGCACGCCTCCCACCAGATTACCGAGGGTTACCGGAACCAGGTTATGGATGACTCCGCCAAATGAGATCGTTCCCGGATGGTTCAGCACGAGTGCAATCGCAAACGTACACATATTGGCTACGCTGTGCTCATACCCCGAGATGAAAAAGCAGAAGACAAAGAGCATCATGGCAAACATTTTGGCCCCGTTCTCCTTCATGAACATCGGCACGAAGAACGCAAGGCATACGAGCCAATTACACAGAATTCCCCGGAAAAAGAGCTGCATCGCCGGAGCCTCCATCTTGTGCTCCACCACACTTAACAGGAACCCGTTGACCTGAGATGAATCGAATAACCCTGTCAGATAGATTAATAGAGCAAAGACAGCAGCGCCCATCAGGTTTCCGCTGTAACTGGCAATCCACAGCTTAACCACTTCGAACCAGCGCAGCTTCTTTCTGAGTGCAGCGTACGTGTAATAAAACGTATTCCCGGTAAACAGGTCCCCCCCGCCATACGCAATCAGGATAATAGCCGCTCCAAACGTAAGTGCTGCCATGGGGTATGTAAATGGGGACTGCTCCATATAAAAGAAATTTCCTGTCTTAAAAGCCACGATTACCCCAAATCCGATAAACATGCTGGCCAGCATGGAGCGTGCAAGGTACCGGATCAAACTTTGTTTGTAGATCTTGTGCTTCTTCAAGGCTAGTTGTTCAACGTTGCGTAAACCTTCCGTTTCCATAATTCGCCTCCGTTTCTCGGTGTAATGTTTACATTATAACGAAAATTTGGAAGAGAGGTGGTATGAGTTTAACTACCACGGCAAAAGTTTAACTAAACAACCATTAAAATCAGGCTGTTCATTGTTATTGAATTCATATCAGACATAGCCGATCGTTCACCTCCTGAAGAACTAGAATTGGGACGGAAGCTGAATGGGGCGAGCAGCTAGCGCTTCTTCTACAATCTGCTCAGGCGTCAGGTCTCGATTATCCCAAAAAATCAAATTACTGATCTCCGCATGAGGGACCTGCAGCTGCAGCTCAGTTAGAATGTCATCCAGTTCCGCTTCGGTCCCTTCAGCATTCATCAGCTTCCGAACCCAATCTACCAATTGTGAATGGTCAGACATAAACAATACCTCCTGAATAATTCATAGTATTACTTAACTAGACTTACACAGTTTAACGCCCGCGTACAACTCCGTTTTCCATAATTATCTTTCATTTTCCAAGTGGATGATTGCATAAACTTACAAATCTCGCCAAGTTCATTTCATTATAACGAATTCTACGACAGAGATACGTTATTTTTAAAAAGAAATCGACGTAAATTTTGATGTGAACACACATTATAAAGGTATATATTGTTTGCATTATTACGACACTTATTTGCACTTAGTTCACTAGAGTTTTCTGATTTTTTTGTATGCGTTGACATAAATCAATGTTAACAGAAGTGATCGTCGAATTATCATTAATAACCTCCTTTTAAATGGGTATTTTGTTAATCATTTTGTTCAGAATCCGTTCAGAGTTCCTTGTTAGAATATGGGCCGAAAAGGAAGTTTTATGGGGAGGAACGGACAATGAATCACGACTGGAAAAAGATGCTGCTTACCGTCACGGTCATCGGAATGCTGTGGGGGAATCAGAACGTCAATGCAGCAGAAGATCAAACAGGAGGAGCAAACAAAATATCGTCTGTTTTTACAGATGAAACCGATATTCGTTCCACTTCCCTGCAAGCCGTGCAAGAGGCAGTAAACCAAGGCTTAATCTCGGGTTATCCGGATGGCTCATTCCATCCACGCCAGTATTTGACCCGGAGAGAGATGGCTGTATTGCTGGCCAAAGCATCACAGTTACCCCTTGAAGAATCAATGGATGCTCGCCTTAAAAGCACAGACTGGGCAGCTCCTTATATAAATGCTATTCGTAAAGCGGGCTGGATGACTGGCGATACTTTGGGGAATTTTCGTGCAAATGATCCAATTCGCCGGGAAGAGCTTGCTTCCATATTGGTAAGAGTTACGGGCACACAAGGAATCAAGGGAGGTCAGCAACAGACGATCTCAGATGAATCCCTGGTGAGCAATTGGGCCAAAGAACAGGTGCAAACTGCACTAAAGCTCGGTTTAATGGAATCCAATGAGGGCAGATTTGAATCCAAGGCTTTGGTTGAACGGCAAGATATTGCGGAGATCCTGGTGGATGTGTTTCAGACAGGAGAGCGGACAGCTTCCTTAACCGAATTGGATGGAGATATTGCATATATCGATGGGCGCCCTTTTGTAATTGGGAAGGAACTGCAAGGCATTTTGAATGAAGGAAACAAAGAAGCATTACAGAATGCTGTGGTTACCTATGATGCACGCACACGCAATCTGTCCTCCTTATCGGAAATCGAGATTACACAGGCGGGTACAGCTGCTGATCCCGTGACTTTGGATCTGAAGGGTTCATCCTATAAGGGTGTGATTTCAGTCTCGGCAGATCATGTGATTTTGAAAGCTGATATCTTGTCCCAAGTTGTTTTGAAATCTGGATCAAGTGCATTAACCATCGAAGGTGATGTTGATGAAGTAACTGTCGATACCACCGACAAAGTAACGGTTCAGGGAAGTGGAACGTGGAAACAGCTTGTACTGAAAGACGTGAAATCGTTAATTCAATTACCTGCGAGTGTGAAGACAGAGAAAGTAATTCTTCCAGAGGGCGGAGTACTATCACAGATCATTCGCAATACGCCTTCGACAACGGGACCATCCACGTCTACAGGGACAAGCACTTCAAATTCAGGTTCAGGTTCATCAGGACCATCAACACCAGACCCAACGCCGACGCCGACACCGGAGCCAACACCAGACCCAACGCCGACGCCGACACCGGAGCCAACACCAGACCCAACGCCGACACCGACACCGGAGCCAACACCAGACCCAACGCCGACGCCGACACCGGAGCCAACACCAGATCCAACGCCGACGCCGACACCGGAGCCAACACCAGATCCAACGCCTGCTCCGGAAGATCATCCTCCAGTGGCTTCAAGTGTTCTGATCTCCGGCAGCAAGCTGGAAGCTGGGGAGACTCTTTCGGGAAGGTACACCTATGATGATCAGGACGAAGATGTGGAAGGTGAAACGACTTTTAAGTGGTATAGGGTGGATAACGACGGTGTCAGCAATCAAACTTTGATTATTGGTGCTAATGAGAAGGACTATACGCTGACAGCCGAAGACAGTGGACATAAAATTATTTTCGAAGTTACGCCTACAGATAACAAAGGCGTGCATGGTTTGCCAACAACCACAGTCACAGATATCGATATTTCCGATCCTGCACCTCTGATCACAGGCCTTTCGGCAAAAACGCCGGAACAGCAATCTTATTTTAATGCTCCGTATACTCCAAGATCGGATGACAAAGACATCGCTACAGCAGTTTTGTGGAGAACAAGTTCTGATGGTTTGAACTATCAGTCCCCGGTTTATGAGTTCCAGTCGACAGACTACCGCCTGGGCAATACGATCTCAATGGACGGTAACTATAAACTTGTCGTAACAGATAAGGGTGGAAACGAGACAACCGCATATTTCACCATAGACCGAATGATTCCAGCGGTTACCGAGGTTGTTCAATCGCAGAATTACGAAAATGATCCTTCTATGTATGATCCTGGTGACGTTATTACGGTCAAATTCAACAACTACATTAAAAAGTTTGATTCGTATGACGAAATGTCTGGGACTGGCAATGCCGCCGAGGCGAAGGGGCTGACTATGGCAGCGCTTGAAGCGGCGGCGCAGCAATCCGGGCACAGCTTCGGAGAAGGAGCGCAATTAACAGCTACTTCTTACATTCCGGTCAATCCACTTTATGGGAATGAGTTTGAAATTACGCTTGGTGAAAATGCTAACCTCCCGATTACAGGATTTGAGCTTGAGCTGGATGCAGCAGATATTTATACTCCATCCAAAACACAAGCGCCAGGTGATACAGTCTCCATAGCCATTCCTGCTCTGGAACAGATCAACCACGCTCCGGTCGTGAACGAGGCTTGGACTGCCCCTGAATTTACGGTAGGTGAAGCTGGAAGCCTGAGTCTAACCGGACTGTTTACAGATGAGGATGCAGATGATGTACTAACTTATTCAATTGAAAATTTGACTCCAGCGATTGCGACAGTTCCGGAAGATTCGGGAGATTTGTTGACCATTACCGCTATTGCAGCAGGTACAGCGGAATTTAAGATTACCGCCAGCGATGGAAAGTCGCAGAAGGATACGGTAATTCAAGTTACGGTGAAGCCGGCAGTTGAGCAGGCAGCTCCTTTTATTTCAGAGATGGTTTGGGGAAGCGATGAGGATATTCAAGCAATCGAGCTTTATAATCCAACGGATTCACCAATCTCACATGTAAGACTGACGATAGGAGGGGATGAAATTGTTTTGGACGAATCCTTTTCAATCCCTGCACACGGGGGGCGTGTAATTGCTGACTGGAATAGTGGCTTAGAATCGAACATTGAGGCAGAAGTATACTATGCTGTTACCGACATGAATTTTGATCCTGACGGAACGGAGCCGCTTGAGGTTGTTTTTTTCATAAATGGAATTCCACTGGATTCCTCAATGTTGTACCCACAACAAACCATGCGCAGAAAAGCAGGCATCACAAGAGGTGCCGCCGCTTATCAAGAGTCGGAATGGGACATTTACCCTGTAGATACCATGGACGGACTTGGAAGTTACGAATAAGGAGAGGAATTATCAATGGACAAGTCAGCAAGCATAAAATATTTCTTGGCCGCGGTCTTAATGACCGCGTCCGTTTCTCCTTTTTCGACGGTCAGTTATGCGGCTACGAGTCAGACACTGAGCGATCTGGCAAAAGTCTCTTCGGATCGGCAGGCCGAAATCACACAGGCGGTGCAGCAAGGACTGCTGGTCGGTGACCCGGACGGCAAGTTTCGACCGTATGACAGTATTACCCGGCAGGATATGGCTGTAATTTTGACTAGAGCACTTCAGCTGCCGACGGTTCATGCCAGAACTTCCGAATTTTCGGACGTAAAACAAACCAATTGGGCCGCTTCTTCTATTGCAGCGGTACAGCAGGCCGGTTTAATGACCGGCAACAACAAGGGGCAGTTCCGCCCTAAAGCTGCCATAACGTACCAGGAATTAGCCGTAGTGTTGAGCCGAGCCGTTCAGTGGAAAGCATCAGGAGAAGAAAATCAATCGAATAACGGTAAATTGAAATCGGCTGCACCATGGGCTTGGGATGCCCTGAACCTTTCACTTGCAGAAGGTGTTTTTAGCGAATTGGAGGTATTGAATGCCGATCAACCGGTGCAAAGACAGGTACTTGCAGGTATTTTGTTAAATTCCTTTTTCCCGGAAGATCGTGCAGCAACGCTGCAGCGAATTAACAATGGAAGCGTACAAATCAACGGCATTACCTATTCGCTTTCCAATCGGGTGAAAAGCCTCCTTGATCCTAGCAATGCGAAAGTGCTGGATGGTGCGAAAATCAAATTTCTAGCCGAAGGCCGGACTATCAGTAGCATAACTTCGCTTGAAATTATTGCAACCGGTTCTGCACCTAAGGGCGGACAAGCTGAGTTTACCGGAAACCTTAAGCTGGATGGCAGTGGGGCAACGCTGGATGGAGATCTGAAAATTTCTGGCGATTATATTTCGGTTTCAAATTTAGAGGTACATGGTGACTTTGAGATTTCTTCAAAACTTTCTCACGATTTTTTCTCAAAGGATTTGAACGTAACTGGACAAACGAGGGTTTATGGCGGTGACAGCAACACCGTTGTCTTTGAGGATGCCTCTCTTGGCCAGGTGGAAGTGAACAAGCAGGACGTGCACGTCGAAGTCACAGGCAGCACCACGATCGATAAAATGGCCCTCCATTCGGATGCGTCGCTTACCTTCGGCGATTCTGCATCAGTCGAACAAGTTAGCCTTCTGGATGGGGCTGGAAACGTCGCACTATCCGGAAACATTGGCACCCTAGAGCTGGCAGGAAGCCAAAACGTTACCCTTGCCGGGAACGCCAATATTAATGAAGTTCAGGTCAACGGTTCGGGTGCCGCTTCGATTAACCTCACAGGCAGCATTCAGCAGCTGAAGGTTAATAATCCAGATGCCACAGTAGCCGTAGGAAACAATACAAAGGTTGAAAGTGTTTCTTTAGGTACGAACGTATTGGCGTCTGCTGTAAGCGGGGTAACTCCAGCATCGGAAACGCCGTCAGCTCCAGCGTCATCAACACCAGCACCGGTTGTCAACCAGGCACCAGTTGCAACTCGTGTTTTGGAGGACCGAACCATCTCGATCTCAGATGGAGTTGTTGTCGATGTAACAGGATTATTTAGCGATCCGGATAACGATAAGCTTACCATTGGCGCACAAACCTCGAATAGAAATGTTGTTAGGACAACATTGAGCGGCAACAGCTTAACCCTTACCCCTGTCGCTGAAGGTAGTGCGATGGTAACGCTTCGTGCCAGCGATGGAAAAGGACATTTGGCTAGCACCTCTTTTAATGTCACTGTAGTGGATGCTCCAGCTACACCGATACCAGATCCAACACCGACACCAGAACCAACGCCGACGCCAGATCCAACACCGACACCAGAACCAACGCCGACGCCAGACCCAACGCCGACGCCAGATCCAACGCCAGCACCGGATCCAACACCGACACCAGATCCAACACCGACGCCGGACCCAACACCGACACCAGATCCAACGCCGACGCCAGACCCAACGCCGACGCCAGATCCAACGCCAACACCGGATCCAATACCGGCACCAGACCCAACGCCGACGCCAGATCCAACACCGACGCCGGACCCAACGCCGGCACCAGATCCAACACCGACACCGGATCCAACACCGACGCCAGATCCAACACCGGCTCCCAATCAAGATCCTGTGGGAATGGATATACCGGACCAAACTTTGGAGGTAGGAGCTCCGGCAAAAGATATCGAATTGACGCAGTATTTTTCGGACCCGGATCAAGATCTGTTGACGTTTTCAGTGTCAGTAACGGATGAGCAAATTGCCACTGCTGTTGTTAACGGCAGTACATTAACGATAACGCCTTTGACAGGCGGTAGTGTAGTTATTACCGTTACGGCATCAGATGCCAAGGGAGGTTCTGCAGCAAAAACCATTAACCTCACAGTCATGCCGAAAGCTCAAAATTCGAATGCTGCTCCAGAGGTAGTGGCAGCCATTCAGACCCAATTGCTAAGTCCGGGTTATACAGATGAACGGAGTTATGATGCTTCCCAGTTGTTTAGCGATCCGGAAGGAGATGCAATGACTTATTCGGCCGTTTCAAGCGATCCGGTTGCTGCTCAGGTCACTGTGGATGGCAGTACGATTACGTTGTCTCCTGGAACGGCAGGGCATGCAGGGGCGGCTGTAGTTACCATAACGGCTACAGACAGCCACGGCAATCAGGCGACTTATGACTTAAATGTAGTGGCTGTTTCCCTTGTTGACAAAGGATTTATTCCAGTCAATACAAAACAAGGGGTACCTAGCCTTACAGTGGATCTGAGTTCTTATTTCCCGACAGATTCAAGCCTGCAGCAATATTGGGCGACACCGGCTCAGACCTTAACAGGTCCTACGCCTATGAACGGGAAAGTTTGGAATGCTTCTCCAATGAACATGGATTACTGGATTGTTGGTGCTAACTATAAAGCGGTTTTAATTCGGGTTTCAGTATCGGCTCAGACTAATTCCAACGCTTACTTCAGCCAGTATATTGACGGAGGGGGTTACAACAAAACGATTCAAATCATGAATCCTTATTTCGGCACAAGTCAGAAGTTCGTAGGCTTCTCGCTTGAAGTTAAGCATTACAATCCGGCGACGAACCAAACAACCAGTGAAACCTACAAAATATTCGATGGCTTACCTTTGGACCAAATAAAGGATCTGAAATACGTTAATTCTATAGACCGTGCATTTTATGATTTTTTTGATCTCATCCCAACTACGTATTACAACAATGAACTTATTCTGAATGTTCCCGGTTCGAAATTAACGGCCATCATTCTGAAGAAAGACGGTCAAATCATGGATGTTCTGGGAGATCCGAATGGTCAATTGGAAATTCTGCCGAGTGGCGGAACGATTATTCGCAAGAGCGCGATCCACAGCTCCTCACCAATATATAACTTGCCGGGTGAGTGGAATTTGTATCCGAAAGGAACTTACCAATATTACGACCAGCAAACGCCATAAGTGACTTATGAATCATCTATTGCAGCCCCCATCTTGGGGGCTGCTTATTTATCTTTGGTTAAAAAAGACTTAATCTACACAACTCGATGGGTTGAGCACTGTTATTAATAGTGAGATGCGAAATTCAATTTCTATTTTTAGTAAAGGAAGGTTTGATCATGAGCATGTGGTTCATACCCAAACTATTAAGTGCAGCGTTCATTGCTTTATCTGGTTCTCTTTCGGTTCCGAATCAAGATCATACAGTGTTGGCCGAGATCAAAGAAAATCATCACGAGATTACATTAAACACATCAACCAAACCTGTTCAAGGAATGTACTCCGGAATCACCGTCTCTTGGAATAACCGAACGAAATCTTTTCCGTGGGAAAACATCAGCGAACCAGCTTTTTACCCAGAAGTCGAAACGAGCAATATCGATGGGAAAGGTCAGGACGAAGCAATTATTATTCTTACCACTGGGAAGGGCATTGGGGCACGGGCTTCAGCGGTTCATGTGATAAAGGATGATTGGACAGAGATTCCCGTTGGGGACGCGGTAACCAAAGCTAAAAATGCGTTGGCTTCCATGTATAAGGAGCACACAGCAACTGTTGAATACACGATGAATATCGCAGGGAACGAGTATGTCTATTCCTATCCTATTGAAGACGCAGAAATGTGGTTTAAGCAGGCAGTTGTGGGCAATATTCTGAGGTACCGGGTTCAGGACAACAAGCTGATTGCTGAAATACCGGTGCAAGTTTCTCCGGGTACGTATACAGGTACGATTGAAGTTGAATTCAGGGAGTACAATGGTGAATTGATTCCCTCAGAAGTCAGTTACATAGAGGACTTCTGAGTCAGTAACTATGTTACACCGGGCTCTCTTGCTTAAATATGGCGCCTGCAACTTCGGTGATCCTGCCCTGTATTCTGTAAAAGAATTGGACTGGGCATACCCCGCATTTGTGGAGGCGTACCGTGAATATAAGAAGGAGTATGACCGGTCTGATGACCTGAACCCGTGCACCTCATTTCAATGGATTAATGGAGATGCTGGCCGAGTCTGCGATATGGGCCCAGGAACAGATGAATGAGTTCAGGTGACAGATTGCTCTTGAATGTATTTGCGATAGAGGGCAGGTGTAATCTCTTCAAACTTTTTGAAAATTTTAATAAAATATCCCGATTCGTTAAACCCCAGCTCATCACTGATCTGTGATATCGGCATGTCGGTAACCTCTAGCAATTGTTTGGCCCACTTGATTTTGAGCTTGGCCAGATAAGTCGTAAAATTTTCCCCTGTCTCTTTGGCGAACAGTCTGCTGAAATAACTTGGACTTAGGTGGCACAGTTCTGCCATTTGTTTCAGTGTGACCTGCTCACTCTTGTGGCTGTGAATGTATTCAAAAGCTGGCTGCAGTGCCGGACTGGTACATGCATTGTCGCTGGGACTGCTTTTGAGATAGGCATCCGCAATGGCGTTGGTCATTTCTTTTTTGATGGATTCAATATTGCGAATGGAATAGCCCGGCAGAATGGTCGAAAGATTAACGGATTCCTGAGACCCTGAGGCCTTTTCGAACATCTCTACGAGCAAATTTTTATTGAGAGCTTCCTCTACAATATAGTTGCAGAGAAGGGACAGCATATTGGAGATTTTCACGATCTCTTCATACGTCATTACAGGCAGTTGGTCATAATCATCCTGTAGTTCCTGCAGCTTTGCTTCATGCATGTGCACATTTTTGGAAGAGACGATCTGTTCCAGATCAGTGCCTTTATCTCGATCTGCAAGTTTAACTTGCCCTGCCAGCACGGCGCCAATGTATTTGCCATCAATGGTGATGGGAATGGCAATATCAATAATATTGAAATGACACAGATATACATAGGGTTCATTTAACCTAACCGCTTCCAGACCGCCGCGTGAATCACATTTTTGGCAGTAGGGAAGCAGTTCGGGATCTTTGCGTACATTCTGGCAAAATGCCTGACAGCTGCTGTGGCTGGTCACTGGAATGCCTTTGTAGTCGACCGTCAGGATGGCCAGTTTGGTTACGGTAGCGAGTGAATCCTGTAGACGCTTCCATTTATTCAGGTCGAGAATTTTATTGATGTGCAAATATTCTTTAATCATTGGGTGGAACCTCCATACGAACCTGATTGCCGGCTCTGGGCCGTAAAAAGGTAGCAACTTGTACATATTAAAATGAGAGGCGAGCGGGTAATGTAAGATCATGTCAGCATTCAACGATCCAATGACAATAAGATACCATGAATTCAGAAAAAAGCAAAAAATTACGATTGAAAATTATAATAATTTGTTATCAAAGTCCACTGTTTCACGAGCATGCATGATATATATTTAGATTAATTGTGAACAATTAAAATTTGATGTTTATACATCAAACACCATACTAACTACGCTATAGGAGGCATATATCATTATGAGAAAAGCATTTATCAGCCCAACCAAATACGTACAAGGCGAAGATGAATTGTTGAACCTCGGTTACTTTGTGAAATCCTTTGGAGATTCCGCATTGTTGATTGCACATCCCGATGATGTACAGCGGGTAAAAGCAAAGCTTGATGCAACAGCTAAGAAATTCAATATTACCTTTGTTGAAAGCGGTTTTAGAGGGGAGTGCTCCCGTCAGGAAGTTGCTCGCCTGCAGGAAATTGCGAAGGAAAAAGGCTGTACATGCACCATTGGTCTTGGTGGTGGTAAAGCTATCGACGCAGCCAAATGCGTAGCGGAAGGCGAAGCATTGATCATTTGCCCGACCATTGCTGCAACCGATGCACCAACAAGCCACTCGGCGGTATTGTACACACCGGAAGGCTCTTTTGATGACTATGCTTATTTCAAACAAAGCCCAAGCGTTGTGCTGGTGGATACAACCGTAATCGCTAACGCACCAACACGCTTCCTGGTGTCCGGTATGGGAGATGCGCTCTCTACGTACTTTGAAGCAAGAGCAACAGCAAAATCGTATTCCCGTGTAAACGCAAGTCTGCCAATGGGTTCCCGCGAAGGATATACTCCGTCTGCTGTAGGTACGAATGCAGCACTAGCGCTGGCAAAGTTGTGTTATGAAATGCTGCTGACTGACGGAGCAAAAGCAAAAGTAGCCAGCGACAGCAATGTGGTGACTCAAGCGCTAGAAAATATTGTTGAGACCAACATTCTGTTGTCAGGTCTTGGATTTGAAAGTGGCGGTCTGGCCGCGGCACATGCAATTCACAACGGTTTGACTGTTCTGGAGGGTACGCATCACTTCTTCCACGGTGAAAAAGTATCATTTGGTACGATTGCACAGCTCGTCCTTGAAAATGCACCGACTGAAGAGCTGCATGAAGTCATGGACTTCTGCATCGCCGTGGGACTGCCTGTAAGCTTGGCGGATATCGGTGTAGATACCATTACGCAAGAAGAGCTGCTCAAAGTGGCCGAGATCGCTTGTATTCCGGAAGAATCGATTCACGCCATGCCGTTTCCAATCACCGTTCCTGAAGTGGCTGCAGCCATTGCAGCGGCTGACCGTATGGGACGGGAATACAAAGCTCGCCGGGAGGCGAAGTAATGAAGAAAATTATCAATCAGGCTGAAAATGTAGTGATGGAAATGTGCAACGGGATTGCGCTGGCGCACCCGGAGCTGGAATTTTTGAAAAAGTATAAAGTCATCAAACGCAGAGAGATTAATGCTGACAAAGTCAGCCTCATCAGCGGCGGCGGAAGCGGTCATGAACCGGCTCACGCAGGTTATGTGGGAAATGGCATGCTGGATGCAGCGGTATGTGGAGATGTATTCGCATCTCCTTCTCAAATCCAGGTGTATCAGGCGATCAAGGCAACAGCGAGCAACAAGGGCACGCTGTTGATCATCAAAAACTACAGCGGCGACATGATGAACTTCAAGAATGCGGCACATCTGGCTGAAGAAGATGGTATCGACGTACAGTATGTACGTGTTGAGGACGACATTGCTGTACAGGACAGCTTGTATACGGTAGGACGCCGCGGCGTTGCGGGAACGGTACTGGTTCACAAGATTGCCGGAGCAGCAGCCGAAGAAGGCCGCAGTCTGGCAGAAGTGAAGTCCGTTGCCGAGAAGGCAGCTCAGAACGTACGAAGCATCGGATTCGGATTTACGTCCTGCACCGTGCCTGCCAAAGGTACACCAACATTCGAAATTGCGGACGATGAGATGGAGTTCGGTGTGGGAATCCATGGTGAACCGGGCATTCGCCGTGAGAAGATCGTTTCTGCCGATGAGCTTGCGGGCCGTATGGTTGGAGCGCTGCTTGCCGATATGAAGCTGGATGGTGACGCATCCGCCGAGATTGCGGTGCTGGTGAATGGTTTTGGCGCAACACCGCTTCAGGAATTATATCTGCTCAACAACTCGGTTCAGCGTGAGCTTGCAGGGCGTTCGGGTCTTCATGTAGCTACGACTTTTGTTGGTAATTACATGACCAGCATCGATATGGCTGGCGCATCCCTGACAATCCTGAAGCTGGATGATGAGCTGAAGTCCCTGCTGTTCAAGGAAAGTGATACACCTGCGTTCAAAGTATCTGGTCCTCCAGTAGCGCAAGTTGCCTATTCCGAAGCATTGGAAGCAGTCGTGACTGAAGATGTGCCTGTATCTTTCGAAGTGGAGACCCCTGCAACGTCTGCGGTAATCAACAACAATCAATTCTCCCTGGATAATATCGTCTACTTGATCGACAAGATGGGCGAGATCATCATCAAGAATGAGGTGCCGTTCTGTGAACTGGATTCCCATGCAGGCGACGGTGACTTCGGCATGAGTGTGGCGAAGGGCTTCCGTCAGCTGAAACGCGAATGGAAGCATATCATCAGCGAAGAGAAGAGAAACATCGGTTCGTTCCTGGATGCATGCTCGCTCGTAATCATGGAGTATTGCGGCGGAGCCTCCGGTCCCATCTGGGGTTCGGCATTCCGTTCGGCGGGCAAGGCAGTAGGCGATAAACAGGAGTTGAACGTCTCTGAGTTTGCCGAGATGATGCAAGCAGCGGTGCAGGGCATTCAATCCACGGGTGAGCGCTCCTTCGGACGCGGGGCGGTTGTAGGTGACAAAACTTTGATCGACGCACTCGTTCCGTGTGCAGATTCCTGGACACAAAGTGCTAGCTCTGGCGATGACTTCAAAACAGCGTTTGCTAAAGGAGCGGAGGCTGCAGTTGAAGGCGCGAAGAAAACCGAAGATATCGTGGCACGTATGGGCCGCGCGGGCACGGTTGGGGATCGCAGTCTGGGCTATCCGGATGCAGGCGCGTATGCGCTTGGTGTTATTTTCACAGAACTCTCCGAGTCGATGAAATAGATGGTTGCTCTACTTTCAAAAGAAGAGGTTAAGTTGAAGACAGGTCGTTCCTATAACTAGGACGGCCTGTTTTTTTTGTGTGTTAGTGTTAGAGTCAGCGAGGATAGGGTAACTTTCTAATCCTTGTGGTGCAAGCCTTCTTGATTTTTTCGATATTCTGAAGGAGTACATTTTTTAATCCGCTTGAACGTTTTGGAAAATAAAAGAACATCCTTATATCCAACAGATCGAGAGATGTCACCGATTTTGAAAGTGGAATTAGTCAACAAAAAACATGCTTTATCCATTCTCAGATTTAACAAGAACTCTTGTGGTGATTTATGAAGACTCTGCTTAAACAACCGGTGAAGATAGGACCGGTCAATAGAAATGTACTTAGCAATATCATGGATTGTAATATGATGCGCATAATTTTGTTCAATGAATAGCAATGCATCTTCGATATATTTTTGTTGTTTGACATCACTGGCAACTTCGCGATTGGGGTAACTTTCACAGAGTAGAAATAGAAATTCGTACAGTTTGGATGTTAATAACAGATCTTTATTAGCAACCTGTTTGGATGCCGCTATGATACCGTCTATACAATGAATAAGCTCATGATCTTCACTAAACGTAAAAATCGGATGGTCCATGGATAGACTGGACCGGTTTAAATATTCTTTTGCTTTCACTCCACTGAAGCCAATCCAGGCATATTCCCATGGGTCTGCAGCATCTGCCTCATAATAAACCAGATGGTTGGGTGTAATTAGGAACCCGTCACTTTTCTCCAAATGGAAGGTCCGATCTCCAACTTTATATATTCCTTTTCCCTTAAGGATATAGTGAACAATATATCCGCTTCGAATTGCTGGACCATAGGAGTAACTGCTGACACATTCCTCTCTTCCACATGTATATAAATTAAGATCTAGATTGTTGAGATACTGATTGGAAAAATTCAACAGCATCATATCACCTCGAATGTTGAAAATTGCTACATGTTATCACATCGTACCATAATGAGTCTACATGCTTCCATATAAGTGAACATTTAAAACGATTAGTATACATGTATAAGCAATATATATTTCTCAATCGTTTATTAAGTTCAGTTAAACATATGGGAGGAAATTATGTCTATTTACATCGATGATGAACATCTCATATTTCATTTGAAAAGCAAGAAGACCAGCTATGTTATGCAGGTTACCAAAGGGGGATATTTAAGCCATTTATATTGGGGGAAAGGCATTAAAACCTATCGAGGCAGTAATCAGATTATATATATTGATCGAGTATTTTCACCTAATCCGGATAGTTCTGATCGGACATTTTCGTTGGATACGCTCCCCCAAGAGTATCCTGCATACGGCAATGGTGACTTTCGGGTTCCCTCTTATCAAATACAACAAGAGAATGGTTCGACTGTCACAGACCTACGTTACAAAGGACATCGATCGTATAGAGGGAAACCAAAATTGAAAGGGCTGCCATCTACTTATGTAGAGACGGACAATGAGGCCGAAACGTTGGAATTGATTATGGAAGACAAATTATTGGGGCTAATTGTCACGTTAACCTATAGTCTGTACGAGGAACGGGATGTCATCACCAGGTCAGTTCAATTTGAAAATCAGGGCACACAGAAGATGAAATTACTCCGAGCCTTAAGCGCAAGTGTGGATTTTCTGGATGATGAATACGAACTTATGACACTGTATGGTGCTGCTCAAAATGAAAAAAATATAGAAAGGCGCAAAATTGTATCTGGAATTCAAATGGTCGACAGCTGTCGTGGTGCCAGTAGCCCTCAACAAGCGCCATTTATGGCATTGGTCAAAAAGGAGACCAACGAAGATCACGGAGAGGTCTATGCATTTAACCTTGTGTATAGCGGGAATTTCACAGCGCAGGTACAGGTTGACCCGTACCGGACTACCAGAGTTTCCATAGGGATAAACCCCTTCGATTTCTCGTGGTTACTGGAGCCGGGAGAGGCCTTTCAAACTCCGGAAGTTGTCATGGTTTATACAACGAGCGGATTGGGGGATATGTCCAGAATCTATCATGAATTATATAGCCAGAGATTATGTCGGGGCACGTATCGTGACACATTACGACCAATACTCATCAATAATTGGGAAGCGACGTATTTTGATTTTACCGCAGATCAGATTGAGAAAATTGCAACTGAGGCAAAAGAGGTAGGGATCGAGCTGTTTGTCCTGGACGATGGCTGGTTCGGAGAACGTAACGACAGTAAAAGTTCTTTGGGCGATTGGGTAGTCAACACACAAAAGCTGCCACAGGGTCTATTCGATCTTGCCAACCGGGTCTGCAACCTGGGTATGGCGTTCGGAATATGGTTTGAACCGGAGATGGTTTCAATAAATAGCGATTTATATAGAAGTCATCCTGATTGGTGCTTGCATGTACCAGATCGCCCACATACATTAGGCCGGAATCAGCTTGTATTGGATTTATCAAGACAGGAAGTCTGCGATTATTTAATTCAGGCGCTCACAGATATTCTATCAAGTGCTCCGATAACCTATGTCAAATGGGATATGAATCGCCACATGACAGATATCGGATCATCCGCGTTAGAGCCTGAGCGACAAAGGGAAACAGCTCACCGCTATATGTTGGGATTGTACAAAATCATGGAAGAAATCACTGCAGCATTTCCAAACGTGTTGTTTGAAAGTTGTTCAAGTGGTGGAGGGCGCTTCGATGCAGGCATGCTGTATTATATGCCTCAGACGTGGACAAGTGACAATACAGATGCGATTAGTCGATTGAAAATCCAGTATGGGACAAGTCTTGTATATCCGCCAATAACCATGGGGGCACATGTTTCATCTGTACCTAATCATCAAGTAGGCAGAGTAACCCCTCTGGATACCAGAGGATATGTTGCTATGGCTGGGAACTTTGGATATGAACTGGACTTGACGAAATTAACAGAGCAAGAAAAAGAATCGGTTAAGCAGCAAATTGCCCTGTATAAAGAGATTCGCCCACTCATTCAATTTGGCAGATTCCACAGAATCGTTAGTCCGTTTGATAGCAATGAAGCCGCATGGAGTTTTGTTTCAAGAGATCAAACCGAAGTTGTACTGAGTTATTTTACAGTATTATCTCAGCCGGCGGCTCCTGTTCAGACCGTTAAATGCAAAGGGCTCAACCCCGAATTCATCTATAAAAATATCGAAACCGGAGAGTTATTCGGGGGAGATGAGTTAATGCATGTAGGCCTTACATTTCCGCGGAAGAAACAAGACTTCACTAGTCGATTCTGGCGATTTAAAAAGCATGAATGATCCATTGATTTGAAATAACCGTGTAAACCGATATTTTATATTTGGAAAGTGGGATGTTGTTTTGAGAAATCCTTATAAACTGTCATATCATATTGAGCCGGAAAGAGGTCTGTTGAATGATCCAAATGGTCTGATCTGGTTCAAAGGTACGTATTATTTTTTTCACCAATGGAATCGATTTGATACGAACCATAGTTACAAAGAGTGGGGATTGTTCACATCAACGAATATGATCGATTGGACCAATCAAAATACGGCTATTCTCCCGGATCGACAATGGGATCGTAATGGAGTCTATTCAGGCAGTGGTATAGAACATGAAGATGAAATGTATCTGTTCTACACAGGTAATGTGAAGAATAACGGAATCAGAAAGAGCTATCAATGTGTGAGTAAATCTGTGAATGGTCAGACTTTTGTGAAAGAAGAGAAGGTAATCGAAACGCCTGCAGCGTTCACAGAACACTTTCGTGATCCCAAGGTATGGAGGGGAAGTGACAGATGGTGGATGATCGTTGGTGCTCAAACGAAAGAGCGAAAAGGCGCAGTGGCTCTCTTTTCTTCAGGTGACTTGTCGGAGTGGACGTATGAAAATATTTTATATGATCAACAGTTGGACAACATGTGTGAATGCCCGGATTTATTCTCCTTGAATGATAGGACCGATATATTGGTCTGTTGTCCGCAGGTAATTCCAGAAGAAGAGGCCGCAACAGGTATAACAAGTTATGCAGCCTTCCTGTCTGGGCAATTTAATGAGCAAACCAAGCAATTTAAGCCGAATGGGTCGTTAGCATTGATTGACTATGGCTTTGATTTCTATGCACCCCAAACATTTACTGACCATAAAGGCAGACGAATCATGGTGGGGTGGATGTCTCGGATGTCTGAGGAAGAGGAACAGCAATGCCCTACTAAAAAATACGGTTATATCCATTGTTTGACCTTACCTAGGGTTATAACTTGGGAGAATGACAGACTAATACAGCTTCCTATCGAAGAAGTGAAACAATTAAGAAAAACGGAAAATACTTTTACTTCTCGTCTGGGAAATTTTGAGTTGGATAGCGGACGGTTTGAACTGGAATTGCGAAGAGAGGACAGTATAAGTGATTTTTATCTTTCTCTAAGAAATGGCGCGATTGAGATTCGTTATATTGGAGAGAAGAATGAGTTTTCGATTACAAGGATAAATTGGGTCAACCATACAAGAGAAACGAAAGTAAACGAGATTCAAAACTTATCACAAATGAGCCTTTATAGCGATAACTCGACCATTGAGGTTTTCGTGAACCATGGTGAATGCGTTTTCTCATCGAGGTATTTTACCGAGGAACATCAGTTACGTGTTGAATATCAGGGGTTGCAGCATAATGGCAAACTTATATATTACTCAATCTAAGGAGAAACTCATATGAAAGATCAGGAATTAGCCAAAAGGATTTTGGAATTAGTAGGCGGCAAAGAGAATATTCATTCGGTTGAACACTGTGCTACACGGTTGCGAATCATGATCGCGGACAAGGATAAAATTAATGATGAAGAAATGGGGAATCTTCAAGGGGTAAAGGGTAGTTTTTTTAATTCAGGTCAATATCAAATCATTCTTGGAACTGGCTTAGTTAATAAAATTTATGCAGAAGTGATGAAGTTAAGGGATGGTACAATACCAGCAGAGGCTCCCGTGAAAAAAGAGGGCAATCGCTTTCAGCGTGCAGTTCGGATATTCGGGGATATTTTTGTTCCAATTATACCCGTTCTCGTAGCGACAGGATTATTTATGGGGTTAAGAAGTTTGCTGACTCAGGCCGCCGTATTAGGTTTAATTGGGTTAACACCTGAGAATGTTCCAGAGGAATTGTTGCTTTTTACACAGATTCTCACAGATACTGCATTTGCCTTTCTGCCAGCCTTAATCTGTTGGTCCACATTTAGGGTGTTTGGTGGCAGTCCGGTTCTGGGGATCGTGCTTGGGTTGATGCTTGTTAATCCGGCCTTGCCTAATGCTTACGCTGTAGGACAGAACCTGGCAGAACCCTTGGTATTTTTCGATTTTATTAAAGTGTTGGGATATCAGGGTTCCGTGTTGCCAGCATTTATTATAGGTATTGTGGGTTCTAAAATAGAAAAGTTTCTACGAACAAAAATTCCGAATTCACTTGACCTTATCTTAACACCGTTCTTAACACTGCTTATTTCTATTGTACTCGCACTATTTATGATTGGTCCGATTTTCCATGAGATTGAAATATTTGTTTTGCATGGAGTTGAATTCTTACTCAGATTACCGTATGGACTGGGAGGCCTTCTTTATGGTAGCTTCAGTCAATTGTTAGGTATCTTTGGAATTCATCATATTATAAGTTTTCTGGAAATTAACATGCTCACGCAAACAGGTTGGAATATGTTGAATCCGATTTCACCAGGGAATGTTGCGGCAGCAGGAGCTGTATTGGCAGTAGCGATCAAAACAAGATCACAAAAGTTAAAACAAATTGCATATCCTTCCAGTTTTTCAGCAGCCCTCGGGATAACGGAACCTGCAGTATTTGGTGTAACGTTACCTCTAGTAAAGCCTTTCATTATGTCGATGATCGGTGGAGGAGTCGGTGGATTTCTAGCTTCTATTTTACAATTAAAAGCTACAGGCATGTCGCTAACAGGTATTCCGGGGATATTGCTCTATTTGAATAATCAATTACCTCTGTATATCCTGGTCAATGTCGTTGCTTTTGCGGTTTCATTTAGTCTGACTTACACGATAGGCTATCGAATCTCAGGCGATAACTCAGATTCCGTAGCCAAAGGTAAAAAGAACTCGAATATCGAAATAATTGAGATCGCTTCCCCGATTAAAGGACATGCAGTATCTCTGGAGTTTGTACCGGATGAAGCCTTCTCAAGTAAAGCCATGGGGGATGGCATGGCAATCATGCCTTCCGAAGGAAAAGTGACTGCACCATTTACAGGTAAGGTCATGCATATTATGGAAAAGAGCAAGCACGCTATAATCATTGAGCATGCTTCAGGTGTCCAGTTACTTATACATGTAGGCATAAATACGGTTTCCCTGAAGGGGAATGGATTCCGAAGCTATGTACAATCAGGCGACATGGTTCAGGCAGGACAATTGATGCTGGAATTTGATATGCCTGTGATTCAAGACGCGGGTTATCTGGTGATCAGTCCGATCATTATTCCGGATGGTCAAGAGAACATTCAAAAAGTAGAATTGCTAGTCGCCAATGAAAGTAGTATTGATGGTCCGATCATGCGTATTTCCATACAGTCTGCTGTATAATACGTTTTTGGATAAGTAATCTTTGGAGACAAGGGTTAACCAGAATATTCTGGTTAACCCTTTTTATTATCATCATGAGGTAACGATGACCTAAGACAGAAATTGGATTAGGTGTGCCAGATAGTGTAATCTGGAGATTATGAAAACCCATTTGAAATGAGAAGGGATTAGGATGATTCATGACGCAAAAAATCTATTATGACTCTGCTTATACAAGAGAGTGGCATACAACGATTACAGGCAGAGTGGACAAGGAAGATGGCGTCTATGTCACGCTCGCGGAGACAGCTTTTTATCCGCATGGGGGTGGACAACCGTGTGATCTAGGACAAGTTGGCGGTATCGCGGTTTTGGACGTAAACATCGAAGATGGAGAAATATGGCATAAGGTCGAGCAGGCACCTGAACAGAAGGAGGTGCACTGCGAAATTGACTGGGAGCGCAGGTTCGATCACATGCAGCATCACACAGGGCAGCACTTATTGTCAGCCATCACATTGAAGCTGGCTGATGCGATGACGCTCAGTTTTCATCTGGGCACTGAATATGCCACGATCGATGTAGCTGTAGCTGAACTGGGACCGAATCAACTGACAGCGATCGAGCAAGAGGCGAACCGCCAAATTTACCGGAATGCCCGCATCAGCAGCTCTTGGGTCACTGCTGAAGAAGCAGCCCGTCTGCCGCTCGTGAAGCAGCCTTCCGTTACCGAGGACATCCGCATTGTTGAAATGGAGGGCGTGGAATACAACGCTTGCGGCGGCACACATGTAGCGGCAACAGGTGAGATTGGCATCATTAAGCTGCTGAAAACCGAAAAGGTAAAGGGAAGCACGCGCATCTACTTTAAATGCGGATTCAGAGCATTAAACGAATTTGCAGCAGCACAGCACGTGTTAAACGGGATTTCGGTGAAATTAAAAACCAGCAGAGAAGAACTGCTTGACCGTATCGACAAAATGGAAACAGATCAAAAACAGCTTCTGTCTGAGCTGAGTGCGGTCAAAGCCACCAATGATACCTACTATGCGCAGGAATTGTTGTCTGCACGGGAAGGCCTGGTCATTGCCCAGGTGTTTGAAGACAAATCCCTTAAGGATATGCAGAGCTTGGCGACCAAATTGACGGAAGAACATGAGGGGATTGTGCTTTTTGCCAGCATATCGGAAGCCAAAGTCGTTCTGGCACAGAACGGGCAGCCGCCTGAGTGGTCTTGTGGACCGTTCTTCAAAGGCAATCTCGGAGCCTACCAGGGCAAAGGTGGAGGCAGTGACAGAATGGCTCAAGCTGGCTTTGCCAGCAGTGAAGATGCCCTCGCCTTTTATGAATTTACGAAGGACCAGCTGGGACATCACTAAGTTGGGCTTTTTCCTAAGATAAGGCATACAGAGTTACGGAGAGCACGTCACGTTGTGGCGTGTTCTTTCACATGAGGGGAAGCCCCGCGCGAAGTTGGGCCAGGATATATCCTGCCATTTTCCTATGTTGTTCTCCGAATTAGAACCAATTAACAACCCAAATCATTCAAATCAATTTTACTTTGATAGAGCGGCTCAAAGAATGGCCAGATGCCTAGTTAAGGAGGGCGGTGTATTTCCTGAGAAAATGACATTTGAATCCTAAGGAGCTGACCTTGATTTGCTTTTTGCCTCACAAGGTTTTTTCTACGGTGGGGTTACCCAGTGTCGAGTAAACCCATCATTCAATCAATAACACATCTAACCCATGTAATTCCTGTGTGACTTCATTGGGATATCCCTAATTGGCCGTGAACGTCAGCGGGAATTAAGAAGAATCAAGCTGACGCTCACGTGCAGGAATTAGATCTCGCTCACTAGATCTGATCAATTACAGCCCCCAATTGTGCATCCTTCTACAATTCTGCAGATGCCTGTGTCAGGAGACCGGCCAGCCATTTGTAATCCGGAGTATCCTTTTCTTTGATTTTAATCGTTTTGCGTTCCTCCGGGCCCTCGAATATGCCGTCTGGCAGTTCCAGTCCGGTTGCATTAAAAATGGTGAAGGATACCGCCTGCTTGGATGGAGAGATGACCGCGGCATATTTGCCGTTTTTCAGAAAGTGTGGCTTCTTGTACTGCATGCGCTCCTGCACGTCCGGGATGGAATCATGCACCAGCTGCCGCAATTGTCTTACAACGTCAACTTGCCACGGGATTGAGATTTGTTCCATAAAATCTGTAACTTCTGCATTCAAGGTCATACTGTTCCCTCCACCTTTGTTGGATTGAGTGCTTCCCATTCCGGCTTCAGAATGCCCATCATCAGGCGGTCATAACGCCGTCCATCACGGTAAACTGCTGAGCGTGCGCGTCCTTCCAGTTGAAAGCCGGCCTTTTCATACGCACGAATACCTTTTGCATTATACGAAATGACGTCCAGTCCCACACGATCCAGATTCAGTTCATGGAACGCATATCGCAAAATCAGATTCAACGCTTCCGTTCCATACCCTTTGTTGCGATGTTCGGCAAGTCCGATGCCAATGGCAAGCTGTCCGCAGCGGTTGTTCCATTCAATGCTGTGAATGACAACAAAACCGATCAGTGTATCGTCCTCATGTGTCCTGAGCCTGAAGTACACTTCTTTGTTTTTCGTTTCGCCCTCATCTTCCAATTGTTTCTCTGAATAGGGGATGGCGATATCGGTATCCACATTTCGAAGATACTCCGGATCTTCATTCCATTGCAGCATCGTCTGAACGTCTTCCGCACGTGGCGGTGTCATTTTTAATCGTTTGCTATAAAACAGGTTGTCCGTTGTCAGAGTCATGTTGATCTCGCCCCTTGGAATCAGATAGCCTCATCATACTGGAAAATTAAGGGGATCACAATACGCAGTTCAGTGGGTTTCCGGAATCTATTGTCAGCAAACCTGCCACAGTAGTAAGATGAAATTATAGGTTTAAATTCAGCGATGGAATATACCAAAATTGTCGGCAGGAGTGGTTGTTATGGAGATCAGAGTGGATGACTTGAGTGGGGATCAGGTCAAAGGATTAATCGCGGAACATTTGCTGGGTATGGCCGAAGATTCGCCGCCGGAAAGCATTCATGCGCTGGATCTGGATGGATTGAAGAAACCCGAGATTACATTCTGGTGCGCTTGGGAAGGTGATGAACTGCTGGGATGCGGAGCCATGAAGGAACTGAATGTCGAGCATGGAGAATTGAAATCGATGCGTACGGTTAATGCCCATCTCAGAAAAGGAGTAGCAAGACAAATCCTGACACACATTATTGAGGTTGCCAGAAGCCGGGGGTACAAGCGGATCAGCTTAGAGACCGGATCGATGGATTCATTTATCCCGGCACGCAGGATGTATGAAGACTTTGGCTTTGAATACTGCGAGCCTTTTGCAGATTATATATTGGACCCGAACAGTGCGTTCATGACGAAGGAGTTATCACCGCTCGGTTAATCCCCTAGTTGTTTCAATCTCGTTTTCAAAAGGGTAATCAACCAGGATTCTGTCTTCACAGGATTCTGGTTTTTTGACGTGGCCGCATGAATTGAATGAATTTGCCATAAGGAACTTCTGTGCTGAGGCATGAACAATAGGGTATACTGGAAATTATGTTATAAAAGCTTGAGAGAAGAATTACAGACGTTGTTGACATCAGGAGGACTTGAATTGGCTCAGACAGAAGGAACATTACAGAAAAAGCTTAAACCAAGACACATCAGCTTCATGGCCATGGGTGGTGTCATTGGAACCGGGATTTTCAAAGGAAGTGCCGAAACGATTGGGCTTGCAGGTCCGGGAGTAATCCTAACGTACATTTTTGCCGGACTATTACTGCTCGTTGTGATGGCTGCAATGGCGGAGATGGCCACTGTCTACAAAAACAAAAACATGAAAGACTTCGTGCAGGAAGCCTTCGGCAGCAGGGTATCCTTTGTGATGGGATGGATGTACTGCTTCCTATGGTTATCCGTGTGTGTCATTGAGGTAATCGCTGCGGGGAGCTTTTTGCAATATTGGTTCTCGGAAGTGCCGCTATGGATGCTGAGTCTGGCGTGCGCCGCATTTATTATACTCGTTAATCTGCTGAGTGTTGGGGTGTTCGGGGAGTTTGAATTTTGGCTGGCAGGCATCAAGATTGCCATGATTATTATTTTTATCATCCTGGGTACTGCATTGATCTTTGGCATTATTCCAAGTGATAACACGCCTTATCTGCATAATTACACGCAAGCCGGAGGTTTCCTTCCGAATGGGTGGTCATCGATCTTCTCCGCGCTCCTGGTTGTGATGTTCTCATATGGAGGCTCGGAGCTCATTGGTCTCACACTGACCGAGACGGAAAATGCGGACAAGGTGATGCCCAAGATTGTGGGCAATTTCATGCTGAGAATTATTTTGTTCTTCACGCTGCCCATCCTCATCATTTGCGGTCTGATTCCGTGGAATGAGCTCGGACCGGAGAGCAGCCCGTTTGTACAAGTACTGGCTTCCACAGGACTGCCCGGTGCAGCGCATATTATGAACTTTATTTTGGTGACCGCCGTTCTCTCTGCTGCAAATTCGGGCATCTACGGTGCATCCCGGATGCTGCATTCCATGGCGGTGGGCGGTGAAGCGCCTAAGGCGCTGTCCCGAACGAATCGTAGCGGCAGCCCGGTGAATACGTTGCTGGTTTGCTCCGTCATTTTGCTCGGAGGTTCCATGCTGGGACTGTTCGCTCAGGATCAATTATTCCGCGTATTGCTCGCAGTGCCCGGGTTCGTCGTGATGCTTGTATGGATCTGCATTGCCACTTCCCAGTTAAAATTGAGGAAGAGATACCCGGTCACACCGACATTCAAAGTCTGGGGATTCCCTTACGTAACCGGACTGGCCGTAATGGCGCTTGGTGTAATTGCGGTGATGTTCATATTCGATGAGGGCAATCGGTTCAGCATCAGTATCTGCCTCGGCGTTCTTGCCGTATTGATCATCTGGTCCTTGATCCGGTTCAGGAAGTCGAGTGGACAGGAAGTTTAAGGTTTGCAGAAGTATGATTGATGAGTAGAGGTATGTATCTCTAAATGGACCAAACATCTCGGCATTGATGCCGGGATGTTTTTTTTATGTGCAAAGGAATGAGCTCAGAGAGTTGAGATCAGGCGGCAACGTGGACTCGCTCTTTCAAGTCTTTTCTATGTTGAAAAGTGAGGCGGAGATCCTTGGCCAGCAAGAAGTCTCTAGAGATCATTGAAACCAGATATGAAAATAGAAGTATATATTTAGAAGAATTAAATATTTTAGTTATCGATTGGAAGAAGGGGGAGGTGGACGAAGCAACATTTTAAATAAAGTTTGGTTACGAAGGACTAGCAGGGGGAGAGTTTAAGCAGAAGTGTAATTCAAATGAACGGTGTGAGTTTTTATGTGATGATTAAATTTGTGTTTGGATACAACCATAGAGGGAGGACGAGTATGCCATTCATTGGAGGAATCATTTTAGTCTTTATCTTAGCATTTATTCTATGGTCATTAATGTTCCCGTTATTCAATATGGTAGGTAGTAGAGTCCTGAAAAGATACAACAAATTCAAACAAGAGGAGAATGTAAATGAAGAATCTAAAGACATTTAAGGTAGGAGCAATTGCAGTAGCTTTAGTGATTATTGTAGGCGTACTATTGGTGAGTTTTTTTGTGACACGAATTCCTAACGGATATGTTGGCGTTGTCTATTCACCAAACGGGGGCGTAAAAGATAATACGCTGAGTCAGGGATGGAAGTTGGTTGGTGCTTTTGATAAGGTGACAAAATATCCAATTCGAATTCAAACCGTTGAATACAAAGATATTCAGATTGCTACTTCTGACGGAAAAAACATCACAATCGATTTTGCGTACAATTATCAAGTAGAACCAAGCCAAGTGTCTTCGATCTTCAATACTTTTGGACCAATTAGCATTCAAGAAATTGAAGATACATATTTGAAAACACGTTTTCGTGATGCTGCCCGGAAAGGTATTTCTAAATTTACTGTAATTGATGTATATGGAGAAAAGTCATCTGAGGCCGGTGTAGACGTTCAACAACGTTTCGCAGACGATGTCAAAGAGCTAGGATTCATTGTATCTAATGTTACCGTTGGTGTTCCTCAACCAGATGCTAAAACCCAAGAAGCAATTGATAAAAGAGTTGAGGCATCTCAAGAGTTGGAACGTAAAACGACTGAGCTTGAAATTGCTAAAAAAGAGGCAGAACGGAAACGTGTGGAAGCACAAGGTAATGCAGACAAACTATTGATTGAAGCAGAAGGTCAAGCCAAAGCAAACAAAGAGCTTCAACAATCACTTACAAGCCAACTTGTTCAATACGAGACGATTAAGAAATGGGATGGTGTGCTTCCATATGTCAGTGGATCAAATACACCAATGATTCAGTTACCAACTGCACCTACAAAGACAGAAGAGGTGAAATAATTGGGGGGAGTTTTCTCCCCAACGGAGACATATATATTCCTTATATATCCAACTGAGAGGTAATTCAATGAATCAACTTAACATTTTACCCTCTGAACCATTCAACGAAGAAACTTTTGATCAGATCCAGCAGGAGCTGGTGCAACGTATAAACTTACAAAACAGCTTCAACAAGGAAGACATTCGTCTCGTAGCAGGAGTGGACCTGGCGTACTGGGAGGAAGAGGGACGAACACGGGCCGTGTGCTGTATTTGCGTAGTGGATTATATCACCCATGTGATCGTGGAGACGAAGTCATTGCAGGATGAGATCAAGGTGCCGTACATCGCTGGATACCTGTCATTCAGAGAACTGCCGCTCATTTTGGATACGTTTAACCAACTGGAGAAAGATCCGGATCTAGTCATGTTTGACGGGAACGGATATCTGCATCCGCGGCATATGGGGATCGCCACACATGCTTCGTTTTACCTCAACAAGCCTACAATCGGGATCGCCAAAAGCTATCTCAAAATTAAGGAAGTAGATTATGAGATGCCTGCCAATGAATCAGGGGCATTCACCAATATTGTCATTAACGATGAGATCTATGGACGAGCACTTCGAACACACCAACAGGTCAAACCAATCTTTGTTTCCTGCGGCAATGGGATTGATATCGATACGTCTACAGAAGTGACCCTGGCGTTGATTAACAAAGAAAGTCGGCTGCCCATCCCTGTAAGACAGGCTGATTTGGAAACGAAAAAGCACAGAGCAGCACGAAGACAAGTGGACGACACTGAAGGCAAACAGGGCCACCATTAAACGGATAGTTCCAAGAAGTGGCCCGAACTTCCATTTTGCTGGGGCATCAAACGAATGAGATGAGCGAGGCCGTTAGAAAAGTAAAAGTAAAGATATGTTACGAACGAGAAGGTACCGAGGCTGCTGGAGACAGGATGTGAAGAGACATCCCCAGCGTATGGCGTACTTTTTTGTTTTGATGGGCATGGATGTTGTAGCGGGTTTCAAGAAAACCCTTAATTCTTTAAGTAATCCAGCTCGATCGCCTGCCTGAACTTCTGGGCAAACCGCTCTGCGGCTGCGGCGACCTCCTTGGACTCGGTTTGTACGAAGCCGATTTGCATCTTGGGCTGGTCGATGGAGGCAATCTCCACCATCTTCACCAGACCTTCCTTCCATAACGAATTTTGATAGAAGGAGAAGTCGTGACCGATGCTGGCTGCTATATTGTTTCGAAGAACCGTGTTGATCGCTTCCGAGTTGTTTGTTTTGAAGAGGATGGACAGCGCTCCATAATCATACGTAAAATCCTGAATGAAATCTTCAATGAAGCCATCGCGGTACAGCGCTAGAGGATGCTCCTTCAGTTGATCAGGCGTCACCCGGTTAAGCTTGGCCAGATCGGACTGATGGTGGGTGCCTACAACCAGTTTGCCGGAATACATTGGGCTGAAATGCAGTCCATCGAATTCACGCAGCTGTTTCGTGTAGATGGCAATGAAACCAAGGTGTGCCTTGTTGTTCCGGATATCTTCGATAATCTCCATGGAGCCTTTCTCTTCAATGGAGATATTCAACCGGGGATGCTCCCGCTTCATATCGGCAGTGGTCTGGACAAGGTAGTGCATGACACTGGGAAAGGTTGATACATGCAGGTCGCCTGTCAGGCAGGACGCTTCCGCATTCAGCGATTTCAATTCATCGACCCGCTGCAAAATGTCCAGCGCCTTGGCAATGAATTGTTTGCCTTCCGCTGTAGGGTGAGTCCCCTGCCGGGAGCGTTCGAACAGAGTCAGGCCAAGCTCCTTTTCAAGACGATGGATAGATTGACTGATGGCTGATTGTGTAACATGCAGGTGCTCCGAGGCGGCGGAGAAGGATTGTGTTTTGGCAATTTCAACGACATATTCAAGCTGTTCCAGATTCATGGGTTCATCTCCGTTTTAGCATTAGTTCTACTAATATTAACATTAGTATCTATAAATATGAATAATACGTGAACGGCGATATAATATATAGACGAGCTATTTTATAAGCTTAACTAAGGGGATGAAATTCATGAAAGCAGCAGTATGGTATGGCCATAAAGATGTTCGAGTGGAAGAACGTGAAGTTCCGGTTGCTGGGGCGGGACAAGTCAAAATTAAAGTGGAATATGCCGGGATCTGCGGCAGTGACTTGCATGCTTATCACCATGGTGTAGGGATTCAGGAAGGCGAAAATCACCCGCTCTCAGGTCAGAAGGCACCATTGACATTGGGACATGAGTTTGCCGGAACGGTTAGTGAATTGGGAAGTGATGTAAGCGGTATCAACGTAGGGGACCGTGTCGTTGTAGAGCCATTGTATCATTGCGGCAAATGCGAATACTGTATCCAGGGACGCTATAATCAGTGTACTCAATTCGGATTCGTTGGATTGAACGGTGATGGGGGGTTTGCCGAATATGTTGTTGTTGAGGCGTATATGGTACACCCATTGCCAGACAACGTTTCTTTTGAAGAAGGCGCACTTGTCGAGCCTACAGCCGTGGCGTTCCATGCCGTTCGTCACAGCAAACTGAAAGTGGGGCAGAAGGTGGCCGTGTATGGTGCAGGTCCAATCGGGCTGCTGACGATTCTATCTGCAAAAGCCGCTGGTGCTTCGACGATCTATGCGGTTGACGTGTTTGAGGAACGCCTGAACCTGGCAGCCAAGCTGGGAGCGATTCCGGTGAACAGTGCCAAAGTAAATGCAACGAAAGTTATCCTGGAGCAATCTGGCGGAATTGATGTTGCCTATGAAGCGGCAGGGGTACAACCAACGATGGACAGTGCTGTAGCGGTAGTCAAAAAAGGTGGAGAAGTAGTTGTTATCGCAGCCATCCCTAACCCGCTGCAGGTGAACTTCTTCGATCTTCTGGTGAAGGAAGCGAATCTGACGGCAACACTCGCGTATCGTCACATTTTCCCTGAAGTGATCTCTCTCATTGCTGAAGGAGCACTCGATGTGAAACAGGTCATCACCAAGAAAATCAAACTGGATAACATCGTGGAGGAAGGGCTTGAGCTGCTGATGAGCGACAAGAGCCATGCGAAAATTTTGGTGAAAATCGGTGGTTAATAAGCACATTTTGAATGAATAGATTTCAATGAACAGCCGCTCGTAATGAGCGGCCTGTTCTGTATTTAACGATTATATGTGCAGAAACTCATATCCTCGTTCGTTCATTTTCCTGCGGTTATGCCCCTCATGTCACAATCCCAGATGAATCACGAATCATAACGATAACAAATGGCGTTGCCTCCACTGTTACGCGGACTGAATTCTTCATCCTCCACAAAACCAAAACGTTCGTATAAACGAATGGCATTAACCATCTGTCCGCCCGTAAACAGATATACCTTGTCTTTGCCCATGTCTTTGGCTGATGCAACACACTGACGAAGGAGCTCGCGGGCAATGCCGTGTCCTCTCCATTCTGGATCCACGCCAAGCAGGCGAATAAACGGATAATCAATAGGGAGTTCAAAGTTGGGATAGGCCTTATGTGCCGTTTCGAACAATTGCACCGTGCCTACGACCTGATCGTCCACTTTGGCGACCCACAATTGCGCGAGGTAGGGGTTATCTAATGATTCCTTCATATCTTTTACGTAGGCTTCCCATCGTTCCTGATCCTGAAAGGTGTCCTTGTACTCCGCGTAACTTGCAACGAGGATATGTACAATCTCTTCATGGTCAGCTTCGGAAGCGGGATGAATCGTGACTGCCGTTGTCGTCATTTCAATTTCTCCTTCGGAAATGGGGTGGATGAAATATAGTTATTCCACATCGTAACACAACTAATTTGATCGGAATAATCAAAATTTTCTATAGATTACGTATGATTTTCTATGAGTAAGTCTATGCCAACATCTTCTCTTCTCATACGAATCCAGCAATTATAAACGATTGAGCTGGGTGGAATACAGGTTGTTGCGATATTCGGTTGGCGTATTGCCTTCGTACTGCTTGAACATGCGAAGGAACAGTTTGTAATCCGAGAATCCGCATTGCCCGGCAATTTCCTTTACACTAGCATTGGTATTGAGCAGCAGCTGTTTGGCACGGTTGATCCGCTCGGTGAGAATGTACGTTTTCAGGCCGATGCCTTTTTCGCGTTTCACCATTTTGGAGATATAGTCCTTGTTAAAACTGAAATGCTCCGCAATCTTGCCTACCGTGATATCCGTATGAAGATGAATATCAACCCATTTGCAGATATGGTCAACGACCGCATTATGGGGCCGATAACCAGCCTCCGCGTTTCGCTCAAGCTCTTTTAACAGCAGCAGAAGTGCCGCTTCTGCCTCTTCGGGAGAGAAGGACGAGACATGTAGCAGCTGCTTGAACAGCTGATTGGCCGTCGAGGGCACCGGGATGGTCGCATGCGTTGGATAACGGTCGAATCCTTCGGTTAAAGGTTCGTAGTGAACCCAGTAAAAGCTGACGGGAGCATCGCTCATCTGGTAACCATAATGGGTATGCCCCGCTCGCAGAAACAGCAGATCATTGGCACGAACCACATAATACCGATCTTCCTCCGCAATATACATCTCGCCTTCCAGCATCAAAATGATCTCATGCACAGGCATGATCCGCTTCATATGTGTCCAATTGCCTTCCGTAATGAACTTGCCGCACAGATAATATTGGATTGGCTTTTGCATAAGACGGATTTATCCACCTTTTCTTGGATTATGAGTCTGATGTAGTTGTATTTTATTTGATAACATGTGGTTAATCAAGGATTGACATGAGGCAGTAATCATACAGTGTATAAATGGAAACACGGATTTTACCCTTTCAACCTGCTTCGGAAAAGCTATTAAAAGTCATCATATCATTACATAACGAGGAGGAATATGAACCATGATTGAAACGAAAAAGGGATTTCTGGGTCCTGAACATGTGCATTTGTTAAACGGGGTTTTCCAAACATCCCAACAGGTCGGGGAACGGTACCTGTTATCACTGGACATCGATCGGTTCCTGGCCCCATGTTACGAGGCACACGGATTAACCGCAAAGAAGGAACGGTATGCCGGCTGGGAAGCGCGGACGATCAGCGGACACTCTCTTGGACATTATCTGTCTGCTCTTGCTGTAACTTACCAGGCGACAGGCAATGAGAAGCTCAAACAAACACTGGATTACGCCGTCACCGAACTTGCAGGAATTCAGCAGGCGACAGGCAGCGGATATATCGGCGGTTTGACCGAGGAAGCCTTTGATGCGGCGTTCCGGGCCGAGCGTATTGGCAGTTTTGATATCAATGGATTCTGGGTTCCGTGGTACAGCGTACACAAAATCTATCGCGGTCTTATCGACGCTTACAAGCTTACGGGCAATCAGCTGGCCCTTGATGTGGTTACCCGGTTCGCGGATTGGGCCGTGGCGGGCATGAGTAGCATGACAGAGGAACAGGTACAGACGATGCTCCAGTGTGAGCATGGCGGCATGAACGAAGTGTTCGCTCAGTTGTACGGAATAACGGGTCAATCCGTTTATCTCAATATGGCCAATCGGTTCACCCACCAAATGATCCTTGAGCCCTTGGAGCAAGAGCGGGATGATCTTCAGGGCAAACACGCCAATACTCAGATTCCAAAAGTAATCGGCGCGGCCGAAATTTATAACCAGGATCATTCGCATGAGAGCTACCGGACGGCAGCGGAATTTTTCTGGGACACAACGATTCACCATCGCTCCTATGTGTTCGGCGCCACGAGCATCTCGGAACATTATGAGGCGAAGGGAATGGAGAGCCTTGGTATCAAAACCGGAGAGAGCTGCTGTACCCACAACATGATGCATCTGACGAAACAACTGTTTGCCTGGAACCCGGACAGTGCCTACATGGACTATTATGAAAACGCCATCTATAATCACATCCTGGGCACGCAGGATCCCGATACAGGCAACAAAACGTATTTTGCTTCCACGCTTCAGGGTCATTACAAAATCTACGGGACACATGATACCGCATGGTGGTGCTGCACAGGGTCAGGGATGGAGAATCCCGGCAAATACGCCGAGGCGATCTATTTTGAGGATGAACAGGACCTGTACGTGAATCTGTATATCGCCTCCCAGCTGGACTGGGCGTCACAGGGCTTATCCTTGAAGCTCGAAACCGATTTCCCTTATTCGGAAAAAGTAAACCTGACGATCACCGGAGGCCATGCCTCGGCCAATCTAAGATTACGCGTGCCCTCATGGCTGCAGGAGCCAATGACGGCAACCGTCAATGGGGATACGGCACATCTGTATACTCGGATGGAACCCGGATATCTCTCCATCGAACGCACATGGTCCGCTGGCGATGTCATCACCATCACCCTGCCGATGTCACTGCGCCAATACACGTCCAGGGATGATACGCACAAGGTAGCGTTCCTGTATGGTCCCATCGTGCTGGCAGGTGCACTGGGAAGCGAAGGGCTGCCGGAAGATACCATTGTGGATGAGACGGCCCTGAATCCGAAGACAGCACCCGTACCCGTGATCTGGACGGAGAAGGAAGATGTCACTGAATGGATCAGAGAGGTGGATTCGGGAACGTTAACTTTTGAACTCAGCAAGGATGTGACGTCTACAGGTGAAGCTGTGAAGCTGATTCCGTTCTACGATGTGCATCATGAGTTTTATACGGTATATTGGCCGTTTAACGATGAAGGCGATGCGCTGGAGAAGGAACTGAATGATATCACCATCGACAGGGTGCAGCCGGACGGCCAGCAGGACGAGATCGGGCATCATCTGGATAGCAACTGCCGTGCAGAACACCATAACGGTTCATACACGGACAGCCGCAACAGGCTGCATATGTGGCGGGAAGCCTTTGGCGTCAGCGGAGCATATTTCAGTTACCAATTGGCTGTAGATGGTTCCGGTTCGAATGTTTTGTGTGTCGGCTATTGGGGCGGGGATCATTCACCATTTGAACGGGAAGGAACGCGGTATACCAGAGAATTCAGCGTTGTTGTGGATGGAACCGTAGTCGGCCAGCAGCGAATTCATATGAACAAGATCGGTGAAGTGTTCTATGCGACCTATGATATTCCTGAGACGGTTACCTCCGGTAAGGACAGTGTGACCGTTACGTTCCTGGCCATTGGTGATCATGGGTGCGCAGGGAAAGTCGTAGAGGTGCGTACAACCCGAAGCAAGCCAAAATCCTTGATCTCATAAATCGGCATCGAATGGAAATCAGCAAACACAAGGGTATAATGATTATACAAAGTCGATTAGGGATCAGGGAGGTTGAATGTGTGGCAAAACCGGATGACAAAAGTATCTATAGCTTTCAGGATTGGCTGACCTGGGAAGGAGCATGGGAACTCATTAACGGCAAAGCCTATAATACGTCCTCAGCACCGACCTCCAGGCACCAATTTATTGTGGGTGAGCTGCACTTCTCCTTGCGAACTTTTTTGCAGAACCAAAAATGCTATGTGTTTGTTGCACCCTTCGATGTGTATTTTAGCGAAAATGAACAATACGATACACCAAATCATGTTGTACAGCCAGATCTGTCCGTCATTTGTCCCAAGGACCAAATCTCCAAAAATGGCTGTCACGGTGCACCGTCTTTGATCTTAGAAGTATTGTCTCCTTCGACTGCCTTGAAGGATTTTAATGAGAAGTTTAATTTGTATCAGAAATATGGTGTGCATGAATACTGGATTGTCGATCCTGGCAACCAGACTGTACATGTTTATACGCTAGAGGATGGAAGCTATCAGGATCGTAGATTGTATACGCAAGATCAGACGATTCAATCGAAGCTGTTCCCGGAACTGGCGATCCCTTTTCAGCAGCTGTTCAGGCTGGAATAGAATATATATGGAAATACTCCGGCGCTCTGCGCCCGGAGTATTTTTTTATGTCTTTTTCCTGCTCGTCCTATATAAAAAATGACACGCAATCTCCACATTCCACGTATTACCTGTAAATCTTTCTTTTTCCGTTACCGGATAATTCCGAGTTTTTCTTCGTCCATATTGGACCCGTTGTCATGAGATTACAAAATTTGTCCACGTGTCCCTGTAGATGAAATGGGATGAGCCTGCGCCACGTATATTTATGAATATCCATATTCACCGACCCGAATGAGGGCAACATCATGTACAATGAAGGATATATCCGATGGTAAATATCGACAATCGGTCCATCATATAGCGAGAAAGGAGGTCAGATCATATACGATGACCAAGTACATAAAATGGCTGGGCCTGATCTTCGGCGTTGTCGTCATCAATGTTCTTTTGTTTTCGCCAGGATTCATTGGACTTGGCTTCAGTGGTGGGGCTTTTGCAACGGCGCTGACCGTAACCCTTCTGTTCGGGAGTGTAATGGCTCTCTTTTATGGAAGTTACACTCTGCTGTTTAAACAGCCCGTGGTCTTGCCCGTTAAGCAGATCGAAACCCATGAAGATTATGTGGAAGCACTGTCCTTTTATAGACGCATTAAAGTGCTTGAAGAAGATATTACGCTGGGATTGTCCCAATTGAGCCGGATGAAGAAGAAGAAAGAAACGCTCCTGAACGTGCTGAATCAGCGGTTCGATCCGGGGGAGCTGAGCTATAAGAAATTTGCCTCCGTCACGCTAGAAGTGGAGAAGCTGCTGTACCTCAACATTCGAAGCGTGCTGAACAGACTCCATGTATTCGATGAAGCCGAATACGCCGCATTGATGAAATCCAAATCCTCCAAGATTCCACCAAAATTATTTCAGGAAAAAACCAAAGTGTATAACGACTATCTATCCTATGTGAAAGACTCGCTCCATACCAATGAAGAAATTCTACTCAAACTCGATCAGCTGCTGCTGGAAATATCACGCCTGGACAGTTTTGAAGCCGGGGATATCGAACAGATGCCCTGCATGCAGGACATTGATCAGTTAATTAAGCACACCAAATTATACAGACAGTGAGGGGTTGCATCTATGGCGAAGAAAGGGAAGTTTTTTTTCATATCGGTTGTGATGTTGGTACTTGTGTTCGGCCTGGTCTATGCGGGAATCACACTGACATCGAACTTCGGTAAATCCAGTACACAGGTGACAACGGAGAACGCAGGCAAAGAGTTGGGCAAGTTGTACGCGGACATTGCACCAGCAACGGCTGAACCCGTGAAGGGACAGATCGATCTGGATCCGGTTGATGTGGCAGAATCGCTGCCGGACATCTCCAAGTTCCCGATTACCGTTGAGAATACGACGAATGAGTATGTCGAGATTTTCTCGTCCATCGAAAAATCCGGGACTGGGGCAGACGGCTGGCTAACCGAGGTCAGTGAAGAATTCAACAAGGCTAACATTACAGTGGGCGGTCAACCGGTATCGGTAAAGATCCGCAATATTGCATCCGGAACAGCAGCCGATTACATCAAGTCCGGCAAATACGTACCCGATGCATACACGCCTTCCAATGAACTGTGGGGAGAGATGGTTGCCGCAAGCGGTGTGAAGACCGAAAAGGTATCCGAACGCCTGGTGGGGAATGTCCCCGGGATTGTTATTTCCAAAGCGAAATATGATTCGCTCGTTGACACGTACGGTTCCGTCAATGTAAAAACGGTCACCGAAGCGATTGCCAATAATGAACTCGCAATGGGGTATACCGATCCGTTTGCCAGCTCTACAGGGCTTAATTTTCTCGTGACAGCGCTGAATACGTACGATAGCTCCAATCCGCTGGGGGAGAAAGCGATTGAAGGCTTTGAGAAATTCCAGGCCAACGTACCGTTTACGGCTTCCACAACCATTCAGATGCGTGAAGCGGCGAAATCAGGTCGACTGGACGCCTTTGTGCTCGAATACCAAACGTATGTTAACACCGCTGATCTGAAAAGCGGATATGTCTTTACACCATTTGGCGTAAGGCATGACAGTCCGCTGTATGCACTGGGGCAGCTGCCGGAGAACAAACAGGAGATCATCCAAAAGTTCGCGGAATTCGTCACCCAGGCGAAATATCAGCAGTCGGCGGAAGAGTTCGGATTTAACGGTTTGCAGGACTACAAGTCCGAGCTGGCGACCGTCGATGGTGGCACGTTATTGTCCGCACAGAAAGTATGGAAAGAGAAAAAGAACGGCAGCAAACCGATCGCGGCTGTATTCGTGACCGACGTATCCGGAAGCATGGATGGGGAGCCGCTGAACCGGCTGAAGGAATCCCTCCGCAAAGGTCAGAAATATCTGGGCACGGACAACAGCATTGGCCTCGTTTCGTATTCCAGTGGCGTAACCGTAAACCTGCCGATTGCCAAGTATGATACCAACCAACAGTCCATGTTCGTGGGGTCCGTGGATAGTTTGCAAGCAGGCGGCGGTACGGCGACCTTTGATGGAATCGTTGTAGCGATGAAGATGCTGGAGGACTATATGGCCGCTGATCCGAACGTGAAGCCGCTGATTTTTGTGCTGAGTGATGGGGAGACCAACGAAGGACATACACTGAAGGATATTCGTGAACTGGTAGAGACATATCAAGTGCCAATCTACACGATCGGATACAACGCAGACATCAAGGCTCTGGAGAGCATCTCCAGCATTAACGAAGCGGCCAGCATCAACGCCGATACCGACGATGTCGTGTACAAGATCGGAAACCTGTTTAACGTGCAGATGTAAATTTAAGGGGGAATTTGGATGTCGTTTTCGATGGAGATACCCAGCCAGAAGGAAATTCAGAAGGTCATAGAGGAAGAGGTGAAGCCCGTCCCGGCCGAGGTGGCAGAGCTGCAGCAAGTGGCAAACGCCAACGTGGAGATGATCATGTCGCTGGATTTGGAGTCACTGGATAAACGCAAGGAGATTTTGCAATCCATTGAAGGCTTTGGCATGAACACGATGAGATCCTCTTCGGAGAAAAACGCGCTGCTTCAAGTCTCTGTTGGACATCTGTCCAAGACAGGAGACGAAGGCGGTCAGGTTGCCAAAGGCCTGACCGAGCTGCACATGCAGTTGAAGGATCTCGACCCCAGCGTGGTCGACTTCGCCAAGACCGGATTCCTTGGCAAGTTGTTCAATCCGCTGCGGGCCTATTTTCTCAAATACCAGAAGGCCGATGCGGTCATCGCTGACATCGTAACTTCCCTGGACAAAGGCAGAGCCACACTTCGGAACGACAATACAACGTTGGAGATTGAGCAGCAGACGCTGCGAGAACTGACCAAACGGCTGCAAAAAGAAATCCAGCTTGGTGTGCTTATGGATGAGTCGATTGACGGACAGATCGAGGCCGCCAAGGTCCGGAATGAGGACCCGGAGAAGGTCCGTTTTATCACCGAAGAGGTTCTGTTCCCGCTGCGACAGCGTGTCATGGATCTCCAGCAGATGCTGGTCGTGAATCAGCAGGGCATCATGGCAATTGAGGTGGTTATCCGCAACAACAAGGAACTGATTCGAGGTGTGGACCGTGCCAAGAACGTGACGATCTCGGCATTGAAAATTGCCGTAACCGTTGCCAGTGCGCTATACAATCAGAAGATTGTTTTGCAGAAGATCGAGCTGCTCAATCAGACGACCAACGATCTGATTGCAGGCACGTCCAAAATGCTGAAGGATCAGGGGATTGCCATCCAGAAGCAGGCGTATGAAGCCAGCATCTCCGTGGATACGATGAAACAGGCGTTCACCGATGTGCTGTCTGCGCTTGACTCCATCAGTCTTTATAAGCAGGAAGCTCTGCCAAGAATGCGGGAGACGATTATCCAGTTTCGTGAGCTTGCTGACACCGGCGAGCAGCAGATCCAGCGGTTGGAGAAAGGGCAGAAGCTGGGGCTGTAATCATAAGAGAGAAATAAATACGCCGTAGATTGTTATCTTTATTTATAATTAGAAAAAGCGACCGTTTAGCATGGGGAATGGTCGCTTTTCTGGGTTTCTATGAAGATGGATACTAGCTGCCATACCCCAAACTTCTTGCATAAGCGTATAACTGTTCTTCACATTGCTCCATTAGAACACCAGCGGTGTTTACTTTGGCATTACCCTGTTTTAGTAACGTGTAATTCACTTTGTTCTTGGATACTGCCTTTTGGTACAGGAGGTACCCCTCGAGCTGAGTGTAGCTTGCCTTGATAAAATATGTCGTGGATTTTCTTGATTTTCGGGTTGGTAGGCTTGATTTGTTTTGCCTTGGATACCAATTTCGTATAATTGGGGATCACCGTATTTGTAAGTTTAAGATACATGGACTTGCGATTCGTTGAAGTTACCTGGGTGTCGATGCTTTCCAAAGCGGTAAAGGCTTTGGCCTCATAAGTTTCAAGAGCAAATAACTGAGTAGTGTACTCTTTAAATTCTTCATAACTCTGATCTGAATATGTAGAGGTTGCTGCATTGGCTGCATTGGCAGAAGCTGCTGGAGAGAGAAGCACTCCGCCAATCAAAACAAAACTGGTAAGCAATGATATAATCCACGACTTCTTCACTTGTAATTGTCATCCTCCTTTAGTTTTTATTCCATTGGATAACCTAACATATAAATACCAGAAATTACAGGAATGTATTTACATCATTTTGGTGGGAAAAGCTTTCTTGAAATTCCTCTCGATCAACATACTATAGGGAAGTATAGCGATATTAATTTTCTTTCAACACGACGTTGTCAGGCCTGTAATGAATGATCTTGAACAACTCTTCGGCCATGTAGACGGGGCTGTGCTTGAAATCCTGTCTGATCCACTCCAAGATCATGCCGAATATCGCATGAGACTGGTAGCTTGCCAGCAGTTCAGGGTTAATGTGCTGTGGGAAGATGTGATTCAGATCCTGTAAGGAGAGATCCCGAAGAACATCACAGATCATGCGTTGAAAGTTGGAAGAAGCCTCTGATTTCACAACCAGCGTGTAGAATTGTGCGTGCTGGTGCACATGCTCAAATATGGTGATTGCCGAAGACGGCATCAGACCAACCTCGAACTCTTTCATACCCTGATAGGGTTTGCGAAAAGAAGTCACCAGATCCTGTATCACATCATCGATGATTTCGTTGAACAGGTCTTCCTTGTACTGATAATGTCTGTAGAAAGTACCTCGATTTAGGTCGGCTCGCTGCACAATATCCGTAATGGAAATTTCCTTAAAGGCATGTTTTTGCATCAAATGGATGAGTGCATCCTTCAATGCAGCTTTTGATTTCTTGATTCTTCGATCCATGGAATTCGGAATTTCAGACATCTATTTTTCTCCTCTCCGGGTTACTCTATCTTTTAAAGTACATTCAGGCTTATAAGTGTTGTTTAACGTACAACTGGACAAGCTTTTACTGATTGAAGTGAAACGCTATGACTTATTATACTAAGGATAGGAGTTAATGAACATTTGTTTGTTAACTTATTGTAAACGAATACACAAAGGAGGATACATGAGATGAAACTTCAAGATAAAGTAGCTGTGGTTACAGGCGCAGGTTCAGGTATGGGGAAAGCAATCGCCACGTTGTATGCACAAGAGGGTGCCAAAGTGGTTGTTTCAGATATTAACGAAGAATCCGCACAGACGGTTGTTAATGAGATCAAAGCCCAAGGCGGAGAAGCCATCGTGGTTCTGGCCAATGTGGCCAAAGAGGAAGATGTGCAAAACCTGATTGATACAACGGTCAGCACGTACGGTACCGTAGACATCCTGGTGAACAATGCAGGGATTATGGATGGCATGGAGCCGGCTGCTGAGGTAACAGATGAAAAGTGGGAGCGCCTCTTTGCAGTGAATACCACAAGTGTAATGCGTACTACGCGCAAAGTCCTTCCCATCTTCCTGGAGAAGCAAAACGGTGTCATCGTTAACGTTGCTTCGGCAGGCGGATTGCATGGTGGCCGTGCGGGAGCTGCATATACGGCATCGAAGCATGCTGTGGTCGGCCTTACCAAAAATACAGGGTTTATGTATGCAGGGCAGGGCATTCGCTGCAACGCCATCGCTCCGGGTGGGGTAGCAACAAATATCAGTTCCTCCATGGCAGGGATCAGCCAATTCGGTGCGTCCAGACAGCAGCTGGGCATGGCGATTAACCCGCGCATAGGAACAAGTGAAGAAATTGCCAAGGTAGCCCTGTTCCTCGGCTCGGACGAGTCCAGCTTCGTGAACGGAACGGTGATTGAAGCCGATTCAGGCTGGAACTCTTATTAATCCGAGAACGGAATGAAATAGGAATTACGGTATGTAAACAGGAAGCCGCATGTGTGCGGCTTCTTTTTTTTCTGCCAGAGACCTTTAATTGCAGCATCTTGGTCTAAATAGGACAAACGTTTGCATTGATGCAATGAGCTTCATAAATGGTTTAAACGGATGCCGGCTTAGACTTCGAAAAGAGAGAAGATTCGCGCACAATCAGACGATGCGGAATAATGACCGGATTTTGAGGCAGTGCTTCCCTGTTCAGAATTTTTAGCAGAACTTGAACTGCAGTATAACCGAGCTGGTAGGTTCCAATGTCAATAGAGCTTAGCGGTGGAGAAGCCAGTTCCGATAAGGCGATGTTGTTAAAGCTAACGACGCTGATGTCTTCCGGCACACGGTAACCAAGTTCGGCAAGAGCTCTCAGCACCCCGAAGGCAACATTGTCATCAATGACAACGATCGCAGTAGGTCTGTCCGGCAAGGCCATGAACAGCGACATGGCCCGAAATCCGCTCTCCTGTAGAAACTCGCCTTCCACAATCCAGTCGTTATTCGCGTGCAGTCCCGCTTCGGCAAGCGCTTTTTCATACCCTCGCATGCGATCATGCGATAACGTAATGTCCGGTGGGCCGCTGACGAACCCGATTCGGGTATGCCCCTGGGCGATTAAATGCTGGGTCGCATCATAAGCGGTCTGCACATTATCGTTATCAACCATGGGTGCATTCGGATGAGCCTCGCTGCGCCCGATCAGCACGAAAGGAAACTTTTCCTCTTCCAAAAAGGAAATGATCGGATCGTCCCGTTTGGAGCCGAGCAGCAGAATGCCATCCACTCTCCGGCCATGAACCAAGCGGGATATCGCATGTAATTCACTGTCAGTGGACGTTTCGGTGGTCAGCAGCAATTCGTAATTCATGCGGGTGGCATGCGTAATGATTCCCCGCAGCAGTTCTCCGAAAAAGTAATTCTGAAACAGCTCTTCTGCAGGGCGTGGAAGCATAATGCCAAGGGTTTGAGTCGTTTTGGACACCAGGCTCTTGGCCATGATATTGGGATGATAATTCAGCTCTTTCATAATTTGCTTCACTTTGAGAGACGTCTCGGTGCTGATTCTGGGATGGTTGGAAATCACCCGTGAAACTGTAGAAGGGGAGACACCCGCCAATTTGGCAATATCTTTGATAGTAATCATGTAAAAAATCCCTTCTGATCAATCATTTCAACATTCTCCTATGGTAATCCAACAGATTCGATAAATCAATTGCAAACTGCAGCATACGGGATGCATCGGAAGTAAAAATAAGGAAGAAAGAGTCAGAACAAGGAAACAGGAAGTTACTGGATCTAGAACAAGAAAAATGGGTAAAATTGAGCGAATATGGCTTGTGCAAACGTTTGTGCAAAGAAAGACTCGTATTGTATGATGTGATTGTTGTTATAGCGCTTACATGAGTGGTTTTTACTTACATCCGAGAGTGTTTCCCCCTGAATACATAACTTCGAAGTAGACTTGTCGTCCATCTGAGCAAACGTTTGTACTAAAGCGAATATGGATTGCAAAACCTGTCATCACACGCAGACCAAAGGGAGAAAAGCGCAAGATTTTTGAACCAAACAGAGGGAAGGGGACATTTTACATGAGAAAATGGCAAGGGGCAACATTGTCCGTTATGATGGCCTTTACACTGGCCGCGTGCTCTGCTGGAGGCGGAAGCACCTCTCCGACGACGGGGACGGGGGGCGAGAATGCAGGGGAGGTTGTAGAGCTGACAGCTGAGAACCTTCAGCCAGAAGAAGGCGCTACCCTCGTTATCTGGGAAGATAAGAACCAACAGAGTTTTGTGGAAGAGAGAGCCAAGAAGTTTGAAGAAAAGTATGGGGTAACCGTCAAAATGGAGGAGCTGCCTCCGACAGATCAGGTAACCAAACTGACTACGGATGGCCCGGCAGGCCTGGCAGCAGATGTTGTTGTGTTCCCGCACGATAAGATTGGAAGCGCTTCAGAGGCAGGGCTTATTTTGCCGAATGATATTTTTGAAGCGGAAACAGTAGCGAACACCAGCGAAAATGCGCTGAAGGCCGTAACGTTTAAGGACATATTATACGGATATCCGTACAGCGTGGAAACGTACGCCCTCTTTTATAACAAGGCGCTTTATCCTGAAGCACCGAAGAACTTTGAGGAAATTGTCAGCTTCGCCAAAACCTTTAATGACGTGAAGTCCAACCAATATGCCCTGATGTGGGAATTGCAGCAGTTCTATTATAATTATGCCTTCCTGGCTTCACAGGGTGGTTATATTTTCGGGGATAACGGAATGAACAGCGAAGATCTCGGTCTGAATAATGAAGGAGCCCAGAAGGGTGGAGAGTTCTTACAGACGCTGAAGTCGGAAGTGCTGCCGCTCAAGATGGGTGACGTGAACTATGATATCAAAAAAGGACTATTCTCCAGCGGTAAGCTGGCTATGGACATCAACGGTCCTTGGACCATTGCCGATTATCGCAATGCGGGCATTGACTTCGGCGTTGCACCACTCCCTGCGATCGATGGTAAACCAATGACATCGTTCTCCGGAGTCAAAGCCTATTATGTGAACGCATTTACCCAATACCCAAATGCAGCCAAACTCTTCGCGGCCTTCCTCTCTAACGAAGAAGCCCAGATGGCCAACTTTGAAATGAATGGTACACTTCCAGCCAACTCCAACGTGGCAGCTGATCCGAAGGTGCAGGAGGATCCGATCAACAAGGCATTCCTCGAGCAATTCAATAACTCGACGCCAATGCCTTCGCTTCCCGCAATGGATAGTGTCTGGGGCCCGATCACTTCAGCTGTTACCGATATATGGGATGGCGGCAAAGATGTGAAGGCATCGCTGGATAATGCTGTGAAGCAGATTCAGGAAAGTCTGGCAACGGTTCAATAAACGGATGAAGCACCAGGTTTGGAGAAGGTGGGGAGGAGAGAGCGAATGAAACAACAGCATGTCCCGTTGTCTGTTAGGCCCAACAGGGAAAAACAGCACCGGATGACAGCGGCCATATGTTCGATCATACTGCAAGGTCTTGGACAATTGTACAATCGGCAATGGATCAAGGGGATTTGCCTACTGTTACTGGAGGGGGCAGGGCTTGCGTACCTGCTTCCCCGCCTGTCACAGGCCGTATGGGGAATATGGACACTTGGGGAAAATACGCAGCGCTTTGTCAAAGTGAATGGGTCCACGGTGCTTCAACGGGGTGACCATTCGATCTTTTTATTGTTAGACGGAATTATCGTACTACTGGTGTTTTTTGTGTTTATCCTGATCTACATCCTGAACATTCGCGATGCGTATTACACAGGACTTGCGAGGGAGGAAGGGAAGAAAACACTGGGAGCGGCAGCTTCGCTCAGAAATATGATGGACAAAAATTTCCCGTATCTGTTTTTGTCCATTCCGGCTTTGGGGGTTCTTTTCTTCACGGTTATGCCGATCCTGTTTACGATGACCCTCGCGTTTACCAACTATTCGGCACCGGATCATATCCCGCCTGCCAAACTCGTGGATTGGGTAGGGTTCAAGACTTTCAGTGATCTGATTCAGCTCAAATCATGGAGTCATACCTTTTTTGGTGTATTAACGTGGACAGTGATATGGGCGATTTTGGCCACGGTGACCACTTATTTTGGCGGAGTGCTTGTGGCGCTGCTGATCGAGCAGCGGGGCATTCGGTTCAAAAAGCTGTGGCGGACCATATTTATTCTCCCTTATGCCATACCACAGATCATTTCCTTGCTGCTCATGCGAAATCTGTTCAATGGCCAGTTCGGTCCGATCAATACGTACATGAGGGCTTTTGGTCTGGAGGGGCTGCCCTGGTTGACCGATCCGTTCTGGGCCAAGGTTACCGTTATCGTGGTTAACATGTGGATCGGTATTCCGGTCAGCATGGTGCTGATCCTCGGCGTCTTGACGGCAATTCCGCGTGATCTGTACGAGGCCGCTGAAGTGGACGGAGCATCCGCATTCCAGAAATTCCGGATCATCACGATGCCATTCATTCTTTTTGCAACAACTCCGGTGCTGATTATGCAGTTTGCCGGAAACTTCAACAACTTTAATGTTATTTTCCTGCTGACCAACGGGAATCCTCTACGCGGCGACTACCAGTATGCAGGGGCAACAGACCTGCTGGTGACCTGGCTTTACAAGCTCACGCTGGACAACAACAAATTCAATATGGCTTCAGCCGTAGGCATCATCATCTTCGTCATTATTGCGTCGTTTTCCATCTGGAATTTCCGCCGCTCCAAATCGTTTAAGGAGGAGGACATGATTCAATGAAGAAACGCAATAACCCGATGCGCCTAACTCTCAGTTATGTGTTGTTGATTATCATCGCCGTTGTCTCCATTTATCCGGTGTTGTGGATCTTTCTCTCTTCTCTGCGACCGGGGGCGGCGCTGTACAGCGAGCGCTTATGGCCGGAAGCTTTCACTCTGTCCCATTACGGAGAATTGTTCAACAACCCATCCTTTATGTACGGCAGGTGGTACCTGAATACGCTCAAAATCGCCTTTTTCACCATGATTTTCTCGACACTTATGGTTACACTCGGCATGTATGCATTATCCCGTTTCCGGTTTCGGGGACGGCAAACCATTCTCTCCACCATGCTGATTCTCGGCATGTTCCCAAGCTTTATGAGCATGATCGCGATCTATATCATTTTGCTGCAGATCAAATTGCTCGACACCCATGCCGCGCTGATCCTTGTATATTCTTCGGGGGCAGTACTGGGCGGATTTATCGTAAAAGGGTTCTTCGATACGATTCCTCGCAGTCTGGATGAAGCAGCACGCATTGATGGCGCAAGTCATCTGAGGGTATTTACCAGCATCATCCTGCCATTATCCAAACCGATGCTGACCTATGTGGCGCTTACCAGCTTTACTGGCGCGTGGATGGATTTTATCTTCGCCCGGCTTGTTTTGCGGACGAAGGAAAACTGGACGCTTGCGGTAGGCATGTGGGACCTGGTCAACCGGTACCAGGACAGTAACTTTACGATGTTTGCTGCAGGGGCCGTACTGATTGCAATTCCAATTACATTGCTCTTTGTATTCCTGCAGCGTTTCCTTGTTCAAGGACTCACTACAGGTGCATCCAAAGGATAATTTTATGCCTTTAACAGCATAGTCAGCCGCCATAATAACGGCCACTCATTCAGGCACTTCCGTGATGTCATGTCTTTCGTCGACTGGCATTGCAGCGGAAGTGCCTGATTTTGCATTGATTCTATTCCGCTGAGCTAAAGTGATTTGTGGCTTATGGGCAAGTTGATTGTGGTTAGCCTGTGTGGGCTCTAAGCCACGTCTCGATATTGCCCCTGCTGCACTAACTGTCCGTGTAACTCATTCTGATCGACGACCCGGACCTAACGTTGAACAGCAAAACCCGGAGCGTACACTGTATAAGTGTGGCTCCGGGCTTTATGAATGATGACTATGAAATAACTATTGCCAGTTCACGGTCACTGTGGCTGTTCCGCTGGTTGGTGTGGTAAAGGTGTGATTGGAGCCACCCTCCCATGTAATGGTTGCGCCGTTCTTTTTGAAGAATTTGAACTCCAGCTGTTTCCCGGCAGGCACGCTTACATCATAATACCATGTCGGGTAGGCATGAATGACCTGATTGAAGGCTGGCCCAATAGCTGCTGCACCTGTGGTCCAGTTCCCCAGTTCTCCCACATTTCCTGTCAGGTAGATGTTCTCACCTAGAGCAGTGGTGGCATTGTTAATCACGAAACGTACGGACACCTGATCACCGCTAAGAATGGTGAAATCGTTGTAGGCATTGCTGTTCACACCATTTGCAGCCACTTTGACTGCGTAATCACCAGCTGCTGCAGCAGGAATGGTGACTTTGATTTGAGTGTCTTCCCAGGATGTGATGGCCGAGCCTGTAACAGCTGTTGTACCGAAGTAAACGGTGCCTTTGGTGGAACCAAATCCGCGTCCATCAATGGTAACCACATTACCTGGTTTGCCCATTACAGGACCCACATGTCCAATGCTCGGTGTTGTTTCGCTAGTGGTATACTCCCAGACTGCCGTAGCTCCTGCCGCCAGCGTGAAGGAAGAGACACTGCCTCCGCTGGAAGTGATGTTGCTGCCATTAAGTGCGCCGCCCAGTACATCGTTATAAGTACCTGTTGGGAGCGAAGTACTCAGGTTCGTGATGTTCGCTGAAGCTGTGAGATTGCGGTTGACGGCAACGACGGCCACACTGCTGCCAAATTTACGTTCATAGATATACACGTCATTGTTGATCCAGCGCTGCTGAGTGGAACCGTAGGCAATGGCCGGATTGGTTTTGCGTAGGGGTGCGAGCTTGCTGATGACGTTGAAAGCGGTGGTGGATTTGGAGAAGGAAGGCATTTTGCCCCGGTTGTCAGGGTCTCCGTTCCCTGTCAAATACTGCTCGGTACCATAATAGATGGCAGGTACACCGCGTGAGGTCAGTGTGAAGGCAAGAGCCTGTTCCAGACGGCGGTTGTTTACTGCACTTGTTTTGAAACGATCCATATCATGGTTATCGATAAATGTGACCTGGTCATTGACCTGGTTGTAGTCAGCTGCTGTAGCCGTAATCATGGAATCCAGCGCGTACATGTTGGACGTGTTGTCCCTGAACACGTTGCGGACAGCCGAGTTGAAACGGAAGTCGAGCAGGCTCATGCCGGATTCGTTGGCAAATTCCGTGTTATCCGCATCTGGTGCAGCCGATCCCAGGAACCATTCACCGAAGGTAAACACCGGTTGGTGCGCATAGATGGATGACATCCAGTTTTTTTGCCAGCCCTGAGGCATGTGCTTCACTGCATCGACCCGGATGCCGTCCACGCCCATATCCAGCCACAGCTTGATTGCGTCTTTGAAGTATGTATCGATCGTGCTGTTATTGTGATTCAGATCGGCCAGATCGTAGAGGTTTTTGTAGATGCCATTCTCAAGGGTGGAGAAATCAGAGCCGCCATTGTGGTGGAAATAGCCGTTCGTATCATTGGTGTATCCGCCAACCAGGTTGCCGTTATCGTACAGCTTGCCATTCTCGGCAAAAGAAGTATCGGTTTCCATGGCAGGCGAAGTATGGTTCGGTGCAAAATCAATAATGATTTTGATGCCTTTCGCATGAGCGGTCGTAATCAGATTTTGAAAATCGGTCATGGTCCCGAAATACGGATTGGTCTTTTTGAAATCCCTTGCCCAATAGCCGTGATAGGCTGTGTTCGTTACGCCGCTGTAGTTAATGGTAGCGAAGATGTTCTCCACAGGTTGGGAGATCCACAGGGCCGTGACGCCCAAATCGCTGAAATAGTTGTCATTGATTTTGTTGATCAATCCCTGCCAGTCGCCTCCGCAATACAGCTTCAGGTTGCTGCAGGTCGCATCATAGGCGGCTCCAGTAGGGTTATTGGAAGGATCACCATCCAGGAAGCGGTCGGTGAAAACTTGATAAATAACATCGGTACTGAAGTTCTGCTTGTTGGTGACAGCGGTATCCGGATCGGCATAGATCGCGGAAGCTGGCAGGAAAGGCAAAGCGCTGCCGGCAAGCAGGCTAAGGGTTAGCGTGGTACTGAGGAGAACGCGTTTGGCCATTTGAAACATGGTAATCCACCCTTCGTGAATGTAGTAGTTTTCAACAAAAACAACTCATCTGGCTCTGAATAATAGCGCTTTCAAGTATAAAAAATGATATTCAGTAGGTTGTAGACTTCCCTCCTTTGACACGCCAACAACCCCGGTACCTCCTTCGGGAGTTACCGGGGTTGTCCTAAACCACTGGGGTTTAAAAGCATGGCCCTCGAGTTATGATCACAAGGTTATCGTAAGAAATATTGGATCTTATGTCAATAACTTTTTTAAGAGAATTATTTTTCCAGATATCTGTGGGTTATCTATAATGAAAGCGGACTGAACGTGCTCAGTGTCCAGCCCGCTTTTTTAGTGGAAAGGGAGGAGAGGCAGTGACAAAATTGATACGCTGGTTCGCAATGGCGGTTGCGTGATGCACACATAACCTGTATTAATGCTTCATGGTGTAGTCTTTGAGGAAGAACCCTGTCAGGCCTCCGCAGGCTGTTTCACATCGAGCTGCAAGAGGGAGAAGCTGTATGCTTCCAGCTCCAGAGACAATTTATTTTGCTTTGCTTCTATAGAAGTGGCTGTAAACAGATCGCGCCAGACGCTCTGATTGGTCAGCGGCAAGTCTATGCTGCAGGATTCTTCACCAGCGTTCAGCACAATGAGGAAACGTTCACCCGCAGCTGAATCCACCCGTTCCATTGCAATACATGGATCTCCAGCTTCGGCATGAAGTATCTTCAACTCGGTGCTGCGCAGTGCAGGGTGCTCTTTGCGCAAGGCAATCGTCTGCTTAAAGAAATCAAGAAGTTCAAGATTTTGTTTGGTTTCATCCCATTCCATGCATTTGCGGCAGCCAGGATCATAGCCGCCATCCAGGCCCACTTCGTCTCCGTAATAGATGCAGGGTGCACCTGGATACGTGAGCAGCAGTGTAACGGCAAGCTTCATCTTGCGTACATCCCCGTCACACAAGGTCAGCAGTCTGGGTGTATCATGGCTGCCCAGCAGATTGAAGGCAACCTCAGTCACTGGCCGGGAATAGGCTGCGAGCAGTTTACCGATCTCATTGGCGAAGCCCAGTCCGTCCAGTTTGCCGTGAACGACATAGTCTAGTACGGAATTGGTGAATGGGTAGTTCATCACCGCATCGAATTGGTCTCCCTGCAGCCACATTAGTGAATCATGCCAAATTTCGCCGAGCAAATAGGCGTCAGGCTTGAGTGCTTTTACCGTTTGACGGAATTCACGCCAGAACTGATGATCCACTTCATTCGCTACATCCAGTCGCCATCCGTCGATATCCATCTCCTCAATCCAGTAACGTGCCACTTCCAGCAGATAAGCCTTAACCTCGGGATGCTCCGTGTTCAGCTTCGGCATGAGCGGTTCAAACGCAAAGGTATCGTAGGTTGGTATGCCATCTTCAATGCGTGGCGGCCAATCCCTCACGTAGAACCAGTCAGCATAAGGGGAAGCTGCTCCGTTTGCGAGTACGTCAGCAAAAGGAGGAAACTCTCTTCCGGAATGATTGAATACGGCATCCAGAACAACACGTATGCCGCGCTGATGACAGGCATCCACCAGTTCCTTCAGTTGTTCATTGGTTCCAAAATGCGGATCCACCTTCATATAATCGGCCGTGTTGTATTTGTGATTGGTCGTAGCTTCGAACAGGGGGCAGAAATAGATCGCATTCACGCCAAGCTGGCTCAGATGATCCAGATGATCAAGCACCCCTTGCAGGTCACCGCCAAAGAAATTCACCGGTGTAGGCTCACCTCCCCAGGGCTCGGCGTTTTTCGGACTAAGGGATGGGTCGCCATTCGCATAACGTTCAGGGAAAATCTGATAAAATACAGCGTCCTTGACCCAGGCAGGCGGTTCAAAAATGTCGACCGGATTCATGAATGGAAAATCAAAGAACTCCAGCGGATGATCCGGCAGGGCGTCCTCGAATCCCCGTTCGGTCATCCATACATTGTTCTCTCCCTCGACCAGCTGGAAGCCGTAACGCAGTCTCCGGTAGGGAGGCTGGGTCTCGACTTCCCAATAATCGAACAGCTCATCCCGGGCAAAGATTCGCATGGGGGTGTGGGTGATGGTTTGCTCCCACGCATACTTATCCCCGGTGATGGCAATGACGGCGTCCAGATCCCCGCGTTTGGAACGAAGACGAAGGTGCATGGTGGAGCGGTCGTAGGCATAGGACCAGTTCAATTTGGGACGGTGGTAAATGGCTTCAAGAATCATGTTGAATCACTCCTTATAGATGAAATTCAGATGACTTCGGCCATGAAAACGCAAAAAAGGCACAACCTCCATTGTTCACGAGGTTGTACCTTTCGGCAGCATAGCCTTTTGATTATACGGCTATTATACGAATTATCCCGGCAAAAGAAAACACTTTTTTTTCCTGAAATCTCATTTTATTTAAAATGAAAAACCAGTGCTGTTATCATACCTTTACCCAGGTTATCCGACTGGAGTTTGCTTCATTAAAAATCATAGCCCAGTTCTTTGGAGTATGCTTGGATTTCTTTTTTGTATTGCTCAAGGATTTTGATGCCTGTGTCAATTTTGGCATTGCCTTGCTTCAGAAGGGCACTGTTTACTTTTGTTTTGGAAACGGATTTCTTGAACAACAGGTATCCTTCAAGCTGTGCGTAGCTTCCTTTGACGAGTTTGGCATGGATTTTTTTCAGTTCCGCATTCTCCGGCTTGATCTGCTTCAGCATGGACACATACTTGGTGTAATTGGGAACCGCAGTATTGTTCAATTTCAGGAAGATGGATTTGCGGTTGGCGGATGTAACATACGTGCTGCCAATGGAATCCAGAGCCTTTTTCTCATAAACCGTTGTTTTCTCCAGGGCGAGCATGTAGTCCAAAAAATCTTCCTCGTCAGCGCTAGGAATCGGCTCTTGTTCCGACGTGTCCACTTCCGTGTAGTTATCTTCCGAATATGTAGTGGTGGTGTCTTCCGCTGCAGCTGCATAGGAACCAGCAGGAGCGAATACCCCGCCCAGCAAAACAAAACTCATAATAATCGATAATACCCAAGATCTCTTCTTCATGTTCCATGTCCCCTATCTATAGATGTGATTTTATTCCAATGGATAATCTAACATAGACCTACAAGATATTACAGGAATTGATTTACAGAATAATGGATATCTTCTTTGTTTCCTGAATTTGAATCCTAAGACTGACCTTAAAGATATTAAAAATAGGTATAAAGGAATATCCATATGTTCAAATATGAACTCTCAGCCGGAGAAGAGCACTGGTCATACCATCCCAAGAGGAGAATCACAGGTGTGGATTGTTCATATATTCTCACCAAAATATGCATAAAATTGACGTACTAGGATTGGTCAGATGGTATAATCGGATGGAGTGTTAATGTCTCGCCGCATATATTCCGAAAAGGTTATCGGTGCGGATCTTTATTCTTTTGTAACCGCAATCATAAATCACACAGAAAGTGAGAATAGCGATGAACCAGAAAAAGCTTTTTAATGATGGATGGCAATTTGCCAAGAGCAACCTGGATGTTACGGGGCCTGAAGGACTGGCGTTTGAACCTGTGGAACTTCCCCATGACTGGCTGATCTACAATACACTCGACCTGTACGAGGACAGCATTGGATGGTATCGCAAGACATTCCCGTACACGAAGGATGAGCAGCAGCTTCTGCTTTGTTTTGACGGCGTTTACATGGACTCTTCCGTTTATGTAAACGGCCAACTGGTAGGGGAATGGAAGTACGGATATTCCGCCTTTGAACATGAAATCACGAATGCATTGGTGGAAGGCGATAATGAGATTGTCGTGAAAGTGGTTCACCAAAGTCCCAACAGCAGATGGTATTCCGGGGCCGGGATCTATCGTAATGTATGGCTCAAAACGAGAGACCGCAATCACATTGTGACCGATGGCATCTATGTCTCGATCAAGCAGCAGCCATCGGGCTGGCAGGTTGAATTGGATACGGAGCTGAACCTTGATCAGAACGCACAGCTTGTGCATACGATCCGGCATGAGGGTCAGGTCATTGCTTCCAACAAAGCGGAGGTTAAGGCAGCTGCTGATGGAGATGCGAATGCAGTAACGGACAGTCAGCAGCTCGTGGTGGAGAACCCGAAACTGTGGAGCACGGATGAACCGAACCTGTATGAACTGGTAACAGAGCTGCAATTGAGGGGTCCCGACCAAAACGTGCAGACCATCGAGTCGGTATCCCAACGTATCGGCTTCAGGGACATCAAGCTGGATGCGAATGAAGGGTTCCACCTGAACGGGGTCAAAATGAAAATGAATGGTGTGTGTGAACACCATGATCTGGGCGCGCTCGGGGCCGCTTTTAACCTGACTGCACTTCGCAGAAGATTCAATCTATTGCGGGACATGGGCGTCAACGCCATCCGGACCGCGCACAATATGCCTGCCAAAGAATTCATGGAGCTCGCGGATGAGATGGGCATGCTAATCGTCTCGGAAGCCTTCGATATGTGGGAAAGAGCCAAAACGCCATATGATTATGCGAGATTTTTCCCGGAATGGGCACACACCGACGTGAAAAGCTGGGTGAAGCGGGATCGCAACCATCCAAGTCTGGTCATGTGGAGTATTGGTAACGAAATCTATGATACCCACGCAGATGAGCGGGGACAGGAAGTCACCCGGATGCTGATGGATTATGTACTGGAATTCGATCCAAAAGGCAATGCAGGCGTAACCATCGGTTCGAACTATATGCCTTGGGAAAATGCGCAAAAGTGCGCGGATATCGTGAAGCTGGCTGGCTACAACTACGCGGAAAAGTATTACGATAAGCACCACGAAGAGCATCCGGACTGGATCATCTATGGCAGTGAGACATCTTCGGTTGTACAGAGTCGTGGAATCTATCATTTCCCGTTTGAGCAATCCATCCTGGCAGATGATGACGAGCAGTGCTCCGCGCTGGGGAACAGTACGACAAGCTGGGGCGCGAAATCGGCAGAATACTGTATTTTGGCTGAGCGGGATCGACCGTATTCACTGGGGCAATTCCTGTGGACCGGGTTTGATTATATCGGGGAGCCGACGCCATATCATACGAAGAATTCCTATTTTGGACAGCTGGATACCGCAACGTTTCCGAAAGATTCCTACTATATCTACCAAGCGGCCTGGACCGATTACAAAAAGAGTCCAATGGTGCATCTGTTCCCTTACTGGGATTTCAGCCCTGGTCAGCTGATCGATGTACGCGTGTGCAGTAATGCGCCGAAGATTGAATTGCAGCTGAACGGCAAGACAATCGGAATGTATGATATTGATCATGCGAACGGCACCCAACTGGTCGGCTGGTGGAAAGTGCCGTATGAAGAGGGTGAACTGAAAGCGATCGCTTATGATGAAAACGGCAGCGTGATTGCAACCGATGTGCAAAGATCCTATACGGATGCGAAGAAGGTTCGTCTGCAGGCCGATAAGGGTCAACTGCAAGCGAACGGTACCGATCTTATTTTCGTGGAGATCCAAGTGGAAGATGAAGCTGGAAATCTTGTGCAAAATGCAAACAACCGTGTACACGTCAATGTGACAGGTGCTGGACGTTTGCTCGGTCTGGATAACGGGGACAGTACGGATTACGATCCATACAAAGGACTCAGCAGAAGATTGTTCAGCGGCAAGCTGATGGCGATCATTGGGGCAACCCATGAGCCGGGCAGCATCCGGATTGAAGTGACTTCCGAAGGATTGGAAAGTGCAGTGGCTGAGTTTGAAGCGAAAGCAGTAGATGGCGAAGTAGGGAGTGCATCCGCATCTGTTGCAATTCAGGGACAAACCGCGTTGACGAAGAACGAGGAACGTCCGGTGCTCACTGGACGCGCACAGGAGATTCCTTTGCGGAAAATCGAGATTATTAGCATAGCGGGGCAGGCATTCGATCCGTCGACCCAGGAAATGGTGGTTACCGCCAAGCTGTATCCAGAGAATACCTCCTACCGTAACATTGAGTGGGCTGTTGTGAACGATGCCGGCATTGAATCCAACATTGCGAAGGTCGAAGCAAATGGACTGGAAGCACGCGTGTCAGCGCTGGGCGATGGTGAATTCCGTCTTCGGGCAACGAGCAGTAATGGTACGGATAAAACGAAACTCATCTCGCAGCTTGAGTTCAAAGCAGCGGGTCTGGGAACAGCCTATAAAGATCCGTATGGCTTCATTACTGGCGGACTGTACGATTACACCAAAGGTGATGTCGGGAACGGTAATGAACGCGGTGTAGCGACAAGCCGGGATGGAGAGACACATGTGGGCTTCCGTAATATCGACTTCGGGCCGTACGGCTCCGATACGATTACGATTCCGATCTTTGCATTGTCGAGTGAGGAGTACTTCATTCAGATCTGGGAAGGCATGCCGGATGAAGAGGGAAGCACAATGCTTGCAGATGTGGTGTATGACAAAGAATCCAGATGGAATGTATATCAGGAGGAAACGTACCAACTGTCCAAGCGACTGAGCGGGATTACGTCGATCTGCTTTGTAACGAAGCAGAAGATTCATATCAAGGGTTTCTCGTTCGAGCGTCAGAGCCGTGCATTCGAGCAGAACACGGCCGCTTCTTGTGATCATCTCTACGGTGATACGTTCAAGATCCAGGATGAGTATGTCGAGGGTATCGGGAATAACGTATCGCTCGAGTTTGAAAATATGGACTTTACGGCAAAAGGTACATCGAAGCTCGTCATCTATGGCCGTTCGCCGATTGATAAAAACACGATCCATATCCGCTTCGCAGGTGAAGAAGGACAGAGCAACCAGCTGGTTGAGTTCACGCAGTCCGAAGGGTATGAGGAGCGGGTGTTTGAGCTTGAGCAGGTATCAGGCGTGCAGAAGGTAACCTTTATCTTCCTGCCGGGAAGTCAGTTTGACTTTGGCTGGTTCCAGTTTGAGAAGTAAGTGGTTTTAAGAGATACACGGTCTTATAGTAGAGTAATTTAAGTAAAATAAAATTAAATCCCCTTCAAGCTGTGTGATTTAAGTTCCAATGAACCTAAACCGTACGCGTGGAGGGGATTTTGGTATGTAAAATATTCGAGAGATTAATGTTTAGCGGAATTGTTCTGCACGTATGGAGAGGTCCATTTCATGCCCTATTCTGCTGTAGATGTATACTTTGACACTAGTGTCCTGTAAGGCAAGGAGATTCACGGTTTTTTCACTGTTTTTGCTGATCGTGGTCTCTATAGGCTCACTGTAGTCGTCGACATACAGGTTCATATACATGGGATGATTACTATGATTTTCAATGATGATGTCCGCAAGTGTTCCATTGTCAGCAACCATCGTGAAGCTGCCGGTGTATGCTGCACGGCCTTCATGATGAGTCTGAAGAATGAGAAGAGCATTCGGATCTGACTTCATGGGAGCTTCTGCAGTGTTGACGATCTTAGGTAGCGGTTCAGCGGGTACGGAACGTTCTGCATCAAGAGTATTTGTAGGCAGCAGCAGGACAGATAAGACCATCCCTGCACTTATCATTTTTTTAAACCACATTAAAGTAATCCTCCTGGAAATTCGTGAGATTTCAATTTCATGTTGCTATTTAACACTTTTAATCGTTAACATCCTTTTTTTCACATCCCAGTTCACATCCAAACCCAGACCCTCGAATACTTCAAAGGGTACGGTTGTTGCACCCGAATAATTGCTTATCGGTTCTGGTAATGAGATGGATTGAGCTGCAGAGGATGTCGCAGATTTCACGATTGCCTTCGTCTCGTTTGGACGGATTGTGAGGGTATGATCCTCATATTTTAACGTATAACCTTCAATTAAACCGTTCGCCATGTGAACTTCAAATGTTGCATCAATTGCTGCAGCTAAGGCTTTGACGGGAACTTGGACGGTATTTGAGGTCTGGACAGCTGAATACATGGACTGGAACAATTCATCGTTAATATACACATCGGTGCCGAGCTTGGCCTGAACGGGTTTGTAAACCATGCCTCCAGATGACGTTGCAGGTGCCCCAGCCTCCTGATACTTGTCACCTCCCCAACCCCAGACAGTTCCATCAGCGGAAAGCGCAAGGCTATGATAATACCCTGCCGAAACATCAGTGATACCGGACAAATGATTTACTTTGCCTTCTTTACCTGTCACCGTACGCCCGTAGCTATACACGTCTCCAGAAGTGGTTAACAAGAGTGTATAGTACGAATTTCCGTCCAGCTTCTTTACACTGAGGTTGTGGTGGAAAGCAAGTGGTTTGCCTTTTTCGTCCAGACCCCAGACTTTCCCGTTCTGATCCAGTGCAAGCAGGGACGTATCTGACCTAGTGATTGAGGAAATGTTGGACAGACCCTTTAACTTGGTTGGTTTGGACGGGGATTTGCCAGGTTGGTTTGATTCGTTCCATGTCCATACGGAGCCATCCTTCTTCAAGGCATATCCTTGTTGGCCAGCTGATCCTACCTGGATGATATCTTTCAATCCACTTATTGCCTGTGGACGGTGCCTTACTTCAGAATCGATTACTTGAGCCCCTGGGCGCTGCCATGACATGACCGTACCGTTCTGGAGAAGGGCGATGTTGAAAGAACCAGCCACCACATCCTTCGCAGAGGTGATGCCTTCGACTTTGTAGGGGAGTTTACCAGCACCCCATTCCCAGACGGTTCCATCCGCCTGAACGGCTGCATTATTGCCACTGCCGGAGGCTGAAATGCTCGTAACATGCTCAAGCCCCGGAATACGAATCGGACTGGACGTATGGCGGTAGCGTATTTTTTCACTGACACCAAGCTCTCCGAACATATTGCGACCCCAAGCCCAGACGGAACCGTCACTTCGCAGTGCGATTGTATAATAATAAGCACCTTCCATAGCGGTATAGTGAAGTTTGTTTTCTGTGGCTGTTGGTGTGGTAAGGACGGTAGATGTACTGCCGGATGGCAACGGATTTGTTGCTGCATATGATATGGAGCCGTGGCCCAGCCCGGTCAAAAGGATTGTGGTTAAACAAGTAGAAGTGACCGCGAGGCGCCATCTACGATCTGTGTTACTTTTTACACAGGAATCAAGCTTTAAGGGGGATTGTTCTTGTACCGCTTTATGATCAGATGGCTTCAGCCAGCGCATGAGATTCGCCTCTTTTTCGTGTGGAATTTGGGGTCAACCACATTTCTATCTTTGTAAACGTTCAAAGGAGTAAAGTAGTTACAAAGAAATGATAAAATTCCTTTATATTGAAAATGGACACAGACCGGAAGTAGCAGGATGGATTCAAACGAGATGCAGTGCCAGATCAATATTGCTCAGAATTTCATATGGATGATCCGCGATTATCAGCATATTGGAATCAATTGATCATGAGAAAAAGATACGGGTTAGCTATACTTTCTTGTATAGTGGAAAAGGGGATATCTGGAATAATGCTGAATCGTTCAGCGAATTATCAGGCATTAGTTTACATTAAATCTCGACTCAATCATGATCCGGATAGGTTTATATGAGTAGCCACAATCAGGAGTATCCAGGAAGGAGAGAGAGTTCATCCTGTGAAGCAATCTTTGTTGTCATTCGCACATACAGCTTTCGCTCATGATGAGGCCAAAGTACAAGAACAAACGACCATGCTGCAGGAAGGTTGGATTCATCGTGCTGGCGAACAATTGATGTGGGTGCTGCTTGCTGTGTTCGTACTGCAGTTACTGTTCTGGATTCGAGATCGACTGCGCAAAGGTACATATACTGACGAGGAAGTGGAGCAAGCTGATCCGTTGTTTCTTGCCTATCTGCGGAGTAAGGGGAAGATCAAGCTAAGGGATACACTGGCTTCCTTGTTTGCCTTAACCCGCTCAGGTGTGTTGTCCATGCGAATCGTACAGGCTAAGAGTCGGTACCGGGAGGACAAGTACGCACCGGACGTAACGCTGGAATATCGGCATGAACTTCCTACAGCGGAGGTGACTGCTGATGAGAAAGAACTCATTCAATGGCTGCTGAAGGACTACGGTTTCGCTAACCGGAAATTTCGTCTGGATGAACTTGCGGGCCCAAGCTCGAAACAAAGCTCGCAGACGGAAGAGATGCAGCATTATCGCCGCAAGGAGAAGGCACTCGGACAGGGGCTACAGCGGTGGACAGCTCAGATCCGTAAGAATAGAGATTGGGAGGGTCTGGTTCGTACACCGATCCTGCTTCGATTGCTCGTTGGCATCGTGTTTCCGCTGTTATGGATTCTAACTGGTTCGTTGTGTATGACAGAAGAATTAAGCATTGAAGAAGGCATTAGTTTGGGCGTTTCGTTGTTGCTATGGTTGTTTGCTGTGAGACGAATACGTTTCCGTTGGCCGTTTCATATGGCAGGAGTAGGACTACTAGTTGCGATTACCCTGGCGGAGCCGAGTGATTCAAGAGGATCAGCAGCGATGATTCTAGCCGTCATACTTACATTACTGGTCCGCATCATACTGCCAGTAAGGGAGATTGCTCCTTCAGCCCGAGAATGGGCAGCATCTGTGAATCGCTGGCGCAGACGGTACAAACAGGGCATTCCAGCAGATCGTTTGCATGAGCCTGCCGAGACGATGGAACGCATTCTGCAGACAGCATTGGTTCTGCGGATTGGTTCACGCTGTGCGCGCAAGACAGATTGGAATAAGCTTGAGGATCATACAGATCCTGAATTGAGTCTGCTGGTACAGCTTAAGAGCGAGAGAACAGCCGTCCCAGCAGACTCATCTCATTTGCACACACCAATGTTGCGGTTGACACTGCATCGTCGTGAAGATTACCGTCCCCTACTCGCGGCAGAGTATCCTTACGAACGTTTGAATTACATTGCAGGAAGTCTGGAATCCGGTTCGTATGGAAGTAGCTCGGTAGACAGCGATAGTTCCGATACGAACGGAAAGCAACATTCGCGTGATCATGTTGGGGGCCATCCCGGTGGGCATGGTCATGGAACGGATGGAGGAGGTTCCGGAGCAGCCGGTGACTCTGGTGGTGGAGACGGAGATTAGGGCTTCATCAATATTTTATTCGAAAAAAAGGCGAACCAGAGCTTCTTCACACAAATATTTGAGTGACGAACAAGAAGGAGGTAGGCATGATCATTATATATGGCAGTTCACCGCTGGATGAGAAGAAGGTGGACGAGAGTTATGAAGAGGAATATGAATGTACGAAGCAGCTTGGCTTCGAGGTGGGGCTGATTAACTTGGAGGATCTCATGGTGAACCAGCGTCCGGATCTCGCGACCAAGCGACTCAGGAATGCTCCGGAGCCGGAAGATGTACTGTACCGTGGCTGGATGTTGAAACCTCAAGAGTATGCACGACTATATGAAGCGCTGGCCTTGAAAGACCTCTATCTGATCAACACACCTGAACAATATAAACATTGCTACTACTTGCCTGAGTCATATGAAAAAATCAAGGGACACACGCCGCGTTCGGTCTGGGTGCCGATGTCCGAGGTAAAAGATTCCCCGGATGCCATTCAGACAGCGGTGAGCCAGTTCGGAGAGCAGCCCATTATTGTGAAGGATTATGTGAAATCCCGTAAACACGAGTGGAAGGAAGCCTGCTTCATTCCAAGTGCTGTGGATGATGAGCATGTGAGGCAGGTCGTACATAACTTTATAACGTTACAGGGCGAAGACTTGAATGAAGGGCTCGTATTCAGGGAATTCGTTCCGCTCGAGTTTCTGTCCTACCACGACCAGAGCGGCATGCCATTGTCCCGGGAGATGCGGGTGTTTATTTTGGATGGGAAACCTGTCTATATATCGAACTATTGGGACGAAGGACAGGATGCGGCGTTCATGGAAGGATTAGGTTCATTTATGGAAATTGCTAGAACGATTGAAAGCCGCTTCTTCACGATGGACTTCGCCAAGCAGGAGGGCGGATCCTGGATCATTCTCGAACTCGGCGACGGTCAGGTGGCAGGATTGCCGGATTATGCGGATCCATTGAGATTTTACGAGCATTTGAAGAGAGCATTCGGATAGACAACAAGAGAGAGTTAACTCATGGTGATCATGAATTAACTCTTTTTCAGTTTTGGTTCATATTGAGAGTGAGTGTTAAGTTCAGACGGTGCGGATTCCTCAGACAATTCAACTGAAAAGTACAGTATGATGGGGAGAACGAACACAATAAGGCCGATGATTATAGCAATGATGATACTTTTTTTGTTCAAGTGGGAATGCTCCCTTCTGGAAAAAAGTTTAGCTTATTGGATCTGTAACATATATTAACCAGTTTATAAGTTTTGGGAGTGATTTTGGGTGTGGAAAAGGTATGGGATACTGTGTCTGTTGGTTCTACTGATGGCAGGATGTAGTTCGGATAATAGAGAGAAAGCCATTGAATATCTGACCCAGTATCAAGTTAATGATGCTTCACTAATTGTGTTTACGGATAAACCCGCAGAGCGCTCTTTCATTACTGATTTGCAGACGAACATGGATTATATTAGTAATCAGAAGCTAAGGGAAGAAGGACCAATCACCAATGTGAATTTCTATAATGTTCGCGACGATCAACAATTCAATTATGAACAGATATTTAATATGAGCACTTATCCGTACATGATCCTTTTTGAAAAAGGTGAGATTACTCTGGAAACACAGGAACCAGAAGAGATCGTAAAGTATTATGAAAAGGATTAAGAGGTAAGAAGTATAACTTCCTTAGCTGAATTGGTGAAGAGGCCTGAAGATGGTATGATTCAAAATGAAAAATTGGAAGGGCATTAAGAACTTGTTGTTAGACTAGATGGTGATACACCTGAATTACAACAAGCTTTTAACGCAGCCTGCTATTCAATCATTAGAATTTAAATGGATAAATCTTTTTTCAACTGGTGTTGATGTAGAGGAGGAAGATGTGCCCATGATTATTGATGTCTAAAAGAATGGGCAGAAACGAATTTAAACGAAGAACAAAAAAATAAAATATACGAAAGGATAGCGGGACTTCGAGATATTTTACCGCGGGCTTTCCAACGTAAAGAGGTAATTGTGTTTATAGGTTAGGAATCTTTATTCTAGACACTATCAGTTGTAGATGGATCTACTTTAAAAGTATAGGAAATAAGAATAATCTATAATATTTTACATTCCACGTTGAGTTGGATTAAGGAAGTGAAAACGCTCTATCCAGAATAGTCAGAGTAAAGACAGATAGAATTCAAGCTAAGATTTGATTGTTTTGTATGAGAGACATTCTTACAAAGTAGTTGTTATGGTGATGTTTAAAACAACGAGAGAAAATAGCTGTAATGAAACATGTGTGCATTTATGCGAAAAGTTATCTCCTAAAGGATGTAGCTGGACTGCCTTCTAACCTATGAGAAAATGAATCCCTCGTTTGATTCCAATCCTCTTTCTGACTTGTTAAAATTTAGGCATATATACTATGGTCAGGTTGGCGGTGAAGATGGAATGCAGCGAATTGAGGTTCATCCCGATGTATTAGAGGAGAAAGCACGGCTTGTTCAACAGAAGAAGCAGGAACTGGAGCGGATCGTCTGGGAACTGGAAAAATCAATCTACCTGTTGCAATCTGATTGGTCGGGTGTTACAGGGGAAAAATTCTTTTGGGACTTTATGCAAGTGAAAGAAGTGTTCCCTACGACACTGAGTCTTTTAAATAAAATTCAGGAGTATTTTAACTATGTAGCAGATAATTTCAGGACAACTGATGGCTCAGGCGAGGTCGCCTTGTATATTCCTGAGGAACTTAAACAGACCTTTGCTAAGGGGCTTGCGGATGGTTCAGTTGGAGAAACGGTAACCGGAATAGGGCAGACGGTGGAGGCCTTCGCCGATAATCCGTTAAGTACGGTGGGCAGTCTGGCCTATGCCTTGACTTTAGGTAAGGTGGTCGATGCTGGCAGAGGGATTAAGTTTGCTTGGGATGCATATTGGGGTAACGGTACGGCCAGATCTGATGTGGAGCAATTTGTAGAAGAGCAGAAGAAACAGGTCAATCAGGATGGATTGGGCTATTACAGCGGCTCGATGGCAGGTCAGGTACTGGCCTATGCTTTCTTCGGCAAAGCGTTTCGGGCTGTTGAGAATAAGCATAGCGATCTGGGAGGATCGGGTGGAGGTAAGTCGGAGTCGGGTGAAAAGGGAAGTCCACCTAAAATCAATGAACCTGTAAAGACTAAAACTAATAAGGGAATAGAGGTTGAATTCACTAATCCCTCAGGGAATACAATTAGCTGGGTTGATCAAAACCCTAAAAATATTCCAAATGCAATTGAAAGTGCGATGAATAGTAGGAATTCCGGCAAAGCAATTGAAGGTAAAGTAGGAGATTTTGTTCAGGGAAAAGTTGAAGTTACAGGATTTGGACTAAAGTTAGATAATATATCCACTGGCAAACCTGCGGGAGATATTGATGTTATGACACACAATCAAATCATAGAGGTTAAGAAGTCAATATCTTCTGTTAAAATGGATCAAATCGATAAGTACGTTAATCCAAATAACTCTCAATTTTTTAACTATGAGGGAAGAAGGGTCGTGCTGTATATTGATGAAAGTTTTGATACCGCAAATAAGCAAACAGATAAAATGATTAAAGAATTCAATAGTAAAGGTGTAACTGTTGTGAATTCACTCGAAGAGCTAGGAGGAGTATTGAAATAATGGGAATGTCATCTTTTGTATTATTTAAACGTGGAGAAAGCATATCAGCAAGTAATTTATTGAGTACTATTAATAATATATGTATAAAAGAGAAACTTTTATTTGATAACGATGAAGAAACTTACAATAGCGAAGGTTCATTAAAATATACTCGACTATATATAAGCGACACGCCATTCAAGGAAAATTACGCAAGGACGCTTAGCTTTAGTGTATATGATGAACCATATGAATTTCAAACCGTTACTTATGACTGGGATAATACGCAAAATGAATATTTTAAAGCAGTAGTTTCTGATGACTTTGATGATAATGAGGATTTATTATTTAAATTCCTTTTTGCTTTTCTGAGCGAATTCCCCGATGCAAGAGTATGGATTGAGGAAGATTGGTTTTACAATTTGGAAGATATGAAAAAGATAAAGGCATCCTACAATAATAATTGGTGTTATATTAATCCAAACAACGTTTAAGTGAAACACAATAATTAAGATTCAGGCACTTCTACCAGACCACAAGTAGAGGTGCTTTTTCCTATGAAATCAAACAACTAATGAAATCTTCCACATGTTGGACGATAATATAGAAGAAGCAATATATAGCTATAACCTGTACATACAGACTAATCCACAACCATCCTACACCCACACGAGGTATTTCCATGAAACAGGGCATATATGAACAGCTTATCAACACCATCACCAGGCAGGAGATTTCTGCTCTGAACCCGGATGTGTATGACGTTGGGACCGAGAAGTTGGATGCGGAGGAAGCTCGGAAACTACTGTCCACGTATTTGGCTGCGGTAACCCGGCGAGCACTGAAGATTGTGAGAGAACAAACCGAAGACAGTGCAGCAGTACTTGCGCAGATCCGCACATGTAATGAAATTATTGCTACTTTGAAAGGTACGCTTGGGGAAGAGGAGTATAGCGAGTTGCAGCTGGATGAGCAGGGAGAGGTACTGACCCATGTGTATTCCAAGCTGAACAGTATTCGGGCTGTACGGGATTCGAAAATTATTCGCCCAGATACACCTATCGCTCAAAGCTCATTATTTACAGGCGCGAAGTCCGAGCCGAGTATGCTTTTGGAGTTGCAAAAAGAGATCGTGACAGCAGACCGGATCGACTGGCTTGTGTCATTTATTAAATTCAGCGGGCTTCGTCTACTTTTGGAACAGCTTCAGCAATTCACGGCGGGCGGTGGGAAGTTGCGGATTATCACGACTACCTATATGGAAGCAACCGACCTCAAGGCCATTACCGAACTCAGCAAACTGCCTAACACAGAGATCCAGATTTCCTATGATACCAAAGTGACACGACTACACGCCAAAACGTACATTTTCCACCGCGATACTGGATTCACTACAGCTTATGTTGGTTCTTCCAACCTGTCCAACCCGGCGCTAACCAGTGGTATGGAGTGGAACCTCAAGGTGACGGAGAAGGATTCACTCGACGTGCTTCGCAAGATTGAAGCGACCTTCGAGAGCTACTGGAATGACCGCGAATTCACGCGATATGTGGCTGAGGATGAGGAACATGAGGCACAGTTAAAGGCGGCTCTGAATCGTAAAAAAGATCAATCCAACCAGTTTCATCTCGACATCCAGCCCTTCGATTATCAAAAGGAAGTGCTGGAACAGCTGCACGCCGAGCGTACGCTGTATGGACGAAACCGTAACCTGATCGTTGCTGCCACAGGCGTTGGCAAAACGGTTATCTCAGCCTTCGACTACAAGCGATTCCTGGCAAGTCACACGGGAGCAAAAATTCTATTTGTCGCACATCGAGAAGAAATTCTGAAACAGAGCCGTGATACGTTCCGGTACATCCTGAAGGATATGAACTTTGGCGAGCTGCATGTGGGGAACCATCGGGCCGAGGCGCTAGACCATCTATTTATTAGCATTCAGAGCCTTAACTCCATGAAGCTGACAGAGATCACAAGTCGGGATTATTACGATTACATCATTGTTGATGAATTTCACCATGCGGCAGCACCCTCGTATCAAAAGTTATTGTCACATTATGAACCGCAGATTTTATTAGGACTAACAGCGACTCCTGAACGGATGGATGGCAAAGATGTTACCGCCTACTTCGATCATACGATTGCCGCCGAGATTCGTCTGACCGATGCGATTGATCGGAGGCTGCTGAGCCCATTTCAATACTTTGGCGTAACCGATACCGTGGATCTATCCCAAGTAAAGTGGTCGCGCAAAGGATATGACCTTAATGAACTGGAGAAGCTGTACACTCACAACAAAATCCGTGCCACTCAGATCATCTATAGCCTGAACAAATATGTGACTGACCTTGAGGAGGTAAAGGGACTTGGGTTCTGCGTAGGGGTGGATCATGCGCTGTATATGGCAAAAATCTTCAACGAAGCGGGCATTCCATCCATGGCCCTGCATGGCGGGTCGAGCGAGCAGGAGCGTCATTCCGTGAAAGGGCAGCTGGTGAGAGGGGAACTGCACATGATTTTTGTCGTGGACCTGTACAATGAGGGCGTGGATATTCCGGAAGTGAACACCATCCTGTTCCTGCGTCCTACCGAGAGTCTGACCGTATTCCTGCAACAGTTGGGTCGTGGACTACGGATTGCGGAGGGCAAAGAGTGTCTAACCGTTCTCGACTTCATTGGACAAGCCCATCAGGAGTACAGCTTCCAGGACAAATTCAGGGCCTTGATCGGCACAACCAAACACTCCATCTCGCACTACGTCGAGAACGGCTTCTCGAATCTGCCTCGCGGCACATTCATTCAGTTGGAGAAACAGGCAAAGGATTACGTCATGCGTAATCTGAAGCAGATGAGCCGTAATCGCAGAGCGTTGATCCAGAAGCTGCAAACATTCCAGCAAGACACGGGATTACCGCTGACGCTGGCTCATTTTGTGGAACATCACGGAATGACACTGGTTGAATTCTATGGCGGGCGTTCGGGAAAAAGGTATTTCCGCGGTATGTTGGCCGAAGCTGGATTGACAGAGCCTATCGAGAATGAGCAAGAGGAATATATCCGCAGAATTCCATCTGTGCTGACGATCAACTCCCGAAGCTGGCTAACGTTCCTGATCGACTATATTGAAAAAGGGAAAGAACCCACGACCGCTGATGAACGTCGCATGTTGATCATGTTCTATTACACCTTCCATCGGGCTGCACCTGAGAAGCTGGGACTGAACAGTATCGAAGACGGTGTGCAGCGTGTACTGTATTGTGAGGCATTCCGGGCAGAGCTTGTGGATATCTTCAAATATAACTTGGCTCATCTGCGATTTGTGGATAAAAGCAATTCATTCCCGTACACTTGTCCACTGGATATCCACTGTATGTACTCCATTGACCAAGTGCTCGCCGCCTTTGGTTACTGGAATGCCGAGCAATCACCTGCCTTCCGTGAAGGCGTGAAGTATTTTGCAGATGAACAGACCGATATCTTCTTCATTACGTTGAACAAATCGGATAAGGATTTCTCACCATCCACATTGTATGAGGATTATGCGATTAATGAACGTTTATTTCATTGGCAGACACAGAGCCGGGTGTCGGAGCATACGGCTACGGCGCAACGGTATATTCATCATCGGGAGACGGGCAACCGGATTGCGTTGTTCGTGCGGGAGTATAAGGAGGAGCATAACTATACATCTCCGTTTGTGTTTCTGGGCGAGGCGGATTATGTGAGTCATGAGGGGAATAAGCCGATGAGCTTTGTGTGGCGATTGCGGGAAGAGATGCCTGCGAAGATGGTGGCGGTGGCGAATAAATGTATTGTTTGAAAACTAGCAGTATTAGAATATGTATGGAGGCAAGGTCATGTGGGATAGAATGTTGGATTGACAATTTTTTAACTAAGTTAGGCGGAGTTGGCGCGGGTGTTGTCTCTTCTTAGTTTTATTTGGGTTTTTTTGAAGAAAAGTCAGGTAATATCATCATTAAGTGGCTATATCCGTATGAGACACGTCAAAAGTGTCTGCGTGATGAAGCCTCGATGCTTAAAGAGCTCGAAATACTGGTTTTCAGAAGTGACTAAATATATGTTATCTCTGAATATGGAAATCTCACCTTGCTAAGGTGAATGGGTTGTCTGAACATGAGTTTCTCCAATTGAAGAGATAAACACTTATATTGAATTTGGGTGCGGATCTATATAAGATAGGAGGGAGCCAGTAGGACCCGTCCGTTCATGACGTCTTTACCCAGTTTGCCTGACGCTTTAAAGAGGGGGGATAAGCGTTGAAATCATTCCTTAAACACAAGAAGATATCGAATGTTTTCAATAGTAAATATTCAGCTTAGTTGCAAAATAAAATCAATATTATTGCGCGGGGGGATCTATGTACTATGAGCATGTTTCATGTTGGTGTAATTAGGAAGTACTTGTTAGAAACATTTGATGGGCTTATTGATCTTGAGGACTACAAAACAAAATCTGCAGAAGAAAGAGAAGATGCATTTTTGACTCGTGCACTTGCTGCATATACAATTATGGCTCTGAGCGAAACTACGCCAGAAGAAGCAGCAAACGCCGTTACTGATGGGTACAAAGATAATGGTATTGATGCAATTTATTTCAACTCTAAAGAAAAGATTTTGTATTTGATCCAAACTAAGTGGAAAAAAGATGGGACTGGAAGTGTTGTGCGTGGTGATTTTCAAAAGTTTCAACAAGGAATAAAAGACTTAACTTTTCCTAGATTCCATCGCTTCAATGAGAAAATACAAAACAGACAGCCCGAAATAGAAGCTGCCTTAACTGATGCGGGAACTAAGTTTATGATACTCTTGGTCTATACTGGTCAAGAAAGTATTAGTGAAGATATTATTGAGGATAGCAACTCATTTTTAGAAGAATTAAATGATGCATCGGAGTTTGCAAGTTTTAAATCATTAAAGCAATCTAGTATCTATAATATGATTGCAAAGGGTGCTCAAGGTCAACCAATAAATCTTGACATAGCACTGAGTAACTGGGGAAATGTTGAAGAACCTTACAAGGCCTATTATGGTCAGGTTGCAGCAAGTGATGTTGCCGTTTGGTGGGAGGAACACTATCCTCAATTATTTGCACCAAATATTAGGATGTTTCTCGGAGATACAGATGTAAACAACAGCATTATTAAAACACTAAAAGATGAGCCTCAGAACTTTTGGTATTATAACAACGGGATAACCGCCCTATGTTCAACCATAAAGAAAAAGCCAATTGGTGGCAATACAAGAGACGCAGGCATTTTTGAGGTCGTAGATATGGTTATTGTTAATGGGGCTCAAACAGTTGGTTCAATTGCTAGCGCCGCTCGAACTGCCGCAGAAAAAGTGGAACTTGCAAGAGTACCGATACGATTTATTTCTGTAAAAGATAGTCCAGAACATTTTGCAAAGAATGTCACTAGAAACACTAACACGCAAAACAGAATAGAAAAAAGGGATTTTTTAGCATTAGATCCCGAACAAGATAGAATTAAAGATCAGCTTAACCTGCATCAAGTATCGTATGTATATAAATCTGGTGAAACAGGAAATGGTAATGTAAACTCCTTTGATATATTGGAAGCTACTGTTGCACGTGCGTGTTATCAAGAAGACATCGATTTGACTGTACAAGCCAAAAGAGAAATCGGTAAACTTTGGGATGATATTACCAAAGCTCCTTATAAGATTTTATTCAACCCCTCTGTTGACGCTATTCAATTATGGAAGTTAGTACAAGTATTACGTGTAGTTGAAAATGACCTATCACAAAAACAATTAGCATGGACTGGACGAGAGAAACTTTATGCATATCACGGGAACCGTTTTGTAATTCATCTTGTCTATCGTGAAGTGGAAGAAATTATTAAGTCAAGCAATATGATCTTGACTGATGAAGATATAGAAAATATTAAAATAGCAACTGATTCTACCATATCTAAACTCATGGACATAGTTGAAGGAGAATATTCAGATTCGTTATTGGCAAGTCTATTTAAAAATTTAACTAAATGTAAAGCTATTCATAAAAAGTTTTTTCCATCCAAAATTGTACGTAAAGCAATAAAAATCCCTCAATAAAAAACTAGTGGTCAACTACTATTTTAAGTACTAGAGATCATTTATGTGTACAAAAACCTAATGAAATTAATTACAAAGGGAACGAATGTACTCATCCCTTTCTTGATAGGGTTGTGGTCAGAGGTCCAAGTCTGTTTACAGATCTTACATGAGAAGAAGCCTTGGTCGAAAGGTTTTTTCTCTATTACAAGGATAAAGAATAAGCGTAGAAACATGGATCAAATACGACAACTACTATCTCTGCAGTTGTGTTAGATAAGGAACAGAGAGACCATAACCATAAAAAAAAGTACTTTTGTAATCCTTTACGACAAATTGATATATTTGAATTGAGGTCTACGTATTTTTCAGTTTAATGTTAATAAAAGCAGTACCTAACCATTCAGCCACTCAAAATACACTTTTAGACCAAGGAATGTCTGTTGGTTTATATACAAGTCATAACAATGACTAAACAAGAGAATATGCTATGTTACTCTTTTGTTTTGTCGGGAATCAATTAGTTAGGATGATTTTGTTTCATTGGAGGGACCATCTCGATTATAAAGGTCGTTTTGGCATTTCTTCAAAAATAGTTAAGAAGGATGAGCCGCTATTGTATAATTTTCGATCGTCAAAACATTAACAGATTAGACATATGTATTAATGACGCTTTTGTGTGTATTTTAATGTCAGTCACAGTTCTAAAGAGATAATTCTCTCAATATCCATGGTGCCTACATAATCTGTTACATTCTTAAGAGGTTGTTTCCCCATAATTCTATTTCATCCGGATCGGATCTCTCCTTTTTGTAATGTTGGCATGTAGAGTTAGAACAATAAATAAAAAAAGTCGCTGCAATGGTCATAACCCTGTCAAGTAGACAGTACAAAAAAAGACAAGATTTAAGCTGCGGCCGTTTCCCGGTATTCTACCGGGGAACGGTCGTTTAGTTTTTTCTGAAATCGGTTTTGGTTGTAAAACAATATGTATTCTCTCACTTGTTGTTCAACCTCTGCTTTATTTGCCGCCTTATTCAAGTATATTTTCTCGGTCTTTAAGTGAGAGAAAAAAGACTCGATACAGGCATTGTCTAGGCAATTTCCACGCCTGGAGTGACTGCCTAGCATGCCGAGCTGTTTCAGTTTACGGTTAAACGGCTTCGAGGTATATTGAAATCCTTGATCCGAGTGCAGGATTACGCCACTTAGATCCACGTGCTGACGGAGTCTATCCAGCGTTTCATGAACTAAAGCAAGGTCATTTCGTTCAGAAAGATGCCACGCTACAATTTCGTTATTGTATAAATCCTGAATAACAGAGAGATACACAAAATGTTCTCCAGCACGAATATAGGTAATGTCGGTAACCAGCTTCGTTCGTGGCGTATCCGCCCGAAACTTGCGCTCAAGCCGATTTGGATTCACCACAGAAGCTTGTTTTCCAAAGAATCGACGTTTCTTTCGAATGACAGAACAGATGCCTAATTGTTTCATTAATCGGTACACCTTTTTGTGGTTGACTCTAAGGCCTTCCCTCCGTAAAGCTACCGTCATTCGAAGATAACCAAAGTAGGGATGCACGCGATGGATGGCAAGCAGGTGTGATTCCAATTCATGTTCTTTTTGTCTACGTTCGCTTGTCGCCTGTCTACTTTTTCTCCACTTATAATAGCCCGAACGGGAAACCGCAGCTAACTTCAAGAGCCAAGCCAGACCATGGCGTGCTCGCAGGTCCTCTATGATTTGAAATCTGGCAGCTTTACTCGTCACTCCTTGTGTAGATTTGGATACTGCTTTTTTAAGTATTCAATCTCCGCTCGCAAGTATGCCATCTCTTCTTCCATACTGGAAAACTTGGTTCTAAGGCGTCCCCGTTTGGATGTAGCAGGTTCTAGACTCATTCCCTGTTTCGTTTTTGCAGCCCATACTTGTACCTGAGATTTATTTTGAATATCCAAACGTTTCGCCACTTCACGTATACTCATGTGTTCCTCGTTGACCAGCCGGGCCGCCTCCAATTTCAATTCCAAGGAGTACCGCCGGAAAGTTTGTCCTTTTTTAGCCATAAAAAATCCCCTTCGTTTGGCAAGATTAAGTCCATCTTAACAGATGTCTTTTTTCTCTTGTCTACTAAAAGGGGATAATACCACAACAGCGACTTTCAATGGGAGAAAGTTTCTTTTCCTCCTCGACCATTTATTCTTCCTTGGTAGTAGTTTGTATATTTTAAATACCTTGATAACATAAATTTTTTTTTTAACTAATAAATCTCATCATCTACACTATCTGCAAAAAGTTTTGAATCTCTCCTGTTTCAGTTTTATTTGAGAAGAACATAAACTCTTGACCTTTAGTAGGGGTTGCAATTGAATAATTTAAGTAATATTTTGTGTAAAGTTGTTTATAATAAAGTTTTTCAATTTCATTAGCAATATCATAAGTAAGGATCCAGTATCTGTTTTTCATCTTTGTTTTTATGATCTTTGCCAATTCAACATGATCTTCATGTGAATAAAAATTAGTGTATAAGTCAGGTCCTCTATCATAATAAGGCGGATCAAAAAAAGTAAGCGAGTATCGCGTTTTCTTAATCTCTTCTTCAATAAAATCCTTTGCATCATAATTACAGACTTTTATTTGATCGGAGTAAGAAGCAATTAACTTAATTTTTTCTATAATAGATTCTTTGTTAAATCGACAATCCAACTTATCAATCTTATCTTGGTTTTTACCACCGATAACACCTGCTTTAATAATTCCTGATCTGTTTGTTCGATTTAAGAAAAGTGTTGAAAAAGCTAGTGATATTTCATCAATACTACCCTTTTGTTTTTGAATTTCTCGTTGTATATACCATTGATTCATATCAATTGGTGTAACCTGAATAAGATGAATTAACCTTTCTGGTTCAGTAACAATAGTATTCCACAAAGCATAAATTCCACGATCATAATCATTAATAATAATTTTTTTTACATCCTTATTTACAAGTAAGCGAAGAGCAACAGCAGCCCCTCCCGCAAATGGCTCTATATATGTTGATATATTATTTATATTAACAAGATGTCTAATATAATTATAAGTTTTATCTTTACCACCAGGATATCTTAAGGGAGATAAAATGGCCATAGTTGTGATCACCTCAGTGTAATAATAGCAGATATCATTCCTACTTGGCCAGCAAAAACTCAAGGTAAGAGTAAGTAGTTATGGAACAATACTAAGATTGGTGTAATTCTTAAATTAACTCTTTCCACTAATTCGTCGTACATGGCAGCATAACTACTATGAGTTATAAGATTTAAGTAATCGTATAATTTGTCAGATTCTATTGAACCTAATAAATTCTTAACAGCCTGGTATCTTAGCTTGTTATCACCATTACATACTTGAGTCAGTAACGTCCTCTCAGATAAATGTTCGACTAAGAAAATTAAATTCTGCTTAGGATTGCCATGGTTTGTAAGGTTTTTTTCTTTTATTACTTTGTCTATTGATAATTCTAACAGCTGCCTGACTGATGAAGCTATCATGTATCTGTAGTCCTGAGCATTCTCCAACGATTGGATCTCATCAATTAACATATTAACATTACTATTTATATTAATATTTACTTCGTCATCAGTAAATGCAGTAAGAGATTTAAAAAACTCATTTTTAGGTTGATTTATTTTGATGCCTTTATTAGATAGAGAAACATTAATTTCAACGCTCTTTGAAACGGAGTGACCGTTATTTTCTAACTTCACCTGTATGGCGTAAACCCCAACTTGTGCATCTCCGGAGAAAATATGTTTCTCTTTTATCAAATTTCCATTCGAATTAAACACTACTTGGTTTAATAAGTTTTCTCCGTTAGAATCAGTCGCAACATCAATTAATTCATTTAAGTCAAAATCATTATACAACTTAAGGGATTTTTTTGTAGATTTTAAGTTTAATATGAGAGCATAGTTTTCTGATTCATTTCCAGCTCTGCTTGCATCAGAGCCAGTCCCAGCCCCAGAGCCAGAGCCAGCACCAGAGCCAACCCCAGCACCAGAGCCAACCCCAGCACCAGAACGAGCATCTGAACCACTCTCATCATTAGCATCTGACTCAGAAACAATGGGTGAAATGTTCTTGAAAAAATTGCTGGCTAAATCAGCAGTATAGACATCGCCGACCGTTGCTTCATTTGATATAAAATATTCAATCATCTCGCAAACCTTATCAAAATGTTTTTTGTTATCTAAGTCCACTTTGATACCACGTTCAAGATTGAATATTCTAGTTCTAATATCCAAATAGCCAAATATACGTTCGAAAGTGGTAGCATAGCCTTTATTATTTATGTTATCAAAGAGCTTTTTATTTTTTATATCGGATTCTAGTTTTCTGTAAATCATATTTCCTATATTGTATTGTTGTCCGATGAATTGAGCAGTAAAAGTGTTTTTTTCATTGGAATCCCAAGTAATCTGACCTGCCCCCGCTTGTTCTCCGGAGTGAAGTTTTATTACATGGTTTGCCATCGCTTCTGGGTTTGTATACACTTTAGCATAAAGAACTAAACTGTTAACATCTATACTATGTTTTACTTTCTCTATGAAACGATATGTGCTTGGATACTTTGTTTTTATAATTTTGGCTGTATCATTAATAAGCAGTTTTAAAGCTGTCAATCTTCTGTTTCCATCATAAACAATGTATTCATTGTTAGTGTGCAGTACTACAAAATCTTGCAGGACACCTTCAGTTTCTATAATATCTTGAATGAGAGCTTCAATTTTCTTAGGACCAACTCTTTTCAAACTAAAAAATGTTAAAATGGCCTCCTCTTCACTATCAACAGGTTTGGGGAATCTAGGGTTTGTCTTTGATAGTCTCAGTTCTGTGGCAAACATTTCTTTGATTATTGGGCGTTCATACATGAATATTAGCACTCCTTACGAACTGGTTCTTTTTAACTATAATAATTTAACGTGTTTCTTTTGTTCTTCTCTTACAACCAACTAAGATCACTATTTTTTCTGTTTTGCTTGTCATGCACATCATGAAAAATTTCAAGGTAATCGAATTTCTTTAAGACATAACTATTGTTTGGTGTTTACCAATTTGGGTCTGTCTCGATGACTATAAATAATTTGTGGAGTATCAGATGGATTTAGTATATTAATCTTATAAATTTGTTCGTATTCATTTTCAATTATATCAATAAATTTAAAACGAATAGTTAATTCACAATTATCTTGAATGGGGATAGGTAAAGAAATATGCTTTGTAAGCATTCCTGTCTGCTGAATAAATGTAACGGCCTGGCTCTGTTGTGTCCAACTATATCCGTCGATTCTTATGTTGAAATCAGCAGCTAAACCTTGTCCAATGTTAAAAATGTTGAGCTTAATAGCAAAATGAGGGTTTTGATTATGGCTATCAAAAAACATCCACGTAATATTTGATAGTGGAACTGATGTAAAGGGGATGATTTCCATTTCTGCATTTAGAAAAGGTATGACTTGATACCTGCGGGCCTCAGATTCACTTTTTTTACCAGATTGCAGTGTTTCTCTGAAAATAAATACAGTGACTGCCGCTCCGATAAATGCACCAGCCAAGTTTCCATAAAAACCAATCCAATCATTATTTTGTACTGTCCTTATCCCCGGTAGAGGAAGTATAAGCAGAGCATTTACAATTATTGCAATTGCTACACTTAAAAAAATGATTATATAAAGAATATTGGAAATAGAAATAGATTCTTTTTTTATTCTTCTATACTTACCAAGCTGCATGATTTATCTCCTTGGCTCAACTCAATCTGGGTTTATAGGATTATCTTTTATAATTACTATTATTGTTCCTCTATGCAAAACAGAAAAACATTAAGAATCACTCTAAAATGCGTTAATTGAATTAAATATGTATTATTTCTGTACTCGATCGTGTTGTATATATGATGTGAGGTTAAGCCTGGGGCACCATAATTTAAAGGTCTAGAGCATATCGAGCCGGGCAGGCATCACATCCATCGATTTTGTTTAGAAAACCTATCAAACTTTATAAAAGAAAAAGAGATGCTATAGGACCTAATAAGTGACTCTTTTGTACTCTCTGTACACCTTCCAATTGGTACTATTATCCTAAATATAACATACAATATCTGATAAATAAATATTTAGATACCATTTATGAACATCTCTATTGATATACTCATCATGATCATCCTGGTGAGTATAAATGTTCACCATAACATATTACGATAAGCTCTGATTGTTACTAAATTTCTCGGTGGTACTGAAGTAAAGGTATCCGCTTTCATTTTGGTAGAAAAGAATAGCATTATCCCCATAGAAAATTTGCTTCTAGACGTGCAAGAAGCTAGTTTGGAAGCAAAGTTAAATTAAGATATTGAGATTCAAGATATAGATTCGGAACAGAATACGCCCTAGGCATTTCGTTCACAGACCAAAAAGAATCAGATCGCGGTTAGATAATTAATAGGATGAGAGTCGGTGTGTATAATGAACCTGCTCCACATCAATACAGAGAATTGGAATGGAGGGATGATGGGTAGATATATTTTAACAAGCTCATTATCGATGGAAGTATATCAAAACCGAAGAGGTCGCGCTTTTGTATCATTTTCTTGTGAGACACTCACTCCTTTTTGAATATTTATGGGCATTTTTATCTCTCCATCCAATCAACTTCTCTATAAAAATCAATCCATCTCTCGCCATAGCAAATGATATAATGACAAAAAGGGAGATTTTAACTCATAGCAGAAAGGATGTTATACCACATGTCTACATACAACAAATTGGTGCGGGACAAGATTCCCCATATTATCACATCCAGTGGTAAGGAATGCCGCACACGCATTCTGGACCCTGAGGAATATAAGCAAGAACTAAGAACAAAGCTGCAAGAAGAATCGAATGAGTACTTGAGCGCTGCGAACGATCAGGAAGCTCTGGAAGAACTGGCCGACATGCTCGAAGTGATCCGGGCGCTGGCGGAGGTGCATGGAGCGAATGCGGCGCAATTGGATAAGCTACGGGCGGACAAGGCTGAGGCACGCGGTGGATTTCAGGAGAGAGTGTATCTGATTGATGTCGACGAAGCTTAACGTTAAACTAATCACCGATAATCTGGCAGATGAACTGATTACCCGGATGCAGCATGCATCCGGGATTTATATTATGACGTCCTTTATTATGCAGTCCGGGGTGAAGTTGCTGGCACCGCATTTAAAGCGTGCCGCTGAACGTGGGGCAGAGGTACGGATGCTCGCAGGAGATTATCTGTATATCACGCAACCGGAAGGACTGCGGGCGCTGTGTGAGGTTGATCCACGGATTGAGGCACGGTTGTGGCGAAGTATGGGAACTTCTTTTCACCCAAAAGCCTATCTGTTCGATCATAACAATGGGGAAGGACTGCTAATCGTCGGATCGTCGAACTTTTCGTTCACGGCGCTGAAGACGGGGTATGAATGGAATCTCGCAATGAATGCAGAGGCAGAACCATATACGTTCCAGATGGCTTTGGACAAGTTCATGCAGAGCTTCTATCATGAGACGACCTTGCCGGTGAACCCGGATTCAATTGCGCTTTATGAAGAAGAGTACCGAAAGTACCACCAGAAGAACCCGGAGATGATCCAGAGGATCACGGAAATGGAAGAAGCGGAGTTTGGCACCGGACTGCCAGAAGAAACAGAGGAAGAAGCCGCCGAGCTGTCGCTTATACCGATCCAGCCGCGGTTTGCGCAGCTCGATGCACTTGAAGCGTTGGAAGGCACGATGGAAGAGCAGTATGACAAGGCGATGGTCGTCATGGCGACCGGGCTTGGCAAAACGTATCTGGCGGGCTTCTTCGCCCAGCGATTCCAAAGGATACTGTTTGTGGCACACCGGGAAGAGATTTTGTTCCAGGCTAAGAAGTCTTTTCAGCGGATTATGCCGGAGCGCAGTCATGGTATCTACAACGGGCAGCATAAGGATGGAGCAGCGGATTGTGTGTATGCTTCGATCTTTACGCTGAGTATGCAGAAGCACCGGGATGGGTTTGCGGCGGATGCTTTTGATCTGATCGTGGTAGATGAATTTCATCATGCGGCAGCGAAGACGTATATGTCGGTCATTGAGCATTTTCAACCTAAATTTCTGCTGGGCATTACGGCTACTCCGGATCGGCTAGATGGCAAAGACGTATATGCGCTCTGTGATGGGAACGTGGCCTACCAGATACATTTTATTGATGCGATCCGGCGAGGATGGCTTGCTCCATTCCAATATTACGGAGTATTCGATGACACGGATTATTCGCAAATTCGCTGGATTGGTACGAAGTATGATGAAGAACAGCTTATGGCGGCTCAGCTACATGAGGAACATGTGGAGAACATCTATTCAGCCTGGACGCGGCATAAACAGACACGAACGATTGGCTTTTGCTCGTCGATCCGTCAGGCAGACTTTTTAGCTGCGTATTTCCGAAGTCAGGGCGTTAAGGTACTTAGTTTGCATTCGCGTACAACGGAGATGTCGCGGGAGGAAGCGATTCGACATCTTGATGCGGGTGAGCTGGAGGTTGTGCTGACGGTGGATCTGTTCAACGAAGGGACGGATATTCCAAGTGTGGATACGCTGCTCTTCGTGCGCCCAACTGAATCACTTACGGTGTTTACCCAGCAGGTAGGCCGAGGTCTGCGGCTGGCGGAGGGTAAATCACATTGTGTCATTATCGACCTGATCGGAAATTACCGAAATGCGGATGTGAAGCTGAGTCTGCTGGATGTGCGTGGCGAGGAGGAACGAAGCGGGAAAGGAATGGATTCGGCTGTGCCGGAAGTTCCAGCCAACTGTGGAATTCATCTGGAGACTCGAGTGGTAAATCTGCTTCAGGAGCTAAGCCGTAAGCGGTTGCCGCGTCGCGAGAAGCTGCAACAAGATTTTCTGGATGTGAAGCGAGAAATCGGGCGTATTCCGACATATCTGGAGCTGCATCTTATGGGACGTTCCAAAAGCATCGGGTATCGGAGCGAATTTGGCTCATATGTTGGGTTTCTTTATTTGGCGGAGATGCTGTCCTCGGTTGAGGAGGAGGTATATGTCCGCCATGAAGCATGGCTTAGGGATGTAGAGAAGACGGTTATGAACAAAAGCTACAAGATGATCGTGCTGCTGTACATGTTGGAGCGAGGCGAAGAGCACTGGATGGACCCAATCACGCCAGGCGAGATGGCTGAGTTCTTCCATACTTATTTAACGGAGAAGGAGTACCGGAAACGGAAGGATTTCTCGGATAAAGACAAGCTTGCGCTCTGGGAGTGGAACGAGAAAACGGCAGCTAGAATAGAGAAATTGATTATCGATATGCCGATGTCCATGTGGAGCGGTACGAAGGGTAGTATGACTCGTTTCGAGGAGGGTGTATTCTCACTGAATCTACAGGTGCAGGATGCGGAAGAACGGTCTCAATTATACCGTTGGACAAAGGAGATATGTCTATATCGGCTGCATGTGCATTTTGAGCGGGGGACAATAAATTAATATAAACAAAGCTGTTTTTGAATTAGTCCATCTGAATTCAAAAGCAGCTTTTTAACTATAAATATGTACGAATTTGCAACTCACTGCGAATTAATCTCTTCTTCACTTTTTCGTTTCTTTATGAAATCCTCCGGTCCACTTTCTGACTTAACTTCGAGAGAAGGGAAATAGTAATATAGAGAAACCTTAGTATAAGGATCCTGTTTAAGGTGACCTTTTAAGACCATAGTTGAGGACATAGGCACATTGATATAAAATTCAGTGAATTCAACTTCAGCGTCATAATATTTTCTGAAGTAGTCTTGACCGATAGGGATTGCCTTTTGATAATACTCCTGCTCTTCTTTATCAGACAGCCCCCCACAAGCAGTTAGTAGAGTGACTAAAACAATAAAAATCAAGCCGTTACGGATATAAGTAAGCAATTGGATTCACACCCTTTATTGGAAAAAAATAAATACTATTGTATACTATACTTCAAAAAGAAGGATACATAAATGAAAAATTACATTACAGAGAAAACTTATCACTTCATTTCCGAAATGGTCTACACGCCAGATTTACAAGCGGGAGAACAACCTAGGGAAATACCGGGTTGGAAAATAGTTAAACCCCAAACCACATTACACGATAAAAAAACAGGGTTTGACGCTGAAGTATTCCATAATGAGAATACTAATCAGATTATTATTGGTTATAGAGGTACAGAGCCGGGAGATCGTCCCTTTAAGGATAAGTTTCCCGATTTAGAGACGGATGCATTGGATGTTGTTTTGGGAAGAGCCAAGCAACTTGAGAATACATACAATCAATCTCAAAGTGGAGTAGAACGGCTCCCCAGCAAGTACGACCAGAATGTAATTAATGAGGGTTATAAGGATACGCAATTTTACCAAGCAGAGGAATTATTCAGAACAGTACAGAAAGAATATCCCACTGCTGAAATAACAACGACTGGACATTCATTGGGCGGCGGATTAGCCGAGTATGTAGCAGTGAGAAATGATCTGTCCGCTGTAACCTATGACCCTGCTAATATATTGCCGGTATTGTCTGATGACATTATTAAGCGAATTGATAATGGGGAATTCAAAGATAAGATTTATTCCATATCACATCCTGGGGATATCGTTAGCTCGGGTATTATAAGTCCTAGGAAAACTGTGGGTACAGGGTTCTTTATCGATAAAACATATAATGAGGCAAACAGAAGAATCTATATACCTATTCTCAAATCTAATAAAAACAGTGAATATAATTTCATGAAAAGTTTCTTGGGTATGAAAGAGAAGTACTACATACCGATTAGCATTCCATTTTTGCATCAAGATCCAATTAGTAAATTCATGAATTCATTTGGAAATGAAAAGACTCATGATCTGAGCTATTTTCAGTTTGATGAACATGGATTCATTCGAAATAAATTGTTTTCAACATCAGATGGAAAACCTGTAACAGGGAATTTGCGTTTCGATGCTTATTTAAATTCTCTGGTTGCCCAAGATAATATGGAAAAAGTATTTGAGCAGCTTTTACATCAATATGGATCTAAAATGGGCGCGTATGGACAATATGCAGCAGCAGCAACAGGAGTAACTATACAACTGTCTGTTGATAATTTGAAGGCAGCTGGACAGAAGATGGACCAGCATGTACAAGAATTTCAGGCGAGTTTGCCAACAACAATTAATTCCATTCTGCGTTTAGTTGAAACGAGTCGGAGTCGGTCATTAGAACCGATTGCAGATCGACTGACACATGATTTACATCATTTTAGTCGCTGGTATGCGGAGGAAGCCCATGCTATAGCTGAATACATTAACAAAAAGGCAGAAGACTTCAGGCTGGCCGACGAGGGATAACAAGGGGGATTAGAGATGTCGGGGAGAATTTTAGTAGAGTTACATGATCTGATACAAGCCGAAAAAGATTTGACTCATTTAATGAATCTGTTAAAAGCGAACAAGGCGCATGTCCAGTCAATTGGGGATAGTATAGGAGACTGGAGAGGTCAAGCAGCAGAAGAACTGAGAAGCAAGATGGCTCATTTTCTAACTGTGTTAACAAGAAGAATTACCGAATTTGAGCATCAACAAATGGATTTAGCAAAGTATACCTACCGTATGGAACGCGCGGATCTTGAAAGGTAGGGTAGTCATCTCTTTTTATCTATTACTGGCTAGATCAGAATTCTCCTTGCCTCACTCCACTACTTGGTGTAAGAAACTGATTACCCGGATGTAGTTCACATCCGGGATTATTAGGTTGACACTTACACACTAGATTGACGGGAGGCTACTTCTCTCACATTTGTAGCTCGAGATAATTTATATTTCCCCAACCTTAACAAAAACCATAATAGCGTCATACAAAAATATCAAAAAATCCTCATCGCCAAACTGCTGAAAATAACCAGCATAGCGGCGATCCGTCGTATACACTTCTGCGATACAGGTCAAAATTTCAGCGTCACACACCATAAATGTCTCAAGGCAGATTTTCCATTCACGAATTAAATGTTGCACCTTAACAGAAGCAGGAGACGAATCCTGATGTTTAGCCAACTCCCGAAATACCTTCTCCATTTTTACCGAGAAACGCTGATATGCTTGTTGTTGCTCTTCTACAGAAAGCTGGTTCACAGTGGCTTCAAAGTCCCGATACTTGTCCGTATCCCCATAGACGAGCTTCGCCTCAGACTCATATTGTTCTTGAATGGACAGGATGGGGGAGTCGTCAAACATGTCGAGATAAACGATATCCGTGCCATCCACATAGTCATCCAATTGGTTGATGATGGTTTCGAGTTTTTGTTTTCGTTGTACGAGTATACTGCGATGCGCTCTTAGAATTTCTTTTTGTTCTTCTTTGGAGAGCTTCATCATGGCTGCAATGTCCTTCAATGAGAAATTCATTTCTTTGAACAATAGAATCGTTTGCAGATTCCCCAGTGCTTCCTGAGCGTAAAACCGATAGCCATTATCCTCAACTTTGCTCGGTTTCAATAGATTGGTTTTATCATAATAATGTAAGGCGCGTTTGGTGACGCCTGTAATCTGAATGATGTCTTTAACGGTGAAATAGGGTTTCTTCATTCCAAAAGTCCTTTGTTTCAGCAAGGATGTCACTTGCCGGAGTGATAGTTGCTTCGGTGATATGTTTGCCTGTTTTGTTCAAATAATATTGGATTAAGTGATAGCCGCAGGCATAGCCAGCAGCATAGGGCATCCCTACGGGAGTGAAGTTTTGCATTCTCGCAAGTTCATCGCCATACAGATATGGATTAATTTGCTCAAAGCCTGTAACATGCAGTTGGTCCTTCATTTTCGGTTTAATGATCGTATTTAGGGTTTCCATATTCGTTTTGGCCACCCAGGGCCCTAATAACTCCTCTCCATACAGGGACGTTGCGAAGCTCTCCGCGAGCCCCTCACTAACGACCATTTCTCCGAGCGTAACCTGCTGGTCCCACTGAATAAACTGATATCTCACATTATGATTGCACTCATGGGCTAACACAGATTGGATACGAGGTAAAGTATACGTACCTGGGATCAGGTTCGCAATAATATAGCCAGGAATTCCACCATCCCCACATATGCCTTCATTCATCTGTAACGTCGGGCTGTTCTGATCTCCTAATAAAATAGTATATAGATATTCCGAAACCGAAAGTTCAATCCCGTTATCCTTAAAGGTGGATAGACTTGTCATAACAGCTTCATGGCATTCTTGCCAAAATGCTTCGGATGAAATGGCTGCGAGCGGTTCGCTGATCTCAGGGGTAATACCTTCAGGAGCTATATTCATAAAGTTATTCATCGTGATCACGTCAAAGCCATGGGTCTCACTTTCTCGAAAGGGGATCTGTTGAATGTTCCACTTTGGCATAAATGGACCCATCATTTCCTGCCGATATAGCTCTAATTTCTCATCTGGTGCAGCATGGATAATCTCTTCATAGATTTTATCCGAGCGTAACGCGGTAATCTTCATAATCAAACTCTCCTTTGTTTAAGCTTGATTTCATTATCAAGTATGACCATACGTAACAGTCAAGGAGAGAAAGCAGAGGGAACCAAAAAAGCCACCCATGAAATTCAGATGGACTGACAGTATTGAAACCGATTCGACACCAAAAATGGATATCTTTGTAGTATAATCCATTTGGTTCTGGATCGGAACCCTGTAACAGAAGAGGAAAGGGGAGATTGGCATTGAAAAAGGAAATAGGTGTGTGGCTACTATGGGGTGCAGTTTTACTTGCAGGATGTGACTCAGTTCCATCAGACGTTGTTCCGCAAAAACAGATCGAGTCTACCACTAAGCAGGTAACAACTCAGCCCAAGCAAGAAACGGATCCAACATTAAATTTGCTCGGATCTTCGGAGGGTGAACAAGTAAAACTTTATGATAATAAGGAAGCAAAAAATTCACCTCATAAATTCACTCTAGAGATAAATGGAAAGACCAAAGACTTTGATTGGTACTATCTTGGGGATATGGGAACGGACCCGCAGGTATTTTATACGGATCTTACGGGGGACGGTAAGGAAGAAGCTGTAGTAATCATTCAGACTGGGAGAGGGACAGGCTTAAATAATTACGAAATCCATGTCGTGAACGCAGATGACTTCTCCGAGATTAAAGTACAGAGTTACGAAGACATCGTAGCGAATTACATTGAATCGCATGTTGCGAAGAACGGAGATGGTACGTTAGCGATTGCAGTTAAAGCACAAGGACAAGCATATAACTTCAATTATGATTTCGATCCAGCTCCGGATTACGATCAAGATGAGCTTGGATTTGGGGGTGTAACGATCTACCGGCTGGAGAATCAGAAAATTCAATTAAATCTCTCCGGATCTGTCGGCATATCTCCTACATATGTGTGTGATTTTAATGTGACCTACGCATATGACCATGACAACAATGAATTTATAGTTGATCAGATTGAAGTTGAACCTGTTGAAAATGGAAAAGGATAGCCCCGTTGCATGACACATCCAGTCATTTCATAAAACGTTTACAAACTTTCAATTCTACCCTACCTTTTCCGGGGCGAAGCTGAGATAATGGGATAGAAATAAGGCATGAAACATTGGCCATACAGCCTCAATCACAGCAGAAAAATAAAGCTACATACCCATAGGAGGAGTAGAGATGACGACACAACCATTACAACTGATCCAGTCCATGGAAGGACAAGCATTGTTTGCCCAAATGTACGGACAGCAGCAGGTAGAGGAACAGACGGCTCGGTACACGAAGCTGAACGCATCGTTCGAACAATACTTTGGCGTACAAGAGGGCAGCAAGTTGTTCAGTGCGGCAGGACGCAGCGAAATCGGCGGTAACCATACAGATCATAACCATGGCAAAGTACTGGCGGGCAGCATTACGCTCGATACGATTGCAGTGGCAGCACCAACCGCGGAATCCGTTATTACCTTTTATTCGGAAGGTTATGACAAGAAATATGTAATCGATCTCACGGACCTGACTCCGAAGGCGGAAGACGACGGTACGACAGCGTTGATTCGCGGTATGGCCGCGGGATTCGGAGAGTTTGGATATAAGGTAGGTGGCTTTCAGGCGTACATCTCCAGTAACGTGTTCTCGGCATCGGGATTAAGTTCGTCGGCGTCATTCGAGATGCTGATTTGTACGATTTTGAATCATTTCTACAACGAAGGAACGCTGGATGTTGTGGTGATGTCCAAGATTGGTCAGTATGCGGAAAATCAATATTGGAACAAACCGTCCGGACTGCTGGATCAGATGGCTTGTGCATATGGTGGTCTGATTGCGATTGATTTTGAAAACCCGGCTGAGCCTGTCATTGAGCCTGTCCAATGGGACTTCCAACAGAATGGCTACTCTCTGGTGATTGTAAACACAGGTGGAAACCACGCGGATCTGACCGAAGATTACGCTGCTGTGCCTTATGAGATGAGAGCGGTTGCTCAAGCACTGGGCAAAGAATATGTTCGGGAAATTACGGCAAAGGCGATTTATGCAAACCTTAAGAAGGTCCGTGAAGCTGCGGGAGATCGTGCGGTGCTGCGTGCGCTTCATTTCCTGGAGGAGAACAATCGGGTGGATGGTCAGGTGCAGGCGCTGCGGGAGGGACGTTTTGCAGATTTCCTGAATTTGATTACGGCGTCCGGGAACTCTTCCTGGAAGTGGCTCCAGAATGTATATCAGAGTGGTTCCGTGAAGGAACAGGAGATTGGGATCGCACTTGCACTAACCGAAAATTATCTGAAAAACTTTGGCGATGGCGCCTGCCGCATACACGGTGGTGGTTTTGCCGGAGTTATTCTGACGATCCTTCCTAACGAAAAAGTGGAGGAGTATATGTCCTGGATGCATGGCATGCTCGAGACGCCAATTATTGTCGTTAATGTGCGTGCACAAGGTGCAGTGTGCCTGAATGCCTTGATCGACAACGCGGGCTAAGGCGGTCACTTGTAATAATTCGAGGTAACCATTAGCTCGGTACCAATAAATATTAGTTCATTCATGCATAGCGGTTCCTCATCTTGACGTGGGTCATGGGAGAGGGCCGCTTTTTGCTATGTTCAATTCTCTATAAAAAGTAAAACTTTGAAGGTTGTTACCGTGTTGATAAGGTAGTGCTTTCAAATTGAGGGATTAAGTGTTGATGTATTGAACATGCATCAGAATGTTATTGCAATATATTTTCGCATGGGGGGATATGGAGAATGACTACAACCACAGTGTCAGGGCAGGAAGAGGAGCGCTTATATGAAGAGCTGTGGCGTGCGCTGGAAGATGTAGAAGAAGGCGAGGAGCGGCAAAGAGTTTTGAAACGCATGATCAGGCAGCTCAAGTTCGCTAAGTGGCAAAAAGAACGAATGCGTAAGTTCAATACCTACTGCGAAAATGTAAGGCCGGCAACACTTTGGATTATTTTAGGTACAGGGGCGCTTACACCAGTTTTGTTATTTAGCATGTTCATATGGGTGTCGCTGTGGGTGGAATGAGGTTGGAGAGTTTACTTCTTTAGATCAAGAAGCTCTTTGGGCATCCGCTGGAAGGAATTTGTGATCTGTGAACTGAACGTCCACTCCATAGTTCTCTTTAAAATAGGCAAGGCGCACTTGCTGGGCTTTCTGTACAATTTCTTTTTTCTCGTCTGACGTACATCCGGCAAATACAAAAGCGCATATGCATAAAAATGAGAATGTAAACGTGAGATGCTTTTTACTGAGAAGGTTCACTTGATTACTCCTTACTGAAGAGGTTTGATTTCATCAGGTACTGAGCCTGTTTTGACTTCATAGGTATCATAGTCCACCAAGGCGAATATCTCCTGATCTTTATTTCCTTTTACATATCCCGTCAGTGATACCGTATGAGACAAATCAGCCGGAATGAAATTCAACATCAATTCCATAGGTCTCTTTAAAATGGGCAAGGCTCACTTGCTGGGCTTTCTGTACAATTTCTTTTTGCTCGTCTGACGTACATCCGGTAAATACAAAAATGCATATCATTAGAAATATGAATATAAGATACTTTTTATGGATCATGTTCACTTGATTTCTCCTTGCATTAATTGCACAAGCGATAACTGTAAATAGAGGTGGAGAGTTTTTTGTTAGCTGCGAGTGCTTAATAGAGAATTACTCCTTTTTTAATTCTTCCGGAAGAGAAACGGTTTCCACTTTTAGCGGATCGTATTCTACAAGTACAAATACCTTTTCAAAATTCAATCACTCCATCTCAAATAACAACGATGTAAACCATTCATATATAACATATTATAAGTTTAATTGGAATTACATAGGAAAAAAGAACCGCTAGCAATCGGATTTAGCATTCCGACCTTAACGATTCTTTGAGTTAGACTTATGTTAGTGCGACACTTGCTAATGCTTACCATCTAAGGTTTGCACCTGTCCTTGCATATACTGATGATATTCACGGAAACTGCTGATGTGATGCAATGCATCGGTTTTGGATGACTGGGTCTTGATTTTTCCGTTTCCTGGGTTGTTCTTCATTTGAGTCAGAACCGTTTTGGATCCTTCGATATCACTGGACATTTCCTGAATTCGCTGGAGCAACGCCGGATGTCCTTCGTGTTGAAGCATCTCAGCGAGGGGTCTCATTTCCTCAAGTTTTTGGCTGGATCGTTCGAGCGTGGTCATCACCTGATCCCCGTCGGTTTTCGCACTCAACGAAACCATCCGGTGAATATGATCTTTCTCCATTCGCTCAAGCGCCTCCAGATGGGAAGCTTCCAGTCGTTTGGGATCGTTCCAGCTCTCGGTTTGAACCCCTGGTTCATTTTGCTGTGATGCCTGGTTTGCGTTATTCCCGTTATTCCCACATCCCCATAGTAAAGATGAACAGGTCAGGATTGCACCGACTGCAATGATGCTTTTCAAGCTCATATTGTCACTCCTTCAATATTTTCCTGAAGGTAGTATGAGCTACAGCCATCAGAATCATGCCTGCTTGTTTCACTTTTTTACTAAAAATTACGCATAACCCCAAATATTCTGGTAGTAACAGCCCATGTTGACTTTGTATTAATTCAATTTATAAGGTTGAAATTGCAGACTATTAGCTTATTTTTGCAGGCCTGCATTTTCGTCTATGTGGTCTTGATTTATAATAAATTTATTTGAATAAAAGGTAATTATTCCAAATGGACTATATCTAGCGGTTGAACAACGTGTTCGATAAGTTTTTTTCGGTCCATATCTAACGAAGTAAGGCGTATTTAATCACTTTTACCTGCAAATCAAGGGAGGGCTATGCACATCTACAACAACCCGATCTGGCGCTGGACCTTTACGCTGCTGTATCCCGCCATTATTTTCATCTATCAGAGCTGGGGGCCAATATTGGATTCGTGGGCAGTTCCCATTATCTTTGTTGCTCTATTTTGCTTTCTGTGGAGCGGGATTGAGGAGATGTTTATTTCGACCGGACTGACCTGGTTTGTGGCTATTCCGTGCTGGTGGTATTTTATCGAGCGTCCGAAGCCGTCTTTCGGTGCGGAGCATTTTGCGGCACATTTATGGTTAATCGTCATCATCTATATCGTTGTTGTCCTCATTCCCCAAGCGCTTATTCTGACCACGCGTTTGCGGATCATGGATTATTTGAATAAAAAGTGAGATAGGAGAGGGCAGCTGTTTGCCTTCTTCTTAGATCATTCAACTCATGCATTGGAGAGATGTAGATTTGCCAAATAAAGACCTAGATCGAAGCAAAGAAAGAAGTTTTTTGTACATTATGATATTCACTTTATTATACGGTTTGACGTTGCTGCTCTGGCCGTTGATCGCTTTTGCCATGGGAATGTCGCTCGCTGCACCGACACCTCCCGAATACGAGGTCGCAAGCCGTCTGGAAGGTACACTGCTTATGACGTATCCCATCGGTGTTATTGCAGCTATAATCTCGGGTTGGGCATCTTATCATGCGAAAAGATATATCTTTCCTTACTGGATCATGCAGCTGCCTCTGTTATGGTTTGCGGCCTGGATATTGGTAAGTTACTTAGGAACAGCGCTATCTGAGGTGCCATTTTTACGGTAGTCTTAATATACATAGCGTTACAACCCAGGGAGGGATGCATATGAATCGCATAAAACGAGTCAACAAACCATATTTCATCTTTCTGCTCTGGAATGTACTTATGGTCTTTGTCGTACACGGGTTAACATTCCATCATGAACCTGGCAAAGGAGTTTCCGGCAACGGTAATCCGGGAGTTCTGGTTCTCTTTCCATCCCTTCTGACATTTGTAATCCTATGTATCTGGACAGTATCACTGTCCAAATGGTGGCTATATGATCAGCGCCAGTACAGGGGTGGGAAAGTATACATAATGGTGCTCCTCTTTGCCATCCTGCTGTGTGTACTGTCTGTCTTCCTGGAGCTTCAAATGATCGAGAATTTACGCATACAGCTTCATGGTTTTACGAATGACCCGGATTCGGCAGTGTACCGTTTTGGCTGGTTGAACCAGTACACGAATACACTTTTTTATAACCTTCCGATCCTGCTGTTCGGGCTGTCATTTTCTACATTGATTGGCTGCCTTATGGAACGGAGGGTGCATAGTAGCAATCAATGAATCCTATCTTCATCTTCCATACCTGAAATGAAAATAATCCGAGTATTAAACAAAAATCCCCTTATTCCGGCTTCAGCCAGACAAGGGGATTTTGCTGCCTTGCTACACTTTCCTGCGGAATTTACCCGTATAAGGAATGGTAATTTTAACTTTCAGCTGCTGGATTGAATCCTCCGTAAGGATCATCTTGGAGCCATCGTCGGAAAGCTTGCGCCACAGGCTCGGATTTTTGCGATATAGCTTTTCCTCAAGGCCATAGATATCGACACCGCGTTTCAGTCCCTGACGGTACGTTTGCAGGATCTGATCCCGTAACGTGTTCTCGCTGAATTGGACCATCTCATCATAGGAGATCGGGTTGAGGTATTCATACAAGGCTGTCAGGTACTTGGCATCAATGTTGAAACGAACTTCATTGCCTTGAATGACAGGCTCAATCTTAAGGCTGGGCAGGCCGACACTAAGGACCCCATAAATGGTTCCTTCATTTTCAATAGCAAGTGGTGCGCGCCGCAGATCCTTGAGCAGCCAGTGGTATCCTGGGAGTTTAGTGCGGGACAAATATTCAAAGTTATTTCCGGTTCTTTCGAAAAAAGCTCCGTCGATCACAAATAGTTCATGACTCTTTTTGTTCTGCGACCAATGATCCTTGTTCAGGGCAATACATGGAAGATAGGTTGTCGTGGACGGATCGTTATGGGTAGCAATCAGCTTGAAGCTGAGCACCGGAGGAAAGAGCGACTCCTCCAGAAAACTGGGAAGCGGGTTATGCAGAATGCTGTCCAGCGGCGACATATTGTATATGGACGTAGCACTTAGAATATCTTCAAGCGGTTCACGAGTGCCGTACACCCAAGTCGTATATCTTGATTCAGGGAAACGTCCGAGCATATCAAACACATCCTTGATATGATTGCTTGTCAGAATATTTTCGGCCATAACGATGGCCGTCACATGTCCCCAGGCAATATGGAGCTGGGCACTGCGGAACAGTTCATTTACAGCCAGATTCAATGTTTTCCCCGCTGCATGTCCCACCCATATGGGAGGAGGCTTCTCATTTTTGGTTGAACTCTCACTTTTGGCTACACTGGCAAAGTCCATAGTCTGTACGTACACTTGATACATTCCGTCCTTATAATCGACGCCGATCGCTTTGGCATAGTCGACCTGTTGAATCTCATAGGCACTCCAACACCCGCTGGTAACGATACACAGAGCAAGACTAAGCAGACCTAACGAACATCGGCGTATCTGCTGTTTCATCAATCATTACCTTCCTTGCGAGGCTTCTGCGTTTCGAGATATACGGGTCTGCGTTTCATCCAGCCCTTCGGCAGCTTGAACATGGAGGCGAGGGCCTGTTTGATATTCAGCGGACTCAGCGGGGTCAGATAAGGGATGCCGAATGACTTCAGATCGGTCAGATAGATCAGGAACAGGATAATGGACAGAATGAACCCATATATACCAAGGGATGCTCCCAATACATAACAGAAAAAGCGCAAAATCAGAACCGAGCTCGTCATGACCTGATTCACGATCGTTGCCCCGGCGACGACCGTTACGGCAATGACGACAATCATGAGCGGGGAGACCATGCCCGCACGAATGGCTGAATCCCCGATGATCAATCCTCCAACGACGGTCAGCGTCTGACCAATGGCGCTGGGAAGCCGTACCCCTGCCTCCCGGAACAGCTCCATCAAAAGCATAATGAGAAACATTTCTACACCCGATTCCATAGGCAATCCCATTCGTCCAACCGAGATCGTGGCTACCAGCGGGAAAGGCAGCTGGTCCATGTGAAATGAAGTAAGGGCAATATAGAAGCCAGGCAGGAATATGGTTACCAATAGTCCGATAAAGCGCAGCATACGGCCCATATTCACCGAAAGAAATGGAAAGCTGGCATCCTCGGGTGATTTGAGAAGCAGAAACAGATTTACCGGGCCAATGATGACGCTTGGATTGCCATCCACAATGAGGACGAAGCGACCGTTCTGTAGACATTCCGCTGCAAAATCGGGTCTGCCCGTGTAATGGGTTACCGGAAACAGGGTGACTTTCGAAGGCGACAGCAATTCTTCCAGCTCATTTGCGGTCAGGATTCGTTCCGTATCAATTTTGCGCAGCCGATTCTTGACATCATCGATCAGATCAGGGTTTGCAATGTTTTTGATATACATCAGCGCTACTTTGGTCACCGAACGTGAACCGATTAATTCAATATTGCAGGCCAAATCGGCTGTCCGCAGACGTGTGCGAATTAACGTGATATTGACGGACAACCGTTCGATAAAGCCGTCCCGGGCTCCGCGGATGGATACTTCAGTCGTGGATTCTTCTGGTGTACGGGTAGGGATATTGGAAATATCCATGCTCCACATCGTCTGAAGGGAAGGGATACAGATGAGCATATGCCCCTCAAATACCCGCAGGGACATCAGTCTCGTTCCCAGAGCCTTATCCTGCAAATCCATGCGGGTCCATTGAAGGTTGATGGATCTCTCAATATCGGATGTACGAACAAAGTGAGTACTCTCGTAGGCCCGCGTCAATTCGGGAAGAATAATATCATAGATGGATTTGCTGTCCACCATGCCGCTGCAATACACGATGATGATCTGTACGGGAGACTCCCCGATCATATGGCTGCCGATGATAACATCGTCTGATCCGGCAAAAAAGGTCGTCAGGTTGTGTTCGTTGATACGAAAAGACTCATCCGGGTGAAGATCCTTCTGGGGTGTGGTTGTGATCGGCATGGGCAGGAGCCTCCTTGTCTTTTTTATGTATGAACGCGGCCAGGGTCAACAGAACTGTGACAACCGACACATAGGCGAGCATTACGGGAAACTGAATGTGGTTCACATAATAATCGACATAGTCAATTCGCCACCACTGTACGGCCACAAAACACATGATGAATGCGACGGACAAAACAGCGATGTATCTCTTTCGGGGTCTGCGAAAATCGAGCAGATCCACAATGAGATAGATGGAGATAGCCACTCTGGCAAAAGAACCACTCAGCCATTGATAGATGGATAGGAAATCCACGTGCTGGAACAGTTTCCCGATATTGACCAGCTTCCATTGTTCATAGGGGCTGTTTCGCTGCTTGGCCGCTTCCTCCGGACCGAATTCAACAATAGCTCCCAGAGTAGGGCCTATCGCCATAGTAATCATGAATAATCCCAGCAATAGAATATGCCACCAGCGAATTTTGCTTTTGACTTTGTGCTGAAAGAGCATCAATATCCAGATCTCCATCAGGCCTGCGAGCGAATAAATCATGCCTTTCAGAACGGGACCGGCACCATATTCCATGATCGGGAACAGCTGGCCATAGTCCTTGTATTTCATGTTGGCTGACATCACGAAGTATCCCAGCAAAATCACGAAAGGGAGCAGGATACTTGAAGTCATGGCAATGGACCGGATTCCTTTGGCAGCCGACCAGGCAGCAACTAACACTCCACCTCCTGCGAGCACGTATGTCGGGGTGAATTGCAGATAAGTGGACACCGTCCAGTTCGTTGTCTCATATAAGGTATGTGTTCCGAGTGCAAGCAGCAGAAGTGAGGCAGAAATACGGAAGATCCAGGAAGGGACAATGCCGAATTCCCGCGTAATCCAGTCCGTCAAACGCTGTCCCCTCACCCGGCGAATGATCACGAACAACATACATAGAAACAACATGAAGAAAGGCGCAGCAGCCGCTACGGATAACCAGCCGTCTCTGCCTGATCCAGAATGGCCGGAATAGACAGAACATGGCATACAAGTCCGGCACTGAGCAAAATGATGGAAAAGGAAAGCCATATCGTGATTTCACCCTTTTCACGGCTCATGGGAATCCTCCTTTCCGTCCAAGGAAGTTTCCGTTAGGTTGTACAGCATATGGGATTTCGATTCCTCTTATCTGCTTTTGAAGCAATTGCTTCATATCATGGCGAACGGACAAATTTTGTCTCCATTTCCGGGGTGTTTGCCATAATGCTGCACATCTTCCCGGGTAGAACGGACATATATTTCCTGCTTCACATCTGCAAAAAATGTCCCTACTGTGCCTGTCATCCAGGGTTTACCGTTAAGGTACATCGCAGACAAGAGGAGGACGATGCGAATGAACTGGTGGTCTTCAAACCGGCTTCGCCTGATTCAAAACAATCTCCGCGAGATTGACGCGGACATGAATGTGGACCTGTTGATGAAGGAGCTCCAAGAATTCCAAGCCAATGTGCTAATGATGAATGCAGGAGGAATGTTTGCCTTTTATCCATCTACATTGGAGCATCAATATGTTACGCCTTATCTTCAAACCGATTTGCTGCAGGAGGCGATCTCGAAGAGCCATAAGCTTGGAATGAAGTTTATTGCCCGCTTCGATTTCAGCAAAGCGCACGAATCGCTGTTTGAGGCACATCCGGAATGGTTTTATCGTGACCGTAACGGACAGGAAGTGAATTACTACGGGATTGTGCATACGTGCCTGAACGGGGAATATCAGCAGGAGAAGTCCATCGAGTCAATTACAGAAGTGCTTGAGAAGTATCCGGTAGACGGCATTTTCTTCAATATGTTCGGTTACCAGCACTGGGATTACAGCTGGAACCACTATGGACCTTGTTATTGTGAGAATTGCAGGCGTCGTTTCCAGGAGGTTTGCGGGGCTGAACTGCTGGACTATACCGGTCCGGAGCATGAATTGCATACAGCGTATCTTCATTTTCAGGAGGTTACCTCCCGAGAGATTCTGAACAAAATCCATGACGAGGTAAAATCCCGCTGGCCTCATGTGGCGATAAGCACCTACCATCCGTATCAAGTCGACATCATTCGTAAGGAATCGAATACATCGCTCACCCGAAGCTTGCCCTTATGGCCGTATTCGGCCTCAGAGAATGTAGCTTCTGTAGTGAGCAGCTGGGACGATAAAAGGGTCAGCAATTGCAGCATCAATGCCATAGATCTGACCTATCGATTCACGGGTGTCTCACCCTATGAGACGGAAGTAAGGTTATATCAAAATATCGCCAGTGGATCCGGGCTCGACTTCTGCATTATTGGGGCGTTCGAGGGGTACCCGGATCGAAAGAACTTTGCGGCAGCCCAGGAGATATTCCGATATCATGCAGCACATGAACATATCTATGGGAGTCTCGCTACAATGGCTGAAGTGATCTTAATTAAACCGAAGGCAGCTGAAGCGTGGACCGAATATTTGGGACTGTTCAAAATGTTAAAAGAATCTCACGTACTGTTCGATGTCATCGTTGAAGATCAGATAACAGCCATGAGGCATAAGCTGGCTGCGGTGAAGGCGGTCATCCTGCCTGGTTTGCAAAGACCCCAACCAGACACCATAGAAACGCTGGGCGATTTGCTCAAACAAGGAGTTGCACTGCTTGCTACAGGAAATGCTTTACGCGACGATGCAGAAGCGTTGTCTGGCTGGTTTGGTGCAGTTCATACAGGAGATACCGACATGCTTCCTGCTGCATACCTTCAAGTGTCGGATGCAGATCGTTTTCCCAGTCTGAAGGAGCGGGAATGGATCACGGTTAGCGGTGGTTTTGCACATGTGCAATTTGATCCCTCCAAAACAGAGTGCTGTATGCCTTATATTGAACCTGCATCCTTTGGGCCGCCGGAACGGGCGTATGGACACCGAGTGGGCGAAAGCTACGGACTGGGGATATCCAACCCGGCAAATGGAGGTACAGCTGCCTATTACACATGGAACCCGGGTGTTCTGTATTACAGACACGGCTTCGAAGACCACAAACATGCCGTGACGGATGTTCTGACTCGGTTGATAGGTGAGAGTCTATTGAAGACGGGGCTGCCTGCCAGTACGGAGCTGTTTCTGAATCGGACGGACCAAGGGCATGTGCTTCTCCAGCTTCTGAACTTGTCCGGCTTCAACGGAACGACATACATGGAAGCGATACCGCTATTCGACCAAATCATTGAGCTGAACACGATGGGGACACCTGCTCGTGCCTACTCATTGTGTTCATCGGAGGCCATTCCAATCAAAGTCGTGGGGAGCAGCGTAACTCTAAGCATTCCCAGGCTGAAGAGCTATGAAGCCATTGTGATCGAGATGGACCCTGCCCTGAAGAAAGAGGTGACATAAACCGATGAAACCCCAGATAACGACGGTGAACCGTGCGACGGGCAAGCTGCAATCGGGCAGTCTTCTGTCACGAATGTATAAACACCGTATGATCTATTTGCTTATTTTGCCGGGGCTGCTGTATTTCCTGCTGTTCAAGATCGTGCCTCTCTGGGGACTGCTGCTGGCTTTTCAGGATTACAATCCGTTCCTCGGGTTTACGGGAAGTGAATGGGTGGGATTCAAGCATTTTAATGAACTGTTTGCCAGCTCCAACTTCTACATCATGCTGCGTAATACACTTGCCATTAATCTGATCGCGCTGGTGTTCCATTTCCCGCTGCCGATCCTGCTCGCCTTGATGTTAAACGAAATTCGGCATGAGACGTTCAAACGAATCAATCAATCTATTGTGTATCTACCTCATTTTCTATCATGGGTCGTCGTTGCCAGTATGACGTTTTTCCTGCTCTCGACGGACGTGGGGATCGTGAACAAGCTGATTGCACAGAGCGGTAAGGACACGATTTCATTTCTATCGGAACCGAATTATTTCTGGGGACTGCTTACAGCTCAAAGCATGTGGAAGGAAGCCGGCTGGGGAACGATCATTTTCCTCGCAGCCATGGCGGGAGTGGACCCTCAGCGGTATGAAGCTGCTGTTGTCGACGGGGCCGGACGTTTCCGGCAAATCTGGCATATTACGCTGCCTGCCATCCGCCCGACCATTATCATTTTGCTAATTCTTCGCCTGGGCAGCATGGCCGATACGGGTTTTGAACAAATTTTGCTGATGATGAATCCGCTGGTTCGTTCGGTTGGAGAGGTGTTTGATACGTATTCCTACACGTATGGCATATTGCAAGGCAAGATCAGCATTGGGGTTACCGTAGGGCTGTTCAAGGGGCTGGTCGGATTGTTCCTGATCGTGGCGGCCAACAAAATTGTGAGAAGACTCGGACATGAAGGGATTTATTAAACTTGGAGGGTTGTTGTTCTTTCCTGAACAGGAGGATAGGTTATGAGCTTTGTTGTGCAGAAAAAGGGGCTGACGCTCTTTGACTGGATCAATTACAGTCTGGTTGCTTTAATCTCGCTGGCATGCATATTCCCGTTTTTGTATGTATTCAGTGTGTCGTTTACGGATCCGAAGGTGTATGTGCCGCTCAAGTTTTATCTGTTCCCGGAGAAATGGTCGCTGGAATCCTATCGATATATTTTATCGACCAACAGTTTTATCAATGCCTTTAAAAGCACGTTGTTTATTACCATCGTAGGTACCATACTGAATATTATCGTATCCTTCACCATGGCTTACGGGTTAACCAAGCGATCTCTGCCCGGGCATAAGTGGATTATGGGATTGGTGATTTTCACATTGGTGTTCAGTGCGGGGATTATACCGAATTATTTGCTCGTGAAAGAGCTGGGACTGCTGAACTCGTACTGGTCCATGATTCTGCCTGGACTGACGAATGCCTGGAGCCTGATTGTGATCAAAAGTTTTCTGGAATCCCTTCCTTCCGAATTGGAGGACGCGGCACAGATTGATGGATGCAGTGATCTCACAGCGTTCTTTCGGATTATTGTACCGTTATCCATGCCAGCGATTGCTACGTTTACACTATTTTTTGCAGTAGGACACTGGAATGCGTATTTCAATGCCTTAATCTATTTGTCCGATTCGAGCAAATGGACGCTGCAGCTGCTCATCAAGACGCTGGTCATTGATTCAAATTCCGTCGCCGTAGCACAGGCAGGCGCAAGTGATGAAAGTGTAGTGCCGCAGGAGACCATTCGAATGGCATCGATCGTACTCGCAATGGTACCAATTCTGATCGTGTATCCATTTTTGCAGAAGCATTTTGCCAAAGGTGTCATGATTGGTTCGGTCAAAGGCTGACTGTTGATGAAGTTGGGCTATTGCCTATGTATAAATGCAAACGCTTACTATATTTCTGACGATAAGGGAGATGACGGCGAATGAACAAGATCAACAAACGATGGACAACATGGCTGTGCATGTTCTTGGCAGTATCCATGCTGGCAGCATGTACGGGAAACAGCGGTTCCGGTGAGACCACAGGCAGCACGAATAGCGGGGAGTCGGGTGGCGATCAGCCGCTGGATATCAAGATGTTTGCAGGCTTGTACAATGAAATTCCCGATATGAACAACGAATACTGGACCGAATGGGAGAAACGTACCAACGCCAAACTCGATATTGAGTGGGTCCCTTCGGGAGATCTGGATACAAAGCTGGATTTGCTTCTCGCCTCGGGCGATCTGCCGGAAGTGGTGGCCTACCAGAATCAGATTCGCCCAACCCTGATTACCGCGATTAAAAATGGTGCTTTTTGGGACCTGACTCCTTTTCTTGGAGATCTCAGTGAATATCCGAACCTGAAGGAGAACCTCGCGCCCGATGCTCTCAAGTACCTGTCAGTGGATGGGGGGATTTACGCCGTTCCACGCTCCCGTTCCCGAGTTGATGGAGGACTGAAAATTCGGGAGGACTGGCTAAAGCAGCTGAATCTGCCCATTCCCAAGACATTCGAGGAATATAGAGAAACCCTGAAGAAAATTGTGGACAGTGATATGGATGGCAATGGAAAAAAGGATACGGTCGGCTTGTTGTTTGTCAACAATCCACCAGCCATGTTCCAGGCCGGATTCGGGGCGTATAACCCGACCTATGATAACGATGGCGGGCTCATGAGCCCCGGTTTAACACCACAATATGTGGAGATGGTCGAGTGGTTCCGCGGACTGTACGCGGATGGGCTGCTGTCCAAGGAGTATGCCGTTATGAAGGAGAGTCAGGCAGAGGAATTGTTCAAGACCAACCGGGCCGCGTCCTACGGACGTCCGATCTGGTGGGATCATGAATGGGAGCAGGCCATGAAACAATCCGGGCAGCCAGATGCCAAAATTCTGAACTTGTCACTGACGGGTCCCCATGGGGATGCAGCGGTCGGACTGGAGACCGGAGTTGCGGGCGGTTTCTATATTTCGAAGAAGGTGCCAGAGGAAAAGGTGAAGCAGCTTCTGAAGTATTTTGACATGACCGCTTCTCAGGAGATGACGGATTTCGCCTACTATGGAATCGAAGGCACGCACTATACGGAGAAGGATGGACAGAAAGTGCTGACCGAGCAGGGTGTCAAAGAAGTCAACACAACCAGCAAAGGGGCGGGAGTGCTCGCGTATGCCAAATGGGGCAAGGTCATTAGTGCTTCCGGCGACAAAGCTTATAATGATGCCAAAATCAAGGAAGTGGAGAACTTCGACGAGATTGGAAAGATCGACTTCTATCGGGTGATTACCTCAGAAGCCTGGAGAGAGACGTGGCCCAAATACGGAGACGAGTACAGTTCCATGATGACGAGAACGATTGTAGGACAGATCAGTGTGGAAGAATTCAAGGCCTACGTGGACAAATTGAACAGCCAGCCAGACATTAAGCAGGCATATCAGGAAATGGCAAAAGCCTATGAGCAATTTAATCAACAATAACGAAGTAGAGGAGAAGCGATGAAAACTCCAAACCCCAATGATAAGGAACAGCGTCCCTGGTGGCAGCAGCCACTGCGTATCATTCAACCGAACATGCAGGTAAAGGACACCGGGAAGATTGATCCCGAACGTCTTGCAGATCAAATGCTGGAGATGGGTGCCAATGCGATGGTGTTTAATGTGGGTGGAATCTACGCCTGGTACCGATCCGATGTGGCATTTCATGTGCACAATGAATACTTGCCCCGCGGCAGCGATCTGCTGCGGGACATGATCCGGAGCTGTCATCAGCGGGGGATTCGCTTTATTGCCCGCTTTGATTTCAGTAAGGCAGAGGATTCGGTCTATTTGCAGAAACCCCAGTGGTTTGTGCGCAGGGAAGGCGGGCAGCCGGATATTATCGGAGCCACCCGTCCAGGGGCTTGGCCTCTTCTGATGTCGACCTGCATTAATGGAGGTTACCGTAACGAAGAGCTGGCTGTTCCTGTTATCCGTGAAGCACTGGAACGGTATGAAATTGACGGTGTCTTTTTCAACGCACCAGGATATGTATTTTGCCAATGCTCCAAGTGTCAAAAGAAATATAAGGACATATATGGCACAGCGCTGCCGGAAACTTCTGCGGAAATGGCATCTGATTTTGCAGCCCGCTGTTTTGATGATAATCTGGGCCGGATGTATGAGGTAATCAAGGCGGTCCGGCCCGAAGTGCCGATGATTCTGTACTATAATCTGCATCGGGATAATCTGGAGAAACGAGTCTCTATCACCGATATGCTCTGTACCGAACCGCAGGACGTCTTGTCACTTGGTCACACTCGCATCCCGGAGTTTTGGCAGCCAGCACTCAGTATTAAGGTGGGGCGGTCCGTTCCAGGCCGTCCTGATCCTTTCGGGATCGTTCACTCTTGTCCAGGCATGGACTGGCGTCACACCGGGCTCCCGCCTGCCGAATACCGGTTCTGGCTCTCGCAGATCCCTGCCAATGGCGGCCAGCTCTGGCATTCATTAACCGGAATCCCGGATACGATTACCGATAAGCGCATTTTGCGTACCGTGACGGAAGTCAACAGGGATGCGGCGAAGCTGGCTGCTTGTATGGATGGGGCGAAGCCAATGAACCAGGTGGCGATCATGTGGAGTGCCAATCGTTCAGCAGAAGGCTTGGCTGAGGCACTAATCCATAAACATATCCCGTTTGATGTGATTTTGCCTGAACAGATGGCGAGCGTGAACCTGCATCTTTATCCGGTTGTTCTCTTGCCTGAAGGATTTGCGTATTCGTCCGACTTTGCAGAGTTGCTCCACGATTATGTGAGTCAGGGTGGCCGCATTATTGCAGAGGGCGAACTGCCGAAGGATGAGAACCCGAATGAATATGTGCTGACGGACCTGTTTGGTATTTCCGGGGAAATGCAGGAGAGTGAGGATTTGGTTGCTTCATACCTGCGGTTTGAACAAAGGCATTTTACAGGCAAAGAAGTGAACCCGCTGCAGCAGAAGCTGCAGGAGACCGAATTAATACCGCATCGCGGCAGGGTCATCTATTGTCAGCCTATCGATGCAGAGGTGCAGGTCCTGGCTACGCTGGTCCCCCCATTTTCCCCATTGGAAAGTGTCGGAGCTCCTCCAGAACGGGCATCACTGGCCGTAAAACAGACAGAACTGCCACTGGCGCTGCTGAGAACGTATGGAGCAGGGAAGACATTATATTTCCCTTTTTCACTCAGCAGCCTGATACAAGAATTTAAATTGGAGGACCACTTCAGATTGTTTGCCAATGCTGTAGATTTGCAGCTGAACGACAGAGCTCTGGTATCGATCACAGAAGCACCCGGATTACAGCTGACAGTTTTCCGCAAGGATCACAACCTGCTGATTCATCTGGTAAACGGAGCAGGGCGCAGACCCTTGTCATCCGTACTTCCGTTACACGATATGGTTATCACGGTCCGTTCAGGGGAGGGAAGTCCCGCCGGCGAAGCTGAAGCATTGATGGCTGGAGTACATCTGAAGACGGAGATGATCGGAAGTGAACTGAAAATTAACGTGCCTACGCTGGACGTTTGGGAGTGTATCCGGGTACCTCTCTTGATATAATGAACCCGAACAGTTTATGGCGAGATGAGTGCAGGACAGCAGCAGACGGGGGTGATTCCATGAGGCGCATGATGCAGACCATCCAATCAGCGCTTGACCGCTGGTTCGCAACGAATGGTTATCTGAAAAGACTGATTTGGTTGGGGTGCATGTCGGTGGTCATTCCGGTCGTGCTTGCCGGAAGCGCTTACTATCATTTCTCCATGATTAAATTGACCGAACAATTCCAGGATAACAATATGGCCTCATTGAATTTGCTCAAAGACAGGGTGGAGAATATTCTAACCAATATGGAGCATGAATCCATGCAGCTTGCCAGTGGTCCGTTAATGCGAAATGCACTGGGGAGTACCCATTATGAGAGTGATTACTTTCTCCATCTGGATCTGCTTGATCTGTTTCAACTGCATAAAAACACCAATAACTTGATTGAAGAAATGATTTATTTTGACGCTAAAACGGATATGGTGTTGTCCCATTATTATGGATTGGTTTCGCTCGCAGATTACAAGGAGAAGCAGGATATGAAGGCTGCACTTGAAGGGAACACACAGGCAGGGTGGGCGTACCTGCCTCAATCCGGAGAAGCAGGCTACATCTCCTATGTCAGGAAACTGCCCGTCATGGGCCAGGGGGAGCCGCGAGGAGTAGTTATCTTGCAGATGAAAGAACAGGAGCTCCGGAGTTTGCTCCGCAGCTATTCCGTCAGTCTGGAGGATCAGTCTCTGGCCATTCTTAATGCAGACCAGCAAATTATTTTGCACACCGACGGGCCTGGCGAGATCGGCAAAATGGCATCGGAGGATGCTGTGCTGCAGCAGATCGCATATGCAGAAGGCAGGGAACGGTCGGGTCATGAAGTGCTGAAGGGTGAACACGGCAATGAGCTTGTGGCATATGCCTCGGCATCGATGGGGAGGACGTATGTGTCCCAGCTCCCTGAGCGGGAGATGATTGCCCAATTGAACTGGATTAAGGTATTAATCCTGATTTCGGTATCCATCTTTGTGCTGGTAGGCATGCTGCTCACCTGGTTCAGTTCACGACTGGCCTATAATCCCATCCAACAGCTGCTGCGATACGGGGAAAATTTGCGCAGGAACGGGCATGAATCTTCTCCGCAAGGAAACGAAATTGAATATATCAGGTCATCACTCAGCTATCTCAATGAACAGACGGAGACCCTGAATCGGTATATCGAAGGCATACAGCCCGATCTGCGCGATCGTTTTCTGCAGAAGTTACTGCAATTTAGCGGTTCATGGAGCGGCAGCAGGCTGGATGAAGAATGCGCCAGACATGATGTGCCAACAGAGGGGCAATTTCTGGTGCTGGTTGTCAAAGTCGAGAATCTGGTGAAGAAAAAACGTTTCTTGCCCAGCGAAGGACCGGTGATTGTATTTGCGCTGAGAAATGTAATGGATGAGCTGCTCAGCCAAGAGCATGACTTGAGGGGATATGTCGTAGACAAAAATGACAGTGACTCGGTAGCCATACTGCACTTCAATCCGGAGATACCTTCTTCTGAAGCAAGACAGAGGGTATGTCGTTACGCTGAGGATATTCATCATGCCCTGGACCAGTATTTATCCTTTTCAGCTGCAGTGGGCGTGGGGCGTCCCGGTCAACTTGCTGGCGTAGCGGAGTCTTTCCGCGAAGCCCAGCTCGCCCTGCAATATCGGTTATTTGACGATGCTGAGAATGTTCTGTTCTATGAAGATATTCTGGCCACCCAGCGTAATCCGGTCTTTATGTATCCCCGGGAGATGGAAGAGGAGATCCTTGAATCCCTATGGAATGGAATGCTTCCCCATGCGGAAGATGCGCTTCACAGGTTTTCCAAAAGAGTTCGTTCCTCCGAATCTTATACTGTCATGATCCAGGGGTATCATATGCTGCTATCGGCGATCATTCAATCCATGGAAACGAAGGGTCCCGGCATGCTGGAACGGCTGGGCGGGAATCTGTTCGATCAGCTTCAGGAGAATCAGACATCGAAGGAAATGCACGACTGGTTTATCGGTGTGCTGTTTCCGTTATGCATTGAAACCAGTCAGGATCTCCGCACCAATTCTTCCCGTCTGATCGTCCAGCGGGTCTGTGAACATCTGAGCAGCAGGCCCGAAGGATTGCAGTCATTATCGGATTGTGCTGAACTGGTGAACGTCAGTCCTTCCTATCTGAGCAGGCTGTTCAAGAAGGAGATGGGGGTATCCTTTATCGAATACTTAATGAATCTGAAGGTGCAAAAAGCGAAGCAATTGCTGCAGGACACCGATTATACCATTACGGAAATTGCCGAACAGGTAGGGTATTCCGAACGTAATTTGAACAGGGCATTTCAGCGTTTCGTTCAGATGTCGCCTAATCAATATCGGATGTCGGTCCGCTAGATTTGATGCAAATGATAGACGGCGGCGTACGAAAGCTATAACATACAGATATAGCGATCCAAGACACAAAAACATAGAGAAACAAGGAGGAAACCTACGATGACAAATACGACGAAGGCACCTGGAGAAACGAAAGTTGGCTTTATCGGTACAGGCGTTATGGGCAAAAGCATGGCAGGTCACATCCAGCAGGCGGGCTACCCACTGCATGTTTATACGCGTACGGCTGCCAAAGCGGAAGCATTGGTGAATGAAGGGGCCGTATGGCATGACACACCAGGAAAACTTGCAGCGGGGTGTGATGTCATTATCACTATGGTAGGGTATCCGAAGGATGTAGAGGAAATCTATCTTGGTGAAGATGGTCTTGTGGCAAACGCCAAGCCAGGTTCAACCCTGATTGATATGACAACCTCCAGCCCCATGCTGGCTGCTCGCATTTTCGAGGCTGCAGAGGCCAAGGGACTGCATGCTTTGGATGCACCGGTATCGGGTGGAGATATTGGCGCACGGGATGGCAAGTTGTCCATCATGGTTGGTGGTACTTCGGAAGCATTCGAAGCGGTACGTCCGCTGTTCGATTGTATGGGCACCAACATTGTGCTGCAGGGCAAGGCTGGTTCAGGCCAGCATACCAAAATGTGTAATCAGATCGCCATTGCATCCGGCATGATGGGTGTGTGCGAAGCACTTGCTTATGCCAAAACATCGGGTCTGGACGCGGAAAATGTGCTGAAGAGCATTGCGACCGGAGCAGCCGGAAGCTGGTCGCTTAGCAATCTCGGTCCGCGCATGATCAAGGGTGATTTTGAGCCTGGATTCTATGTAAAACATTTTATCAAAGACATGGGGATTGCCCTTGAATCGGCCAAAGCTATGGGCATGAAGACGCCGGGTCTTGCGCTCGCGGAATCCCTCTATCAGGAAATATCCAGAAACGGTCTGGATGAGAAGGGTACACAGGTGCTCTATACGTATTATCTTCAAGCTTAATTGAAACTTATCACAAGAAGCAGCGTGTTCTTTTTCTTAGATGGAGAGGGAATACGCTGTTTTTTTAATTTTTGGCCTATCACATGCGTCTAAAGTCACAGTATTGGTTAAATATTCTCTTATACTTTGGTTTATAAAAGAGAAATAGGCCTGTCGCCCTTTAATTTCACCCTACTTTATCCGACATAAGTAATAGAAGTTTACATAATGGAAGTGCAAAGATGTCGTTCAACTGTCGTAACGGTCCCCTGTAACTCATACTATATTAGAACGGAGCTTGCCCATGTTCAAAAAAATCCTGTCTCTGTTCAAGACACAGCCAGAGCTTGCCAATCCGATTACAGCTTCTGCCGGAGCGATGCCGGCAGCTAGTCCAGCGCCTGCACGACTGGTCCGGAGCCGTCGCAAATCCAAGTCAAAATCCAAACACGAATCGGACTGGATCAGAGAGCCGGAAGAACCGAGCACAGCAGATCGGTTGTACAGTCTTCCAGGGCAATACAAGGTCCTGAATGATCTGCTCGTTCCCAATCCGAAATCACGTTCGGGCTATTCCCAGATTGATCATGTTGTCATTGGCCCGCGGGGGATCTTCGTCATCGAAACCCGCAACCTGACGACAGGTGAGATTCGTGGAGGCCGCAGAGAAGCCAATTGGACCGTCAGCACCAGCCGAATCAAGATGTATAATCCTCTGATGCAGCATCGGGGCCATGTTGAGGCCGTTCATGCACATCTCGGAGATTATAAGCGTATGCGCCTGATTTCGATGGTGACCTTCACCAACCGCTGCCGAATCAGCGTGGATCCTGCAGTGAGATATGTAAATTCGGATGAACTGGTAATTTATGATCATGAATTGGTCGAAACCATTCTGCGCAAAACGGAAAAGCTTGAGGCAGATGTTCCTGAGACGTTATACAAGGAACAGGATATTCAGGCCATCCATTCCTTGCTCTCCGCAGCCAATTGCACGGAAGCACAAACCCGAGCAGAACATATAGAGAAGGCCAAAGGTATTAAATAGCTTTTTGCAGACACTGTTATCCTTCGGGATGACAGTGTTTTCTTTGTACTTTGGTTGGGGAATCCAGTCATGACAGCTCACAGAGACAGGTACATCGTCGTATACACCCAAAATTTAACTTATGATAGAATGTAGACCAATGCTTACCTGTGAATATGGCATGTTATCCGAATGTAGATCATATATGGAATATGAATTCAATTTTACATGCCATGGTTAATGTAGTTTATATGCATACATAAGATAAGGGGAAGATTATGCCATGAGATGGACACAACCGATTCGGATGTTTACGGCGATATTCAGCTTGGCTGCGGTTCTGACCGCATGCGGCGGCGGGGCCAAGGAAACTGCCAGTCAAGAGCCTGTTCAGGAGGCGGGTACTGATGCGACAGCGAGCAGCAGCACCGAGCAGTCCGGAGCCGAAACTGCAGCGGCAGAGGAGATCGGGAGTAACACTTCGGAACCAGCCTCCACTGCTACGGAAACGTTGAAAGAACTGCAGGACGAATACGCGGACAAGCTTGGTTATATTCGCATCCCCCTGGACGATCATCCGGTTCGCCGGGTCAGTGAGGAAGGTTCCAAAAATATTAACGTTGCCAATTACAGCGATACAGTGGTGGATATGAATGCGGAGGTGCCGATTCATGCCAATACACAGCGTTTGATTGATGACGCATTTCCCTTTTTTACGACTGTGCAGGCACCTGACGTGTCTTATATAACCTGGGAGGAAGCCACCAATCTGGAACGGGCGATGGTCAAAACGCTGTTTATCTCGCGTGAAGGTCTGCTGATTACTGAAGATGCCATGAATAACAAGGATTACAGCAGCCAATCGTTTCAGGACTCCATGGATTTCTTCAGAGTAACCGCCAAATTTGAATCCATGGCCCCGGTTGCGCAGCACCCATATGACATCACCTTAAGCCAGCTCTATGACAAGGCCCGCAAATCATGGGGCAAGCTGGCAGCCATGGACCCCGAGCAGGATGAGGCAGCGTTTGCCGAGATGTACAAGACGGCGAGAACAGACGCCAATAACGCCATGGGGCTGCTTAACATTTTGCTGTCCACGAATGAGGAAGAGCGCATGGAGCAGACTTACGGAAAATAGAAAAGAAGCTAGCCAATGTATAGACTTGCACGAATATCTTCACCAAAAAATAAAGAAAGGTCCATCTGTGATAAGCAGAATGGACCTTTTCTCGTAATACCCCCATTTAAGGCAGATGAATGGTTTGAACATGATCGGTGTGCATAATCAAGGTATTGCCCTCTGCTTCAACCAGTTCAAGTAAATTGTTGTCTGCAGCTTTCAGTAATCCAGCCCGATATGGCTTGTCACCCAGATTCAGGATGACAAGTTCACCAACCATTTTCTGAAGCTGTTGTTCCAGTGTACGGGAAAGGGGCATGGACGCAGGCTGAATGGGGAAATGCTGCTGACTTAGGGAATAGGGTGTGCTGTTTGTCGGAGAAGGTATAATGTATTTCAGATGATTGATGGAGACGTAGACCGCATGATGTAGTGGAGAGAAGAATATGAAGTAGTCGTTCATAATATTCGTAATATAACCATGCAGTGTGCGTCCGCCTATCGAAATTTCACTGAATCTTCCACGGGCATTCATCAATATTTTGCGATACGATATATTGTTGTGATCCATTTCGGGATCAGGCGGTGGTACGTTGGTAGTGGAGCTAGTATCCTCCGCTTTATTCACATGCATGGATTGAAGGTGATGAAGGGGCACATAGGTGAATCGCTGTTGTCCGTAAACCACAATCAAGTCCTGACCCATATCAATAATCTCACCCTGAATCGGAAATTTACAGCCGGATAATTCCAATTCGATGGATTTTCCAAGCCACATTGTTGGGAATTTCACAGTATACCTCCTCTCAATATAGAATAGAAGTCCAAATATATAGGGAAAATAGGCTGACAATTAGACTAATTGGTATCACAATAAAGGTGACTTTCATATACTGTTTCCAAGAGACTCGCACATGGTGGGTCTTTAAAATATACATCCAGATCAACGTTGCTAGGGTGCCTATAGGTGTCAGTAAGGCTCCAATATCACTTCCCAGAATGTTGGCAAGATAGGCCAGATGCAGCTGTGTATCACTTAACTGAAGATCTGTTACTGCAAATGTTCCGATCATCACAGAAGGCAGGTTATTGAACAGATTGGATAATAGAGTAAGCATTAGCCCTGATACAGCAATGAGGCTGGCGTTACCACCTTCTACCAAAGGTTGCATCCATTGAATGATAGTAGCTGTCATTCCAGCCCGATGAAGACTATCCACAATAATATAAATGCTGAAGGCGAAAAGTAGAATATGCCAGGGCGTTTGAGTGATTACATCCTTAAGTCCAGTCCGGGTGCGATACCAACGCACAGCCAGCATAAGAACAACACCTGTGATCGCGACAACCTCCATACGAATGCCCCATTGCTCAGCGAGAAAGTATCCTGCACGAATAAATACGACAATTCCGATACAGACTCGAAACAGCCACCAGTCCACCTTCTTTGCGCTATCGGTTGGTTGCGTCTCCTGATCTCCTGTTTGCAGCGGATGATACCCCGAACCGGATGGAGATTGCAAGGATATAGGGAAGTGATGAATAACCTTGGGAATACTTTTTCGAAAATAATAGAATAGCAGTACCGTCATCACAATAATTCCCAGCATCGATGGCACAAACATCATCTGGGTATAGGTGTTTAGGTTCAAACCTACCATTTGCAAAGCGATCAGATTGGCGAGATTACTAAGTCCGATTGGCGCACTGGATGCTGTAGCGATGAGCGCCCCTGAGATCAGGTAAGGTAATTGCTGGTGCATTTTCAGGCGAAGTATGGAACAGATTCGCAGGATAATTGGAGTTGTGATCAGTATGCTGCCATCATTGTTGAAGAAGACCGTCATGAGAAAACAGAGTAATAGAATCAACCAGAACAGTCGGAAGCCGGAGCCTCGTGCCTTTTCGATCATATTGATAGCGATCCAGCGAAAAAAACCGATGCTATCAAGAATAATCGACATAACAATGGTAGAGAGAATGGTTACGGCTGCCCCGGAAACAATCCCGAAGATGCCAACGATATGAGCGAAACTGCTCACGCCAGTTAAAACGAGAAGAAGGGCGCCTAGCGAAGTAGGAATGGACTCGTTTAATCCGCCAGGCCGCCACATCAGGAAAATGACAGTGATCATAAATACCCCGAAGGTTAACCACAATTGATAATCAGGCATTTACTGTGATTCACCTCCCAGGGGGAGAAGTCCTGGTGGAGATTGAATCGAATGTTCATGGGTTGGAGTGGGCCTTCCAGGTAAAACGATCCAGTATAAAGGCGCACCGATCAAGACAACGGCAACGAAGATCAACATGAGTATTCCCCCCTTTAAACTGGTTGATAACCTAAGCTGTTACGTGATCATTAAGATCTCTTTTTACCGCCGGATCTGTTACCGCCGGATTTGTTACCGCCAGACTTGTTGCCACCAGATTTATTGCCTTTGGACTGATTGCCTTGATTGCCGCGTGAACGATTGCCCTGAGCTCCCTGGGAACGGTTACCGCGTGATTGATTGCCTTGAGCACCTTGCTGTGCACCTTGGGAGCGATTCCCCCGGGAGCGATTCCCCCGGGATTGATTGCCTTGAGCAGCCTGATTACCCTGGGAACGATTGCCGCGAGACTGATTGCCTTGAGCAGCTTGGTTGCCTTGGCTCGTATTGTTACCATTGTTGTTGCTGTTGTTGGAGTTATTGTTATTGCTGTTATTATTGTTGTTACTACCGCGTACAAGGGATACGGATTTCACATGCTGCATGGGAATGCGGACAATTTCCTGATTTTTCAAAGTCATAATTAACTGGTTCTGATTGGCATCGGCCAGGATGCCTTCGACTTTTTCAGGACCCCCCCGGTTAATCTGAACACGACGGAAGCGGAGTGCTTGCATAACGCCCAAAAACGAGTTGGATGGAATCGGGTTCTCCATGGCTGCATTTCTGTTTCCGCCGGAACGACCTGTGTCTGTTATGCTTTTGACATGTGTTTCATTGACATAGACAATTCCTTCCTTGCAGTTCATCGCCATATAGTCCCACCGTACGTCCATTAAGGTGCCCTGTACGGCATCTGGGCCTCCCCGGTTAATCTTGATTTCTCTTCCCAACAAACCTCTCATACCCTGACCGTTCATAGACATTGTGTTGTTCCCCTTCCGTGATATAAGTTCAGATGGACAAAAATGGCGGATGTTTTGATGATCCCTTCCATTCGTCATTCGTGTCTGTCTGTAGTTTAATCATATGTAACATGCTATTTTGGGGGACTAGCCTGACAACCATTTCTATACTATTTTGGCTATAATCTATGAGAAGAAGGCAATGTTCATAGATTAATGGCTCGAGTATTCCGCATTCCGGAAGGCCTGACTTGTTGGTGTTTTGAATAAACTGTGTATCAGCCCTTACGGCTTGCTGTGCTCCTGCATAGGATGGTGTAACAGCCTACGGGCAATCTCACAGGTCTTCGAAAGGCGGATGGAAATGGCTTTACCTGTTTACCACATCACTGTGTCCGATAACGAATATCAACAGTTAACATCGAACATCTGGTCAGATACGTTTGTGAACGGAACGATGCAGATGGACGGCAAACAGCTTCCAATCCGGATTCGATACCGGGGAGGACACACACGTGGCTATGTCAAAAAATCATTTGAGATTCGAACGTCCAGCCGGACTTTCCATTTTAACGCTGAGTACGATGATCCCTCCCTGCTGCGCAATGCACTCTCTTTCCGTTTTTTTGAATCCATTCGTGTCCCGGCTCCGTCTACACAGCACTGCATACTTTATCTGAACGGGCAGCTCAGGGGAGTCTATGTGCGAATTGAGGGTGTTAAATCGTTCTTTTTTCGGCAGCGAAAGATACCTGTTCGAAGCATTTTCTATGCAGTGAACGATCAGGCAGGATTTGCGATTGATCCGAACTCGGATGAAACAGACACCGATCTACTGTCCGGATATACTCTGATTCGCGGTAAGGACGAGGACCGTACGAGGCTCCGTAACTTTATCCAGCAGCTGAACACGAAATCCAGGCAGGAATTGCTTCGCTATTTGCAGTCGAGAATCGATACGGACAACTATTTGCGCTGGTTGAGTGGAGCTGTACTTACAGGGAATTTCGATGGTTTTCATCAAAACTACACCTGGTATGAGAAGATCAAGACCCGGAAGTATGCCATTTTACCGTGGGATTATGAGGGAACCTGGGGAAGAAACTGTTACGGAGCGAGAGTGAACCCTAACCTCGTTCGAATCCAGGGTTATAATAAACTTACAGGACGGCTGCTGGCCTTTCGCCTTTTTCGTCAGCATTATAAGAGAATGATGAAGCAGCATCTGACGAACGCTTTTACAGAGAAGCGGATTATGCCGATTGTATATCGATTGCACAGCCAGATTCGTGAAGCGGTGGAGCAAGACCCCTACATGAAGTGGCCCCTGAATGTTTTTCACGGTGAACCGGAAAAGATTCGTACCTATGTGGCAGAGCGCCGGGAGCATTTGCAGAAGGAATTACATCGATTGTAGATGTCACAATAGAGGAAAGTGAGAAGCTTTGACCATCGTAAGAAAATGGTCAGGGTTTTTCTGTTTTTTTAAACAGGGGTGTGATATGTTTTTAGGGATAAGATGGGGACGGAATATGGGTGAGGTGCGTGTACAGGATGTGGTGGATCAACTTTTGTAAACGCTTTAAATTTAGGACGAAATTAGTCTTGTTTTTGTCAGCAGCGACGGTATTGATTTCGGGAGTTACGGGACTGATTACGTATCGCATACATATTGCTCTTTTCAATGAAGAAGTCAGTCGGCAGTACAGTCTTACAGCTGAGCAGATCCTTGCACGCCTCGATTCCCGGGTGAACGACATGTACAAAGTCACGGATTACATCACACTGAATCCCTCCGTGAAAAATGCCATCAAGGCACAGGCCGCAGGCATCTCTTCCTATGATCAGATGAAGCTGGAAGATGAACTGGATGATCAGCTGTACCAGGTGCGGCTCGATGCACCGGAGATTATGGGGCTCCGCATTTATGATCTGAAGGAAAACATATTCAATCTTGGCGCCTTTGCGGGGTCGTTTCAACAGATGGATCCTTCCTATCTGGCAGAGATGGTTCATAGACTGGAAGGAACGGGCGGCGAATACGTATGGAATCGCCTGGGACCGGATGCCTTCCTGCAAGAGGAACAATCCAATTGGATTTTGGCGGGACGCTTAATGCGTTCTGTTGACTTGGAGACTTACGGAGTGATGTTAATCCTGTTTAATACCTCGCTGTTCGAATCGTATCTTAAAGACCTGCGGCTAAATGATGAGGTTGCTGTTTATCTGTTTGATGCTGAAGGGGATCTTCTATATGCATTTCATAATCAGGATGCAAACCCGCCGCCGCTTGCACAGCTGAGCATGGGAGCAACCGAAATCAGGGATGAGCAGGGAACCACCCATTTGTATACCAAACAAACCTCGGATAAGGCTCACTTCACGCTGGTCAGCAAGGTATCACTCGCTCAGATTCAGAACAAGGGAAAGATCATCGTAAAAGTTGCCGTGTTCTCTGCGGCAGCCAGCGTATTATGCTCCTGGTTTATCATCACCATCATCAGCGGAAGATTGCTGCGTCCGCTGGCGAGCCTGGTCAACGCAATGAAGAGAGTGCGTGATGGGCGGTTTGATACAAGGGTCCGAATTGAGACCAAGGATGAACTGGGCTTCATCGGTGAACGGTTCAATGCGATGGCATCCCGGATCGATACGCTGATTCATGAGGTATACGAGCGGGAACTCAGTGAAAAGGAAGCCGAGCTCAAGGCCATTCAAGCCCAGCTGAACCCTCATTTTCTGTATAACACACTAAGCATGTTTTTCTGGAAGTTCTATATGCTGGGCGATGAGAAATCGGCTCGCCTGGTCACAGCCTTGTCCGAGATGCTGCAATATACGTTGGAACCGGTGCAGCGACTAACGACACTTCAGGATGAAATGACGCAAATTGATCATTACCTGCAGATTCAGCAGGCACGGTATCAGGAAGCATTGTCGATTGAAATTTCTGTTCCTGCGGAATTGCTTCGCTGTCAGGTGATCCGATTACTGCTCCAACCCATCGTGGAAAATGTTTTTGTTCATGCCTTTGCTGATAAAAGGGATAACCGGATCTTGGAGATTCGGGCTTCGCAGCCATCGGGAAATGAGGCCGAACCGGACATGCTCATCATCGAAATTTCAGATAACGGCTGCGGCATGGACACATCGGTCATTGAACGCATTATGGCGCCGGTGGCGCATGCGGATGAGGAGCGTCAGCACATTGGCATGAGAAGTGTACTTAGACGAATTGAGCTGATTCACGGCGAACCCTATGGTGTCCAGATCGAGTCGGCTGTTGGCGTAGGGACGCTTGTACGTCTTCGTTTGCCATATCAGCTCGGAGAGGGAGTCATGTCTGGGAATTCGGATGGCAGAGAGGAGAAGGTTCAGTGAATGGGCGAATGCTCGTGGTAGATGATGAAGCGTTATTTCGTCAGGGATTGATTCATCTGGTTCGCAACAATCCCCTTGGCTGGGAGGTCGTTGGTGAAGCTGCAGACGGAGAAGAAGCGATACAGGTGGTAAACAGCTGTACACCTGATCTGATTATTACGGATATCAACATGCCTGTGATGGATGGCCTGGATTTGGCCGAACGCATACACGAGAGCGGACAGGACATCATGATTATCATTTTGACCGGGTATCGTGAGTTTGAATATGCACAGCGTGCCATCCGTTATGGGGCGATTGAATTTTTGCTGAAGCCATTTTCCCTTGATGAAGCGTGTCAGGTGCTGCGCAAGGCCCATGAACGGTATCGCCGGAAACAGTCCGACATCCGGATCAGGGAACAATACAGCCAGGTGGACCGGACAGAGAGACTGCGCGAGGAACTGACTTCGCTGCTGCTGGGCCATCAATTCGGGGAGATGATTATACGGCTGGAGGGATTGCTTGACGAAGCCTCCGAAATGCCGCTGCCGCAATGCAAGGCCGAGATTCATGTGCTCATGAAGGTCATGACGGACCTGCTTATACAGCAGCTGCAGCCGCAGGAGTCGGGTGGCTTTGACCAATTTGGTCCAGATCCGCTGCTCTGGATTCATACCGTTCCTGAGGCGATTGCCTGGGCCCGCTGCAAAAGCGAAGAATGGTTGGACTTGATGATGCGGCACACACAGGAACAGCAGGATCATGTAATTACACGTGTCATTCAGTATATTGATATGAACTATTCCAGGACTTGTACGCTGCAGGCCGTGGCTGCCCATGTTCATGTGACCCCCAACTACTTAAGCCATTTGTTCAAAAAGGAGACCGGACAGGGCTTTAGCCAGTATGTTAGCAAACGCCGGATCGAGAAGGCGAAGCTGCTGCTGCACAGCACCCGGCAGAGCATGGCGGACATAGCGGAACAGACCGGGTTCGATAACTCCAGCTACTTTACAACCGTATTCAAACAGATGACAGGATTGTCGCCCCGAGAATACCGCAAGCAGCCAAATGGAAGTAACAGCGAATAGCCATCAGCCTTTATCTGGTTTGTAGCCAAAGTTAAAGAGAGTTTATTTTTTTATAACGTCACGTTTCCAGCGACGGCCCCATCATGTGGGGTTATTTTTGTGTAGAAATTTAAAAAAGAATCGTTAAATAACAAATGTTTGCGCTTACATTTTTATCTAAAATACAACTATAGTACATCAGCAGGCAGAGAGGAGTGATAAACATGAAGGGGGAACTGGCCGCAGGAACGCCGTCTGGATTACAACCGCCGGACAGCGAAATCAAACATCGGCTCCGGCAGCAGCGGCTGCGAAGGTTCAAGACCAATATTCCGTTAATATTGATGTTTATTCCGGTCATTCTGTTTTACCTTACCTTTCGTTATGCACCGATCGGAGGCCTGGTCATGGCCTTCAAGGATTATAACTTCTATGACGGGCTCTGGCACAGTCCCTGGGTAGGCTTTCAGCATTTCGAGACACTATTTAGCGATCCACGGACGGTGGAGATTATCCGTAACACCTTGTTTCTCAGTTTGCTAAGCATCATCGTAGGCTTTCCCATTCCGATCATCCTGGCCATTATGCTGAATGAGGTGCGAAACATGGCCTTCAAGCGGACGGTGCAGACCGTGGTCTACATGCCGCACTTCTTCTCCTGGGTCATTATTGCGATGATGATCATGACCGTCTTCTCCTTGGAAAATGGAATCGTAAACCGCTGGGTCGAAGCCTGGACGGGAGCTCCTTATCCGTTCATGTACAACAAGGGCTCATGGATTGCCGTGTTTGTCGGCTCGGGAATCTGGAAGGACATGGGCTTCAATGCCATCATTTTTCTGGCGGCACTAACGACCATTGATCCGAGCCAGTATGAGGCTGCACAGATGGACGGGGCGAGCAAGCTGCGGCAGATCTGGCATGTAACGCTTCCGGGCATACGCTCCACCATTATTCTGCTGCTCATTCTGTCGATGGGACGGGTGATGGAGGTTGGGTTCGACCAGGTATATATGCTTCAGAATTCCAATGTCAACGAGGTGGCGGATGTCATCAGTACGTATATTTACCGCACGGGTCTTCAGGGAGCGCAGTTCAGCCTGACGACGGCGATGGGATTGTTCGAATCATTGGTCGCATTTATTCTCATATTCTGTGCGAATTATATCGCACGCCGATTTAACGAAGGTCTGTGGTAGGGAGGGAGAACAGCATGAGAAAAACCAGAGGAGAAAAAGTCTTTTATCTGATCAATTATGTATTGTTAACATTGGTTGCCGTCAGCTGTATCCTGCCCCTCCTGAATATCATTGCCTTGTCATTCAGTGATGCGCGAGCCGTCGTCTCCGGCAACGTGGGGTTATGGCCGGTTGACTTCACCTGGTTTTCGTACCACAGCCTGATTACGGGAACGCCAATTCTGAATGCGTTCTGGAACAGTGTGGAGATCACATTAATCGGTACAGGGCTGAGCATGGCGGTGACGATTATGGCGGCATATCCGCTGTCACGCAGGCATTTTTACCACCGCCGCTTTTTTACGATGGCGATGGTGTTCACGATGATTTTTAACGGCGGACTCATTCCGACTTACTTGGTCGTCCAGAATCTCGGTCTTGTGAACAGCTATGGGGCACTCTGGCTGCCAGGATTGGTGAGCACGTATAACATGTTGATCATGCGGTCCTATTTTGAAAATTTGCCTGGGGAAGTGGACGAGGCCGCTCGCATCGACGGCTGTGGTGAGCTGGGGCTGCTGTTTCGAATTGTGCTGCCATTATCCAAGCCTTTGCTGGCGACGATTGCCCTCTTTTACGGTGTGGGGTACTGGAATTCATTCATGAGTGTGATGATTTATATCAATGATACGTCCAAATACAACATGACTGTACTGGTCCAAAATATGATTATGTCCAATCTGAACGTACAGGATTTTACCGATCCAACGATGATCTCCAATCTGACGCCGGAAGGCATCCGGGCAGCGGCGGTTATCGTGATGGTCATTCCCATTTTGGCGGTATATCCGTTCTTGCAGAAGTACTTTGTCAAAGGGGTCATGCTTGGTTCGATCAAAGGTTAAGAATCGCTGTGAGTTATACCGTGTGGGTTCATATTACAGGAGAGAAAGAGGGTCTTATCTATGGCGTTTACGAAGAAGGCATGGATGAAGTCGGGTCTCGTTCTGGGCTTGATCGGCGGAATATTGGCAGGATGCACAGGGGGAAGCGGCGGCAGTGAGCAGGCTGAAGGTGAAAGCGGCAGGGGGAATATCACGTCAACGATCTATGATCGGGGGGCGGTCCCGAGCGGCATGGGCACGATCGAAGACAACATGTGGTCCAAGTGGATCAATGAGAACGGTCCGGCCAATGTGAAGTATACCGCTGTTCCACGGTGGGAATCCCAATCCAAGCTTAATGTACTATTTGCTTCAGGCAGCGCGCCGGATGTCATTTTCGAATTCGGAACGCCCATCCGCAATACCCTGTTTAATCAAAAACAGCTGATGCCGCTGGATGACCTGATCGAGAACTCCAGCGTGGAATACAAAGCGCTAATGGAGAAATACCCCCAGCTGAAGAAGGCCGGCATCAAAAGCGATGGCAAGTTATATGAAGTCGGCCGCATGAACGAGGTGTTTCCGCTGACGAGCTTTTTCATCCGGGAAGATTGGCTGGAGAAGCTGAATCTGGAGGTGCCGACGAATGAGGAAGAGATGCTGGCAGTGGCCAAGGCCTTCACGGAAAATGACCCTGATGGGAACGGAGCGAATGATACATATGGCATCGGCGGGTTCCAGTTCGGGGATACGGCGGGTCTGTTCCGCTATATGTTCAACGCCAACTGGGTTAACGTGGAGGAAGGGGAGATTGTGGTCGGACCCAACAATATGAGGGAAGCGACTGCATTCAAACGTGCCTTGTATGAAGCCGGCGTGGTGGATAAGGATTTTCTGACCGACAAGGACGGCGCCAAGGCGAAGCAGGATTTTCTGAATGGCAAAATCGGCATGTATGCCGCCATGACTTCGGATTATACGGGATTTGCGGCCAAGGAATTGGATACGCTGATGCAAAATGTTCCGGAGGCCAAATTAAAAGTCATCGCTCTGCCAACCACTTCGGTAGGACAGTACACGATGGTGTGGAACAATCCGGTGCAGATGACTGCTGTCGTGAATGCACGCGCCAAAAATCCGGAAGCGGTCATGCAATATATCGATTTTCTGACCAAAACAGAGACGGGCCGAACCTTCAAAAATGGATTTGAAGGTACACACTACACCCTGAATGATCAAGGCTGCCCGCGCATCTCGGATCAGGAGAAATACAAGCAGGAGATCAGCTGGGCAGGGGACTATGCCATGATGTACAGTCGCTTGGAGGAAGGCAAATGCGGATACACTGAAATGCTGTTCAGCGAGGAGATTCCGTCCCAGAAGGAAGGGCTTCGCCTTTTCAAAGAAGCGCGGGAAGTATACATGACGGATCTTCCGGTGGGCGAGGGCGTGACTCACTCCGAACATATGCCGCAGCTGCCCAAGGAGCTCCAGGTGAAGCTCACCAATGTGACGACAGCCATCAACGATATTTTCACCCGTTCCATCATTGGCGGCAGCAAGTATACGGTTGAACAGGCTTCTGCGGAAGCACAGCAAAAGTGGGAACAAGGGGGCGGACCGGAGATTGAAACATGGTACAAGGACTGGTGGAGCAAGGAGAAGGATAATGTTCTGGTCTGGGATGATTTCTATGAAATCTATGAACAGCAGCAGGCGGATTTTAAGAAGTCGGAGTGAATGGAATCTCTGGATCAGTTCTTGATCAGTTTTGATAGGAATCAATTTTAATTAAAGTTAATGATTAAGCCTGGGATGCTGCCCAGGTTTTTTTGTCCTGAATGGATATCCTCTTGTTCATTTCAGGTTAATAATGAAAAGGAAAGAAGATATTAACGATTTGAACGAGTAAAATGCGATATAATAATCGTATTGGGTACGTGAAATTTTACATAGAGTTAAAGAAAGAGACTAACGGAGCTGGCTGCGTAGACACAAAAATGAGTCACGGTAATCAAGCGCTCCGGGCCGGAGGAATGGTAATGATCAAGCTGTTGTACTACTTGAAGAAGTATCGGGTTGCCGCAATCGCAGCACTGGTCATGATGCTGATTGAGCTCGCAGTGGAACTGGCTCAGCCATACCTGATCTCCAAAATCATTGACAACGGGATCCAGCAAGGCGATCTGTCCGTCGTTTGGTTATGGGGCGGCGTTCTCGTCGGCAGTGCCGTAGTGGCATTTGCGGCCGGAATTGCCAGTTCGTTTTTTGCATCACATGCGAGTTTGGGGTTCGGATTCGATCTGCGTGAGAAGCTGTATGACAAAGTGCAAGCGCTCTCGTACGCCGTATTTAACCGCTTTGCCACGTCATCGCTGATTACTCGATTAACCGGAGATGTAACCCAGGTGCAGGATACGGTATTTATGAGTCTGCGGTTCATGACCCGTGTGCCGCTCGTGGTGATCGGAAGCATGATTATGGCCGTCGTCGTGAATCCAAGGTTGGGGCTGCTGCTGGTGGTAATGGTCCCTGTACTGCTCGTATTTGTCATCTGGATGATCAAAAAGGCCGCGCTGCTGTTCCGCAATGTGCAGCGCAGACTGGATGCCGTCAATGGAGTCATCCAGGAAAATCTGACAGGCATTCGGCTGATCCGGGTGTTCGTCCGGATGGGCCATGAGATTGAGCGCTTTGCCGGATTCAGCGGCAAGCTGATGAAGGGCACTATCTCCGCGCTGCGCCTGACGGAGACGACCATGCCATTCATGCTGCTCATGATGAATGGCTGCATCATCGCCGTCCTCTGGTTTGGACGGCGCGACATCTCCACCGGCAATGCAAGCGTTGGTGAAGTGGTTGCGGTCATCAACTATTTGCTCCGCACCATTGGTGCCATGTCTGCTTTGTCCTGGATTCTGGTGACATTCTCCAGAGCCAGTGCTTCGGCGCAGCGGATTAACGAAGTGTTTGACACAGTGGATACCTCGGAGACTGCTCAGGAGACATCTTCAGCACACAATATGGGTTCTGGAGAGAAGAGTAAACGGCCTAAAGCTGTTCAGGGTGCAGTTGAATTCCAAGGTGTAGGGTTCAGCTATCCAAACAGTGATATTACGGTCTTGGAGGATATCACGTTCTCCGCCAAGCGAGGAGAGCGCATCGCCATTATGGGAGCGACAGGTTCAGGTAAATCCTCACTCGTACAGCTTATTCCAAGGCTGTATACCGAGGAACGGGGCAAGGTGTTGATTGATGGCACCGATGCAAATCAACTGGACATTCCCACATTGCGAGGAGCAATTGGTTATGTACCGCAGGAAGTTATCCTTTTCACGGGTTCAGTGAGAGATAATATTGCCTGGGGACGGGAAGATGCAACGCTGGAAGAGATTAAGGAAGCCGCGAAGCGTGCCCAGATTCATGACACCATTGAGAAACTCCCGAATGGATATGACACTCAGTTGGGCCAGCGCGGGGTTAACTTGTCAGGTGGCCAGAAGCAGCGTCTGTCCATTGCGCGTGCATTGATTCGCCGCCCGAGTATTTTGATTTTGGATGACAGCACGAGTGCACTCGATGTGGCGACTGAAGCGAGGTTGCTGGACGCCCTGGAAGAACTGTCCTGTACAACGTTTATTATCACCCAGAAGATCAGCTCAACCACCTCTGCGGATCTGATTTTGCTGCTGGATGATGGGCGATTGATTGGACAAGGCAAACACGAAGACCTGATGGATTCGTCCGAGCTGTATCGCCGAATCTACGGATCACAATACGGGGAGGGTACACCACATGTTCAAAGCGTTCATTGAACCTTTCCGTCAGCCCCCGCCACCACTTGATCCCAAAGCGCTAAAAGCAGGTGGAGGCCGCAAGCCGAAGGCGCGGGCCAAGAACTGGTCCGGCACACTGGGCCGGATCTGGACGTATCTGGCCCGCCGCAAAGTGAAGCTGACGCTGGTGCTGCTGATGGTATTTGCCAGTTCCGCTCTGGCTTTGCTTGGTCCGTACATGGTCGGTGTGGCCGTGGACAATTATATGGATGGAGAAGCGACAAGCTCCAGCTGGATGACGTTTCTGCTGGGTCTTGCAGCGGTGTATGTGCTGTTCTCGCTCACCTCCTGGCTGCAAAATATATGGATGATTGAAATCGCGCAGGAGACCATCTTCCGGATGCGTTACGATCTGTTCTCCCATCTGCACAAGCTGCCAATTCCATTTTTCGGCAAGCGTCAGCAGGGTGAGATTATGAGCCGGGTCACCAATGACATTGAGAATGTCAGCGGGACGCTGAACAGCTCGGCCATTCAGATTTTCTCCAGTGTGTTGACGCTGCTTGGAACGTTTGGCGTGATGCTCTGGTTAAGTCCATTGCTGACCTTGCTGACGTTTATCGTCGTACCGCTGATGGCGATTGGCATGCGCTGGATTACACGCAGAACCGGACCGCTTTTCAAAGAACGTCAACGTAACCTGGGTGAACTTAACGGGTATATCGAGGAGACCTTGTCCGGACAACGAATTATCAAGGCCTTTTCCCAGGAGGAGCGGGTGGTTCGCGGATTCGAAGAGCGGAATACCCGAATTCGGGTATCCGGTTTTTGGGCACAGACCATTTCCGGTTTTATCCCCAAACTGATGAATGGATTGAATAACCTGAGCTTTGCAATCGTTGCAGGGATCGGTGGTATTTTGGCCATCCAGGGTACTGTTACAGTTGGGGTCATTATCATCTTTGTGGAGTATGCTCGTCAGTTCACTCGTCCGCTCAATGACCTGGCGAACCAGTGGAATACGCTGCTGTCCGCGATTGCCGGGGCTGAGCGGGTTTTCGAAGTATTGGACGAGGATGAAGAAGCGAAGGATGAAGGGGCTGCAGTATCTCTGGAAAAGGTTGAGGGTGCGGTGCGCTTCGATAAGGTTTCCTTCGGATATGATGAGGGACGCAATATATTACATCAGATCAGCTTTGAGGCGAAACCGGGTGAGATGATTGCACTGGTCGGACCGACGGGTGCCGGGAAAACAACCTTGATTCAGCTGCTGTCCCGCTTCTATGATCCGACTGAGGGCATGTTGACCGTGGATGGCCGGGATATTACCACCATTCGTCGTGAAAATCTGCGTTCTCACATGGCGTTTGTCCTTCAGGATTCATTCCTGTTCCAAGGGACGATTCGGGAGAATATTCGTTTTGGCCGCCTGGATGCAACAGACGAGGAAGTCGAAGAAGCTTCAAGGCTGGCCAATGCCCATTCGTTTATCATGCGCATGAAGGATGGGTATGACAAAGTGCTTCAGGCTGATGGAAGCGGCATAAGTCAGGGACAGAAACAGCTGCTTGCCATTGCACGGGCCATTTTGGCCGATCCGTCCATTCTCGTATTGGATGAGGCGACCAGCAGTATCGATACCGTTACGGAGATCAAAATCCAGGAAGGGCTGCAGCGGCTGATGCAGGGCCGTACCAGCTTCGTCATTGCCCACAGGCTGAACACGATTCGGCAGGCAGACCGAATTCTGGTGCTGAAGGATGGGCAACTGCTGGAACAAGGCTCGCATGAGGTGCTGTTGGAGCAGGGCGGCTTCTACAGCGAACTGTATCACAGCCAGCTGCGCAAGAAAGCGCAATAGTTGCCTATGGATCAGCGGATTATATAGCATTGAATATTTATCGTTACAACAAAAGAAGAGCAGGGAGGGGGGATAAATGCCCTTCTTTCCTGCTCTTTGCTTATTTCTTGAATGAGAGAAATCATTCGCGTTTATTTCGTCACACTGCTTAGTTTGTAGGCACCGTCTGTCAGCCGGTTTGTATTGGCAAAATCCACACCAGGCTTGTTGGTTTCCGGATTAATGATCGCAATCGCGATATCATAGGTTCCGGCAGCAAGGCCTGAGACCGGAATGGAGTCGGTCAGGGTGTAGGTACCCGTTTTCCATGTGGTCAGATTGACGGTAGTTGTTTTCTTGGCAACCACTGTATTGCCGCTGCGCAGCTGAATCTCAACAGGCCAGGCAAAAGGGAAGTGCTGAACGCCTTTGTTTTCCACTTGGATTGTTGCCGTAAAGGTGTTTCCGCTAATGGTGGAAGGATGGGAAATTTCCTTCACAACAAAGTGATAACCCATTCTTTTCTTGAGTGCATCGATATTCGCCTGCAATGCATGGTTCAAAGGAAGCGAGGCTGGTGAGTTCGGCCCCAGCCAGCTAGGCTTGCTGAGCTCGGTTTGGCGCAGGGTTTCCGTGAATCCACTGCCGCTGGTCAAGGAAGCCAGCATGCCGGAAGCTCCCCCGTAAAATTCTCCACCGGAGATTCGTGTGTCCCAGAAGTTGGCATGTGCAGGCTGCTGCTGACCGATATCATCCCAGTACCCATTCTGGGTGCCCGTGTACCATCCCCAATCCGCATCAAAGCTGTCTTTATGCCCGAAGACATCGTTGAACATGCCCATAACCATGCCTTTATTGTTGGTTTTGGCCAGAGCAATGCTGCGCCGGATCAGCACCTGCATTTTGTCCTCTTTGCCGGCAAAGGCATCAATGTAGTGCTGGACGTACTTGTTGGAGATGTCATTGGTAGGGAAAGCGCCTGTGTAGTTGGTTTCACCATTTGGACCGACATAAGGCCAAGTATGGAACTCGCCCCAGTGTCCAAGGGAACCAATCTGGATAAAAGCAATCGGCCGATCATTGGTGTTATACCTGGCGGCGATGGCCTCTATGGCCAGTTTATGCCGTTCCTGCAAATAGGTAGAACTGTAGTTGGGGGAGAAGCCCATGTTGTTGCCTGCCCCCATCCCCCCGGTCGTATCGTTATATGGCATTCCGGGAGAAACGCCTTGGCTAACCATGTCATTGTATAGCCAGTCGGGAATATCCCGATGAGCCTGGCCTGTAGGACTGTCGAGAATGAAGCGCAGCACCACTTTGACGCCCTTGCTTTTCCAATAGGCAAAGTTGTTGGTTGCTTCAATTGCACTAAAATCATAGGTGCCTTTGGTAGGCTCAAGTTCCTTCCAGGTTACCCCGGCATACACGAGCCTGTGCGGCTGTTCATAAGTGGTGCTCTTGGCGGAAGGTGCCCAGCCTTTGAATGGGTTATTGAGCGGGCTGTCAAGCTCTACCGGATTTACAACCGTGTTGTTACCCGAACCGCCACCCGATCCACCCGAGGTCAGCAGGTAAGCGGGCAGCGTCTGTCCCGCGGCAGGCAGCCTGGATGTATCGGAACTGTTGTCGATATAACCGACCCGGACCGTGCTGCCAGCATTGATCTGCAATGCAGCCAGAGGAATAGCCACTTCAATCACTGAAGAACTGCGATAGAATTGTACACTGGTGAGTGTGCTGCTAAAATTCCAGCTCCAGTCGCTTCCGCTGCCAGTGTAGGCATACAAGCTAGTATTTTCGAGCAGCCACTCGACACCTGTCGTTCCCCAACCAGAAGCCTGGTAACCTGTTGTGGTATTGTTATCGGTATTAATCCAGAAGTTGCCCATCGATGTACTCAGCCCCGAACCTTGAACGAGCAGGTAGAGGTTCGTTCCATCATTCGTCAGTTTGAGTGTTTGAGCTGTGCCGCTATTGGTCGCAAGCGTCCCAACAGTGCTCCAATCACTGACGTTGCCATCAATGGTAACGGCTGCAGCGGCAGCCTTGGGCATTGCTCCAGCAGGCAGTATTAAGGTGATTAGGAGAACAAAAGTCAAAAAGAGTCCAAGAGTCAGCTTGCTTCTATCCAACAATCTTGTCATCGAATCCCTCCTGAGTAATGAATTTCTGAAAATTCCGGTATTGAAATCGTTGTTCCTCCTCAATGGATCATTCACGATGGGGGAGGTTACTTCTTCGGTTCATCTCCTTCCTGTTCGCAAATATCGCGAGATAATAACGTATTATGTAAATATCATGGTAGCTATTGTAGGGAAATGCACTTTCTGAGTCGCAATGTATTTTTTGCGGCAAATATAAAACGTGGTTTTCTGTGTTGTTTTCCGCGTATAAATTGCATTATAGGGGATGTAATGGCGAGATACAACAGAAAATTTTCCATAATTTATCTGTTTTTTTTGTGTCTTATTGTAAGGAAAATGCGTAGTGTTTGTTGTAGAGATCATCTGTACTGAAATATTTTTGCCGCAATTTTTAGTTTTGGTGATCCAATTATAAAATAATAACTTTAAAATGTAAACGCTTTATAATGTATTATACAAACAATTAATCTTTATGGATACTTAACTTGTCTATTAATTTGTATTGCCGCAAATAAAATAAAAATTTAGCCAAAATGGATTGACAACAACTAAAAACTATTTTACTATCGTTACATATTCGTAATCCTGTAAGGTTTCTTTACATCAGAATTGCAGGATGGCATTTGCCGCAAAATTAAGAGCAACGGAGTGTGTGAGCATGGGGAAGATAAAAATGGCGTTTATCGGTGTGGGGGATATGGGGTCGCACCATTGTATCGGTTTTGATCTGCTTGAGGAATGTGAGGTTCGCTATATCTGTGATATGAATGAGGCCAATGTGGCGCGGACCCTGGTTGAACTTAAGAACAGCAACCCTGATGTATTGAAGGATTATCGTGAATTGCTGCATAAAGAGGATTTGGACGCGGTGGTCATCAGTGTACCCAACTATTTGCACCGTGAAGTGGCGGTTGCCTTTTTGGAAGCTGGCAAGCACGTATTCCTTGAGAAGCCGGTTGCTCATACGATTGAGGATTGTGATGCCATTATCCAGGCAGCCGAAAATGCTGGACGTGTTTTGCAGATCGGACTTGTGTATCGATATTCCAATCTGTATCGCCGGATGGCGAGAGAGCTGGAGAGTGGGCGTCTTGGCGATGTGAAGATGATGTGGTGCAAGGAATTCCGTGATCCGTTTCCACCGGCAGATTGGTTCTATGACAAATCCAAGTCTGGCGGAGCCATCGTAGAGAAGGATTGCCATCACTTTGATATTTTCAACTGGATGATCCAGGCGAACCCTGTCCGTGTTTTTGCCTCGGGTGGACAGCATGTCATGAAGCAGGGCGAGCCCAACCGGATTGAGAACTCCTACAGTCATTATCCGGCCAAACAGATTTCCGATACCTCAATTGTGGACCATGCGTTTATCACCATTGATTATGATAACGGCAGCAAGGCCAATCTTGGTCTGTGCATGTATCTGAAACCCCGCAATCTGATGGGGGAGGGACTTGAGATTGGTCTGATCGGGGAGAATGGCGGCCAGATGGTTGCCCGTAATGACAAGACCATTGATATCGTCGGCGGTCAGGACTGGACCCGAGATCACCTGGACATTGATGTGACCTCCGATTCCATCATGGGCGGACACACAGGGGGGCAGACCCAGCGAATTGATTTTCTGAAATGTGTGCAGGAAGGCAAATCGCCTTTTGCTAGTGCGCAGGTTGGCCGTAACGCTTTGTTGATTGCCCTCGCGGCAGAGAAATCCATCGTGGAAGAACGGTATGTGTATTTAGAAGAAATTACAGGCTGAGGGGTGTCATCATGAACAGATTGAGAAAATATGACACACTGCTGTTCTTTCTCTTCATTTTGCCTTGGATCATAGGCTTTATCACCTTTTTCCTGTTTCCTTTTGGAACATCCGTATTTTACGCATTTACGGATGCCAGACTTCCCGGAGCAACCAATTTCAACTTTGTCGGTTTTGATAATTTTACGCACATGATGGATGATCCGATCTTTTTGAAAAGTCTGCTGAACACGATGTATTTTGTTGTATTCGGTGTTCCCATCGTCACGGCCGGCATGCTTGGTCTGGCGATGCTGCTTAATTTTAATGTCAAAGGGATCGCGCTGTTCCGAACCTTCTTTTATCTCCCGACGCTGGTGCCGATCGTAGCAACGGTCATTATCTGGCGGCTGGTATTCAATTCGGAATTCGGCATATTGAATGCCGGACTTGGTGCTCTCGGTCTGGGCAAGATTGACTGGATCGGCGGAGAGCATACCATTAAGCCTGTCATTATCCTGCTTCAGGTCTGGATCTCCGGCAGCGGGGTGCTGATCTTCCTTGCCGCCCTCAAGAATGTTCCCAGGCATCTGTACGAAGCGGCGGCCATCGACGGGGCAAGCGGCATTCGGCGATTTTTCCGCATCACCTTGCCGATGATTAGTCCTTCCATTCTGTTTGTCATCATTATTCAGACGATGTATAACTTTCAGATGTTTACGGAAGCATTGCTGCTATCCAAGGGTGGGCCGAATTATTCTGCTTATACGTTTGTCTACAACATTTACAAGTCCGCATTTACCGATTTGAAGTTTAGCATGGCGATGACGCAGTCGATTTTCCTGTTCGCCGTGATCTCGCTGGTCACCCTGATTCTGATGAAAGTTTCCAACCGCTTTGTGTATTACGAGGGAGAACGATAGGAGGAATGCTGCATGAATACCCGAAAAGTAGCGGTAAAAGCGTCCCAATATACATTGCTGATCGCGGCGTTGATGCTGTTTGCAGGGCCTCTTGTATGGATGCTCTCAACCATGCTGAAAACCAAGGCGGAGACATACAAGGTGCCTCCGACAATACTGCCGGAACAATTCAGTCTGGAAGCATTTGAACGATTGTTTGCTGTGCAGCCCATGATGTGGCAATGGATACAGAACTCATTTATCATTTCGTTTTTTGTGGCGGCAGGAGCGGTTGTATCCAGCTCGCTTGTCGCTTACGGTTTCTCCCGTTTTGCAACCAAATACCGGGATATCCTGTTTCCTGTTGTCCTGGTTACATTGATGATCCCTCCTTCCATAATGATGATTCCCTCGTATGTCCTTTTTTCCAAATTGAACTGGATCGACACCTGGCTGCCGTTAATTGTTCCATCCTGGCTCGGAGGTGCTTATTACATCTTCCTGTTTCGGCAGTTTTTCATGACCATTCCCCAGGAGCTGGATGAAGCTACATATCTCGACGGCGGCAATCGCTGGACGGTGTATGCAAGAGTCATTATGCCGCTCTCCAAACCCATTATTATGACGACCATCATTTTTGCCTTTGTGAACTCCTGGCTCGATTTTCTGGGGCCGTTCCTGTATATCAAAAACGCCGAGATGTTCACGCTGAGTGTGGGACTGCAGCTGCTGATTGGTCAGACAAGCCAGGATTTGCCAGCACTTGCCGCAGGAGCATTCATCAGCATTGTTCCCATTGGCTTGCTGTACTTGTTCGCACAACGCTACATCGTTGAGGGGGTGGTGCTCACGGGCACCAAAGGATAGATGGGCTGCCTGCTTTCCGGTTTTCAGAGTGAGATGACTATTCGATATGATGTAAAGGGGAGCTGTATATGAGAGGAAAAAGCAAACGGCTGTTCAATGTGTGGGCACTTGTACTTGCCACGATGATGGTCATCAGTGGATGTGGAAATGGTGAATCATCAGAAGTGGCCAGCTCCGGCGGTTCCGGAAGCAGTGGGGGAGAGCCTGTAACCATCACATACTCCCAGTGGGGGACGGCAGAAGAGCTTCATCGGACACAGGAATTATTGGATCAGTTTATGAAGGAGAACTCTGATATTACGGTTAAGCTGGAGGGCAAGGATTGGGGCAGTTATTGGGATGGATTGACCGCGAATGCAGCGGGCGGCACGCTTCCTGACGTATTCAAAACCAGCTATGCCTATGTGGAGAAGTACGCCGAACTCGGCATTTTCAAGGAACTGGACGGCTTGCTTGCTGATAACCAGTTTGATCTGAACAACGTGGATCCAAGTCTGCTCGGTCTACATCAATATCAGGGCAAACAAGTATCCTTGCCCATCGATGCCAATGTCATCGTCTGGTATTATAACAAAGCCATATTTGAGAACGCCGCAACGAATCCTCACAACGCTCCAGTTCCATCGCTTGAACCGACGTGGAATGAAATCACTGATATTGCAACGAAGATGACACTCGACAAAAATGGGAAAAGTGCGGATGAGGCGGGATTTGATGCTGGCAATATCGTACAGTGGGGCATGTCGGTTTCCCCGGGATCCACAATGGATTGGTTCCTGGAGCCAGCGCTCTGGTCCAACGGCGCCAAGCTTGTGAATGACGATGGCTCGCTTGCGCTCGAAACACCGGAAGCAATGGAAGTGCTGAACTATTTTATCGATTTGACCAAAAATAAAAAAATTAACACCACCCCTGCTCAGATTGAAGGGTTGGGAGGACAGGTTAACCTCGCAATCACTACGTCGAAGGTAGCGATGAATCCGGGTGGCAGCTGGAATACAACCAACTACCAGGAGGCTGGCGTGGAATACGGCATTTCGTATCTGCCCAAATTCAAAACCAACCAGACCGTAGTTCAGCCTGCCGGACTTGCGATCAGCTCCAACACCAAACACGAAGAAGCGGCCTACAAGCTGCTCGCTTGGCTCGCCGGACCGGAGGGCCAGACCGAACTGGCGAAGCAAGGATACTCCATTCCGGCCAATAAGGCAGCGGCAGATGCCTACATTTCCACTGTTGGCGAAGATAATAAAATCTTCCTGGACGCGCAGCAGTACGGCATTGTTTCACCGTTTACGACGAAGAAAACCGATCTGGTATGGACGTATGGTGAGCAATCCCTTAAACTTCCGCTTGCAGGAGATGGGGATCTCAAGGCAGCGCTTCAGGATCTCGCGTCCAAGATGCAATAAATCGATAACGAGAGAGTTTTCGTTGTAGATTTGCAGAATATAAAAGTAGTATTCGGCGGCAGTCATGGGAAAGAAACAGCCCAAGGCTGCCGCTGTTCATTTTTCATTTTTTGCATAGAGAGCTCATGTGAAGCCTGATGTCAGAGACCATAAACCTTAGAGCGCATTGACTTCTTGCAAGGAGAAATATAGAATTATATTTGCCGCAAATTTGTGTTTGCAAGAATGAAATTGCCCCAATATCCATTGGGTTTGAATAGAAGGCTAGAGGAAAGGTGGGGCTTCATATTGGCTAAATTGAAGGACATTGCAGAACGCGTAGGGGTATCCATCTCGACCGTTTCACGTGTAATGAAAAATGATGTCAACCGCTCTGTGAGTGAAGAGACCCGCAAGAAAATATGGGAAACGGCAGAGGAACTGGGGTATCGTTCACAGCGTCCCGTGAAGAAAAAGAAAATGGAACCCAAAACGTCGTATGCGATCGGCTGCGTTGTGGCCATTCCGCAGAACAAATACAACAGTCCTTATTTTTCGGTCATTATGGAAGGCATCGAGAAGCAGTTGGCTGAATCCGGCATGCGCCTGGAGTTTGTGTACAGCATAGAGAACGATGGGGATACTGTGCAGCTGCAGTCTCTGGTGAAGGAACATCGGATTGATGGCATGATTGTGGTGGAGCGAATTGACCCGGAAGCGTATCGCTGGCTCAAGGCCAATGTGCGCTCTGTTGTGGGGGTGGATATCACGGACCCCGACATTCCTGTGGTGGGTTATGACCGGGAAGCGGCTGCGAGAGAGGCGACGAATCATCTGATCGCCCAGGGTCATCGCCTGATTGCCTATGTTGGCGGCGCGGAATACAAAAATGATTTCCGGGCGGAAAAACGTTTCCTTGGTTACCAGCGGGCGATGAATGAGGCGGGGCTTCCGATTGACGACGACTGGGTCATTGATGTGAAGTGGGATGTATCGCTGAGTTATGAACTGACCCGGAAGGCATTTGCCAACAATGAGAGCAGACCTACTGCCATTTTTGCAGCAAGTGACATGATGGCCATTGCTGCGATGCGGGCAGCAACCGAGCAAGGTCTACGCGTACCGGAGGACATCGCCTTTTTCGGTGTGGATAATATTGAAATATCCGAATTCACTTCTCCACCGCTGTCGACCATCCATGTACCTAAACTGGAGATGGGGATGTTCGCGGTCAAGCAGCTGCTGGATTATCTGGATCATCAGCATGAAGTGGCTGTCAAAGTCATCATTCCGTACCGCTGTATATTTCGTCAGTCTTCCAATAGCAAGCGGGAAAGTGATTCGGTCTAAACTTAGGCCCATTTTTGTTGGTAATCCCGTTACATAGTGAGAAGATCATTTGATTCACAAGTGTTAACCGAAGAGTTCCCTCATCCAAGACTGGATGAAGGAACTCTTTTTTTATAGCATTCGGGATAATTTCCGGTACTCCCGAGGGGATATCCCTTCATGTTTGCGGAAAGTGCGGCTGAAATAATGAATGTCCGGGTAACCACTTCGTATGCCAACGACCTCGATGGAACAGTCCGTTTCCCGCAACAATTTACGTGCTTCGCTCAGACGGATGGATTGAATGTATTCGTTTGGGGGCATGCCGACCATCTGTTTGAACAATTTGGCCATGTGATCCACGCTCAGATTCAATTGTTTGGCTATGCCCGAATTGGTCCAAGGCTCTGAAGGAGCTGCTTCGATCTGTTTCATGAGCTCGCGCAGCTTGTCTCCGTGAACGGAAACATGGCGAGACGAGCTCAGGTACGGAGAACGCAGCAGATAGGTAAGCAGCTGCAGCATCAGTGCTTTGCAAATCAGTTCATATCCTGGTGGACGCATCGTAAATTCATGAACCAGCTGCTCCATCAGCTGAACGGCAGCAGAGGACGGTGTATAGACTGGATTCGCAGATAACGGTGTCATCCCTTCTGCGCAGGCTTCCGCGGCGAATTTATGCAGCTGAACATGGTCTTCGTTTACAACCATATCCGCCTCGGTCTGTATGGTCAATTCATTAAAAAAGTCAAAGTGAATGCCGATGAAACGTGTCTTCGGATGGGATACGGCTTCATTCTGATGATAGACCCCGGACGGCAGCATAATGAGCTGTCCCGCCTTCAGTGTATAGCGTGTATCGTGCATGTAGGTTGCTGCTTCGCCCTCACAGACGTACAACAGTTCAAAATCATACAATCGCCGCCTTGGCAGCTTACCTGGAGGGAGAGTCTGGAACTGCGCGTAGTGAACAGTGGGAGACCATTCCCTGTAACTGGCGATTCTTTTTACTGGATAATCCGTTTGGGGGAGGGACACGGGCTCAGCTCCTCTCTTGTGCAATTCAATGACATGATCATTAAAAACAAAACGGAATTGTACAAATAATCTCTTGATCTTCTAAATAAAATTCGGAATGATTCATCTATAATACAAGTATTATCACATGTTCAACCCATAGTTACAACATCACGGATTAAGTCAAAAGGAGTTGAAGTGGATTGAACACTTTTTCCGCGGAACGAAACCCCAGATATCGCTGTAACGCATTCGCGTTTATGGCAGCGGGTGAGTTTCCTGCTCCTGATGATTGGGAGAAGTGTGTGCCGCTGAAATTGGTCGATACAGTGACGGGCCTGCCTCCTCTGCAAGCCACAGAAGTGCGCTTGGGCTGGAGTGAGGAATACCTGCATATCCGTTATGTATGTCAGGACCCCTATGTCGTATCCGACTTCACGGAACGAGATCAGCCTTTGTATGAACAGGACGTTGTTGAGATTTTTATCGACGAAGAAGGCGGTGGCCTGAAGTATATGGAGCTTGAGGTCAGCCCGCACAATGTTGTATTCGATGCCTTTATTCATAATGTCGATGGAGCTGGTTTGAATCTGAAGGCAGACGTCACTTGGCAGATGAAAGGGCTTCGAACAAAGGTAGAAACGGATGATCAAGGCAACCGGGTATACTTTATCCACATTCCATCCTGTAATTTCAAGTCACCTCTAACTTCGGGATTGTGCTGGAAAGTGAACATGTATCGCATAGACGAAAATGAGCAGGGAGAACGGGAGTACCAGGCTTGGCAGCCTACTGGTGCCATTAACTTTCATATACCTGCCAAGTTTGGTCTGTTTCAACTGGTATAGGATCGCCATGCCAAACGAAAACAAAGGATATGATGAGGAGGGATTTGAGATGAAAAAAGGGATTAACATCTGGTCGTTTCCAGGGGACTGGGCCATTGCAGATTGTATTAAGACAGCCAAGGAGGCTGGTTTCGATGGAATTGAGCTTTCGCTGAATGGGGAAGGTGAGCTAAGCCTGTCTGCTACAGATCAGGAAGTCCGCGATATCCAGGGACGTCTTGAAGAGGCTGGGCTGGAAGTTGCAGGCCTGGCGACTGGATTATACTGGGATTATCCGATGACGAGTGCCAACCCGGAAATCCGTACCAAAGCACTGGATGTGTGCAAAAGACAGTTGGAACTTGCTTCGGTATTTAGCGTGGATACGATCCTGGTTATTCCTGGTGCCGTAGGAGTTGATTTTATCCCTGACAGCGAAGTGACCGATTACGAGGTGGCCTATGAGCGGGCCCAGGAAGCTATTGCCCACCTGCTGCCGTATGCTGAACGTGCCGGAGTGTCGATTGGCATTGAAAACGTATGGAACAAGTTTCTGGTGTCACCGCTTGAACTTCGTACGTTCATCGATTCATTCCAGTCCGAGTATGTAGGTTCCTACTTTGACGTAGGCAATGTGGTGCAGAATGGCTATCCGGAACAGTGGGTTCGCATTCTCGGACACCGGATCAAAAAGGTACACTTTAAGGACTATCGCCGGCAAGCGGGCGGACTGCATGGTTTTGTTGACCTGCTGGCTGGGGATGTGAATTATCCTGCAGTTATGGAAGCACTGCATGCCATCGGATACGACAATTACGTCACGGCGGAGATGATTCCCCCATACACCCATCATTCCCAACAGATTGTCTATAACACATCGAGAGCGTTGGATGCCATCTTGGAGAGACCCATCCAATAAAATCGTATAACAACGAATAACAGAACTCATTATTTTGATATTAGGAGGCAAACACATGTTAAAAGTGGGTTTGGTTGGTTTCGGATTTATGGGACGTATGCATTTTGATAACTATGTACGCCTCGCCTCGGAGGGGGAGCCTGTAGAACTCGTCGCCATCTGTGATTTGAAAATAGAGGAACTGAAGCATGGGAAAGCAGCCGGAAATATGGCGACAGAGCAGGAGATCTATGACCTTACACCTTATCGGCTGTATGATGATATCGCTGTGATGGTGGAGCAGGAGGAACTGGATATCATTGATATTACATTGCCTACGCCGCTGCACGCGGAATTAACATGTGCCATGTTGGAAAAGGGCATCCATGTGCTGTGTGAGAAGCCGGTTGCACGCAATTCAGCGGATGGGTGGAAGATGGCACATGCCGCCAAACAGACTGGGAAAACACTGATGATCGGTCAGTGCTTGCGCTTCTGGCCTGCGTATGACTATCTGAAATCCGTGGTGGAAGACGGTCGTTATGGAGCGGTAAAGGCAGGCTATTTCTTCCGTGGTTCAGGTTTGCCTCAACCATGGTTTCTGGATGGAGACAAAAGTGGTGGCTGCATTTTGGATATGCACATTCATGATGCGGACATCATCCACTGGCTGTTTGGCAAGCCGGATCAGGTTTCCACACTCGCTCGTAACGTGATTCCAGGAAGCGGCTATGACACGGTATCGACCCATTATGTTTATCCTGACGGCAAGGTGCTGAATGCACAGGCGGATTGGACGCTGGAGGGGGATTATGGTTTCTCGATGACATACCGAGTGAATTTTGAGAAGGGGAACCTCGTTTTCGAAAACGGTGAACTCAAAGTGAACCCGAATGACGCTCCAGGTTTTGTTGCCGATCTTTCCCCGGACTCGGGATATTATCACCAGATCCGTTATTTTATCCGGTCGGTAGCAGAAGGGAAGCCTGTAACGGTATGCACACCGGAGAGTGCGGTTGGCAGTCTTGAAATCATTGAGGCGGAGATGCGTTCTGCGGATGATCGGGGTGCGCTCGTATCGCTCGGGGAGAAGGCTGGCAGCCTGACAGCGGAGGCATAGTTTATTCTGTAATGTGAAATTAATCCATGACGATCTGTCATCATGTGGATATACTGGAATGAGATTGTTTTTCCGGGAGGTCCCTTGTCATGAAAAATCGTACCGTGGCGTACTGGCTCTTATTTATCAATGCGATCAATCTAATTACTCTGGTAGCCTATCCATATATGCTGTTTATGAGCTTCTATATGATTGCAAGCAGTAAAACAGACGATTATATACTGGAATATATTGCCGCAGGGGTACTGGCTACCTATCCGGTCCCGGTCCTGGCATCGTTCACCTGCTGGGCGTTCTATAAGAACTATAAGTTCAAGACTGCGCTGGTCATGGCAAATTTGATACTGATTTGGGTGGCCATTCTTTTGCTTGCGGCGCTTGCCTCTACCCTGGTCTAGACTAATGAGAAAAAGAGCAGAACCTTCCTATACGAAGGTTTTGCTCTTTTCTTTTGGCTATCTGCCAACAACTCTCCAATTATTGGCCTGCTCCACCTTCAAAGGCTGATGCCTGCGGATATAATCCTCCACCAGTGCTGCCATATCGGTGGCGCCTTCGTGCAGTACCTTTTTGCCAGGGTACATCGCGTAGTCTCCGCCACCTGCCGCACGATAACTGTTCATCACCACCGAATATGTATCCGTCATCTCAAGCGGTTTACCTTCACGTTCCAGCCGGATCACACGATTCCCCACAGGCTCTGATATATCCAGCTCGTATTCAATACCTGCCCACATGTCATAGTTATAATGCTGCGGTTTCGGGGTCATGTAAGCCGGATTGACCATCACCTTGCCAGAAGCATCCACCTCAAAGTAACGAGCCGTTTGCTCCAGTGCATCCCGAATGTCCTGACCGCTTAGCTCCAATACAGTCAATGTGTTGGGATAGATAAAATTGGATAACACATCCCGAACCGTAATGTGGGGTCCGAAGCCCCGAGCTTCTTCACTGAGTAGTGCCGTATTGGAAAGCTCAGCCCCGGTCGCTTCCATCTGTACCTGATGCACAAAGTCAATGAAGGGATGTGCCGAGAGCCGCAGAGCAGTGGCATCGTTGATGGACAGGTCCCCGGCTACCTCGCCAATCGGCTGGTCGAGCCAAGCCTGAGCCGCGTTTTCCAAGTCTTCCGTAAGATTCATGACGACAGCATCCGGCTGTACGTTACTGTTCTCATCCAGAAGCAGCAAACGAGCTTCTTTCTCGGTAATCTTCCACGTTCCGTCCGAATGCTGCTCTAACTGAACGGTTACTTGTCCAATACCGCTGCCGCTGAAGCCGGGTTGAATGACGGTCACGCCATGAATTTCGGCGGTAAGCTGACGGTGCTGATGCCCGGTCAGAAGTACATCAATGCCTTCGATGTCACGACAGATGGCATAGCCCTGGTTTTCTCCGGTTAACCGCTCGGCAGGCTCCCCCGTCTCCAGATCACACTCAAACCCGCCATGATAGCTGACCACCATCACGTCCGGCCGCTCATGCTCGCGAATGTAACCAACCCATTTCCGAATGGTCTCCAATGCGTCAAGGAACTGCAAGCCTTCTATATTTTTTGGATGCTCCCAGTTCGGGATATAGTGAGTGGTTGCACCAAGCAGGGCTACTTTAACACCCGAAGATAATGTCTTGATGAGATAAGGAGGACCATACGCCGGTACCTCCGGCTGTTCACTGCTTACAATATTGGCAGATAACCATGGGAAATGGGAGGCTTCAACCGCTCCGCGCAGCAATTCCTGACCATAGTTGAACTCGTGATTGCCCATTACAGCAGCATCATAGCCGAGTTTATTCAGAACAGTGATGAAGGGATGAGCTTCGTGATTCGTAACCAAGGAGGCCGCATACGAGGCCAGAGGAGAGCCTTGCAGCAGATCCCCGTTATCCACCAGCATTAATTCGGGTGACCGTTCACGCTCCTTGCGAATCAGGGAAGTGAGCAGAGCAAGCCCTGCCGGGCGGTACGCATTGGTATTGTAATGGATGGGGCGGATGGCCCCGTGCAGATCGCTAGTGAACAAAATGTCGAAGCTGGATGTATTCGTTATGGATGTCATTTTACAATCTCCTCTAATATATAAGTTTAAACATAAGGGATTACAGGCTGTTTTGCCTATAAATAACGAGTGAAGACCAGCCTCTCTACCTATATCTTCAACCATAATGAGCCTATTCTAACAGATGAAAGTCTCTCTGACAGCCTGACAAGAAACTTTACAAAACTCCAAATTTCGTTTCACATCGCGCAAATATTTGCCAATTATAGTAGACAAGTATTGAAAAATAGAAACTCTTTGGAGGGTGTTCGCTTGAAGAAGTCCGCTTTATTTTTACCATTGTTGATTTTGGTTTTGTTTCTAAGTGCTTGTGGGTCAGGCAGTACATCGAGTTCGACTAACGAGGCGAATTCGAGTTCTAATGCTTCCGGTACATCTACCGATACGGCAGAAACAGACAAAGCAGCCGAAGGTTATGTACCAACCGAGTTGACTGTGCAGTTCGTTCCATCCCAGAATGCAGACACGCTTGAAGCCAAAGCGAAACCACTGGAGAAATTGCTGGGCGACAAACTGGGCATTCCGGTAAAAGTCAGCGTATCCACTGACTACAACACGATTATTGAAGCGATGGCTTCCAATAAAGTAGACGTAGGCTTCCTGCCACCAACGGCTTATGTACTGGCGAAAGAAAAAGGTGCAGCACAAGTTATTCTGCAGGCACAACGTTTTGGCGTAAATGATGAGACAGGTGCTCCTACTGAAGAATTGGCTGATTCCTATAAATCCATGTTTATCGTGAAAAAAGACTCGCCGATCCAATCCATTGAAGAACTGAAAGGCAAAAAGATTGCCTACCAAAACGTAACTTCTTCCGCAGGTTATGTATGGCCGGCAGGTCTGTTGCTGGACAGAGGCATTGATCCATTGAAAGACGTAACACCTGTAACGGTAAAAGGTCATGACCAAGGCGTTATTGCTGTATTGAATGGTGACGTGGATGCAGCTGCCATTTTCCAAGATGCACGTAACACGGTTTCCAAAGACTACCCAACCGTATTCGAAGATACACGTGTACTGGCGTTCACGGAGCCGATTCCCAACGATACGATCGCTGTACGTACAGACATGAATGCTGACTGGACAACAAAAATCAAACAAGCGTTCATCGACATCGGTAAAGATCCGGAAGGCCATGAAATTATCAAAGAAATCTACACGCATGAGGGCTATGTAGAGTCCGATGACAGCAAGTTCGAAATCGTTCGTCAATACGGCGAAAAAGTAAAAACCGAGTAGTCGTTTTTGATCAAAGCAGACATTTGAAATACCAGATTGTCATTAGCTTTTATTGTATGGAACAGATGTATTCGCAGTGCGGACAGGCCAGTTCAGCGTGATATACGCTGCGCTGGCTTGTCCCGTTACTGCAGGTCTTGATTGGAATCTATGAATGAAAGAAGGATAAATGCCATGATTGAGCTTCGCAATGTAACCAAAACGTACGCAAACGGCACCAAGGGCCTGAATAATATCAATCTCACCTTTGAACAAGGTGAATTCATTGCGGTGGTAGGATTGTCCGGTGCAGGTAAATCCACGCTGCTGCGTTCCATTAATCGTCTCCATGATATCAGTGACGGAGAAATTTTGATCAACGGCAGTTCCATCACGAAGGCGCAGGGCAAGCGATTGCGCATGATTCGCCGGGATATCGGCATGATCTTCCAAAGTTTTAACCTGGTCAAACGATCCAGTGTGCTCCGCAACGTTCTGGCAGGACGCGTAGGTTACCATTCCACAATGCGTACCATTCTGGGCCGTTTTCCAAAAGAAGATACGGAACTCGCATTTGAGGCGCTCGAACGGGTGAACATTGCAGAGAAGGCTTACTCCCGTGCAGATCAGCTGTCCGGTGGACAGCAGCAGCGTGTGGCGATTGCCCGTGTACTCGCACAGGAAGCAAAAATCATTCTGGCTGATGAACCGGTCGCTTCACTTGACCCGCTCACAACCAAACAAGTTATGGATGACCTGAAACGTATTAATCAGGATCTTGGCATAACCACGATCGTTAACCTTCACTTTATTGATCTGGCAAGAGAGTATGCCACGCGCATTGTTGGCTTGCGTGCAGGTGAAGTCGTGTTTGACGGTCCTGTGGAAGAGGCAACGGATGAGCGCTTTGCCGAAATTTATGGCAGACCGATCCTCGCAGACGAGTTATTGGACAAACAGGCTGTAACCGAGCAGGGAGAAGTTTTGGTATGAAGGGGCAGTCTGGCGCTTCACTTCATAAACCGCTGACGGGAGCAGGGAAGGAGCCTGGTTCCGGACCAGGGCAGGTCGTTCATCGTCCCAAACCGCCCGGCCGCACCAAGCATCTGCTTACGCTAGTCATCATTTTGCTGCTGCTCTGGGCTAGTGCCAAACAGACCGATGCCAGCTTCAGCGAGCTGATCGAAGGATTCCCCAACATGCTCGATCTGTTGAAGGACATGTTTCCACCAAGATGGACCTACTTCGATAACATCGTACAGGGCATGCTGGAAACCATTCGTATGGCTCTGATCGGTACGACCATCGGTGCCATTATTGCCATTCCGGTATCGATCATCTGTGCCGGAAACCTGATGCCAAGCCGCTGGATTTACTACCCGGCTCGTTTTGTACTGAACCTGATTCGTACCGTGCCTGATCTGCTTTTGGCCGCACTGTTTGTCGCTGTATTCGGTCTGGGTCCGATTCCTGGTATTTTGGCGCTTGCTGTATTCTCGGTAGGATTGATTGCCAAGCTGACCTATGAAACGCTGGAAACCATTGATCAGGGGCCGCTGGAAGCAATGACGGCTGTCGGTATGAATCGAATTCAGCTGATCGTCTATGGCGTGGTGCCACAGCTGGCTGCGCAGTTTACGTCCTATGTCCTGTATGCCTTTGAAATCAATGTGCGCGCGGCTGCCATTCTTGGATTGGTAGGTGCGGGAGGTATCGGACTGTATTACGAAGCAACGCTTGGATTCCTGGAGTATGACAAAACGAGCGTGATCATCCTCTTTACCCTTGCTATCGTCCTGATCATCGATTATGTAAGTACTAAGCTGCGGGAGAAATTGCTATGATGAAAAATGAAACGAGCGTCATCCGGCGCAAACCTCGGAAAAACCCGCTTCGCTGGGTCATTGTTTTGCTGCTCATCCTATTATATGCCTGGGCACTGGCGGGTGTACCGTTCACCGGCTTCAAGGAAACAGCTGGCCAGATTATGAAGGCAATTATAGCCGGGATTTTCTCGCCAGACTGGAACTTTGTCTATTTACCGGAAGGTGAAGATTTGCTGCGAGGATTGCTGGACACGCTGGCGATCTCCATCCTGGGAACCGTCATTTCGGCTGTACTGTGTATTCCTTTCGCCTTCTGGTCTGCCAGAAACATGAGCCGCTTCCGCGGAATCTCGGGTGCAGGGAAAATGGTCCTGAGCTTTATTCGTACCTTTCCCGAAATCATTATGGCTTTGCTGTTTATCAAGGCCGTAGGACCGGGTTCCTTTGCGGGTGTACTCGCACTTGGACTGCATTCCATCGGGATGCTGGGTAAACTGTTCGCTGACGAAGTGGAAAATATCGATTATGGTCCTTCTGAAGCGCTGCTCGCTTCGGGAGCCACTCGTATGCAGCAGCTGTGGTTCGCCGTACTGCCGCAGGTGCTGCCTGGATTCCTCAACTATACGTTGTACCGATTTGAAATTAACGTACGTTCTGCAACCATTCTGGGTGTAATCGGGGCAGGGGGGATTGGTACACCTCTGATCTTTGCGCTTAGCACGCGGAACTGGCCGCGAGTGGGGATTATCCTGCTGGGGATCATTGTGATGATTACGATCATTGACCTGATCTCGGGGTACATTCGGAAGAAGCTAGTATAAATTATAGAAATCTTGGATTGTGCACGGTTCTTCAATCCATTTCAATTCAACTCCTGTTCGAGCACTCATTACACTGCATGCACCTTGACTTTCACAGAAAAAAATAAAACCGAGACCATGCAGCCCAGTTATTCGGGCTATATGGTCTCGGTTTTTGTGTAATTTCTTAGCTAGCCAAAGGCAGTGCTTTGGATACCTGAACCGTAATCGTTTCGGTGCTTGTCACACCAGCTGCATTGACCAGCTCAGCACGGTACGTATACGTTCCGTTGGCACGACCGGACAGGTCTGTTGCCGCGCTTTGAGCAGTTGGTGTTGCAGCGTTCAACGTTTGGGTATCGATCAATACATCATTCTCATAGAGGCGATATTCTGTTGCGTTCGTACCCCACCAGAGATTCATGGTGACTTTATAGTTGCCATCGCCATCCCAGTTGTCTTGGGAGAGGACTGCTTTGCCTGGAGCAGCATGGGCCACTTGAACGGTCAGCACTTCACTGCGAGTTGAACCGCTGGCGTTGGTTAGCTCGGCTACATACGTATAGGTGCCATTGGCTTTGCCAGTAATACTGGTTTTAGCAGATTGTGCTTGCGGAGAAGCACTGGTCAGCGCTTGCGTATCAATCAACACGCCGTCTTCGTACAGTTTGTAGCTTGTTCCGTTTTCACCCCACCAGAGGTTCATGCTAACGGTATATGAGCCTTCAAGCAGACCGTTGGTATGACCATTGTTGGAGGAAAGCACCGGTTTACCCGGTGCGCCCACTGCAGGAGTGGAAGGTTGCTCACCTTCGCCTTCATCTACGGCAGCTGCAAAATCATCCAAGCTTCTAGGTTTCAATTGATATACATCCTTGAAGATGGCAGCAACACCCGTAACATTAATTTTGTCGCCTGCTGCATAAGGGAAGCTCGTTTCAGTTACCCCTGTGCGTGTATCGACACGTACATGCGTGCTTGTCCCGTCCGCTGCAACCGCGTCGAATTCAAACGAGCCAACAGGTGTTGCACTGACAATGTTTTCAACAGTTACGTCTTTCAATTGGATCAGTTGTCCCTGATTTTCATCCGTTACTGTAGCTGCTTCAACTGGAGCCGGGATATCAGCTGTTCCTGTTTTCTCAAGCGCAACAATGTCAGTCAGTTCGAACTCAGAGTTGTACAGTGCCGTAGCAGCTGTAATTTTAACTTTGTCTCCAGCGTGGAAACCGCTTGTGCTTTGGAAGACATACAGTCCGCCCGTTTCATCCTGCAGGTAGAAGGATTGTCCGCCAAATGCGCCTGGTTCCGTAGTCACAACGCCTTCAACGGTTACGGTTGTTCCGGCTGTTTTGGTACGTGCTTCAGCAATCGTGATTGCTGCAGGAATCGGACCTTCTTCTTCAGGAAGCTGTTCTGCTGGAACATTGCTGATTGTGACGGCATTCGTAATCAGATTGCTGCCGTTCAAGCGAAGACGCAAGTTCGCTGCACCGGATGTTCCTGGCTTGATGCGAACGTTCAGATCCTTGATAGCCCGGCCTTTGCTGTCGGAAGTTACGCTAAAGGTGGAGCTGTAGCCGTATGAAGTCGGCCAAGTGCCATTTTCATTCTGAATCATGGCCACCTGGGTTCCGCCAGTCAGATAGATTCCTGCACTGTACCCGGATACGGTGGTGTTGGCAGGCATATTTTCCACGACAATGCGAATCTGGAAGTCCTCTGCATTAGGCAGTGTATCCTGTTTCACGAAGCTGTAGGAAGCGTTGGCGCTGGAAGCAGGCCCGCCATAGGAACCTGGCTTGAAGGTGGAGCGGTCATACCATTTGTACCCTGCAGCAGGTGCAGACCAAGGTTCAGCCTGTGGCTCAGTGGAAGCGGCTGGTTCCTCGAATGGCAGCAATGCTGTTGGGTTATCCAGTTCCAAGCCGTTTACTTGGGTCAGGTCCGTATAGCTCTCTTGTGTAGCGAGCCAGTTGATCGTGTTCACAAGCAATACACCGTCATCGACTTCCTTGAAGCCATCATACGTTGTTTTACGAGCGCCCGTCTCTTCACGCAAATATTTTGGCGATGCATCTTCTACCGGAGAGGAGTCCCCGATAAAGGCAGCTTTACCTGCGCCCAGCTTGGATACGGCTACGTAAGGACCTTCTTCAATCCCGCCGCCATTGTATACGCCCTGATCGACAGCATTAGGCCATGCTGCATTCGTTTTGGGCAGGTATACGATACCTTTGGCTTTTGTTGGATCGGTGATAGCCAGAGTGGAACCTGCGTGCATCGCTACAGCAGATACACCTTCCGTAATGCCAAACGCCTGTTCCGAAGGAACGATATTGGTGGCATTAATGTCGCCGAGTGCGTTATAACGGAAGCGTACACCGAAATTCTCGGACAGCCAGTCTGTGCTGGTTACATTTTGCATGGCTTCGGAGTTACGTTCCTCTGCACTCATGCCTTTGGCAGGATCTTCGAATGCACCACGGCGATAGCCGTTGAACGCTTCGGAGCCGTCCCAGCGGTTTTTGTTCCGGTCAGCATTGTAGTGGTCACCGATGAAGAAAATGCTTCCGCCTTTTTCAACGTATTCTTTCAATGCTGCCTGCTCTGTTGCCTTGAAAGGAACGTTAGGCTCAGCAATGACAAATACGTTGTAATCTTTCAGATCATCATAGGTAAAGGGAGTGGCTTTGCGCAGCTCTTTTACATCATATCCGTCATTTGCGAGTGCATTACCGAAGTCAGAGAAACCTCCGTCAATAACCCAATCTGCTGCTCCGGCTGTCTGTGCATGTGTATTGTCAAACAGTACCTTTTTGCCTGCATTTTCGTTCACAACTTTCGCCTGGATAAACGGTGCCGGATCCGTTGGTCCCTCTGCATGAACAGCAGCATCTCCATTCCATAATCCGACCTGAAGCGGTAAAGCCATAGACAATGCAAGGAGTGATTTTAACCATATTCCTCGCATGCGTGTTATTTTACCCAACCAAATCCCTCCCAAATATTAGTTGATTCATAAGTTCGTCCATATTCTATCACACCAAAATCTCACATAGTCATAACAATTTGTAAAAAATACCTCGAGTTTTGTAAAATTGAGCCATTGGTCATGCGTCAAAACGATAAGTTGCGATAAAAGCTTACATGAGATGTTTATTCTTATATTTAAGCAAACAAGCCATCTTATTATGAGATTACTCAATTGGAGCCCGGCGACTTTTTTTTACCCGTATCAAGGATCGAGGCCACCAATCTTAAAATGAGATTTCGATGACATGTGAAAGGTAGTGGAGGAGACGAAGTCGATTCTGGAGAAGCGTAGCGTTCGCCTTTATCTCCGGATTTCTCCCTTCAAAAAGGGAGATGAGGAAACAGGGGATAACAGCGATGGGAAGAACGATTCGTAAACGGAACGGTTGCTCGTAGAACATAGGGAACTTATTTTTGAAAAAAAGTCTCAATAAAACACTGAATATTGATCGTTTTGAACGGATATTTGCCTATGTCAGGGGAGACAGGATGTCTATAATAGTACCCGTTGGGTGAGATAACACTGCTCAGAAAGGATTGAAAGGAGGACGGCGCTCTGGCGCTCTGGCAGTCGGGTAAGCAAGTTACCTTCTTTTATTTTTGTAAGCGCAATCATAAGGATGTGCGATCTGTTTAAAACAAGATAAGCATCACCTATTCTGTCACAAGGAGAGTGAAGGTTGATGAATTCGAACAAAACAGTGTGGGTACATAAGGAATCGGTTCCCCGTGTACAGACCAATCGAAGGAAGGCACGCATGCCGCTTGCAGCCAAGGTGTTATCTTCTGCACTCAGTGTCGCTTTGCTTATAGCAGGAACTGCGGGGACAAGCGGAGCTGCCGCTTCAAATGGCAGCAGCGCAGCAGAGGCCAACCTTCAATCACACAAGGGGGGCGGTTCGTTGAAAGGGATTCAGCTCGAATATCTGGATCGGGGGCTGGTGGCAGCATCAACATCCGAAGGTGTTTTCCTAAGCTGGAGACTCCTTGGGGATGAGGCAACAGGTTACAGTGACAAAGGGCTGACAGGCACGAACTTCAATATTTATCGTGACGGCAAAAAGATTGCTACGGTCACAGACAGTACGAATTATGTTGATCCGGCAGGCAAAACGTCTTCCCGCTATGAAGTGGCCGCTGTGAACAATAAAGGAAAAGAAAGCAAACGCAGCAGCTCCGTCAAGCCGTGGGCAAACGGCTACATGGATATTCCGCTGCAAAAACCGGCTGACGGTGTCACGCCTGCGGGAGAAGTCTATACGTACTCCGCAAATGACATGACCGTAGGGGATGTGGACGGGGATGGACAGTATGAATTTTTCGTGAAATGGGACCCTTCCAATGCCAAGGACGTATCTCAAAAGGGCTACACCGGTAAAACGTACGTAGATTGTTACACACTGGACGGACAGTTGTTGTATCGGATTGATCTGGGGGTCAACATCCGTTCGGGTGCTCATTATACACAGATGCTCGTTTATGATTTTGACGGGGATGGCAAGGCAGAGTTGATGTTCAAGACCGCACCGGGTACCAAGATCATCAAATATAACCCAAAAGGCAAAGTGACGTCCGAGAAATTCATTACGCTTCCAAAAGAGGATCGCAAAGCGGGATATTCCAACGAAGATGACTACCGTTTAAGTGCTGACGGGTACTATGATCACGTGGTAGACATGTTTAAGAACTGGCATAAACATGCAGAGGTCGTGAAGGGGAACTGGCCTGCTACACTGGAGGAAGCCTTCGGCATCGAGAAGAAGTACGCCTATCCATTGTCCCAGCAGGATGCCGAGAGTCTGGCGGATTACTTTATTGATGTCTACGCTCCAAGCCGCAGTGACAAGAATGAGCTGCGCAAGTTTGAAGGTTTCATCCTGAATGGTCCTGAGTATGTAACGGTATTTGAAGGAAAATCAGGCAAAGAACTGGAGACCATTCCTTATGAGCCGGAACGGCATGATGATGGTCTGATGTGGGGCGATTATGCGATGGCGCGTATCGAACCGGGGAACCGGGTAGACCGTTTTCTGGCAGGGGTGGCCTATTTGGATGGCAAGAAGCCATCTGCGATCTTTGCACGCGGATATTACACTCGTTCCACTATGGTCGCTTATAACTGGGATGGCAAGAAGCTCAAACGTGAATGGAAAGTGGACAGCGGCTGGACACCGATGAAAAATCCGTTCAACGACGGACCGCATGGTGTAGATGGTACAGATCCGGAGTATGGCTCTATTACCACTCAGGGTGCACATTATTTCAGTGTGGCTGATGTCGATGGAGATGGCAAACAGGAGATTGTCTACGGTTCAGCAACGATTGACCATGACGGTAGTGTGCTGTACAGCTCAATGGACCTGATGCCTGCCGAGAGTGCTGCACCGGGAACTATGGCCCGTCTGGGACATGGAGACGCATTGCATGTCGCGGATATTGATCCGGATCGTCCGGGACTTGAAATCTTCATGGTTCATGAAGGCGGTTCGTGGGCTCCATACGGATATTCCTTGCGGGATGCCAAGACCGGTGAAGTGATCTATGGCGGATACACGGGGAAAGATACCGGACGCGGCATGGTTGGGGATGTAGACCCAACTCGTCGAGGTTTGGAGACATGGGCCGTAGGATTGTGGACAGCCAGTGGTGAGAAAATAAGCGATAAGGCGCCTGGCACAAATATGAATATTCGCTGGGCAGCAGATATGACCACCCAGATTGTGGATGGTGCCATTGATGTCACACCAACCATCAAGGACTGGAATCGTGGCACGCTGCTAACCGCTGCCGGAACATTAACCAATAATCATACCAAAGGGACGCCTTCTCTCGTGGCCGATATCTTCGGGGATTGGCGGGAAGAGATGCTGGTGAGAACCGAGGACAGTTCGGCAATCCGCATCTACCTGAGTACCGAGAAGACAGACCGGAAGCTGTACACGCTAATGCATGATGCGATGTATCGCGTTGGCATTGCCGGACAAAATAGTGGCTACAACCAACCGTCCTATCCGTCCTTCTACATGGCATCGGATATCGACTGGCCGAAGGTGACGCTGCCCAAGTTCTACACTCCCCAATCAGGTAAGGGTGGAAAGTGATTAAATCCGATTAACAAGTAATATTTCTATTAAACGAAGTAGCTCTGGAATACCCTCATGCGTTTGGCGTATGAGGGATTTCAGAGCTTTTTGACATTTGAGTGGGAATTCCTCTGATCAGACCATCAGCACCATACGATTTTCTTTTCAACACCATTACTATTCTATTCTTTCTATAAGTTCAAATGATCTGTCGAAGCGAGCGCTTCGATCTTGTAGTTTCCGTTATCATGGATCAGTGTAGTGATGGAACACTCGGGAATAAGACGATTTTGCATGGCTATAAAATGGGAATGCCAGACGTTAAGCTCACGCTCGGTAAAGGTTTGTATAAGAAAATCGGTAATAAGTCCGCCATGTGTAACTACAATGATGTTACTGTTTGCCCGCTCGTTATAAGCCAATTCGGTAAGTATAGAGGCCAAACGTTCACCAGCCTGCTTTGCCGAATCACCCACGGGTGGGATGTATTCCGGATTAGCCGTACATTGATCCCACATCGCAATGAATTGTTCAAGGGTCTGATCAGGGCAATCCCCCCAGTTCGCACGTTCACGCAGGCGGAAATCCTCGATCACAAGGGAATGAGTATGATGGGCAAGCTTTTCGGCGGTTTCTACTGCTCTTCGGAGTGGGCTGGAGACGATTTTGGTAATGGGAAGGGGAGCTTTGGCAAAATGCAGTGCGGTTGCTTCGGCTTGCAATGACCCTTCAGCAGTGAGGGAGACATCGCCGATGCGCCTTTCTTTTAAACCATGCCTCACCAGATGAAAGGTAGTACTCATGACATGGACCTCCTTATGTTAGGTAGTTTATATCGAACAACAATTAGATTATAAACTAATTATATATATATCTAATCAAATAATACAGTTATTTTGAGCTCGGGTAGTTTTAATCCAGCAGACAGAATTGCTACAATGGTAAAAAGTGAGGATCGCTGCAGCAATGGAGGTATGGATATGAGCACGAAGCGTTGGACGGGGAGCCTGTTTCAGGAGGAGCTGCGAACGGAGGACTGTGGGCCTCGTTTTTACGCATACTATTATAAGCAATGGGACAATTACAGCATGGCTTATCACGATCATGACTCGACTGAAATCATGTATATCATTTCGGGGATGTGCAGAGTGGATGTACTGATGCCGGATGGGAGTTCGGAGCAGGCTGTACTAAAAAAAGGTCAGTTCATTCTACTGGATGCAGGTGTACCGCATCGTTTGCTGGTCGAAGATGGTGTGCCTTGCCGGATGCTCAATGTGGAGTTTGGTTTTGCCGGCTCGGGGCCTGGACAACCCTCCATTCGTCAGCTCGCACGTGAAGAAGAAGAGGTCGATATTTTTCTGACTCATGCCTCGCCGTATCTGGTGCTGCCTGACCCGGAAGAAGTGTATCACATTATGAAAAGTCTGGTGCTCGAACTGGACCAACGTGGTCTAATGGAGCAGGGAAGTTCGGCTATTCCGATGAAGATCATTCCTCCAGATGAACGGTCACATCATCGCGAAGCCCGGAATCTGAAGTCACCGGAACAGGGGACACTGGTCCGTACACTGTTTATCCAGCTGCTGGTCCGGGTTGCGCGTCTGCGTGGGGAAATGAGCCGGAGTGCGCTGGATCAGACGGAGCTGTATGTAAAACGCACCATTGAATTCATGCATCACAATATGGATCGCAGCATTCAGATGAAGGATATCGCAGCAGCCGTCAATTTGCATCCGGGCTATTTACATCGTATTTTTCGTCAGCACACGCAGCGGACACCTACCGACTATCTTACGATGCTTCGAATGGAGAAGGCCAAGATGCTGCTGCAGCAGACCAATATCCCGATCTCTGAAATTCCCGATTATGTGGGGGTGGGCAGCCGTCAATATTTCCACATGTTATTCAAAAAATATACAAGCCGGACTCCAGTTGAGTATCGGTCCATGATGGAGCGGCATGTCAGCCAGTACCCGCCGGAGGGATGAGTCGATTATGGTTATCCATTGAAGCATGCCAAGACTGGAGCGGGTCGTAAAAGTTAGGATTTTTGACAACCTGATCTGGAACAGGTCATGATTTTGATAACGCTTCCCTAGTTCCGGTTGGTACAATGATTTCATGAAGTGAGGTCATTAACCGAAGCACATCGTTTCGGATTACGGGAGGGCATGTGAATGTCGTTTAAAGTGGCGTTTATCGGGGCAGGAAGTATCGGTTTTACACGGGGGTTGCTGCGGGATTTGTTGACGGTACCGGAGTTTAACAACATAGAGATTGCGTTCTGTGATATTAATCAGCACAATCTGGACATGGTGACAGAGCTGTGTCAGCGGGATATTCGGGAGAACGGACTGGATATTCAGATTCAGCCTACCACAGACCGGAAAGAGGCGCTTAAGGACGCGAAGTATGTACTGTGTACGATTCGTGTCGGGGGGCTGGAAGCATTCGCAACGGATGTGGACATTCCGCTCAAATATGGGGTGGATCAATGTGTCGGCGATACGTTGTGTGCAGGGGGCATTATGTATGGACAGCGCGGCATTGCCGAAATGCTGGACATTTGTAAAGATATTCGCGAACAGAGTGCACCGGACGTACTGCTGCTAAATTACTCTAACCCAATGGCCATGTTAACGTGGGCTTGCAATAAGTATGGGGGCGTACGTACCATCGGATTGTGTCACGGTGTACAGCATGGACATCACCAGATTGCGGAAGCTTTTGGATTGAAAAAGAGCGAAGTGGATATTATCTGTGCCGGCATTAACCATCAGACTTGGTATATCCAGGCTTCTCATCAGGGGAGAGATCTTACGGGAGATTTGCTTGAAGCCTTTGAAAAACATCCGGAATACAGTCGTACCGAGAAAGTGCGGATCGACATGCTGCGCCGCTTCGGGTACTACAGCACGGAATCGAACGGTCACCTGAGTGAATATGTACCTTGGTACCGGAAACGTCCGGAAGAGATCAAGGACTGGATTGATCTGGGCAACTGGATTAATGGCGAGACGGGTGGATATCTGCGGGTATGTACAGAGGGAAGAAACTGGTTTGAGACTGATTTCCCGAACTGGATGAAGGACGAACCCATGAGATTCATTCCGGAAAAACGGGGCGAGGAGCACGGTTCCTACATTATAGAAGGGCTCGAGACAGGACGTGTATATCGCGGACACTTCAATACCGTTAATAACGGTGTAATCTCCAATCTGCCAGATGATGCGATTATTGAAGCACCGGGATATGTGGATCGCAACGGCATCTCGATGCCGCATGTCGGTGATTTGCCACTTGGCCCGGCTGCAGTGTGTAATGTAAGTATTTCTGTACAACGGCTTGCCGTTGAAGCGGCTGTGAACGGAGACGACAAGCTGCTTCGTCAAGCATTCATGATGGATCCGCTTGTGGGTGCCGTTTGTAATCCAAAAGAAATTTGGCAAATGGTGGACGAGATGCTGGTTGCACAAGCACAGTGGCTGCCGCAATATGGTGAAGCGATTGCGGCCGCAGAAGCAAGACTCGCTGCTGGCAATCTCATTCCTACGAAGGAATATGAAGGTGCAGCACGTCTCAAAGTGAAAACGGTGGAAGAAATGCAGCAGGATCGTGATGCCGCCAACAAAAATGCGGGTGAATCCGATAAAGGGAAAGACCGCGAGAAAGTGCAGCAATAGTCGTAAAGTTATCTAGTCAGAAGAATTTACCAACAAAATTGCACCATGACAAGGCCTACTCCGATGTTGAAGGGGCCTTGTGTTGTTCTATTTTTTTCAACGAGACGAACGACAAAAGCAAATGAAGTATCCCGAACACCTCCCTAATATATTCCAAACGAAACGCAAGGGAAGAATGTTGCTCAGCAATGAGCAGGCACGAATTGAAGACGTTTGATGACCCTGTTCAATGGGATTCCGTGTTACGTTCGTAGCTGGAGGAACCAGCTAAAATCCAAGAGGCCATTTTCACAAATTGTTGACAATTAAGGCGCATCAAATATAAGGAAACGGACAAGATACTCGACTCTTCTCCCATGCTATGTTATTATAAGTCTCTGATAACGTGGTAACGAACTAAAGCGTTTGGGTTTTGGTTACAGACATGGAGGGTACGAGAGATGAGAAAAAAAGCGATATTACTATTATTTATCAGCATATGCATGATCGTTGTAGCTGGTTGTTCCAGCTCGGGAAGCAAGGACGACAACACCATTATTGTGGGGATTGATGATAAATTCGCTCCCATGGGTTTCCGGGATGAACAAAATGAAATTGTTGGCTTTGATATTGATTACGCCAGAGCCGCAGCGGAGAAAATGGGTAAAGAAGTTACCTTTCAGCCGATCGACTGGTCTTCGAAAGAGTCCGAGCTGAACAGCGGCCGGATCGACATGATCTGGAATGGTTATACGATTACGGACGAGCGCAAGGAGAAAGTGCTGTTCACGAAGCCGTATCTGGAAAACAGTCAGGTAGCGATTACTCTGGCAGATTCCCCAATTACGAAGCTGGATGAGCTGGATGGCAAAAATGTGGGATTGCAGGCACTGTCCTCAGCGGCAGATGCGCTGGCAGCGAGTCCCCTGAAGGATAAAGTGAATGCTTCCGAATTCAAGGATAACGTGCTTGCACTGACGGATCTGAAGACGAAGCGCCTGGATGCGGTTATCATCGATGAAGTGGTGGCGAGATATTACATGTCCAAGGAAGAGGGAACATTCAAATTGCTGGATGAATCCCTTGCTCCGGAACAATATGGTATTGGGATCAAAAAAGGCAATGAAGAGTTGCTCGATCAGCTGCAAAAAGCACTGGATGAGCTGAATGCAGACGGAACGGCTGCCGAGATCTCAACCAAGTGGCTGGGTGAAGACAAAGTGTTGAAATAGACAGGCTAGTGCCTGACATACGATTGGAAACAAATATGACCCCGTATTCCATGTTGGAGCAGTGACTCCAAAGGAGTGCGGGGTTAACAGATTAGAGGAGACAAAAATCATGAGTTGGGATTATATTTCTACTATTTTGAAGCCTATGCTCGAGGGAGCGCAGACGACCATTTTCCTGTTTTTGGTCGCCATTGTGCTGTCCGTACCGTTGGGTTTTGCTGTTACACTGGTCATGAGGAGCCGATTCAAACCGCTCGCATGGCTGGCACATACGTACGTCTATGTTATGCGGGGAACACCGTTGTTGCTGCAGATCCTCTTTTTCTGCTTTGGTCTTCCACTGCTTCCAGTGATCGGTGAGTATCTGGTATTTGACCGGCTCGTTGCCGCTGCCATTGCTTTTATTCTGAACTACGCGGCGTACTTTGCCGAAATCTTTAGAGGTGGTTTGCTCTCCATCGACAAAGGGCAGCATGAAGCTGCACAGGTTCTTGGTTTAACGAAATGGCAAACGATGACCAAAGTGATCATTCCACAGATGATTCGGGTGGTATTGCCTGCAACGGCGAATGAATCCATTACTTTAATCAAGGATACGGCTTTGTTATATGCGGTGGCGGTTCCTGAATTGCTCTACTACGCTCAAGCCGCAGTGAACCGGGATTTGCAGCTGGTCCCTTTTTTCGTCGCAGCGATCATGTACCTGCTGATGACATTGGTGCTCACATTGCTGTTCAAGGCATTGGAGAAGCGGTTTTCATTTGAATAAATTAAATCTGATCAATCAAAGGACTGTCTGCATATGACACATATTATAGAAGTAAATCAGTTAAGAAAATCTTTTGGATCACTCGATGTACTGAAGCAGGTATCCTTCAACGTGGCGCCGGGTGAAGTCATTGCTGTGATCGGCCCATCCGGCTCGGGTAAAAGCACGATGCTGCGCAGTCTCATTCATCTGGAAGATATCTCCGGTGGAACGATTCGCATTCAGGATCAGACGCTGGCTGACAATGGCCGTTATGCTGGAGCTGCGGAAATTCGCAAGATCACAGATCGTATGGGCATGGTGTTTCAGCATTTTAATCTGTTCCCGCATCTGACCGTACAGGCGAATCTGGAACTGGCACCGAAGACGTTGAAAAAGGAAAGCTCAAGCCTCATCCGCCAGCGCAGCCTGGAATTGCTCGGCAAAGTGGGGCTGTCCGACAAGGCGGATGCCTATCCGGCCAATCTGTCCGGCGGACAGAAACAGCGCGTAGCGATTGCCCGCGCATTGATGATGCAGCCGGACATTCTGCTGTTCGATGAGCCGACATCGGCACTCGATCCCGAGTTGACCGGGGAAGTACTGCGAGTGATCAAAGAGCTGGCGCAGGAGAATATGACGATGATGATCGTCACGCATGAGATGAGCTTTGCCCGCGATGTTGCAGATCGGGTCTTCTTCATGGATAACGGCGAAATTGCCGAGGAGGGCCCGCCAGAACAGATTTTTGGCAATCCAAAGTTGGATCGCACACGGACCTTTCTTCAGCGGGTGGAAGTAGATTCTTAAATCCAAATGAAAATGAAAAAAAAGTGGTGTTCCATTGAATATGGGAGCATCACTTTTTTTTGGTTCAAGCTATTTAAGAGATATACCCGTCAAAAAACCACTCCCCTTCAGGTGAACGGATGAAGGAAAACTCGTACTCGATTTTTCCCTCAGAACCTTTTGTCGTAATAGTTCGGGCAATAAAAAGCATGAAGTGGTCTGAATCCTTTTGATCATAACCTCTGAACTCGAACTCGTCCCAAAGCATGCTCTTAATGAAATCAGCTTCATAAGAAGAATCTCCATGTCGAACAACAAATGCATTTCTGCTAGAGGTTATCTCCACATTGGGAGAAGATACGGACTCGATATAAGCGGTATCTTCTGATTCCATGGCAGCCATGAGTTTAAACGTCATATTCAGGGTCTCTCTCAGGTTTGTCCTAGCTTCCTCTTCGTTTACGCTTTCCTGTAGGAAAGTAACTTGTTCCTGCAGGCGAGTGTTCTCTTCTCTCAGTTCCTTGATAGTTTGGGTCATTTCGGCGTTCTGCTCGCTCAACTGAGTGTTCTCGACAGATGAACCGGGTTCATCGCAGCTTGTTAGTAATAAAGCGGCGGATACGAATAAAAGAAATCTTTTAAACATGATAACCCTCCTTATACTGGAAAATAGTAACATACCTTCTCTGGAATTACATGATTTAATCGACTCCAGATGTCCAACAGAACATATCTACCTTCCGCCAGGTGACGTGCCGATGAGCAGTTCACGAAAGGAGATGTTTAGTAAAGGTGAATAGCTTAAGGTTACATTATTACAAATTTATTAATATATATATTTATTTTCCATAGCGACATCATTCCCCTTACTTCGACAAGGATATGCATTTATTATGAGGTGGAGGATAGTGTTTGAATCCAGAATGGCTATGCAGCTTATTCTTTTGAAAGGAGGTTAATATATCCGTTCATAAAGTAATAAAAACCTTTACGTTAGTAAATGTATTGGGGAAAGAGAGAAAATTTATTTTTTATCTCAAATTATGAAAGCGCTTCAAAACTTCGATATATACAGAATTATTATTATCTAATTTGCTATATGATCACGCCACTATGAAGGGAGATCGATCCGATCATGCAGTGTATGTACAAGTTATGGAACAAACTGGGCACAATGATTCTCGTTTTTGTCCTTTTGGTCGTTAGCGTAGGCAGTGGAAATGCATTAGGGGCAGCAAGTTCATCGACAACTTCGAATACAACCCGGGTGTCCGTACATGACCCGTCCATTTATTATGATTCGTCCACGAACAAGTATTACATTTACGGCTCGCATCTGGCTCAGGCCAGCAGCACGGATCTCCGAAACTGGTCTTACGAGGGAACGCAGGGGTATGCCAACAGTACCTTATATGCACCCTCTACCTTTGAAGGCTACTATTACATCAAAAATAAAAACAGCAACCTATACCTGGATGTCACCGATGGCTCATCTGCTGATGGGACAGGCATTCGGCAGTGGTCCTATAACGGGTCCGACGCGCAGAAGTTCAGAATTATGCACTACAGCAACGGGGATTACTATCTCCTTACCGCCAACTCGGCCTATAAAAGTGCCATTGACGTCAATGGCGGCTCGGCTGCCGACGGTGCTCTCATTGAGCAGTGGGCGTATTGGGGTGGTACCATGCAGTTGTTCCGGATTCAGCAAAATGCGGATGGCTCGGTTGCTTTCCTGACCAAGGTTTCCGGATATACCAGTGCGCTGGATGTGGCGGACGGAAGCACGACTGCCGGTGCCAATGTACAGCAATGGAACTACTGGGGCGGGGATATGCAGAAATGGGAGCTGGTCAAAGCAGGCGGAACCGGGAATGCATCCCGAAGCTCGGGTGCTGCCTTGACATCCGCTCTGGCTGTATCCTATGCCTGGGCCGGTTATAACGATCAGGACAGCTCCGGCGGTCACGCGGTATGGGCGCCAGCATCGCCGATTTACAATGCTTCTTATACGTGGGCGGACGGCTCCAAGGGCGCCTACATGTTGTATTACTCCACTTCTTCCACCTATATTCGCTCAGCTATCGGTTTTGGTGTATCCAAGTCCGTTAAGGGACCCTACGAGTACATTGATACCATCATCTACTCGGGATTCACAAGCGGAAGCAATCCGATCACGACTACGTCATCTCTTGGAACAAAAACCGTAAACACATGGTACCAGAATACCAATATTCCCGAGCTGATTGACAAAGGGACGTTGTCTGGCACGCGAAGCGGCTGGTTCCTGAGCAATGGCGGATTCAATAATACACTGTTTCCCAACGCGATCGATCCTACCTTGACCTATGACAGTTCCGGCAAACTGTGGATGAGTTACGGATCCTGGTCAGGGGGAATCTATATTCTTCAAATTAATCCGGATACAGGCCAGCCGATCTATCCGGGAACGGACAGCGGCAATACGGACCGTTACTTTGGCAAACGCATTGCGGGAGGTTATGGGAAAACGGGAGAAGCTCCCTATATCGTGTATGACAGGGATGCAGGTTATTACTACCTGTATGTAACGTACGGCGGATTGGCCAATGAGGGCGGTTATCATATCCGCGTGTATCGTTCCACCACGATTGACGGAACATATACGGATGCTGCTGGCAATCAGGCCGTATATGCGTCTGCTTCGGTTGATCAGTCCACTCGCGGCGTGAAGCTGTTCGGCAACTATACGCTGTCGGGCATACCGCTTGGTTACAAATCGGGAGGACACAACTCCGCATTTGTCGATACGGATGGCGCAAGGTATCTGATCTATCATACCCGTTTCAATAACGGAACCGAGTATCATGAGGTTCGTGCGCACCAGCAATTCCTGAATGCCGACAAATGGCCGGTGACAGCCGTGTACGAATTTTTGGGAAGCAGCATCTCTTCCACGGGTTATAGCGCAAGCGACATGACGGGAACGTACCAGTTCGTTAACATGGGGCTGGATGCATCCATTAGCGGCGTAGGCATGCTTCCGACCCAGAGCGTCACGCTGAATGCCAACGGAACGATATCCGGTGCGGTAACAGGTACATGGTCGAATACTTCCGGTACGTATTACTGCACGATGGTGATTAACGGTGTAACGTACAAAGGTATATTCTTTAAACAGAAAAATGAGCTATCCAGCCATAACGAGGTCATGACCTTCTCGCTGATTGGTTCCAATAATCAATCGATCTGGGGTTCCAAATAGAACACCCGATTAGACGATACAAGCACTAAGTCGTGTCATGGATGATGGAAGCCCAAAACCATTTTCGAAATAGAAAGACTCACAAGACTGGCCGGGAGGCCTGATGCTTCGTGAGTTTTTTTTATATTCAAAAATACGATGTACATTCAAAAAAATAAGGTGGCTAAGCGTGAAGTCTGGAGAGGGTAAAGTAATGAAGCGTACGTTAGACACGAACCTCATTTAAGATTCACTAAAGGTTTGTCCCCTACCATGGTTGCATAAGCCTCAGGTGCTTAACAGAAACCAAGAAGGAGGATTTATCACTTGATTAATTTACTACAAAAAGTTGCAGTAACGGCACTGTCCGTGACAATGGTGACGTCGTCGTTCGGCCTGATCGCTAGCCCTAACGCAGCGTATGCCGCAGAGGATACAGCCGCTACAACGACCAGCACAGGCATTACACAAGCGTACGAATCATTATTCCAGACAGATAATGTCATTGATATCAACGTTACGATTGATGATGCAGACTGGGAGAGCATGCTTGAAAGTCCGCTGGATAAGGATTATAAGAAGGTCAGTGTGGAAGTGGATGGCAACAAGCTGGATAATGTCGGTTTTTCCACGAAAGGCAATCTGACACTGAAGTCCGTGGCATCCATGGAAGATTCGGACCGTTACAGCTTCAGACTGAAGTTTGATAAATACGACAAGACGCAGACCCTGCTTGGTCTGGACAAAATGGTACTGAACAACAACTACGCGGATCCATCGTACATGCGTGAAGTTCTTCACTATGAAGCGCTGCGCAGTATTGGTATGGATGTACCGATGACGAACTACGTTAACCTGTATGTTAACGGCGAATTGGTTGGTTTCTATACAGGTGTTGAAGCGGTGGATGACAGCTACCTGGAGCGGAACTACGGTGAAGATTACGAAAACGGTGTTCTCTATGATACCGACGAGAGAAGTTATCTTCAATATGAAGAGGGCAGCGACTACAGCACACTCACTGAAGATTTGGGTACGGACGAGAATAAAACCAAACTCAAAAACTTTATCAAAACGCTGAATGACATGCCTGAAGGAGAAAAAGGCGATATCGAGAGTGTGCTTGACGTTGACTCCGCACTTCAGTATATCGCAGGGAACATGGTTTTCGGCAACTATGACAGCTATAACGGCGACAAAGGGCACAACTACATGCTCTACAGCGATGCCGATGGCAAGTTCACGGTTGTACCTTGGGACTTTAACATGTCCTTCAATGGGTATTCGGGTGGAGGCGGACGTGGAACAACGACAACCGGATCCACTACGACCAACACCAATGCAACGAACGTATCCGTGGACGAGCCAGTATTGGGCATCAGCATGGAAAATGTACCGATGATTAACAACCTGCTTGCCGTACCGGAGTATAAAGAAAAATACTTGAGCTACGTCAACGAGTTGACGGACTACCTGGAAGGCATCCAAGACCGTATTACAGAACTTGCTGATGTCATCCGTCCTTATGTAGAAGCAGATCCAACCAAATTCTACACGACCGAACAGTTCGAATCCAACATCGCTTACTCTGCTAACGCTGATGCAGCAGGCGGCATGGGTGGAACACCGCCGGAAGGATTCGATGGCATGACGCCACCAGAGGGCATGGAAGGTATGACGCCCCCTGAAGGTTTCGAAGGCATGACACCTCCAGATGGAATGACACCACCCACACAGTCGGATGGGGCAGCGGGAACAGAGATAACAGACACCACAACAAGCACAGGGAATACCCAAACACGTCCTGGCGGTAACTTTGGCGGTGGCGGAGGCGGCATGGGCTCCATGGCAGCAGGATCGCTGACGACATTTGCCCTGAACCGGCTTGCCAATTTGCAAGAGCAGCTTGGACGTGAAGTGACTCCTTTGCCTGAGACTACGGAAGATACAGGCTCGGAAACTTCTTCTGAAACGGGAACAACGGTTAAAACCATTTCCGTCACGCTGGATGGTCAGGCGATTACGTTCCCGGATCAGGACCCGCTGGAGCAAAATGGGCGAGTAATGGTACCTGTAAATGCAATCCTTGAAGCGCTTGGTGCAGAGGTGACCTGGAACAAAACAGCGAAGACGGTAACGGCTGTTTTGAATGACCAAACCCTTGTACTCCAGATTGGAAGCAGCACGGCAACGGTTAACGGGGAGACGATTGATATCGATGAGCCAACCATTATCCAAAACAGTCGCACACTGGTGCCTGTACGCTTCATTTCGGAAGGACTCGGATTAACAGTGGATTGGGATCAATCTGCTGCACAAGTAAGTCTTACATCCAAATAATCCATATTGGGGAAAAGGGATTCGATGAGCGCATCGAGTCCCTTTTTTTGTTTCGCTTCTTCCTATGTCTGAGTTCACCTGCCTAAATCAACATCGGAGGTATACTCTAGGACATCTTCTTTTCTTGCAAGAATTGAACTTCGGCCCTTGATATCAAATTTTGAATATGACTATTGATCAATAATTCTTCAGGATAGGTCATTGAATCAAACAGTCAGAAACCTTACTTTTAAATAACAATAGAAAACGCTAACAAAACAGAAGGAGTGGTGTTTTAATATGCGATGTCTGGAATTTCACCTTGCAATTTTGTGATAAATGCAGGTTTGGGAAGAGCATAGGGTTTTTGTATTAAATAAGAATAGATCAGTAATTCCCTCCCCAGTTTTTTTGACTGTAATCAGGATTTTAAGTTCATTCGTCAAGTTACAACACCAGCCATGGCCTAAGTCCAAAGGAGGATAAATATGAGAAGATTTTCAGCCATTCTATTCATCGGGATATTAATGACAGCGCTCACCGCTTGTGGAGGAACCGGTAATCAGGCGGAGGAAAACCCTGCGGGCAGTAATAATCCGGGGCAAGAAATTTCTGGCGACCTTACCGTATTCGGGTGGGGCGGCGGTGAGGAGCTTCAGTCCCGGAAGGAAGCAACCAAAATGTTCAAGAAGCTTTATCCTAAAGTGAAGGTGCATGAAGTTTGGCTCCCTGCAGATAACATCGATGTTAAGCTGGATGCAGCTCTGGCTGCGGGAAATGCCGGTGATGTGATTATGATGTCTCCAGACTGGAAAGGGTTAAGATCCAAGTGGTTCGAAGATTTGAATCCTTATATTGAAAAGGATCAATTGGACCTCGAAGCTTTGTTTACGCAGGGAGTTGACGGAGGATATGTAGATCCGGACGGTACACGCAAAGGTATGCCGACAACAGCCTCGGATTTTATGATTGCGTACAATAAAGACATTTTTGACAAGGCCGGTATCCCATATCCAACAAATGACTGGACCTGGGATGATTTCTCAGCAACAGCCAAGCAGGTCTCCTCGGGTGAAGGAGTAAACCGGGTCTACGGTATTGTGTCCCATTGGATTTGGCAAAGCTTCGCTCCCTTTATATACGGCGGGATGCCATATAACGAGGATTGGACCAAACAGACGTTGGATGATCCCAATACCCTTAAGGGTTACCAATTGTTCGGCGACCTGGTGAACGCAAAGGCAATGCCGGATGACGCAGCCGCCAAGAGCATGCCCATGGACCAAATGTTCGCCGCAGGTAAAGCTGCTATGTATCCGCTAGGTGTATTTGAAGCTTCGACGATCGCCAAAAATATCGGATCAAACTTTAAATGGGGAATTGTGATGCCTCCAAAAGATCCGTCCGGAAAGACCGTAAACATTAAATTTCAGACCGGCTTCGCCATGAATAAGGATTCTAAAAACAAAGAAGCTGCTTGGGCTTATATAAAAACCGTATCCCTGAATAAAGAGGTAGGCGATTTGTACAGTAAGGTAAATCTGCCTGCGGCGAAAGAATCGGCTGAAAGTACGTTTGCCAATTTGAAAATTGAAGGTACAGATATCTCCATGGTGGATTTTGTAACGGGGCTGCAGGATGCCATAACTTTCCCTTGGGGAGGCTCCATTGCCAAGGCAGGGGATCTCTACGAGCAAACCTGGCAGCAGGTCACCGTTCAGGGGAAATCGGCTGAGGAAGCGGCCAAAGCCTATACTTCACAAATCCAGGCCGCTCTCGACTCCATCCATCAAAATAAATAATAGAAGAACAACACCCGGTTTAACCAAGGGGGAGATCTTTTCCCCCTTTCTATCATAATCCGGTCTCAAATGGAGGCATTTATGGAGGCGAAAGAATGAAGGCTCGAAACAGCAGCAGTGAAAAAAGGGAGGAGAAACCATTTTTCCTCTTTATCTCGCCATGGCTTTTGGGTTTTTTAATATTCACCTTATATCCCATGGCTTATTCCATCATTCTGGTTTTCACAAATATGGATATGACCGGCTCAGGCGAATTTATTGGTTTAGATAATATCATCAGGGCCTTTACACAGGATCCGCTATTTTATCGTTCTTTGCTGAACACGCTATATTTTGTGGTGGTTTCCGTTCCGGCCAGTTTGCTCTTGTCGTTTCTGATTGCTCTTCTGCTTAATCAAAAAATTAAGGGGGTTGGTTTTTTCCGAACCAGCTTTTATATCCCTTATATCACATCCGGCGTTGCGGTTACCTTACTTTGGGGTTGGATTTTTAATGCTCAATTCGGGCTCGTTAATTATTTCCTTTCTCTCTTCGGCATTACAGGACCGAATTGGTTAAGCGATGCCAAATGGGCAATGCCGGCAATTATTATTATGGGGGTCTGGACCATCGGAAATTCCATCATCATTACACTGGCGGGGCTGCAGGATATTCCGGAAGCCCTATATGAGAGCGCTGAAATGGATGGAGCAAGCAGTGTAGTTAAAATTACGCGGATTACCCTGCCCCTGATAACGCCAACACTTTATTTTAATCTGGTCATGGGGATCATCGGTGGTTTCCAAATCTTTATGCAACCTTACATCCTGACCGAAGGCGGCCCAAGTTACTCCACCTATACGTACATGATGCATATTTATAACAGCGGATTTAAATATAACGAGATGGGTTACGCCTCTACTTTGGCCTGGTTATTATTCATCGTTATTATGATCATCACTCTAATCGTAAACCGGACCTCCAGATACTGGGTTTATTACGATAACTAATTTGGGAGGTGCAGCCATGGAGGCTTATTATAAAAGTAAAAGAACCAGCGACCGGATCAGAGTCAGCTTGAGTTATGTCGTATTGACGATCGTTGCAATCGTATTTATCTTTCCGTTTATATGGATGCTTTCCACCGCTTTTAAAATCCCCTCGGAAGCTTATACGCTCCCTCCCAAAATCATCCCGGGAACGTTTACGTGGGATAATTTCATTCAGGGCTGGCAGTATGCGGATTTCACACGCTATACATGGAATACCTTAATCGTAACGGGGCTGGCAACGTTTGGGACGGTTCTTTCCGCTTCATTTGTAGCCTATGGCTTTGCACGATTTAAATCCAGATACAGCGGATTGTTATTTACCATGGTGCTTGCTACCATGATGCTCCCCAGTCAGGTGACTCTCGTTCCTACTTACCTGTTGTTCACCAAACTTGGCTGGCTTGATACCTTGATGCCTCTTATCATTCCCTCCTTTTTTGGGGGAGGCGCGTTTAACATTTTCCTTCTTCGACAATTCTTCAAAACGATCCCGAAAGATTTGGATGAAGCCGCCTATATTGACGGTGCAAATGCCTTCCAGATTTATTACAAAATCCTGCTGCCGGCAATCAAACCGGCTTTGATTACGGTGGGTCTCATGTCGATTACCTTTCACTGGAATGACTACATGTCTCCGCTAATTTATTTGAACAGCGATGAGAATTTCACGCTGGCTATCGGTCTGCAGTTCTTCCAGAATTCTTTTGGCTCCTCGCAAATACAGATGTTGATGGCGGTTTCCCTGATCACAGTTATTCCTGTGCTGATCCTCTTCTTCATCGGACAAAAATATTTTGTTCAGGGGATTACGATGACCGGAATCAAGGGTTGATCTCATCGGAATCGGCTGTGCCGACAGTTAAGCTGCCAGTGTGTTTGTGAAATCTCTTTGGCGACGAACCGGTCATTTGTTTGAACTGCCTGGAGAAATGCTCCACATTACGGTAACCGCACCGGTCTGCAATCTCCGCAACCGTGTAAAGATGATGTCTGAGGTATTCTTTGGCTAAGCGAATTCGACTATGAATAACATCATCCATACACGAGAGACCAAACAATTTCTTGTAAATTAACTGCAGGTATCCCGGACTGATGCTAATGATTTTAGCCATTTCCGATATTGTCCAAGGGTGGCTGGGATTGTTGTGGATCGCCGCCCGAAGCTTTAAAAGATTATAGTGCTGAGGACTAATTTCCTCTTGAAAGTAAGACTCAAGCAGTTTGTTGAAAAGGGTCCGGAGCAGACAATCTATGGATGATTCCCTGTAGTCTTTTTTGAATGAATTCTCTACGACAAGCAGTTGGAATAGCTTGTGGCAATATTCGGGGTCATCCAAAGGAAAAGGTTTGCCAAATGGAAGCGAGGTTTCGGTCACGTAAGGTTCATCGCTTTCAAAACGAATCCAGTCATTAATATATTGCTCTGCACAGGCACGATAATAAACTTTTTGATGCGGCTCAAAAAGAACGGCACAATGGGGTGGGTAATCCTTTAGTTTTCCATCTACCCAGAACTGAGCGGGAGTCTGTGTGATAACCAAAAGCCAGCAAGGATGCCCTTCGGGAATATCAAAAACAAAATTGCTATTATGTGCTGCGTCATACTCAACGTAAAAAATGTTTGTCATTGTTCTTCACCTTTACCATCTGGGTTTGTCAAACGGACCATGTAAGTTAGATCGTGTTATAGATCAATTTATCTTGATTAATAGAATAGAAAAGTAGGTAAGCGTTTTAGTTGTTTTCTATTATAGGGATTTATTTTCAATTAATAAATTGCATAATTACTTTTTACGAGGAGTGTAGCTTGAATGAAGAAGCAGGGGTTAAATCCATACCTTCCATCCTGGGAGTACGTCCCTGATAGTGAACCTTATGTGTTTGATGGCAGAGTTTATGTGTACGGGTCGCATGACCGGTTTAACGGACATGTCTTTTGTTTAAACGACTATGTATGCTGGTCCGCGCCAGTGGACGACTTGGGGAATTGGCGAAATGAAGGTGTGATCTACCGAAAAACAGATGATCCGCTAAATCCGGATGGCAGTATGTGCCTGTATGCACCAGACGTTACGGTAGGTCCTGACGGACGTTATTATCTTTATTATGTGCTGGATAAAGTGCCGGTTGTTTCTGTGGCTGTATGCGATACACCTGCCGGCACATATGAATTCTACGGTTATATAGAATATGCCGACGGCACCCGACTGGGAGAAAGAGACGGGGACGAGCCGCAATTCGATCCCGGTGTGTTGACGGAAGGACTGCAAACGTATCTGTATACCGGCTTCTGTGCGCCCGGAGACCAATCGAGACATGGCGCGATGGTGACAGTGCTTGGTCCGGACATGCTGACGATTGTGGATGAGCCCGTATTCGTCGCTCCTAGTCAACCCTACAGCGAGGGCAGCGGATTTGAAGGACATGAATTTTTTGAGGCATCTTCCATCCGGAAGAGAGGGGAAATCTACTACTTGGTTTATTCCTCGATCGGCATGCATGAATTATGTTATGCTACCAGCAAATTTCCAAACAAAGGGTTCGAATATCAGGGCGTAATCGTTAGCAACTCCGATCTACATATTGACTCCTATAAACCAGCTGACAAGCCGATGTATTATGGCGGCAATAACCATGGCAGTATTATCGAAATCAACGGGGACTGGTATATTTTTTATCACCGCCATACAAACGGGGATGCATTCAACCGTCAGGGCTGCATCGAACGGATCTCTTTTCACGAGGACGGAACCATTCCTCAGGCGGAAATGACTTCCTGCGGCCTGAATGGGGAGTCTCTTCGAGGAAAAGGGGAGTACCCGGCATACCTTGCATGCAATCTTTTTACGAAAGATGATCAAATGTATACAGGAGGTTTCGGAGAGGGAGCGTGGCTGGACAGCCGCTTTCCGAAGATTACCCAGGATGGAAGAGATGGCGATGAAGAGACCGGATATATTGCCAATATGATGGAATCCGCCACGGCAGGTTTTAAATATTTCGATTGTAACGGAATCCGTCAGGTCACGGTCAAGGTGCGCGGATATTGTAATGGAGTCTTCGAAGTTAGAACCGCATGGGACGGTCCAGTGCTGGGAATGATTCCGGTACATTTTACAAATGATTGGAAAAAATACAAGGCTGAGATTACCGTTCCGGACGGCAGACAGGCTTTGTATTTTACTTACAGGGGAGCGGGAGGCGCGAGCTTGGCTTCATTTACATTAGAATAAACGGCGGAACAGATTCGACCTGCGTACAAAACAAAGCAGCTGCTGGTAATCCAGCAGCTGCTTATTTCATTTGGACAGGATACTTCAATCATCAGGATGAGCGGCTGCCGCAGCTTGCTGTGAATGGCTGCGAAATTCGCTTGGTGCGATACCGGTCCACCGCTTGAATTGCCGGCTAAAATGCGCATTGGTCTTATACCCCAGCATCATCGCAATGTGGTCAATGTTTAGGTCTGTTTGCTTTAAAAGCCGCTGGGCTTCGTTCAGAAGAGTTTCTGATAAAAACTTGCGTGGTGCTGTGCCATATACCTGCCGAAAGATCCGATTGACCTGCGACGGGCTAATGTTTAGCGACTTGGCAATGTCTTGGATCCAAGTTCGCTCGCTATCCCGAATTTCACCATGAAGATGGATATATCTTACGGAATCCTCAATGTGCTCGGCAATTTGACGGGCGATGGCTTCTTTTCTGGATAAGGTAACGGATGCGTTCTGAGATAACTGGCCGACCAGGGAGCCGAGCAATTCGAATACGGCAGCATGAACCTTCATCTGTTTGGAGGAAGACAGCGGAATGGACAAGTGCTCTGTGGCCAGATCATACAGTGTACACAGTGAAGTGGACAACCCCAGAGCTAAAGTCGAATCTGCCGGATAATAAATATCCTTGCAGCGATTGAGTTCTCTGCAAAAGGAGGTGTCGTGTACGCTGAAATGAACCGAAAAGTAAGTGAAGCCCTGCGGTCCGGCACCGGTGCAGGAATGGGTCATACCGGGGCGGATGAACAGAAGGTCTCCGACAGACTGACTGTATAGTTGTCCGTTGACCACCATGTTCATCTGACCATCCAGCATCCAGTGGATTTCATACATGGAATGCTCATGGGACGGATACGTCCAACTGGAATCTACTTTTCTTGCATGCAGCCCCAATAATTGAAAAGACATGCGAACATCGGGCAGACGGCCTAAATATACGGCTTCCGAGAGCTTGGTCACAGGAACCTCCTCGTCATGTTCTGTATTCCAACATCTTACCGTTTCGTCTATATCAATTGAACTAACTATTTACACAGAAACGGAGAGGACAGAAAAAACCTGAAAAAGCGAAGCGGTCGCCTAAAAGCTTTCTGAAAGAAAGCTGCATCGGAAGCATAAGCTATCACCGGATTTTCCCCTTATGAAGAGGGAATCAAAAAAATCTGGGGATAACAGTGATTGGAAGGTTATTCTGTCATCGGAGTGTCCGTGTAAATCATCTTTAGTTCAACTGATATAGATTCATCTTAACAGAAAAATAATGCGTGAAAAGGGTAAGTCGTCGGAGTGATTAGAACATCGTCATGAACCATAGCTGGTGCTATGGTAGTAGTATCAACCCGATGGGGAGAATGGGGGCAAGCTTGAATGAGAATTATTCGATTTCTGGACGGACAAGAGAAGTGGCTGGCAGCCGTTACGGATGATGAAAAGGCCTATCGTTTGCCACAGGCGGATTTTATGACTCTGATCTATCAAGCGAGGGAGCAGGGAATTTCTCCAGTTCAACTGGTTGAAAGCGCTTTTAAACCGTTAAACGAACTGACCGATGATTGGACTTCATTGCATCTGATCACGCCAGTGGAAGCTCCGGAAGTATGGGCGGCGGGTGTGACTTATCAGCGGAGCCGGGAAGCGCGAAACTATGAAGCTACGGATGGAAAGCTGGATGCGGAGACCTTTTACGATAAGGTCTATGATGCAGAGAGACCGGAGATCTTTTTTAAATCCACAGCAGCCCGGACCGTCGGACCGAATGAGGCTGTCACGCTGCGCAGTGACTCCAGTTGGCAGATCCCGGAGCCTGAGCTGGGATTGGTGCTTGCCTCTGATGGCAGCATTGTTGGCTACATCGTTGGCAATGACATGAGCTGCCGCGATATCGAAGGGGAAAACCCGCTGTATCTGCCGCAAGCAAAAATATGGCGCAATTCCTGCTCCATAGGTCCGGCCATTCGTCTAGCGGAAACGGTGCAGAATCCTTATGAATTCAGTATCGTCTGTCAGATCTATCGCGATGGAGAAATGGTTGTTAAGAGTGAAGCGAGTACGAGTGAATTAAACCGGAAGCTGGATGAGCTGGTCTCTTTTCTGGCGAGGGACAACGATCTGTTCGACGGCACGGTACTTTTGACAGGCACAAGCATCGTACCACCCAATGAGTTTACGCTTGAACCTGGGGACCGTATTGAAATATCCATTAGTAATATCGGGACACTGATCAATCCTGTCATATCAAACTAGTATATAAGGAGGATGAATGCTATGACCGCATTTCAGGTAGAGCAGACATACAGAAATTATATAAACGGGGAATGGGTACAGGCTGTGTCCGGAGAAACCGAACCCAGCATAAATCCGTCGAATCGGAATGAGGTCGTTGGGTATGTACCAGACTCCGGCGTAGAGGATCTGAACCGGGCTGTTGCAGCTGCGAAGGCAGCAGCGAGGGATTGGCGGAGGTTAACCGGTGCGGAGCGCGGTAACTATCTATTTCAGGCGGCGAACGTGCTGGAACGCCGGGCCGATGAGGTTGCGGAGGCGATGACAAGGGAAATGGGCAAAACACTTCCTGAAGCCAAAGGAGAGACGATGCGCGGAGTTGCGATCTTAAGGTACTATGCCGGTGAAGGAATGCGAAAAACCGGTGATGTCATTCCTTCGACCGACAGCGAAGCGCTGATGTTTACAACCCGTGTACCGCTAGGCGTTGTGGGCGTTATTGCTCCGTGGAACTTCCCTGTAGCGATTCCCATTTGGAAGACGGCCCCGGCCCTGATTTATGGCAATACGGTTGTATTAAAGCCCGCACAGGAGACCGCAGTCACTGCGGCTAAAATAATGGAATGCTTTGAGGAGGCGGGCATTCCGACTGGCGTTCTCAATCTGGTATGCGGGAGAGGCTCAGTGATCGGTTCTGCACTTGCTGAGCATCCGGATGTGGGTGGAATTACATTCACAGGTTCCAATGAAGTGGGCAAGCGGGTCGGCTCCGCAGCGCTGGGACGAGGGGCCAAGTATCAACTTGAAATGGGCGGGAAAAACCCGATCATCATTGCGGCAGACGCTGACTTGGATTTGGCTGTCGAGGCCACGATCAGCGGTGGCTTGAAATCGACGGGCCAAAAATGTACGGCTACCAGCAAGGTCATTATTGAACGAAAAGTATATGAAGCCTTTAAAGAAAAGCTCCTCTCGCAAATCCAGGAGATTCGACTGGGTGACGGCATGTCTTCCGGAAGCTGGATGGGTCCATGTGCGAACGAAGGACAGCTCAAGACCGTACTGAGCTATATACAAAAAGGACAGGATGAAGGAGCCGTTCTGCTGGCTGGCGGAAAAAGGGCCGATGGTCCAGGGCTTGAAGAGGGATTTTATGTTCAGCCGACCGTATTTGAAGGGGTCGAATCGCATATGTCCATCGCCCGGGAAGAAATTTTCGGTCCAGTGCTTGCCTTGATTGCGGTGGATTCCCTCGAAGAAGCTATAGAGGCCGCTAATGATAGTGATTATGGCTTGAGCGCTTCCATCTATACACAAAATGTCGGAGCCATGCTGTCTTTCATCCGGGATATGGATGCAGGATTGGTACGGATTAATGCGGAAACGGCCGGCGTAGAGCTGCAGGCTCCGTTCGGTGGAATGAAGATGTCAAGCTCGCATTCCAGGGAACAGGGGCAAGCGGCTATCGAGTTTTTTACAGCGATCAAAACAGTCTTTGTGAAGTCATAAACGGTGGGAGGGTCTCATGTACGAACAGATTATGGCGATTATGGGGGAGAAAGAGTCCGACTGCTTTGATATCATGGCACTTGCTCCAGGGGCAGCAGGACGTCTGCCTTTAACCGATGATTTGCTGCGAAATGCTCCAAGCGGCGACTTGTTCGGCATGTCCCAGAATGTTGGAATGGGCTGGAAGCCCGGAGAATTGAACGGTAAACAGTTTCTGATCTTAAGTACGCAGGGCGGTATCCGCAATGAGGATGGCAGTCCCGCAGCTCTCGGTTACCATACGGGCCACTGGGAGGTCGGCTTGCTGATGAAAGCTGCTGCAGAAGAACTATCGAGTCGCGGAGGGATTCCGTTTGCCGGATATGTCAGCGACCCTTGTGACGGCAGGTCACAGGGAACAACCGGCATGTTCGACTCGCTCCCGTACCGGAATGATGCCGCTCTGGTGTTTCGCAGACTGATTCGCTCGCTGCCAACACGTAAAGGCGTGATCGGCGTCGCAACGTGTGACAAAGGTCTGCCAGCGATGATGCTCGCGCTTGCGGGCATGCCGCAGCTGCCAGGCGTGATCGTACCCGGTGGCGTCACACTTCCGCCTGTCGATGGAGAGGATGCTGGCAAAATTCAGACCATCGGGGCACGGTATGTCAGCGGTGAACTCTCTTTGGAAATGGCGTCGGAGTTAGGATGCCGTGCTTGTGCAACACCGGGGGGAGGATGTCAGTTTCTGGGAACTGCGGCAACAGCCCAGGTTGTAGCAGAGGCAATGGGGATGACGGTACCGCATGCAGCGCTTGCACCTTCCGGGCAGCCTATCTGGTTCGAAATGGCACGCCAATCCGCACGCGCACTGATCAACATGGAGTCCCAGGGGATGAAAATGGCGGATATTGTTACAGATGCGTCGGTTCGCAATGCCATGACCGTTCATGCCGCTTTCGGCGGATCGACCAATCTGCTTCTTCACATACCGGCTATTGCCCATGCAGCGGGTTTAACCGTGCCCACGGTACAGGACTGGATACAGGTCAACAAGAATGTTCCAAGACTGGTTAGTGCTCTGCCGAATGGACCGATCTTCCACCCCACCATTCGGGTTTTTCAGGCCGGAGGTGTCCCCGAGGTCATGCTCCACCTCCGACAGCTTGGCTTGCTGGATGAGTTTGTACCTACAGCGACAGGTACGTCATTGGGCGAGGTGCTGGATTGGTGGGAATCGTCGGAACGCCGTCATCTCATGCGCAAGCAATTGAAAGAGAAGGACGGCATTGATCCGGACAGTGTCATCATGAGTATAGAACACTCGCAGCGTCTTGGGATTTCCTCGACCGTGACATTTCCAACCGGGAATATCGCTCCCGAAGGCTCTGTCATCAAATCGACATCCATTGATCCTGCTGTGCTGGATGAGCATGGCGTGTATCGCCATCGTGGCCGGGCCAAGGTGTTTACAACTGAACGTGAGGCGATTCGTGCGATAAAAACAGGCGGTGTACTGGCCGGTGACGTTGTGGTCCTGCTCGGACGTGGACCCTCAGGAACCGGGATGGAGGAAACGTATCAGCTTACGTCTGCGCTCAAGCATTTGCCTTTTGGAAAATATGTATCGCTCATCACCGATGCCCGATTCTCCGGTGTGTCCACCGGAGCTTGTATTGGCCATGTTGGCCCCGAAGCACTGGCAGGCGGGCCGATCGGCAAGCTGCGAAACGGAGATTTGATTGATATTGTCGTGGATCGGGGCACGCTGGAGGGTAGCGTAAACTTTGTTGGAGAAGGGGAGACGGAGGTTTCGCCGGAGGTAGGAGCTCTCATCCTGGCACAAAGGACCTTTCATCCGGATATGCGGCCTGATGAAGCGCTGCCGGATGATACCAGACTGTGGGCTGCGCTGCAATCGGTCAGCGGTGGTACGTGGAGAGGAAATGTGTACGATGTAGACCGGATCATAACCGCCCTGGAAGCTGGCAAAAAAACACTGGGATGGTCATGAAATCTTATCTTCTGTTATACTTTCCATTATTTTCATACCGGAGGTTGCTACTATAATGAATATGATCACCAACCCCATTCTTCGCGGCTTTCATCCCGATCCGTCCATATGCAGGGCGGGGGAAGATTATTATATCGCTACGTCCACCTTTGAATGGTTCCCGGGTGTACGGATTCACCATTCCCGGGATCTGGTTCATTGGCGACCGATATCTTCTCCGCTAACCCGCATCACACAGGTGAACATGGAAGGAAACATTAACTCCGGAGGCGTATGGGCTCCCTGCCTTAGCTACGACAACGGCATGTTCTACCTGATTTACACCGATGTCAAAAGCCGGGTAGGCGCTTTTAAAGATACCCACAATTACCTTGTGACAGCCACGGATATCGAAGGCCCTTGGTCTGAGCCGGTGTATCTGAACAGCAGCGGCTTTGATCCTTCCCTGTTTCATGATGACGACGGACGGAAGTGGCTGGTCAATATGATTTGGGATCACCGTAAGGGCAAAAACCGGTTTTCAGGCATCGTTCTCCAGGAATATTCCGTCCGGGAACAAAAGTTGGTTGGGCCTGCTGTTAATATATTTAAGGGAACCGAATTAGGACTGACGGAGGCGCCGCATCTGTATAAGCACAATGATTATTATTATTTAATAACGGCTGAAGGGGGAACCGGTTATGAGCATGCGGTTACAGCAGCACGTTCCCGTACGCTACAAGGCCCTTATGAGGTCGATCCTTCCAATCCGATCCTCACGTCATACGGAAGGCCCGATTTAGATCTGCAAAAGGCCGGTCATGGCAGTCTCGTCGAAACGCACACTGGAGAGTGGTATATGGCCCATCTGGTTGGCCGGCCCGTGAATCAAAAGTTTTGCATACTAGGACGTGAGACTGCTCTTCAGCTGTGCACTTGGAGCGAGGACGGCTGGTTGAAGCTTGCGACCGGTGACCGGTATCCTGAGGTCCAGGTGCCTGCACCGAAGATCAAGGCACATCCATTTGAACCAGCAGCGGAAATGGACCACTTCGATCAATTCGAGCTCCGGAACGATTGGAATACACTTCGTATACCACCGGATCCGACCTGGCTGAGCCTGAAGGAACGTCCCGGTTACTTGCGCTTACGCGGAATGGAGTCCATGAGCTCGACGCACAGGCAAAGCATGGTTGCCCGGAGACTGCAGGCTTTTGAGTGTGAAGCCGAAACCTGTCTGGAATTTGCGCCGGACCATCCACAGCAAATGGCCGGACTGATTCTGTACTACGATACCAAAGACTATCTCTATTTACGGGTAACTTTTCATGAAGTGAAGGGACTGTGCTTGGGCATTATTCAGTCCAGGTACGGGATATATGACGAACTAATGGAGGATATCCCGTTAGAATCAGTGAACCGGATCCGGTTAAAGGTTGTGTTTAAGTACGATCATGCCTGCTTTTTCTATGCGCCAAATGATGACCAGTCCTGGTATCCAGCAGGCGGGTGGTTTGATATCACGCACCTGTCAGATGAATCTCCGGAATATATCCGATTTACGGGAACCTATATTGGTCTTTGTGTGCAGGATCTTGGTGGGACCCGGAAGCACGCTGATTTTGATTACTTTGTATATAAAGAAGGGAACAGCCGAACGGTCTACACCGATACGGATATGCTCCCCTCATAATTGAAACCCAAACAAATAAAGAGGCGGCCTCCCTATGAAGGGAGCCGCCTTGTTGTTGCTTTCACTCTTATATGAATTCAGACATATCCCTTTCACCTGTTTAGGGCATTGGAATTTCCAGACAGAAGGACATTCTCACACGATTACGGAAAACACGGAAATGTTTTGGTTTTTTCAATGAAAAATTGTGACAAATATCACTGAAAACTTATAAATAATGTGATTGTCCCTACCGATAACACTATAGTTGATATTCGAAATGAATCGAAATTCGCTTCAATATTAACTCAATCACATAGGGAAATGGGTGGCTCAACACATGCGGAGCATGAGCATCGGTACCAAAATCAGTTTGATCGTTATCAGCATATTTATCGTATTTTCCACAGCAGTAGCGTTAAGTGTCATTCTGGAAATGAGGCAGGGGATTACGACATTTGCCACGGAAAAGGCGAAGCGGGATTTGGAGATGGCGAATCAAATCATTACATACAAACACCCCGGCGACTGGGCCATCAGGGATGGACAGCTCTACAAAGGAGACACATCCATGGAAGGCAACTTCGATCTGGTGGACGAGATTGGCGAGGCATCAGGAGATACGGTCACCATTTTTCGTGGCGAAGAGCGCGTGGCAACCAACGTGATGATGGATGGAGAACGTGCTGTCGGAACAAAAGTATCGGAACAGGTCGCCCAGACCGTTTTACAGCAGGGTGAAAAATTTTACGGGGAAGCCGTTGTAGTCGGCCAGAACTACCAAACGGCCTATCAACCGATCAAGGATGCATCCGGGGAAATCATCGGGATCCTCTATGTAGGGGCATCCCAATCGCTGATCGATGTCATTATCTCCTCATTTTTCAAAACCTTCTCGATTGTAGTCCTGCTGGCGATGGCGGTGGCCATTATAGCGGTTATCCTGTATGTCCGCCGGGTGAAGTTAAGAATTGAACGAGTGTCCATGGCGATTAAACGTGCGGGCACAGGTGACTTTACTCAGCCGATTGTCGACAACGTCAAGGATGAGATTGGCATGCTTGGCGCTGGATACAACGAGATGAGAAGCAGCTTGAAGACCATTATTCAGGGTGGACTTCAGGCTGCAGAGAAGGCTGAGCATTCGACTGGACTTCTCTTGACCATTGCGGAACAGACGGCACGGGAATCAGAACAGATTGCCTCGTCAGTGGAACAGGTCGCCAGAGGAGCAGAGAGCCAGACGATCAGTACCGGAGAAAATCTGCAAGCCATGGAGGAGGTGGCGATCGGAGTACAGCGGATGGCAGACAGGGCCTCCAGCATCTCTGAATCAGCCCTGTATTCACGCAGGCAGGCAGAAACCGGAGGTGAAGCGGTGCAGCTGACCGTTCAGCAAATGTCGACGATCGAATCCTCTGTTACCACAACGGATGAAGTCATTCGCATGCTGGAAGGGAAGTCAGCCCAGATTAGCCAGATGGTTACCACCATTCATGAGATTGCCAACCAAACGAACCTGCTCGCTCTGAATGCATCGATCGAAGCGGCGAGAGCAGGGGAGCATGGCAGAGGGTTCGCCGTAGTGTCTACCGAGGTTCGCAAACTGGCTGAACAGGCCGGAGATTCTTCGAGTCGCATTGAGGAACTGGTGAAAGCCATGGAACAGGACATGCTGCAATCGCTATCGGCCATGTCCAGAGTGAAGGAGGAAGTGCAGGAAGGGCTGCGCTTGACTCGCGAGACAGAACAAAACTTCAGCCTGATCCGGGACACGAACCTGCAGATCGCTACGGAGATTGAGGACATGGCTGCGACGAGTGAAGAGATGTCTGCAGGCGTAGAGCAGATTGTTGCTTCCGTACATGAAATTGCACGTCATGCCGAGACAGCCAGTGCCAATTCGCAGCAGGCTGCCGGATCTGTTCATGAACAGCTGAAATCAGTGGAACAAATCAAGGCCTCTGCGGCTGTATTGTCTGATGTTTCGACAGAGCTGCAAACCTCACTCAGCCCGTTTAAGATCTGATATCTGTTACAATGGTGGAAAAAGGAGGAATAAGTATGGCTCCCGATAAAACAAAACTTTTTCCCAACGATAACATTCGCACCGTTTGTTATATTCAAAATTTGCCGCCCCGTCCTAACGTGGACATCGGTGACTATACCTACTATAGCGACAATAGTAATCCGCCTGAACATTTTTATGACCGAATTCTGCATCATTATGATTTTCTGGGGGATCGCCTGGTGATCGGCAAGTTTTGTGCGATTGCAGAAGGTGTGACCTTCATTATGAATGGTGCAAACCACCGGATGGAGGGCATGACGACCTATCCTTTCAATATTTTCGGTGGAGGATGGGAAAAAGTGACGCCCACTCTGGATCAGCTGCCATTTAAGGGCAATACCGTACTGGGCAACGATGTATGGCTTGGGCAAAATGTAACGATCATGCCGGGTATCACAGTCGGAGACGGTGTGATCGTTGCGTCCAATTCGACGGTTACCCGGAACATCGAGCCTTATGTCATTGTTGGTGGCAATCCGGCCAAGCCGATCAAAAAGCGCTTCGACGACGAAACGATTGAACTGCTGCTGGAACTGAAATGGTGGGATCAGGATGAAGAGTGGCTGGATACCCATTTGGAACAATTGGTTTCCACATATGACCTGCAGATATTGAAGGAACTTTTGAATAAGAAATAGGATTGGTTTCGAAAAGAAAACGAGGCAGCAGCTGGTTCCTGACGGAGCCGGCTGTTTCTATTTGAACACCATATGCCTATGCCCTGTGGCCTAGCTGCAAGAAATAATGTCTCAACATTGAGGAAAGAGATGGAATGTTTCGTGTGATATACCTCATAGAATATCGTTAAGTAAGCGCTTCCAAATACCAATATGAATTCACGGAGGGGTTCAGGATGCGAGTCAAGAGTGCTGCAAAACCGCTCATCGCCCTGTTATTATCGGCTGCTTTATTTGCCGGATGCCAAAGTGTTCAGCCACCGTCGGTAAGTGAACCGCAAGGAACGGTAGATCCGCCTGCTACGACCACTCAAAATGAACCAGCACCTCAAACCAACAAGGAGACCCCGCGTAATGAGACGCTGTACGTCAATGGACTGCAATGGGGGCCGCCAACCAACTTCAATCTGCTCAGTGGTAATCCCGCCTTTCCTGTAAATTACGGAAACTCCAGGGAATTGGTGTATGAGACACTGTTTATGGTAAACCAGTTGGATGGCGCGCTTGAGCCGCTGCTCGGCAAGAAGTATGAATGGACGGATGACACCACGCTGCGAATTGAGCTGAACGCGGATGCCAAGTGGAGTGATGGGACAGCTTTTACGGCAGACGATGTTGTGTACACTTATGAGCTGGGCAAAAAATACGACATCAACTGGAGCAGTTTTTGGACCTACATCCAGGAAGTAAAAGCGGACGGACCGCAAGGCGTTGAGATCAAGCTGAACCCTGATAATCCCAATAAACTAACGGTGCTGGATAGTATTGAACTGATTCCCATGCAGCCGAAGCATATCTGGGAAGAGATTGAGAAGAAGAATAATAACGATCTGACCGCGATCCGCAAAGAAATTAACGACAATCCGGTGGGCACCGGAGCTTATAAACTGCATTTCTACAATGATCAGAAAATCACGATTATCCGTGACGACAACTACTGGGGACAGAAACTGTTCGGTAAACTGCCTGCACCCAAGTACATCACTCATGTGATCTACAAGGATAATGCCGCAGGTGATCTGGCGTTCAAGAGCGGCCAAGTGGACGTCTCCCAACAGTTTATCCCGCAGGTGTGGAAAATGTGGGAAGGCGGGGCTCCGATCAAAACCTACCTGAAGGATGCGCCATATTATCTGCCGGGTTCCATGCCAAGCATTTTCTTCAATCTGTCCAAGGCGGGACTGGATAACGCAGACGTTCGCCGGGCCATTGCGATGAGCATCAATTATGACAAAATTTCCGAATTGGCGATGAGCGGATACTCTGCACCGATGCAGCCTTCCCTGACTCTGAACTCGGATGCCGAGTCCAAATACGTTGATCAGAATGCGATCAAGTCGCTGCAATGGACGACGGATATTGAAGGAGCGAACGCGCTGCTTGACCAGATTGGGGCCACCAAAGGCAAAGACGGTATTCGTGTCCTGAACGGAACGCGCCTCGGGCCTTTTGAAATCGAATGTCCGTACGGCTGGTCAGACTGGAATGCTGCCCTGGAGATCGTCGCACAGAGTGCCAAGGCGATTGGCATTGAGATTCGAACCAAATTCCCGGAATCCCCGGTCTGGACCAATGATCTGCAAACCGGCAAATTCGATATCATCATGAACACACCTGCGGGCGGAGTGAGTCCGAGCCAGCCGTGGAACCGCGCCATGACCATTATGTACTCCAAAGGAGTCGCTCCACTCGGCGAGATGGCATTCTGGAATTGGGGCCGTTATCAGAATGACCGTGCAGACGCAATCATTGAAGAGATTCCTTCCGTGTCGGACGAAGCAAAACTAAAAGCATTGTACACCGAGCTCAATACGATCTGGCTGAAAGATATCCCGTCCATTCCACTGATGTACAGACCTTGGGTGTTTGATACCGTGAATGAATCCGTTTGGAAAGGATTCCCGACCGAAGGGGACGGCACCAACATTCCACCGCAGATTTCAATGGATGGCGCAGGCATTAAGGCCCTTTACCAAATTCATAATTAAGCGATAAAAGAACGTGCTCACCTGAGCACCAATATGACCTTATCCGTAAAATTCGGGGGGTGCTGATCCAATGAATGCCTACGCCAGATATGTAGCGAAAAAAGTGTTCTGGTATGGCTTGACCCTGATCATTGCCATTGGATTGAATTTTATTCTGCCAAGATTAATTGAAGGCAACCCGGTGAGCATGATCGCTTCCAAAATGACCGCAGGCATGACCGATTCGGACTCCATCAAGCGGGTGTATGAGACCTTTACCGTTGAATTTGGTATCGATCAACCGCTGTGGACCCAGTTCGGGATATATCTGAAAAATCTGTTCACAGGCAATCTCGGCACATCCTTCGGACTATATCCAAAGCCTGTGACGGACATTCTGGCCTCCGCCGTCCCTTGGACGGTGGGGCTTCAACTTCCGGCCATCCTGGTCGGCTGGCTGGTGGGTAATCTGCTCGGTGCGATTGCAGCATACCGGAAGGGTGTTTTTGATAAAGTGCTGTTCCCGGTGGCCCTGTTTATCAATTCCATTCCTTTTTTTACTCTGGCTATTATTATGCTGTATGTCTTTGCTTTAACACTGAAATGGTTCCCACTGTCCGGGGGATATGACTTCCAGATGGTGCCGCAGTTAAGCTTCGACTTTATCATGTCGGTCATACGCCACCACACCTTGCCGTTCCTGTCCATAGTGCTGGTGACCATCGGAGGTCAGGCCATTGGCATGCGGGAGATGTCCATTTATGAGCTGAATTCGGATTATGTGCTGTACAGTAAACTGCTTGGCATCCGCGATGGCCGCATTGCGCGCTATGTGTTCCGCAACGCCATGCTGCCGCAAATTACTGGACTCGCACTCTCCATAGGCACGATGGTTGGTGGATCGCTGATCTGTGAAATTGTATTCAGTTATCCAGGCATTGGGACATGGCTGTTCACGGCCATACGTCAGCTGGATTATCCGCTCATTTCGGGATGTACATTGTTAATTGCCATCGCCGTACTGCTGGCGAATTTCACGATCGATGTCATTTATGGCTTTATTGACCCACGCATCAAGGCTGCTCAAATGGAGGAACAATGACATGAAGCATTCGATCTCTATTTTGCTGAAGTCGCCCAAGTTTATGATTGGTGCGGTGACTTTTGTAGGCATGCTGCTGCTTGTGACCATCTATCCGCTCATTAATCGCAGTGACCCGCTGGAGATGATTGCAATGGCGTTTCAGCCTCCTGGGGATGGATTGCTGCTGGGATCGGACAATTTCGGGCGCGATATCTTTTTGGAATTAATGTATGGCATTCAGACCTCCATACGGGTGGGATTGATTGCGGGTGTTTTTGCGACGGTGATTGGGCTGGTCATGGGCTTGGTCTCCGGGTATATCGGGGGCATGCTGGATAATTTTCTGACTGCGGTCACAAATATTTTCATCGTGATTCCATCATTCATCATTTTGATTCTCATCTCGGTCAGTATCGATTCCCGCAGCTCCCTCGTGACGGCCATCATTATCGGAATTACGAGCTGGCCATGGACAGCTAGGGCGGTACGCGCTCAGACGACATCCTTGCGCAGCCGGGATCATGTGCATATTGCAAAGATTTCGGGACATAGCACACCGCGCATCATTATCCATGAGATTCTGCCGTATATCGCGTCTTATGTAGTCATGGCTTTTGTGCTTCAGACAGCCTCGGGCATTTTGTCCGAAGCCTCAATCTCGATGCTGGGTCTCGGTCCGTATAACACAATATCACTCGGCATTCTGATGAACTGGGCACTGGTGTTTGAAGCCCCGGTGGCAGGAGCCTGGTGGGCATTTATCCCTGCGGCATTTGCCATCGCTGTCATTACGTTCTCGCTCTATCTGATGAATACAGGCATGGACGAAATCTTTAATCCGAAAATAAGGAGCTAAGACCATGAACCAACCTATACTTCAGGTCAGCGGCCTCAAAACCTATTATCGTACCCGGCTCAAAGAGAACGTTTTTGCGGTCGACGGGGTCGAGTTTGGACTGAAAGAAGGGCAGACGCTGGGCATTGCGGGGGAGTCCGGCTGTGGCAAATCAACACTTGCGCTCAGTCTGATGGGTTTTTATTTCCCACCCCTCCATTATGGTAGTGGTTCGATCCAAATCAATGGCACGGATATTATGCAGCTAAACAAGGAACAGCTTCGCTCCCGTATTCTGGGGAAGGAGATTGCCTATATTCCGCAGGCCGCCATGAATGCGCTGAATCCCACACTGCGCATTATCCGATTCATCGAAGATATCATGAAGGAACATCGCCCGGGGATGAAGCGTACGGAGGTACGGAAGATGGCAGCCGAGCGCTTCCAATCGCTGAATCTGTCCCCGGACGTGCTGGATATGTATCCGAATGAGTTATCCGGTGGCATGAAGCAGCGAACGGTGATCGCGATCTCCACCATTTTAAACCCCAAAGTGCTCATTGCGGATGAACCGACATCCGCCCTGGACGTGACTTCACAGAAGGCGGTCATCCGCCTTTTGAAGGATTTGCTGAAACGGGAAGTCATTAAGTCGCTGATATTTATCACCCATGAGCTGCCGCTCCTGTATCATGTCACGGATGAGATCATGGTCATGTATGCCGGGGAGATTGTCGAGCGGGGAACGGCAGAGCAGATGATTTTCAATCCGCTGCATCCTTATACACGTAAGTTGATGGGATCCATTATTGTGCCGGAAGAGGGGATGAAGGAGCATAAACTTGCTGCCATCCCGGGAGCCCCGCCGAATCTGAAGCATGTGCCCGAAGGCTGCCGATTTGCAGAACGCTGCACGCTGGTTACGGACGACTGTCGTCAGGGCAAGATTGAGAACATCCATGTGGATGAACGGATCTATCGCTGCCTGCTGACACCGGAAATCCTGGAGCAGATCAGGAAAGAGGAGCAGCTTGATTAATGACTCCCGAAAGGAGTGAACCCGCATGGCGATGGGCAAAGTGCTGATTAGCGGCCGTCATTTGACGAAGGTATACGGTACAGGCAACCGTAAAAAGGCGGCGGTAGACGATGTCAGCTTTGATTTTCACCAAGGCGAGATTATATCGATTGTTGGCGAGAGCGGCAGCGGCAAGACCACGCTTGCGAAGATGATAATGGGACTGCTTAAGGAAACAAGCGGGGCCATTGAATACAATGGAAAGCCGAGACAGCTGAGGCGCTATCGTGAACGTAAAGCCTATTGGAAGGATATTCAGGCCATTTTCCAGGATCCATTTTCATCGTTCAATGTCTTTCATCGGGTAGAGAAGCTGCTCGTGGATTGTATCAAACTTCAAGGATTGAAGCTAAGTGATGATGAGGAATACGCCAAAATGAAAGAAGCCTGTTCCTTCGTGAACCTGAAGTTTGAGGAGTTGTACAACAAATATCCGTTCGAGCTGTCAGGTGGACAGATGCAGCGGCTGATGATTGCCCGGATCTTCATGCTGCATCCGAAAGTGCTGATTGCAGATGAACCAACCTCCATGGTGGATGCCTGTTCACGTTCCACGATTCTGGATATGCTGCTCAAGCTGCGTGATGAGAATCGAATGACCATTGTGTTTATCACCCATGATGTGGGTCTGGCTTATTATGTGAGCGACACGATCTGTATTATGGAACATGGGCGGATGGTGGAGGCAGGAAAAGCGGAGGAAATCATTCACCATGCGGAGCATCCTTATACAAGACAGTTGATTAACGATGTACCCAAGATTCATTCTCCCTGGGTGCTGGATTAACATAAATCAAGCCCTGGACCGGATGACAGCGGAACAGGGCTTTTGTAGTCCAATATGAAAGGGTTCGTTCAGCGAGTGGGTGGTGGTAGGGTCTGCTCAGACTCTGCTGATGGGGCTGTTGAATGGGTGTGATCTTTCGCGTTATCCTGGTTCGTCTGCTTGCCGGAATAATAGTTAAGAATATCATCAACGGTAGAAAATACGACATTTACATTATATATATTGTTGTTTGTTTGAATGAAAACCTTCTTTCCAATACAGGGTTTGCTGCCTTAATTAAGTGCCTCTTTCATGGTTAATCCTGCTGTAAATACGGGAACTTTCCCTGCAGGAAGCTGGATTTCTTTGCCCGTTCTCCGACTTCTGCCCATACGCGCTTCACGATCACGTACCTCGAATTTTCCGAATCCAACAAGCTGAACTTCCTTGCCTTCTTTTAAAGCCTCTAAAATCGAATCGAGTACGACAGTTACGGCCTTTTCAGCGTTCTTCTTGGAGAAACCGCCAGATTTGGCTACTTCGGCAATCAATTGTTCCTTATCCATGTGTAATCCCTCGCTTTGTTTGATTTGGTATTCGGTCGGACTGTGATCTGGTAGGTCAGAAACGGAATAAAAACAAAAAGCTGCCTGTAAAGGCAGCTTGAATATAATTAGATGACCGTAACGTTTTCAGCTTGTGGTCCACGGTTACCTTGAGTTACTTCGAATTGAACGCGTTGTCCTTCATCCAAAGTTTTGAAACCGTCGCCTTGAATTGCGCTGAAATGAACGAAAACGTCATTTCCTTCTTGAATTTCGATAAAGCCGAAGCCTTTATCCGCGTTAAACCATTTCACTGTACCTGTTTGCATGTGATTCCTCCAAAAAAATAAGTTTTTTAAACGACCATTTTGATTAGGGCTAATGAGAAATTAACACTGATCAGGTATATTCAAACCACAGACTTGATGTCCGCTAATGTATCGATTAATATGATAATACCATGTCCGCTAATATAAGTCAAGATTTGGAGGTTTTTTTAAATGAGCAAGGCATCTGGGGTTCCGGCACAAGGGGAATTGGTTGTTCAGGAGTTCATACATATGCTTACGAATAAGGGAGAGCTAACGCCCAAAACATTAAGGGAATATGCGAGTGATCTGAAACATTTTATCGAATGGTACAAAGGAAGTGCAGCTGCAAAAGAACATCTCATGCGAATTGAAGACGTGGATACATCGACGTTAACGAGCTACCGGGATCATTCACAGAATGTGCTGCAGTTGAAGCCATCGACCATTAATCGCCGACTTATCACACTGAAGCGTTTCTTCAAATGGGCTGCAGCGGAATCCAGGATCAGCAGTGATCCTTCCAAACCTCTGAAATTCATTCCGGAGGACAAGGTGAGCCCTCGCCGAATGACAGCCATGGAAGAACAATCATTCCTCTCTGCGGTCGAACAGGGCAACTCACTTCGTGATCAGACAATCCTGACCCTCATGTTCCATACGGGTTTACGGACGATGGAGGTATGCAACCTCGAGCCGGTTGATATTGAACTGGGAAAACGAAGTGGGCAGCTTACCGTGCGAGCCGATAAACGAAACGGACAGCGGAAAATCCCATTGAACAAAACGTGTAATCTGATGTTGAAGAAATATATGGCAGGTTTGGATCCGCATAGCCCTTACCTGTTTCCTTCCGAGAAGACCAACGATCGTCTGACCGAGAGGGCACTGCGCCATTTGATTAAAAAGGTGATGACTGCAGCCGGACTGGAGGGGCTAAGTTCACATGATCTGCGTCATCGGTTTGGCTATGCCATGGCAGAGCGAACTCCACTGCACCGTTTGGCGGAAATAATGGGGCACACCAATCCGGACACAACGATGATTTATGTAAAAGGTTTGAATGTTCATCTCTCAGAGCAAGAAAAAGATAGCTCACCATCTGAAGTGGATTGAAGGGCGGGAAGGGTCTATCATATTCGCAATGATTCTGTTAAAACTGGACTTAAGTCAAGAAGCCCTGAACTCTTTAAGCGGATCAGGGCTTCTTGACGATCTGCGTACCACTTTCAAGCCATTTGCGCTTGCCATCTTGATCCAGTTGTTTCTCCATTGTAATGATCGCATAGGTACCATCATGCTTTTCCCAGAACTGAATTGCTTTTGAGTGGTCAGGATTGAGGAGAAGAGCAGGCAGGGTATCTCCATTTTCAAGTAAAGTTCTGCGGGTATCGCTGTAATAGAGATCAATAAAGGAGGAGCGCTCTTTGTGGGGAATCTGATGTATAGCATGCTCCAAACTATAATATAGCTTCCATTCATTTAGGTTTTCCTTATCATCATCACTACCCATCACTCTATGAATTGCTTTTAATCCCCCGCTCCACGAGCGTGTTAATTTATTTCTCAATTCCTCAGAATGATCTTCCCACCTTGATGATTCCGTGGACGACTGGAGTCGTTCGGAGCGTATAGTTTCCGTGATTGCCCCACTACAGAGCAATATTGCACCAATTCCTGTGGTTACCAACCCTGCTTGTAATCTATTCAATGGAATGACACTCCCTTCTCGCATTTTTTGAACAGAATAGATGACTATAATTTACCATAAATATAAGATGTAAGTAATCGGAATAGGAGTTTGGAATCATTTAAAGTAAGCGGTTACATAAATGAAATAATATTGTATAGTATGATGGCAACCTTGGAGGAATGAGCAGAATTGAATTTAGCAACATGCTGACATATGGCTTGTGGCGCGCAGCCCACTCAAATAAAGGGAGGAATTCGCAAGTGTACCGGGTATTGCTGGTGGATGATGAAGAGGATGTACGCGAAGGGCTGGTCGTAGAGGTGGATTGGGAAGCACTGGATCTGCGGATTGTCGGCCTTGCAGAGAATGGCCGCGAAGCGTTGGAGATGGCCGAAAGGGTTGAGCCGGATATTGTGGTGACCGATATCAGCATGCCGTTTATGGATGGACTCGAGCTGGCACGAAGATTGCGGGAACGCAATCCACTCGTGAAAGTTGTCATTTTGACAGGCTATGATGAATTTGATTACGCCAGGCAGGCCGTCTCACTGAGTGTGGACGAATATTTGCTGAAGCCGTTCTCCGCCGGACATCTGACGGAACTGCTGACCCGTCTTCGGGCGCAAATGGCATCTGAAGTGGCAGAACGCAAAGATGTCCAGCAGCTGCGGGATCATTACTATACAAGCCTGCCGCTGGTGCAGGCCGATTTGATGGCTACCCTGCTGCATCGGCAGAAGCCGCCTGCGTACATTCATGGTCAAGCGAAACAATGCGGGCTGGATTTGCAGGGTGAGCGGTACGGGGTATCTGTTTTAACGCTGCATTTGGAGGGAGACGGGAAAAAGAATGGTGGCCATGAGGGTACGTTTAAATCGGAATTAGCCGGTGCAGGCCAACGATCGGTGGAAACGGATAAACATGAAACCGGAGGATCATTGCGTCAATCCGAGGATGCGGAGCTGAAGCAGTTCGCTGCACTTAACATTGCATCAGAGGTGTGGACGGAACATGGGGCAGGACATGCTTTTATGCACCAGGAGGCCATTGTTCTGCTTTTTGTTGACCGATGGGGTCATCCGGAGGGGGAGAAAAGACAGCAGCAGGCACTCGAAAATGTCATCCGGAGCATGAATCATTACTTGCGCATCCCGGCCACAGTGGGGTCAGGGGCAATGGTGGATACACTCACGGATGTGAAACATGCTTATGAAGATGCACTGCTGGCGCTCGACTACCGACTTGTGCCGGGAACCGATTCACTCATCTATATTGCGGATGTGGAGCGGCAGACTGCAGGCAAACTGCGTTTCGACGAGTTGAAGCAGCAGGCACTGACCCGCTGTCTCAAGGCAGGAACCCAGGTAGAGCTCGAAGACGCCCTGAGGATCATTTTCCGGGAAATTACGGTAGAGCATGGACGAGGTGACATCCAGCTATATCTGATTGAAGTTTTAACAACGGTTTGGAAGGCGGCACAGGCATCGGGAGAGGACATGGAAGATATCTTCGGTGCAGGATTTCAGTTGTATGCGGATTTGTTCCGTTTACCTGGATTATTCGAGGCACAGAGCAAAGTGCGGGATGTCTGTATGCTCGTACAACATCGGATTGCCAGCGGACGCCAGCATGTGTACAAAGATATCGTGGAGCAAGCGCTGCTGTTTACGAAGGAACATTACGCCGATCCTGATCTGTCCATACAGAAGGTATGCGGCCATCTGCATATCAGTTCAGGGTATTTTTGCGGTATTTTCAAAAAAGAAGTGCAGCTTACGTTCCTGCAGTATCTGATGCAGATCCGTATGGAGGCGGCCAAGGAACTGCTTCGCTCCACGGAGCTGAAGTCGTTTGAGATCGCGGAACGGGTAGGCTTCGCCGAACCGAATTATTTCAGCTTTTGCTTCAAGAAACATATTGGCATTTCGCCGAAAGAATATCGCAAGCAATCCGCGCTGACAACCAGTGATGGTGCAGAACGATGAGAGCGTTTGCCGGACGGATGGGACAATTATGGCTTAGAATGCGTTCCCGTCTTCGGTCTTCAAAGGTTAGCAGTATCCGGTCGATTATCACGTGGTCCTTTTCCATCTTCATCGTACTGGTGCTCACCGTGATGGCGCTGCTTCTGCACGATAAATTCACACAAGCTGCCGAACGCAGCGCCGAACTGACGACGAGACAGATTGTGGATCAGGTCAGTTACAACCTCGAGGACTATGTCCGGAGCATGTCGCATCTGTACCGGGCCATTGAGGAGCATATGCTGCGGGACGGGACATGGGAAGGGGAACAGGTGGACAAACAGCTTGATACACTGCTCAGCAGCCGGGAGGACATTATCTCGATTACCCTGCTCGATTCCAAGGGCGAGCTGCTTAAGAACAGACCTACGGCAGATTTAAAACCAAGCGCCCATGTGACACAGCAAGGGTGGTTTCAATCTGCGCTCAGAGTGCCGGACCATCTTAGTTTTTCACTGCCTCATATCCAGAATATGTATGCCGGGCCCTACAAATGGGTCGTATCGATGAGTAAAGGGATTACGGTGCGGCAAAACGGTCAGGATCGGCAGGTGATTCTACTGGTGGATATCAACTTCAAACAGATGGATGAACTGAGCCGGCGGGTCAGTCTGGGGCAGCGGGGATACGTCTACATCATCGACGAGAGCGCAGGCAATATCGTTTATCATCCGCAGCAGCAGCTGATGTACATGGGACTCAAAAGTGAAAATATCGAACAGGCTTTGGTCGCCACGGGCAGTTATGAAGATGAAGCCGATGGACAGAAACGGCTGAATACCGTGAAGTCTGTTGCCAATATCGGATGGAAAATCGTTGGAGTGGCCTACCTGGATGAAATTATGACGACCCGCCAGGAGGTCAATGGCTATCTCATCCGGGTGTTGCTGGTTGTTTTGGTGCTCGTCATTCTCGTATCCATGCTGCTCTCTTCCAGTTTGACACGCCCGATCCGGCGCATGGAACGGAAGATGAAGGCTGTGGAACGAGGGGATTTCAACGTGGAATTGACCATCCAAGGACCACTTGAAGTGGAGCGGTTATCCCGTCGTTTCAACCTGATGGTGAACAAAATTCGCACCCTGATGAATGAGATCATTCATGAACAGGAACAGAAACGGCGTCTCGAACTGGAAGCGCTGCAGGCCCAGATTAATCCTCATTTTCTCTATAACACATTGAATTCTGTCGTGCGGATGGTGGGCATGAGTCGTAATGACGAAGTAATTACCATGATCACCTCGCTCTCCCGTTTGTTCCGCATTAGCCTCAGCAAAGGTAAGACCATAATTACCGTCCGCGAAGAGCTGGAACACGCACATCATTATCTGACGATTCAGCAGATGCGATTCAAGCGCAAATTCCGGTTCAGCATCGATGCCGATGAGGATATATTGGATTGCCTGACACTGAAGCTGGTACTTCAGCCGCTGATCGAGAATGCCATCGTGCATGGTATCGAGTATCACACAGAGGAAGGCTGTATTGAGATCCGTGTTTATCGGGAAAAGGAGATGCTGGTGTTTCGCATCACGGACAATGGTGTCGGCATGACAGCGGAGCAGGTGTCAGGACTACTGGGTGGCAGTCCCATCGTCAAGAGTGGTGCGGGTTCAGGTGTAGCCGTGCGCAATGTGCATGACCGAATTCGGCTCTACTATGGGGAAGACTGCGGCCTTGAGTTCGAGAGCGAACTGGAGGAAGGAACGACAGTCTGGATTCGGATTCCGATTCAATGCGAACGGGAGGAAGGCAAAATTCATGATGAAGAACAAGGCTAACAAGGCGTCCATTGGCAGGATGGTCAGTACAGATCCATTTAATGAGTTCAGTCCGTCCATCCTCGGTGTACGCAGCTTCATGGGGATCGTTGCAGTAAGCTGCTGTCTGTTCCTTGGTACAGCCTGTGGTATATCCAATGCGGATTCGGTCCAGCCACCACCTCGTGTCGCTCTGATTACGCCTGCAGGAACAGGTGAACTTGCCGAAGCCATAAGGCTCGGAGCAGAAGCAGCGGCCAAGGAAAATGGGGCTGAACTGATGACCGTGGAGGCTTTTCCGTCTGAGGCGCCAACCCATGCACCAGCCAATCCTGATTCGATGATCCACCTAGAGATGGAGCTGCAGGAATTATCCGGGCAAGGTGTCGGGGCGTACAGTTCACGCGAACAGGCGCAGATTCGGGCGGTCACACAGGCATTGGAGCAGGGGGCTTCCGCTTTGCTGGTTGATCCACTAAGTGAGGAGGCGCTAAGCGAGATCATTCAGAAGGCACAGACTGAGAATGCAAGCGAAATGAGTATTCCGGTCATTGTTCTCAACGATGAGTTTCCCGTGAAGGGCATAACGAGTGTGATTTCTATGGACAATGTGGAGGCCGGACGCCAGGCAGGTGAAGCGATGGCCGAACTTCTGGGAGGGCGAGGCAGCGTAGCTTTGCTGGGGCCGGATCCGGTGAATCCAGGGCTGATCCACCGGGAGCAGGGAGTCTTGGAAGCACTGGAGCAGTATCCTGAGATTCAGGTCGAACCCAAATCCGTATGCGGTACCCGGGATGTGTGCTGGCAGGCAGCGAAGCAGCTGCTGGATGAGCAGCAGGTGGACGGCTTCATTGCCCTTCAGGAACCGGCCTCTCTGGGCGCAGCTGATGAACTGCATCGCCGCAAGCTGGAACATCAGGTCAAGATCGTTGGTTTTGGCAGTGAACAGCAGCAGCTGGAGCAGCTGCAGGAAGGGGTGTTCCAGCACCTCATTGTGCAAAATGGCTTCAGCGCAGGTTATCTTGGATTGAACCAGGCGGTGGCACGGCTGAATGATCAACAGGTCCAGACGAGAGTAACTTTGGAAACGAAGCTGGTAAGCACCGATAATATGTTCTGGATGGATAACCAGAAGCTGCTGTTTCCTTTTGTGCAATGAAGACGGAAGACATATATCAACAGAGGAAGATTTCGATAAAACAGATGAAGATATTGTATTCGAAAATGGTGTAAACCCTTTCATAATAAAGATATCGGTGAAGCCGAATGAACTTGGGGGAGGTCATTAGGATATGAAGAAAACGTGGATGACATTGCTGCTTACCGCATTTATGGTTGCTGCGGCTGGTTGCAGCAGCGGCGGGGACAGTGCGGGCGGAAGTACAGGAACGGACACAGGAGAGCAGGCAGCAGGAGGTACGGAAACGCCGAAGATTGGTGTCGCGATCTACAAATTCGATGATACGTTCATGACGGGCGTACGGAATGCCATGACGGCAGCGGCAGAAGGCAAAGCCACACTTGATATCGTGGATAGCCAGAACGCACAGCCGACCCAGAATGAGAAAGTGGATCTCTTTGTATCCAAGAAATACAGTGCCATGGCCGTAAATCCGGTGGATCGGACGGCAGCAGGCGTCATCATTGACAAGGCCAAGGCGGCAAGCATTCCTGTCGTTTTCCTGAACCGTGAACCGGTAGCCGAAGACATGAACAAATGGGATAAAGTCTACTACGTGGGCGCCAAGGCTGAAGAGTCGGGTACGATCTCCGGCCAGCTGATTGTGGATTACTGGAAGGCCCATCCGGAAGCGGACAAAAACGGGGATGGCAAACTGCAATACGTCATGCTGAAAGGGGAGCCGGGCCATCAGGATGCCGAGCTGCGGACCAAATATTCCGTACAGGCGATCCAGGATGCCGGTATTGAAGTAGAGGCATTGGCGGAAGATACGGCGATGTGGGACCGGGTCAAAGGCCAGGAGAAAATGCAGGCATTTCTCGCTTCCCATGGCGACAAAATCGAAGCTGTGCTTGCCAACAACGATGACATGGCACTGGGTGCCATTGAGGCATTGAAGGCAGCAGGGTACTTCAAGGACGGCAAAGCAATGCCTGTTGTAGGCGTGGATGCGACGGCTCCTGCCATTCAGGCACTCCAGGACGGCACGATGCTGGGGACCGTATTGAATGACGCCAAGAACCAGGGCGCTGCGACAGTGGCTTTGGCTTCCGTGCTTGCTAAGGGTGAGACGCCTACGAAGGAAAATACGGGGTATGACATTACGGATGGCAAATATGTCTGGATCGCCTACAAGAAAATTACGAAAGACAACATTGCCGACGCCCAATAACAGCAGCAGAGAGGGACGTCCGTCTTACAGGTGGCGTCCTTTTTTCTGGGCATATGGAAGGGAGGAACCAACATGGAATCACCTTATCTGCTGGAGATGGATGGCATCTCCAAGGCATTTCCGGGTGTTCAGGCACTTAGTCAGGTTACGCTGAAAGTAAAGCCAGGAACGGTCCACGCCCTGATGGGGGAGAATGGAGCAGGCAAATCCACACTGATGAAATGTCTGTTCGGCATGTATCGACCGGACGAAGGGACGATCCGAATCGAAGGAAAAGAGGCAGACATTCCGAATTCCAAAGCGGCGCTGGAGCATGGGATATCCATGATTCATCAGGAGCTGAATCCGGTGCCTTACCGTCCTGTGATGGAGAATATATGGCTGGGGCGTTTTCCAATGAGAGGGTTACTGGTCGACGAGAAGAAAATGTATGCCGATACCCTGGACTTGTTTGAGGATCTGAATCTGGATATTGATCCGAAAGCGCAGGCAGGAACATTATCCGTATCCAAAATTCAATCCATGGAAATTGCCAAAGCGGTCTCTTTTCATTCCAAAGTCATTGTCATGGATGAACCGACTTCGTCCCTGACAGGCAAGGAAGTGGAACAGCTCTTTGCCATTATTAATGAGCTTCGGAGCCGCGGCGTATCGATCATTTACATCTCGCACAAAATGGAGGAAATTCTTACGATTTCGGACGAAGTGACCATCATGCGTGACGGGTTCGTCGTCGGTACCTGGGATGCGGCTGAGCTGACCACGGATCTGATCATCACCCGGATGGTTGGGCGTGATCTGGACGAACGTTTTCCGGAAAGGACCAATGTTCCGGGAGAAGTGATAATGAAGGCAGAAGGCCTGACTTCGAACCAGCCTCAGTCGTTCAAGGATATAACGTTTGAGCTCCGAAAAGGCGAAGTGCTCGGCATTGGCGGGCTCGTTGGAGCGCAGCGGACGGAACTGATTGAATCCCTGTTTGGGCTCCGCGGACTTGCTTCAGGTACGATCTCCATTCACGGACGCAAAGTGAAGATCAACTCACCAGCCGCAGCGAAACGTCATAACATGGCTTTGCTGACCGAGGAACGGAGGGTTACGGGAATTTTTCCGGTGTTGTCGGTGTATGAAAATACGATTATTGCGAGTCTGGGACGATATCGAAACCGAGTGGGACTGCTGGATGAGAAAAAGGGGCGCGAAGAGGCACGGGAGCAAACCCAGAAGTTCAGAACCAAAACGCCTTCGGTTAACACGCTGATTCGCAACCTCTCTGGGGGTAATCAGCAGAAAGTACTTTTGGCGCGGTGGTTACTGACCGATCCGGAAATTTTGCTGCTCGATGAACCGACACGAGGCATTGATGTGGGAGCCAAGTTTGAAATTTATACCATTATTACCGAACTGGCCCGTCAGGGCAAAAGCATTATTATGATCAGCTCGGAGATGCCTGAACTGCTGGGCATGTCGGATCGGATCATGGTCATGAGCGAAGGAAGGCTGACCGGTATTGTAGAGGGAGCCGAGGCAACAGAGCAGGAAATTATGAGGCTGGCCGCTCAGCAGCGGATGGCTTAGACAGGAGGGAACAGATGAACACACAAGTAATCAATCAGGTGAAGCAATATGTAACGCAGCGCGCCATCTTTATCGTACTGATTTTGCTCGTCATTGGTATTGCCATTGCCGATCCGAACTTCCTTGCATTCTCTACGCTTCGGGATATTTTACAGCAATCCTCCACTCGGGCCATCATCGCACTGGGGGCGGCCTTCATCCTTGTCACCGGTGGAGTCGATCTGTCTGCAGGACGGGTGGTTGGTCTGACGGCAGTGGTATCTGCATCGATGCTGCAGATTGATGAGTACGCGAATCGGTTCTTCCCCGATCTGCCACAATTGTGCGTAGGATTGCCTATCGTTATCGGAATTGTAGCCGGTCTGGTCGTAGGGCTGGTGAACGGAATTATTGTAGCCAAATTGCACGTACCTCCTTTTATCGCGACATTGGGAACGATGGTAGCCGTGTATGGTTTGAACTCGATTTATTTTGATACAGAGCCGAATCAGTCACAGCCGATTGGAGGACTCAGACCAGACTTTACGGTTATCGGATCGGGATATATTGATCTGGGCGGTGGTTATTCGATCCCTTATATTGTACTGATCGCGATTGCTGTCGCGTTAATCTGTTGGGTCGTTTTCAACAAAACCCGTCTGGGCAAAAATATGTACGCCATCGGCGGTAACATTCAGGCAGCGCATGTATCAGGGATTCATGTGGCACGCAATCTGATCGCCCTGTATGCCATTGCGGGAGCGTTGTATGGGCTGGGTGGTGTGCTGGAGGCAGCACGTACGGGTGGTGCAACGAATAACTACGGCAACATGTATGAACTGGATGCCATCGCGGCATGTGTTGTGGGTGGAGTTTCCACTGCAGGAGGCATAGGTACAGTCCCGGGTGTTATGGCAGGTGTTCTCATCTTCGGGGTGATCAACTACGGCCTCACCTTTATCGGTGTAAGCCCATATTGGCAGCTGATTATCAAAGGATTGATTATCGTTGCGGCTGTTGCATTTGATATCCGTAAATATATGGCGAAGAAATAGTTATGTTAATTAGTAAGAAAGAAGAAGCCAGCGCTCTGGAACGTCAGAGCGCTGGCTTCTTCTTTATGAATGAATGATCCAATTTAGCACTAGAACTAATGGCCCCAAGATACAGAAGATCAGCATGAATCGAGCGACATTGAATGCAACGCGGGTACCGTAATGATAATCATATTTTCGAGCAATCACCACAGCAGGCACCCAGAAAAATGCAGTTGCTACAAAAGGCAAATGGAGGCCGTCATTTCCATTGCTATAGATTGGCCAGTTCATCTGATGAAAGAGATAGTAACTGAAACGAAAATCCTCAGGTCCCCACGCATAATTAAATGCAAATCCCAAAGCTATGACCAGCAGAGAAAATGTGCCCAAACCAATTGGTTTTCTTTGTTGTATCATGAAATCTCCTTCACATTCCGGATTTTATTGAAAATAAATCCATTATTGTAGTATAACATACCGGAAAAAAGATGAAATGTGTTCTGAAATATTGTTCGATACAGAATGTATATGGGTATTTATTCCATGAGACCTTCCATTCCAATTTGGAGAGCTTCCATTAATCGACAACATTAGCTACTCATTATGGCTATAATACATGTAAATAAAATGTTAGATGTGAGTAGATTGTCAAAGGGGGCGAGGCTGTTTGCTAACGTACACGATGAAAAGGGTTATATTCCCGCTGGGCTGCCTGCTTGTAATCCTGTCCTCCTATTTTCTGGGCCGCACTTCCAGCCTCACATTGATGATCATTGCGGGATCCCTGTTTGTTGCAAGTATTTATGGGGAAAGACGATATCCTGTATTGCAAAAAATCCAGTGGATCTTCCTTGGACTGTTTCATTACTTCAGTGAATTGAATTGGTGTAACATGCTGTATTATCTGCTCATCATGACGATGATTCAGGACAAACAGCGAGTAGTTCAGACTCTGCCCATTTCTCTCCTGCTCGTGTTGGAATATACTTCGATTCGCCTTTCCTATGTCACCATAGATGCTTACACACTGCTCGTTTCCCTGTTTGATGTACTCACAGCTTTTGTGATTATTTTTCTGTACCATACACTGATTAATAGCGAAGCCGAGAAACGCAGATTGCGCGAAAAAAATTATTTCCTCACCCTACACGATCCACTTACTGGTATGCTCAACTACGAAGGATATATGAATGCACTGCAAGAGACGGCTGACAAGGAGCGTTCCTTTTTCTTAATCCTTCTGAATATTCAGAATTTCAACGGATTCAACAAGGAAGTGGAAGACAATTGGAGCACGATTATAACGGGGACAGGGGACAGCATCTCCAGACATTTCGCGGATGCGTATGGGGTATCCCGCTATGCGGGAGATCGATTTTCAATCATTTTGCCCGAGGTTGCGGGTATCGAGGAACGAATGAGTACGATGCAAACCACCGATCTGAAAGGATTACAGGTTACGTATAGCATTTCGGTCTATCCGGAGACAGCAGAGACCCTCCAGCAGTTAATAACGATTGCAGAGGAGCGACTATTTCAGGCACAGCGCAGCAAGTGGATTAAGAATGAAGAAGAGGTCTACCGTTCGGAAAGGCTCAGGGCTGTTGGAGAACTTGCAGCCGGCATGGCGCATGAAATCCGTAATCCGCTCACGGCGATTCGTGGATTCTTGCAGCTGTCACGCGGACAAGCGTACAATATTGCTCCGTGGTACGAAGTGATTATGGGTGAGGTTATCCGGGTAACGGACCTGACAGCCGAGTTTTTGCAATTCTCCAAACCACAGGCACATCTAATGAAACCGGAGAAGCTGGGTCACTGCCTTGAACGCGTCTTTTCATTAACCGAATCGGATGCAGCATCACGGGGTCACCGGATTTCGCTTGAGTTGACCGGGCAAGGAGTTATGGTGCATATGGACCGGGACAAAATTGTGCAGGTGCTGATTAACCTGATACGCAATGCCTTTGAAGCGATGGATGATCCGGGAGAGGTACATATTGTTCTTTTTCATGAGGGAGACAAAGCTTATACATCCATTAGAGATACGGGAAGCGGTATACCGGAGCCGGCCCTTGCCGAGATATTTAATCCATTCTATACAACCAAGGAAGAAGGGACAGGACTTGGGTTGGCGCTCTGCCAGAAGATTGCCCATGATCATAATGGGGAAATTACGGTGCGAAGTGAAGTGGGAGTTGGGTCCACGTTTACTCTGGAGCTGCCTGTAATGATTGTAGAATAGAGGTTACGCTCAAGTCCAAAAGAAAACGCCGCAAAGGTCCGAAGAACGGAACCTCGTGCGGCGTTTTGTCTGGAAGGGCAAGCGGTGAATCAGTTTTGCTGCCCTTGTTGAAGCTGATAATAAAACCCTTTTTGATGCATGAGATCTTCATGATTACCTCGCTCGGCAATCTGACCTGAATCGATGACCAGGATCTGATCAGCCCCCCGGATTGTGCTCAGTCTATGGGCGATCACGAAGCTGGTCCGGTCTTTCATCAATGTACGCATCGCCTCTTGAATTTGCATTTCCGTACGGGTATCAATGCTGCTGGTTGCTTCATCCAAAATAAGAATGGCTGGATCCGCCAGGATGGCCCTGGCGATCGTCAGCAGTTGCCGCTGCCCTTGGCTAAAGTTGCTTCCGCCCGCAATAATAGGGGTGTCGTAACCTTGGGATAACTTGCGAATGAATGAATGGGCATTGGCCAGCTCGGCTGCCTGCCTGATCTGCTCATCTGTAGCTTCCGGCTTGCCATAGGCGATATTGTCACGGATGGTCCCCGAGAACAGGTAGGCATCCTGCAGCACGATGCCCAGCCCGCGCCGAAGGTGGTCCTTTTCCAGTTCCGAGATGTCGGAGCCATCAATGGTAATTCTTCCGCCTGTAATCTCATAGAAGCGGGGGAGTAAGTTGATAATGGTTGTTTTGCCTGCACCTGTCGGTCCGACGAGGGCGATCATCTCGCCAGGCTGAGCGGTGAAGCTGACATTTTTTAAGATCTCTCTTTCGGAACTGTATGCAAAAGACACATTTTCAAAAACAACTTTGCCCTGAATGTGGTTCAATTGTTTTTGCTGTTTCTCGTCATATTCACTCGGTGTATCGATAATCTGAAACACACGCTCAGCACCAGCAATAGCTGCCTGGATCAGGTTGTACTGGTTCGCCAGATCATTGATCGGCCGCTCAATCTGGCGGGAGTAAGCGAGAAAACTCACAATCAGTCCAATTGACGTCAGATCGTGGTAAGCCATCCATCCACCTACTGCTGCCAGAATGGCAAATCCAATGTTGTTCATGACGTTCATCGTAGGTCCGACCAGTCCGGATACGGTTTGAGCCTGCGTACTGGATGTACGCAGTTTTTCATTCAGGTTCATAAAATGCTTGTGTGCCTGCTCTTGACGGTTATAGGCGGCGACCACCTTTTGTCCGGCAATCGTTTCCTGCGCAAAACCATTCAGCTCCCCGAGCAATTTCTGCTGGGCAGAGAAATGTTTGCGGGTCCTGGAAGCGATCAGCTTGGTGGCGATCGTGATCAATGGCACGGTCACCAGACTGAGGAGTGTCAGCCGGAGATCCAGCGCAAACATGATTGACAGTGAACCAACGAGCAGGATGGCACTGGACATCAATTGCGTGACACTCTGGTTCAGCGTGGTGGAGACGTTATCGACATCATTGGTAGCCCGGCTCATCAGATCTCCGCTTTGATTTTTGTCAAAAAAGCTGATGGGCAGCTGCTGCAACCTGGAGAACAAAGCCTGACGCAGATCCTTCACCGTCAATTGGGAGACACCGATCATGACATAGGACTGCCCCCACATCATAAGCGAACTCAGCACGTATACAGTCAGCAGCTGGAGACAGTCTTTCAAAAGACCATCTGTCACTTTTGGAACGATATGCTCATTGACGGCACGCCCAAGAAGGTAGGGCCCTGCCAGATTAAGCAGTGTTCCCAGAGCGGTAAGCGCCAGAGCCACGATAACCCCTTTGCGATGGCGTCCCATGTACGACCAGACTCGGAGGATGGCATGCTTGGCATTTTTGGCTCTTACTTTGGGAACGGTTCCCCGGCCTGGCGGTCTTCCAATGGGAGGGACGACAGGTGGCTGTGTGGAGGAAGTTGCAGGTTTAGCCAAATTGAACATCCTCCTTCCGCTGTTGTGAATAATAGATGGACTGATAATGTGTGGAGTGGGTCATGAGCTCGTCATGTGTACCACTTGCAACGATTTTCCCCTCGTCAAGCACATAAATGCAGTCTGCATCCTTCACAGAGGAAATGCGCTGTGCAATCAAAAAAGTTGTGCTGTCTTTCATCAGGGAATGCAGTGCTCGCTGAATGCTTGCCTCGGTTCGCAGATCAACTGCACTTGTACTGTCATCCAAAATAAGAACCTCCGGTCGCATGAGCAGGGCACGGGCAATGGAAATACGCTGTTTCTGCCCGCCGGAGAGATTGACTCCCCGTTGTCCCAGCTCCGTGTCATAACCATCTTTCAGGTTCGTGATAAATTCATCCGCTGCCGCTGCCTGTGCCGCAGCACGAATCTCGGCATCGGTGGCATTTGGTCTGCCGAAACCAATATTATCCCGGATGCTGCCACTGAACAGAATGGATTCCTGCAATACGATGGACACCCGGCTGCGAAGCAGCTGAAGATCCCAGTTCCGCACGTTGACTCCGTTTACAAGCACTTCACCCAGCGAGGCATCGTACAGGCGGGGAATCAACTGAACGAGTGATGTTTTGCCTGAACCTGTGGAACCGAGTAACGCCACTTTTTCCCCGGCACGGGCTGTAAGCGTAATTCCCGTGAGAGCATCTTCGCCATCGTAACGGAAGTAGACATCCCGGAATTCCACCTCACCTGTTCTGTTAGCGGGCATGGAGGCCGGATCAGGGTGCATCGAATATACCTGATTTGGCAGTGCCTTTTCCCTGTGAGGCTCATGACCGGATTGAATATCCGGCTCCGTATAGAGAACCTCGTTGATCCGCGCGGCAGATACCTTGGCACGGGAATAACTCATCATCATCATGCCGATGGAGGTAAGGGAAGAGAGTACTACGGTTACGTAATTGATAAAAGCAATCAGATCCCCGGCTGCAATATCGCCCCCTACAACCTGAAAGCCTCCAAACCACAATACGGCCACAATCGTCGCATTCAGCATCAAGCTGAGGACAGGTGCATTCAATGTAACAATGCGCCAGGCTTTTACGGCTGTTCCCGTATAATCCTCATTGGATTGGTTGAAACGCTTTTTCTCCATAACGGCACGGGCAAAAGCCTTAACGACGCGCATACCAGCGAGATTTTCCTGGAGAACGGCATTCACTTTATCCAGCTTGTTCTGCACACTGGCAAACAGCGGGTAGGAAGCGGATATGAGGATATACAAAATAACAAAGAGAACGGGCACGGTCATCATAAGAATCAGGGCCAGCTTGATACTGATCGTGAAGGCCATAATAATACTGCCGATAATCAGCATGGGCGAACGGATGAACATCCGCAGAAGCATCTGCACAAATGTCTGCATCTGGGTAATATCACTCGTTAGCCGCGTGATCAGCGACCCTTCCTGGAACGTATCCAGGTTACGAAAGGAAAAGGTTTGGATATGATCGAAAAGTTCCTGACGCAGATCGGTGCTATAGCCAACAGATGCTTTGCTGGAAAAGAGCGTACAGCCTGCACCACCAACCCAGCCGATCAGGGCAAATAAAAGCATGAACAGTCCTGTGCGCACAATGTGGGACAGGTCCCCCGCAAGTACACCATCATCTACAATGCTGGACATCAGCTTCGGTTGAAGCAGGTCCATGGCGACCTCAAGTACCATGAGTAGTGGAGCGAGTATGGCCGCTGTCTTATAGGGGGTCAAAAATCGTTTTAACGTCCACAATAGGAAAATCACCTCATTCAGTTATGACCTGGAATCATGCTGTAAAAAACCACACATGACTCAGGATTCACGGAGATTCTGAATCATGCGCTGTGCAAGCGCTGACATCAGTTGTGTCTCTTCTGGTGTAAAACCTTCCTGAGCCTGGCGTTCAAGTGCCTGGAACGCTTCTCTCAAATCTTTGAGCGCTGCCCGTCCCTGGTCGGTCAAATAGACACGCAGACTACGCAGATCATTCGGATCGGCTTCACGCCTTACATATCCCGCAGTTTCCATGCGTTTGAGCATGACTGTAACGGTTGCAGGGGCGCGGCGAAGCTGCTCGGCCAGACTTTTCTGGGTTTGACCATCTTCCCGGTCAAGCTGGAACAGCAGTGGCGGTTGTCCGGGGTACAGCTCGGGGTGGTTAACAAGCTTCTCATGAACCTTATAACGCTGCAGCTTCACGAGTTCCGATAACTGCGCCAATAGCCGTTCATTTTGGGCTGAATTCATAAGCTCTCATCCTTTTAATTAGTCGACTAACTAAATCATAGGTTTTATCTGACATATCGTCAAGAGATTTGTGATATCAAAAACGTGCACTTAACTGGGTTTGAGAACGCCCCCTAACTCCAAGGGAAGGTTGTATTTGCAATCAGTAAAACAGGGCTCCGGATAGGATCCGCAGCCCTGTTTGGATAGGAGAACATTTTACAAATGGATAGAAGGGGGATAGCTCGATATTACATTGGTTCAGATCGTGACGGATGTTTGGCTGCAGGAGAGATGGAGAGCTTGCGCCAAAGCCACTCGACCGGACCCAGCGAAAATTGGCGAAGCCAAACATGTGAGAATAACATCATCAGGATACAGATGCCGGCCCACATAGATAAGACCAGAAGCGAGGACGGATGACCACCTAATCCCAGACCCCAACCATAGAAGAGTACAGAAGCCAGAATGTTCTGCAAAATGTAACAGCTCAGCGCCATCTTGCCGATTTCTCCTAAGCGTTCGAAGAGGCGGGGCAAAGTATTTTTTTCCAACAGGTAAGCAATCAGACCAAGATAGCCCAGCGTAAGGACGGGGGCACTGATGTAACGAACAAACAGGTCCATCATTCCTCCGGGGATCAGCAGGAGCAGGTTCAGCGGAATGCCTGCGGCAAGTCCGATGTTCATTAATTTGCGGCGTTTACGTCGTGCAGAAGGGTGGTCTGAAAATACGCCCGCACGCATGAGCAGGGCACCAAACAAGAACAGAAATATATTAAGAGGGATAATCGCGATGGATTCCGTTCGGAAGAAAACGAAGTTGCTGAGCCGGAACAGGACTTGCTCCCACCACGTTCCCGCTGCATATAGCTGCGTAATTATCTCCATGCCATTAAAGGAAGAACCGGACTCTGAAAGTGCCAGCAATGCTGTAATTCCGCCCACTCCAATGAAGTGTATACTGCCCATGATCCCCATGATGATCAAAATGAAACGACGGGAACGGTGGATGATGAAAGACACCATGATGCCTGTAATCGCATAACTCATCAACACGTCATATTCCATGACCAACGTGTAATGCAGCAAACCATCGATGAACAGCAGCACACATGTCCATATGTAAATGCCAGGCCAGGTGTATCCTTTGCGCAGTGCTTTTTGCCTCTTTAATTCCATGCCAGCTCCGAAGAGAAGTGTAAGCAGGCCGAGAAACTTTCCGTTTACCAGCAAAAGCATCAGCGTTTGCAATATGCGATCACCTGTGGCCCACCATGGCTGAAGGGGATCTCCAAACATTTTGTTCAAGTTGCCCAGATAGGCAAAGAGCCAAATATTTGTACCCAGTGTACCGATAATAGCAAATCCCCTGAGAACATCCAGTAACACGATTCTTTTCATTACGGCGTAACCTCCTCTTTTTATAACACGACTGAATTAAAAACAATATAACACAATTGTATTAAAATAAACAACTGAAAGAATGGCTTTTACATAGAGTATGGGAAATATTGACGGAGGAAAAAAGCTGTGTTAAATTCTTATTATCTAATTGTTAATAACAAATTGTTAATAACAGAATGGGGTCGTATATATGGCAAACGAAGGTCATTCTGGTGGTCGTCCGTCGGAGCATCAGGATCACGTAAATATAAGTGAGCAGCAGTTTCTCGAGACATATGATGCTGGGGATTATGAGCGTCCATCCGTAACGGTGGATATGCTTGTATTCACCATACGGAGTGAAGCTCAGTCCAATTACCGCAAGCTTGCCGAGCCGGCACTGCAGCTGCTGATGATTCGCCGGGGTGGTCATCCCGATCTGGGGAAGTGGGCATTACCGGGCGGATTCGTGTCGATGCAGGAATCACTTGAAGATGCGGCACGCCGTGAACTGGTTACAGAGACCGGGCTGGATAACATTTATCTGGAACAGTTGTACACGTGGGGGGATGTGCATCGTGATCCTCGTACAAGGGTTATCAGCTGCTCCTATATGGCACTTGTGGATAGCAGTGAGCTTGAACTGGAAGCTGGAGATGATGCAAGTGAAGCTGGGTGGTTCAGGGTAGATCAGCGATTGGTGGAAGAGAAACGTCATCTTCATGAACACGGTCGTACGACAGAACGGAGAGTACAGTTGATGTTGTCCAATGGAACAGAGGAGCTATCGGCTGTGATTGAGGTGAAGGAAGCGGTAGAGGGCAGTGTGCGAAGCAGCAGCATGACAGTAACGGAGGTTGAGGGCATAGCGTTTGACCACGCCAAAATGATTCATTATGCACTGGAACGGTTGCGATCCAAAGTGGAGTATACGGATATTGCATTTAATCTGATGCCAGAGACATTTACGTTAACGGCACTGCAGAAAGTATATGAGATTATCAGTGGCAAAAAGCTGCTGGCTGCCGCTTTCCGGCGCAAAATCGCGGGTTGGGTGATAGAGACCGGAGAGTTTACAGGTCATGCAGGACACCGCCCTTCCCGCTTATACAGGCTAAACCCGGATCGTCTGACAACATAGTGGTTTTATAAAAAGGAGGGCACATGAATTCATGGAGAAGTTTACGTTTTTCTGGCGTACCGCGTCACCCTTTTCCCAGTGGCATCCGGCGGATTTTACGGTGAATGGAACACATTATACCAGCGCGGAACAGTACATGATGCATCAGAAAGCGCTGCTGTTTGGTGACCAGGTCATTGCGGACAAGATTTTGAAGGCCAGCTCCGCTTCGGTACAAAAAAAGCTTGGCAGACAGGTCGCCGGGTTTGACCAGAAGATATGGGAAGCCGAGTGCAAACGCATTGTTTATGAGGGCAACGAAGCCAAATTCACACAAAATGAAAACCTGCTCGCCGCATTGCTGGCCACTCGAGGGACGACCCTTGTCGAAGCAAGCCCGGATGATCGAATTTGGGGTGTTGGGCTGGCAGAGGAAGATTCGCGCATTCGAAACCGAAGAACATGGCGGGGAACGAACTGGTTGGGCGAGATTTTGACCCGTCTGAGAGAAAATATAGGAAGTGATTAGGATGAATGAAAACAACCAACGAAAAAGTACGAATCAACTGAAAAGCAATAACCAGCGTTCAGGCCGGGCGCGTATCGCTCAGGAGACACTGGCTATTTTGGAAATAGGACAATATATCAACGGATATGATCGCAGGGTACCAATCGATGCAGATCTGAAAAAAGCAATCCAGGGTTCGGTTCTATACCGTCCCAACGAGCTTCCTGCACTTCGGGAGCAGGTGCATCAATTGAGGCTATCGTCTGAGGCAGCAGCTGTTCAGATCGAAGTTACGGGCGAGACCACACTTACGGCAGCTTCACGTCTCGTAGTGGACGAGGGGAGAACGGATGTCGTTTGTCTTAACTTTGCCTCAGCGAAAAATCCTGGCGGAGGATTCCTGGGAGGAAGTCAGGCACAGGAGGAGAGTTTGGCCCGGGCTACAGGGTTATATCCATGTATCGTACAGATGAATGAAATGTATGACCACAATCGCAAGCTGCGCACTTGTCTGTACTCGGATTACATGATCTATTCACCGGATGTTCCGGTCATTCGGGATGATGAAGACCGGCTGTTGGATAAGGCCTATGTAACTTCATTCATTACAGCCCCAGCGGTTAATGCTGGCGTCGTGAGAGAACGGGAGGAAGCAAATGAGCAGCAGATCGAAGCGGTTATGAAACAACGAATTCGATCTATTTTGGACGTGGCTGTGATAAACGGACACCGCGCCCTTGTCCTTGGTGCTTATGGTTGCGGAGTGTTCCGGAATGATCCGGTTGATGTAGCAAAGTATTTTCATGATGTTTTGGTACAGGAAAACTTCAGGCATTCATTTGAGCGAATCGTATTTGCCGTATTCGATCGGTCAACTGGACAGAAAACATTTATGGCATTTCAAGATCGTCTGCATTTGGCTGGCGAGTGATTAAACTTTTTTTCGGAAAGGAGAGGATTCGGATGCAATTTCGAGAGATACAACAGGATTTGTTTGCGATGGATGAAGCCTATACGCTTGCTCACTGCATTTCAGCGGATGCTCGAATGGGTGCGGGGATCGCAGTACAGTTCCGGCAAAAATTCGGATTGGAGGTTCTTCAGGAACAGGCGAAGCAGGAGCCGCTGGAGATCGGCCAGTGTTACGCGGTAGGACGGACATTGAATCTCGTGACCAAGGCGAAGTTTTCAAACAAACCGACCTATTCGTCCTTTACCCAAGCTGTGAAATCCATGCGCGACATATGCGTAGAACAAGGAATCGGCAAGCTGGCGATGCCGCAGATTGGCTGCGGGCTCGACAGATTGAAGTGGGATAAAGTGAGCGGTATTATTCAGGATACGTTTGCTGATACGGATGTTGAGATTGTTGTTTGTACCATATGAGCAATGACAGCAGCATTAGCATATTTAACATATACAGAAAAAAACCTCTGCTTCGAACGGAGGGGAACAGCGCAGTGTTAGTGGCTGCAATGCTCTCCAGTTTCGTAAGCGAGGTTTTTTGTCATTTCATCCTGACATGTTCCTTATTTGCTCTGGGTAAACATCTCTTTGGCGTCATCCAGTGCCATTTTGTTGCCAATCGCGGAATAGTCGAGCCAAGGTTGTGCACCGATCGTATAGACGTGACCTGCCTTAACGGCTTTCAGACCTTGCCAGATCGGATTGTCTTGCAGTTCTTTGAACATGTTTTCCGCTTCTTCATCCGAGTTCACCACCACGAAGATGGCATCTGCATCGAAGTCAGGCAGTATTTCACGGGAAATGACCTGGTAAGGCTTCGAGGAATCAATGTCGGCGATGCCTTTGGCCGGGGTCAACCCGAGATCATCATACAAAATTGGACCCATTGGACGGCGCGTACTGAACACGCGCAATTCTTTGGCCGTTACACGGATGGCCATCACGGTACCGTCACCGATCTCGTCATGAATCAGCGATTTTACTTCATCCGTTTCGGTTGCATAATCCTGAATGTATTGCTCCGCTTCCTTCTCACGATTCACCAGTTTGCCGATGGCTTTCAGATGGTCACGCCATGTGCCGTCATCCAGATTAAATACATGCACAGGAGCAATTTTCTCAAACTTGGCAATGTCATCACCGGAGAATTCTTCATCCAGATAGATGACATCGGGCTTCAGGGCAAGCAATGCTTCCATGTCCGGATCTTTCACCGGGCCCAGTGGAGTTGTGTTTTGCAGTTGATCTGCGACATGGGACAGGAACCCTTTCGCTTCGCCGCCAATAACGGAACCTACAGGTGTGATGCCGAGCGCCAGCAGGTCATTGGTCAAATGAATGGACATGGACGCGATGCGCTGTTCTCCGGAAGCTGGGCTGTTACCCTCTTGTTCGGTTGAAGTGCTGCCAGCAGATGAAGAGCCTGAAGGGTTGGCATTTCCGCAAGCGGCAAGCACAAATATCAGACAGAGGCTCAGGGCAAACAATAGGTTTTTCTTTAACATGAATATTCACATTCTCCTTGAACATCACTTGGATGCTAGTTAGTAATAGGTTTAAAAAAGTAGATCAGCGTATCAATCATTTGGTTCTCACCAGCAGATATAAAAAGTAGGGCGCACCGATGGCAGCCACCACAATTCCTGCGGGGATGGCGTTTGGTTGAAAAATCGTTCGGCCAATCGTATCCGCAGCGACCAGGATCACCATGCCGATCAGTCCGGCCGCCGGAATCAGGTGGCGATGCATGGGACCCACAAGTCTGCGGGCGAGATGCGGTGCTGCCAGCCCGATGAAGCCGATGCCGCCAGCCATGGATACACTCACGGCGGACAGCGCCACAGTACATAAAAGAAGCCATATGCGCTGCGATCTGACGGGTGTGCCAATGCCAGTTGCAGCCGCGTCTCCTAGACCAAAAGCGTCCAGCGTTTTGGAGCGGCTCCAAATGTAGGGGACACAGAGTATAATCCAAGGCAGCAGAGCCTGTACATGAATCCAGTCCCGTCCCCACACACTACCGGCCAGCCAGCGGGCAGCGAAGGAATAGGTGTCTTCATCCAGGCGTAGGGACAGATACAGCGTTAACGCATGAAATCCGGCGGCGACAGCGATACCGACAAGAATGAGCTTGATGGGAGATACCCCGTTATGTCGGTCATAGGCCAGCAGCATAATGATCAGTGCCGAGATGACACCTCCTGCAAAAGAAAACAATGGGATCAGCAGGGCAACCGAGCCGTCGATCGAATAGGACAGACTTACGAAAACCATGAGCCCCAGGGCTGCTCCAGCATGAAGACCAAGAATGCCGGGATCAGCAAGCGGATTGCGAGTGATACCTTGCAGGGCGGCTCCCGAGATGCCCAGTCCTGCTCCGGCCAGTACCGTAATCAGAATGCGGGGCAGGCGGTAATCGAACAACACAATCTGATCGTCCGGACTGCCATTGCCGAGCAATGTTTGCAGTACAGCAAGGGGAGACAGACGAATTGTTCCCGTATTCAGGCTGATTACGATCACTGCACATGCGATACAGAGCAGCGTAACACTGACGACAATGGATCGTTTCCCTCGTGAGGGCACATGGGATCTCATCGTTACAATGCCCTCCTTTCCTTGCGGGCCAGATAGAGGAAGAACGGTACGCCGACAAAGGCAACCATGATGCCTACTGCCAGTTCCTCCGGTGGATTCACAATGCGTGAGCCCAGATCGGCCAATACCAGAAGGATGGCTCCGAGCAGGGAGGACATGGGAATGATCAGACGGTAATTGACACCGACCAGCTTGCGGGAAATATGCGGAATGACCAGCCCGACAAAGCCGATGGAGCCAACGGCGGATACCGACACGCCTGCCAGTATGACGACAGCTGTCAGCGCGAGCAGTCTGGTCATGCGAATATTAATCCCCAGATTAAGCGCGACTTCTTCTCCGAGCGACATGAGCGATACGCGCCGGGCAAGAGGCATGGTCAGCAGCAGCGTGATCAGAAGCACAGGAACAATAAGTCTCAGATGCCGCCATTCAATGCCGCCAAAGCCGCCTGCATACCAGAAAGCGAGATCCTGACTCAGGTCAAAATAAATGGCGACACCCGTGCTGAGCGAGCTTAACATGGCTGCAACGACAGCACCTGCAACAGTCAGCCTCATGGATGTCAGGCCCCCAGGCGTGGCTGATCCAAGCAGGAAAATAAACAGGGTGCTTAGCACCGCACCAGCAAAAGAAAGCCCCATTAGCCAGGCATAAGGCAGTCCTGGCCATAGGGCAAAGCTCAACGCCACCATGAATGTGGCGCCGGCGTTAATGCCCAGCACCCCCGTATCCGCCAGTGGATTGCGGGTGATTCCCTGCATTAAGGCACCGGCAACAGCAAAGGCAGCGCCAACGACAGCAGCAGCAATAACCCGGGGAAGACGGAGCTCATGAATGATCTGGTGAGGTGTCAGAGCCGGGTTATACTTAAATATGGCAGACCATACCGTTTCGAGTGTTAACGATTTGGCACCCAGCGAAATGGCGACAAACAGGCTAATTAGCAAAATGGCGATGGCTGACAAAAACATTAGTCCAACCGTCACCGGGGATTTTCGAGAATTGGACGGACGACGCGGTAGTCCCGGATGTTGAATGGGAGTCACTCCTTTTGTTGCCAGCAAAGTCATTTCTGCTGTTATTGATTATCATTATCAATTAGAGTTCATTATAAAATCTTAATTCAGGCCCGTACATGGCATAAATTAAGATTTGGGAGATGGACATTTTTTAGATTACATAAAGGATAGTTTATTCGTCAACAGCGTTACGGCTTCATCCAGCTGGATGTTGATGGAATAGGGAGCGTATACGACCCAGGAATTCCAATTAATAATATGAACGCGACCGTTCCGTACGGCAGGATACTGATTCCATAGCGGATCAGCAGTGATCTGCTGCAGCAGCGATTCACGTTCCTTTAGTGAAGGAACAGCGAGCAGCAGAATATCGGCCTCCAGTCCATCCCATTCTCCGGGTGTTATGGACATCCAGTTGAACCCCACGCCGGGAGGTTTGCCAGCGAGCTCGGATTGAATACGTTCAGGGGGATTCAGCTCCAGGCTGCGGTAGAACACATGGCCGAAGTTGCGGGTGCTGTACATGCGTGGTCCCTTCGCAGTTAAAGTACAGACTGCAACAGTGGCTTGTCCAACCGTCTCCCTGATCTTCTTGCGTGCACGCTCAGCCTTGCGTTCATGCCGTTCCAGCCAGTCATTCGCTGCCTGGGTGCGGTCCACGATAGATGCAATCGTATGAAGATGACCGAACATATCGGTCTGATTCCAGGGAATGGTGATAATCGGAGCGACATCTCCGATATGTTCCATGGCTTTTGCCGCTGCATTGTCCTTGGTCAAAATGAGGTCGGGATTCACCTCCAGGAAGGCCTGACGACCTTGCTCCCAAGGCTCATAGGCATGAAATGGCAGAGTAAGCGATTTGGGAATATGGGGAAGATGCCCCTGAATCTGAGCTGCACAAGGTGTAATGCCCAGTGTCATCAGGTGATCCGTGTAAGGATACGAGAGAGAAACAATGTTGCGGTGCACCTGTTTCGCATAGGTTGTCGGTGCGTATCCGGCATGATTTCGAAAACGGCGGCTGAAATAGAACTCGTCCCGGTAACCGACACTTCGGGCAACGTCACGAATGCGCATGTCCGAGGCCATCAGCAGCTCCTTGGCCCGATTCATGCGCAAATGGGTTAAATATTCAATCGGGTTTTTGTGCATCCGGCTCTTGAAGAGCTGCGAATAATACGATGGATGCATGCCTGCCAGTTCGGCCAGTTTTTCCAGTTTGATCTCATGCATATAGTTGTCACGCATATATTGCATCGTGAGTTGGAGCCACTGGTTCGCATCCCCATGTGCTTCTGTACCCGTCTGTATCTCCTGAGGCCAGAGCGTGGTCAGCAGCTCAGTCATTAGCAGTTTCTTTTTATGAGCAGGCTGTCCGGTTTCAGCAGTCAACTGCGCTGCAATGCGCTGTATGCCGTAATAAGGGCCTTGTATCCAGCCTGTTACCGGGAAGTTCTGTTCACGTTCGTAGATGCGCCGCTCGTCGGTTTTCTCTGCAGCACGGAACAGATCATAACTGATGATATACAGCTCGGTCTCGTTTCCTGCGTCACTGGATAATTCCAGGGCAGTGCCAGGCGTGCAGAGGAAGGCAGATTTGCGGTTGACCGGGTGCTCGGTCCCGTTCATCATCAGTTTACCCGTAAATTTGTGCATATATATGAAGGTATGGTGGGCAATGTCGGGTTTGCTCCAATACCATTCCTTATCGTCGAACCTAATCAGGTCTGCTTGGTGAAGTTCGAGCAGGGTATCTTCCAGAAAAAGCTCCAAACCCTGACGTTCGCTCACTTCCTGGCCATGATCCGGAGAATCAACTGCGTTTGAATGGCTTATCACCCCGAGTGCCCCCTTTCTTGGTTAGGTTAATTCCTTCTACATGGAGCGTAACCGCATATCTGAAGTAAACCACTGCCGATATGTCAGTAAGCTCAAGATGATGCTGGTAATGGCAGCTGAGCTGGTGAAGGCAAACACAATCAAAATCTGATAACGGACAGCTTCGACCGGGTCGGCTCCTGCGATAATCATGCCGGTCATCATGCCTGGAAGCTGCACAAGCCCAACGGTTTTCATACCGTCAATGGTCGGAATCATGCTTGATTTTACAGAGCGTTTTAATACGTCCTGAAATGCACGCCTTGGCGTAGCGCCTAGGACTAACAGTGTCTCAATTTCACCTTTGGAAGCCTCGACCTCACGTTTCATCTGATTCAAAAACAGCCCCGAGACAACCATCGCATTTCCGATCGTCATGCCGCTCAAAGGAATGATGTATTGCGGGGTCGGCTCCACTATGTGAAGACCTAACAGCAGCCCCATCATCAATAGCTCGGTCACCGTAATGGCAGCTGCAATATAGAGAGAGATTCGGCGAAGTCCCTTGCCGCGCTTGCCCGCGTTGATCGATGCCACAGTAATCATAAAAGCTACAATAACAATAATCAGAGCAGGATGATCCGAGTTGAAAATAAACTGAAGGACATAACCCACCAGCAGAAGCTGTACTGCGGAACGAATCGTACCTATAGCAATATCTCTTTCCAGACCAAGCTTCTGCCAAACGGAAACCAGCATGGTCAGCATAATAAATATGATGGTGAAACTCAGTGCGAGGATGGACATGGGTTCTCCTTATCTGCCTCAGGGGCAGGGTGCAGAATAAATTGCCGGGCCAATTCCGTATTCGGGTGGGCAAAAAAGAGGGATGTGGACTCCCGTTCCAGCAGGGTCTGATTGCCCATGAACCATGTCGTTGTGCTAAACGAGCGCGCCTGTTCCTGATCATGGGTGACCCAGACCAGCGAAATGCCTTCCTGCTTGCTCCATTCCGTCAATTGCTGTTCCACAAGCCGGGCATTGGTCCGGTCCAGAGAAGCCGTGACTTCATCCAGGAGCAGTACCTTTGGACGAAGCATCATGGAACGGATCAGCGATATGCGCTGCTTCTCTCCGCCTGACAGATCACTGGCCCGCTTATGTATATCCAGTCCTTCCAGACCCATTCCGGCAAGCAGAAGTAGAGCCAGTTTCTGATCATAGGGTGTCCGGTGCAAGAGATGGACGGTTTTCAAATTATCTTCAACGCTGCCTGCAAGCATGACGGGTTGCTGCGCGACATAGGACATGCGCATGCGCCAGGCTCTGGGGTCGGAATCAAGGTAAGAAGTGCCTTTCCACAGGATATCTCCATCATCGGGTACATCCAGCAAGGACAGGATGCGGAGGAGTGTGCTTTTGCCTTGACCGGATGCACCCAGTATGGCAATTCGCTCTCCTTCGGCGATGGGGGCATTCACTTTTTCAAACAATAGTCGTCGTTCGGTCGTACCCATATATTTAGTGAGATGCTGAATGGTTACCAGATTAGACACAGCGGGATCGTCCTTTCATCCGTGATCTGCTGATAATCTTAGCAAAAATGCTGGAGAATTGAAATGAAAGCGGGGCTTAGCCAGGCATGCAGGAGCAGAAGGTGAAACCATCGTCTGACGCCAGAGGTTCTTTTTGGTAATATAGAGGAGAGTCAGATTTGGAAATGCATATAATAGAGCATTTTGCATAAACCGATTGAGTGATTTCCAATCAGCAAGATATAAATCGAAATGATACTATTCGTCTAAATCTTGTATTCGGGAGCGACTTGAATCGAATTATGCAAAATGCGGAGTGAAGTCGGTTCTACCAATTTGGTACTAGGGAGGCTTTAATATGACGGGAGTTACTGGAGGACAGGACAAAGTCAAGTGGGGCATTATGGGCACGGGATGGATCGCATCCCAGTTTGCCAGAGATCTGGAACATGCCGGAAATGCCGTGAAGGCAGCTGTTGGCTCGCGGACGCAGGAAAGCGCGGAGAAATTCGCAGCTGAATATGGTTTTGCAAGCGGATACGGATCATATGAAAAATTGCTGCAGGACCCGGAAGTGGACATTATCTATGTCGCTACACCCCATCCGTTCCATAAGGAGAACGTAATGGCTTGTCTGGAAGCGGGAAAAGCAGTGCTGTGCGAGAAGCCGTTCACGATGAATGGCCGCCAGCTGGAGCAATTGGTGGAAACGGCGCGTAGCCGCAAACTCTTCCTGATGGAGGGCATGTGGACCCGTTTCTTGCCTCCGATCGTTCAGGCGCGGAAATGGATTGCGGAAGGTCGAATTGGCGAAGTGCGACTTGTCAAAGCGGACTTTGGTTTCCGTATAGGCTGGGAGCCTGAAGGAAGGCTGCTTAACCCGGACCTAGGCGGGGGTGCGCTGCTGGATGCAGGCGTATATCCCGTTTCATTCGCCTCCATGATCTTTGGGGAGCAGCCGCAGCATGTGTGGAGCACAGCGAATATCGGAGAGACCGGTGTGGATGAACAATTCTCTGTACTGCTGTCCTACTCGGAAGGGCGTTCGGCGTCATTGAACGGGGCGGTTCGGCTTAATTTGAGTAACGAAGCGGTCGTTTATGGTACAGAGGGGTATATTCGTTTGCCGCTTTTCCTCGCCGGGAAAGAAGCGTATCTGCATGTGAACGGTCAGGACGAGCCTGAGACATTTACGGATGACCGGATAAGTATCGGTTATGCATTTGAAGCTGAAGAAGCCGGGCGCTGCATTTTGGAAGGCAAAACGGAAAGTTCGATTATACCGCTGGACGAGTCCCTTGAGATTATGAAGCTGATGGACACCATTCGTGGTCAGTGGGGCTTGCGTTATAAATTTGAATAAATGAAATCACAACCCCAGGACGGCTTTAAGCCAGGCAATTGCACGGAGAAACGATGGGAGATATGCATAGATGGATGGGAGTGGGATAAGGATGAAAATTCTGGTTTCGGGGTTTGAACCTTTTGGCGGGGATGCCGCGAATCCTACGGGAGAACTGATGGCAGCTCTCGCGCAGGAAGTGGTGGAAGGTGCCGAGTTGAAAACGGTACTGCTGCCGGTACATTTCGATGAATGTGCGGATCTGCTGATCGCAGAGATGGAAGCATATCGCCCGGAGGTGGTGATTGCCTGCGGTCTGGCAAAAGGCCGGACAGCGGTTACCCCTGAACGCATTGCGGTGAATGTAAAAGACATTCCGCCTGGATCCTACGCGGATAACCAGGGACAGCGCCCTGTGGACGAGCCCATAACCGAAGGCAGCCCGGACGGTCTGTTCTCGACCTTGCCCATTCGTGCCATGGTGAATGAGATGATTGCAGCGGGCATTCCGGCAGCGGTATCCAATACAGCAGGAACGTATATCTGCAACAATACGATGTATTGTGTGCTGGATCGAATTCGTTTGGAACAGCTGCCGATCCGGGCGGGATTTGTTCACTTCCCGGCCTCCACCGAGATGTCGTTGCTGCAACCCTCGGTGCCTTCCTTGCCGATAGGTGTAATGCTGGAAGCCTTGCGGGTTATGATTCGTACAGTGGTGGCAGAAGCATGAATTAAGGATTGGTAAGTAAGTAAGTAAGTAAGTAAGTAAGTAAGTTGGGTGGAATGTCAGTTTGAGAGTGATTTCTTTCTGATTATTGCGGCTCCTAAAACGTTTTCCGAATTCATCTTCAACATATATATCTTTCGTGTCTGTACCGAAACAGATGAAAGGGGCTGTCCCATTAAGTCATGTGAATGACTATGGGACAGCCCCTTTTGGATAATTAGCCCGTGACAGTCGTGCAGCTAACGGGAGTTCGCCGCATAGATGACGATGGTTTAACGAACTTCGCACGTGTTATGGGGTGAGATTCCGCTGAAATGGCGTTCTAACGAATTGTAGAGATGTTATTTCTTCGTTCCATTCGCCCGATCACAGGTTTTTGGTGGAATAACGTGTCTGATGTTCATTAGTGTGTCCTATTCGAACGAATGCTCCAAATAAGATGCGACCGGTTCGTTAGCGGCCTAAGCATGAGGCAGCAGGTTCAGCAAAAATTCAAACACGTTTCTTACCGTATAGTCGTCCAATATGACTGCTGTTGCTGGCTCAGATCCGCAGCAGATTCAAGTCAAATTCGGGAACAAGGCCTTCTTTCATGGCTCGTCCAAGCAGTGCTGTAATCGCACCGTAGCCGTCATCGCCCAGATGGGCACTAAATTCGTTCACATACAGATCGATATGCTGCGCTGCCACATCCGGGTCCATTTCCTGTGCATGCGCCATGACGTACTCTCTGGATTCATCGGGATGTGCCCAGGCGTATTCTACAGATGCGCGTGCCCATCCGGCGAGTGCATGAGCGTCCAGATTGCGACGTGCAATGATTGCTCCAAGCGGGATCGGCAGACCTGTGTCACTTTCCCACCAGCTGCCCAGGTCGGTCATCAGCTTCAGGTCGTAGTTCTGGTATGTGAAGCGCGCTTCATGAATGACCAGGCCGGCATCGATTTTGCCGTCACGGACAGCAGGCATGATCTGGTCGAACGGCATCACAACAATTTCGCCCACTCCGCCAGGGACATTCTGAGCTGCCCACAGACGGAACAGCAGATAAGCGGTTGAACGTTCACTTGGCACGGCAACCCGGCGCCCCGACAGATAAGCAGGATCGGTCGTACCGTCAGCGGTAAGAACCAGTGGCCCGCAGCCTCTTCCCAGTGCACCGCCGGAAGGCAGCAGAGCATATTCGGACAGCACATAAGGCAGTGCTGCATATGAAATTTTCAGTACATCCGGACCGCCAGGATTGGCAGCCAGACCGTTGGTAATGTCAATATCCGCATAACGGACGTCCAGTTCAGGGGCACCCGGAATCAGACCGTGTACCCAGGCGTGAAAGATGAACGTATCGTTAGGACAAGGGGAAAATGCAATTTTCATGATGTAAGTACCTCCCGTAAAATGGAACTTGCTGCCTGGAGCGCATCCAGGGCATCCTTGATGCGCCAGGCATCGCGGTCGCGTGGACCGACCGCGTTTGATATGGCCCGCAGTTCGAGCGCAGGCACGCCGAACTGCTTGGCCGCTGTTGCCACGCCGAAGCCTTCCATGCCTTCGGCGGTGGCATCCGGCACGCGGCGCAGCAGCTCCGCGGCCGTCTCGGCCGTTCCGGTCGCCGTGGACACGGTGACCGCCGTACCTCCGCTGACAGCGTGCCCGGCCCGCTGCAGCTCATGGCGCAGGCGCGCGGCAAGCTCCGCGTCCGCCGCCACACGGGACGAGCCGAATCCGAGCTCGTCCACGCTCAGGAAGCCGTCTGGCGTCTGCGAGCCCAGATCGGCGGCAACCATGGCGTCGGCCACCACGAGGGAGCCGACGTCCGCCCGGCCGGGGAACCCGCCGCCGATGCCGGCACTGACCACCAGCGAGTACGCTGGGGTCAGTCCGGTCCCGGCAAGGGGCCCCGGGGATGCGGCAGATGACTGTGCCGCATCCGGTCCGGCTGGCGCGGTGGCACCCTGCGCCAGTGCCTGCACGCCAGCCGCTGCGGCCAATGCCAGCGTGGCTGCCGTGCTTGCTGCAACCGCTGACGGGCCAACCCCGCCAGCGATCACGTCAAACATGCCCGCGGGGTGGTCACCCAGGCCGCGGAGTACGGCTTCTTTTTCCGCATCGACAGCGGTCACGATTAATACACGCGGAGCCGCTTTTTCGGGTGCTGGGCCCGTTGGCCCTGTATGGTTTAACGCTTGATTTTGCTCATTCATCGGAGTTCTCCCTTATAAGGTGTTAGATTCAACGCTGTATTTGGTCATCTCCATCATAACGGAATGGGAAAGTGCGGAACAACCTTTGCATTCATTTATCTGAGCATTTTGCCTGAATCCAACAAGCTCACTTTACCGAATGATGCCTCAACTATAATTCCATGTTTAACTGCCCACGCGAGCCCTATATGTCATTTCATATATAAAGTTATCGCGGATCAAACGGGAAGTCAAAGTTAACCGTTGACAATCAAATCTAACTGTATTAATAATAATAGTACAGTTAATACACCTCAGTGTTAGAAGCATACACTTCAGATACAGTCAGTCATTATTTAGCTTACGGGGTATTACATCATATTTTTTTGGAGAGGAGGTGCGGGATGTTCGAATTAGATGTACGCAGCCGTAAGGCGATCTACGAACAGCTAGTGGACAAAATCAAGGAAATGATCGTGTACGGTGTTCTCCAACCTGATGAGCAGCTTCCTTCCGTGCGCACACTGTCAGCGCAGCTGACCGTCAACCCGAATACGATTCAGAAGGCATATCGGGAGCTTGAACGTGAAGGTTATATCTACTCTTTGCAGGGAAAAGGGAGCTTCGTATCATCGTCTGTGGAACATCCGAATGCAGCCATGAGAGATGAGATTAGAGCGGCACTGGTGAAGCTGATTGCAGAAGCTTCGTATTCCGGTTTAACCAAGGCGGATCTGACGCTTTTGTTCCAGGAAGCGATGGCCCGTATAGAAAAGGGGGAGCCGAATGATTGAGCTGAATCAGGTCATTAAAGCGTTTGAACATGAAAAAGCGGTTGATGGCGTAACGATGCACATACATAAGGGATCAATCTACGGTTTGCTCGGTTCCAACGGGGCAGGCAAAACATCGCTGCTCAAGATCATAGCAGGCATCTATCGTCAGGACAGCGGAACAGTTCGCATCGATGGGGCTGAAATTTATGAAAATATGGACCTCAAGGGCCGCACTATCTTCATGGCAGATGCGCCCTACTTTTTCCCGCAATCTTCCATTACCCAGATGGCTGCCTTTTATCGTTCGGTATATCCGCGCTGGAATGAGGAACGGTTCGCGCAGCTGGCGGCAGTGTTCAAACTGGACGTAAAACGCAAACTGCATCGCATGTCCAAAGGCATGCGCAGGCAGGCAGCTGTGTGGCTCGGGCTGAGCTGCATGCCGGAAGTGCTGCTCATGGATGAGCCGATTGACGGCCTTGATCCGGTGATGCGGCAGCAGATCAAAAATCTGCTGTTCCAGGAAGCCGCCGAGCGCCAGGTGACCATTATTATTTCGTCGCATAATCTGCGTGAAATCGAAGACCTTTGTGATCACGTCGCCATTATGCACAAAGGCCGCATTATAGTAGAGAAGGATCTCGATGATCTGAAGGCCGATACACATAAAATTCAGGTTGCTTTCCGCCATCCTGACGATGCGAAGGCAGTGGACGACCAATTGAACATTTTACATGAAGAGATGCGGGGAAGTGTCTCATTATACATTGTCAAAGGTAACCGTGAGGACGTGACGGAACGGTTTCGCTCCCTGAATCCTTATTTGCTGGACGTGCTGCCGCTGACGCTGGAAGAAATATTTATTTATGAAATGGAGGATGCAGGGTATGATATTCAACCGATTATTCTGTAACCGGGGCATCCTGTACCAAAATTTCAGGCAGCATGGCTGGCTCGGCATTCTGTACCTGATCACGCTGCTGTTTTCGCTGCCGCTCCATATTGCGACGGAGCATAGGGATATCCCGCAGCAGATTACCAGCTTGTTTCAGTCGAACGGGGAAACCCACATTTTGTTTGCAATCACCTTCCCGGTGGCGATGGGCATTTTTCTTTTCCGTTATATGCAATCCGGAGCGCCGTCGGATTTGTTCCACGGTTTGCCGCTGCAGCGCAAACATCTGTTAACGGTGAATCTGCTAACCGGCTTCGGGATGATTCTGGTTCCAATCTGGCTTACCACAGCGATTACCGGCTGGGTATGGGCTGCTCAGGATGGACTCGCTTTTATCTTTAACGGCAGTGAGATCTGGATGTGGGGTCTTAGCATGAGCATTTATTCGCTGTTTATGTTCATGCTGACGGTGGCTGTGGGCATGTGCATCGGCCAATCCGTACTGCAGGGACTAACGGTCTATGCAATCCTGTTGCTGCCTGTCGTGTTCTGGTTTATCTTTACGCTGCACCTGCAGCATTATCTGTTTGGATATCCATACGGTGATATGAACAGCTACGCGGAGAAAATATCCCTTGTTCTGCGTATGGCTTCAATCAGCAATTATCCGGTGATTGGTAGGGAACTCGCAATCTACGCAGCTTTGGCCCTTGTATTCATCCCATTGTCTTATGTCTTATATGCCAAGCGCAAAGTGGAATCCGCTACCCAGGCCATTACGTTTACCCTTGTAAAACCAATATTTCGCTTTGGTTTGATGTTTACGCTGGTACTGATTGGCGGAGCCTACTTCACGATGATTGCACCGCCAGGATCAACCGGGTGGACCATCTTCGGGTATGTTCTCGGTGGTATTGTCGGGTACATTGTGGCCGAGATGATCATTCGTAAAACGTGGCTGATCTGGAACGGCAGATTACTGCCCAAGCTGGTTCTATATGGTCTCTTGTCTGGGTTGATTCTGTACGTGCCTGTTGCCGATTGGAACGGATACGCTGCCAGAGTGCCAGAGATGAATGATGTCAAAAGCATTAAACTTGGCGGGGATCATTACACTTACGTTAACGGTGTGAATCAGAAGGTGGATGATCAACCATTTTACTCGGATGACCCTGAATTTATGGAAGCTGTCCTTGCCCTTCATCAAAAAATAATCACTTCGGATCTGTCTTTGCCAGACCCCGTTTATCCGGATGATAATTATGATGAGTATGTTTACATTAACTACAAATTGAATAACGGCAAGGTCATGAAGCGCAGATACCAAATTCCTGAAGCCGAATTCAGACAGGAACTGATGGCTTTGAAACAGTCCCCGGATTATAAAAGGGTGGCCTATGATACGTATAAACTGGATGAGGATTTGCTCAGTATTGGTATCCGTTCAACCATCAGTTCGTATCGCAAAGTATACATTGGCAGTCCTGACCAGGTCCGTGAGTTCAAGGAGCTGCTGAAGCAGGATATTCTGGACCAGACCTATGAGGAGCAGCGTTCCCCGTGGCAGTCGTTTGCATACGCGGAAATGAACCAGGAATCGGCTTCAAATGATCCGCATCAACCGAAAGAGATGTGGAGTTTTGAAATTAAACCCAGCTATGACCGGGTGATCGGATGGTTAAAAGAGAACAAATTATACGATCAACTGCTTATTACTGCCGATGAAATTGCTTCGGCCCAATTCGTGAAGCAGGAAATCAATAGTCCGGGCTATCCTCAGTGGGTAACTACTCAGCCGGAATATATTGATGGGAGCTTAAGTGGCAGCAAACAGGTTGCGACTAAAAATAAAAAGATCATCAGCGACCTGCTTGAACGTCAGCGATCAGGGGAACGGACGGAGAAAGCAACCGTTTATCAGATCAAGCTGAATGCCATCCGCGGTGAGAACATCTACATGATGCTGAAGGAAGAGGATTTGACCGAAGACATGAAGGCCATTTTGGCCGATCAGTAGATTACATTGTAAGCGGGAAGGGTTCTCCCGCTGCATGATGTTGTATGATGTACAGCCTGGAGGCTGACTTGACGAAATGAGAGTGTTGGAATATATTAGAAAAGGTTGAGATTCGCGCTAAAAACAAGATAAAACTGCGAATTATATAGGGAACGGTTAATAAGGGAAGCACCCGTAAAATCAGGCAATCGTCTGACTTTGCGGGTGCTTTTTTTGTGTTTGTTTCGGCCGCTTCACCTTGGATCAACTGGAGAACGAAGAAGTAGTATTACATTTAGAGTGAACGAGGAGGAAGGTTCAATGAACATGGTGGAAGATCGATTCAACATGGACCAAGGCACGAGTCACGGTCATGTTGCGAGGAGAACTGCAAGGTGGTTTATCATCCGCCTGTGCATCTCGCTGCTGCTGGTTGTCAGCATGGGCTCAATCCATGCCTTCACACCAGCTGCCGAGGCGGCAGGACCGGATCTTGGTGTAACCGCGCAAAAGTCGTGGGAAGCCCTGCTTAAGAAGGCGGATGCTCAAACGAAAGCTTCCCTGCAGCAAGCGTACCAGAAAGTGGGGAACTGGACGACACAGGAGCAGAGCTGGGAGCAGAAAACCAAAACACTTCATGCAGCGAATGCGGCTGAGTTATCCAGGCTTCGTCAGGAAATACGGAAAGCAGATGAAGCGAAACTGGCTGCTCTGGCCGATACGTTGAAGCGTACCCAAACCCGGTATGAACCGATGTTTACGTTGTATACCACAGTCAACAAGCAGCTTGCAGCAGCAAGAGCCGCCAAAAACAAGGAATGGACGGCCGCACTCCGAGCCCAGGCGGAGATACTAAAACCGGCTGTACAGCTGGCGAAGGCAGATGTTCGCATGAAGAAACAGCAGCTTGCCGATGCCCGCAAACGCAAAAGTACCGAGGATAAGCGTCTTCGAAGTATGCTTGCGGCGGCTGACCCGTTCAAGAAACAGATTCAAACAGGCAAAAAGCAGGCAAGCCTAACCAAAGAAAGATACGCGAACGCATTGAAGCTGTTCAAACAGAACATTAAACAAGGCCAGCCCTCACGTGTATTGAGTTCATTGAATCAGCTCTCATCTGCTGCTGAGAAGTGGGCGGGCTCACAGCAGAATATCCATGCACTGGAGCAAAAGGTTGCTGATATCTACCTGAAAGCAAAAAAGGAGCTCGCAAAGAGAACACAATAGATGAAGTCCAGTTCGGTACCCCACCAACATAATGAGTCCATTCCACTTTTTGCATGAGTACAGTCGAAGATGAACCGGGACTATGATACACTCGGATATAAACGACGTGCAGGAGGCTGTGAATGGCAGACAAAGAAGATTTGACCCGATTCGGCGTGGCATTTCCTACCCCGCTGATTGAACAGTTTGATGAGTATATTGAAGAGCGGGGTTATAAAAACCGATCCGAGGCTTTTCGTGATTTGGTTCGCAAAACGCTGCTGGAGCCTTCTCATCTGCAATCGGAGCAGGATGTGGCGGGTACCATTGTCATGGTTTATGACCACCATATCAGCGATCTGCCGATTCGGCTGATGGAATTGCAGCATCAGGCACATCATGACATTATCTCCAATATGCATGTACATTTGAACCACGATCAGTGTCTGGAGGTTATCGCAGTAAGGGGCAACCTGGGGCGCCTGCGTCATCTGCATCAACAGATCCAGGTGCAAAAAGGGGTACTCTATGCCGAATTGTCCGTGACATATGTGGATGAACTCAACAAACTCGCGACCCGTCACAGCCAAGATCACGATCACAATCACAGCCATCATTATGAATGAGTTTCAGCTCTTCATCATGTAGCCCCATACATTTAAAACAGACTGTTGGTTAAGAGCCAACAGTCTGTTTGTGTTGTCAACGTTTCTGACCTGGTTGTTTGAGGTGACAGAGTAAACACCATAAATCCACCGTAATATTTTGTGAAATGAAAATAAATGGATTTCGAAGTCAACTTAGTTAACACGAAAAATAGTAATTGTGCTACAATTGCTAAAAATAGTAACACGGTTACGGATTGAACAGCATCCAGTCTGGAGAATTGCTGCATATCCAAAGGGGGAAAAGGGTAGATGGGCCAATTTTCATGGAGAAAACGTTCAAGCCAAGCAGGGCTGAGTCTTTTGCTTGTATGTGCGGTTGGACTGGCAGGATGTGCACAAGGTGCATCCTCGGTCAAGGAGAGTGGGCAATCAGCAGCTTCACATTCAAGTGACGAGCTGGTGCTTGCGGTTGGTACGGAGCCTGAAGGTGGATTCGATCCGACAACAGGTTGGGGACAGTATGGTTCACCGCTCTTCCAGAGTACTTTGCTGAAAAGGGATGCCAAGCTGCATCTGGTCAACGACCTGGCAACAGACCATTCCGTCAGTGAAGACGGTCTCACATGGACGATAACGCTGCGGGATGATGTGAAGTTCTCTGATGGTGAGCCACTCACGGCAGAGGATGTAAAGTTTACGTTTGAAACGGCGGCCAGCAGCGGATCGGTGATTGATCTAACCAATATGGCTGGTGTACAGGCTCCTGATCCAACAACGGTTGTATTCACATTGAAGACGCCGCAGTCCACGTTTATCAGTGTTTTGACTACACTCGGGATTGTCCCTGAACACGCCTATGGCTCCGATTATGCCGAACACCCTGTCGGATCTGGTCCATACAAGCTGATTCAATGGGATAAGGGGCAGCAGGCCATCGTGGAGGCCAACGAGGAATACTACGGCCAAAAGTCTGCATTCCGCAAACTGACATTCCTCTACCTGGATGAAGATGCAGCCTTCGCAGCGGCACAAGCCGGATCCGTGGATATTGCCGCCATTCCGGCCGCATTCAGCAAGCAGCAGGTGAACGGCATGACACTGGAATCGGTCAAAACCGTGGATAATCGGGGCATCATGTTTCCCATGCAGCCAGCTGGCGGGACTTCTGCAGACGGCTTTCCGGCAGGGAATGATGTGACGTCCGATCTTGCCATCCGCCAAGCGGTGAATGTAGCCATTGACCGCAATGCATTGGTCGAGGGGGTGCTTGAGGGATATGGCCGTCCGGCTTATTCCGTCAGTGATGATCTGCCTTGGGGCAATCCGGATACTGTATTCGCAGATGGGGATGTTCAAGAAGCGAAGCGGATTCTGGCGGATGGAGGCTGGACCGATGCAGACGGTGATGGGATTGTTGAGAAAAACGGTGTAGAAGCCGAGTTCAACCTGCTCTACTTTGCAGGAGACCTGACCAGACAGTCGTTAGCGCTTGCTGCAGCGGATATGGCTGCTCAAGCTGGAATCAAAATCAATGTGGAAGGCAAGAGCCGTGAAGAAACGAAAAAACAGGCTTACGCCAATGCCGTCCTATTTGGATGGGGCAGTCACGATCCGCTGGAAACCTACAATTTGTACAGCAGTACGCATAAAGGAGAGGGGTACTATAATGTGGGACTGTATTCCAACCCGGCGGTAGACCGCTGGATGCAGCAGGCCCTTCAGGCTACGAGTGAAGAAGAAGCCCTTCCATTCTGGCAAAAGGCAGAGTGGGACGGGACGACCGGATTCAGTTATCAGGGGGACGCCCCATGGGCATGGTTGGTCAATATTGATCACCTGTATCTGGTCAAGGAGGGTCTAAACATTGGTGAACAACAAATTCACCCGCATGGTCACGGTTGGCCGGTGACATCCAATCTGGAGGAATGGTCCTGGGATGACAATGCGAAATAGGCATCGAGGGGACAGATCCAGCCTGAATCAAGGAGAGATGGTATGACAGGCAGTCGTGGATGGGCCATGTTTATTGGTGTTAAGATGTTGCGACTTTTATCTCTGCTGGTAGGAGTCAGTGTAGTGGCTTTTATATTGATGCAATTTTCGCCTGTGGATCCGGTAGAGGCCTACATTGGCGGAGACATGATCAGGGTGAGTGCTGAGCAGCGAAGCCTTATTGAAGAACGCTGGGGATTGAATGAACCTCCTACCCAGCGGTTATTGGCCTGGGGCAAGGCACTGCTTCAGGGTGATCTGGGAACATCGATGATCTACAGACAGCCGGTTGCTGATATTATTCAGGAACGATTCCTGAACTCTGCTGCGCTTATGGCGGTGGCTTGGGTTCTATCCGGTGTGATTGGATTTGGTTTGGGTGCAGCCGCAGGGATGAGAAGGGATTCCAAGCTGGATCGTCTGATCTGCTGGTATTGTTATACGCTCGCTTCCACCCCGGTATTTTGGATGGCCTTGCTCCTGCTCATGGTGTTCGGTGTATGGCTTGGATGGCTTCCGGTGGGTCTGGGAGTACCCGCAGGGATGGCAGCCGATCAGGTCACATGGACGGATCGAGCCATTCACATGATTCTCCCTGCATTGACCCTGAGTCTGACAGGTGTGGCAGCCATTGCCCTGCATACCCGTCAGAAGCTGTTGGACGTACTTGAATCGGACTATATTGTCTTTGCCAGAGCAAGAGGCGAGCGAGGGGTACAGCTGTTTCGCAGGCATGGATTCAGACATGTCGTGCTGCCCGCGCTAACACTGCAGTTTGCTTCATTCAGTGAATTGTTCGGCGGAGCCGTTCTTGCAGAGCAGGTATTTTCCTATCCGGGCCTGGGGCAGGCCACCGTTCAGGCTGGGCTGCGCGGAGATGTGCCGCTGCTGCTTGGGCTTGTGCTGTGCAGTACCGTCTTTGTTTTTACAGGCAATATGATTGCAGACATTCTGTATCGTATCATTGATCCGCGGATGAAGGAGGAGCTGGTAACATGAAGCCGAAAGTAGAGCAGTCCTCCAGACCGGTCCGTGAAATGCCTCGGTTGCAGAAAGTGATATTGGGCAATAAGGGGAAGCGGTACAAGGGTGAACCACCGAAGCTCCAAGCAGGAATGTCATTAGGGGGAAATGACTTCAAGAGCCAGCAACGGTATCACAATCCGCGAAAACGGGCACTGATCAGGGGGAGTTTTGCATTGATCTGGATCGCGATCGTGTGGCTGACAGGGTTCATGCTCCCCGCAGAATCAACCTTAACTTCATTAATGGATCGGAATTTGGCCCCGGTATGGGCACATCCCTTCGGCACGGATTGGCTGGGGCGAGACATGTTCATGCGGACATTAAAGGGATTGGCGACCAGCATTCAGGTTGGGCTGCTTGCTGCCTGCGGTGGTGGGCTCGTGGCACTGCTGCTCGGTTTAGTCGCCACTTCGGGCAAGCTTGCTGACAGGATCGTTTCCTGGCTGATTGATCTGTTTCTGAGTGTGCCTCATCTGGTGTCACTGGTAATGCTGGCCTTTGTCTTTGGTGGAGGGTTGTCCGGCGTGGCGGCTGCCATCGCCTTCACTCATTGGCCGAATCTGGCCCGGATTGTACGTGCGGAGATGATTCAGCTGAAATCCGCAGACTATATTCATATTTCACGCAGGCTGGGCCAGTCCCGGTTTCGTATTGCTGTACATCATATGCTGCCTCACCTTGTACCGCAATTGTTTGTTGGTATATTGTTGATCTTTCCTCATGCCATTCTGCATGAGGCTGCCATTACGTTTCTGGGACTCGGGCTGTCGCCGCAGCAGCCAGCGATTGGCATTATTTTGTCAGAGTCGATGAGATATCTATCAGCAGGCATGTGGTGGCTTGCCTTTTTCCCGGGGCTCGCGCTGTTATTGGTTGTTCGTGCCTTTGATGTACTGGGAAGCAGTTTGAAGGTATTGACAGGTACAGGCAGTTCAAGGGAGGTCGGATCATATGGCTCTTCTTGAAGTAAAGGGAGTCTCCGTTTCGTTCAGACGTGCTCGTGGCTGGTTTGCACATGAGGAGAGCAAGGTCATTCAGGATCTGGATCTGACCGTGAATGAGGGCGAGATTGTAGCTGTCGTCGGTGCGAGCGGGTCTGGTAAAAGTGTGCTGGCACAAGCGATCATGGGCATTCTTCCGGCCAATGCCAGGATGGAGGGACAGATCAGTTATGCGGATGAACCACTGACGAGAGAGCGGCAGCTTCGTCTGCGCGGGGATGAACTGGTGTACATTCCCCAATCCGTTAGTTATTTGGACCCGCTGATGAAGGTGGGGAAGCAGGTCCATCCTGTTAATCGGAAGTCAGATCAGCGCCGATTGTCATCCAGATCACAGATGGAAAAAGCAGAACAGGAGCTGGCGGGCCGCTATCAATTGCCTCAGGGAACCTCCAGGAAATATCCGTATGAGCTGTCCGGAGGCATGGCCCGGCGGGTGCTGATGGCTACAGCGACCTCCGGTGAGCCCAAGCTGATTATTGCCGATGAGCCGACTCCTGGTATCCATCCGGAAGTGCTGGCTGAAACGATGAGGCAATTTCGGAAACTGGCAGATCAGGGAACAGGCATTTTATGGATTACCCATGACATTGCCTCTGCATTGACCGCAGCAGACCGTATCGTCGTATTCTATGCCGGTTCCTGTGTAGAGACAGCGCAGGCTGTCGATTTTACGGACAATGGAAATGGTTTGAGACATCCTTATACACGTGCACTATGGGATGCTTTGCCGCAGAATGGATTTCAGCCCATCCCGGGCTCCCAGCCCCTAGCGGATCAACGGATGGAGAAGGGATGCCCGTTTGCACCCCGCTGCCAAGCGGCGACTCATGCATGTATAGATAAACATCCTGAAATACGCAAGGTCCGAGGTGGAGAAGTGAGGTGTATTCATGCCACTTGAAGCACGGAATGCAGGTTACCGATACAACAAAGATAACTGGATATTTCGCGAGATGAACATGGAAGTGGAGCGTGGACAAGTCGTGGGATTGTGGGGACCCAGTGGATGCGGAAAAACGAGCTTGGGGCGCATCCTTGCAGGATATGCCGAACCTGTGACAGGACAAGTGCTGCTGGACGGGAAGCCGCTCCCTTTAACGGGAGTTTGTCCAGTCCAGCTCGTATTTCAGCATCCCGAGAAAGCAGTCAATCCACGCTGGCGAATGCGGCGTGTGCTGGGCGAAGCTGGGATGGAGGACCAACAGCTGCTGGATGCATTGGGTATTCAGTCTGGCTGGATGGATCGCAGACCCGGCGAACTGTCTGGTGGTGAGCTGCAGCGTTTTTGCGTAGCACGCGCACTGGGCAAGGAGACGCGTTACCTGATCGCCGATGAGATGACTACGATGCTGGATGCCATTACTCAGGCCCAGATCTGGCATACTGTAATGGACACGGCTCGCCAGCGCAAATTGGGGCTGCTTGTCATCAGCCATGATCATGATCTGCTGAGCAGGCTGTGCGACCGGATTATTCCCATGCCTACATTGTAGCTGCAATCAGAAATAAGCCATCTTCCCTTGATCAAATCCAGGGGAGATGGCTTATTTTCAGTATTTTGCATCAATCATTTTATTTGTTTATTTTGTTCAAAAGCACGGATAATCTGCGCATGGCTTCTTCAACTGTTGACCGTGGACAGGCTACGTTCATGCGCATGAATCCGGTGCCTTCCAATCCGAAGACTGTTCCGTCATTAAAGGCGAGGCCTGCGTCGTTCAGCAGCATCCGCACAAGATCTTCCTGCGGGATACCCAGCTTGCGGAAGTCCATCCAGAGCAGGTAGGTTGCCTCAGGCAGCTCGATTCCAACGTCCGGCATATGCTCTGCAGCATACTGCTGTACGTATTCCATGTTTCCGCGAATGTACGCAAGACAGTCGTCCAGCCATTGCTCGGCTCCGTTATAGGCTGCCTCTGCTGCAACAGCACCCAACGTGCTGATGCTGGCGAGCCCCATCGTTTTTACACCTTGCATAAAGGATTCCCGCAGGCTGGCGTTCGGAATGATGATATTGGAGGTGCACAGGCCGGGAATATTAAATGTTTTGCTTGGTGCCGTGCAGATGATGCTCAGATCCGCGATCGCATCCGAGACAAGAGTCAGCGGTGTATGCGCGCCACGTTGGTGCACAAGATCGGCATGAATCTCATCCGAGACCACCAGTACATTATATTGCACACACAGAGCAGCAAGACCTTCAAGCTCTTCGCGAGACCACACACGTCCAACAGGGTTGTGAGGGCTGCACAGGATTAACATTTTGACCCGGCCTGTCTGCAGGCAGGACTCCAGATGTTCCAGATCCATAGTGTAATGGCCATCTTCGAGACGCAGTGGGTTGGTCATCAGTTCTCTGCCTTGACCACGTACAACTTCATAGAAGGGGGCATAAACCGGAGTCTGGATTACAACGGCATCTCCCGGTACTGTGAACCGCTGGACGGCAATACTCAGGGCAGGAACGATCCCAGGTGTGAATACAACCCAATCATCACTGATGGTCCAGTTGTGACGCCGCTCCATCCATTCTCTCAAAGCTTTATGATAGGATTCCGTACGTACCGTATAACCGAAGATGCCGTGTTCCATGCGAGTCTGTAACGCCTCAATGACTGATGGTGGTGCGGCAAAATCCATATCGGCCACCCACATGGGCAGGGCATCGGCCACACCGAAAATTTCCTCCAGCGCGTCCCATTTCTCTGATCCGGTAGAGAGACGATTAATCGGCTCATCAAATGTGTTTTTCTTCATTATTAGGTTCCCCCTTCTAATCCGTTCATTCGACCACAATCGACAGATTATTATCTAATAAATTTGCTGTTTTCGCAACTCCCAGCCTCAACTTAAACTCCATAAGGTATGGTCCGAATTCCCTGAATTTATTCATAAATTCATGCATTTTCTATCATTTGATTCCAGTCACGATGTAAAAGCTACTTTTGGTTAAAGGGTTATTCCCTACAACTGAAAAAACCATCACAGTGCCATCTTACGATGACTTCCTGCAATGGTTATAGACTGGCTCAGCTTGTCTCATTCAATGAATTACAAGTGCTCGTTGAACCATCCGGCGATGTGCTCAAGACGTCGTACCCTCAGATGTGGGTGGCCGCCTCTGGACAGTTCATGATTAGCACCGGGGAAACGAACGAGCCGGGTTGTCTGTTTGCGGCGCTTCAGAGCAACATACAGCTGCTCAGCCTGCTCAATCGGACAACGCAGGTCCTGTTCACCATGCAGGATCAACAGCGGCGTATTTACATTACCGACGTAAGCAAGAGGGGAGTGTTTCCATAATTTTTCCGTATCGTCCCACGCATTGCCGCCAATCTGATCTTCTGTGAAAAAATAACCGATGTCACTCACGCCGTAAAATGAGAGCCAGTTGGAGATGGAACGCTGGGTGACAGCCGCTTTGAAGCGGTTCGTGTGCCCGACAATCCAATTGGTCATGAAGCCCCCGTAGCTGCCCCCGGTCACGCCCAAGCGGGTTTCATCAATGAATTCGTAGGTGGATAAGGCATAATCAACGGTCTCCATAAGGTCGCGGTAATCACCACCGCCATAGTCACCACGGCAGGCGTTCACAAATTGCTGTCCATAACCCAATCCGCCTCGTGGATTGGTATACACAACGGCATAGCCCTGTGCTGCGAGCATTTGGAATTCATGCATAAAGGTAAAACCATACATCATGTGAGGACCGCCATGAATTTCAAGAATGGTGGGGATCTTGATGCCGTCTACCATGCCCGCCGGTTTCATGATCCATCCTTGCAGTTGAATTCCATCCGAAGTATCAAACCAGAAGGTTTCCGGTGTACTGAGCTGGATCTCCCCTTCCAGCTGGGGATTACTGTGAGTCAGTTGAATGGAATCTGTTCCTTGATCATCAAGCTTGGGATATAAAAAGAGGTCACCTGGGTTTAGCGTATCCGCTGCGCCTGCAACGATGTGTCCGTTTTCCAGTTCAGCGAACTGATAAAATTCCTTCTCAGCTGGTAATATATACTCAGCGTGACTGCCATCCCGCGCAAAGCGTGCAATTCGGACACTGCCCTGGGCAGTAGCCAGACAGAGAATGGATGAACCGTCGCGGCTAAATACCGGACCTGTCGGGGTCAGATGTGCGCGCATATCCCCAACAAGGCTGTGATTCATCTGTACGTCCCAGTCACTGCTCAGGCACACAGGTTGGCCGCCCGAGATAGGAAGGGTGTAGAGTTTCACGAGTGTGGCATTTCCGTAGGATCGATCACTGGCAAGCAGGGCAAGAGATTGTCCATCTGGTGCATAAGCCAAACGGCTGAAAGTAAATCCTTCCGGGGTTAGCTGCTGCACATCGGACCCGTCTGCTTTGGCCTGGTACACGTGATTGGTCAGTGTATAATCGTTATGCTCCTCACCTTCCTCCGGCATTTGGGCAATCCAGACAATGGATGCTCCGTCAGGTGCCCACGCATAATCTCCGACATCATAGTGACCTGAGGTTACTGGTGTGGCTTTACCACCATCGATCGGGATAAGGAAGAGGTGAGTCCGTCTGCCATTCCATAATCCTCCGCCATCGGACTTCATGCGAATACGGTCCACAACGAGTTCTTGCAGCAGTTTGCTGTCCTGATCGGAGTCTGCTTCAGTTTCTTCAAGGATATCGACCGAAGATTTTACAAGTAACGTCAGGCCGTCCGGAGACCAGGTGAGTGAACTGGCCCCGTGCTTCAATCGGCTGATCTGTTGTGCTTCTCCCCCATCCGAGGCGATTAGCCAGACTTGTGTTTTTCCGTCATGCTCCCGCAAAAAGGCAAGCTGTGACCCATCCGGCGACCAGCAAGGTGAATGATCCTTATCACCGGAGGTGAAAGCTCTGTCCTTCCGGCTCTCCAGATGGAAGAGTCTCAGGTGAGAAGAATAACCGTCTCGTTTTTCGTTCGTTTTCCGGCTTACATATACCAGCTGTCCGCCATTGGGAGACGGAGTTGGATCATTAACCCATGTCATCTGAAAAAGATCTTCCGATGTGATGCCACGCAGACTGTTCATTGTTTGTCCTCCCCCTGATTTAGCAGATATAATTTCCTGACCTTTCCATTAATACTAAAGGAAAGCGGGAATGAGGACAACATGCTTCTACACGTCTGGCGATTACTCTACTCAACATGTGCCAGCGTAGAAGGAATTGCTGAATATACGGCGAATCCTAATGGTTGAATTGTTATGAAAGAGCTGGATATTGGCCTGATCATGCTGTTTGATATGTTGGTGTTTTGGTTAATAAGTTATGTTATTTCTGTCTGTCTATCTGTCTATCTGTCTATCTAGTAAAGAAAGAATTCATATATAGATATAGATCATACATATTTCTGTTGAAATGAAGGAGGAGTACGAAATTGTCGACATCCTATGAACAGCAGCATGTGGAATATCCTAGCCGAAAACGAATGGGATGGCTTGCGATGGGGGCGGCACTTTTTGTGGCAGCCGGATTTTTTTTGATGTTTAGCGACTCTTCTGATTCAGGAGATTCTGTAATTTCTTCGGTGGTTGGTCTTGTTTCTGTCCTGTTTTTTGGACTCTGCCTCTGCTACAGCCTGGTGAAGATCATTAAGAAGGAACCTTCCTTTGTCGTCGATGACCAAGGATTCGTGGACTCCTCATCGTATACATCAGGAGGATTCATCCCCTGGAAAGATGTAGAGAATATTTTCATGTATGAGCTGATGGGGCAGTCTATGATCGGAGTTAAACTTAGGGACGAGAAGGCCTTTCTGGATCGTCAGACTGGCGTAAAACGCAAGCTCATGACCGTGAACACACAGATGGTGGATGCTACGGTGAGCATTGCTCAGAGCAGTCTGTCTTTACCGCTGGAACAGCTATATATCATGATGGTTGGAAGATGGAAGCGGGCGAGTGAGGAAGCGCGTACGCGTAACCCGCTGGGCAAGTCTTAAAATCGAACTAGTCTCAAATAGGAGGTATGCAAATGACACATGGACAGAAGAAGCGCACCGTTCTGCTGCCTGATGGTACTGCACTGCCTGCCATTGGGCAGGGTACCTGGTACATGGGAATAAACCGTTCCGTCCGAGCAGAAGAAGTAAAAGCATTGCGTAACGGCATTGAACGCGGAATGACGGTGATTGATACCGCAGAGATGTATGCTGAAGGCGGAGCGGAGGAAGTTACCGGAGAAGCGATAGCGGACTGCCGGGATGATGTTTTTCTGGTTTCCAAGGTCTATCCGCATCATGCAGATCGCAAGCAGATGGTTACCGCTTGTGAGAACAGTCTTAAACGTCTCGGTACGGATCGGCTGGATCTGTATTTGCTGCATTGGCGGGGACGTGTGCCGCTTGAGGAGACAGTTCAGGCTTTGGAGCAGTTGAGAGAAGCGGGGAAAATTGTGCGCTGGGGCGTATCCAATCTGGACACGGAGGATATGCAGGAATTATGGGATATTCCGGCTGGACAGCATTGCGCCGTGAATCAGGTATTGTATCATGCGGCATCACGCGGCATTGAAAACGATCTGCTGCCCTGGTTGCGGGAACGACATGTCCCTGTGATGGCGTATTGTCCGCTCGCTCAGGGAGGAAGGCTGCGGACCGAGCTGCTGGAGCATCCGGTCATTCGTGATATTGCCGGACAGCGGGGAGTCAGTACATCACAGATTGCATTATCCTGGGTCATCCGTGATGGTGATGTGTTGGCAATTCCCAAGGCCGTACAGTTATCTCATGTGGCAGAGAATGCCGCGGCCATGGACATTGTTTTGACACACGAAGAAGTGGAACGGTTGAATGGTGCATTTCCTGCACCTGAAGGCAAAGTTCCTTTGGACATCGTATAGATTCGGTGTATTACACTAGGCTAACTCACAGATAGCTGATGCCAAGAAAGAGCAGATCTCATGATCTGCTCTTTTTTTATTTTGCTCAGAGTGTTTGGACATTCATGAGAAATGATTGCATAAAGTTAGAAAGGAATGGGCTTTACATTACCAGAACACCAGTGTACTATATAACTAACACACCGATACAGGAAGGAGCGAGTGCTTTGTGACTATGGAATTTGATAACAACTTACCTATTTATCTGCAGATTATGCAGTACATCAAGAAGCAGATTGTAACAGGCACACTGAAGGCTGGAGATAAGATTCCTTCGGTTCGTGAACTGGCGGCTGAATTACAGATTAATCCCAATACGGTACAACGAACATTTCAGGAGTTGGAGCGGGAAGAAGTAGTGGAAACGAAACGGGGTCTGGGAAGATATGTGACAAGTGAGGAGTCGAAAATTATGACGATCAAAAAAGAAATGGCAGGAGAGCTGCTGGAGCGTTTTTTGACAGGCATGCAGGAACTGGGCATTGAGGAGCAGGATATCGTTACGATTGTAGCGGAGGCCGTAGCGCAAGGGCAGCATTCACAGCAGGGCAATGAACAGGGAGGGGCGGGGCATGAGTAACATCCTTGAATTGAATCACGTTAGCAAAATGTATGGCGGCAAGAAGGCGCTAAGCGATGTTACACTTGCCATCGCTCCGGGCAGAATTGTGGGACTGCTCGGAAGTAACGGCAGCGGCAAGAGCACCCTCATGAAGCTGGTTGCGGGTTTGCTGCATCCTACGAGTGGAACCATTCAGATTACGGGTAAACCGGTTGGACTTGAGACCAAGTCACTCGTTTCTTTTATGCCGGATCGCCCATTGACCGAGAAATGGATGAAGGTTCGTGATGCCATCGCATACTACCGCGATTTCTATGCTGATTTTGATGAAGTGAAGGCCAGGGAAATGCTTGATTTCATGAAGCTTGCAGAGGGTGACAAGGTACGGCATTTATCCAAAGGCATGAACGAAAGACTTCAACTAACACTAGCTCTTTCCCGCAAGGCTCGTCTGTACTTACTGGATGAACCTATTGGAGGTGTCGATCCGGTTGCCCGCGGCAAGATTCTGGATGCCATCGTGAAATTTTACGACGAAGACAGCAGCCTCATTATTTCCACCCATCTTGTGACGGATATTGAGCGGATTTTCGATGAAGTCATTTTCATTCGTGAGGGCGAGAAAGTGATGCAGGAAGAGGTAGAGACGCTTCGCCTGAAATACGGTAAAAGTGTGGATGAAATGTTCAAGGAGGTTTATGCGGAATGATGACATTGTTGAAGTATGATTTTAGAAGAAATATAAGCAGCCTGCTGGCTGGGCTGGCGATCCTGATTGTCATTCAGATCGTTCTGGTATCATTCCTTCCTGAAGTGGAGTCAGGCATTCTGGCTATAGTAGCCTACATCGGCATAGGCGTGGCCCTGTTTGTGAAAATGATTAAAACCTACTGGTCCAACATCCGAGCCTACAATCGGCGGCTTGTACCCGTGTCGGAATTATCCCATGTGATCTCTCCACTTTTGTTTGGAACGATCTGCGGATTGGCATTGTTCGCTGTGGGGGTACTCCATTTCACCATCTATAATGCCGCATACCCGGGTTCACAGGTCGCAAGTTATATCGAGATTATCAACATTGGAATTTCGGATGTAGCAACGGGTGTCCTGTTTGCCTGGTGGACTGCGATGTTCATGGCCGTTACCATCTTTTTGTCGATCTCCATTGGTGGAAGCTTCCGTTTCAAAGGCGGACCTTGGATTGGCATTGTTTCATTTTTCATCCTGAGCACCCTGGTAAGCTGGCTGGATAATCTCATTTTCTCCGGACGGATTGATCCGATGGACGTTTTCCAGGTTACCGAGAGCGATACCGAAATTTCGTTTACCTCCAGCATGTTCGAATGGTCTGGTGCCGTGTATGCGCATATTGTGTTCGAAGCTGTGCTCATGGCTCTGTTTATTGCGGCGGCGGTTTATCTGAACAGCAAAAAGGTAGAGGTTTAGACCACCAATTCATTCTTAAGTTAGCACATCTGTCAGATGGATCAGAGGATTGGTTATACTCCAGGCAGCACAGCTGAAACGGGCGATCACGATCGCTCGTTTTTTTATGGTCTGGAAGCTGGGAATTCTCCACGTTATGAAGCCTTTTCCAGTTCGCATACGTAAATAGAGATATAATGTGTGCTTTATGCCGGAGCAGGTTTAATTTGAGTAAAAGGGGAGGATGTCATGGAGCTGTATTTCAGGGACAACTTTTTCAACGCAGGCTACACCGAAATCATGACTCAGGATCAGGAGCAGGCAGGACATTTGGATTTGAAAAGTGCATTTGGCACATCGATCGATGTGTTCGATCCAGCGGGGCTGACCTGCAGCGGTCAATTCCGCATGTTAAGCAATCGCTGGGAAATAACCTCAGCGGATGGAGGACAAATGGGTGTCTTACGAGCCAGAATGAGCTTTTTCAGCAAAAGGTATGAATATGATGCGGGACCACGAGGTGTGTATGAGGTAACCGCCCCGGCATTTTCTCAGGAATATGACATTACCGGGATGGGCGGCAGAACGGTGGCAAGCTTTAGACGTACAAGCGGCTGGTTCAGTTCGGGAGCTTTTGTACTAAATAATGAGTCTGATCAGCTGGAATCCTATGAATTGATAGCCGTCGTTATGGGTGTGCATGCGATTAACAAAAGACGGAATTCAGCCGCCACATAGATCATATTAACCAACCCGAACCAGATGGTTCGGGTTGGTGTTGTTATGGGGTTATTCGCATCACGTGAGCCGGTTCAGACCTCACTTCTGGCTCCGGATCTGCATAGCGGGCAAGCACCTTGGCAGCGGTCTCGGACATGCGCTTTCGAAGCGCCGCATTCTCTACAATTCGAACCCGTTTGCCCAGAAAACGCATTTTGGACAGCACATAATCCATTTCACTTCGGGGAATCGTCAGCTCAATCCGGTAAGAACGCTGTGCTTCCACGTACTCAACCTGTTTCTCGAAGCAGGAGAAGGCATATAGAATTCGCGACAGTTCCTGGTTGAATTCAGGCAGCACTTCAATCGTGACCGTTGTCTTTCGTTTCTCGGTCAAAATAGGAATCAGTGCGATGTATTGCGACAGACTTTCCGGTTCGATGTGCTGTGGCTCCGCAGTGATAATGCTGCGCAGCTTGGTTGACATCAGCTTGCCGAAGCGGGGAGCGTACCAGAGCACGTACCATTCTTTTTTGACCATGGAATATTCAAGCTTATAAGGGAACCCGAATTGATCCTGAATGATTTGCCCATTGCGGACCCGCCCCGTCAGACGAAAGCCCTGCTGATGCATAATGATCTTTCGCAATGGTTTGAGCAGGGGATGGGAGACGCTGTTTTCTTCACTCTTCGCTTTTTCGGTCAAGTACTCCTGCAGGTTCAGATCCTGCTCCATATCCAGCATATCTTGCAGTTTGCTGTACGTGGAAGGGGTCAATGCTTCCTGGGCAGCCGTGTGATTCAACATCATTCGGAGCCAGGACCGTTCCTGCGAAGTCCAGGTGAAGAGTCCAGTCTCATTCAATCTCGTCATGATCTGATAGTTGAACATCTTCTCGAACAGATTCATAATATTGCGCAATCTCCTTCCATTCCTTGATCATCTCCTGACGCAGCCTATGAGGTGCGATGACCTCGCAGCTTGAGCCGAAGCTCCGAAGCCACGGCTTAATCTCCGTTGTACCATTCACCCGGATTTCATACAGAAAGGTGTGATCCGTTTCGGGTGTAATCGTGCCCCACTGGCCTTGCAGACGCACCCGATCCAGAATGAAGTTGCGCTGCTCGCTCTCGGGATGAAAAAAACGGACTTGAACGGTTACCGTTTTTGCCGTATCCACCAGCCAGCTGTACCGGCTGGCCTCAGCCCATTGCTGTTTGAGTTCAAGCATATACGCTGCGTCGACCGCATCCAGTTCCTCCATCTGTGTAATGCCTTCCATCCGAAACTTCACAAACCCACGGCGCCCTTGATATCCAATGACATACCAACGGCCATACTGGTGATCATAAACCACTTCGAGCGGAAGAATCCGATTGGCGTGTCCGCCAACTTCCCGTTCAAATCGCGGATTTGTATTCTGCGAGCTGTAGCTGGAGGGCTTTTTGGGTGGAAAATAGACAAACTGGACTCGCTTGCACTGGCGAATGGCACTAAGCAAGGTGTACAAGTGCGCTTCGTCCAGAATGCGGGAATAATAATGGTACTTGTATATAAAAGGTTCAGTGACTTCCTGCTCGGGATAGCTAGTGGCAATTGCCTTCTTGAGACTGTCTCTTAACAAATATCCCTGTACTGACGGGACTTGGGTATTGGCCATGATGTCTACAAAATCATATAACTCCAGCTGCTCCTGGGCCGTTAGTTTGGTGAGGACGTCCTGCTGCAGCATATATCGATAAGGCCTGCCACCTGATTCCTTCCGGATCACGCCGACTTCCTCCAGATACTTCAGATCGATGCGGATCGTTTTTTCGTCAGGCAGTGCCAGTTCCTCGGGCAGATCGGCACAGCAGGCATCCAGTAGTTCCAAGGCGGTCAGTGCGCTGCCTTGCAGCGTATGTAAAATGACGGAAAGTCGCTGAACCTCCGTCTCTTTCATCGATTTGGCACGATAGAGGAACAGCAGCATGGGTTCTGCAGTTTCACCATACTGAAAACGGACGAGGTCCGTCATCTCTTTGCTTGGCTCGGATCCGCTGCGCGGGTCCGCAACAGTTTGCATGATTTCTTTTAACCTGCGTGTGGTTTTATCAAAGGTATGTACGGAGATGCCAAGTCGTTCGGCATACTGTTTGCGATTGTATGCACCGCTTGTCAGTGACAGCATGCGGAGAAACTGAATTTCTTTGTCAAAGCTTTCTTTGGCCATGAATCATCACTCCCTGGTGGCCTGGAGTCAGGCAAATAGGATAATGGAATGCTAAGCTTCTCACTTCTCGTATCCCTTCATTGTAACAGGAAGAGTGGCTGGTTTCATTTTAAACTTATAAAGGTCGCCATACTTTCGCCATGTTCTTGTATAGATGGGTTAGGCATAATGAGGGTATGAAGAGATGTTTGGAAAACAACAGAACAGATGAAGGAGGCAGGCAGACATGACCCACGTTCATGAAGAAATGAGAGAGACGATTCGGCAGCAGCTTGCACAGATTGAACAGGAGGAACGGGTGCGCATTATCTATGCCTGCGAGTCAGGCAGTCGAGCCTGGGGATTTCCTTCACAGGATAGTGATTATGATGTGCGTTTCCTGTATGTGAGACCGCTGGAATGGTACTTGTCGATTGAAGATAAACGGGATGTCATTGAACGGCCGATCAGTGATCAGCTCGATATTAATGGTTGGGATCTGAAAAAGGCGCTCAAGCTGTTTCGCAAATCGAATCCACCGCTGCTGGAGTGGCTGCAATCGCCCATTCGCTATGACGAACGGTACAGTGTGGCAGAACACATTCGTTCATGGTCTCCGCTCACGTTCTCGCCCAAGTCGTGTATGTACCATTATCTGAACATGGCCAAAGGGAACTTTCGGGATTATTTACAAGGCGAGCAGGTGAGAATCAAAAAGTACTTCTATGTGCTGCGTCCACTGCTCGCGTGCGGCTGGATCGAACGATATGATGCAATGCCGCCAATGGAGTTCGATCAGTTGCTTGAGGAGATTATACCTGCCGATACCCTGCTCTATGCAGAAATTCAAGAGCTTTTAAGACGAAAAAGAGCCGGCGAGGAGCTGGATCTGGAGCCGCAGCTGCCAGCCATTCAATCCTATTTGGCAGAGAAAATTGAGCATTACGAACACATGGCTGCGTCCATGACGAATGAACAGGTAATTCAATATGAAGAACTGGATCGCATTTTCCGCTTCGCACTCGAAGAGGTATGGGCGGATGAAGTGTAGGCAGAAGGACATGAAGGCATAGTAATCAAACCGGAAACGTTCCGCGCCTGGAATGGGAACAAAATGATCCAGCCTGCGATTAAAGTACGAGGACGTGCATATTTGCACATCATCTATGGGATGGATTACCTGGAACCCGACAATTTGTCCCGGCTCAGTAAACGCAAAACGTCCAAAAAAGAACGTCATGCCCTGATGGAAAGCGCACTTGGGATGGAGGGGATTGAGCGTTTTGTACGCAGGGAGCCTGTGGAGCGGGTTCATGAATGTGTGCTTGCGACACTCTCTCTGGAGTCCGAAAAGGTCGATCCTCGATTGTAATAGAGTTCGAAAAAGCGGGGAATGCATATTGTATTAGCTAGAAATAAGGCAGGTTTGGATGAGATCCAGGCCTGTCTTTCTTTTTATTTGTAAAAATTTTGCATTTAAGATCATTTGAATTAGGAGTCTTAATTTCAATATAACTAACCTAAGCCCTATATCCTTCCCATGTCATCTGGGTAATAATGTTATATAAGCAAGTAGTCATTGGAATCTCATAACGTAACGATAGGGGGTAACCTGCATGGCGTCAATGATTCTGCTGGTGAAACAGACGGAGGACGATGAAAAGGTTATTTATCGATTCGGACCCAATGAGCGGAAGATGGGACTGATTGAAATGAACAAAATCAAGGAAAGCGTGAAGGAATTGGAACCCGTTCAGGTCGAAGGGGTAAACCCCAGCTTTTTCTTCAATCGGGCAGCACAGCGGCTGGTCCGATGTTTGTTCAGGGAAGGTGGTAAGTTTCCAGAACGGACAACGTTTGAATCCTAATTTTCCTCGGGCTGTGCAGTAAGAGTTACTCGCACAGATGGCATATGTTGTGACACGAAAAAAGTCCAAGCTCATCCGATTTACGGAGCGCATGGACTTTTTTTGTGTATCAAAATGTTTTGGCAAAAGAAATGAGTGCCGTAATGGTAATGATGTTCAAGAGTGTCGAGATGAGCACCGTCTGAGCGGCAAAGTCAGGTTCGTTGTCATATTCCTCGGCCAGAATGGACGCATTTACACCGGTAGGCATACCGGATGCAATAATCAGTGCCTGTGCAGCAATCCCCTCCAGACCCAGTAGCAATACAATCGAGATGCCGATAGCCGGACCAATCAGGAGACGTAAAAATGTGCTAATATACACATCAAGACGATACAGCCGAATAGGATATTTTACAATCTGTGCTCCGAGTGTCAGCAGTGCCACGGCAACCATACTTTGCTGTGCATACGTCAGCGGCATGGACAAAAACGTTGGCAGTGGCACCTTCCACATATGGAACAGAATCCCCAGTAAGAGTGCATAGGGAACCGGCATTTTGAGAAACCCGATAATCACCGCACGGTAGTTACCTTTTAGCTTCGCACCCTGGATGGATAGTACTCCATACGTAAAGGTCAGCAGGGACTGCAAGGACATGACCAAAGCCTGTATGGAAGAGGCAAGCGGGTCTCCGCGAAATACGAGCGCATTAATCGGCAGACCATAGTTGCCTGCATTGTCCAGCATAACACTGTTGTTGAATGCTGCCTTCATGCCTTTACTCAACCGAAGTGTACGTGCAAACACAGACCCTACGATGTACAGAATAACTACATATATGGCATAGAACAGAGTGACAGTCCCGAGCAGTTCACCCGACATATCGGAATGATACATGCTCATAAAGACGGCTGCGGGGGTAATACAATAGAAATTGATTTTGGCGAGGGTGTACAAGTCGAGCTTGAACACCTTTTGCATCCAGGACCCGACTCCGATCAGGAGAAAGACGGGCAGGACGACTTCAAGCATGATGTCTGCTATCATCAGTTCAGCTTCCTTTTTCATGAAAATTTCAGTCCGATTTCGAAAACACTTCAACCATTATATCATTTTATACACCAAGGAGGTCATGTGAATATGATTCCAGATCATCTGGATGTTGGGTTATCGATTCTGTTTATCGGATTCAATCCCAGCATTACATCAGGCGAAACCGGTCATCATTATGCCTATAAAGGCAACCGTTTCTGGCGCATTCTTGAACGTTCCGGCTTGACTCCTCGTTTATATCATCCGGAAGAAGACGGTGAGCTGCTTAAACTAGGGTATGGATTTACCAACATTGTAGCCCGGCCCACTAGAGGCGTGGAAGATATTACACGTGAAGAATATGCGGAGGGACGCCAGATTTTGCGGCAAAAGCTGGAGCAGTACCGACCGGAAGTTGCCTGTTTTGTTGGAAAAGGAGTGTACACCCAGTACAGCAAGCGCGCGAAAGTGCAGTGGGGCTTCCAGGACGACCCGGTAGTCCCGGAAATTCAGGAATTCGTTGCACCGTCCTCCAGCGGACTGGTACGCATGTCGATGGATGAGATTGTTGCTATCTACTCACAGCTTAGTGACTTTGTTTCGCAGAAACGATGAGGATTATAAGCGGGAGAGAGAGGCTGAACAGGTTTACTAACTTAGCCAAAGCTCGATGTGGATTCGCCCAACCGGCTATAACCGGATCGGAGCGAATTCTTTTTTTTGGGATAAAGTGAGAAGTTTTGGAAAGTACTTCCGTCTATATAGTACAGAACCATGCATGGAAGCTGTAGAGAAGGGGGATTACATGACTCAACATATGCAGGAGGAGGAGCTCATCGAGCGAATTATGGCGGGGGATAAACAGCTTTTTGCCGTGCTCGTGGATCGATATAAAAATAAAGTCTACGGCATTCTACGCGGAATGGGCGCGAGTCATCCGGATGCGCAGGATCTTGCACAGGACACGTTTATCCAGATCTATCGCTATCTCCCAACCCGGAGGGAAGGAAGCAGTTTCTCTTCCTGGGTATATACCATCGCTGTGAATCGGATGCGGGATTTTATCAGGCAAAAGAAACCCGTGATGATGGCAAATGAACCCGGTATGGAGCCAGCCAGTGAAGAAACACCGGAAAGGCATGTGCTGCATAAGGAGATGCAGCGGGAAATATACCGCCAGATGGAACAACTGCCGGAATCTTATCGGCTTGTCCTGCTGTTGAAATATACCAATGAGCTGAGCTATGGAGAAATTTCAGATATCACCGGCATGAGTGCAGCACAGGTTCGTAACGCCATGTACCGCGGGAAAAAGATGCTGAAGAAACAGATGGAGCGCAAAGGAGGGTTGGCTACATATGAAGCCTATTCCAAATGATGAGGACCGATTATGGGAACAGCATTTGTTCCGCGAGGAGCCGGATGCAGACTTTACACTTCAGGTGATGAAGAAACTGGTTGATGTGTCCATGGACAGTGAGGCAGACAGGAATTTATTCGTGAAAAAGGCTTCTAGAACCCATTGGATGCGCCGTATGGGGGTTACAGCAGCGGCTGTTGTAATTCTTGCAGGGGGAGCCTGGTTTGCTAGGGATTATAAAATAGGGCCTGAACAACCTGCGGTCAACGCAGTGAATAATCCTCCACTTCCCAATATTCCTGTACCAGAGGAACTGAAGTACTCCTATCTCGCCGATGATTACAAACGTCTCAAGCCACTCGGTCTTGTAGTTAACCCAAATATTCATATCGAGGATCAGGGCTACACGCTCAAGATCGAGGATGTGCTTGTGGATCGCTCGCAGATCGTAATTACTACGCAACAAACCATGCCTGATGGTTTAAATCTAACTGCGTTAACCCCTGAAATGGGGAGAATCCATATTACGGATGATCAGGGGCGACAGGTTGCTAGTCTCGTTAGAGATACCAGATCAAGTAATTCTACAGTTGAACGATTTGCATTTCAGCTGCACGATAATATTCCTGATGAGGTAGTTGTACGTGGGGAGCTGGGGCATTTGAATATAGGAAGCTATTATAATTTCGAGACAAAATCGTACGAAGATAAAGATGTCACGGTGGATTGGAGCTTCCAGTTCAACATCGATATGACCAAAGCCAAATCCCTGGCTGTAGAAGCTCCTATGAATAACACATATACAACGCCGGAAGGTTTGAAATTGGATATGACGCAGCTGGTACGAACGCCAAACGGAACCCGGCTTGATATGAATGTAAGTCTGAATGATCAGTTGAGTGCAAAAGTCGGAGAGGATTGGGAGGAACAAATGGAACTGCTGTACCATCTGGAGATACCTGAAACTAATGAGTACCGTGTATTTAACGGAAGCAGGTCGAATGCCCGTCAAGCCAAATTCAGATTACGGGATACAAGCCAGTTAAGCCTGGATGGGGGACAGATGAGATTGTCTGAGACGTGGGACCCTGCATTTGTGACGGTGGATGCGAAGAAGATTCGCTTTGTACTGGATGGCTACACCATTCCGGTGAAGGAAGAGAAACTCATTGAGGTGGATTTGGAACAGATCCGCAGCAAACCGATACAGTATGATGATCCGGACGGTAAAATTGCATTGCATGATTATAGTTTTGAAGCTGCACAGGAAACATATAATTTATCAAAGGGGCAATTGGAGAAAGAATCCTCCCTTGTTCTAGAAGGAACTAGCAGCACCACTATTAAGCACTTTAACTATAACGAGCATTTGGTGGCTATTGATGATCAAGGAACAGAATATCCTGTTGAATTAATGGGTAGTTCTACAGGTCAACCCAATAGCAAGGGAGAGTATACCATAGAGGATCTCAGACTGATTATCCGTGGCTTTTATAAGAACAAGGGGACAAAACTTACCATAAAACGAACGGTCTTGAAGCAGGATTTTAGTGATGTTGATTGGGAAGTTGATTTGCCCACGTATACAAGCCTACCATGGCAGAAATGATGATCATTCCAGAGAGACCAACGAATTGTTAATAAACACACATTTGCAATGCATGAAGAAGGCTTCGCACATTATAAGTGTGAGGCCTTCTTTGCGTCTGTTCCGGCACAATAATGCTAGACGTTTGCCCGAACGTAGTTAAGCCGATTCCCGTGGAATAAGGGAAGTGGCGAGCATGACCGTCTCCTTCGGTGTACCTGGGCGTTCAATGCGTCGCTGCAAAGCCTCAATGGCCCGCTGTCCAAGTTCTTCCTTACACAGATTGACCGTCGTCAAAGGTGGGGAAGAAGTAGCGGCAGAGTGGACATTATCAATGCCGATCACGCGGCAGTCTTGAGGCGCAGAGATCCCCATCTCCTGCAGCTTGTTCATCCATTGCAAGGCGATATCATCATTCACTCCAATCCATGCATCGGGTCTTTCATCCTCGGGCATCTGCATGATCTCTTTTGCCAGTTGGTTAACCCATTCCCCTTGCTCATAAGGAACATTCCACTCCCGGAATGTCGCGATGTGACCCTGACCTGTATGAAAATGATTCAATGCCAGCTCCATACCAATCTTGCGCTGGGCGAAGCTGGCCGCACGGCCGTCGTCCGTGATTAATCCGATTCTGCGTGATTGTAGTGATAATAGATACCGGACCACGGTGATGCCTGCCTCCAGATTATCATGGCTGATCGTATCGCAGTTCAGGAGCGGCTCCTGATGATCCGCCAGAACGATGGGACGGCCTGTCTGAGCAAGTCGCTGCAGAACGGCATGAGGAAATGCACCCATAACAATGACGCCAGCGCAGCGTTCCCAGTCCAGATGCGGAGCGATTGCCCGTTCCGGCGGTGTATGTTCATCCCCGGTACCAAGTGAAGGGGATACAATGGCATGATGCCAGCCACGCTCATTACAGCCAGAGATCATACCGGATAACACCCGCTGCCAGTAGTGAGGCTCCCCGCGGTTTAGCTGATTCATGCAGATGAGCGCAAACGGTGGTTCCGATTGATCTGCAGCCGTGGGTGCACCACTACTGCCAGGCGTGTTTTGACGGTATCCCAGAGCTCTGGCTAATTCAAGCACACGGGCGCGGGTGGACTCGCTGACTCCAGTCTTGCCACTGAGTGCACGGGAAACGGCATATTTGGATAATCCAAGCTGGTCAGCCAGCGTCTGAATGGATACTTTGCGGGACATTTTCATGACTCCTTCATATGTAAACAAATATTATTTTGAAGTGAACTCGTAGCAGTTTTAAATTGACGACATCACCAAGACACAGTACACTACACTTAATAACGTTATTATATATTATGATAACAAAAATAACAATAATAAACCTGCGAAAAGAAGACACCATCTCTGGGAGAGTAAAAGAGCAGCTAAATCCAGACACCCAACCATACTTCATGTCGAAGGAGATAACGCCCATGGAACAGTTCAAATTACCGAAAATCCCCATGCCACATCTGGAATTGCCGCAGGCTGTGCAAGATATTCTGATCGAGGCGGACCAGCAGCTGCAGCACAGACCGAGACTGCTTGCGCAGTTCCGCAACTGCTTTCCCAATACATTGGAAACGACGACCAAGCTGCTTGAGGATGGGACAACGTTTGTCATTACCGGAGATATTCCAGCCATGTGGCTGCGTGATTCAGTGGAACAAGTCATGCATTATGTGCCGCTCGCGAAGGAAGATGTAGCATTACAGCGGATTATCGGAGGACTGATCAAACGGCATATGTTCTATGCTGACATCGATGTTTATGCCAATGCGTTCAACGAAACGGCCAATGGCTGGCACTGGGATGCGAATGATGAGACCGAGATGTCGCCATGGGTGTGGGAGCGCAAGTTTGAACTGGATTCCCTTTGTTTCTCCATGAAACTGGCCTATACATACTGGCGTGAGACGGAATTAACAGATATTTTCGATGATCGCTTCAAACGGGTGATGGAGAGTGTGGTCCATTTATGGCAAACAGAGCAGCGTCATGCCGAGCAATCGCCATACCGGTTTATGCGCCGCAATTGTCCTGCCCATGATACGATGCGCAATGCAGGACTCGGAATGCCTGTGAACTATACGGGAATGATTTGGTCCGGTTTTCGTCCGAGTGATGATGCCTGTGATTTTCACTATAACATCCCTGCAAATATGTTTGCTGCGGTGACCCTGCGCCAGATGGGGGAGATCGCCAAATGGGTATTCCGGGACGAACAATTGGTTAGCGAAATGACACGGCTTGAAGAAGAGATTCGTCATGGGATCTCTCTTTACGGCATATACAATCATCCGGTCTATGGACGAATCTATGCCTACGAAACAGACGGTTACGGCAATTATTGCCTGATGGATGATGCGGGGACGCCGGGGCTGATGTCCATCCCGTATTTTGAATATGCGTCAGCGGAGGATGCCGTGTATCAGAATACGCGCCGGTTTATTTTAAGCAAGGAGAATCCGTTCTATTATGAAGGGCAAGCAGCCAAAGGGATCGGAAGTCCGCATACTCCGCCAGGATATATCTGGCATATGGCGCTGTCCATGCAGGGACTGACGGCGGACAATGACGAGGAGATGCTGGAGATGATTGAACTTCTGGAGAATACAGATGCAGGGACGGGGTATATGCATGAAGGCTTTCATGCCGATGATCCGGACACCTTTACAAGACCGTGGTTTGCCTGGTCCAACAGTCTGTTCTCGCAGCTGGTGTACAAAGCAATGAAAAAAGAGATCCTATAGAGGGATATAAATTGGTTATACTGTTACACTCAAATACTGCAATTGCATTACCATCTTTCGATCGCTGTTATCATTTTGTGAAGATGCAACAAAATACTAAACAGTCAAGCCCAACCCACAAATCTGTGCGGTTGGGCTTGACTGTTTATGAAGCTGTGGAAAGTCTCCGTGCTACATTGTTTTCAGCAGATCGGCAATGAACACTTTCCGGCCCGAGCGGGCGCTTTCCAGGGAAGCGAGCACCATCGCCATGCTGAACTGGTTGTCGCTGCAATCCGTCTCTGGCAGTCGCCCCGATTCGAGCGCAGTGAACATGTCTTCGAGGCAGCCATGATGTCCGGATTTCTCCATCACAGGCAGCTGACCTTCAATTCGTTCTGAAGGCTGGAAAAAGGAAGGTTTTCCGTCAGGACCAAGGTGCTCCGCAGCAACAACTTCTGCATAAATATCATCATGTCCATCCCAGATGGCCGTCCCTTTTTCTCCTGTTACACGCCATGACGCTTCCCATGAGGTAGGTGCACCTTCTGCACACCAGGATCCGCGATAGTTGAATACGGAACCGTCAGACATTTCGAAGATGCATAAAGCCATTGCATTGCCTGCATACCAGGAACCCGGAGGATTGAATTCGTGACAGTAGACCGACACTGGATTGGCTCCGAGGATAAGTCTGGCCTGATCAAATGTATGAATGGCCATGTCCAGCAGCAGCGGACTGTCCATCATATCACGGAATCCGCCAAAATGAGGTCCGAGGAAAAAATCTGCCCCCGCATAACCGACCTTGCCAATGCTGCCTCCGGCGATAAGCTCCCGAAAGGCACGAATGCGCGGATCGAAGCGGCGATTCTGCATCACAGCCTGGATGCGGCCTGTCTTGCGTGAAGTCTGGACAATGTCCTCACATTCAGCGAAGGATTCTGCCAGTGGCTTTTCGCCAAACACATGGCATCCTTGCTGCAATGCTGTCATGGCGATGCCATAATGACTTGCGGGAATGGTGACATCAAATACAATATTGGCTTCTGTAGCTTTAATGGCCTCAGCAATATCCGTAAAAATGGGACAGGAGAGACCGTGCCGTGCAGCCAATGCTGCTGCTTGGTGTTCCTGTAGATCGACAAGCCCAACGATTTCCGTGTCCGGTCTTTGCATGGCGTAGTCCACCCAAGTATTGGACATGGCTCCACAACCTGCGACAACTATCCGATGCTGCTGACTCACTCAATCATCTCCTTATACCGGATTCGGAACAAAATCACCGCCGCGGCATTGTTTCAGATAGCGAAGAGCGTGCACCTGTCCCGTCATTTCCAATTCATCTCTGTACACCGGGTCGTGCCAGCCTTCAATGTCGATCGTTCCCTGGTATCCGTTTTGCCGCAAAATGGTGATGATGTCGGACCAGTTGGTATCTCCGAAGCCGGGCGTGCGATGCCAGACAAACTCATGTGGACCATGAACACCATGTTCCTTGACGATATCCCAGGCAATGGTTGCATCCTTGCCATGCACGTGGAACACTTTGGGCGCCCATTTGCGAAGCTGGGGAATCGGGTCAATGAGGCTGGTCATCTGATGGCAAGGCTCCCACTCGAGGCCAATGTTTTCATCCGGAACAGCATTGAACATCATTTCCCAAGCCGTCGGATTGTGGGCGATATTCCAGTCGCCTTTCTGCCAAGTTCCGTCCATATCACAGTTTTCAAAAGCAATTCGTACACCCCGGTCTGCCGCCCGGCGTGCCAATTCGCCGAAAACCTCCTTAAACCGCGGTATGGACTCGTCAATGGGCTGATCGGTAAGACGTCCCGTGAAGCCGGAGACAATATCCGCTCCAAACAAGTGGGCATGATCAATTACCCGTTCCCAGCTGGCTAATGTGTCTGCGTTGTTCCCGGCACCGGTCAGCGGATTGCCGAAAACACTGACTGCAGAAATGGTAATGCCATGTTCGTCTACCAGCTCGCGGACACGTTTGGCTGTTTCGGTAAGGTCCAGATCACCTGTCGTTTGCCAGAAGGTCAGATTGAATGATTCGAAACCATGTTTCATGATCTGCGGGATTACACGGACAGCATCTGCTCCACCCACGAGGGTGCCAATGCGCAATTGATTTTTCATGGTTGTATTTCACTCCAATATTGGCTTATAGTACTTCGTGACACACTCATTATAGCCGCGCATCTGCCGTGTGGCTCTATACAATCTTGTGCAATATTAGTCCGATTTTGTGAGGAAGGGGAAGAGGCCGTGCTGGACCTGAAAGCGCTTCACGAAAATACCCGAATTGATCATAAATCACATCCGTTTCAACTGTTCCAGAATCGCTGCTCAGGCATGAAATCGGAAGAGTGTATCATGTATCTGCATTGGCATGAGCACTTTGAATTGATTGCCATGCGTAAGGGCAACGCCGTGTTTCATATTGACAGCAGGCCTTATACGGCTGGACCGGGAGAGGTACTGGTCATTCCGGGAGGGACGCTTCACGTGGGTTATGCCCTGGAAGAGGGGGATTTGGAGTATGATTCGGTCGTCGTCAATGCGGCATTATTTCATGACTTCACGCATGATCCACTTCATTTGCAGTACGTGGCTCCGTATCTGGAGGGGCGAATTCGCTTTCCGGTAAAGCCAGCGGAGCAGGACAGGATCTGCCTCGACTACTACTCGCTAATCCATGATGCGATTGAAGAGATGGTTATGCAGCCGCCTGCCTACCAGCTCGTTGCAAAGTCCAAACTGCACGCCTTGTTTACGATGCTGGCCCGTACCTTTATGCCCCAGCAGCTTCCGGAAAGAACAACGGGTTCGTATTTTCCAAACCGGGAAAGGTTTAAACAATTGATCGAACATATCGAAGCCAATGCTGCCGATAAAATGTCCGTGACCGAAGCGGCCAGTCAGGTGGGACTGAATACATATCATTTTTGCAAAATGTTTAAAAAACTGACGGGCCGTACCTTCGTCGAATACGTGAATGGATGTCGGATGACAGAAGCCGAACACTTGCTGCGAACCAGCAATCTGACCATAACCGAGATTGCTGCCAGAGTGGGGTGCGACAATGCCAATTATTTTACGAAACTGTATAAGCAGTACAAGGGGATGACTCCTTCCGAGGGGCGGATGAAGAAGGAGACTGGAAGACTGCACTGATCTCCCTTGTACGTACGGAAAAACCCGGATAGCTGCCATCTCTGGCTCTGATCCGGGTTTGAATTATTAATGCTCTGAAGTGAGAAGGCATCTAACCTTCCATTCTTATTTCATAAACCTGGCGAACAGGCGATTTGCTTTTTTGGAAAGGTCGTCCATTTTGAGATTGGCTTGATCCAGCTGATTGTAACCCCATTTGATCGTCTGCAGCATACGTGGTGAAATGGGCGTGCCTTTGATTTTTGGATAAATGTTGTGATAAGCCCAGACGAGATGTTCCCATCGATTGTCATTGCCTTCCTTAATGTACTCGGATACATCAAGCACTTTCGCACGTCCATTCTGAAGCAGCACATTTTTGAGATGCATGTCCCGTGGATTCAGGCCCCGGCTGCGTACGGCTGCACGGGCTTCGTCGACATCAATCATGACCTGCTCGGGAACCGGGATTCCTTTTTCCAGACACTCCAGCAGGGTATCTCCGGGTTCATAACTGATCACGAGAATGTTTCGTCCGCTGCCGTAATAAGTGGGGAAATAAGGCAATCCTCTGAGTTGTTCATAGACCCGCTTCTCGTTCTCCAGTTTCTCCAGCGCGTGATCAGAATACACTTTGAAGGCGTATTGCGGCAATCCGTCATAGGTAAAGACAGCCGCATCCGTACCTGTTCCGATGCAATAGATACCTTCTGCATGACCGATGATATTCACCAGCTCATTCCGGTCGCTGCCAATGACCTGGATCTGTTGCAAAGCTATTTCCGCCTGGAACCAATCCGGTCGATTCATGGGTGGTGCCTCCTTTTAGGATATGCCTGTACATGTTCTAATGATATGCAACATCCTGTCCTCTATTTAGTATATTATGCGTTTTGCTCCGCAATTTCATCTTTTGGTGATGTTACTATATAAACGTTACGCTTCGAATCGGAAACGGTTGCGTGCAGAAGAAAATAGCGGGAGAGCTTGCGGCATTTTTACCCTATCCTTTATACTGTGAGCATCAAGGGATCTCAAGCAGATCCGGTATACAGAAAGGCAGAACAGCTTATGGCACAATACCCGCAGTGGTCTTATTCGCAGTCGCGGGCAAGCATGTTCGATGAGTGCCTGCGCAAATATTATTATCATTATTACGGAGCCCATAACGGCTGGAAGACCGAATCGGCTGATGAGATGCAGGTTCGACTGTACCGATTAAAACAGCTCAGCAATCTATATCTCGTGTTTGGTGATCTTGCACACCGCATGTGTGAGTCTGCGGTTCGCAGCAGGGAGGAAGGCAAAGACAAGCCGCGTGAGCATTTTCTGGAACAGACGATGCGCAAGCTGCTTAATCAGGCCTATGTGGAATCCATGGATCTTGATCAGTGGCGGCTGGACCCGAAGAACCGGGTGATGTTATCCGAGATCTATTACGGAGATGACACGCTGAATGACCGAATTGCAACCATCAAGGAGCGAGCTTCGGCATGTGTCCACAATATGTATCAGACGCTTACCTGGGAAGACCTGTCCCGGGCGAGTACGGACATTTTGGAAATTGAGAAATGGGACACCATGATCCTGCATGATACGCGTGTATATGTGAAGATGGACTTGCTGTATCGCCGCAGCAACGGCAACATTGTGATTGTGGATTGGAAGACAGGCAAGGAGGATGACTTCACGGATCAGCTGATGCTGTATGCAGCGTATGTGAGGGACCATTACCGGGTGCCGCTGGAGCAGATTGAGCTGCGAGTGGAATATCTGTTGACCGGAACACATCGCGAGTTTACCCCGACCGAAGAGGAACTGCAGAAGGTCGAGGACAATGTGGGAAGATATATCGAAGAGATGCGTTCCTGCGTGGCGGATGAGTATTACAATCGGCCAAAGGAGATGGCGTACTTTACCCCGATGCCCTCACACCGGGCATGCAGGGATTGCAATTTCCGGGAAGTGTGCAGTGACCGAGCAGTTTGAACCATATGAATACCCAGAACTTATAACCATACACGAGTCTATTCCATGCAAAAATAAATCAAGAAGCGCCAGTTCGGTCAATGCCTGACCGGACTGGCGCTTCTTCTCGTTCCACAGGCCAGCGACAAGGCGCCGGGTGGAACGACCATATACAGATTACTGGACAGCGGCAGGATTCTCCAGCGCCTGTCCTGCAGGAACATAGGCATGCCCGAGATCCCGGGCAACTGCCTCATACGTGATATGTCCATTCAGCACGTTGACCGCGCTGCGAATGGACGCACTGCCGCGAATCGCGGAGGCTGCACCATGGTTGGCCAGCTGCAGCGCATAAGGCATGGTGGCGTTGGTCAGCGCCACCGTGGACGTGCGCGGCACCGCGCCTGGCATGTTCGCTACCGCATAATGCACGACACCATGTTTCACATAAGTTGGTTCATCATGGGTCGTGATATGATCAATGGTTTCGACAATCCCGCCTTGATCAATCGCCACATCCACAATGACCGATCCGGGTGCCATGGTCGTAACCATCTGCTCGGTGACGAGTTTGGGCGCTTTGGCGCCGGGGATCAGCACCGCACAGATCAGCAGATCTGCAGCAGCGACAGCTGCCGCAATGTTGGATGCACTGGATACCAGCGTATGAATCTGATTGCCGAATATATCATCCAGCTGGCGCAGGCGATTCAAATTCAGGTCAAGGATGGTCACATCCGCTCCCAGACCAATTGCAATTTTTGCCGCATTGGTACCGACCGTACCTCCGCCAATAATGGCCACCTTGCCACGGGTAACACCAGGGACACCGGATAACAGAATGCCTTTGCCACCTTCGGTTTTCTCCAGCAACTGGGCCCCGATCTGAGCCGACATTCGTCCGGCAACTTCACTCATTGGGGTTAGCAATGGGAGCGTACCGTTAACCTCAAGCGTCTCATACGCTATGGCGGTTACCCGGCTTTCGATGAGCGCTTTGGCCAGTGCTGGTTCCGCAGCCAGGTGCAGATAGGTGAAGAGAATCAGTCCTGGACGGAAATAGGCGTACTCACTCGCAAGCGGTTCTTTGACCTTGATAATCATATCCGCCTCTGACCAAACGGCTTGGGCCAGATCCTGAATGACAGCTCCGGCTGCCTGATACTCGCTGTCCGTAAATCCACTGCCCAATCCTGCGCCCTGCTCAATCATCACCTGATGCCCCGCTCTGACAAAATCAGCAGTACCGGCAGGGGTTATGGCTACACGGTTTTCATTGTTTTTGATTTCTTTTGGAATTCCGATTCTCATACCCATGCACCTCGTCCATTTAATGGTTGTCAACTTATACTACAAGTTTATGACCTGACTAACGGATTTGCACCTTACTTTATGTCTATGTTTTCGAAGGTTTAATCAACATCATGTCGAAAAGGGCTGTTCAGGACATTTGTCCATGAATTATAATGTAAGAAAAAATAACATTACGAGGGATCGATATTGAGAAATGATCGTGTTTTTACGATAAAGGATCTTTTGGCACGGCCTGTCTTTGCCAAAGCGCGTCTGGCTGCAGGACAAGGGGGAACATCTCGTCAGGTCGGATGGGTTCATGTCTTGGAGATTACCAATGTTTCTCCATATGTCAGTCCCCATGACCTTATATTATCCACTGGGCTGTGGCTTCAATCGGAAGAGGGACGTGAAGAATATCTGCTTCAGCTGATTCAGAGTGAAGCGGCGGGGTTGTGCGTCGAGTTCGGCACCAGCATACATGGCATTCCTGAAGAATTAATTAAACTTGCGGACAGTCACCAGTTTCCGCTCATCGTATTTGAACAGCCGGTAAGGTTCGTTGAGATTACACAGGATATTCATGCTCTGCTCATTAATCACCAGCACCAGCTGCTTAAGAGTCTGGAGACGTACTCACGTCAGCTTCAGCAGCGGACGTTACAGAGTACCGACATGTCTGCTGTACTGAATCTGCTTCATGAATATGCGGCCAAACCGGTTGTGTACATCTCTTCCATGGAGCCAGGCAGCTTCGTGCCAGGTCTCCCCCCGGAGATGGAGCAGGCAATCTATACCTGGTATGAACAGGAAGTGGAGCATTTGGATCTCAATGATTCGGATACCGAATTATGGTTTCGCATCGATGAACAGAATGTATTGCTGTGTCACCCGGTCGTCTGTTTTGGCCAGGTGTTCTCTGCAGTGGGCATGATCGTGCATCCTTCTGCACCAGTGGAGTACCTCAAGCTGCTGCTTGATTATACAGCGAAAGCAGCAGCAGCTTTGACCCTGCGTTCGCAGTTTCTCGAAGAGAAGATGGTCCGCAATCAGAATGAATTAATTCAGGATTTGATGAATGGTCATATCCATCAGGAGGAGCAGGCACAGACCCGGATGGGACTTCGATTGCTGGTGAAGGGCCAGTACTGGTTTGCTGGAGGGGTTATTGAAATTGAGCATCAGCTGAAAGGGACAGGACGGGAACGGATGGAGGCAAACCATCAGGATATTCTGGTTTTGTTAAGATCCCTGCTTAAGAAGAACAATCTGCCCAGCCTGATCATGCTGAAAAATAACCAGGTCTACCTATGCTGTGCCAAGGAAGAGAGCAGTACATCTACGTCCCAGAAGCTGGCTAAAGCACTTGAAAACATTATTGGTGATGTGAGACGGTTTGCGGGTCGCAATCTGAAGCAGGTTGCGATTCATGCCGGGTTTGGCAAGATTCGCAACCGCTTGACCGGCATGCCGGAGAGTCTGCAGGAAGCTTATCAGGTTATTGAGGTTTCCCGATCCGTGAAGCGGATGGAACATATCTGCTTTTACGAACGTATGGGTATATATCAAATGTTGAAGGCGCTGCCTCAATCGTTCCTTCGCCCTTTCGTGAACGACCATCTGGGTGTGCTGATCGAATATGACCGTACACACCACCTCCAGCTTGTGGAGACGCTTGAAGCCTATTTGCAAAATTTTGGTTCCAAGCGTGACGCTGCTGCCCAATTGTTCATACATCGACAGACTTTGTACAATCGATTGGAGAAGCTGGAAGAGCTGATGGGACCTGGTTTTATGGAACAGGGGAGAAGAGTCTGCCTGGAGATGGCGCTTCTTGCTCATAACATGATTGAGGATGAACAGGCTCAACGTTCCTGATGCTGTGGAAGCAGTGGAAAAGTGGTTTAGTAGTTTTTACCGATACGGCGGGACGGACGCAGTTCTGGCAAAATCGAATGACCTGACACGGAACGTCGACCGCGAAAGAGCTTGGGTTGACCCGTGGATGGGGCAAGGGATAATGAAGTAGGAGCCGCTAATCGGTAAGGAGATAACGTTCGATCAGTGCTGCCCCCTATCTCTGACTTTTGGGAATAAAGTTCTTTTTCTCCCAACCATTCAACCAATCGTTCATGTTTGATTCCGAGTTGTCCGCTCAAATTACAGATATCGAGGTTTTTTCTCACACAAATCCGCCTTTCCTGGAATATCGTCTTATGGTATATGGAAGGTAAGCAAGAAGTTTGAGATCAGTGAATGCTTATGTATTTCAGAGTCTGCCATAGGCAAATGCCACTAGATCGGTGTGCTCGATTGGCGGAACGGTTAATTATGTTTAAACAGCGAAATTAGTTCATCTATCCCGTGTTAAACGTTTGCATCACGCTGTTTAGAGATTTTTCAATTATTTGGCTTTCTTCAAGATTTTATCATTTCATGTGTTACTGCGCGTCTCAATATAGTCTCAATTTTGCAAGGGTATCGCGTATAGTAAAAGTAGCAGTATCTAGTACGGAGGACATACATGGGAAACAGTAGTGAGGTACAGAGCGACAGACACGATGAACATGGCAAACGTTTTGTAGGACGGGCCAAGGAGATGATGACCCTCGATCGATGGTTTGACGATCCGGAAGCTCCTTTAACCATTTTTTCAGTAATGGGAATGGGAGGGATCGGCAAATCATCCCTGCTCTCGGAGATGTTGTCGGTATCCCGTAATCGGGGGGCTACGGCCATATGGATGGATGGCAGATCCTGTGGTTCAACCCCCTCGGTCTTTTTGGAGTATCTGTCCTCGACTTTGGGGCTGGAAACGATGGAGAGCAATGTCGATCTCCGGCCTCTTAGCCGTCTGAATGAAACATCAGTGCACAAGAGATTGGTGATTGCGGTAGACAATTATGAAGAGCTTGCCTTGCTGGAAAGTTGGTTTATGGAGGTTTTTGTGACCAAACTTTCATCTGCCGGGGTACTGGTCATTTTGGCATCAAGATCTAAACCAACTACGGCATGGCGATCGCATCCCCGTTTGCAGCAGCGTCTGGTGCAGATGCCGCTTCAGCATTTTACGAATGAAGAAGTTTCGGAATACATTGCTAGTGCTGGATCGTTAAATACCGGCATGGCGGGGACCATTGCACGCATGACGGACGGGCATCCGTTTGGGCTTGCCCTTGCGGTGGAAGCGGCGAACCATCGACAAAATGTAAACCTGGCGGAGTGGGCAGAACTGTCATACATGATCAGTGCACGGCTGCTGCTTGAATTGACGCTGCCGCGGCTGCATCCCATGATCGAGGTACTCACGCTGCTCGAAACAGCGAATCAGGAATTGTTATCTTCTGTCCTGCAAACGGAGGTCACACTGGAAGAGTACCAGGCGCTTAAGCGAATGTCCTTCATCCGCTCGGATCCGGATGGTCTGGCATTGCATGATCTGGCCAGATTGCACCTGCTTCGGGACTTTCGTCAGCGTGAGCCGCAGCGGCTGCAAGCCATGCGTGTACGTATTGCGGGCTTGTTAATGCCTCTTCATGCACAGGCCGGACCGCATGAACAGCGACAGATTGCCCGGAGGATGCTCCTTTTGTGTCAGGAATCCATGCTTCAGCATCGAAAATATGCGGATGTATCCACCGATTCCCTGTTTTCACCGCTGGAGGTGATGCGGGAAGGTGACCTGCCCTTACTGCACAGATTGTTGGAGGAATGGTGCGGATACAGTGTAGAACCATGGCAGGCGGAGCCTTACCGTCCTTTTTTAGATGAGTTGGCACAGCGTTATCCTGAAGGAATTGTATTGATGCGTGACAGGAGCGGTGATCCCATTGCCATGTTTATTACGGTACTCGTCCACCGGGAGAGCAGTGAGATGCTGCTAAGATATTTTCCGGCAGAAATGAAGGAATGCTTTACCCCGCAGGAACTGCATTGTGATCCGGATCAGACGGATACCCATTTTGCCGTACTGGCAGCTGCAAGGGACGATGTGCCGGGTTACAAACGTGAAGAACTCGTGGGCTATATGGCATTGGACAGATTGTCCCTGCTGGGTGACGGGGCGAGAGTGATGCTGGTCGCTACCAACCCGAACCTCAAGTTGTTTTTACAAAGCATCGGTTTTCGAATGAGGCGAGCGCGAACTCGCGTCTGTGACCAGTATGAAGATCAGGCGGATGTGCTGGATCTGGATTTGCGCAATGGACAATTCGGAGAATGGGTAATGTCCCTGCTGGATCCCGAAAACCAAGGGAGCAGGATACAGCATGGCTCGAAAGATGGGGACATGGATCAATTGCCCTGGACTGAATCGGATTTGCGAAAAATGCTGGCACATCTGCACTCTCCAGGTGAACTGCATACCTATGCTGCACGAGTAAAAGGTGTGCAAGATGGGATGGAGCTGCAGCTGCGCGTGCTGGATTTGCTGGAGGGACGTGCCCACGGAATTTCTCAGCAGGACCAGATGCTTTTGTATGCAGCTTACTGGACCCATGCGGGCAATCCGACGGCCGCGGCTCAGGCCTGTTCGATGAGCCGGGCGACATTTTACCGCCATTTGCGAACTGCGCTGATCCGGCTGGCACGGGTATTATAACTTCATATGGAAAAAATGAAGAAGAGGCTGGTCATAGACCAAGTCTCTTCATTCGGTTATAGAGCGTTGCTCGTGAGATGCCGAGCTGCCTCGCGAGTGTCCGCTTATTACCACCTGTTGATTGTAGACACTGGAGCAGGAGATTCGATTCATATGCATCCATCTGTTCCTGATAGGACAGGGGAGAGACTTCAAATGAGGGGCCATTGTTGTCTTCTTGAATGATTTCCCGTACGTCTCCGGTAGAAGACAGTGATGCCAGATCTGTTATAGTTTGTAACGTTGCTGGCTCATCAGCTGTGGAAGACGGCAGTTCCACAGTTAAGGTGAGGGATTCCGGCAGATATTCCGGCTTGACCTCACCGTCTGTTGTAAGAATGGTGATGCGTTCAATCACATTGCGAAGCTCCCTTACATTGCCTGGCCATTCATAGCTGAACAGCAGCTTGAATACTTCGGGAGGGACCAGTTCGATGTGGCGGTTATAGAGCAGAGAGAACTCCTGGAGAAAGCTTTGGGTTAGTTCGTATATATCTTCCTTGCGCATGCGCAGGGGAGGAATGATGAGATTAATGACATTCAGGCGGTAGTAGAGATCTTCCCGAAACTGGTTTTTGGCAATCATGCCCAGCAGATTCTGGTTGGTTGCCGCGATAATCCGGCAATTCGCCTGTTTCATGCGTGTTCCGCCAACGGGGAAGTAGCTCTTCTCCTGAAGTACACGCAGCAGTTTTACCTGCAGATCCAGTGGCATTTCGCCGATCTCATCCAGAAAGAGTGTACCGCCTTCGGCAAGTTCAATTTTCCCCTTTTTCCCTTTTGGATCTGCCCCGGAAAATGCCCCTTTCTCGTATCCAAACAACTCACTCTCGAACAAAGAAGCGGGGATGGCTCCACAGTTAATGGCAATAAAGGGGGCTGTCTGCGGCTCGCGCAGGTCATGAATGGCTTTGGCAAACAACTCCTTGCCTGTTCCGCTCTCCCCGAGAATAAGTACCGTGGCTGAGGTCGTGCTGATCTTGCGTATGGTCTCGAGACACTGTTTGATGACCGGGCTGCTGCCTTTGATTCCTGCGAACGGGTCCAAATCCGGGCGCAAACGCGCGACGGCTTTCTCCAAATGCTGAACTTTGGATGTCATATGTAATAATTCCTGATGCAGGCGAATTTCAGTTGTTATATCTACTTCGGCAGCTACCGCACCCACAATGCGCCCATCCAGTACAACTGGACGAGCATTGATGAGAGCAAACAGATCCGGCCGAGGTTGATGCTGCTTGCGATAGACGGTTTCGCCAGTGTACAGCGTCTTGAGCGATTGCAGCCGATCAGGTGGGAAAAAGTTTGCTGCCGGCTGTCCGATGATGTCCTTTTTGTTAATGGAAAAAACATGCTCTGCACCTGACGTCCAGTAAGCCACCTTGGCTTCTTCGTTAATCAGGGTTAGCGCAGTCCCTGCCGTTTCGAGTGTGGTCTCAAAATAAGCCTCTATGAGGCGATGGGCGTGCAGCATTTGTTGCAAAACATCATTTAGCGAAATATATCCCATTGGAAGACCTTCATCCTGAACCAGCAGGTAGGGGCTTTCGTTGAAATGGTGAAAGGTCTCTGACAGGTCGGTGGACGAAGAAATAATGGGTATAGGAAGGGACTCATTCAAATTACTCAGGTCTGTCCTCAGAAGGGACATCACATCTGGAAGTAAATGTTTCATCGGTTTCACCTCATTCGAGCATGATGATCAGAAACGACACCTGTTTTGTTCATCGCTACTTGCGGTACGAATCGTTGTTGAGCAATGAAATGATCGGAGAATGATTGTTAGACATATTATAGCGCTCGAAATAAGTTGTGTATATATTTTTTGACATGGGGTGTAGGTGTTAAAGAGTTGGAATCTAAATAGACAAGGTTAACAAAATTAGTATACGCTTACATAAATACATATTGCTTCTCTTTTTTAACTAGTTTTAAATATATTAAGTCCCTAAGTTAGAATTAAGTGAAGAAAAGTGACATCGTAATAGGGTGGTTTACACATGGGGGGAATCGCGTTGTGTCTCGAATTTTGGACATTTCAATTTGGGATGCTTATTTTTTAGACATTAAACGTGAGGGGAATGTGCTATAAGGGTGTGGAATAGAAAAAACCATGCGACCTGAAAAACCGGGGATCACATGGTTATATGCATAGAGGAAACTGGTTATCTAAACATGTTTTTGACCACCATCCAGAGATTTGCCGGTTTTTCGGCAAGACGGCGAGTGTAATATGGATACCACATGGTTCCGTAGGGGACGTAGCAGCGAATCCGGTATCCTTCCCGGGCAAGCCGTTCCTGTTCGCTCATCCGCAGTCCGTACAGCATCTGAAACTCAAACGCATCAGGAGAGATTCCCCGGTCTTTGGCATACTGTTTGGTCCATGAAATAATGTGGTCATCATGTGAAGCTACTGCCGTGTAGACGCCCTGATCCAGATGCTGGCGAATCATGGACTTGAATTGCTCAATGACTTCGGAAGCGTTCTGATAAGCTGCTGCGGCAGGCTCTTTATAAGCGCCCTTGACGAGGCGAAGCCGGATGCCTTCACGAATCAAGTCCCGTGTATCCTCTTCAGTCCGATGCAGATAGGCTTGCAGCACCGTTCCCGTATTATGAAGTCCCTCGGCATGAAGACGGCGAACGATATCCAGTGTGGCTTGGGTGAATGGACTGTCCTCCATATCAATGCGGACAAACAAATTATGCAGCTTCGCCTGTGCTGCCACGGAGCGGATATTTCGATAACCTTCCTCCGGGTCGAGCGCAAGACCCATCTGGGTTGGCTTCAATGATACGTTGGAGTCTGCACCCTGGCGAGCAATGCCTTCCACGAGCCTTATATATTCATCGCGGTACAAGGCAGCTTCGCTCAATCGGGTAATGCCTTCTCCCAGATGATCCAGTGTGGCCATAATGCCTTTGTTGTTCAGAACCCGAATCTCTTCCAGCGCTTCTTCCAGTGTGTTGCCTGCGATAAACTTGCCTGCCAGTTTTTTGCCGTATTTGATGGACAGATTCTCCACAGCTTTATTGCCCGCAACAGTCAGCAGTGTTTTGCGGTACATTTCCGTTCCGATACTCACACTAGTTTCCTCCTTATGGATCATGCTTCTTATAATCCGTTTATTAAGCAAGAATCGTGCCAAAGTGTCGTATTCCGCTGAATCATTCGTAAATTGGAATGGTTGGACATCGTGGGCATTGGGCAGATCTTTTATTTTATTCCTCCCCAACCGGAGTTGGCACGGATCTTGCTACATATATTGGGTGATAAGTAAAAATGCATGGCAAGTCAGGCAAGCAGCCAGCAACCCCAACATCCTGAAGGAGGAATTATTCATGAATATCCCTTTTGTTAACGAACCATTTACGCCCTTTGCTGTACCGGCCAACAAGGAAGCCTTTGAGAATGCACTTCGCAAGGTGGAATCCGAGCTGGGACAGGAATATTCCATTATTATTGGCGGGCAAAAGATAACGAGCACTCGTACCTTAACCTCCGTAAACCCGGCGGCCAAGGATCAGAAGGTTGGAACGATTTTCCAGGCGGATCAGGAGCTGGCAGAGCAGGCGATTCAGACGGCAGCAGAAACATTTCGAACCTGGAAGCATACGGACCCGAATGAACGCGCACGGTATTTGTACAAAGCAGCCGCGCTCATGCGCCGCCGCAAACATGAGTTTTCTGCCTGGATGGTGTATGAAGCAGGCAAGACCTGGCCGGAAGCGGATGCGGATACAGCGGAAGCCATTGATTTTATGGAGTTTTACGCCAGGGAGATGCAGCGTCTTAGCGAACCTCAGCCTTTGACCCGGATTGCAGGCGAGGACAATGAATTGACTTATATCCCGCTTGGTGTGGGGGTCGTTATTCCACCATGGAACTTTCCGCTGGCCATTATGGCAGGCATGACTTCAGCTGCACTCGTTTCGGGAAATACAGTCGTCCTGAAGCCTGCCAGCACCACGCCGGTTATTGCAGCCAAATTCATGGAACTGCTGGCTGAAGCGGGAGTACCGGATGGCGTCGTGAACTATTTGCCAGGACCAGGCAGTGAAGTCGGGGATTATCTGGTGGATCACGCGTTAACCCGTTTTATCAGTTTTACCGGGTCAAGGGATGTGGGTCTGCGGATTAATGAACGGGCAGCACGCACAGCTCCGGGACAAAAATGGATCAAGCGGGTGATCGCGGAAATGGGCGGTAAGGATTCCATCGTTGTGGACAGCGAGAGTGATCTGGAGCTGGCTGTGGAATCCATTACGGCATCGGCATTTGGGTTCTCTGGACAAAAATGTTCCGCCTGCTCCCGAGCCATTATTCATAAGGATGTGTATGATGAAGTATTGCAGAAGGTGATTGAGCGTACGAAGAAGCTTACGATGGGCAGTCCACTTGAAGCAGGCAGTCAGGTGGGGCCAGTAATTGATGACAAGGCATATGCCAAGATCAATGAATATATTGAAGTGGGCAAAGGGGAAGGAAGGCTGGTATTGGGCGGAGGTACTGGGGATGCCCAGGGTTATTTCATTGAACCAACGATTATTGCGGATGTTGACCCGCTGGCCCGGATTGCACAGGAGGAGATTTTTGGACCTGTGTTGGCTTTTATCAAGGCAGATACGTTTGAGGAAGCACTGCATATTGCCAACAATACTGATTATGGCCTGACGGGTGCGGTTATCTCGCGGAATCGTGAACATCTGGAACAGGCGAGACGGGAGTTTTTTGCAGGCAATCTGTACTTTAACCGGAAATGCACGGGAGCATTGGTAGGCACTCATCCGTTTGGCGGATTCAACATGTCGGGGACCGACTCCAAAGCGGGCGGAAGAGACTACTTGCTGCTATTTACACAAGCCAAGCTGGTATCGGAAAAATATTAAATTGAACAGTGGCTCCGGCCTCTAACAAACCAACGTTTTTTATGCTATCATTCCGGGAAAATATACTCGTTCGTTGATCTGGAAGCTGCAAATTCGCGCAAAAGGAGGGAGAACCATGTTAGGAATGCAGTTGGTGCAGGAGCAGCGTGTGCGGCTGTCCATCACACCAGAGATGAAGCAGTCCATTCATTTGCTGACGTTGTCCAGTCAGGAACTGGTCCGTTATCTGCTGGAAGCAGCGGATGAAAATCCGGTCCTTGAAGTAGAAGAACACGCTGCCCCGCTGGTTCGGCTCCTGCGAAGAGGGAACCAGGGAACGTTTGCTTCCTATGATCCGCTGCTTCAGGCCAAAGGTGCTGAACCAACACTTGAGCAGCAGCTGTCCGCTCAGATTCGCATGTTGGATCTCCCGCCAGCGCTTGCGGCAGCAGCTGTATATTTGGCAGGGTGTGTCAATGATGACGGCTATCTGACGATGGATTTGGCTGAGGTGTCATCTGCATGCGGTATATCCATGGATAAGGCGGAAGCAGGATTGAATATCCTTCAATCGCTGGACCCGGCAGGCGTGGGTGCACGCAGCCTGCATGAGTGCTTGCTGCTTCAGATCCGGCGGGATCCGTCAGCCGTTCGCTATGCAGAGCGGATGGTAGAGGCGGGACTGGCGGAACTTGTACCGTTCCATCCGGGCAAAGCGGGGACCCGGCTCGCTATTACTTCAAGAGAGGCTCAGGCTGCGTATGATTATATTACCCGGCTTGATCCCAAGCCCTGTCGTTCCATTGGCTGCAGTGAGCGTCCGCACTTCATTATCCCGGATGCCGTTGTGGAATTGCGACATGGCGAGGTATATTTGGGGCTCCATTCGGCAGGGAACCTCCGTGTATCCTTGAATGAAGCATGTTCTCGCTGGATCAGACATGGATCTCCGGACGAGGTCTGGTCTGCCCGGGCAGCGGAGGCAAGAGCAATCGTTCGCAGTGTACAGCTGCGGCGCAGAACATTGATACGTGTACTCACGGCTGTGATGGATGAGCAAAATCGCTTTTTGCATGAGGGGCCAGCGGGGCTGAAGCCGCTCAATCTGGCGATCGTTGCCAAGAAGATTGGCATGCATGAGTCCACCGTAAGTCGTGCTGTTAACGGGAAATATATTCAGACGCCTCATGGGGTATTTGAACTGAAGTCTTTTTTTGCCACAGCCATTGGGACAGCATCTGGAGATCAGATGTCTGCCGCAGCGGTTAAGCTTCGGTTGAAGGAATTCATTCGTACAGAGCAGGTTAACCAGCCTTATTCTGACAGCCGATTGGCAGCACGGTTAGCCGAGGAGGGAATCGTGATCTCCCGTAGAACGGTGACAAAGTACAGAGAAGAGCTTCAGATCCTGCCTTCGCTTGAGCGAAAGCGCTGGGGGTAACATCACAATGCGTTCTCTCATAACATAACAACAGAAGCCTCTGCAGACCGGGTTACGGTCTTGCAGGGGCTTCCTGTTTCATTTTCATATAATCTCAATAAATCCAATTAGCGTAGGTTCATTACATATTATGCAGGAAACGCTCCCCGGCAATACCCGGAGTTGTCATCTGTTCCGGATGCATGATCTCTTCAAGCTCTTCTATTGTGAGCAATCCGCGTTCCAGGATGATTTCTTGGAGCGAAGCGCCGGTCTTCAGGGCTTCCTTCACGATGGACGCAGCTACATCATAGCCCAAATGCGGATTGAGTGCCGTAATGACGCTGAAGCTTTGTTTCATGATCAAGGCACAGCGTTCGCGGTTTGCTTCCATTTCCTCCACGGCATAACGGGTGAACACATCAATGCCGTTATTCATGATTTTCAAGGATTGCAGCAGGTTGAATGCAATGACTGGCCCCATGACATTCAATTCAAATTGTCCGGCTTCACAGGCCATACAAATGGTATGATCATTCCCCATCACCTGGAAGGAAACCTGGTTGATAACCTCAGCCATAACGGGATTGACCTTCCCTGGCATGATCGAAGAACCGGGCTGGCGAGCCGGAAGGCGGAGTTCGTTGAATCCCGCACGCGGGCCGGATGCCATCATTCGAATGTCGTTACAGATTTTGGACAGGTTGACCGCGCATACTTTGAGTGCAGCAGACAGCTCCATATAAGCATCCGTATTTTGCGTGGCATCCACGAGGTCATCAGCCGTCTGCAGCTTCAGTCCGGTAACATCGGACAAATGCTCGGTTACCTTGAGGATGTACTCCGGTTTGGCATTAAGTCCGGTACCTACTGCCGTAGCGCCCAGATTAATTGTAAGCAGGCGGCGGTTTGCAAATTGCAGACGTTCCATATCGCGTCCCAGCACACGTGCATAGGCACCGAATTCTTGTCCCAGACGGATGGGCACTGCATCCTGAAGATGGGTGCGTCCTACTTTGACCACGTCATTAAATTCCAGTTCCTTTTTAAGAAAAGCGTCCTGCAGCCGCTTCATGGTAGCGAGTAACGTTTCAGACAATCGAAACGCGGCGATTCGCAGTGCTGTTGGAATGACATCGTTGGTGGATTGCGACATGTTCACATGGTTGTTGGGGTTGCAATGGAAGTAGTCCCCTTTGTTCTGCAGCAGCAGTTCAAGTCCGCGATTGGCCAAAATTTCATTCATATTCATATTCATGGAGGTGCCTGCACCGCCCTGAATGGAGTCAACAATAAAATGATCCAGATGATGGCCTTTCATCATCTCTTCTGCGGCCATGACGATGACATCGCCAATTTTGGGTGGCAGCATTTTCAGCTCCATATTCGTGACTGCTGCGGCCTTCTTCACGGCAGCCAGAGCTGTAATCAGCTCCCGGTGCACCGGAACGCCGGTAATCGGGAAGTTTTCCACGGCCCGCACCGTCTGTATTCCGTAATAGGCATAAGCAGGAATTTCTTTTTCACCAATAAAATCTTTCTCCGTCCGTGTGGACATTGTAGACATTTCTTTCGCCTCCAGTGGCATCCAAAAATAGGTCAGCTCCGGCGATGCCGAAGCGCACTCAGTATATCACTTAAGCAAAATGGATGCCAGGCTAAATGATTTTACCCGAATTACCGATAATAATTAAAATTAGGGGTATTAACCTGGCTTCATGCTGGGTGGATCGAGGTGTAACAAACTTATCTTATAAATTATGCACCACAAGGAAGAAAAGGTATTCATGGTGGACAAGATGGGTGTGCATTTGGTTTTTTTCAGTGATGTAGATCACATGATATTTGGTCGATGATTGGTAAAATAGGAAAAAAGGACTATGAGGTGTGAATATGAAGTGGACTTTAGGCGCAAAGACAGTCGCAGGTCTGGTGCTAATTTCAATTATTACGTACGGAACTAGCGGCTTTTTTATATTTTTCCTCCAGGACTGGCTCTCGTTTTCGATGCCAAGCTGGTTATATATCACCTTAGTGCTCATTCTAGGGGTATGCTGGAACGGAATTCTTGGATGGTTCGCCTCACGCTGGCTGACCCGTCCGATTGTTCACCTGGCGAAGGCAGCACAGCAAGTCTCTTCAGGAGATTTGACAGCCGAAATCCCCCAGCGCCGTGCGCAGGACGAGCTAACCGTTTTATATGATGCGTTCCGCGCCATGGTTGCCAATCTGAGAAGTATTGTGAACGACATTGCGGACAGTACGCGTACCACTTCACAGAATGCCCAGTCTCTCAGTGAGGCGATTACCCAGGCGGCAGAACAGATCGAGATGATGTCGGAAGCGGTAGATCACATTGCGGTAGGGGTAGAGGAGCAGAAAGTGACTTCCCACCAGTCGTTGATTACTGCGGACGAGATGTTGAACGATTTCCAACGCATGCACAACCAGTCGATTGGTATGACAGAGATGTCAGGGCAGATGGAACGTTCGGTAGGCCACACGAAGCAGACATTCTCGTTTCTGATGAAGGGAATGGATGAGCTGGCTGTATCGCATAATCGTTCCCGTGACATTATGCTTCTGCTGGAGAAGGAAGCTTCGGACATCGAGGCCATCACACAATCGGTCAAAAACATTGCCGAAGAAACTGCACTGCTTGCCCTGAATGCATCCATTGAGGCGGCTCGTGCCGGGGAAGAGGGAGCAGGGTTTGCAGTTGTTGCGCAGCAGATTCGCAAATTGTCGGACGAGAGTACACAATCGGTTCACCGAATTAACGAACTGATTAGTCGTGTACAGCAGCGCATCCGTGATACGGCCCAGTTGATTCATGAGCAGCATGGACTTGTCGTGACCGAATCCCAGCGGACCATTAATGTGGATCAGACGCTGCAGGAACTGACCGGAACGGTTGAGGTATTTATGAAGGGTGCACATGATATCGGATCCAAAATCGCGGAGCAGACGGTTCGGGTTGAACGGACTCATGGGCACGTAAAACAAATTCAGGGGAAAGCCGGCTCGTTCTCGGACGAGGCCAGACGGATTATGGATGCCGCACATGAAGAAACGGCAATCATGCAGGAAATCTCCTCCTCGGCTGAAGAGCTGAGACAACTCACCGATCGTTTGATGGACAAAACCAAAGCATTTCGGATGCAGCCTTAGGCTGTTTCCGGAATGTTTTTTTCTTTTTATGGATAAAGCCGAACATTCTTTCGTAAAAATAGATGTTTGTAAAGTTTTTTTATGAAACATTAACAAATTCGCAACGACTGGGCGATAAATGACGATATAATAGTATTATTCCATTTTAAAAGAAGGAGCCCAGCATATTGAAAACTTGGACAGGTATCCTGCTGATGATCGTTTTGGCGGTTGTTACCATCAGTACAACCTCAGCTTCCAGAACTTCCAATGAACAACAAAAACAGCTTAACATAGATGATCAATCCAGCCAGACCGAAGCGGTCGTGGCATCCAATATTGAAACGATGAATGAAGCATCCTTTTTATCGAAAGAAGCAGCTCCTGTAAAAAAAGAGAACGTTTCGGTTGCTCCGGAAAATGAAAATGTGAGACTATACCCCATGCAAGTTGAGGGTTCAGGATATATTTACAACGGCATGATTCTTGAAGTGAATGGAAAGACGCGTGAGTTCAGTGAGTGGCAGGGGGAAGGCGGTTCCTACAAACCCGAAGTACATGAACTGGATTTGAATGGAGACGGCAAGAAGGAGATTGTTGTGCTGTTTACCGAAGGACATGGAACAGGTATTTATTTGGGGCAAGCGCACATTATAGATCCGGACACGCTCGAAGAGATGAAGATGGAGTCTCTGGATGAGGTCGTGAAGCAGCATGTCCAATCAAGAGTGGACGTAACGTCAGGGCAAATTACCATTAACGTCGCTGTGAATGGAGTGAATGTAGAACCTTCTAAGATAGAGGGAGAAACGGAAGGCTTAACCTATAGTGATGAACTCAAGTTCGGCGATGTGGTGTATTACAGTGTGGAGAACGGCCAGCTGGTAGTGACAGCGTCCGGTGCATATGGTCCATCTGAGTACGACGGTGATCTGACATTTGTCTATGCCTATCAAGATGGCGAGTGGAAGGCCGTGAACGTGGAATACAGTACAGAAGAGTATGAAGATGAGTATTACGAGTCCTTTGATTGAATTTACTAGGTAGAGAAGAATTAAAGGTTTGATTGCACGTAGGAAAAGAATAACTTATGCTTCTGTCTTTTTAGACAGGGGCAGTAACGGTGAGGCTGAAAAAAACGAGGATATTTAGCCTCGCTTTGTGCTGTGCCAATACAGAAAAATTCCCATAATATTGAATTAAAATGGTTGACAATCCCACTTTAGTCGTTTAAATGTATAAAGGACAATTCAATTTTAGTGTCTGGGAGGGATTTATAATGAAAAAAAAGGTCGTGCTGGGATTAATGGTGGGCACACTGACACTCGGGATTGGTACAGGTGCACTGGCAGCAACAGGGCTTGAGCCAATTAAGGCATATCTGAATAGCAAGATTTCTCTGAAAATGAATGGTGCAACTGTCACAGCCAAAGATGCCAATGGCAAGACGGTACTCCCCATTACCTACAATGGAACAACGTATTTGCCAGTGCGTGCAGTGGGGACATTGCTAGGTACGGAAATCACTTATGACAGTGCAACCTCTTCGGTTCTGATCGGCGGCAATAATGGATCTGCCCCAATCGAAGAGAATAAGTTGTCGTTGAGTTCACTTGGAGAAGCCGTGCTTGGAACCTCCGGGTGGCACACCAAGGACCCGGGCGACACCGAGTACAAAGGGACAGATTACAAAGATGTATATCTTCATACAGACTCCGTGAAACAAGGGGAGAGCTTTCAGATTATGACACAAAAAAAGTATTCCAAGTTACATCTGGAACTGGCAGCCATTGCGGGTTCCCACGACATCAGAATAATAGATCATAATAATACAACACTGAAAACACTCACAGTTGCAGCAGATAGTGGGTTGCAGGGTGTAGATGTTGATGTTTCCGGGGCTGATTTTGTCTTTGTGGAGATCGTTGATGAAGAAGCGGGTTCTTCTCTTTTCGTTCCATTGACCACTTCATATCTGACTAAATAATTTATTCTTGATTAAAAAACGATTATTGTCACGTCGTTATCTGGTCCAGTTGAACCTTCGACGCATCCAATAATCGTTTTTGGTGTGAGAGAAAATGATCTAGAGTTATGAGTTGGTTAACGAATCATCGTGTCCAGCGGTTTCAGATTGGCTTCGATCTCTGCCCGGCGACCTTCAAGGAATGGTGGCAAGGCGAGCGATTCTCCCAGATGGGCTAACTCTTCGTCTGTATCAAAACCAGGCCCATCTGTTGCGAGCTCAAACAGGATGCCATTGGCTTCACGGAAGTACAGGGAACGGAAGTAAAAGCGATCGACGAAACCGGAATTCGGGAAACTGAAATTGCGAACACGTTCCACCCATTGTTTCAATTCTTCTTCATTGTCTACGCGGAAGGCAACATGGTGCACGCTGCCGCGTCCTGGTCTCTCCATCGGCAAGTCGTTGCGTTCCTCAACGTGAACCTCTGATCCGCTTCCTCCTTCGCCGGATTCAAATACGATGACATCCGGCTGCCCTGCGACAAAAGCAGGATAGGTCCCTTTTTGGCGGAAGCCAAGCAGTTCAGTGAGGACCGGAGCCGTCAATGATGCATCCTGAACGGTAAGGTGTACAGGGCCAAGACCGACAATGCCATACTCAGCCGGCACCGGGCTCTGATCCCATGGTTTGCCGCCAGGTACACCTTTATTGTTCTCGTCGGAAACCAGGATCAGACGCTGGCCTTCGAAGTCGGTAAATGAAAGGGTAGCCCGGCCTCCACGGTCCGTGATTTCACCATGAGGGACTTCAAACTCATCAAAACGTTTTATCCAATATTGGAGTGCTTCATCACCAGGAACACGCAGGGAGGTGGCAGAGATGCTGTTAACGCCTTCCCGTGTCTGTCCGGCCATCGGGATTTCGAAGAAGGTAAGCTCAGTGCCGGGATTGCCTTTTTCATCTCCATAGAAGAGGTGATAGACGGAAACGTCGTCCTGGTTTACTGTTTTTTTGATCAGGCGAAGGCCCATGACAGTTGTATAAAAACGATAATTCTCAGCGGCGCGTGCGGTCAGTGCAGATACGTGGTGCAATCCTTTGATTTGCATTTCAATTCCTCCTGAATAAGTGGGATAGGGATATATCTAGTATTTGTATACTTATTTAACTTTTATAAAGCGACTAACTTTTAGTTTGTTTTGATCTGGATTTATCTTAACATAAAGATAATTAGAAAGCAACACCTATATACAACATTCAATGGGATAGACTTTCCCTTCGTTTAATGCCAAAATGAAAAATATGACATTTCGAGATACTACTGCTTGTTTATGAAAGGAGATGGAGATGGGATTTCCCCAGTGGCTCGACCCTTATGATGCAGAGCCCTTTATCATGTTTTCGAATCCACATTTGTGGGCGATGGGCTCATCAGCAATGATGATCATCCTGCTGTTCCTGTTTCGAAACCGATTGAGGGCATGGCCGGAGCGTGCACGTCGAGTGATGCGAATTGCTCTGGCAATCTTCATGCTGGGCTGCGAAGTTGTACTTCAATTCTGGTACGTCTACGGTGGAGTGTGGAATGTAAGGACTTCGTTGCCGCTGGAGCTATGCAGTCTTTCCCTGTTGTTGTCAGCCGTGCTGCTGTTAACACGAAGTCGCCTGCTGCATTCTGCTCTATTGTTTGCAGGGATTGCAGGTGCCCTGATGGCGATCATAACCCCCAACCTGGGATATGCGTATCCACACTTTCGTTTCATTCAATTTTTTACAGCCCATGCCTGTATTATTCTTGCTTTACTCTACATGACCTGGGTGGAACAGCTTCGTCCAAGTTGGAGGTCTGTAGCAGGCTCGATGATTTTTGTGAATGCGGCTGCGCTGGTTGTATACGTAGTGGATGTGCTTCTGGAAGCCAACTATATGTTCCTACGTCACAAGCCGGAAACGGCATCCGTACTTGATATGCTGGGACCTTATCCGCTATATATTTTGGGGGAAGAGGTGCTGGCACTGGTGATGTTCTCGCTGATGTATGTGCTGTTCTTCGCCATCCCAGAGCGATTAAAGAATCGAGTGAAGAAGGGGGAGAAGTTCGGCGGTGTGAACAACTAAAGTTAAAAATAAAAATCCCGCAGTATCCTGAGCATCAGGAGACTGGCGGGATAATTGATTTTTTCGAGAGAAACATATTGGCGAACACGTTATCCACGAAGCAGGGATTCTGCACCATCCACGTAGATACGCGTACCGGTTACATGGGAAGATTCATCGGAAGCCAGGAAAAGCACCAGGTTGGCTACCTGCTCGGACGTGCCGGGTTCGCCTTTGAGCGGATGTTCATGACCTTCCGGGAATTCTACGGGGATCTGCACTTCCTTCAGGTCATCTGAAGGATAAGTATTGTCATCAATATTGGTATCAATGGCACCAGGGCACACCGCGTTGACACGGATCTTGTAACGCGCAAGTTCCAGCGCAGCCATCTTCGTAAAAGCGGTTTGGCCTGCTTTGCTGGAAGCGTATGCAGAGAAACCGACGCCAGAGAACACCCGGTTACCATTAATGGAACTGGTGATGACGATGCTGCCTCCGTGGTCTTTCAGATGCGGGATGGCATACTTGACAGTTGCGAATGTACCGCGCATATTAATCCCCATCGTTTGGTCCCAGTCTTCCGGTTCCATCGTTTCGATAGGGGCCATCGTCCCGTTGATGCCGGCATTCGCGAATACGATATCCAGTTTACCGGCTTCTGCTGCGGCCTGGTTAATTGCCTTCTGCACATGATCGGGTTTGGAGATATCGCATTCGATAACGTTAGCTTCTCCGCCGGCTTTTTCAATCGTCTGCTTCGTTTCTTCTGCGTTTTCGGGTGTACGGTCCAACAGAAATACTTTGGCTCCATGCTCGGCGAAACGTATGGCGGTTGCCTTCCCAATTCCCGAACCACCTCCGGTCACAATCGCTACTTTCCCTTTCAGACGCTGTTCACTCATCCTAATCCCTCCGTGTCCTATAAATTTCAGTGTACTCTCTATCTCTACATACCCGGTTCAGGGGAGGTGAATCATATCCATATATACTTGTCCATATAAAAAAACAGGGCCGCTGAACGGCCCAGTGTGCGTACATAAGATGACGTAGATATAAGATGATATAGCTGAAAGTTATTTATGTTTCTTCCAGTCCAGCGAGCTGTTATTCAGCAAATACTCAAAGTCATTATCCCGCCGTTTTTGTTCCGCTTTGCGAGCTTCCTCCGCCTGCTGGCGTTCCTGTTCCTTGCGCTCTGCCTCGGCAGCTTTAGCCTCATCCGCCTGAGCTTTCAGTTTCTCAAGCACTTCGCTGCTGAGCAGGTCCTTCAGTGTCGTTGGTTTATCCTGAGCTGCTTTGGGAGCAGCAGGTTGTTTTTTGGATTTTGCCATGGAAAAATCTCCTCTCAAACATAAATCAGGTTCCCTGTATCGATCAGTAGTCATAGTATATCAGGTTCCCCGGATCCATTCCAACGAAACGATGCAATAAAAGAAGGAGATTGACTGTTCCGTGACGAATGAAAACGGGTATAAAATCATATAGTATTACCGATACTGCGACTATTCCCTGGAGAAAGGAGTCGTTGTTCGTGGAAGTTGACCGTAGTTTATTGAAAGGGCTTGCATGGGGAATTGCCTTCAGCTGCCCGCTATGGATTGCGATAATTGGCTGGTTCCGTTTGTTGGGGTGGATGCTGTGAGATCAGCGGGTTGCAGAGCTGCTGTGTATATATGACGTAGAGGGCTGTTTTTTAACACCTTCTATGTAAACGCTATCATTGAATAAAGCTCTGCCTTGCGTTTTACGCAGGACAGAGCTTTTGTTTGTCGTGTACCGAGGAGATTTATTCCTCTGGCATTTTTACAGGTTGAGGATATTCCAGCCCGTGAGTATCTACAGTCACTTTTTTCATCACCTGATCGGTAACCGGTTTGTCTTCTTGGCCTATTTCCTGAGCTGCAATTCCATCGACTACGTCCATACCTTCTGTAACTTTGCCGAAGGTAGCATAAGCATTATCAAGATAATCAGCATCGGCTAACATGATGAAAAACTGTGAGCCGGCCGAGTCTAGGTTATCTGATTGACGAGCCATAGAAATCACTCCACGTGTATGATTCAGATGGTTTTTGTGTCCGTTGGATGTGAATTCACCCTTAATGGCATATCCTGGACCTCCCGATCCGTTACCATTCGGATCCCCGCCCTGAATCATGAAGCCTGGAATGACGCGGTGAAAGATCAAGCCATCATAGAAACCCTGATTGGCGAGTGAGATGAAATTGTATACCGTGTTCGGCGCAATCTCCGGATAGAGCTCGATCACGATCTTTTGCCCATCCTGCATTTCAATCGTGGCCACCGGATTTGGCCCTTCAGGAGGAGCCGGAACGGCTTCCGTAGCACCGCTTGAAGGACGTCCGCAACCACTAATAACGATAAGCAGCAGCACCATAATCAGCGATGCAGCTGTTGTTTTTTTCCATCGTAAAGACATGAAAACGTTCCCCCTTGCATCTCTGCATAATATGTTTCAACGGATTTATTTTGGGATAATCCATCAACTATCATACCGTTTTTTGGGACTGAAAGGCAATCCAAGCTTTGATATTGCGGGTCCCAGGGATGGTCTTCATGGAAGCATAGGTGTAAAATAAGGAAAATGCTTCCGCAGCAGGGACGTACGGGTCTGTTCCGTCCGCTCCAATACACGGCAGTCCCGACGTCAGTAACGGAAAGGACGTGCGGGTATATGAACTTCTCGTGGAAGCGTAATTTGGTGATTTTGTGGATTGGTGTGTTTTTTTGCAGCACCGCGTATTCAATCTCCATCCCGTTTCTGCCCTTGTTTCTGAGTGGCGATTTGGGCGTTCGTAATCACCTGGAGTTTTGGTCAGGGCTTGCCTTTGGCATTACGTTTCTGGCCAGTGCGTTGGTGTCTCCCTTCTGGGGGTCACTGGCTGACAAATACGGGCGCAAGCCAATGCTGATCCGGTCGGGATACAGCCTTGCGGTGTTGTATTTGATCAACTATTTTGTACAGGATCCATATTCACTCATCGTTGTTCGGCTATTTCAGGGGCTGCTCGCTGGTTTTGTTCCGGCTGCCATTGCACTGGTGGGCACCAATACGCCGGAAGAGAAGACAGGGTATGCACTGGGGATTATGTCCACGGCCGGAGCTACCGGCGGTATCATTGGTCCGTTAATTGGCGGGGTTGTCAGCCACTACTTTGGCAACCGGAATGCGTTTTTATTTTCGGCCATTGTAGTGTTGGTCTCTGCGATCATCGCAACCTTCTGGGTGAAAGAGGAGAATTTCAACCGCAACAAGGCGCGCTCCCATGTCATGGATGATATTCGTGAAGCCAGGGCGAATCGGTTGTTTGTTACCGTGCTTGGCATGATGGGCATTTGTACATTTTCCGTGATGATCCTGGAGCCGTTATTGACGGTCTACGTCATGGAGATGGGCATTCAGCCGGATCGGGCATCGCTCAGTTCGGGTATTATTTTCTCAGCAGTGGGTGTAGCCACGGTCATTATGGCACCGAGATGGGGGAGAATCGGTCAGCGCGTCGGTTACGGTAAAGTACTGATCATTGGACTCGTAGGTGGGGCAGTGGGGAATTTACTGCAGTTTTTCACTACAGGTTATATCGGATTTGGTGTATTGCGGTTTGTGTATGGCCTGTTCTTCGCAGCTGTGTTTCCGGCCATCAATGCCATGATCGTACAGGTGACTGATCCGGGTTTCCGAGGCAGGGCTTTTAGCCTGAATCAATCCGCATCGCAGATCGGTACGATGGCGGGGCCGATTATCGGCGGTATTCTTGGCGGATGGCTGCCTATTCGCTGGATTTTTATCATTAACGGAATAGCGCTGCTGCTCACCGCCATTGTGGCCAAGTGGTCCGGGTTGGAACATAAACTTCCGGGATCAGGCAGATCAACATCAGAGAAAGCGGTATCAGCGGATCGTTAGATGGATATGAAGAGAGGAGATGGCGCTGTAGCAATACGGCAGCCATCTTTTTACTGTTACAAGCTATGCTGAAATGTCATATAGACTAAAAAAGGAACCCCCCTTCCTTTGCAAGAGGATTCCTTTTATATGAGATATTCAGATTGTACCATTTTAGACTGTTCCACTTCGTATTGCACCTGCGTTATTCTTCAGGATCGGATTTCTCCTTCGGGATGGCATGCTCCACAGCATCACGTTGATCTTCATCCTCCAGGGCATCCGGAAATGAATCTTCCGTAAAAAGTCCAAAATCAGGATCGATATCCCGCTCGGTCACCAGATTATCCGGTGTATGGACATGTTTTTTGTGATCGTCCTCCATTGTGCTGCACCTCCTTATCCCGCTTTTGGGGGGATCGCCAGAACTAACGTCGCGGGAGAATATCATCCTGCGGTTTGGCATCAGCACCGGCACCATTGAGCAGATCGGTACCATGGAGGGCATCCGGGTCAGGTGCAGCAGGATCAACCGGGCTATCCGGCTGCAGAAGATCCGCATCAGGTACGGATTCCAGCGCAGGCTCTGCCAAACGTGATTCCAGTTCCTCGTCTTCTACCGCAGCTGCAGGAGGAAGAGCGGACTCATCGGTTTCGATGCGTCTTCCGGATACTTCATCGAACGTATCCATATCACTTTCCGGCACTTCTGTTTCTGGTGGAATATCGCGGGACCTCTGGTATCGGTCGTAATAGCGGTCGCTCTCGTCATTGCTAATAGGTCTGTCCTGCAAAGGCATAGGTAAGCAACTCCTCTCAAAAAGTTATATTTGATTCCTGCATCGATTGTGCTGATATCTTCAAAAGGTTCATACCCCGTAGTTACCCAAAGGTTAAACGTTGTAATCTCGCGCTTCTTAGCATTCCCTTGGTTGCACCGAATATGACTAAATAGCATGAACTGTTAATTCAACAATGAGGAAGGGGCAGAATAAACCTGAAGAAGCGAAGTAACAGGTGTAGTAATGCCTAGATTGTTATATGTTTTAAAATTTGGGGAATACATATTTGACCAGAAAGTACAGGAAGCCGAAAAAAATGATCACATAAGCCGCATATTTAATAAAAGTGGAGGCGACCATGCTTGAATCCGATTTATGCTGAATGTCTTTCCGTTCTACCTCTACCGTTTTGTGTGGCTCGTTCATTTGAATCATCTCCTTATAGGTGGTGGTTGCTTTGAGGAACCATTACACCCACTGGAGCAAATTGAATCGCAAAGTCGCAATACAGCTTTCGCCCGAGGCCTATGTTATGATGGAGCATGATGAAGCAGGGAGGGATTCCAGTTGGAATGGTACACACTTGGCAATATGATCACTCGAATTCGGATTGGGCAAAAGGCATCTACACCCGGATTTTCGCGCACGGTCATCAGGCGTCCAGATGGGTTGTTCTGGGTTGGTGGCATATGGTCTGGACAAGTTGTCCAATTGCGAGATTTTCTTTTTTCGGATATATGGACGATTTATGAGGATGAGGAAACCGAGCAGTGGTTGAAGTTTCGCGACTCCTATGAACGGACGGAACGCGAGATGATTGAGAACCAGTTCGAAGATCTGCGCGAGTAAAACGAGTGATAACTGGATTTCCCTATTATAAAATGGAAATAAATATAGGGTTAAACCAAAATGTGATTTTTTTCGTTTGTCCCTAGAAGGTGACACGTTAAATCGTGGCGAATCATAAATGATAGAGTTATGGGATTGATAAAATCAGCATGATGTGTCAATGAATTAATGCAAAATGCTCAAAATATGAACTTTGAGGTGCTGTGAATGAAAAATGTGCCCAAAGCTATCATCGTCCTATGGATCAGCCTGTTATTCATCATGTATTGGCCGCAGGGGGTGAGCGCGGCAAGTGTACAGGAAGATAATAGACCTGTCCCCATTACGACATGGGAAGTTAAATGGGGGAATGAACACGATCAGGGATTTATCAGCGAATTGGGAAGACCCGATGAAGTCTGGGAGCGGCAAGGAGTGGACAGGCCGGATTACACCACGGTTAATCCTTCTGCGGAGTCACTTTGGACTCGCTTGACCATTCCACAATTGCACGAGGATAACTCTGCCATTCGCTTTGAAAATATTAAAGGTCAACATATTGTGATTTACCTTGAAGATCGTAAGGTGTATGAAAATTATCATTATAATTACGACAATAATGCGGTGCTTTTACCACTATCCATCAAAAATTCGAATGTTCCACTGTATATATGGACTGAAAATGCCAATGGTCGACTCGGAATATTCGGGACGATTGAGGTAGGGAGATACACCATTTTGCAGGAAAGATATATTCACAATGGCTTGTTGGATGTGATATTAGGGGCGACCTTTCTGTTTACAGCCATTACGATGCTGAGTTGTACGTTCTTTTTCGGCAAGTTCCATAAGGGGTTATGGATCTCGTTATGTATCGTCATGGGTTCAATTGGAACAATGATTATAACATATTCGCAATTTTTATATACGTTCTACCAGATCTACGGGGATCTGTATTCCATACTGTTTGATATGGCGATGCTGGTAGGAATGCCTGCGTTATGTTATTTCTTCGAACAGATTATCGGAAAAGGTCCTTATGGAGTTTTTACCAAGTTGAGAAAATTCCAGCTCGTTTATTCGGGTATTGCGATTATGGCCCTGCTATTATATTTCATATCGAGCGGTCAATGGGATTTCTTTTATGTAATTTTGGTTCAAAAGGCAATCGGCGTCATTTTGGTGATTCTGCTGACTTTGCTAATGATTGGCGCCATCTCCCAAGCGCTTCAGCGAAATAAGGAAGCGATGCTGCTGGCTGCGGGATACAGCACGTTTGCACTTATCAGCGTAGCGGAACTGTTATGGTACTACCAGCGCAATGGCACATATCATCTCATATGGTGGAAGTGGTCTATGGTTGCTTTTATCGTATCGCTTATCGCGATTCTGGGCAGTCGTTTTGCGGAAAAACACAGACAGGTCATTGAATACTCCAAGGAACTGGAGTTGTTCAACAATGAGCTGCAGCGCTCCGAGAAGATGGAGATCATTAGTGAATTGGCTGCTTCTGTGGCCCATGAGGTTCGGAATCCACTCCAGGTGACCAGAGGTTTTCTGCAGCTCATGACTGAGCAGGAAGACAACAAAAATAAGGGGTATGTGCGCATTGCACTGGAAGAACTTGACCGGGCATCAGGGATCATTACGGACTTTCTGACATTTGCCAAACCGGAGTTCGATCATATTGCCTCTCTTAATATTGCAGATGAATTCACTCATATTGAAGGGATTCTGGTGCCTATGGCCAATCTGGAAGGTGGTAAAATAACGACCGATATTCCGCCAGATCTCTGGATCCGAGGCAACTCTTCCAAGTTCAAACAGGCTTTTATTAATATTATCAAAAATAGTATCGAAGCTCTGCAGGGGCAGGGACAGATTGACATATGGGCGTATGCCCAGGATGGAATCATTAAAGTTCATGTAAGGGATAATGGGGAAGGGATGGATGAGGAAGCGCTGGTCCGTCTGGGTGAGCCTTATTTCTCCAACAAAATCAAGGGCACCGGTCTTGGCATGATGGTTACCTTCCGCATCGTGGAAGCGATGCATGGCGAGATTTCATTTACAAGCACAAAAGGGGTAGGAACGGAAGCCGTTGTATCTTTTGCCGAGTTCGTCGATTGACGGACTGGCAGAAGATTTGGCGGCTTCAGTCGTTCTCTACCCCTTGTTCATTTAGTGGTTGCTTAGAGCCTTCAATGGTTTTCTCAGGTTCTCCATGGTCCGCAATTGACGTCATAGTTTACTTTGGACGGATTGGGAGGAATAACAAGAACATAGTCGTTCTGCTGCTCTTCCACCGTACGGATCTTCACCTGTTCCGGAATATCAATGCCGAATGCATCGCGAAGTGCCTGTTTTGGATTGGAGTGCAGTTGTTGTCTGAAATGCTCATCGGTCCAGGCCTTTTCAATAATATCCTCATGCAACGTTCTCTCAGATACCATCATTGTTCAACAATCCCTTCTTATATGAAATTTGAACTTTCACAGCTTCATGACTTCCCGCGGAGGGTTAAGGCATGTTCGCTGATCCAGTAGTGAAACCCGCCTTGATGAAGCGATCTTTTATGCTGCTTGATCGCCTCGACAGCTTGTACAAGTGTCTCGCATAAGTGAGTATCAAAAGCAAACAAGTGCGAAATTCCTGAGTTAGACGATGTTAGCGTATTATGATACCGGTAAGCAATATCTACATATGAGTTCATGATAGGGGTGCTGTACATGTTGTTCCGGATCCGCTCACTTAACGTTCGTGTAGGATAAGGTAGTTTAAGAGCAGCAGAGACATGGGAAAGAAAACTATTGTAATTCCCTTGCGCTGCATCCTGATCCATGTCGTTAAAATCATCTGTCATCTGGAGGGTCATGAGTGCGATGTTAATGTCAGGACATACTGCAGCTATCCGGTGTGTCTGGTCCAGAAGAAGAAGGGCACCTACGGCACCGAGCTGAAGTGGGGCTGCTTTATGGGCAATGAGAAGCGGGTTGTCCTTGAAGTAATCCATCTGTTTCTCGCCGTTAACACTTACAGCCCAATCCGCTACATATTGTCTGAAGTACGTCCAAAACTGGGAGGACGGGCTAAATAAGTCTGAGTAAACACGTAAAGCATCCATATAGTATAGATTACCCAAGGATAACTTCAGCGTACTGTCTTCAGGACGTTCATCCATAACCTCATCCAGATTGAGAAAATACATCATATGAATCAGACAGGCCGTGCTTAACTTGTGTGCAGTCTGTGGGGGGAGTCCGTCTGAAATTTGCATCCAGAGCGGAATAATGTAGCCGATATAGCTGTGACCTGAATCACGCAACAGGGGATTAATCAAATGAAGTTGTTCCAGTGCATGTCCTGCCATCGGTTCAGGATAGTTCTGCACCAGCTGCTCGGCAGCAGCGAACACCACCTCCAAATCGGATCTAAACGGATCAAACCATTCTCTCCGCATCGTTTTCTTACGCCCTTCCTGCAATAAAATGATTAAGGACTATTCGACTAGATCATGGAGTTATACCCAGTATAGCGGATATGAATTGAAAAAAATAGGATCTTTTGTGATGAATTGTGAAATAAATGATGACATTTTGTATTTTTATGGGATAAAAAAGAGGGATTTAGGCTCAAACTAGAGGTAGATCACAGTATTTCGACATACGAAAGGCGGAAAAGAAATGAAACACAGATGGAAAACATGGTTGGCAAGTGGTATGACAGCCATATTCATATTAGCGGTATCGGGAAATGCTGTCTCTGCCAGTTCGGTAAAAAAGCCCGACAGTACTGACCAGAAAACCCCAGCTGCCTCCACGAGTGACAAGCATCCGTGTATACAGGCAGGGCATGGATTATTTATGATTGGGGAAACCGCTGATCTGCTCGGAATCGGGTTAAGAGACCTGAAAGAGCAGATGGAGCTTGGAAAGACGTTGACTCAGATTGCCAAGGAGCGTAAGGGCCTTAGCGAAGAACAGTTACTGCAGAAGCTGAAGCCCTCTCTTGCTAAACGTCTGGATCAAGCAGCGGCAGATGGCTGCTTAACCAAGGAGCAGGTCTCCGCAGCCAAGGCTGGCATGGATGAAAAGCTGAAAAAGGTCATCAATACCCCGCTCAGAGAGCTGCGGAGGGAATTTGCAGGTCATGGAAGAAAGCATCCTTCCTTGAACCACAAGACGATTGCCCAATTTATCGGCATCACTCCCGAACAGCTTCAGGAACAATTGAAAAGCGGCAAGTCGCTTGCTGAAGTTGCCAAGGCACATGGGATCAGTGAAGCACAATTAATTGATAAGCTAAAGGAGCAATTGACCGGTGACCTGCAGCGGCTGGTGAACCGTAAGGGCGGGACACACCAGGCCCCACGGGAGCAAGCGCCAGGGCACCCGGCTTCGACCGAGTCTGATTGATCTATGTATATGCAGGGCGCCAGTCTTCCTTGGAAGACTGGCGCCCTGTCTTCGTCAATTCGTATTAAAAGCCAAGATTACCGAATGTTGTTTGGCCGGCGAGGTCTACACAAATTCCAACGATCCTAGCTTGTTTCCCTGGAATGGCTTGCACGAATCGGTGTAACAGGCCCGGGTGTTCTTCGGGGATCCATTCCATCCAAACCATGAACAGGCGAGTTGTGTTTTCTCTTACGCTGCAGCCCAACGGTATAGCGGGAACCCGGTAACCGTGAAAGTCCGCAGCTAATCGCCAGCGCTATGGCTGCCGTCACCAGGAATGACAGCAGGGTTATCGGCAAATGCCAGCCACCCAGCTGGAGTGGTCTGGTAAAATAGGCGATTGCATAGATGATTAATGCATGCACGAGATATCCGCCGAAAGAATAACGGCCGATCCAGGTCAGCAAGTTCAGAAATTTCGTTGTTTTGCCCCTTAAAAGGATAAGGAATCCATACAACATGAACATTTGCGCCATGATAATAATGAACGTTGTCGGCTTCAGATATGTCGATATATTCAGATTGACGACATCTCCTGATCCTCTCAGCACATCGTAACCCAGCCAGATGTACATGCCAATGAATACACTTACCATCCACGGCAGTGCCCGAACGCTCCAGTTTCTCCATGTATCCACGGCCCATGCACATACCGCGCCCAGCAAAAAGTAGAACCAGTACATCACCCAGGAGTAGGAACGATACTCCAGCAATGTCGACCAGGGCTGAGAAAGGGATGCTGCCCAGCCGCCCATGTCATAATAGGACCATTTCATCAGCAAGCCATATATTCCCGCTGCAAACAGAACAAGGAACAGGACGGAACGAATAGGTGTTATCCTGGTTAATTTAATGATCTGACGATATACCAACTGGACTCCGATCCAAAACAGAGGAAATAACACGTAAAACTGAAAAATCATAATGACAAACCAGAGGTGATACCCTGTCTGCGGGATAAAGAATTCACGGATCAGGCTGCGTACATCGAGCGTACCTGAGGTCCAAAATTCAGGCGTGAAAATGCGGACAGACAGCCAGTAGATCAGCGTCCAGAGGACAAACGGGACATAGATATCTCCGAACCGTTTACGGATGAACCGGGTGTATTCCGGCCTGGCCTGACGATGATGATAAAAGAGCATTACACCGGACAAAAACACAAATGTCGGCGTTCCGAACCGGGTCAAATGATAGATCATGGTCAGCATGATGGAATCCGGTTGTTCAATATCCGAACGATAGATATATTCGGCGATGTTGTGCTGCATAACGATGGCGAGAAACGCGATCCCCCGCAGCTGCGTCCACTCTTCTATACGCGGTTTACCCAAGTGTGGACCGCCTCCTTCCAACATACATGATCATTAAAGGTTACTCTTTCAACATTAAGAGGAGATTAAATGGTGAAAATAGGATAAAAAAAACGGCAGCCATTAAGGCCACCGTCATTATGTTTATTATTGCTGCGCCTGAGCATCTTCATCAAACAGATTTTGAATATAGGCCTGGAGTTTGCTCTTATCTACACCCAAGACTTGAGCAGAACCTGCTAGCTCGTTGGTTAACAGTTTATTTGGCGGAATCTGCTGTTTGTCCACTTCACTCACGTTAATATCAAACCCGAGTGAGGCCAGCTTCAGCATCTGTGTAGGGCTGAGATCTGTCTCAATATACGGAGCAACAGCCTCCAGGATGTCCGGAATTTTAAAGAGTGACGTGGTACTTTGCAGCTTTTTGGCGAGCTCGGTCATGAAGATTCGCTGCCGCTCGGTACGGGTGAAATCGGAGGTGGCATCATGCCGGAAACGCACATATTGAAGGGCCGTTTTGCCATCCATGTGCTGAAGTCCTTTTTTTAGATCAATATCGTACATATGTTTATCAGCTTTGCTGGTGTAATACATGTCTTTTTCCACATCAATATCTATACCATCGACAGCATCGACAAGAGCCATAAATCCGATGAAATCGGTGTATACGTAATGCTGGATCGGGATACCGAGCAGATTGCTTACGGTTTGTTTGGTCAATTCTGCGCCGCCGTAGGAAAAGGCAGCGTTAAGTCTACTTTTGCCATGTCCGGGAATATCCACATACGTATCTCGCAGGACGGAGAATAAATGCGCCCGTTTGGACACGGGATCAATGGAAGCCACCATCACGGAATCCGAGCGTCCTGCATCGTCACCTCTGGAGTCACCCCCGAGAAGCAGGATGTTTACACGTTCCTTGCCTTCCCACTTGGGAATTGGAGTCGTTGAAGTGTCGTTGCCAGGGTCTGTCTGAGGAGTGGATGTGGACGATGAGGAAGTACCTGAAGCGGTTGAGATGCTATTGGCAAAATGAACAATGGAATATCCGTAATATACAAGGACACCCGTTACGGCAAGTGCCAGGGTCAGGGTCGTCCCCCACAACCATTTTTTAAGCATAATCTTCACCTTTCTATTGTTGAACTGATATGTAACCCAAACCATTTTAACAAAAAGTAAGGAAAAAGTCCTCTTTGATTTCGAATATTCGGTCAGTAGTCGTATTGTTTGACAAATAGTTGGTGGGTATTATAGTGTAAAAACGAATCACGTTTTATGTAATGGAGGTATGAACACACTTATGAATCAATCTGTCTTTAACTGGATCAATCAGTTCGCTGACCAGGTTCCGCTTCTGGACTGGTTCATGATTACTTCAGCCGAATATGCAGTGTGGGTTATGATTGCCCTTCTGGTTATGGTCTGGTTTCTGGGTAATCCGTCCAAGCAGCGTATTGTCTTTTATGCATGTGTAGCTTCCATTCTGGCCCTTGGTCTGGCCAAGTGGGGCATTTCCCCGGCAGTAGGTCATCCAAGGCCGTTCGTGGAAGGGAATGTGCATCAGCTGGTGCCGCATGTACCGGATCCCTCTTTTCCAAGCAAACATGCCTCGTTTGTATTTGCGCTTGCTGCCGCTTCATTTTTCATCGGACGCCGTTTCGGATTGTGGATGCTGCTGCTTGCCGTGCTGACGGGTGTCTCGCGTATATATGTGGGTGTGCATTATCCGGGAGATATTTTGGGCGGATTTATTCTGGGCAGCCTGGTCAGTATCATTCTGATCACGACGCGTCACTATACCAAGTCGATTCCGGATTTCTTTATCAACATCCATCGGCGGGTTTTTCGGTAGAAATGAATGGATGCCATTGAGTGGGGAAGGGCGTACATTTTACATTAGGGTCTTGAGTTTTTGGCGTTGCCAAAGACTTAAGGCTTTTTTGTTTTTATTTCGAAGTTACATGAAATTAATGAAAATTAAATTCGCATATCTACAATTCATGTCGATAGGTGTCGATATATTATTCATATGTATAGTTTATGGCCAAGTTGGGAGTGGGGAATATGAAAAACACGCGGGGAAGCATGGTGGGGAAAATGAGGTTAACAATTCGTATGAAGTTGTTGGCTGGGTTTCTGGTGGTGGTTGCATTGCTTGCGTTTGTAACTACCTATGCATTGACTCAGATTCAGGGGATGTCCAAAACTTCTGAAGAAATCGACCAGATATGGATGCCCAGCGTTAGTCTGCTTGGCATAATGAATGGTGATGTTTCCGATGTGGAGCGTCAGGCTCTTGCAGCCATTGTTGAGACGGATGAGAATTCAATTGCAGAGATAAGTGAATCCTTGGAGCAGCTGCAAGTCAAGATTGAGGATGAGCGCAAACAGCTGCTTGAGCTTGTTAAGGGCAGTGACGAAGCAAAGGCACTGTATGATACGTTCAGCACCAATTATGATGCCTATTTGGCGAAAATGCCTGAATTTGTAGAGCTGGGTATGGCTAATAATTTCGGGGGAGCCAGCAGGCTTCATACAGAAGCCTATCCATTATGGTATACAGCCAATGATACACTAGCTCAACTGATTACGATGAGTAATGAATTAGCGGGACAAGCTACAGCTGACTCGTTGGATGAAGCCAATAGTGCTTTTATCATCATTTTGGTAGTAACAATTATTGCCTTCCTGATCGCAGTCTTTATTGCATTCTTCATTGCTAGCATTATCTCGAGACCGATTCAAAAGATGAACGCTTCAGCGATGCTGATTGCGAATGGTGATCTAACAGGTGAAACGATCATGCTTAAAAATAAGGATGAGCTTGGCACGTTGGCTGCTTCCTTCAACACGATGACGGAAAACCTGCGTGCGATGATTCAGTCCGTTTCCATGACTTCCGAACAGGTAGCCGCTTCGTCGGAAGAACTGCTGGCGAGTTCAGAGCAAAATACGCAAGCATCCGAGCAAATCTCCGCGACGGTCGAGCAGCTGGCTGTCGGCACTTCGGACCAGGTGAACATGGTGAAACGTTCTTCCCAGGCGATGAGTGAGATGGCCATCGGTTCGGAACAGATTGCAGAGCTTGCTCAGAGTGTATCCGTATCTGCTGTGGATGCAGCGAATCAATCGGCTGAAGGGAATATGATTATCCAGCAGGCTGTGGATCAAATGGGATCGGTTCGTACTTCCATTGCTTCACTTACTGAGCTCGTTACAGGGCTGGGAGAACGTTCTGCTGAGATTGGCAGCATCACAGAGGTAATTAACAACATCGCCCGTCAAACCAACCTTCTTGCATTGAATGCCGCGATTGAGGCTGCACGTGCAGGGGAACACGGACGAGGTTTCGCCGTTGTTGCCGGAGAGGTTCGTAAATTGGCTGAAGAATCATCGGAATCCGCGCAAAAAATTACGGAACTGGTACAGCTCATTCAGAATGATACGAACCATGCGGTACAGGCGGTAAAAGTGAACAGCAGTGAAACCGAAGCCGGAATAGAGATGGTTACTGCGGCAGGACAAGCCTTTGAGCAAATCTCGGAAGCAGTAAACAAGGTCGCTGGAGAAATTCAGGAAGTATCTGCCGGATCGGAAGAAATGTCAGCAAGTACGGATGAAGTGGTTCGGTATGTGGACCAAATCTCCAACATAGCTGAAGAGGCATCAGGCGGAGTACACAATGTCTCTGCGGCAACCGAAGAACAGCTGGCTTCCATGGAAGAGATTGCATCTTCAGCAGCTTCTCTTTCCAAAATGGCAGAAGAATTGCAGGAACAGATCAACAAATTCAAAGTATAGAAACTACCAGAGACGGTTACTTCATGCGCGCGATCAGGCGTCATGAGTAACCGTCTTTTTTGCTCTAAGGTAATTTTGACCTATCTATTTTTCGAGAAGAGAAGGAATGCCTGAAGTAGCTGTTAGGAATTTGAATCAATAAAGCGGCAGTTTCTGTTGATTTTGGACGTAGTAATGTTTACCACTTATGGAAATTAGCATTGCGATGATGGGTATATGGACCTATATCATGATTTAGTTGAAATAAACTACCCGTAACGGTTGGAAACGAAGTGGTATCAAATAGTTACAATATTTTAACCTTTAGAAAACACTTCATATTCCTGCTGTTTTCCATGTGGATGACGGTTTCATTCCTGATTCTTAGTGCTCAAATGGCCTGAGATGAATACAGGACTTTGGTCTGATGATCGCAATGGACAGCCCGTTTACAATGGGGCAAGCCCGGAGAGAACGAAGCCAGGTTAAAATTCTGTAACATCAGGGGGAACACGACATCATGAACTGGAAAAGCAAAATCATTACCGCAAGTCTAACAGCAACGATGCTGATGGGAAGTCTGACAACAGGAGTACTAACGGCACCGGTTTCCGCAGCAGCTGTTGAACATTCCAAACTGAAAGTAATCTGGGGAGTTAACATGCGTACTTCACCATCATCTTCTGCTGGCGTTGTTCGTATGGTACCAAAAGGGGAGACTGTTACCGTACTTAAAAAATCCGGATCTGCATGGTATAAAGTACAAGATTCCAGCAATCGGACAGGCTACATATCCTCTTCTTCAAAATACACAAAAGCTGTTAGCGGCAGCACAACGACTTCCGGTTCGGGCAGCAGTACTTCTGAGACAGGCAGTGCAGCTGTAGAGAAAGTTATTGCCGCTGGCATGAAATATTGGGGAACACCTTATGAATTCGGAGCGAGCAGAAACAGTACCGCTACGTTCGACTGCTCCAGCTTTGTCCGCCAGGCATTTATCGATGCACTCGGAATCAAGCTTCCTGCAGATTCACGCCAGCAGGGCACTTATGTAAAAGGCAAAGGTGCCGTTAAGACGGATTGGACTAAACTGAAGCGTGGGGATTTGATGTTCTTTATGTCGTATAAGGGCACGAAAGCTTCCTCTTACGCTGGGGTTAACAAGTCTACTGCAAGAATTACGCATGTCGGAATCTATCTTGGAGACGGAAAGGTACTGCACACCTATTCCAACGCTGGTGGCGGAGTAACGACCAGTGACATCTCGGGTAAGCACTGGGAATATCGTTTCCTCTATGGCGGAAGTGCACTGTAAGATCAGCAAAAGGCCAATTTCGAAGCTCACGCAGAATAAATAGGATCGTGTGACAGGAAATTTGGATACAGCAAAGGACCTTCCATCATTGCCGAAGACGGCAGATGGAAGGTTTTTTTGGTCCTGTTTTTAATCCTGGTAGTAGAGACGGAACATAATATCCTGATTATAGTTACCGAATCCTTCACCGTATAAGGTAAGGCCGCCCACATGCTGCGCGTCCTCCTCAACAGACAGCCGCAATGTCCATTGATTGCGTTCCACCGGAATATCCGAAAGTGTGACTTCAGAGACACGCTGCCCATCAATAAACGTTCCTTCCTGGGTAATTCGCAGCACCTTCAGCATGCCGTATTGATTGACACTCTCACTCCACCAGTCAGGGGTAAATACACCCCGTCCATTCCCCGAATCACCCGGGCTTGTCCATTCACCCACAACTATTCCATTGAGCATAAAAGTAATATCCGAGGGCCAATTCGGATTGACCGAGGGCGCTTCAGAACCGATCTCCAGAGAAAGTTCAATGGAGTTGATCTGCTGTCCGGATAAAATGTAGTTTGGAATTTTGTATTCCACAAATCCGCGTCCAAACCAGAGAATATGCGCATGCATCCGTTCCGGGTCCAGGAAGTAACGCGGATCGTCGTATTGCCCGATCACATGGCTGGACGTAGCCAGACCACAAGTGGGATATACGTCAAAATGGGTGTAATGTCCGACGGGAACGGCAACTTCATGAACCTTGCTGGATGTTCCGGTTTCCTGCGGCATGGAGATGCCAATCCAATCAATGGCAAGGCTGTTCATTTTGTGAGTACCACCATCCTTGCGGACCATCTTGGACTGGATGATGCCTACATCCTGCAGCTTTCGAACGTGCATCGTTACAATCGCACTGCTTAGGCCAAGAGAAGCCGCAATATCTTTTACGTTCATCGGGTTCTCCGCAACAAGTCGTATAATCTGCAAACGGACCTCGCTGGCGAGTGCTTCATATAGGGGCAGCCATTCTGCATCAGTATTTGCTCTAATCAAGGGGGTTCCTCCATTATCAAATTCTAGAATTAAGTTAAACATAAATTCATCCAAAAGAATAACATTTTTAAAAATTCAGGTTGAAATTGGCGTTATAATCGATTTTAATATAAATATGAACGTTGATCCATAGATTATCAATTAATTTTTATATTAATCTTAAGGAGCTGAACTTCACGATGGTAAAAGCAAAAATGACGGTAGACAAGGATTTCACAATTGGTGTAGTTGACAAACGTTTATATGGTTCATTCATTGAGCATCTCGGACGTGCCGTATACGGCGGTATTTATGAGCCAGGACACTCCTCGGCGAACGAGGCGGGATTCCGTACGGATGTGCTGGAGATGGTCAAGGAGCTGCAGGTTCCGATTGTCCGTTATCCTGGGGGAAACTTTGTATCCGGTTACAATTGGGAAGATTCCGTAGGCCCGGTGGCAGAACGTAAACGCAGACTTGAACTGGCCTGGAGAACCATTGAGACAAATGAATTCGGTTTCAATGAATTTGTGGACTGGTCCAAACTTGCAAATTCAGAAGTGATGATGGCCGTCAATTTGGGAACAAGGGGTGTGGATGCAGCCCGGAACATCGTGGAGTACAGCAACCATCCGGAAGGTTCGTATTACAGTGATCTGCGGATCAAGCATGGTTACAAAGAGCCTCATGCGGTCAAAACATGGTGTTTGGGTAACGAGATGGACGGCCCATGGCAGATTGGTCACAAAACGGCAGAAGAATATGGACGGGTTGCACTGGAAGCGGCCAAAGTCATGAAATGGACAGATCCCACCATTGAACTGGTTGCCTGTGGTAGTTCATCGCTTGGCATGCCGACGTTCCCGGAATGGGAAGCGACGGTGCTCGATCATACCTATGATCATGTTGAATACCTGTCTCTCCATCAGTATTACGGCAACGCGGATCAGGATACACCAACGTTCCTGGCGCGTTCACTGGAAATGGATCGGTTTATAGAGACGGTTATGGCGACCTGTGATTATATCAAAGCGAAGAAGCGCAGCAAGAAAACGATGTACCTGTCCTTTGATGAATGGAACGTATGGTACCACTCCAACGAGAGTGACAAGAAGCTGGACCCATGGCAGATTGCACCTCCACAGCTGGAGGACGTATACAACCATGAGGATGCGCTGCTTGTCGGCTGTATGCTGATTAGCATGCTCAAGCATGCGGATCGTGTGAAGATGGCTTGCCTGGCACAGCTGGTCAACGTTATCGCTCCGATCATGACGGATACGGGTGGTGCGGCCTGGAGACAGACGATTTTCTATCCGTTTATGCACGCTTCCGTATTTGGACGCGGAACAGCGCTTGTGCCGCTGATTCAATCTCCGAAATACGATACCAAACAAATTACGGATGTTCCGTACCTGGAAGGTATTGCGGTTCATAATGAAGAGCAGGGTGAAGTGACTGTGTTTGCCGTAAACCGCCATCTGGAAGATGCACTCCAGCTTGAAGTGGATCTGCGCAGTTTTGGTCAATGCAGCCTGCTGGAGCATATCGTGCTGGAAAGTGATGATCTCAAAGCAGCGAATACCGCTGCACAGCCGAATCGCGTAGCTCCACATAATCGTGGTGGTGCAGAAGTGTCAGGTACCCTGGTTACCGCAAGTTTGGCGAAAGCTTCATGGAACGTCATTCGACTGAAAATTCAGCAATAGAATTGAAGGTTCAAGATAAAAAGACTGGATGCGAATCAAACGCATCCAGTTTTTCGTTTTTAGGGTGACTTTCAATTCCCGAAAGTTCACAACTTCGAATCAAAAACAAAGCTTTCGCCATCCCGGGGAATGAGCACCTGTTCGTGCAATTGTTCGGAAGCCAAATAACTGGAGAGGTCCGTGCGGGACATCATGCAGTGATTAATGGCATCCATATGAACAGCAATGACATGCGCATCCGGTGCTTGCCTTATCACTGCAGCCACATCAGGACCGTCCATGGTGATCGGATCGCCATGGGTAAAACGGGCGCCTCCCGCATTCACAACAATCACTTCGGGTTGATAGCGCCGAATAGCCTCAGCCGGTTCGTTACACCAGATTGTGTCCCCTGCAATATACGATACGGGTTCCCCATCTGCCTCCAGTACAAAACCGGACACCTTACCCATCCGTTCCCCAATTTCTCCTGTACCATGCTGCCCAGATGTTCGTGCAAAACGAACCGAGTGGTATTCATGCTTCTCATCCACAGCAGTAACGTTGGTGAAGCCGGCTTCGGTAAATACATTCTCATCCCCTGGCTGACACAGCAGGGGTACATCCTTGCGAAGCTGCTCCGCAGCGGCTGTATCCCAATGATCCACATGGGTATGAGTAACAATGACCAGATCCGGACTCGTGTAATCTGTCTCTGTTTCCGGCAAGGAAACCCTCGGATTACGCAAATCATTAGGTGTGTCAGGAAAAGCAGGCATGACCTCAGGGTCCATAAACATGGGATCAACGAGGATGTTCAGATTTCCATATTCCAGCCATAGGGTGGCATGTCGAATCAATTGAATTTTCATTGAACCTGCACTCCTTCAAGATGTAATGATATTCTCCTATATGTTATACAACCCGTTTTCGCGGTGAATAACACGCCGATACAATATTTACATGAGATAGGTAATGTTCAATCTGCCCAAAAGAAAAACATGCCGCACTGCAGCGCAGGCGGCATGTATAGGCATTCGTTTATCCTGAGATGGCTGTGTCACCGCCGGCTTCCCGTGCATGGGTGTACAGATCCGCGTAGATACCTTTGGCTTCAATCAGATGCTGATGAGATCCTTCCTCGACAATTTCCCCATGCTCCATGACCAGAATACGGTCGGCGTGCATAACGGTAGACAGGCGATGCGCGATGACGATCGTGGTTCTTCCCTGAGAAACGGTTTCCAGCGCTTGTTGCACCAGCTGTTCCGTATGGGAATCCAGATTGGCCGTAGCCTCATCGAGAATGAGGATTCGTGGCTGGAATACCACAATCCGTGCAAAAGAAATCAGCTGGCGCTCCCCGGCAGACAGTCCGCTGCCGCGTTCGGAGAGGCGGGTATCATATCCCTGCGGTAGCCGTGAGATCATGACATGTGCGCCGACAAAACGGCAGGCTTCAATGGCCTGCTCTCTCGTAATATCCTCGCGAAACATGCGGACATTGTCAATAATGGAGCCTGAGAACAGGAAAGGTTCCTGCTGAATAAGTCCCACGATCCGGTGAAGTTTGGCTTGAGGCAGCCGCCGAATGTCTATGCCATCAATTTCGATGCTGCCCTGATTAACATCGTAGAACCGATTAAGCAGGGAGATCAATGTGCTTTTGCCAGCTCCCGTTGTTCCCACAATGCCAACCATTTCCCCTGGATAGAGGTGCAAATTCAGATGTTGAATGAGTGGGCGGTCTGCCCGATAACCGAACGACACATCGTTAAAATCAATTTGCCCCATCACGTCACGTGGCTCCAATGAGGAGGCCGTTCCGGTTTTCGGATCAGCGACTTCCGGACGGGTATTCAGAATGTTCCAGATTCGATCCATGGAAACGGTGGTAGATTGGAACGTATTCCATTGCATTGTAATTTGGTTGATTGGCTGAAAGAACTGGCGGATATAGCTGATAAATGCGTAGAGCACCCCGACCTGCAGCGACTCACCTAGCACGGCACGTCCGCCAAGCCAGACCATCATCACCAGAGCCGCATTACCCAGGATGTCAAACGTTCGGTTAAAGATGACATTGGAGCGGGCCTGGGTAATGTTGGCCTTTAAGTGAAGTTTGTTTTGCTCCGTGAAGCGTTTCTTCTGTTCTTCTTCCTGATGGAAAACCTGAATCAGAAACATGCCGGACAGATTCTCCGCCGTAAAAGCAATCAGACGGGAGAGACGGGTACGGGCATTCTGATAGGCTTGGCGCAGCTTGCTGCGAAACAATACCGCAACGATGGCAATCACAGGCAGTACAATCAGGGAGTACCCTGCGAGTACCGGATCAAGCTGGAACATAAAGAAGATAATGAGCACCAGCATCATGCCATCCCGAATCAGGCTGAGCAGAACCTGGGTGAAGAAGCTGCTGATCGTCTCCGTGTCACTGGACACATTTGTGACCAGGCTGCCAATATGGAAGCGGTCGAAGAAGGACATGGACATTTTGGAGATATGCCGGAAGAGGTCTTTGCGAATGCGAGAGACGATGTTCTGCCCGACATGCTGCAGCAAGTTATTTTGTACATAGGTGAAAATAAAGCTGATCACGGCCAGTGCCAGATAGACGGCTGCCAGTTTTACGAGAAATCCCACGCTGGTCTGGCCAATCGCCAGATGGTCATCAATGGCTATTTTGACCAGATACGGCTGAAGCAGGTCGGCAGAGATTCCGAGCAAGGAGCATAAGAAGATACCCAGAAAGGCGAACCGATGTGGCTTGGCGTAACCCATCATCGCTTTAAAAGAAGAACGCTTGTCATGCTCCTTTGCTGAGGCTAAATCAGCGTTGTTCCCGGATGGAGACTGCAGTGCGGAACTCGTTTCGGTATGGCTGCGACCCTTATGATCCCTCATGATGCAATCCCTCCTCCTGTAAACGGTAGGTTGCAGCATACAACCCTTCCGCAGCCATCAATTGTGAGTGAGTTCCCTGTTCTGCAATTCGTCCTTCATCAAGGACGATAATTTCATCCGCATGGCGGACGGCACTGATGCGGTGAGAAATAATCAGGGTGGTCTTGCCTTTGCCGATTTCCCGCAGGCTGCGCAGAATGCCGCTTTCGGTGACAGCGTCCACCGCACTCATGCTGTCATCCAGAATGAGCACCTGGGCTTTTTTGATCAATCCACGGGCCAGACTGGTTCGTTGACGCTGACCACCGGACAACGTCAGCCCGCGTTCACCGAGCAGCGTGTCGAATTGATCCGGGAAACGAATGATGTTGTCGTAGATCATGGCCTGCTTTGCACTGCGTTCCACGGTATCGAGTGGTACCTCCCGGTCGCTGAATGCAATATTGTCACGAATGGTAGTGCTAAACAGGAAACCATCCTGCGGGACATAGGCGATGCGGGAACGAAGACTTTCCAGCGAAAGCTGCCGTATGTCCGTACCATTCATTTGGATCGTTCCTTCAGGCGGTTCATATGTACGAAGCAATAGTTTAACCAGTGTGCTCTTGCCGGAACCGGTTTTGCCTACAATACCCACGGTCTGTCCAGCCCCAATCTTCAGACTGATGTGTTTGAGTGCCGAAGCCGAACTGCCTGGATAGGAGAAGGACAGGTCATCAATGGTAATGTCATTGACCGCACCGAGTGTTTTAGCTCCGGAGACTTCCCGCACATCCGGTTCTTCCGTCAGCAGATCGTTAACCCGTTCGAGTGATGCTCCCGATCGCTGCATGGTATTGATCACATTGCCAATCTGCTGAAGTGGGCCCATGATGATTCGCAAGTATAGTGTCAATGCCACAAAGCTTCCGAGTGTAATGGAATTTTGCATCGTCAGAATCCCGCCAACCAGAAGGGAAACGACCAGCGAAATGGCACCAAGCAGTGGCAGCAGTGCTTGAAACAGGGAAGAAAGGCGAACGAGCCGCAATTGCTTTTCCTTGATGGCATCCACCGTTGCTCCAAATCGTGAACGAGCGCCGTCTTCGATAGCAAAGGTCTTCGTTACGCGGATGCCGCCCAGCTGCTCTTCTGCAGATTCGGTCATGCTCGCGAGGGCGTCCTGCACATCACGGGAACGCTTGCGAATGCGGGGACCGAAAAACACAACCAGAAAGGGAATCGCCAGCAAGGGCACGATACTGATCAGGATGAGACTCATCGGAATTCCGCTAAGCAGCATCATCACGATACAGGATAACAACAGGAAGGTGGCGTTTGTCATCATCGTCACTCCATTGGATATGGCTTCACGCACGGAGGTGACGTCATTCATGACATAACTGAGCAGCTTCCCGTTACCCTGCTTGGAAAAATAGTGTTCACTCAGTTCGGAGAACTTGCCGAATATGCGCTCACGTGTCATGAATTCGAAGCGTCGTCCAAGTCTCATAATCATGAACTGTCCAGTGCCGAAGAGAAGGTTATAAGCGATGGCTATAGCCAGAAGCCACAGACTATACCGGATGACGGTGTCCATTTGAAGTGTATTCTGCATGAGCTGGTCCGTGAAACTGCCCAGAATTCGGGGTAAAGAGGCCTGACCGACATTGGAGGCAATAATCAGCACAATGGCAACCAGATACACGGGCCAATTGCTGACGACATAGCTTCGAAGTAATCCTGTCTTGGACATAGCATTGGTTCTCCTTTGTTCAGGTGGAAGTTGGTTACGCTGCGGAGGCAAGAAAAGGGCCGACACCTGAAATTAGCGCGTCGTGCCCTCTTACTTTATGCGATCCCGTTTGCTGTTTATCCGTAAAACAAATGATTTCTTTCTTTATCTTATTTTTGCGCTAATCCGAATCATTGTCAACGAAGCAAGGAAGAAGGGCATAAAAGTGAAAGTTCACAGGCCAAGCAGACATGGATATGTAGTTTTTTGCACAGGTATTATCCCAATGTCGAATTCTCTGAAACATTTCCTGAAGATGTCCCGTCTGTAGGATTGAAGAAGTCAAAAATAGGGTTTACTAATCTTAGGAGGTGCCAGGAAATGAAACATAAAAAAGGATTGGCTGCAGCACTCGCACTTTGCGTTTCTCTGACGGCAGGAGGTGCTTCTGTACTCGCTTTTTCGGACGTAAAAGATGAAGGACAAAAAACGATTGTGGATTCCCTGAGATCAAAAGGGATTGTCAGCGGTGTAACGGCGGATTTGTTCCGTCCGGATCTCGCATTGTCCGAGCCGCAGGGTGTTCAACTGATTGTGAAGGCATTTGGATTGAAAAATGAATACGCAGCCGCTTCTGCGCAAAATAAAATCAGTCCGGATACCTGGTATGCAGATGCGGTACAGGCTGCAACCCAGAATGGTCTGTCCATTCCGGTAGAATTGAATCCCCAAGGCAAGATGACACGTGAGCAATTTGTTATTTTGCTTCATGAAGGCATTAACACAACCGGGAATTATCCGGTCATCATGAAGTATAATCTTGTTAAGGACGAAAATAAAATCGGTAAGGACGCCATATCTGCAGTCCAGAACCTGCTGAACATGAACATCATTGAACTGGATAAGGACGGGAATTTCCGTCCAGATCAGTCGCTTACCCGTATGGAGGCTGCAAGCATGATCTTCAATGCACTTGAGTTTGTGGATAAACACGGCAATGGCGGCTCGGCAGAGCCCGCTCCGACGAATCCCGGTGAAGGCCAGCAAGCCATCGTCCCTGAAGTGACAACCACCAAGGTCGATGACAAAACAACCAAGGTCAAGCTCACTGCTGAAATGCCGCATCCTGGTTACGGTTTGAAGATTGATGATGTCAAACTGGAGAAGGATGGACGTGCCATCGTGCTGTACTCCATCATTCAGCCAGATCCGGACATGATGTACCCGATGGTTATTACAGAGGTTACGGCGGAGACCGACATTCCGACCGGTTATACCGCTGAAGCTCAGCCTTCCGGCAAATAAGCCGAACCGTTTCCTGTTTGTCCTTTCAAGGATCGCTTCATGAAGGAACGAACAACTTGCTATAATATACTTAAAACCCACCGCAACCATATAAACATGGACGGTGGGTTTTTGGTTTGTTTTTATTTTTCAGTCTGATGTTTGGTCTTGTGTTTCCAGGCAAAATCAATCCGATTAAAGCTTTGCTGTGCGACACGTAGGGGATTGAAGTATTCCGGGTAGATGCCCAGGAGTTTAAATGAAGTAACCATAGCCGCTTCAACAACGTATACAATCCATAGCGAAAGAATTAATCGAACATACAGGAGGACCACATATGGATTCGCGCGAGACATTGGATCAGGAGCTTGAACAGATTTTGAAGTGGGAAAAAGAACAGAAGGACTTGTTTATTTGGGATAAAATCGGTCGTTTGCCATTTGCGATGCTGGATAAAGTAATGCCAAAAGCGATCAAACAAAAAATTGGTGACGCCTTGAACGAAGTCGGACAGTACGTGCAGAATGGCGGCAAATTTCTCGTTCAAAAAAAGAAGGTGACCAAGCTGCTTCAAGAGGAAGCGGAAAAGTCCGGTTATTCCATGACAGACTATACCTATCACCTGGAACAGGATGCCGAGGCAGAAGGGACCGCTAAAATTCATAGTGTGGAGAAGCTACCACTTGAAGTTTTGGACCGTGTTGCCGACAATATTACCGAGAGCAGAACCAAGTTTGCCGCAGCACAAGGTGCCGCGACGGGAATTGGCGGAATTGTAACGATTGCAGCGGATATTCCGCTGGTGATGGGGCTTTCCCTGAAAGTACTTCAGGAAATGGCATTATGTTACGGCTATGACCCGGATGATCCCCAGGAGCGGATATTTATCGTTAAATGCCTGCAATTTTCCTCCGCCGATATTGTAGGCAAGAAGGCCATTATTGATGAACTGGCCGAGTACGACAATCCGGACAAGCAGGTACAGGTGGTTTCACAGATGCAGGGCTGGCGGGAGGTTTTTAATTCCTACAGTGAATCCTTCGGCTGGAAAAAGCTGTTCCAGCTCATTCCGATAGCCGGCATGGTGTTTGGTTCGGTGAGCAACAAAAATACGATTCGGGATGTCGCCGAAGCAGGTAAAATGTTATACAAAAAAAGGCTGATTCTTCAGCGCTTGAAGTAATCATTCATAACAAAAGGGTTCCCGCTTATCTGTCTACCAGATGAAGGCGGGAACCCTTTGTGATTGTATTGGATGCTATCTAAATCTGATTCTGAAAGATACAGCAAGTGGAGTGCAGCAGGTTGTAAGATATCTCATGTTCAGATCGATGTATATCCGTTATTCTTCACTGCCGTTTTCTTCCGCCCAGCGTTTCAGCACCTTATCCGATGGGAGCAGGAAGGTGAATATGCCGATCAGCGGCAGAAAGCTGCACATCTGCATGACTGGAGATACACCGAACACGTCGATCCAGTTCCCCAGCACGAGTGCACCGAGTCCTCCCATACCAAATGCCAGTCCGGTGATCAGGCCGGAGACGGTTCCGATTTTGCCCGGAATGAGCATTTGTGCATACACCACGGTCACCGAGAAGCTGGACAGCATGATGAATCCGATAATGGTCAGCAGCACGCCGGTCCAGAACAGATTGGCATAAGGCAGCAGCAGGGCCAGCGGAGCAGCTCCGGCCATCGACAGGAAGATCATGTTGCGTTTGCCGAAACGGTCCGCGAGGGGGCCGCCGAAGAATGTGCCCAGTGCACCTGCAGCCAGGAACAGAAAGATATAGATCTGTGCGTCCTCCGTGGACAGGTTAAACATATCCTTCAGATTAAACGCATAAAAGCTCCCGATGGAAGCGACATACCACGAACGGACAAAGACGAGCAGGATCAGAATGGTGATGGCAGCTGCAATTTTTTTGCGTAATGCCGGATTGGGGGCACGGCGGGCAGCCGCCTGTTTGCGCAGGTAACCTCCAGATTGCAGCATGCGGCCATACCAGCGGGCTATATAGATCTGTACCGCGATCCCCATGGCTGCAATGCCAGTGAATCCGATGGCACCAAACAATCCGAACGGGATGAAGATCCATCTCGTCAATAGCGGAGCGAGAGATTGTCCGGCGTTACCACCCACCTGAAAGATGGATTGTGCGAGACCCCGGCGTGGTCCTGCGGCCATATGGGATACCCGGGAACCCTCCGGGTGAAAAGCTGCCGAACCGAGTCCGACGAAGATGACCGAGATCAGGACAGCCATATAACTGTCGGCAAAAGCCAGCAACAGCATGCCGGTAAACGTGAATCCCATTCCGATCGGCAGGATCGAAGGCGTAGGTTTTTTGTCCGCAAACCAGCCAACGACAGGCTGCATGATGGATGCGGTAAAGTTGATGGCGAAGGATATCCATCCGATCTGGGTATATGTAAGGTGCATGGAGTCTTTCAGGATTGGAAAAATAGCCGGAATGACAGACTGGATCGAGTCGTTAAATAAGTGAACCAGACTGATGGCAATTAGAATCCGGTAAACGGTGCTTTGGGCATCCAATCCGGGTTGGTTTTTCGAACGCATGGCAGCGTCCTTGGATAATGAAGTTTGCATGGACATGTACTTTTCTCCTTTGGTCGCGGTCACGAGGGATCAGCGCCTGATAATGTATTGTGCCTAAGCATATTGTTACATAATAGGATAGATTCATTGAGGCGACAAGGGGAACAGGTGAAATAAATGCCGACGTTGGAAACGGAAACACAAGGAAGGACATTGAAAAACCAGATTGCATATATATCACATTTATGGTTATTTACGCTTCGTTTATTGAATACCCTCTTAGCCGTTCTTATTAACATGAATACTCGGTGGCACATTTCACCTGAACTTCACAGATGGATACGTGCCTGCTAACAATGCTTTCATTATGGTGATTTCAAATTGATATTAGAAATTGAACATGAAAAAACAAGCCGAACATCTTCCATGTGAAGAGTTTGGCTTGTTTTTTTAGTAGAGAATAGCAGAAGTGCTGGCCAATTACCGATTATCAATCGTCTCCGGGTACATATCATGGTTCATCATGCGATGTTCAGCCATCTGTTCATACTTTGTTCCTGGTTTGCCGTAGTTGGTGTACGGATCAATGGAAATGCCGCCACGCGGCGTGAATTTGCCCCAGACTTCAATGTAGCGCGGGTCCATCAACTTGATCAGGTCATTCATGATGATGTTCACACAATCCTCGTGGAAATCACCGTGGTTGCGGAAGCTGAACAGGTATAACTTGAGGGATTTGCTCTCTACCATTTTTACATCGGGAATGTAACTGATATAAATGGTGGCAAAATCAGGCTGACCCGTGATCGGGCACAGGCTCGTGAATTCCGGGCAATTGAATTTTACAAAATAATCGCGGTACGGATGCTTGTTATCAAAGCTCTCCAAAATTTCAGGATCATACTCAAATGTATATTTCACGCCTTGGTTGCCCAGCAGCGTCACATCTTTCATTTCATCAGGTTGTCTCGTCAATGTCTTAACTCTCCTCGTTCCGTTCAAGCGAGAAGCTTGCCGGTATATATGATAGGGATCCCAGGTCTTGAATTCAAAGCCTTTGGTTGTTCCCGAAAATTACATCATGCTGCCCATTCCACCCATACTGTCCATCAGACGCCGCGTTTGTTTCCCCACACCAAGGTGTGCAGCTGGGGAAGCACGCGGACATCGTTCAGGTCGTCCGATGCACTGACTTGATCAATCAGCCATTCATAACGGGCGAGCAGGGATGACGCCAGATCCGGCGTATCCGCAGAAGTGACATCCGGGTTTCCGGTCTGCAAAAACAAATCTGTGCCGGGATACCGTGCATGCACACGACGGGCATAATCCAGGTCTGTTTCATCGAAAATCACGATTTTCAGACTGTGGCTGCGTTCCGCCTGTCCAGCGGATAATCGTCCGATCAGGTCATCCAGCACGTCCCAGTCCGTGTTCATGCCGGAGCTAGGCGGCTTGGGCGAGACCGTAACTTCGTCAATGTCTGCCAGCCAAGGCTGCCAGCGGGAGCCCTGCGTTTCCACCGCTGTGCGGATACCGTGCTCCCGCAGCAGGGAGACCAGGCCGCCCAGCGAGGCGAGCAGGGCGGGGTTGCCGCCGGAGATGGTTACATGGGAGAAACGCGAACCGCCAACGCGGCGCAATTCTGCCCATACGTCCTCCGGCGTAATCATCCGGATTTGGTCCTTGCCACTGCCGTCCCAGGTAAAAGCCGAGTCGCACCAGGAGCAGCGGTAATCGCAGCCCGCAGTGCGGACAAACATGGTTTTCTGCCCGATCACCATGCCTTCGCCTTGAACCGTCGGACCGAAGATTTCCATCACGGGGATCCGTTTCTCTTGGCCTCGTACGGCAGCAGGAGCCGCGTTTTCTCGCAGACTACTCATCGATCATCCACTCCCGTCTAGCCTCGGCATAGCTGGTTGGTGTCTCGTAAAGGCGCACGAATTCGGTTCGGCCACCTTCAGTAAGCCCGGCATATGGTTCAGTCTGCAGCGCATGTTCCATCTGTTCGAACAGCCATACGACCATATTCTCGGCCGTTGTATTCATAAGGGGAAGAGTCTCGTTCAGGTACTGATGGTCCAGATACCCTTCAATTTGTGTTTTCCATATATCCTTGATATGTCCAAAATCAACGGTTAACCCGGTTTCGCCCGGATAACCGCTAATGCCAAAAACGACTTTATACGTATGGCCGTGCAGGTTTTTGCACTTGCCTTCATAACAATGCAGATGATGCGCAGCATCAAAGGTGAATTCCTTGCTGACGAGTACACGTTTGCGGTGGTAACGCAGCTGTGAAGGCAGAATATCCTCTCCTATCCGCTGCAGATGCTCAACAATACGGAACGTTCCTGGCTCCCTCATCGTACGTCTGCTCCCACGGATCCGGCAGCGGCGCGCTGCTCAACATAGCGATCCAGTCCGGCTTTGCGCAATTTGCAGGCAGGACATTCACCGCATCCATCACCGATCACCCCGTTATAGCAGGTCAGTGTCCGCTCGCGTACATAATCGAAGGCACCGAGATCATCTGCCATTTTCCACGTTTGAGCTTTATCCAGCCACATCAACGGAGTATGAATGACAAATGGGTAGTCCATCGACAGGTTGAGGGTCACATTCATCGATTTAACAAACGAATCCCGGCAATCCGGATATCCGCTAAAATCGGTCTCACATACACCTGTAACCAGGTGACGTGCTCCTTTTTGCTTCGCCAGGATGGCAGCAAAACTGAGGAAGAGCAGGTTGCGTCCATCCACAAATGTGCTGGGCAGCTCGCCTTCTTCATGAGTAATCTCGACATCGGTACGGGTCAGTGCGTTGGGCGCAAGCTGATTGAGCAGGCTCATGTCCAGCACGGTTTGCTGTACACCTAGGTCATGTGCAATGGCGGCAGCACATTCGATCTCCTGCTTATGGCGTTGTCCATAATCGAAGGTGACAACCTCGACTTCGGCAAATTGCTGCTTGGCCCAGAACAAACAGGTGGTACTATCCTGACCGCCGCTAAATACGACGACCGCTTTTTCTTCGTTCAACATAAAAAAAACTCTCCATCTTCTTAAGATCAATCCATGCACCTAGGCACAGAGTGTCGGAAGAACAGAGAAGTTCATGAACTGGCATCCATCAAAAAACACACCTTCCCTTAAACTGCTTCAAAAAAGCAGCACGGTAAAAGTGTCCTTAGTTTTTTACGTACGTTATCATTGTGTACGCAAGACTTGTAATGACCATTACAGGGTCAACGTCTTATAGAGGGAGTTCGCGAACCTCTCCCATGCCGAAGGCATGGATTTTCTTCTTCAATTGTCTGAACCATTATAACACGAAACCGCCCGGTGACCACCCCGCTTGTGTCATCGGTATTTTGCATCATTCGATTACACTCGTTCCAGGGTGCAATATATAGACGAATAGGACCATTTCGATCTATATATTGAAGATTGGGAGTCGCTAATTGGATTTTTGCAAAATGCTCATCATAAATGCGGTGATCACCGGGCAGTTCATTTAATCAACACATTGCCGAAGGGAATAACTTCCTTGAGAATGCGTTTAAATAGCCCTTCGTCATTAAGGTCCCGTTCCAGTCTGCTATTCTCGCGTCCTGCCTGGAAGAGCACCGAGCCCTGTCCCGTCATTTTCCAGTGGTAGTTCATATGCTGGCTGGCGAGATTGTTTCCATACACAGTGAGTTCCAGATGTGCATTTTCGGGATAAGCGATGATGCTGCCTGCATCCACATATAGTGGAGCAGTAGGGTGCAGTTCCTGTTGGCAGACCTGACCTTGGGTCAGCAGTCCAATCTTGCCCTTGCCGGAGAACTTCATTTTGACCGCATCCTGAGTGATCAGCATGTTTTTGATCTTCTGAATTTTGGTATGCATGGTCACACCGTCCGAGTAAAAAAAGAGATGCCGAAAATCGTACAGCAAATCGCTGTTCTCGGTGAGTTCAACTTCCTTCATGGTGAATCCAGGAGGCAGTGCCGCCACAAATTGGCATGGCCCGGTGATTTCTGATTTGATCAGCTTTTTTTTGCGAACCATGCCTGTGATGTTCATGAACTTGTCATTGCGGCTGCCGCTCGAGCCGCGAAAGGCAACGATTTGCTGAGGATGCAAAATATGAAGCCGGTCATCCTGGACCAGCGAGAAAGTAACCACTTGTCCAGCTCCGCCGGCTTCGGTGTTGTTCAGGTGAATGTGCATGTGCTTGCTCCTGTTCTTTTATACTCGGCCCGAACGACGACGCATTCCCCAACGCATAACACGAATCAGAACGAAATAGCCTAGTATGAGGCAAATTACAGTAATAATCATCGTTTGGATGCGTTTGGTCGTGGCATTTTTGGCATCCTGATCTTCCTGCAGTTTGGTGACCATATCGGTCAGTTTCTGATTCTGTTCTATTAATTGCTCATTTTGGGCCTTGAATGCTTCCACATTGGCTTGGGCTTGTCCCAATTGAGCCGAAGTCTCATTAAGTTGGTTCAGCGTTTGTTGGTAGCTTTCCTGCAGGGCGTTCACTTCCCCGGGTAGCTCGGAGACGCGTTCCCACCCGCTGTATATGTCTGAAAATATATTGGCACTAGCTGCACTTACGGTTGATGTCAGAGAGACGGTGAATAAAATGCAAGTGGTGAATAACACCCGAATGTAATGACCCTTGATGGGTTTTGGCATCATTGGCACCTTCTTTCGGTGAGGATTGTCTACTGCCGAATTCGTCATTATTTGTTGAAATACGACTCTTACATTATACGTCAAAACCAGCGTGTTGGGTTCAGGGCATTGTATTTTTTCCAAGAGTAGATACCTGTTTAATTCAGCGATCTGCAGGGTAATATACGTTCAAGGCAGCACGCGGACAGTTTGACAATATATCATTACCCCGGTTCCGGGTGTTTGCCATTCACAATGACGAAAATTATAAAAATAACAATATATCCGATTTTGGAAAAAGATCGTGAACGAAGGAGAAGAAATTTATGTATACGACAGAAACAACCACACCAACCAAAACAATTATGATTACAGTAAACGGCGAGCCAATTGGACGTAAATTGATCATTGACAGCGTGACCTATGCCCCGGTGACAGAGCCAGAATGGGCACCATCCATGACTGATTTGGGGATGAATCAATCTACCCTCTAAGTTGGGACTTGTCATAAATTCGGAGAAGAAAAGCTTGGCTTAATGCCAGGCTTTTTCGTCGTTTTTTGTCGTATTAAGGCGGATTTGGGGGTGAAAAATTATTTTATTGGAAAAATATTATACGAACATATGTTCCGTGACAATATAGTGTCCATTCACCCTGATAACTTATAAGATAATACATATAAATCGGGGGAGAGACTACCAGTGAACTCAGTCTTTGAAGTATGTTATTCGTGGAATAGAGAGGCCATACCGACAGGAGGGGCCGACCCCGTATATATGATGGTTGAATGGCGTTACGGGGCCCCTGCCAAAAGACTTAGGAAAGTAGCACCTAAAATTGTATCGAGAGACATGGAACTTTTGCTCAAACCGGAATTTGGAATTGAACTTAAAGGGATTTATGGTTGCCGATCCAAAGAGACGGACATTGGTTGGATTCTGCGGCTTGGCGACGTATACAAGGGGGAAAGTAAGCAGATTCTGCTTGAATTTGCGATGGGCCCCCGTGTATCGGGAAAAGCAGCCATATGCTCTGCCTACTGGAGTACACGCAAGGTGAAGCAAAGTCAGAGAGTGCTGCTGCGTCGGGAGCAATTATATATTCAATATACGAGTCACTTGGGAATGTTGAGACAGCCGGAGGATCCGAAGGTAGAGAAGACGATTAAATTAAGTGAGACCGTACCCTTGATCAAACAAGCCTTACGAGCTTATGAAAGAGGCCGTGCACAAGAGGGAAGCAACCTGCTTCGCAGGCACGCAGATGCTCTGTTAATCGAAGCGGCTCGCAAACAGGATCTGGATTATTACCAGGAGGCTGAGATTGTGGAAAAACTGCGTCACCACTATGAAATTACGTATGGTGCATCACATAACAGCCATGGAAAAGCCATGTCAGGCGAATAGGGACAAAGAACTATTGATGACCAAATAAAAAAGGATGTTTCTACATAGAATTTAAAGGTGAAAATAAAGAATGAGTCGAATGTACTATATATCATAATGATAAGTTGGTTGGGATTGTATCGAATTTTTTGAACAACAAGTGGAGGGTCCGGCAAAATGACAGACCGACTGATCCGGTTAATGCGCATTATAACTCTTGTGCAGGCGAAGCCGGGGATTCTTGCCCGTGAGCTAGCCGAGCGGTGCGAGACAACGGAAAGGACGATATATCGCGACATGGAGGCCCTCAGCGCAATGCATATTCCGATCGCCAATATGGGACATGGCAGAGGGTATAGATTTATCAGCCACTTTGCCATGTATCCGTTAAACTGGTCTGACGAAGAAGCTCAAGCTTTTGTACATCTGGCGGAAGTTATGGATGATATCCGCCCTTTGCTGAAGCCTGCCTTTGAGAGCGCATATGAGAAAGTGGTTGCATCAAATCAGAAAAACAAAACGGAGCGGGTGGAATGGTCGGAGCAAATTAGCGGTTTATTTCAAATTGGAATGTCCGCATGGCAAAATGACAAAGAACAGAGGGATAACTCACTGGTAACCCTGCTTCAAGCCGGCATTTCACAAAACACGATTGAAGCAGAACATCTCTCTCAAGGCACGAAGAAGATTGTGCGACTTGATCCCTACGGTCTGATTCCTCGTGAGTACTGCTTCGATTTGTTGGCATACTGTCATTTATCGGAGAGGCTACAAATCTATGAAGTAGGGAACCTACAGAAAGTTCGGATTCTGCCTCGTACATTCCGCAAAGATGACTTCCTCTTGCAATCCCATTTACGTACGATGGGAGCCAGTCAAGGGCAAGAGAGGATTGCCTTCAAGATTCGTTTCTCCCGCGATGCAGTTGAACATGTGATGAAGCAAAGATTTTTGGTGCGTCCCATTTTAACGATGGAACCCGAGGGAACGTTATTGCTTGAGACCATATTGAGTGATGATCATGAGTTCATGGGGTGGCTTGCCCAATATGGGCCAGAGGCTGAGATCCTTGAACCTGAGGCATACCGGATCATGATGAAGGAACGTCTGGAGCGCTGGCAGCAAATATATCGCTGAATCCGGCGTAACAGGCGTTCCTTTTTGCGTCATGAAGCGGAAGTTAACGTGGACATGCTATTCGTTAGTCTTGAACAGATGTGCCAGATTGCCAAAAGGTGATTCCTTCACATCATCATCTGTGCTGCTGGAATAGACGACTTTGGATGCAATTCCTTCATCATCAGCGGCACAATTGGTTTCCAGACTGAAGCGGTCAAATTGATGCATGAATACTTTGGCGGTATTAATGGCATCATCCAATGCACGATGCTGAGTACCGTCGAATTCAATTCCACATAATTCCAGTGCCTGGGTTAGGCCCAGCTGACGGAATTTGCCTTCCTTGCGAACAGTTCGCGACCACTGCTGCTGCAGATCGTTGTGGTTCGTGATCCAGGCAACATCAAGTTGATGTGTACGACAATGGGAAATCAATTTGCTGCGGTCATCCGGCCCCCAGGAACACATGTAATACACATCGTTCCCCATCCAGGCAATAAAGTTTTGCAGTGCCTCTGGAAAAAGTGGAGCGGCATCAATATCTTTTTGCGTAATTCCCGTAAATTGAATGGTGTCAGTCGACAGGACGGATTTGTTGGAGGGACGAACATATGTATGAAACGTGTCAGATACGTAAAGGCCGTCCGCTCCCTCTGTAACTTTTACCGCACCGATATCTATTATTTCAGAAGAGTAGCGAGCATTACGGCTAACCGTGAATTCAAGATCATAGATAATATATGGCATAGGACAAGCTCCTTTATCATTAATACATGTTCTATTTCTCTATATTACAGGGAAGCCTGCGGGATGTCAGCCTGTATTGCAATTCATTTTCCTGCATACTCGATTTGTACACAGGAGTTGACAATTTCTTGTAGATGCTCTAATGTGATCAAAAATGCTAACAGCGATTATCGAGGATATGATTACGTAAGCCGGCTTCAGGCAGAGAGGGAACCGATCGGTGTGAGGTTTCTGTTGCTGCTTCGTAGTTCCCACCTCGCGAGCTGCGGAGGAGAATGCCATCAGGCTGCAACCACCGCCGGAAGGGCCCGTTATGCCCAAGAAGGACTGCGTGATCTCGCATTGGACATATGGGGAACGGGACCGGTTTGTTCAGCATGCTCAGGGAAACTTGGGATATATCAGCGAACTGAAATGCGCAGTTAAATAAGGGTGGTACCACGACACATTCGTCCCTTGACGAATGTGTCTTTTTGCTGTTTACAAGCGCTAGTTTGCAATAAAAACGATCAGAAAAATAAGGGGTGTGGAATGGATGCGTCAAAGTGAAATGCTTGTTCCAACATTACGTGAAGCGCCAGCAGAGGCGGATGCAGCCGGACATCGCTGGTTACTCCGCTCTGGCATGATTCGCCAGCTGGCAGCAGGGATATACAGTTATTTGCCTTTGGGGCGACGTGTGCTGCTCAATGTTGAACGGATCGTCCGCGAGGAGATGGACCGTGCCGGTTGTCAGGAGGTACTGCTTCCTATTATGCAGCCTGCGGAACTATGGGAAGAATCCGGAAGGTACAATCAGTATGGACCGGAACTGATGCGTCTGCAGGATCGGCATGAGCGGGAGTTTGCCCTTGGACCAACTCACGAAGAAGTGGTGACTGCTCTTGCACGCGATGAGGTGAACTCCTATCGGAAGCTGCCGTTCACATTGTATCAGATCGGGACCAATTTCAGGGATGAACGGCGTCCGAGATTTGGCTTGTTACGGGGACGGGAGTTTATCATGAAGGACGCATACTCTTTTGCTTCCGACTGGGAAGAGCTGGACCATACGTATCAGGCGATGAATAAGGCGTATTCACGGATTTTGGAGCGCTGTGGCCTGGAGTATATTCGTGTAGAGGCAGATGCAGGCACAATAGGCGGTCAGGGAGAAACGCATGAGTTCATGGCACTGGCTGATGTGGGAGAGGATACAATTGTATCCTGTAAGGATTGCGGATATGCTGCAAATCTGGAGAAGGCAGGATATCAGACCAATGCAGTTGTAACACAGGATACAGAACAGCAGGTGAGCAAAGACGTTTCCGAGTCCGTGAATGAATCCCAGATCAGTGCCTTGAAACAATCGCCCGTTCCAATTCATACACCTGCCATTCGTTCCATTGCCGAGCTCAGTTCCTTTGTGGGCCAGGGACCAGAGCACATGATCAAAACGCTGCTCTATCAAGCAGATGGTCAACTGGTTGCTGCACTTGTTCGCGGAGATCATGAACTCAATGACATTGCACTGAAGCAGGTATTGGGCGTGGAGGAACTCATTCTGGCTGATGAAGAGGCGCTTGCAGGGCGTTCCGATCTGGCGGTAGGTTTCTTGGGTCCGATCGGTCTCCATTTGCCGATGGTGGTGGACGCTGATGTGGCTGCAATGGAGAGTGCCATTACGGGGGCAAATGAAGTGGATATGCACTATTCCGATGTACGTCCGGGAATTGATTTTGCCTTGGAGAAAGTGGAACGAATCCGCTTTGCAGCTGAAGGAGATAGCTGTCCGGCATGTGAAGCGAAACTCGTGTTTACCAAAGGCATTGAAGTAGGCCACATCTTCAAACTGGGTACCAAATACAGCGATGCGATGGGAGCTTCCTTTCTGGATCGAAATGGCCGCCAGTGTGCACCAGTGATGGGCTGTTACGGTATTGGGGTCTCCCGTCTGATGGCTGCCATTGCCGAGCAATATGCAGGAGATGACGGAATCAGGTGGCCAGCAGCCGTTGCCCCTTATCAAATTCATCTGATTCCGGTCAGCTGGAAGGATGAACAGCAGCGTCAACTTGTCCTGGAACTTGAACAACAATTATTGGATGCGGGATACACCGTATTGACTGATGATCGGGATGAACGGCCTGGCGTAAAATTCAAGGATGCGGAATTGATTGGTCTGCCTGTTCAAATTGTGGTGGGTAGGGACGCTGCAGAGCAGCGTGTCGAATTAGGCTCTCATGCTCTTGCCGACAAAGGGGAGACAAAACGGATCAGCATGAGTGTAGAAGAGGCACTGAATCATGCAAAGGAAGTGCTCCAGCTCAGATAAAGTCTGATCCGTTGGTGGATCAGAACACTGTACAGTTACATTGTAAAGTGACATATTTATAGGTCCGAATATTATGCGATAATGCTTATTAGGCGTATTATGCGGAAGAAAGAAGGAAAAGAAGGTCTATAGACATATAAATATGCAGAAGTGTCTGCGTAATATCGTACCAAATAACTAGTCTTTACTAATGGTGTATTCTGTATATTGGCAAATTAAAAAGTACACATCCCGGGGAATATGTTTAACCATACAAACAAGTGCAGGTATGCAAATCAAAGTTGTCCATTTTGTTTGCTTGGAAGGCGGGAAAATCGCGTGATAGTGGCAATTATGCACATATTTTCTATAGTCCGTGGTTAGGCACTCTGGGAGCGTGTGTACGATGAAGTACGTTTACGGATTTATTTTTACGGCAAAGCCTTTCCCGGTTATATGTGCTGGTATAACAAGTTAGCAGCATCTCATTGTTGCTTCCAAATACGAAGAAGAAAGGGTGCTCCTTCAGCCATTTTGGCTTGAGGAACACCCTTTTGTCGTTGCTGTTATGATCCCTCTTGGTCCTGTCGTACCGTGAAGCAGATCACGTTAATATCAGATCTTGCCTTAACTTAAGAAGCAGCAGGCAGTTTCAGTTGTTGACCCGGATAAATCCAGTGAGGATTTTTGATGTTGTTCAATTTTTGCAGTGCTTGCCAGGTTGTGTTGTATTTTTTGGAGATGGAATACAGGGAGTCTCCGGATTTAACAACATATACTTTGGCTGGAGCAGGTTTGTTCGGTGTCGGCTTCGACGGTTTTTCTGGTTTTGGTGTTTCCGGTTTTGGTGTTTCTGGCTTCGGTGCAGTTGGAGCCGGTGTCTCTGCAGCTGGAGCTTCTGGTTCAACTGCAGGTGCTTTCGCTTCCTTGATTCGGCCATCTGTTTTGATATCTACAGCGCCAAGTTTTTGCATGTATTCAATCAGCGCTTCGTCCATTGCACCGTACATGCCGGTAATGGTGTATTTGTTGAACATGGTGTACTCGTCACCACCAACAGCTGTGAAATCGTTGGTAGCCAGCGTATACGTTGCTTCCGGATCAAGAGCTTTGTCGCCAATCATCACGGAATGTACGCGGCTGCCTTTAGCAGCTGAAGAATCAATGCTGAACGTCATGCCGGATACTTGCGGGAAACCACCGCTTGGTTCCGGGTAGGAGGCTGCGCCGTTTTCAAGGGCTGCGAGAACATCGGAGCCTTTTACATCAAGCGTTACAACCTGATTACCAAAAGGAAGTACAGTGATAATGTCGCCTTTGGTTACGGTACCTTCTTCAATGGAAGCACGGATACCGCCACCGTTTGTGAGCGCGATATCTGCGTTGCTGACGTCACGGAGGGCGTCTGCGAGCAGGTCACCCAGGTTCGTCTCACCCGCACGAACTTGTTCGCGTTGACCATCGAGCAGAATGGCAGTATTTGCTACCTCTTCTTCGAGAATTGGTTCCTGTTCTTTCTGAATGGAATTTACGAGTGCTTCTACTTTTTCATTCGGTTTAATATCTTTTGCTTCTGTTTCATCAATGAGCGTAGCTTGTTTCTTCGTTACCTTGCCACCATCTACCCACAGATCGATGACACCTACAAAGTTGGTATACTCTCCTGCACTCGCGATCAATGTCCCGTTATCGGATACGAGACCGTCCTGCAGGATGGTGTGGCTATGTCCGTCGATGAATACATCGATACCCGGAACTTCTTTTACAACTTTGAAGCTAGTGTCTGTACTGGAAGCATCTTGTCCAAGGTGACCGAGTACAATTACAACATCTACTTTGCTGCGAATTTCGTTCACCAGCACTTTGGCTTCCGCAGTCGGGTCAGTAATATCCAGACCTTCAACATTTTTCGGATTCGTTTTGTACATCGTTTCAGGTGTAGTCAGTGCAATGATACCGATTTTGACACCGTCAACTTCTTTAATGAGATAGGGATCGAAGAGACGTGTTCCGTCTTTTTTCTTCACATTGGCACTGAGCATTGGAAAGTTCATCATATCTGCAAGTTCGATGAGGTGTTCGGAGCCGTAGTTGAATTCATGGTTACCCGGAACGATGGCCTGATAGCCCATTTCGTTCATGACTTTGACGATACTCTCGCCGTTCACGAGTGTTGCAAAGGTTGTGCCATGCACCGCATCTCCTGCATCAAGCAAAAGGGTGTTGGGGTTCTCGCTGCGGTATTTGTCCGCAATCCCGGCCACTTTGGCATAGCCCATCGCAGGCGAAGCTTCGACTGCGCGTGCATGTGTGTCATTCGTATGTAGAATCGTAATGTGTTTACCTGTGCCCGGAGTCGTGTCCGTTGCAGCAGCCGCAATTCCTACACTGCCAAACAGTAAGCAAACCGTTAGCAGAAGTGAAACGTATGTCTTCCAGAGTTTCATATGAATCGGTAACCTCCCCAAAATATGATCTGCTTGAGCTCGCACAGCTCAAATTGTATTTTAGCAGACTATGTTTCGGAAATCTCGTGATTTACGTAAAAATAGGTAACCTGAAAGTAACATCTAATCTGTCAGATGGGAAATAAAGTTTAAATTCTACAAGAAAGAAACATATGTTCTTATATGGAGTAAAAAAAATGCTGCGCTTCACGCGGCAGTCCTGTACGCAAACAGAATTTCTCCAGGGATTCATCCGGTTCCGGCTTGACCCCTGAGGTCAGTAATTGAATGGCAAAGCGATTGGCCTGTCTTTCCAGCTTGCCGGGAGCAAAATAGGAGTGCTCTTCCAAAAAGAAACGGTTGATGCCTTTGTGCAATCGGTCGTGTCCAAGTTCATGAGCACATACAAACCGCTGCCATTCCGGCGGCAGTTCACTGTGAATCACAATAAACCTGCGACGGAGCTTGCGGAAATACAGCCCTTTGGTGGACTTGCCCAAATTGGTGAAACGGATCTGTATTCCAACGGCTCTGGCAATGCTGAAGGGGCAGTTTGTCCGATGTTTGCGAATCAGCTTTGTTACAATGTCATCCATATCATCTCACCTGCTGCTTCATTTTGATCAGCTTGCTCTGCCTCATGGGCGCTTGTCCGGTTCATCTGTTTTTTTGCGCTTGTTCATCTGTTTGGCTTCCCAGAACAGACCTGTCAGCACATCCTTGATGCGTTTTTTGTCCTCATCATCCAGTGGAATTCCGTCAAACATCAGGTCATCCTCGTCCTCCAGCATTTTCTTGAAATCGCGGCGGTCCTTATAGGTCGCCCATTCCGGGATATCCTGAGGTTCGTTTACTGCGCTTGCTGCTTCAATGTATCCAGCCTGCTTCATCATGTCGGCATAGGAAACGGAGAGGGCATCTGCCAATTTGCGGATCGTGGCGGGTTTCGGAACACCGCGGACTCCATTTTCAATGCGTGAAATTTGTGAGTTGCTTATTCCTGCTGCTTCGGCGAGCTGATTGATGCTATAGCTCTGCTGTTCCCGCAGTTGTTTCAGATAAGGGCCAAAAGCGTGCTCCACAATTCATGCCAACTCCTTCAATTTGTATAAGTGTATTTCATTAGATACTAAGAAACCCTTGATGCTGTGTTAACGCTCTAATATCTGCTGGTACCCCGTTTCGGATACGGATCGTTCTTCCAATCGCCGTTATCCCCAGATTTCCTTGATCCCTTGTTGAAGGGAGAAATCCGGTGATAAATGCGAACGCTATCGCTTTTTCAGAATCGATTCCGTCTCCTCCACTACTTTAGCACTTATACGAGAATTCGTGTTCGCATTAACATTCAAGTACCTTCTTAATATTAAAAATGGAAATTCGCTTATACGAGGATCTGTGATTATCTGTACTATAACGTATATATACCATTAGGTAAAGGGAATTGAAACATTTATGCCAAAAGGTATAGGAAATGAGAGCGAGGGTTTTATTTTATCGTCAAAATGACCCGAAATGAAGGTTTACTCCAATCTCCAATAAGTGGTATCCTCAAATAGAAATACGAACAAAATACGAACACAACATTAAAATGAAACCATCTGTATGTACTGGAAACCGGAATCTTCATGGTTGCTAGCCCTTCGGAAGTGATTCCAAAAGGCAACAAAAGAAACCTGGACAATGGCCGTTACTATTTTAGCAAAATGCACAACCCTAATAAAAGAAGAGATGTTTAAGGAAACCAAACCTTAAGGAGGAGAACGAATATGGAATTATTGCTGCCCGAACTGGATCGACGCAAAACACAAACTGCCGTGGAAGCGGCGCTGGAAAAATACCGGATTTACAAGACGATTGCTTTTGAAGAACGCGAGGTGATGGTCACGGCGAGTTATACGGAGCGTTTCCATGGTCCCACCAACGTCACTGGGGATTCAACGGCCAGAACGGCGATCTACAATGTCGATGTACAGCGTGCACGTCAGGCGTATTGCGATACGATTGATTTTATCGTGTCTCGTCTCAGTGAGAAGGAACGGGTGCTGGTTTGTGAACGGTACCTGAAAGATGATGATGTGTTTGATTACAAAGTGTACAACCATGTATTTGATCCGCCTGTGAGCAAGGATACGTATACCAAAATCAGAACCCGTGCCTTCTATAAAATGGCGCTTGCCTTATCCGACCGGGGATTGATCAATGTGGAGCCATTGTCTGTATCCCGAAAGAGCCGTCAGAAACTTGGCAAAGACGAGCGCAAGTTCATCCTTTAAACTCCCCTGATGATTGTATACAATAATTGAACAACAACAAGCGCAATCGAAGGAGTGGAATCTGCATGTCGCAAGAAGCCGGAATGCAGGAAATGTACACGCTGAAGACCATTGCGGAGACGCTGAATACGTCCAATGACCTGAGTCCGATGCTGGATACAGTGGTAGGCAAGCTGCTTGAGCTGACCGGATTAACGACAGGTTGGGTGTTTCTGATTGGTGAGCGAGGAGACTATTCCTGCGTTTCTGACCATAACCTGCCACCAGCCCTGCTGCATAAAGAGAAGGAGCCCATGCGCTGTGGTACATGCTGGTGCGTAAACCGTTTCTGGGATGGAAGACTCGATAATGCTGTCAATATCATAAATTGCAAACGGATTGAGGATGCGACAGAGCATCAGTGGGGAGATACCCATGATATCACCCATCATGCAACGGTTCCGCTGCGTTCAGGCGATAAGATGATGGGACTGTTGAATGTTGCGGCACCGGGGAAAGAGCATTTCAGCGACAGCGAGCTGGCGCTGCTGCAGGCTGTAGCCTATCAGATCGGCAGTGCCATGGAACGGATGCGATTGTACAGTGCGGAGCAGAGACGAGCAGATCTGTATGCCAGGCTGGGAGAGTTCAGCAGATCGCTGGGCCTGAAAATGAACGAGTGCAGCAATGCTGACGACATGGCCAGAACAGTTGTAAAACTGCTTGTGCAGCACTACGATTGGCCTTTTGTCGCACTGTTAGCTCAAAAGAATGGAACTTTATCCGTACAGGCTGCGCATGCCAATGGCTTGGGGGAGACGAAAACACTCTGCGAGATTCCTCCAGAGGTGGGACGCCGGCTGCATCGTGTGATTGATTCTCATCGCGCTGCACAATTATCATCAGCGGAGATTGGGGAGTTGGCTGCGCTTTGCGATACATCGCTCCCCGTATCCGCGATGTCTTCGGGCCTCGCCGCTGCCATTCCATTAAGTCCTCCTGGGGAAACGGCTGTGCTGGTTGTGGGGCTCGGATCAGCGAGTGATCTGCTTCAGGCAGATCGGGAGGTCATGGATGCACTGGCAGAACATATTACAGCTTCCTGGGAAAGTCTGAGACTGGTGGATAAACGCCGGGAGTTAACCCGTCTGGAGGAACGAAACCGGCTCGCTCGGGATCTGCATGATTCCGTAAACCAAATGTTGTTCTCTCTTTCATTGACCGCCAAGGGAGCGGAGCGCATGTTATCCGGTTCAGCGGAGCTGCATCCGGCAGCTGAAGCCATGAGAGATATCCGTTCGTTATCCCAGGAGGCGTTGAAGGAAATGCGTGCCTTAATCATGCAGCTTCGCCCGGCGGGATTGGAATCCGGTCTGCTGAGTGCACTGCAAGAATATGGTACAGGGCAGGGTTTGCAGGTCATTGTAAACCGAACGGGTATGCGTACCTTGCCTCGCAGTATTGAAGAGGGACTCTGGCGAATTGGACAGGAAGCCCTGAATAATGTACGCAAACATGCGGGAGTAACCGCAGCAGATATTACCCTCCAGTTAACCGATACCGAAGCGGTACTAGTGGTTGCGGATCGGGGAAAAGGTGGAGCCAAAAAGCGGCAAGCCATGCCTGCCAGCTCGCTGGGTCTGTCCATTATGAGAGAGCGTGCCCAATCGCTGGGAGGCAGGCTCGAACTTGCAAGTTCATCCCGTAAGGGAACATCGGTAACGGTAGTTATTCCACTCCCGTCCGAATTGGGTTAAAGTCAGGGGGAGAAGACATGCCGATTACGATTTTACTGGCGGATGATCATGCCATGGTGAGACGCGGACTGCACGTATTTTTGTCCACGCAGACGGATATGAAAGTGGTGGGCGAAGCCTCCAACGGGCAGGAGGCGCTTGAGCAGGCGGAAAAGCTGCAGCCTGATGTGGTGCTGATGGATCTGCATATGCCTGTGCTGGATGGGATTGAGACTGCCAGACGCCTGCGCACGCTTTTGCCTGGAATCCGCATTATTGTACTAACGTCGTTTGCCGATCAGGATCATGTTATTCCTGCCGTACGGGCTGGGGTAAAAGGGTATCTGATGAAGGATATTGAACCGGAAGATCTTGCCGTTGCTATAAGGAATGTGTATGCAGGGCAGGCTGAACTTCATCCTGTCGCAGCCGGACAGTTGATGCATGTGATGGCATCATCTGACGTGTCGCTGCAAGAACAGCAAAGTGTAAGTGCGGATCCATCAGCAACCGGGCAAATTCAGGAACAGCAGAAGCTTAAGCAGCCTCTGCAAATGAACGGAACATCGCCAGGTCCGGATATGCTGACGCGCCGTGAACAAGAGGTATTGGGCCTTATTGCACGGGGATTGAGCAACAAAGAAATTGCGGTGCAGCTCGTAATTACGGAGAAAACTGTAAAGACACATGTCAGTCATTTACTCGACAAATTGGGGCTGGCTGATCGTACTCAAGCAGCCATTCATGCCGTGAAAAACGGCTGGGTCTGACCCATTTGGGCTCCATTCTCAGCCTAAAGTCGTAGAAACTCAACCGAAAGGTTGAGTTTTTTTGTGCTGCAAGTTAAGTCTATCTGCTGACGAATTGGAAGATAAAGCAAGGTAAGATAAGAACAGAAGAAATGAAGGTTGATGATGGAAGATCTCACAAAAACAAGAAGGAGTGTGGCATAGATGAAGATTATCATATTGGCAGGCAGCAACCGCAAGAATGCAACCAGTACACGTTTAGGAGAATATGCGGTGGAGGTCATCCGCAGTCAGAGACATGAAGCCAGCCTGTTTGATCTGTACCAAACACCGGTTCCATTCTACGCACCGGATGAAAAGCAGGCGGATGATGACAATCTGGCAGAGCTGAACTCGCGCATGCTCGAGGCGGATGCCATTATTTTATCCACACCAGAGTATCACGGCAGCATCAGTGGGGTACTCAAAAATGCGCTGGATCACCTGAGCCAGGCTCACTTTAGCGGCAAACCGGTGTTGTCCATCAGCTCTGCGGGGGGAGCGGTAGGTGTGAGTTCCCTTTTGCAGCTGCAAGCCATCGTTCGCAATCTGCATGGTATTAACGCACAGGAGTGGATATCCATTGGTGGTGCACAGCGCAGACGGTTCGAGGCTACCTTTGACGGATACGAGGAGTACGAAGGCAGCCAGGACATTGAGGATCGAATTCAGCGGGTAATCGGTTCATTCCTGAGTCTGGCCCAGACATTAACAACTGCACGGAACTCATCCGGAAGCTGAGAATTGTTGATTTTCACCTTAAAAGCTAAAGAGATAGTAACAGAAATAGAGAGAGAAAAGAGGTCATCCACTTGATAAAAGGCATATTTGAAACGCATTTGAACGTGACAGATTTGGAGAAATCACATCATTTCTATGAACAGATTGTTGGATTGCCGCATGCCTATGGGCAGAAGGAACGCGGGAGCTCATTTTACTGGATCGGTGGAAAAGGTAACGCCATGCTGGGATTATGGCAAAAGGACCCCTCGCAGGTGCAGCGGCAGCATTTTGCTTTTCACGTATCACTGGAGGACATGAAGCATGCTGTCACGTTTCTGGAGGATAAAGGGATCGAGACACACAACTTCCTTAATGATGATATTGGGGAGCTGTACGTATTTGGCTGGATGCCGGCTGTGTCGGTTTATTTTACCGATCCGGATGGTCATTCCCTCGAATTCATATCCATGCTTCCGGATGAAGCGAAGCCGGAGTTGGGTATGGTGCCATGGAGTCAATGGGAGAAGATGCACGGACGGGCGTGATTGAGCAGGAGGTAGTCAGATGATATTTGAAGAAGTGAAGCTGTATACCGCTCGTTTGGCAGAGACCAAACATTTCTATAAAGAAACGCTCGGACTGAACGTGGTTACTGAATCCGATTCTTCATTCACCCTGCAGATCGGTTGGACGAACATGATATTTGTACACAGCGAAATGGAACAAGAGCCCTTTTACCACATTGCCTGGATGATCCCGACGAACCGTTTTCAGGAGGCCAAGGCCTGGGCAGCGGCACGTGTAGAGCTCAGCACGCAGGAGGGGGAGAACGAGACCTATTCTGAGAACTGGAATTCCCATTCCCTCTATTTTGAAGATCCGGCTGGCAACATTCTGGAACTGATTGCTCATCACAGTGCGCATAATGAGAGTGACCGTCCTTTCACGACGGAAGATGTTTTGCACGTTTGTGAGGTGGGGCTTGTATCAGAAGATGTATTGTCCACGGTAGGAGAATTGGAGCAAATGGGACTGAAGCGGTGGGGAGCGATCAGCAATACCTTTGCCCCGGTAGGGGACGTAAACGGTTTGTTTATCGTGGTGAAGAAGGAAAGGGTTTGGTTCTTTTCGGAACAAAAGGCGCAGATCTTTCCGCTGGAAGTTGTCATTCAAGGTGTCGGCAGGCTGCAGATTGGGTAAATGATTGAATCTGGAAGCGAAACGGGCATATATGCACGATTTGATTCATTTTATAGAAGTAAACACAATGTAAACATGATGTGATGAAGTTCATTTTCGGTGAAGGAGTGATGACGTTATGGATCGACGTTTGTTGGAGGAGGGCCTGATGGTCATCGTTTCGAGTCGGGAGCGTACAGGTGATCTGTGGCATGCCCATTACGGAGCAGGAGCGATAGCAGCCTATTTCTGGGTTCGGGAAAACCGTCTGTCTGCCCTCGCGGCGGGCAGCGTTACCGCAGAAGCGAAAGCGATGCTTCGCAAACACGGAAGTGATCAGCGGCAAAATTCCTCAAGTGGTGAAATGCTCGAAAGGGAAGAAGCCGAGGCGCGGATCACGGAAGCGCTGGATCGTACGATCGGCGAACTTCACTGGGTTGGACACCAGGCGATCTATGGCGCACTCACCTTGAAATCTATCCGTGAACTGGATGGATGGGGAACGGAGCAGGATATCGAACGGATGGTTGAACTGATCGATTCGTTTGAGAAAACCATACCGGGAAGATCGTGGCTGAACACAACGGTTAAGGAAATCCGCAATCTGCAGATTGATGAGACAGACGAATTTCCTGATATCGAAGGACCAGAGCAGCTGTCCCGGTTGATTCTGGATGAGCTGGGAGCCTTCCCTGCCATCTATCAGGCAGAAGCCCATCATGATCTGATCGGCCATATGCTGACCTATGGACATGCGCTCAACATCTTGCATGAGCTGGGCTATCCGGCACTGTTCCACAAAGGAATTCCACCGTTCCTGACGATGGTGAAGGCCCTGCGCTTGAGCCGGGAAGCAGTCGGTGAGAACGGACAGTGGACACTGCAATCTCCGGTAGATGTGCTGCCATTGGTTCCTGCCGAACGCTCGGTGGCTCTGCCGCATGAGCTGGAATACTGGCATACTGACCGTCGCTCCCGCGATTGGAACGAGGGCCATGTATTCAAATTTCCGTTCAGCTTCTATCATCATGCGAGAAATGGGAACTCGTTCCCGGAGAGCTGGGAAAATTTCCGATATATTATTGCATAGGGATATAACATTAAGGTGCTCACTTATGGCAATGAAGGATGCCTAGTAAGCAATGGCAAACATATAATTAATAAAGAGTTACTGCCTGAACTGGCCAGTGCTCTTTATTTGTTTTTAATGGGACCAGAGCTCAAGGATGAATAGGATCAGAATCACTCTGGACACGAGTAGGAATGGTTGTTTAATGGAAGGTTTGTGAGCAGCCCAGACTCCCCAGGAACTCATAAGCGCAATACTTTCCCAGAACACCAATAATGGAACGCCTTCGGGTGACAATGGAAAGGATAGCTCTGGAAGCCCGGAGTTTCGGGATCCCATAAGAACAGTGGTCATATATACGGGTATGAGGGAGAGGACCATATAGAGCAGCGTTTGCAGCCAGAAGAAATAGATCTTTAAAACGCGCAGCAGAATGACAGCGAGCAGGAAAAACAGTACAACGACTGAGGCGAATGTTGCAGCAGTCCATCCAAGGAGTACTTCTGTCACAACGTCCGTTTCTTTATAGAGGATGTACATCGTCACGGCATACATGACAGGTCCTGACAAATAACTGGGTATGGCTATCCACAAATAAAACCAATCCGATTTTTTCATGAGATCCATCCTTTATAAGGGTCTAATGTATATGTATTAGAACGTAATATATGAGGAGAACGTTTGATGACTACATAGCGAACACATGGAACCGACTTTTAACCTCCCGGAAGGCGGCGACAATCAGGCGTAAACCGTACGGATTACCGTCAGCACAAGCGAAAAAAGGGTGTAAGATTGTATTATCGGATTAGCAGCAAGGAACACATGCCGATAGCACATACGCTAATGTACAGCCGGCCTGGTGGCCGGTTTTTTGATGCGGTGATGGTGTGCCTGCTCTAATCGGGTATTTATGTAAGACGAATTTAATAAACAGGAGGTTACGTGATATGAAAACCGTTTTGTATGTTCCACTGGATGATCGGCCAGCTAACTTGGATGACGTCATTGTTCAAGGGAGGGCAGCAGGCATCCATATCGTTACGCCGAACCTGGGTGATATTCAAAACCGTCTTGATTCGGAAAAAACGACAGAAGGCACAACGCTGCTCGGCACGTCTGCACCTACGTATGGCATTCCGACCAACATTTATGCGTTTATTCTGAAGCATGCTGCCCAAGTCGATGGATTCATTATTTCATCCGATATGCTGGCCTATGGGGGCCTGATTGGCAGTCGTCAGCTTCGGGAGGACGGAGGAGGCACCTATCCGGAATATGACGAAGAAACGACTCGGTTGCTAAATGTGATCCAAGTGATCAAAGAAAAATATCCGCGTAAACCGGTGTATGTCATGGATACGGTTATGCGGTTAGCGACCACTTCATTTGCAGACGGTCTTGCTTTGGATGCTTACAACGAGTCCCGTGCACTCATGCAGCAGCCGCGTCAAACGTATACCGAATTTGAAGACATTATAAACGGCTACAACCTGTCTCCGGATGGAGTGGAGTATGGCGAAACGACTTATTTCAATAAAGAGCAATATTACAATACCAGACAGCATAAATTCAAAACGAACCTGTACATTCTGGATCAGCTCGCCCGCAAAGGGTACATTGATTTCCTCGCTGTAGGTGTCGACGATGCCAATACACAGGGGGTTCAGATTAATGAAATTAATTATGTAGAGGCACGGATTAACGAATGGCTGGGGGGAAATGAAGGACAAAATCCGGAGCGGGCCATCATCCTACCGGATGCGGATGGTCTCGGTCATGCGCTGGTCGCGCGGATGGCGAATCAGCTGCTGCGAGGAGGTACGAAAACACGTTACGCTGTGAATTATTACGGGCCGCACGGTTCAACGATTATAAATACCTACGAATATATGAATGTGCATGAGAATGTCTCTCGTCACATTGATATTGTAGGTGGAGTGCTGGTGGCGGATGCAGCTTATCCGGTAGATGATGAGGAAACTACTTCGTTTGACATCTCTTCGGAACTGGATCGCATGACAAGCCGACCTCCAGGGAAGCCGGATAAACAGCATGGTGTGGATATCGAGATTATTGCGATTACGGCACTGGATCAAGTCCAAGCGGCAGTTGAACGGCTCACAAGTATTAGCGAGCAAGGATTGCCAGCGGTACTGATTGATTTTGTCGGAAAAGGACCTGCCAATGTGGATGTCGCGGAAGCACTGCTAAACAGTCCCTATACCGGCCGGGTTCTGGGGTACAGCGCATGGAATACACCAGGGAATAAAATTGGCCTTGCCGTGGGCATGGGACAATCCAGATATGCTTTTATCACGACAGAAGGTCGTGCTTCTGCTCTTCGCGATGCTGTGACTGCACATGGATCCTTGCTGTTTAAACGTTTCCTGAAAGATTACTATTATAAAGCTGTAGCGATTGCAGATATCCGCACGTACTCCAGGGCTCATACACTCTATACCAATGTGGCTACTCTGGCCGATCAGAATATGGTGCTGTTCAATTCCGAGGAAGATTATGCTCACCTGCAAACCTTGCTTCGGGATCTGATGCAGACCTATACTGCGGGGCTGGCCAACAAAACAGCCTTTGCTCCGGGTAATGTGGCCATCAAACAAATCCACGATTGCGATGTGTCGTATGCGAAATACTGCAATGCAGCACTCGCATATGCAAATCCGGATTTCATCTGGGGACGTGCGTTTGAGATTACCTTGAATCCGCAGGTTACCCTGAAATAATGTGATCCTATAAACTTTACACTAGACTACTACGATTGCAGAACCATCTTACGATCACTGTTATACCCGGCTTTTTGTGATTCCCTTCTCTAAAGGGAAAAATCCGGTGATAAACGCGACCGCTCTGCTTCTCCAGATTGATTCTGCACTCTTCGTTCTCGTGTAAATGTTTCAGTTCATCTTATGTTGTGAGAAACGTGGACTCGTCTTTTTTCCACCCAAGACACGCCTTAAACCACACGGAAGTCATACGATTCACCATCCGCGCTAGGGAGAAAAGGGTGTAAGATTGTATTATCGGATCAATCGCAAACGGACACACACCGAAAGCACATACGCTAATGTACAGACCGGCCAAGGGGCCGGTCTTTTTGATGCGGTGAATCGTGTCCGGCATTGATTTCGATATTCACTCAGTCCATAAAGGGGGAGTCCTTTGCTGCCGTATTGAAAGTTAAATTCAAGATGTACACCGTTACGGAGATAGCAGAAAAAACCTAAAGAAGCGAAGCTAAAAGCTTTTTGAAAAAAAAGCTACTTCGGAAGCATATGCTTCGCCTTTATCACCGGATTTCACCTTTGTAAAAGGGAACCAAAGAAAACTGGGGATAAGAGCGATCGGAAGGTTGTTCTGGCTAGCGGAGTTTAAGAGTGTAGTATTTTTTTATTTAACTTATTGGCTGCATCATGCGAGCAGATGACAAACTTGCAGCTGAAGGGGGCGAAAATGAATGTGTCTATGAAAAGTGAGACGAGCTTAACAGCTACAGGGACAAGTCAAATGAGTGTGGCTGTGAGACAGACACTGAAGCAAAAGCTTGCGGCACTTGTTCCGGCATGGAATGGCCGGGTGCTGGATGTACTTTCACAGGGGGAGGTGCTGACTGGACCTTGCGCTGTGATTGCTTTTGCCGAAGAAGTGCCGAAGTCTGCCTGGGCGGGATATCGACGGATTATTAAAATTTCCCCATATGTACGCCCGGAAGATGGAGGAGCAGAACAGCTTGAAAAGTGGTCCGCGGAGCTGGTAAAGGGCCTGCATCAGGTGCGGCTGGAGGATGAGGAGGGTGCAGCTTTTACCTGTATCTATTTCGGTTCATCTGACTGCGACCGGGTGGACGCTGGATCAGGCATGATGACGCGAAGTCTGCGGTTCGGGATGTATATTCCTGAATCCACCGATAACCATACTGCTCCAGGTACACCGGATTCCTGGATGGCTGCGCTTCAGGACTGGACACAGTCAGCGCTTGGTTCCGAATGGTCCGTGTATGCTAACGTCTGGCCCGGAGGTTATGAGACACCTTCCGTGCTGTGGAGATTGACGGGTTACAGCTCAGCTGCAGCGGGCACTTCGGCGCTGGAGATACGAAAGCAGTGGACGGGACATGTTGTGGCTTCCGATGAAGGGGTCACCCGTCATACCGTTACACGTCTGGTCGAACAACTGGCTGTACAGCCCCGTATTGCTCTGGCGAATACAGAGGATACCCGGTACCTGACTGTGGAGGAAGCTTTAGCTGATTTGCAGGCAGATGCCTACCTGAATGGGCAGATTCGTCTGACGCTGCAGCAGCGAATTCGTCGTCCGGGGACGGATGTGCCATTGATCCGCGAGATTCATCACAGTAAGGGAATCGAATAGTCAGGAATGGCAAGGAACTGTCCCTAGGTTGGAAAAGAATTTGTAATTTAAAGATGAGGTGAAGTGGCAATGGCAAGCACCGCGAAGAAAAGTAAACAGGCTGACCCGCAGTATACGCGGGCGGAAATGATGAATCATGCGGAAGCCCTCTTTGCCGTTAAGGCAGAGGTGCTGCATGGTGCGCTGTACGAAGCAGCGCAGCAGACGTTTTCCATTGAAGAAACACAAGTAAGAATCAACCAATTTATGAAAGCGAAGGTGAAGGGATAATGGCAGGTGGAACATGGGAGCAAACGAATCGTCCGGTCCTTCCGGGCTTATATATGAATTTTCAGGCGGCAGCATCTTCAGCCATTCAGGCAGGGAATCGGGGAACCGTTGTTGTTCCGATCAAGGCAAACTGGGGTCCGGTGGGCACATTTGTGGAAATCGGCAGTGAAGCGGCTATTGAACGCATTTTCTCGGCGCATGCGCTGGATAATGGTACAGCCTATACGTCCTTGAAGCTTGCACTGCTGGGTGGACCTAAGAAGCTGCTCGCCTATCGGGTAACGGGAGCCACGGCAAAGGCTGCCAGCCTTACGTTGAAGGACAGCAGTGATGCGGACGTACTGCAGCTGGATGCCAAGTATCCGGGAGATCGTGCGAACGGATTCTATGTCACCATTCAACCGGGTGTGATTGATAACACGAAGCATGAAGTGCGCCTGTTTGAAGGGAACCGGATGCTGTACGCACTCCTGACTGCGGATATTTCGTCAGCTTCTTTGGCCAAACAGATGAATGAGGATGAGTCCAATGAGTGGGTGAATGCTCAGGCGATTGGCGATGGTACGGGCGTGGTTGCGACCGTTTCGGGTGCGGCATTCAAAGGCGGTGTCAGTGGCAACGATGATCTGACGAACGCGGAATATATTGCAGTACAAGGTGCGCTGGAAGGCGAGCAATTCGATGTATTGGCACTGGATCAGGCGGCGGATGCGCCTTTGCTGGCAAGCTTTGCGGCTTGGGTGAAACGTGTACGCAGCGAAGGCAAACCGGTGATGGCTGTATTTGGCGGGACTACCGCAGACGATACGTCTACAGCAGCTGCACAGAAGGCTGCCGCACGTTCACTAACGTTGAATCACGAAGGCGTGATTAATGTCGGTACTGGTGTGCGTCTTGGCGATACTTACTACAGTTCAGCGGAGACATCTGCATATGTCGCCGGTCTGATCGCCGGACAACGTCTGAACGAATCGACAACGTATGCTGCGACTCCATTCGATGACGTGACACGACGCTGGACTCGTATGGAACAGGAGCAGGCCGTACAAAATGGCGTGTTTATTTTCTTCCATGATGGACGTCAGGTGAAGGCGCTACGCGGTGTGAACACGCTCGTGACCCCTGCTGCAGGACAAAACAACGCATGGAAAAAAATCCGTTCCATTCGTGTCATGGATGCGATTAACACGGATTTGCAGCGCTCTGCAGAAGATGCGTATATCGGTAAGGTGAATAACACTGAAGAAGGCCGCCAGGCACTGATTGGTGCGATGAAGGCCTATCTTGTGCTGCTCGCACAGAGCAATGTGATTGAGGCTGAGGGATATGATGTCATTCTCGACCCAGCCTATTATGGTTCTGCACCGATTCTGAAGCCGGAGGCTGATCAGGTATTCCTGCAGTGGAATGTGAAGCTGACCGATGTGATGGAGCAGTTGTTTGGTACATTTTACGTGCAATAAGTCGAGTGTAGGGAAAGGTCCGGGGCTAAGCGTAATCGAAAGATTGTTCTTACCACGGAGTTAATCTGTGTAACCATGAATTAGATCAAATTATAGATACATTTCAAATGATCCCAAGGAGGAATTAACCATGTTGGATGCATCAAGAGTTATTCTCGGTACCCATGGTCAGCTGCATATCGATGGTGTGTGGCAGACGAACATTAACAAGTTGGAGGCCAGTGTGGAAATTGAAAAGCGTGAGCTGAACCTGGTCGGAAACGACTGGAAAGTTCACAAAAATGGTGCGAAAAAGGGAACAGGCACGATGACAGGTTACAAGGTCACGTCGGACATGATCCAGCGCGGTTTCACCAAGTTCCAAATTATCTCGAAGCTGGACGATCCAGAGTCGTACGGACATGAAAGTGTCCTGCTTAAGGGCTGCATGGTGGACAAAATCCAGCTCGCAAACTGGACAGCGGGTGAGGAAGTGCCGGAGGAAACAGGCTTTACGTTTGAAGGATTTGAACTGTTGAATCCGATTGTTGCCAACTAAGATCAAGGATGGCCTTATAAGGATGACCTTGTAATGGAATTTGTCTGATCAAGCATATGAGCAGGTTGATATAACAAGATAGGGACACACATGCTGGCTGAGAGAATCTCGGTCTATTTGTTGTCCCTAATTGTTGAAATGAGTTATCCAATTGTGAGATGAGAAGGAGATTTCGCCCTATGAGTATGAATGAAAACATGTCCGAAGAACAGATTTTGGACCAGCTGTTTGAAGCAGCAGAACGTTTGCCGGAGGAGAATGTGCGCATTCAGCGTCTGGATCTGCTGCTGACCCTGCGTGGACTGACGTCCTCCAAAGTGGATCAGATCCGTGAGCGCTGCACGATTCGCAAAACGACGAAAGGCCGCACCGAGGAAAAGGTGGACACCGAAACGTTTAACGCACTGCTGATTTCCGAAGCAACGGTAAAAATGAATGTCCGCGGCCTAGAACTATCTGGTTGGGGAGATAACCGTATCACCGGCCGCATGAAGCTGTCCGGTGGGGAACAGGCTGTTCGCCGTATGTTGCTTGCAGGTGAATTGGATGCCGTAGGCGACAAGGTGCTGGAGCTGTCCGGCTTCGGTGTGGAGATTGAAGACCTAAAAAACTGATTCACTCCGGCGGGATGACCACGTTCCTGTATCACATGTGGGTTCGTCACCATCTTCGTCCCGGAGAGTTTTGGTCTTTGCCGCGAGGCGAGCGCTCGCTGTTGATTGCGTTCTCGGAAGAGGAACTTGAAAACAGTTTAGAAGAGTAATTTAGATGTTTGATTGATAGGGGGGGTATGATTGATAAGTAAATTTATGGATAAGGCCCTTAGAGCGTTTAATTCTAATAGGATGAATGTCTATTTGAACAAAACTAAAAAGAAACAGAAACATTCTTTTAGTTCACCAGCAATAAAATTGATTCAAAATATTGTTTCGAAAAATAAAAAAGTTAATTCTAATAATAATTTTAGACAACCTAACTTGTTGAAACGTAATAAAAATTTAAATAACTACATCCAGCGAATCGGTTCCTTGGTGATGACCGCAGCAAACCAGAAGTCCTATCACAAAGGTTACAATTCTTTTGATTCTCCCAAGGAGAAATGGACAGAAAAACTTAAAAAAAATACATCCGATAAATTAAATCAAATAGGGGATGGCTTCCTCTCAAGTTTAAAAGGCTTCAACTCATGGACAGCAGATAAGTACAACTGGGCAAAAGACGGTACAGCTTCATGGGTTTCCAACAATTATAAATGGGCCAAGAACGCAACATGGTCAAAGATGCAGGGAGCTGGATCGTGGACAGCGGATAAGTATAACGGAGCAGTTTCATGGACCTCTAACAATTACAAATGGATCAAGAACGCAGCATGGTCGAAGATGCAGGGAGCTAAATCGTGGACAACGGATAAGTATAACGGAGCAGTTTCATGGACCTCTAACAATTACAAATGGATTAAGAACGCAGCGTGGTCGAAGATGCAGGGAGCTAAATTATGGACAGCGGATAAGTATACCCAAGCAAAAAAGGGTGTTGCTTCTATGTACTATGGCGCAATTAATGGTGGGCGGAGTATACTCAACAATTCTAAAAGTTGGATAAATTCTAAAGGCGTGGCAGTTAAAGAGTGGTATGAAAATTCTAAAGAAAAAATCAAACAATTCTTTGAGATATCTGATTGGATTATCAAAGGTAAAGAGTATGGCCAAAAAGTAATGGAGGGTCTTAAAAATTTTGGCTATGGATTAAGTTACAAAATGCAGGATATGTGGGATCATCCATGGACTAAGCGTGTGAGAAAAGTAGGAAATAACGCATTTAAGATTTTAGATTTTGTAGGAAGTATAAATAAGGTTGTACAGGCTCCTACACCAGAAGAGAAAATGATCGAAGTAAGTAAATTTATTGGGAGTAAAGTAGGATCTGCAGCCTTAGGTACTCTATTTGGTTGGGCAGGAGGGCTCATTCCAGGTGCGCAGCCAGCTATCCCTATATTTGTTGGTACTGGAGCATTCTTGGGAGATAAGGGGGGAGAAAAACTAGGAGAATGGGGCGGCAAGGCTTTAACTAATATCTGGCCTAAAAGTTGGTGGCCCATTAAAAAGGAAAAAACTAGCAGCGTAAAACCAACCCCAAATATGGACCTTGATAAAGCCAAAATGAAAAGTATGGTATCTTCCTCAACAAAGAAATCCTTATCCAATCAAATTCATGTTAGTTTGCCAAATGGTGCAATTCAGATATCTAATAGTAATCATAAGATGGATTATAACGATCTGGTAAATCAAATCAGTAACCAGTTTGTGAAGGAATTACGAAAAGCCATGGAAAACCGTAAAACCATTATGGCCTAAACAGAAAGGAGGCCTGTTATGAGTGTAATTAAAGACAACGTGGAAGGAATCCAAATGGAATTCACCCTGAAGGACGGGACGACATCGTTCAAATTCCCGGTGAAGCCGGAGGAGCTGACAATTTCAAGGTCCAAAGGATTTGAAACGATCAATATGCTAGAGTATGGCGAGTTTGATTTTGCACAGGGAGAGAAGGTGAAGGAGATCACCTTCTCTTCTTTTTTTCCAAAAGAATATGACGCGTCCTATTGCATGTACGAGCCTGTACCCGATCCGCGGGTGGCGATGAATATCCTGAATACGTTTCTGGTATCCAAAAAACCACTTCGTTTCATCATTTCCAACACAGGGGTGAACGTACCGGTGTATCTCATCTCGCACAATACGACCTTTCGGGGCGGCGAGAGTGGGGACATTTATTTTGACATTACGCTGCGCACCTGGCGGGATTCCAAAGTGGAGAAGGTTGGTGCGGCAACATCAGGAAGCAAGTCGGGTTCTCGTACCGATCTGAAAAAAAGCAGTAAGACGTACACTGTTAAATCCGGTGATTCGCTGTCCAAAATTGCAAAGCTTGAGCTGGGCAGCAGTTCCAAATGGAACGAGATCTACAAGCTCAATATGAAAACCATCGGCAGTGATCCAAACCGGATCAAACCCGGGCAAAAGCTGGTGATGCCATGACCTACAAGGTCATTGTGGACGACAAATATGACATCACCAAGCTGGTGGAGACGATTACGCTGAAGGACTCGATGGACCAGATTGCGTATCAGGCCAACATCCGGCTGGCGGTGTCTGCATCTTCCGGTTTGCCTGCGATAACACCAGGGATGGCGGTGCGGATCAGCGGGGTTCCTTTTGGCGAAAAAACCATGGTTCATCTGCTGCATCCTGCGGTCATCTGGGAGGTGGAGAGCTCGAATAGCGGCACCAAACGGTTGTCTCTCACGGTGTACGACCGGATGATCTATCTGGAAAAATCGGAAGACGAGTTTCTCCTGCCCAAAGACCAAACGGCCACGCAGCGGCTCAAAACGTACGCCAAGGAGTGGAAGATTCCATATGGAACCTTGCCAGACACCAAAACGAAGCTGGGCAAAGCGGTGTACCGGTCGCAGACCATCTTTTCGATGATGTTTGCCGATCTGAAGGAAACCGCGAAGTCTGGCGGAGACATGTATCATCCCCGGATGACGCCGGGAGGGCTGCAGCTCTTCAAGATAGGCAGTAATGCGAAGGTGTACGAGCTGGATCGGCTGATCGATCTGACCCAGATGCGTACGCTGGAAGGCGCGGTCACCAAAGTAAAAGTCATGGCTGCGTCAGAATCCAGTAGCGGCAAGGAAGTTCCATCGAAAGTGCTGGCGATTGAGCAGGAGGGCGTGGAGGAACTGGGAACATTGCAGAAGCTGATCGAGGACGATCAGGTGAAAACGGCGACAGCGGCCAAGAAGCTGGCGAAGAGCCGTCTGACAGGCATTCAGGAGACCTTTACCGTTTCGGCACCGGATGTGAATACGATTCGTGCTGGAGATGCGGTACTGCTCAAAGGCCTGAAGCTGATCGTCATGTCCGTCAGCCGAGACCTATCGGCCGGGCCTGGTACGATGACGCTGGAGCTGGGCACGGCGGAGCTGGTGAAAAGGAGGTATTACCTTGAATAAGGAAGATCCGTATGGGCATTTTGCCGAGGTCATGCGGGGTGCGATGAGTACGCATACCCGTCAGGCCGTAAGCGGCATGGGAGCGGTGCTGGGTACAATGACATCGTCCGGCGTGAAGCTGGATGATTTTAAGCACGAAGTGAAGGATTATCTCGTGGCCGAGCTGCCGGGCACGCTTGGATTGCCGGAGCGCGAGGCTGCTGGCGCGATCTCCGGAATATCTGACGTGGCGAATGGCGGAACGACTGGCACGGGAAGGTTTCTTTTGCAAGAAGGGGAAGTGGAAGAAGCGGTGTGGTCTCTGGGGAAAGGCCTGAAGGCTGGGGACCGTGTGCTGGCGATGCGGGTGAATGGCGGTAACGACATTGTGGTGCTGTGTAAGGTGGTGAGTGCGAATGCCTAGTTTGTTCCCGGAAACGGGTGTGGTCTGGGGAGATGAAGAGGACCTGTCGGGTGCGACTTCGGAAGAGGTACGCTTTGGACGGAGCTGGCGATTCGATTACGATGCGGGGGATTTTGTGGTGACCCCAAGTGGCAAAGTGGCTGCGGCAGGTCCGCAGGAAGCCTGGGTGCAGTGGTGCATCAAGGCGGTGAAAACGCCGCGGTACAGACATGTGATTTACTCCCGGAACTATGGCTCGGAGCTGGAAGAGTTGGTGGGTCAAGGGGACAGCCGGGGTGTGATGGAAAGTGAGATTACCCGAATGGTGACGGAGACGCTGCTGGCTGATCCACGCACGGATTCGGTAGACCAGTTCACGTTCGATTGGAATCGGGAGCAGTGCATGTTCTCGTGCTGGGTGGCGAGTGTGCAGGAAGAGATGTTTATTCTGGAAAGTGAGGTGATCTGACGGGATGGCTGAGATTCCGCGTTATTTGGAGGACCAGACGGAGGAACAGATTATGCAGCGCATGCTGGATCGTCTGCCCGCGGATCTGGATAAGTCGGAGGGATCGTTTCTGTGGGATGCGGAGGCTCCGGTTGCGTTTATGCTATCCGAGGCGGCGTTATGGGCGCAGGAGCTGCTTCGGCGAGGGTTTGCCAGTACGGCTGCGAGCAGCGATCCTAATTTTCGTTCGGAAGAGCTGGATCTGCGGGCGGGAGAGCATGGTATTACGCGGCGGGCCGCGGTAGCGGCACAAGGCACGGTGAGGTTCACGGGTACACCGGGGAAAGTGGTGCCAGAGGGTACAGTTGTGGCTACGCTCGCGGATGAGGTATCTGGCGAAGCTTCGCTCGAATACGAGACCGTTGGGAGCGTAGAGCTTGGTGAAGATGGATTCGGTGTGGTTGGTGTGCGGGCGCTCGTTGCCGGAAAAGAAAGCAATGTGCCGGCAGGCACGTTAACCGTGCTGTCTACACCGGTAAGTGGCGTGACGTCTGTGGTGAACGCGGACGTTATCAAAGGCGGTGCGGATATCGAGGCAGATACGGCGCTGCTGGAACGCTTTTATGCCAAAGTCCGCAACCAGGGGACAAGCGGCAACAAGGCACAGTATGTGCAGTGGGCCAGCGAAGTGCCAGGTGTTGGCGCGACACGTGTAATTCCGTTATGGAAGGGGCCGGGCACGGTAGGACTGTATCTGCTGGATACGGACAAACGTGCTGCAGGCAGCGATCTGGTGGCGGCCGTGCAGAAGTATGTGGACCCGACGCAGGATGGTCAAGGTGAAGGCGTTGCTCCGGCAGGTCCGGTGGTGTCGGTCATGCCAGCCGAGGAAGTGCCCATGAACATTGAGGTGAAGTTGACGCTGGCGAGTGATGCAACCTTGGCGGATGTCCGAGCATTGATCGAACGCGGGGTGATCGCGTATTTGAAGCAGCTCGCTTTTGCCGATCCGCTCGTGCGATACACCCGTATTGCCGCGATCCTGCTGGACATTCCCCCGATTATCGACTATTCGGAGCTAACCGTAAACGGCGTAAGCGACCAGAATATCGAGATGACCGCGAGTCAGGTGGCGGTACTGGGGACGGTGGATGTCCATGAGTAGTCTGCCGGGGGTTGTGGCTTCTACAATCTCAAGCCCGAAGGGGAAAGAGCTGTTCTCGTATTTGCCGAGTTATTATGAGACTTCACGTGTTATGCAGGCCGATATGCAGTCCAAAGGTACTGAGATGGATCTGCTGTATCAGGCGCTGGATGAGACATTGGATCAGTTTTTTGTCCGTACGGCGACGTGGGGATTGGATTTCTGGGAGCAGGAACTTGGCCTTGAGACGGATCGACTCAAACCCGTGGAGCAACGACGTGCCGTGGTGGAGTCGAAGCTACGCGGTGCCGGGACATTTTCCGGCAGGCTGGTTGCAAATGTGGCTGAGGCATATGCTGGAGGCAAGGTGGACGTGACGTTTCAACCGGAGGCGTGGAGCTTTACGGTGAGCTTTGTGGATACGATGGGTATCCCGCCCAATATCGATGATCTCAAACGCGCGATTGATGAACTGAAACCGGCTCATATGGCTGTGGAGTATGAATATCGCTATCTGGTGTGGGACGATTTGGATAGGAAACAGGTAACTTGGGATGAACTAGACGCTGCGTCCTTGACGTGGAATGAACTGGAGGTGTGGGCGTAATGCCACAAGAAACGGATCGACTGAAATTGCCTCTTCCCTTGGGGAACGAGACCGTAACCCGGGAGAGTATTAATGGGATTTTTGAGAAAATTGATAGAGGTGTTGCGACACAGGCAGATTTGGATACGCTTCGCGAAGCAGTCAGCCAGATGGATATTCCTGATGCGTCTTTGACGCAGAAAGGGAAGGTGCAGTTGTCTAGCAAGACGGATGGCACGTCCGAGACGGTGGCGGCAACTGAGAAGGCGGTAAGGGATGCGAGGGTGGCGGCTGAGACGAATGCGAAGAATTCGAGTTTGCCAATAGCAGGTGGGGATGTTGGTTCTGGATTAGCAGGACCGCTCAACCTTGTATCAACTCCTACTACTAATCATGTCTACATGGGTTACTATCCTGAAGGGAAAACGGCTGGAAGAAAGGCTTATATAGGATTTGGCAGCGGCACAGCCCCAGCAGCTTCAGATTTTACAATCTCTAACGAACGTGGTGGAAATATTATCTTTCGGGATGTGAATGGGGTCACGAGTGTCGCTGATTTAAAGCAATCTGTCAGTAACGGGAAAGCATCAATTGCCGCTGCGATTACTGGCAAGGGAGTACCAACAGCGGCAGACGCACAATTTGCAACGATGGCGAGTAATGTAGCGAAGATACAACAAGGACGATACCAAAACTTAAATATCACCAACAGTCAGAGCGATGTAACGATAGGAACATCTTATGAGGGGACTAAATGGACTTCATTTGCGAAATTTCCTGCCGGAACAAAGCTGATTACAATGATTACAGGTTCAATCAATTTCGGAAACAGCTATACTCCAACGAGAGTAAATCAATATGCAGCAAGTATGGATATATGCCTATTCGATACTAATGCTAACAGAATCAGTCTTCTGAGTATATCAGGTGGTAATATAAACAACGACAATTATAGCTGGTACAATTTTGATATAGGTGCAACTTTGACTAGTTTATTTTTGGATTCGACGAGAAAGAACGTTGGTTGTAGCGGTTCTATTAAATATGTATCTTACCAAAACGGCAACTCAACTAGAAACAAACCATACACTGCTATTAATATCCCACCAGGCTTCAACGTGGACGGTGAGTTGGAACTGGCACTGTATATCACAAAATCTAATATAACTGACGGTGCCTGGGCAGGAGGTCAAGGTACTGGAATTCACTATTATAGTAGTAGTACTACTATAGTGTCAGTATAAAGAAAGTGCTTTAAATTTTACCTGGTGGAGCTGATTATATCTTTTATAAGACATGCTTAAACGTATATATTCTTCTTCAGAAGCAGTCTCTGTTTGACCGGATAGTCTAGCTTAGATTTCACCACTAAAAAAGGAGGTGAACCATGACCACAAACCAACTAACCACAGCCATCGCAACTACATTAGCGCAGCATTTCCCTAACATCCCAATCCATCCGGCAACTGGCAGCATCAGCCCCAACCCAGACTCCAAAGGCATCACCTACCGCCTACTGTCAGCCCAACTTACTCGGGAACGCAGCGATCGCTTCGTGCAATCCCATGCATATGAAATCCGCTGGCTCGAAGCAGACAATATCCCAGCAACCCTGCCGGACGAGTTATTTGAAGCACTGGAAACGATCAGTGTAGAGGGAACACCCTATCGCGCAACGGAACTGCGGTGGGAGACGGAGAACGACAATCCGCGATTACTGGTGTACTATACCATGCGAACCACCAAAGTATCAGAGTCCGGTACTACCATGCAACATCTGGAACAGCGACATACCGCACTTAAAGCAGCTAACGAATAACAACCAAACGAGGAGATATCCATGAAAGGAATGGGAGGCGTATTTGCGATGTTTACGAAGAAAGAACCTGAAAGTAAGCTCTCGGAAACCAAACAGAAAAACAACCAGAAATACAGCAAAGCACAGTTCGCTGAATCCCGGCAGTTGAGCCGGATAGAGAAAGACATTCTGGCAGCCGTACTGCGGGAGAATGTGACATACACAGTAGAAGAAGCGCAGCAACACATCCAACAATTTATGAATGAGGAGGCACAATAATGGCTGGAGGAACATGGACAACACAAAACAAGGTACGCCCCGGCGTATATATGAATTTTGCATCGGAGGGCTCGCTGCCGGGTACGGTAGGAGAGCGAGGAACAGTGGCTTTGGCGCTTCCATTGTCATGGGGAGAAGCAGGTACGATCCTGACCATACAGGCAGGTGAAGATGTACAAGCCAAATTGGGCTATGACTGGACGGCACCTCAACTGCTGCTGATTCGAGAGGCATTGAAACGGGCACAAACATTATTACTATATCGTTTAAATGCAGGGACACAGGCTAAGGCCACGCTGGAAGAACTAACGGTTACAGCCCAACACGGCGGCGTGCGGGGTAATGATCTGGCAGTTGTGATCTCAGCCAATATCAATGAACCGGACCAGTTCGATGTTACGACGCTACTTTCAACTAAAGAAGTGGATAAACAAATGGTGTCCACCATTGAAGAGTTGAAACCCAATGCATACGTTACATTTACTGGCGAAGGTGCCCTTACAACAACAGCTTCACTTCCACTAACAGGCGGATTGGATGGCACAGCAACGAACCAGGAGCATGCAGATTTCCTAACCAAGCTGGAAGTGCTGGATTTCAACACTGTGGGTCTGATCTCAGACGATGCTACCCTCAAATCTGTGTACACTGCATACATCAAGCGGCTGCGCGATACCGAGGGCAAGAAGGTACAGCTAGTGCTGGCAGATTATCTAGCTGCGGATCACGAAGGTGTAATTAGCGTCAAAAATGGCGTTGTGCTCGCAGACGGTACCGTCCTAACTCCTAAACAAACCGTAGCATGGACAGCTGGCGCAACAGCTGGAGCTAATCTAAATGAATCTCTTACGTTCCGTGCCTATGACGATGCCGTTGATGTTAACGGCCGATTGACACACAGCGAGACAGAAGCAGCCTTGCGTAATGGTGAGTTTGTCTTTACAGCGAGCAGTAACCGGGCAGTTGTAGAGCAGGATGTGAACACGTTCCGTTCGGTAACGCCGGATAAAGCACGTCATTTTGCCAAAAACCGTGTTGTCCGTGTACTCGATGGCATTGCCAATGACATGAAACGCATCTTTGAGTCCTATTACATCGGCAAAGTGAACAACAACGAAGATGGGCGCAGCCTGTTTCGTTCCCAATGTGTTACCTACCTGAAGCAGTTACAGGATATCGGGGCAATTCAAAATTTTGACTCCAACACAGATATCACTGTGACTCCAGGGAATGAAACCGACAGCATCCTGATCGAGGTTCAGGTCCAACCAGTAGATTCCGTTGAAAAAGTATACATGAAAGTGAAGGTGGTTTAAGATGGCATTTTTGAAAGCAAGCGATACGATCTCCGGCCAGGAAGGCCGCGCATATGCAACCATTAACGGACAGACGGAAGAAATGTTCTACGTGAAGACACTCGAAGCAACCGTGGAGAAACAAAAGGCAGAGGTCAAAACACTGGGCCGCCGCGGTGTACAGCACAAAGCAACCGGTTGGTCCGGCTCAGGTTCCATGACAATCTTTTATACGACATCCCGTTTTCGCGAGCTGATGCTCCAGTACATGCAGAATGGTGTGGACACCTACTTCGACATTGAAGTGACGAACGAAGACCCTTCGTCTACCATTGGCAAACAAACCGTGACTCTCAAAGGCGTCAACCTCGACAGTGTGATCATGGCATCTTTGGACACCGAGGCAGAGGCACTGGAGGAAGAAGTGAGCTTTACCTTTGAAGATGTCGATATGCCTGTGTCATTTAATCTTCCGAAGTAATCATGAAATGGCAAAGATATTAGCCGTAGATCTAAAACGAGTTCAACTTTAGCGGCGGGTTTGTAAAAGAAACCTGTTCAACTTGCCTGTGTTACGGGCTATTTGGCGTTTCCAAATTCTTATGCAATCTCTCTTCGGAGGAGCATTACATCAACAGTACATTACACATGCTCTTCGCTGCTTCTTGCGGTGGGGAGCCTAACTTTAAGAGGAGGAACGAACAATGAGTGGATTGAGTATGTTTTTTGCACAAAATGCAGCGTCGGATACAACAGAGGAGTTTATCGTATCTCCCCGTTTTAAGGATGAGAAGGGTCAACCGGTTGCCTGGAAACTGCGCAGCATGACCGAGGACGAGAACCAGGAATGCCGCAAGGCTGCAACTCGCAAAATCAAGGGCAAGAACGGTGTCTACACCCCCGACATTGATGCCAACGATTATATGGCTCGCCTGATGAGCGCCAGCGTAGTCTATCCCGATTTGAAAAATGCCGAGCTTCAGCGCTCATATGGCGTGATGGGGGCTGAGTCGCTTTTGCGAAAAATGCTGCTACCTGGGGAATTTGCTGCACTCGGCGAACAGGTCCAGAAGCTGAACGGCTTCAATCAGGATATGAACGAACTGGTGGATGACGTAAAAAACTAATTAAAGAGGGCGATTCGGAAGCCAATCTGGCTTATTACGCTCTCCATGAATTGAACATTCTCCCGCATGAGCTGATGGCACTCTCTATGCGTGAACGTGCGGCGATATATGCCATGATCTCCATCCGCGTGGAAGAAGAGAAGAAAGAGCGGTCCAAGAACCGTGCGAGGAAAAAATAAAGGGGAAAGGAGGGAGAAATGAATGTCCGAAACAAGGATCGATGTAATCAATCCTCCATCCATGAATAATCTGATCAACAACTTGAATCTGGTCCAGGTAAAAACAACCGAAATTTTAAACAATTTCAACCAGATTAACCGGATTAGTATGAATCAATTTAACCAGACGAACATATCCAATCACTTTAATCAAGTCAACCAGCAGCTGAATGTAACCATTAATTTGATGGAAGAGCTGGAGGATGCAGCTGATGATACGAGCGATGCTCTGGGAGATAATCTGAGCAAGCTCTCCAAATGGCTGCAAATGTTAAAGTCGGCTGGAAGCGTTGTGTTAAAAGCGGCTGCTGAGGAAGAAGACTTCAAGCACCGTTACATGGTTGCTGCTGAAGATCCGGTGCTCGGGGAAGGAATATACAATAAGTTTCGAGATCAAGCCTCTAAAAGCGGCCAAGATGTCAATGATTCACTCAAATCTTCTCTAGGCTTCTTGCCTTTGGCGCAGAACACAGGGCAGGTAGATCAGCTCAATGAGTTGACCCAACGTTTAACCATGTTGTCACCGGATGGTAAAAGCCTATCAGATGCGTCAAAAGCAATTGTTAGTGCCATGAACGGGAAAAACACAGATCTGGCGAATCAATTTAACATTCCAGAAGGTGCATTGAACGGAGCGGGATTGGGTGAATTTATTCAAGCCAAAGATCTCGACGGCTTCATTCAGGGTTTGCAAACGGTTCTTGAAATGCAAGGTTATACCCAACAGGCCTTTGATACGATGCTTGATTCTCCATTACAGAAATGGACGGCTCTTGTGAACCAGTTCAATGGGATATTATCTGAAATCGGCACGAAAGCGTTGGAAGCACTATCTCCGGTACTTGATCGGCTAAATGAAGCAATAAGCTCAGGTCAGTTCAGTGGTCTTATTGAATGGATTAGTGGGGCATTTGCAATCATCGCTCAGGTGGTCGCTTTTATTGTGGATGGGTTCATCAATTTTGCTACAGTCGTGCAAGAAAACTGGAATATCATTGCCCCTATATTGACCGCTATCGCGATGGTGCTGCTCTACAATATAATTGTTTCGCTTGGCATTGTGATAGCCGAAGTATATTCGCTCGCAGCAGCATGGCTGGTAGCTAACTGGCCTGTTTTACTTGTGATTGCTGCAATTGCATTGCTCATCTATATACTACAATTATGCGGTGTTACAGCTGGAGATATGGTTGGGGCAATTGTCGGTTATTTCTATATGGTGTATGAACACGTGAAATCGATTTTCGCATCTATTCTCAACGTTGTTATGTCATGGGCTGAATTTTTCGTTAATTTAGTCAGAGATCCGGTCTATGCAATTCGAAAATTATTCGTCGACATGGGGTTAATTGCATTACAGATTCTATTTAATATCACAAAGGGCATTGAAGACTTTGCAGCAGGATTCAAAGATCAGATTAACTGGGTCATTGAGGGTATAAACAAACTGATACCTTACCTGAATAAGATTTTTGGTACAGATTGGGGAGGTATTGAGCTCGTCACAAACTCTAATGTTCATTCCATGAGCAACAAAATACAAGGTTTGATGAATGATCTGCAGGCGAGTGCACCTGAAAGTCAAAAGGATGTCGTAGATTTGTGGAGGGCGGATGCCTCAGCGGACTATAAAGGCGCATTTGATATGGGCTTTGATGAAGGACATGATTTGGTAGATAAAACAACAAATAAATTCTCCAGTAGTTCAGAAAAATTACCTGGGAAATTTGGTCAGGGTTATACACCCAAAACACCTTCCATGCCAACCATTCCAACTACACCTGCTCCCGCTATGGTCCCCAATAACAACATGAGCAACATTAACAAAATCAACAATATCGGACAGGTAGATAAAATTGGTGACGTGGATGGTACGGTGGATGTAACCAGTGAAGATCTGAAATTGATGCGTGAGCTTGCTGAGATGCAGGCTATTCAGCGATTCGTCAGTCTGACACCAACCGTTCAGGTTACCACAGGAGATATCAACAGCGGACATGACGTTGACAGCATCATTAGCAAAATCACCGATGGACTGAACAGTCAGATCGTCTCCAGTGCTCAGGGGGTGTATGGATAAGTGGAATATTATATTCAACTAAGCTTTAATAACCGCTCTGAATACATGTTTTTCCCGGTGACACCAGAGAGCATTGAGTTTTCGGATTCGGGAGACGGTAGTACGTTTAACGTGAGCGCTTTGGGTGAAATTAACGTGATCAAGTCGCCCAAGCTGCGTGAAGTTAGTTTCAGCGGAATTTTTCCGGCAGACTACAGCCCGTATCATCTGAATTACGATGCAAGTCATCCAGCAGTACAGAAGGAATATTACCGTGATCCGTATGAATATGTGAAAAAGATTATTCGCTGGATGCAGACAGGCAGACCCGTCAGGCTTTTCTTTTCCAGTGCAAGGTACACCATTAATATGGCCGTTTCCATTGAGAGCTTCGACTGGAAGGAGTCAGCGGGTACGGTAGGCGATATCCAGTATGATATCAAGCTGAAGCAGTTCGTTTTCTATGCCGCCAAAAAAGTAGTGCCACTCAAGGACAATAAGGACACTGCTGTTTCGAAAACAAAAACTAAATCCTCCCGGCCCAATGAAAAAATCCAGGCCAAGACCGTCACACTCAAAGCAGGAGATTCCTTGTGGTCTGTTGCCAAAGCCCATTTGGGAGATGGATCTCGCTGGAAAGAGCTGCAGAAACTGAACGGCATCAAAGATGCACAACTGAAGAAGCTCCCCATTGGACTGGTGATCAAGCTACCGTGAAAGGAGAGGGAACATGCAGCAGCAGATCAGTTTGGATAACAAGCAGGGAAAGTTGAAGGAGCAATTATGGCTGGATGATAAGCTGGGTAACATCTGGGATATTAGTGAGATTGCTGGCGAAATTACCTACAAAACCTCCCGCATTGGCAAGCCATCCTCTCTGGAATTCACGCTGATCAAGGGGAGCTTGTTCCAGAATTCGAAGTTCACATATGAGAATGGATACGTCGTGAAGTATGTCAGTAACGAAGTGGGGATATTTTACGGGTATATCTTCTCGGTGGACAGCGGCAAGGATGAAAGTGTCAAAATCAAAGCCTACGACCAGACTCGCTATCTGACCGCGAACCAGACGTACCAGTTCGTTAACGCAACCGCTGCGGATGTGATCAGACGAATTGCAACAGACTTCCAGTTGAAGATGGGTGATCTGATTCAGCCGAAATACGTCATTCCGCGTATGTTATTTGATAACAAGAAGCTGATCGACATGATCTGTGAGGCACTGGATAGGACGCTGATTTATGGCGGGAAAAACTATATCTTTTACGACGACTTTGGCAAGTTGGTGCTTCGGGATGTGGAAGAGATGCCGTACGGCTTTGTTATTGGAGATAGCAGTCTGCTTACGGATTACAGCTATACCCGGTCGATTGACGACCAGACGTATAACAAGATCAAGCTGTATCGGGACAACAAGGATACGGGAAAAAGAGAAACGTTCGTCCATCAGGACTCAGGCAGCATCCGTCAATGGGGGCTGCTTTTTTTGTACCAAAAAGCGGACGATGGCCTGAATGAAGGCCAGATTGACGCCATGCTGAAAACCCTGATGACGCTGCGTAACCGCGAGACGCAGACGTTGAAAGTGGATGCGTTAGGCGATTTCAAAGTCAGGGCAGGCAGTTATGTCAATATTCAGATTGAGGAACTGAAGATTAATCAATATTTCCTGGTAGACGAATGTACGCACAAGGTACAGGGAGGCGTGCACACGATGTCGCTGGATTTGAAGGTGGTGTAACAATTAATGATGCTGGATGTAATTAAAAAGGCGGCTGTAGCCGCCGTGGATGCCAAAGCCCCCGTTCAGGTCATGTACGGAACAGTGACGAGGACACAGCCCTTGGAGATTACCGTTGAACAACGGCTGACATTGGCTGAGCCTTTTCTGGTGGTTCCGGAATCCGCAGCGAGGAAGAATTGGACTGTTGGTGATCATGTCCTGCTGCTCCGGGTGCAAGGTGGGGACAGCTTTGTTGTGCTGGATAGACTGGTGAAGCCATGATTCCACAAGGCGCACAAATGAGAGCGGAAGATCAAGAAGAAGCGGCTGTGCTTCCAAGTCTGACTTATGTGCTTCAACCTTTTGGGGAGCGCATTGGAAGGCTGCAACTGGACGGTAAAGAGGCAGTAAAGCAAGCCGTGTACAAGGCATTGTCCACTCGTCGCTATGAGCATCTGATCTACTCATCGGATTACGGCATGGAATGGTACTGGGAGGGTATGGCCGGAAGATCCATGGTGGAATCGGAACTGGAACGCTGGATTCGGGAAGCGCTGCTTCCGGATGATCGTATTTCAGATGTAACGGAGTTTGATTTTGTCCACGAGGCAGATGGGGTACGGGTGTCTTTTACCGTAGAAACGGATTTTGGTAGCTTCAGGGGAGAGACGGAGGTGAATATGAATGTATGAAGAGCAGACGTTTGAAGTCATTTTAGATCGAATGCTGGACAGGGTGCCGGATGATGTGGATAAACGTGAAGGCAGCATTATCTATGATGCGCTTGCTCCAGCCGCTGTGGAAATGGCTCAGATGTATATTGAGCTGGATATTAACGCCAATCTGAAATTTGCGGACACCGCTTCCGGGGAGTATTTGGATCGCGCGGTGGCCTGGTCTGGCATTACTAGGAAAGCGGCGACGAAGGCGCGTTGGGTCGGCAGCTTCAAAGATAACGCGGGTAAACCCGTTGAAGTTCCTTTGGAGAGTCGTTTTTCCACAGGAGATCGGGTGTACTGGGCTATCGAACGAATAGCGGCAGGGCAATATGTGCTGGAATGTGAAGTCGCTGGAGCGGAAGGTAATGAATATACTGGCGCGCTGCTGCCCATCGATTATATAGCTGGCCTGACATCAGCGGAACTGACCCAGCTGCTTGTTCCTGGTGAAGATGAGGAAACAGATCAGGCTCTCTATGACCGATATCAGGACAAAGTCTCCCGTCCGGTAACGAGTGCCAATAAATATCAATATGAATTGTGGGCACGGGAAAACTCAGGCGTTGGCAAAGCGAAGGCTTTTCCACTGTGGGACGGTCCGGGCACGGTAAAAGTGGCGCTGTTAAACAATGAGATGCATGCACCCGCCGAGGCGGTGATTCACGCGGTACAGGAATATATCGATCCAACCCAGGATGGGATGGGCGAAGGTGCGGCTCCAATTGGACCCGTTGTTACGGTGGTGGGGGCTGAAGAAGTACCCATTGATGTGGAGGTGCAGGTCACACTAGCCTCAGGCTCAACGTATGAGGGTGTTAAAACGCTCATTGAAGAGGGCGTTACTACCTATCTGAAAGAGCTGGCATTTGCAGATCCATTGGTTCGATGGACACGAATTGCCAATGTCATTCTGGATATACCGCCTGTGATCGATTATAGCGATCTGTTGGTGAATGGCGGCATGTCCAATCTGGAGATTGCACCCGGTGCAGTAGCCGTTCTCGGGACGGTGAAGGTCACATGAGTAAAGCTGAGGTGTTGATGTCCCTTTTACCCCCGTTGTATGAAAATGTGCTGGAAATGCAGTTGCTTACGGAGATCGAAGGCGAAGAGTTGGATAAGCTTGCGGCGGGATTGGAAGGCGTATTGGACCAGTTCTACCCGGAGTCTGCAACATGGGCATTGGAACGGTATGAGCGCGACTTGCAAATTCCAACGAATCCAGCCAAGCCGGAAGATCAGCGCAGATCTGTGATTATTTCCAAAATGAGAGGGAGCGGTAAAGTTTCCGGCTCCATGCTCAAAAATGTGGCACAGGCGTATGAAAGTGGCGGAATTGATGTGTCCGTATCACCCGAGGAATATCTGATTCGAATTCGCTTCATAGACACATGGGGATTGCCGCCCAACTTGGACGATCTGAAGGCAGCGATTGAGGATATCAAACCGGCACATATGACTGTGGAATATCGACTCCGGTATTTGACGATTGACGAAGTGGAGAGCATGACGTTGGCTGAGATCGAACAGACCCGGCAGGATAAATTTTCAGGAGGTGGAGCTTAGAATGAATGAACCGAAAACCCCAAATCTCGGGCTAAATAAAATTGACCGCAGCTCGCCATCGACAACCTATTTCGATCTGGACAAATATTTGGACCAGAACTGGGAGAAGGTTGATGGTTTTGCAGAGCAGGTAAGGGAGAAGGCCGAAGAGACGGCTGCGCAGGTTAGTAACATCCAAGAGCGACTTGATACGGAAAAGCGTAGATCCGTGACACTGGAGCCAGGATTACAAGTTATTAATGCTGAACGTACCTCGGCGTTTAAGTTGGAAGGTTTAAAGGGCCGTACGCTGGTGAACTTGTTGGGGCGTGCAGGTGGCATGGAGAGTTTAACAGGTATCGCTTCTAGTCGCGTCACAACCTTGTTGGATACTGCGAATAAGACGTCAGGCTCTAGTGGGCTTAAAGTTACGAATGGTTCCAGTGCCTCAAGTGAGTCTGCTGGAATCGCTTATGTGCCTAAACTGGATCTTAAAGCAGGCAGCTATTACGTTTTGATAGCAGAAGCAAAAAATGGGAATGCGGTAGAAGGTCTCCAAATCGGATTTGGCGGCGAATTTGCTGGTCCATATTCTCCAGCAGTCAAGGCCTCAGATAAATTTACGACGTTATGGACAAAGAAACAGCTTTCAAGTGTAACGTCCGGGAATATGGATATGGCGGTAGTGGGTCCCGAGAGCCAATACGGGTATTTTGACGATTTACGTCTCTATGAAATCAGCGCCACCGAATACGCTGCACTCGACAACTTGACGCCGGAACAAGTTAGCGCTAAGTATCCATACGTTGATAGCGATCAACCCGTGCGAAATCCGTATGCGATTCGTTACGGAGAGAATTTGTTACCTCCGGTTTACGAGTGGGCGGATCAAACTGGCAGTGCTGCATACTCGACAATAAATGGGCCATATGATGTAACGATTATTTCACCTGATCCAGTAGCTCGATTTTATTCATACGTATTGAACGTTATTCCGGGGAAAACGTATTCCCTTAATGCTGAAACAGACGCGAATAAAATTCAATGGGATTACTATAAAACATGGGATTCCGCGACCTCGACAGGTGAAATGATTGGTAGTCGGGATAAATTTACCGGATCAGAAACTACTTTCGTCGTTCCGTCTGGTGTAACCATTATCCGCATTTACTTGTTTAACGATTCAGTGGCTGGAACGTTCAACATTAAAAATTGGATGCTCACGCTCGGCACGACAGCCAAAACGTTCAAACCACGTGAGGACGCTATGCTCGCATTGCAAACGGATCTATACGCTGATCCATTAACCGGGGCGAATGCTGACGAAGTGTTCAAGAAAGACGGGCAATATTTCAAGCTGGCGAAATGGAAGAAGGTTGTTTTGGACGGCGGCATTAATTGGTCTTATAGTGCTTCATCCTCCTCTGCTGGGTACAAGGGAATAGCCTGCTTAAATTTAACAACCAATTTCGTTGCTCGTAGTGCGATCATCACTAAATACAACGGTTCATTAACTCTTACAAAGCAAGACGGACAAATAGACGGCGCAGATCAAAATAACGGCATCGGTGGGGGGAATCTTTACTTATCCGTTCCTAACGCAGACAGCGGATGGGGAGACGCATACACACCGACAGCTGACGAGATTAAGGCGTATTTCATGGGATGGAAAATGTATGCTTCCGATAGATCAACCACATATGACGGTACTGGAACAAAGTATTGGTATCCAATCTCTCGCTTGTTGGATACCTTTGATGCGGCATACAGAGTCACCGCGACAGTGCCGACTACTACAGCCAACAAAGATACGTATACGCCATACCAACTCATATATCAACTTGCAACGCCAACTGTCGAGCCGATCACGTCAGAAGGACAATTAACGTTAATTGAAGGCAATAACCAAGTTGAAGTCGGAACGGGTATCGTGTTGCGTGAAAAGGTTAATCCTTACGCCAATTCTGGTATTGATCAAGCGGGTATTAATGCCCCGAGTTCGCCAAACTATCCGGGGACAGGGCTAAAAGCTAAGGTGAGGAAACTCCGAACAATATACAAGAATGGTATAGAGGATAATAATTGGGCCATTAAACCGAGCGCGGGCATTAATGGCGGCGGCGAAGAATACGCGGATATTAAACTATCTCAATATGATCGATCAGCCACTTACACGGTAACGTACTTTATGCTGGACACGTCTCCGATTGCTTCATTCATCGGAACGATAGATGAGACGGAAAAGGCATTACTCGATTCTTTGATTAAAGATTTGAAGGACGTTAATACCGCAGTACCTTCTGTTATCGGAAAAGCTAACGTGTTGGTTGCTCAAGGACTCAACGATGCTAAGAATTACGCAGATTCCAATTTCCGTAAACCGTCTGAAATCGTTAATGCAAACCTCGTTAAAAATTCCACCGGACAAATGGGTCTTACGTATTGGACTAATCATGGTGATGTGCCGTTCTTGTCATACGAAGGTAATCCAACGGTTGGTAGTTTTTTTGGCGTAGTAAACGCGATAAGCGCGCAACAATACGCCGTTTTGGACAGTGAAAATATCGGAGTTACGCCGGGAGGAACATATTTATTGCAAGGAATGTTCCATACCGCAGGGTCGAATTCAAATGCATCCGTGCGCATTGAAGTTAAGGACGGCAACCCGGCGGTTGACGTGAATATCGCATATTTAAGCGCTGACCCAGCGAAATGGTGGCATAGAAAATCAATGTTTATCGCAATCCCCGCAGGAGTGACGTCCGTTAAATTACGGCTTGTACTATCTAACGTCAACTATGCAACGAAAGGATTCTCTCGAATCAGCTTAACAGAAACGATTCAGGATGTCCCTTATTCTATGGATAGAGATATCAGAGCGCTTTACGAACAAAACGAATTGGTAAAGCAATCTGGCGTTGATGCGAAAAATCGTATCGTGGGTGCCATTAACGCCAAGGGTGGAAGTGCATCCGCGAATGATACGTGGCCTACGCTTGAAACAAAGGTAAGGGGAATTGAAACAGGGCCAAAATATGCAACAGGTTTGGTGACGACGGGAGCAGGCGTCTTTACGATTAATGCTTATGACGGACAAACTTACTCCACAGCCATTGTAATCGTAACAGGATTGGGGTTTAAGCCGAATAGAATTGTTATAGAATCTGTGGCTAATCAGTCTTATGGGTTCGTGACAACATTCCCGTCATCCAGTGGTCTAAGCCCTGATGGAAAACAAACCTATTTTATAGGCGGCTTGAATTACGCTAACTCTAAAGTCGATGGAGTTAACTCTTATGTGGTTGACGGTGGATTTAGGTTGGGCGTATACGGGACGAATAGGGAATTCCGCTGGCACGCTTACGGATAAAAGGAGATGAGAGCAGTTATGGAGATTGGCGCAAGAATTTATTATGGCAAAGAGACAGGCATCGTCATCCAAGAAGTTGGAGAACGTTCGGGAGTAGTCGTAGAAACGACTACAGAGCAAGACTTTGCTGCGTATATTGCACTTGCTGAGCGCGTTCCTGATACCGTAGGTATGATTCAATTTGAATACAAGGAACATGAGCAAGATCGAGAAATAGGTGGACGTATTGCTCGTATTGATTTGGAAACGTTAGAACCTTTGTTTATGTACCCGGATTCTAACGAACCAGAGGTACCGCAAGAACCGCGTCCGGCCAAAAGTACACAAGTGAAACAAAGAAGCGAACAACTGGCTAAGAAAGTACACTCAATCAAACGCGCTCATGGAGCTACATGCTATGATGCTGAGTTTGATGCCACCTGAAGAAGTGGCACCTACGTTAGAAGCTCCTGCCGAAGATGTCTAAGTGGAACAAGCACTAGAAGAAACGGCAAATGAAAGAATAAGCTTGCGAAGCTGCCAATCAGGTGGGGAATTGCACTCATGAGAGGGGGTGAGACTATGTTAGCAGTTTACGTTGCATTGATCCAAAAAGGTGTAATAACTATTGATGCTGTTCCTGCATCGAGTCGGTCGAAGGTAGCCGAAGCTATTGCAGCAGCAGAAACCGAACGAAGCAAAAACAATGTCTGATAAGCGTTCCAAATATGGAGCGCTATTTTTATGCCTTCCCTGCATTACCAAAATCGAAGGAGGTGAAACCATGGAAAAATGGGACACCATATGGAAATCTTTTATCGCTCTGCTAAGCAGCTCAGCAACCTACTTCTTCGGCGGATGGTCAGGCGTGCTCGGGGTACTACTCGTATTCGTCATCTTGGACTACCTAACCGGCATAGCTGCCGCGGGGGCGAGTGGTAAGCTTGAAAGCAATGTCGGGATGTTCGGCATCGCGCGAAAGGTATTTATATTTGCAATGGTATCGGTGGCTCATCTGGTGGACGGTGTTCTGGGAGACGGACATTTGTTCAGGGATGCGGTCGCCTTTTTTTATATCGCAAATGAGCTGTTATCCATTATTGAAAATGGGGGCAAACTGGGAGCACCGATTCCTCCTGCGATCCGGCAGGCGATTGAGGTGCTCAAGGGCAAGGGAGGAGACGGGGGGATTCCCGGTAACTATACTCCTGATTCCAGAAATTCTTTTGTACAGTCAGAGCATAAGGACGTGGATCAACATATTAGGGATGACACGAAGTAAGGACTCAGCATTCATTCCAATGCGCCCTGTGACAAGAGATAGAGCACTACTGAGTCGAAAGTATGTGCCACTAGCTACAAGTAGTGAAAGAGACGGAATCGATTCTGAAGAAGCGGTAGCGGTCGCCTTTGTCTCTGAATTTTACCCTTTAAATAATGAATCATAAAAATTTGGAGACAACAGCGATCGGAAGAACGATCCGGATCTGGAACGGTCACGTGCCGACTAGGTATGTTTCCCCTTAGTGGGTTAATAGATAGCCAGCAGACCTTTGCTTTTACCATCAACAAGGGACACGCACACAAGCAACCCCAAGCCTCCCGGCATCAACTATATACAAACGGCAATTGCCGCATAAAGGGTGTGAGAAACATGCAAACCAGAAGCTCAGGCAACACGCAGGGCATTGACGTCTCACGTTACCAGGGCAACATTGACTGGGCCAAAGTGAAGGCAAGCGGCATGACGTTTGTGTTCATCAAGGCAACCGAGGGACAGACGTATACCGATCCGAACTTTCAGAAAAATGTAAGCGGCGCACTAGCGGCAGGCATGCTGGTCGGAACGTACCACTTCTTCCGCGCAACCTCCACGGATGGGGCCAAGGCGGAAGCGGCGCATTATGCCAATACACTGAAAAAAGTCGGAGGCGCCAAGGCACTGCAGCTGCCACCGGTCATGGATTACGAGAATAACCCGGGCAATCTGAGCAAAGCACAGATCAACACGGTAGCCAAAGCCTTTTTAACTGAATTGGAGCGTCTTACGGGTGTAAAACCAATCATATATACGGGCAATTCATTTGCCAGCAATTTTGACGCCTCGCTTGGCACATATGATCTGTGGATTGCGCGTTACAGCAGCACACGTGTGCCGGATGATCAGCCTGCCTGGAAACGTTGGACGTTCTGGCAGTATACGGACTCGGGTAAGGTGAATGGAATTGGCGGCAATGTGGATATGAATGAGTTCGAGGGATCGGCAGCCGAGCTGCGGGCCAGATATGCAGCAGCAGCACCGAAGCCAACAGAACCATCCGAGCCGACAAAGCCAATAAAACCGACTGAACCACCGAAAGGGGGCGAACCGATGACAGCCGAAGAGAAAGCAGCGTTTGATGCGCTGAAGGCTCAGGTAGACAAACTGCAGGCACGTCAGCAGATGGAAGTTCCGGTGTGGGCCAAAGCAGCTGTAGATGCAGCCCTGGCTTATGACACCAAAAATCCGCTGTTTAGCATCGACAACGGGGCAAGTTATGATTTTTACCGTTTTCTCACGGTCATGTACCGCAGAGGTTTGTTCAAGAAGTAAGTTAACTCAGATCTGATAGAGATATGATAGACGTTAACAGTACGTGGGATCGAGGGGACACATCGGCATTTTTCTGTCGAATGGTGTTCCTTTTTTGTGTTTTATGTAACTAAAATTAACGCGTGAATAAAGTTAAAGACTTATGTCCGTAAAACTCTTGTCTAATTGATGAATGTGATGTAAAGTAAGTTACACGAAATTGTTTTCAACCACTGTTTATTTACATAAACCTCCTCACCATGACAGAACCATAACATAACAAGTTATTGTAATGTCTCCCTGTTGTACAATCCTGCATCTGTGAACACTCACATCCATGCGCAACTCAAAAACTGCCTTCATGATAAACCACTGACGTGCTTCATCCTTATAGGAATTAACCATTCATTATTAGATGCTGCCCGATCCTTCCAATCGCAATTACAAACTCAATTATCAAACAAACAAATTTTCACTAAAGACGTTCCTTATCCCATACTTTTTGTTTGCTATCCATCATTTTTGCTCTCATCAAGAGTAGAAGACTACTATTGCTAATTGACCTCAGTTCAATTTTTGAGCAACTAGGCTATTTTCCCGACTCTATACATCTCGTTCTTCATTATTTGATCCATATATTACATCTGTAAATTCGTCAAAACAAACTTTTAATCCTATTCTACTACAACCACTATCACTGGTATCACAGGCATTTAAAGCCTTTTACAGATACAAGCAAGCACCGAACCAATGGCTATCATTGAAGTTTTTTTCACGCCAGCATCACACACATTATGAGACAGGGAAGGGTGTTGTACGTATGCGAATGAGAAAAAAATGGATGTCCGGAATCATGGCGATGGCCATGAGTACAGTCTTGATCCTATCGGGCTGCTCCAGCAATGAGGGGGCTGGGAATTCACCTGCTCCGGCCGAAGGCAGCGAACCTCCAGCAGAAGTGACCGAGGCTCAGGATACGATGATCATGGGCCGCGGTGGCGATTCCGTGGCGCTCGACCCGGCAATTGTAACAGATGGAGAGTCGCTCAAAATTGGACATCAGGTATTCGACTCATTGCTGGACTACAAGGAAGGCGAGACAGAAGTGGTGCCTGGTTTGGCAGAGAGCTGGGAGATTTCGGCGGATGGCCTGAAGTATACGTTTAAGCTGAAGTCCGGTGTGAAGTTCCATGATGGAACGGATTTTAATGCCGAAGCTGTTGTCTTTAACTTCAACCGTTGGAGTGATCCGGCGAGTGAATATAAATTCGAAGGGGATTCCTTCGACTATTATGATTCCATGTTTGGGCCAGAGGATGGCCGTGTCATCAAGGAAGTTAAGGCGATTGACGAGACGACTGTTGAGTTCACACTGAACCAGCCGCAGGCGCCTTTCTTGCAGAACATCGCGATGACACCATTCGGTATTGCCAGTCCAACAGCGATTCAGGAGAAAAAAGAGAATTTCAAAAGCGAGCCCGTGGGCACAGGACCATTTGTATTCAAAGAGTGGAAGCGGAACGACTCCATCACCTTGGAGAAAAACCCGAATTACTGGAAAGAAGGATTGCCGAAGCTGAACAAAGTCATTGTTCGTTCGATTCCAGACAACACGGCACGCTTCAATGCGCTGCAAAATGGCGAGATTGATGTCATGGAAGACCTGAACCCGGATGACCTGTCCATCCTTGAAGGCAACAGTGAGTTGCAAAAGATCGAGCGTCCACCGTTCAACGTGGCATATATCGGCTTTAACTTTAAGAAGAAACCTTTTGACGATGTAAAAGTAAGACAAGCCCTCAACCACGCCGTGAACAAGCAGGGCATTATTGATGCTTTCTTTGCTGGACAGGCTCAGCCTGCGGTGAACCCAATGCCGCCAACGCTGTGGGGTTACAACGATTCCATTGAAGATTACCCGTATGATCTGGAAAAAGCTAAAGCATTACTGGCCGAAGCCGGCTTCCCGGACGGATTGCCTGACCCGGTGACATTCTATGCAATGCCTGTGTCGCGTCCTTATATGCCTGACGGCAAGAAGGTGGCCGAAGCGATCCAAGCCGATTTTGAGAAAATCGGAGTGACCGTCAACATCGAATCGCCGGAGTGGGCGACATATCTCGATGATGCGAAAGCCGGGGAGAAGGACGACATCTACATGCTCGGCTGGACCGGAGACAACGGAGACCCGGATAACTTCCTGTACACGCTACTCGATAAAGACGCGATTCCGGGCAATAACCGCAGCTTCTACGTGAACGAAGAATTGCATGTGCTGCTGACCGATGCACAGAAAGAAACGGACCAGGACAAACGCGCCGAGCTGTACAAACAGGCTCAAGTCATTATCAAGGAAGATGCACCGTGGATTCCACTTGTGCACACGACACCTATTCTGGCAGGTAAAGCCAACCTGAAAGGTTTTGTACCTTCCCCACTGGGAAGTGAATCGTATGCAAATGCCTACTTTGAATAAGTCCTTGTAAGTTGACTGACTACATTTATTCATTCATAGCGCTGGTGGACATGTAATGCTTGGCAGAACCCACATCTGGTTGTAACTATCTAAAGCATTCTTGTCTGTCGGCGCTTTTATGATTACATTTTGCATGATACGTCAAAGGCAGGTGAATGTGAAATGAACAGCTATATTGTCAAACGCATCCTTGTGCTTCTGCCCGTTTTGCTGGGCATGACCCTGATCGTCTTTTCTATTATCCACGCCATTCCGGGTGATCCTGCAGAGACCATACTTGGGCAAAAGGCAACCGAGCAGTCCAAGCAGGCCCTTCGTGACCAGCTCGGACTTGATAAACCGTGGTTTCAGCAGTATTTCGCCTACCTTGGCGATTTGCTTCAGGGAGACCTGGGCACATCCATCCGCACCAAGGTGCCTATTGCCCAGGAAATCGTGCCTTATCTGACAGCCACCCTCGAATTAACGATGGCGAGTATGTTATTTGCGGTCATTATAGGCGTTAATGCGGGGATCGTCAGTGCATGGAAGCATAACTCCTGGTTTGATTACTGCTGTATGGTCATTGCGCTCGTTGGCGTGTCGATGCCGATTTTCTGGCTGGGTCTGATGGAACAATGGCTGTTTGCCAACAAGCTGCACTGGCTGCCTTCCATTGGACGAATGAATGCGCGTGATCCCGTTGAAGCCATTACGGGTCTATATGTACTTGATACGATGATTGCCGGGCGTTGGGACCAGTTGTGGACCGTAACCAAACATCTGATTCTGCCAAGTGTAGCACTTGGAACGATTCCGATGGCCGTTATTGCCCGGATGACTCGCTCCAGCATGCTTGAGGTCATGAGCTCGGATTATATCCGCACCGCGAAGGCGAAGGGACTCGGTCCGTTTTTTGTCGTATATGGACATGCCCTCAAAAATGCCTTTATCCCAGTCCTGACCGTTATCGGCATACAGACGGGTTCTTTGCTCGGTGGTGCGGTGTTGACCGAAACCATCTTCGCCTGGCCGGGTGTGGGACGCTATATATATGAAGCCATTAGTTCGCGGGACTACCCCGTGATTCAGAGCGGCATTCTGATCGTGGCCTTTTTCTTCGTGGTGATTAATCTGATTGTCGACTTGCTCTACGCTGTGTTTGATCCGCGGATTAGCTATAAGTAGGAATGGTCCATCTCATCTTTCATTCATATCCAAGAAGGGAGACGCCGCATGGCCAAATTATCAACCAACACCGGACAAACTATTGACGCCGCATCGGCACGTACATCCAGTCCATGGAGGGAAGCCTGGAGAACATTTCGCCGCAATCGGCTGGCGCTCGCTGGACTGATCATTATCGTGTTTTTCATCCTACTGGCCTTCCTTGCTCCATACATTGCCCCTTACGATTACAAGGAACAGGTGCTGACAGACCGGCTGCAGGCCCCTTCGGCAGAGCATTGGTTTGGCACTGATGATCTGGGGCGTGACGTGTTTTCCCGTGTATTGCATGGTGCACGCATCTCGTTATGGGTGGGATTCTTCTCGGTCATCGGTTCCATTATTGCGGGAGCATTGCTTGGTTTGATTGCCGGGTTTTACGGAAAATGGGCGGATATGCTCATCTCACGTCTATTCGATATACTTCTGGCGTTCCCGGGCATTCTACTCGCCATCGCCATTGTCGCGATTCTTGGCCCATCTCTGCAAAACGCATTACTTGCCATAGCCATCGTGAACATTCCGACCTACGGACGGTTGGTGCGTTCACGTGTACTTAGCTTGAGACAGGAGGAATTCATAACATCTGCCCGCACACTGGGTGCGAATAATATGCGGATATTGTTCCGTCATATCCTGCCGAACAGCCTTACTCCGCTGATTGTTCAGGGTACGCTGGGCATTGGGACAGCCATTATTGAGGCAGCAGCACTGGGGTTTCTCGGCATGGGAGCACAACCGCCTGATCCCGAATGGGGCAAAATGCTCTCGGATTCCCGTCAGTTTCTGCAAAAAGCACCGTGGACGCTTATCTTTCCCGGGCTTTCAATCATGTTGACCGTACTCGGCTTCAACCTGCTCGGGGATGGGCTGCGTGATACCCTTGATCCAAAGATGGTGAAATGAGGATGAGCACCGGCCTTTCAACGACCTGATCTTTCATTCTTTTTATAAGGTTTATTCTGTCATTGAGCTCAGTAAGCCCTGAAAGCCGGTTCGAGTTTGATTCGAACTGGCTTTTTGTATTGTCTGATTGATTACGTTAAAATCAAATGAGCGCGTACAAATGAAGTGTTAATCACCCATTTTGTTAAAATAACGCCCAGCGTATTGACACCCAATTTTGCCATATGTTATATAAAAGAAAGGGTTTAGCACTCCAGTCTTCTGAGTGCTAACAAATGATGGTTTTTACTACAGGACTACATATGGAATGATTAATTTATTTCATAGAACGAACTTAGATATTATACGGGAACGAAGCGTGCAGAAACAATCTGGAGAAGCGAAGCGTTCGCCCTTATCCCCGGATTTTTCCATCTAAAATATGGAATCAAAAAAAATGGGGATAACAGCGATCGGAAGATGGTTCTGTTTAGCGAAGTGGTATGGTGTAATATTAAGGAGTTTGTTCTATAACTCCAATTCAATCATTCTATATCCAAATTGAAAGGAGAACACCCATTCATGGCCAAGAAACAGTTCCAGGCAGAATCCAAACGTTTGCTGGATATGATGATCAACTCCATCTATACCCAAAGAGAAATCTTTTTGAGAGAATTGATCTCCAACTCCAGTGACGCCATTGACAAAATATATTACAAAGCTCTCACCGACGATACTCTCGTCTTCAACAAAGAGGATTACTACATCAAGCTGACCATCGACAAAGAGAACCGTACGCTCACGCTGACCGATACCGGAATCGGGATGAGCCAGGAAGAGCTGGAGAACAATCTCGGGGTTATCGCGAAGAGTGGTTCCCTGGCATTCAAGAAGGAAAACGAAGCCAAAGACGGCCATAACATTATCGGACAGTTCGGGGTTGGCTTCTACTCCGCGTTCATGGTGGCGGACAAGCTGACTGTAACGAGTAAAACACTGGGCAGTGACGAAGCGTGGAAATGGGAATCCGAAGGTGCGGACGGATATACGATCTCACCAGCCGAGAAAGATTCCGTAGGTACGGAGATCGTCCTGACGATTAAACCGAATACCGAAGAGGATTCGTATGATGAGTTTTTGGAAGAGTATCGCCTGAGATCCATCATCAAGAAATATTCCGACTTCATTCGTTACCCGATCAAGATGGATGTGACAAGTCAGCGTCCGAAGGAAGGTACGGAGAACGAATTTGAGGAGTACAAGGAAGAGCAAACCGTCAACAGCATGGTGCCGATCTGGCGCAAAAACAAAAGCGAGCTGACCGAAGAAGACTACAACAACTTCTATATGGAAAAACGCTACGGTTTTGACAAACCGCTCAAACACCTGCACATCAGCGCAGATGGCGCAGTTGTTTATAATGCAATCCTGTTTATTCCGGAGAACACGCCGTTTGACTACTATACAAAAGAGTATGAAAAAGGCCTTGAATTGTACTCCAACGGTGTCCTAATCATGGACAAATGCGGTGATTTGCTGCCGGACTACTTTGGTTTTGTGAAGGGTATGGTGGATTCGGAAGACCTGTCCCTGAACATCTCCCGTGAAATGCTGCAGCATGACCGTCAGCTCAGCCTGATCGCGAAGAATATCAAAAACAAAATCAAGAGCCAACTGCAAAGCTTGCTGAAGGATGATCGTGAAAGCTACGAGAAGTTCTATCAAGCGTTTGGACGTCAGTTGAAATATGGCGTATACAGCGACTATGGCGTAAACAAGGATACGCTGCAGGATCTGCTGCTGTTCTCTTCTTCCAAAGAGAAAAAGCTGGTGAGCCTGGACGAATACGTCTCCAGAATGCCTGAAGACCAAAAGTATATCTACTATGCATCCGGTGAATCCATTGAGCGGATCGAGAAGCTGCCTCAGATCGAGGGCGTACTCGATAAAGGATATGAAGTGCTGTACTTCACCGAGGACATTGATGAATTCGCGATCAAAATGATCATGAACTACAAGGAGAAAGAATTCAAATCCATCTCAAGCGGTGACCTGGGTATCGAAGACAGCGAAGACAAAGAGAAAAATGAAGCAGAGGACAACGACAATAAAGAGTTGTTTGAAGCAATGCAAGCACAGCTCGCAGGGAAAGTAAAAGCCGTGAAAGCTTCCAAACGCCTCAGAAGCCATCCGGTATGCTTGTCCACCGAAGGTGAATTGACCATCGAGATGGAGAAAATCCTGAAAGCCATGCCGAACAGCGAGAATGTACAAGCGGATAAAGTGCTGGAGATCAACGTGAATCACGATGTCTTCAAGTCCCTGAAAGACGCATTTGCACAGGATAAGGAAAAACTGAGCCTGTACACTAGCCTGTTGTATCATCAAGCATTGCTGATCGAAGGCTTGCCAATTCAGGATCCGGTAGAGTTCACAAACGACATCTGCAAAGTGATGGTATAACCGCCTCGCCGAGCATTGAGCATTAAATTACGCGCGCAGCTTAACGCTGTCAGCATTTCCTATGAATAGGGCAGCAGGCGCAGCGCTGACCATCTCCACCCGACAGGGCAATTCCGTCCCTGTCGGTTTTTTATTTTCTCCCCCACTAAGGACAAAAATGGGAGACGGTGGGTCATGGGAGCGCTGACTGCAATGTGCGATTGTCTAATCAAAGAATAGGGTTTTATCTTTTCAAACAAATAATGAACCAACGGAGTAGTGAAGGGGACGGAATCGATTCTGGAGAAGCGAAGCGTTCGCGTTTGTCTCCGGGTTTTTCCCTTGCAAAGGGAAATTCAGAAAACCTGGAGACAACAGCGATCGAAAGAACGATCCGTAACCGGAACGGCCACCGATACACATTAGTACTTATTTTCTCTCCACCACCAATAGAACGAATGAAAGACAGAGGAGCAGGGGAGCGATGACTGCAAAGTACAATGAAGAATCATAAGAAAAAAGGTTGTGAGCTTTTTAGACTATTTAGTTGGAATACAGCGAAAGTAGTGAAGGGGACGGAATCGATTCTGGAGAAGCGAAGCGTTCGCGTTTGTCTCCGGGTTTTTCCCTTGTAAAGGGAAATTCAGAAAACCTGGAGACAACAGCGATCGAAAGAACGATCCGTAACCGGAACGGCCACCGATGCTCATAAGCTCGTATTTCTTCCTATCTTTAGATTCTCTAGAAGGTTTCTCATTTTCATGTATATCATTATTCATTTAGGTGCACGGACGATAGTCTGTCAGGGTATAATAAAAGAAGAAGACTGTACATCACAGTTTGATGTGAGAAGAGATGACAATCGCAGACAGGTTTTGCTTTTCGAAACGACTGATGTTGTGTATAATCACTCAAAATAGAGACAGTCGGCTAGGAGTGATCACATGCAATGGAACGATCTGAGAGAACATAGACAATACCCTGAACTTACGAAACTGGATGGGGCACGTGCAGCATATGAGCGAGACTATTCCAGACTGATTCATTCACCGACCTTCCGTCGGTTGCAGGGCAAATCCCAGGTGTTTGGTGCCGGGACAGGCGATTATTACCGCACCCGGTTGACCCACTCGCTTGAGGTGGCGCAGATCGCCCGAGAGGCGGCACGAAGCCTGCTTCGTCGTTATCCCCAAGTGGATTGGAGCCAGGCGGACAGCCCGGGACTTATTATTGATTCGGAAGTGGTGGAATGTGCCGCGATCGCGCATGATTTCGGACACCCGCCTTTTGGACATAAAGGAGAAGAAGTGCTGGACGGCATTTTGGATGATCTGATCAACTCCGAGGTCAAGAAGATCATGAAGAAGAGTCGGGGAGCCAAGTCACCCCAACAGGAGCCGGAGATTCGCGCGGAACTGAAGCGGAAATACGAGCATTTTGAAGGCAATGCGCATAACTTCCGTCTCATCATGTTCCTAGAGAAGCGCGAAGATATTGATGGACTGAATCTATCCGATGCCGTGCTCCTCGGAATTAACAAGTATCCTTATCCTGGGACCGAGAGCAAGAAGGGCATGTACCATCATGAGTGGCAATATATCCATGAGATCCGTAATCGGTGGAACATGCCGGTAGGCAAAAAGACGCTGGAAGCCCAGCTCATGGACCTTTGCGACGATATTGCCTATTCCGCGCATGATCTGGAGGATGGGATCAAGGCAGGCAAAATCGAAGTGCATGAACATTTCCTGCAGGATCCGCATATCCATCGATTGATTGTGGATAAGATCACGACGCTGGAGGACCTGTTCTGGAACGGATGGACAAGAGAGGCGATTGGGCAAAAAGTAGAAGAAGTGCTCGCTTCGTTCCTGCGTGTCTGGAATGAGAAGATGCCATTCTGCGAGCATGATTACTCCCGTACTCGCCGCGAGGTCAAAGCCTACTGGGTCAGCCTGTTTGTAGGCAGTCTGGGCGTAATTGACGACGGAGACTGGAAAAAGGTCACGTTTGTCCGTGAAGGTGCCGAGGATCTTGATATGCTGCGTACGGTGAGTGTGCTCAAAAGCTTTGCCTGGGTAACCATGATTCGCGACCTGCGTGTGCAGCGCCTGCAAAAACGCAGCGAATGGATGATTAAGCGGCTGTGGGATGCGTTCCTTGATCCGGAAACGTCCAAATCGATTATTCCATCCGACTGGCTGCAACGATATGAGAAAGATCAGGCCAAGGCGCATCCAATCTGGACCTGGGAGCATATGGTGATTGATTATATTGCGGGTATGACCGATGCGTTTGCCGAGAAAATATACAATGAATTATATGGCCTGAAGGTGGGTTCCATCTACGATTTGGACTAGGGATAAGGAGTGAAACGCTTGGATACAAACACAGGCGAAGGCGCAAACAACACATTAAGCCAGGCATTCAGTCTGGGCGTGCTCGACCTGGTACCAAGGTTGAATGGCGCATCTGCGGAACAGGCTTTGCAGCAGTCCGTAACATTGGCCCAACAAGCCGAAGCCTGGGGTTATACCCGGTACTGGACGTCTGAACATCATGATATGGATGAGCTGGCATCAGCATCACCTGAAGTGCTGCTCGCGCATATCGGGGCGAGGACCAATTCGATCCAGCTTGGTTCTGGTGCCGTTTTGCTACCACACTACAGTCCGCTTAAGGTGGCTGAGTCCTTTCGGCTGCTGGGCGCACTCTATCCGGGGCGGATTGAACTGGGTCTTGGGAGGGCTCCGGGTGGTGGGCCGCATGCAACTATGGCACTCAGCGGCAATTACTTGCAGCATGTGTCCAAATTACCGGAATCACTGGCCGCACTGACCGAACTGCTCGAAGACCGATACACCTATGAGGAGCATCCGGTATCGGCCCGGCCAATCCCGGAACGTCCCATCTCCCTGTGGATGCTGGGCACAAATGTCAAAAGTGCTGAATTTGCAGCACAGTTTGGGATGGGATATGTATTCGGTCAATTCATGAGCGATGCCGATGGTACGGAGGCTGTAAGGCGGTATCGGGAGGGTTTCAAACCTAGCAAAACCATGCATGAACCAAGAGTTATGGTTGCGGTTAGTGCATTGTGTGCGGAGACAGAGGCAGAAGCTCAAGCTTGGAGTCGAGAAATGACAGATCGGCGCAAAAGGAGTGGACAAGCTGTATCAGCTCTGCCGTCCACCAAGAGAGAGTATGACAATAACACGAATAACAATACCCCCAACAGCGAAGCGAGAGGCATGGATGATGGCGAGGCGCGCAAACACTTTGCTGGAACAGCACCGAAGATCTGGGAACAATTAAGCCAGGTAAGTGAGCGACTGGAGACGAAGCGCTTCCTCGTTGTTACGGCTGGTCCGGATTACGAACGGAGACTTAAGTCTTATCGATTGTTGGCTGAGGCGGGGAAGGTATTCGTTTGAGTGAGTGACGGTTGCTCGGTTCGTTAGTATCTGCCCTGCCAACGGTCAACCTTGCACATCTGAAGGGCTGCAGATCGGGTTTACCCGTATGCTGCAGCTCTTTTCTTATTTCACTTTTGTGCACGTTACATAATGTATCATTGTTGAAATGTGGTGTGTACGAGGCACAAGATTTTACAAAACAGATCATGTTCTAAACAAAATAATGTTATAATACTTTACGTCAGTTTACCTATGGATATATGATGAAATAGTATTTTACAAGATGCCAAAAGAAGGGTAAAACCGAGACCAAAGTACCGGAAATTCGGATCGGTTCCGAATAAGGCATAAGGGGGAAATCACATGTTCAGCAGATTCAAGATCAGGAGTATCGGTCTGCGTATCAGCATCGCGTTCTATTTGTTAATCCTCTGTTTAATTCTCCTTAGCGTCACCGTCATTTCCCGGTTGAATGCAATGGAAGCCAACACCAATGAGATTACGGGCAACTGGATGCCTTCGATTCAGCAGATTAACCGGTTGAACTATACTACGGAGCATATTTTGTCGTTGAGTTACCGCCACTTTGATGCTCAGGACGAAGACAAGGCTGGGCTCGCTGAAGAGCGTACCAACTATATTCGCGAAACGGTGCAGACCATTAAAATATACGATCAGCAGGAGAAAGCAGCAGATGAACAGGAGCATTGGGATGCATTCAAGACGAAGTGGGCAGCTTACCTCAAGCTGAATACCCAAGCGATCAATTTGAGTGATGAAGGACAATCCCAACTGGCCAAGGAAGTATCGGAAAAAGGAGCTGATTCCTTCGATGCTATGCAGGTCGATCTGGATTATCTGGTGGAATACAATCAGAATCAGTCGGATCTCTCTGCTGCGCAAACGATCAGGTCTGTGCAGGATGGAAGAATGATCATTATTGTTGGGGTACTGATTATGATTGCGATTACGGCTATTGCGATTCCTATTATCCGTTCCCAGGTTGTTAAACCGCTGCTGCGGGTCATCAGTGCGGTGAAGCTGATTGCAGAAGGTCAATTGAATGTGCAGGATGTACATACCAAACATGAAGACGAAGTAGGGCTTCTGGCCAAAGCGGTAAATATGATGAAAGGTAATCTGACTTCCATGGTATTGAATGTCAGACGTATTGCAGAAGCGGTGAATCGTCAGAGCAATGAGCTGGCCATTTCTTCGGAGGAGGTCAAGATCGGCAGTCGCCAGATTGCGATAACGATGGAAGAGTCCGCCAAGGCAGCGGAGAGTCAGGCGGTAACCGCAGTGGAATCGGCACGTACCGTTGAGGGGCTGAACGAGCACATTCAAAAGCATGCTGATCAGGGAAACCAGCTAAGTCTGATGTCAGATCGTGTGCTGGAGCAGGGGTTGAACGGAAGCAAGGCCATGGAGCAATCGGTGCAGCAAATGCAGCAGATCGCTGGTGCTGTCTCGGCTTCCATGAACCGGATGGAACAGCTAAACCGTAAAAACGAGGATATTTCCAAGCTGGTTCAGGTCATTCGTGACATTGCTCGCCAAACCAACCTGCTGGCATTAAATGCTTCCATTGAGGCGGCTCGTGCGGGAGAGAGCGGACGCGGGTTCGCCGTTGTAGCAGCAGAAGTTCGGAAGCTGTCTGAGGCTGTCCAGACTTCAGTGGAGGAGATTACGGTGATTACCGAGGATATCCAGCAGGATTCCCAAGGCGTAGTTGCAGAATTACGTACGGGCGTTCGGGAGACTGAGCTGGGACAAGAGCATGTGCGTACTTCGGGCAATCTGTTCCAAACTATTAACGAATCGGTAGAGGGAATGGTTCAGGTCATAGGTACAATGACCGCTGGCCTGGAAGGCATGCAGGAAGCGAGCGGGCGCATGAATGATTTTAGCCAACAAATCTCTGCTGTATCGGAACAATCCGCAGCCAGTGTGGAGGAAGTTTCTGCCTCGGCGGAAGAACAAGTAAGCTCCATGGAAACGATCGGCGGCAGCATTCAAACGCTGAAGGAACTGTCTGACGACCTGCTTGCTTCCATCGAGAAATTAAAAATATAAACCTTCTTCTTATAATAGAAGAAACATGAAGGACGGCTATGGTTTTGACTGATTCAGAAAGAAGTTTAACCCACAAAAAATATGTGTATACTTTTGCCTGTCATGAAAATGAACGTGAATTATGTACGCTTGAGCTTAGTACAATGTTTGGTTTGGATTCGGCGGCACATTTGGATTCCAGGTCATATGTCCGGTCCAATATTAACGTTCCACCAGGCAGAAGTCCATTTATCCATGGGAGGCTGGATGTGTTATCGGAAGCTGACACGGTGAATGACCTGCTTCCAGCTGCTGCGCGTATCCACTTGCTTCCGGAACAAACGTTCAAGGTAGTTTGTCTGAAAGAAGGAGATCATATGCCTGACTATGACCGTTCCCGCCAGTTGGAGCGAGAAGTGGGGATGTGCATCAGAGGCAAGGCACAGATGAAACAGCCGAAAGTGACTTTTGGACTAATAAAGACAGGTAAAAAATGGATCTTGGGTCAGTGGACAGTTGCGGATCGCTCGTGGCAAAGTCATCAGCAAAAGCCGCAAAATTATTCAACCGGTCTCGGCGTTACACTAGCGAGAGCGCTCGTCAATATAGCCATACCGAAAGTGGAAAACCACCGGCTGCTTGATCCATGCTGCGGCATGGGTACGGTAGTCATTGAAGCTCTGTCCATGGGCATCGAAACAAGAGGAAACGATCTGAATCCTTTGGCGGTTCAGGGAGCGCGAATCAATCTTCCGCACTATGGCTATGATCCGGCTTGCATCACGCTTCGGGACATGAATGAATTAGACGGTACTTACGACGCGGCAATTTTGGACATGCCCTACAATCTGTGCTCCGTTCTCCCGGATGAAGAACAGCGGCGCATGCTGACAAGTCTGCGTAGGCTGACGAAACGAGCCATAGTTGTATCCACCGAATGGGTGGAAGAGCATCTGCTCGCAGCGGGATGGGAAGTGAATCAGTATTGCACCGTTCGTAAAGGAACGTTTATACGTCACATTTGGTTATGCACATAGTTATATAATAGAAGAAACCTCCATGCCGGAATGAAACAATTTCCGATGTGGAGGTTTTTTTATTTCGATTTTTAGAAATAATAGTAAAGCATTTGTACAATTATGCATGGAAAATAGCGGATGAATTAGTATTTATGACTATAGTCAACCAAGTTGCGTGGGAGTGTTTTGCCAGCCAGATGAGCTTCCAGATTTTCTACAAAAATATCCAGCGCACGATCGGTATATTGCTCCGTACTTCCTGCGATATGGGGAGTAATTAACACATTGTCCATTTTCCATAACGGGTGTTCTGCAGGAAGGGGCTCTTCCTCAAATACATCGAGTGCAGCAAAGGCAATATGCCCACTGTCCAGGGCATGAAGCAGCGCTTCCGTGTTCACGCTTGGACCTCGTCCTACATTTACGAAGCAGGAACCTGGTTTGAAATGTTCGAATGCAGTCTGATCATATAAATGGTGGGTTTCGTCAGTAAGGGGCAGTATGTTAATGACATAATCACCTTTTCCCAAAGCTTCATGCAGTCCGGACATGTCGTACATGTGGTCCACATTAGAGACGTCCTTGCCGGAACGGCGAACCCCAATCACATTCAGGCCAAAGGCCTTGAGAATACGGGCTGTCTCGGTGCCGATTTCTCCTACACCTACAATAACGGCTGTTTTGCCGTGCAGTTCTGGCAGAGGTTTGCCGGGAGCTTTCCACTCGGCTTCTTGTTGATGAAGCATGGCTTGTCTCAGCCAGCGGCTATGCGATAACATCATGCCTATAATAATTTCGGTGATTGGAATGGCATGTACGCCATTTGCACTGGTCACCTGAATGTTTTTTTGTTCCAAATCCGAAAATGGGAGGTTATCCACACCAGCGGACCAGACCTGGATCCACTTCAGTGAACTGTCTTCATTTAGTGCATGTTCAGTGACAAGGGGAGACCAGCCTACAATGATTTCAGCTTCCTTTAACTCTGCTGGGTCAATTTCCTTGGCTTTGCCAACGGTCAGTGAATAGCCTGGTGCGGCATCTAAAATGCGCTGCTTCTGCTCCGTAGATAAAGATGGAAAACATACAATTTTACCCATAGTGTGTAACCTCCTGAATTCAATTGATTTTGTGAGTTAAGTGTAGCAGATTTGAGAAGATTATGCAGAAAGGCAGGAATACAGCCTCATGTGCAAGTGCCGACACTTGTGTCAATCTATAATTACCCAGCTTGAAACAATACATAGGAATATGAAATAATAGAACGAACTTTAGAGAGGTGTATACGATGATGAATAACTATTCATATACGGATCTACCATCACGGCGGGAAAGATTGTTTACAGCGATTCGCCTTCCGGCAGCTGTTCAGGAGTCCATCCAATTTGATGCAGGGCTGGTGAAGAACAAGCTCGACTTTCGCAAATGGACGGATCATCGGGATTATCACATTACCTTGCAATTTCTGGGTGATACACTCGTGAGTGATATCGGGCATCTGCGCAAAGCGCTGCGCACAGCCAGCAGTGGATTTCAGCCGTTTGAACTGCAAACTTCCGGGTGGGGGACTTTTGGTCTCAAGGATGCACCGAAGGTTTTGTGGAAGGGTGTGGACGGAGAACTGGAGTCATTGAATCGACTGCACAATAAGATTGTGGAGGCCACATCGGCTCTTGGGTATGTATCAGAATTAAGACCGTATTCGCCACACATTACAATTGCGCGAAAATTTCTGGGTTTGCTTCCAGGAAATGAAGATAAAGGGATTAATGGAGTGCTTCCGGAACATTCCTTGGGTGCTAAATCATGGCTGGTAGAGGACTTTGTACTTTATGTGACAAGGCTGGGACAATCGCCAATGTATGAGGTTGTGGATACGTTTTCATTTTCCTGAAACTCGTTTTTATGACATAAAATCACATTGACATTACGTTTATCCCTATGTAATATTAGCCATCGTTATTCAAATTCTTTTTTTTGGGTTACTTAGTTAAGGGAATTGTTGCGACAGGAGGAATCTTCGAATGGATATCATAAGCAAGAATCGTTGGGTAGCACCGATGTTATCTGTGCTGCTTGTATGTATAGTGGGGGTTAATGTAGTTCAGGCAACTGGAAAGTGGAACGAGGCAAGTGATAGTAGACAGATGACTGAACTTGCGTCTTCTGTGCAAAATAACGGATCAACTTCTTCTGAAGGGGACAGGCGAATGATGGTAGACGGGACAAGTCTGTCTGCTGAACCATCGGTTCATTCTGCAAACTGGACAGTTTCACTGCCAGCCAAGGACTGGCTTACGGCTGCTCAGGAAGAGCAGGAACTGAACGAAGCCAAGGCCAAACAGAAGGCCAAAGCTGCGGCTGCGGCGAAAGCCAAAAAAGAAGCTGCCTTGAAATTGGCCAAAATAGAGAAGGCCAAAGCGGCTGCTGCATTAACAACTCCCCCCCAAAAACTTTACTTTACGCGGACCAAACTTCTGACGCAGGAAGAATCGAAACTTGCAACCTGGTCATACAGTGTGTCCGATAAAGAGCTGCTTCTGCTGCAAAAAATTGTCATGGCAGAGGCGGAAGGTGAACCGTACGAAGGCAAAGTGGCAGTTGCCAATGTTGTCTTAAACCGGCTGCGGTCAGCCAATTTTCCCGATTCCATTTACAAGGTAATCTATCAGAAATCCCAATTCAGTCCAGTAGCCAACGGGCGTCTGAAGCGTATGGTTCCCAATGAGGACAGCGTAAAGGCAGTCAATGCTGCATTGAACGGGCAGAAGGAAGTCGCCGATGATACGTATTATTTCCTTTCATTGACGCTTGCCGATGATCTGACAGTTGCCCATTCCAAGAAAAAAGTAAAAACGATTGGTCATCATACTTTTTACAAGTAATTGACCTGTAAATTCTGCAAACAGGCGGGGTAGTTAACTGTGTTTACATTACACTAGCCCTGAAATGTCCTGAAACGGAGTTTTATTTCAATATTTGAAATGATCTTTATATTCTAAATTACCCTTTTTTCTGGTAAATCATACGTCATATGAAATGAAATTGAAGAAGGTTCCCTTCCAAAATGCGGAGGGGAACCTTTTTGTGTGCTTTTATATTTATGGTATCAGATCTTAGACCAGGACTTGCTTATCCTCAACCAACACCCTCGTAGAGACGTTACAAGGGCCCTTAGAAGCCTTAGAATGGAATTCGGGTACCTGACAGCGTCGTGGCAGGAATTCCGGCTTTGAAGCGTTCCTTGGACGTGGAGGAGAACTCGGCTGTAGCCGGGAACAATAATTCATGTACAGCCTGTGCACAAGACGTAGGATCATAGGATTGTCGGTTCCATGGTTTGCGCACAACTTTCAGCTGGCTTTCAGCTTCATGCGGTGTCTCGGCCCGCTCGCATAATTGTCTGAAGCGCTTGGTAATCACGTCTGATGAATGTATAACCTGACCATATCCGGCTTGTACAAAATACTCACAGTTTTCTTCTTCCTGGCCTGGGAGCGGTGGAATGAATAACATGGGCAGCCCTTTGGCCAAGGCTTCGGTGCAAGTCATGCCGCCTGGTTTTGTAATGAGTACATCGGAAACGTCCATCAGCTTGCTTACTTCACGGGTGTAACCGAGAATGCGGATGTTCGGATGCTGGAAGCAGGACATCTCCTTCATTTTGGCGATCATTTTCTCGTTGCTTCCGAGACAGAACACGAGCTGTATCCGATCCGCCCAGGAGGTTAATAGTTTCATATGCTCTTCGTCAAAAGAAAGTCCCCAGCCACCGCCCATCAGCAGTGCCGTTGGCATGTTTTGCAAACCCATTTCCTGACGGAGGCGCACTTTGTCACCTGCTTCCCAAAAATCAGGATGCACGGGAATTCCCGTCACCTGGATTCGGGACGGATCGACTCCGCGGATTTCGAGCAGTGCTTTCACCTGAGGGGTAGAGACGAGATACTGGTTTACTTCCGGGTTGATCCATGTGCCATGTACATCGTAGTCAGTGATAACGGTATACAGTGGGATGTTAAGCCCCTGACGTTTCAGCCGGGAAATAACCGCATTCGGAAACGGATGGGTGCAAATTACGGCATCCGGCTTCAATTGGGATACAACCTGTGCGGTCTGAGTATAAAAAATCCGATGCAGAGCGAGTTTGGTGAGTCCGTTCAACGATTTATTATATTGTGTCCGATACAGCATGCTGACGAGTTTGGGCTGGACGGATAATGTTTTTCGATAAGCGGAAAAAATAAGCGGAGCCACCGTCGGATTCAAAAATTTGCCGAGTTCGATGACACGACTATGGACATGTGGACTGACCTTTTTGATGCCGCTTGCCAGTGCATGGGCGGCTTGGGTGTGACCGGTGCCGAAACCTTCGGATAATAAGAGCACTCTTGGTTTTCGCATGAGTTCACCTTTATTCATAAATTTAAATTTGATAAGTTCCCCGTTATGCCGTACCCTTCATTACTACATGAATATACAGCGAAACGGAAAATGATGTTCATTCCATAAATATTTACACGGAACTCGATGTTCTGAGACAGTCCATCTTCGTTCTATCCGTATTATTGGAACCATCATACACTATAGACGACGATTGAATCACTTTCCACTGCATTTCGGTTAAAATAAATTAACACAAATTTGTAATGTTAGGGTTGCAATCTGTTGACGAAGGTGATAATGTAAGTTTTGACCGAATGACCAGATTGTATTTTTGGTCATTTCATGAGGTGAATTCAATTAAAGGAGGGGATATGATGGCTCCGATTGACCGGAGGCAGCAGGTCATCCATGCAGCAGCTCAGTCGTTCGCCATGTTTGGATACAAAGCTACCACGATGGATCAGGTAGCCAAGATTGCGAATGTTGGCAAAGGAACAATTTACACCTTTTTTACGAACAAGGAGCAGTTGTTTGATCAGATTCTGGTAGAAGTGATCCAGGAGATGAAGAACATTGCTCACCGTGAAGTTCATCAGGAAAGTGCCTTTTTTGATAACCTGTTTCGTGTGCTGGATTCATTGCTGGAATTCCGTCGTGACCATGACTTACTGATTAAGTTGTCCCAGGAGCTCAAGGATTTTGGAACAGTTCAGGCCAAGGAAGGACTGGACAAGGTGGAGAAGGTCATTTCCGATTTCTTGTCCAAGGAGCTGGAGAAAGCCAGAGACAGCGGTGAGATCCGGGATTGTGATCCGCAAGTAGTGGCCTTCATGATGATCCGGTTGTACACCGCGCTCACCTCCGATTGGAACAAGCAGCATGAACCGCTCAGCAAAGAGGAAATCAAAAATTACTTTCGCCTTTTCTTAATGGAAGGAATTGCTGCCATCACTTAATTTGAAAATTCCCTACTATAATATGGGTTATTTACTAACGAGAGGGCAGTGAGGCTTGTCGAGAGACAGGTTTGTTTTTTTGTCTTGAATTGACCGTTTGAGGAAAATGGTCATTTCGTATTTCAGCAATTTGCTGAATTGATTCATTTTTTTACATGAAGTTATTCCTGCTCACGGAGCAGAGAGTTAGGGGAGAAAATGACATGAAATCTTTATCCGTGTTTTTCAAGGATGTGGGATCGGCCGTGAGAAACCCGAAGGTGTTGATCCCCGTCATTGCAGTTATGTTTATCCCGATCCTGTACAGCGGCATCTATCTGGCTGCCTATTGGGACCCATATGGTCATGTTGACCAGATGCCGGTGGCTGTAGTCAATCTCGACAAGGGTGCAGAACTCGAAGGCAAATCCTTGCAAGTGGGCGACGATCTGGTAGATGAGTTGAAGAAGAATGGGGATTTTGAATGGGAGTTTGTCAATGCGTCGCAGGCCAAAGAAGGCATGCAGAACGACAAGTACTACATGCAAATCACGATTCCTGAGAATTTCTCCTCCCAGGCAACGACGCTGCTTGATGATAAACCGCAGCCAGCTGAACTGATCTACGAACCAAATGGCAATTATAGCTTCGTAGGTGCACAGATTGGCAAGACGGCGATCAAGGATCTGAAAGCGAAAGTATCTGCCAAGGTGACTGAGGCTTATGCGGAAACGCTGCTCGACAAGTTTACCGAAGTGTCTGACGGACTGGCGGAAGCCGGTGATGGTGCGGGTGAACTGAATACGGGAGCAGGCAAGCTGGATGATGGTGCGGTCAAGCTGAAGGACAATTTGGCCAAACTGGCATCCGGAACGCTGGAACTTCAGGATGGTTTATCACCATTGAGCGACGGAGTTAACGCATTGCATACCGGGGCGGCCAAGTTAGAAAGCGGAACAAGCAGTCTGGTATCCGGTCTGCAGCAGCTCCAGACGGCAGCCTCGGATCAACTTCAAAGCGGGGCAGACCAATTAAAGGATGGCAGTGACAAACTGGCAGCAGGCCTCCAGTCGTCTCTTGATGGCACTGGCAAGCTGCAGACAGGACTGCAGTCATCCGAACAGGGCAGCGCGAAGCTGTCCGAAGGTCTGCAAAGCGCAGTGCAGGGTAGTGGCACTTTGGCGGCAGGTTTGCAGTCAGCCGTAGATGGCAGCGGCAAGGTGGCAGACGGCGCCCAAGGTGTGGCAGACGGATTGAAGCAGCTGGCTGCATCCAATCCGGAGCTGGCTGCGAGCGAGGACGTACAGAAGCTGCTCGCAGCAAGTGAGGCCGTAGCAGAAGGCAGTGCGCAGCTGCATGAGAGCGAACAGAAGCTGGCACAAGGTGCTGATCAGCTTCACCAAGGCAACCAGCAGCTCGCTGCAGGTGCGACAGAGCTGCATAGTGGCCAGCAGCAGCTTCTGACTGGTGCAGACCAGCTCGCCGATGGGCAGCAGCAGCTGCTGGCTGGAGCCAACCAGCTCAGCGAAGGCGGAGCACAGCTCTCCGACGGACTGAAGCAGTTTAGCGGCAAGCTGGGCGAAGCGGCAAGCGGCGGTACTCAGCTGGTGGACGGAGCCAAGCAACTTGGCACAGGTACAAGTGCCCTGCAAACAGGTGTAGGCAAGCTGAGCGGTGGTGTGAGTTCCCTGACTGACGGTTCCAAACAACTTGGAGATGGAGCTGGTGAACTGGCTGACGGTTTGACCGAGCTCAAAGATGGCTCAAGTGAACTGGCGACCAAGCTGAATGATGCCGCTCAGAAAACGTCTGAAGTGAAGAAAACCGATGACGTGGTCAATATGTTTGCTGAACCGATCAACTCAGCTGAGAACGAAGCGGAAGCCGTGTCCAACTATGGTACAGGATTAACACCGTTCTTCCTGTCCATTGGATTGTTTGTCGGATCCCTGATCTCGACCATTATTTTGAAAATGCGTGATACGTCCGTACCCGGCGCATCCGGCTGGAGCCGTTTTGTAAGCCGTACGCTCGTATTTGGTTCCATGAGCATTTTCCAATCGGTTATCGTTGCAAGCTTCATGCTCTATGGTCTTGGTTTGGAGACACACAGCGTACCGCTGTTCTATCTGTTCACGATCATTACAGGACTGACATTTATGCTGATTGTTCAGGCGCTGGTAACCTGGCTTGATCTGCCTGGACGTTACGTGGTCATTCTGCTGCTGGTATTCCAGCTTGCGGCAAGCGCAGGTACTTTCCCGGTAGAATTGATTCCATCCTGGCTTCAGGCGTTTACCCCATGGCTGCCGATGACTCACAGCATTATGGGCTTCAAAGCAGTCGTATCCAGTGGGAATATCGATGTGATGTGGCATCAGGCAGGAATCCTGGCGATCTACGCAGGAGTATCCGTTCTGTTGACACTGGCATTCTTCCTCTGGAACGGCCGGCGTCCGAAAAAAGAAGCCGAAAAGGCCGAATCAGGTCAAGTGGTGACAGCATAGTTCTGAAGTATTGCGGAGTATTAGCTCGTATCCAAAAATAAACTTTGTTGCACAGTATCAAAATTATGCAATATAGTAGTCAAAAAGTGCAAAGAGCTTGTGACCCCAAAAAGGGTCGCAGGCTCTTTTTGTATACAAATGCATGTTCGGGCAGCACTTTGCTCGAAAATGAATGGAGATTTTGGTGATAGGAAGCAGAAACACAGGCTGTATATGGAATGATTTTCTTTTGTCAGCAGATAAATTCAGTTGTACTCTAACATAAAATGTGTATAATTATTCGAAAAAGAGATGATTTTAAACGTCATTACACTAAAGCTGTACTGCAAAACATTTCTTATCAGAGGTATTAAAAAGTTTAAATTGCGCTGATGTTAGGTCAGTGTTAAAATAATAGAACTATATCAAAAAACGTCGCTCCATTTCAGCAGTCGTGCCAGCGATTGCGAGTAATTATATTCAGTGCTTTCTACCCGGCTTGCCCGGAAGCACTTCTATCAATGACTTCTTCTCCTGCAGCAGAAGTACTTTTAACTTGATGACCTGATTGCGGTCACCCCGTTCATTCCAGCAGGCTCTTATCCAAAAGGCCCGCTCCTCCCGTTTCATTGTTGCTTGTTGCCTATGTTCTTGATCTTTCCGAAATACTTCATTATAGAAAGGTTGCGTTCCATGAGACACATCGGATTACCTCCTAAACAGGGTTTGTATGACCCGCAGTTCGAAAAAGATGCATGCGGTATGGGTTTTGTTGCCAACATCAAAGGAGTACCTTCACACGATATCGTAAGTCAGGCACTGACCATGCTCAGTAATATGGAGCACCGCGGAGGACAGGGCAGTGAGCCGAATTCCGGTGACGGAGCCGGTATTTTGATTCAGATTCCACATCGTTACTTTGCACAGGAAGCAGAGCGTCTCGGTTTTGCGCTGCCAGAGCAGGGAGCATATGGTGTGGGGATGCTGTTCCTTTCTCAGGATCCTGAGATTCGTAACGCACACCAGGAGAGCCTGAAGAAGATCATTGAAGAAGAAGGACAGACGTTCCTCGGTTTCCGGGATGTGCCGACCTTTGATGAGATGCTCGGTCGTTCTGCACTGGCTGCGAAGCCTTATGTTCGTCAGGTGTTCATTGGCAGATCAGCAGATCTGAACGATGAGCTGGCGTTCGAGCGCAAGCTGTATGTGATTCGCAGACGGGCTGAGCTGGCTATTCGTTATTCCGCGGATGAGAAAGAAGGCAGTTCGTTCTACCTGCCGAGCTTGTCTTGTCGCAAAATTGTTTACAAAGGCATGTTGACCACTGAACAGGTTGGACAGTTCTATCTTGATTTGCAGGAAGATCTGGTTGAGTCGGCGATTGCACTCGTACACTCCCGTTTTAGCACGAATACATTCCCGAGCTGGGAACGTGCCCACCCGTACCGTTTCATGATCCACAACGGTGAGATCAACACGATGCGTGGTAACGTGAACTGGATGCATGCACGTCAATCGCTGTTTGAGAGCGAAGTGTTCGGCAACGATATCTCCAAAGTGAAGCCGATTATCAATCCGGACGGTTCGGATACCGCGATGTTTGATAATACACTCGAATTTTTGTATTTGAGTGGACGTTCATTGCCACACGTGGCCATGATGATGGTTCCTGAGCCTTGGAGCACGGACGAGGGAATGGATCCGGCCAAAAAGGCATTCTACGAATATCACAGCACAATGATGGAGCCTTGGGATGGACCGGCAGCGATGGCCTTTACCGATGGTTTGCAGATTGGTGCAACACTGGACCGTAACGGTCTTCGTCCGGCGCGTTACTATGTAACCAAAGACGACCGCATTATTTTGTCCTCCGAGGTTGGAGTGCTTGATATTGCTCCGGAAGACATTCTTTACAAAGACCGTCTGCGTCCAGGTCGTATGCTTCTCGTGGATACACAGGAAGGCCGCATCATCTCGGATGAGGAAGTAAAAGCTCTCATTGCAGCCGAAAATCCGTATCAGGATTGGCTCGATGAGCACTTGATGGATCTGAATGAATTGCCGGAAGCACCGGAACTTCCCGATCCAAAACATGATAACGTGACCCAGCTTCAGCTGGCCTATGGATATACATTTGAAGAACTGCGTAAAGTGCTGGAGCCAATGGCCTCCACAGGTATGGAAGCTACAGGTTCCATGGGTTATGATGCACCGCTGGCAGTGCTGTCGGATCGTCCGCAGCGTTTGTATAACTACTTCAAACAAATGTTTGCACAGGTAACCAATCCGCCGATTGATGCGATCCGTGAAGAGATCGTAACGTCTACGGCAACAACGATTGGACCGGAGCGCAACCTGCTCAATCCTGAACCGGAAAGCTGTCGTCAGATACGCCTGGATACGCCGGTTTTGTCCAACGAAGATTTCGCTAAGATTCGTCACGTGCGTCGTCCAGGATTCCGCTCGATGACCATCCCGATTTTCTTCACGGCCAAAGAAGGAGCAGAAGGACTTCGCAAAGCGATGGATTTGCTCTTCGAAGCAGCTGACCGTGTCATTGATAAAGGGCATAATATCCTGATCCTGTCTGACCGTGGCGTGGATGCTGAGAATGCAGCCATTCCGGCACTGCTCGCAGTTGCAGGTCTGCATCACCACCTGATCCGTCAGGGTACAAGAACCAAAGTCAGCATTTTGCTGGAATCGGCAGAGCCGCGTGATATTCATCACTATGCATTGCTGCTGGGCTACGGTGTAAGTGCCGTGAACCCTTATCTGGCGTTTGAAACGCTGGATGACATGATCCAGCAAGGGCTGCTTCGCGGCATCTCGCACGAGAAGGCTGTCAAAAACTACATTAAAGCCGCAACCAAAGGTGTTATTAAAATATTGTCCAAAATGGGAATCTCGACGATCCAGTCCTATCGCGGCGCACAAATTTTTGAAGCGGTTGGCCTGAAGTCTGATTTCGTTGATCGTTACTTTACATGGACACCTTCCCGTATCGGCGGTATTGGTCTGGAAGAAGTGGCTGCTGAGGTATTGACCCATCACAATCGGGCCTTTACGGACAAAGACGGCAATGACAAAGTACTGGATTCCGGCGGTGAATATCAGTGGCGTAATGATGGGGAAGAACATCTGTTCAATCCTCAAACGATTCATACGCTTCAGCATGCAGTTCGTACAGGGGATTACAACCTGTACAAAAAGTATGCCAAACTGGTACAGGGTGAAAATGATCAATTGCTGACCATCCGCTCCATGCTGAAACTGAAACCGGTGGGACCTGCAGTTCCTCTGGAAGAAGTGGAATCCGTGGAAAACATCATGCGCCGTTTCAAAACGGGTGCGATGTCCTTCGGTTCGATCAGTAAGGAAGCACATGAGGATTTGGCAATCGCCATGAACCGTGTTGGCGGTAAATCCAACACAGGTGAGGGCGGGGAAGATCCGGCTCGCTTCATTAAAGATAGCAACGGCGATTCACGTCGCAGTGCAATCAAACAGGTTGCATCAGGACGTTTCGGTGTTACCTCAAACTATCTCGTGAATGCTGACGAGATCCAGATTAAAATGGCACAAGGCGCGAAACCGGGTGAAGGTGGACAGCTGCCAGGACGTAAAGTATATCCTTGGGTCGCTGAGGTTCGTGGATCGACACCAGGTGTTGGTCTGATCTCACCTCCACCGCATCACGATATTTACTCCATTGAGGATCTGGCTGAGTTGATCTATGATCTGAAGAACGCCAATCCGCGTGCGGACATCAACGTGAAGCTGGTTTCCGAAGTCGGCGTGGGTACCATCGCAGCGGGTGTAGCCAAAGGACGTGCCGACATTATCCTCGTAAGTGGATATGATGGTGGTACGGGTGCATCGCCACAAGGTTCGATCCGTCATGCCGGTATGCCATGGGAACTGGGCCTTGCCGAGACACATCAAACGCTGATGCTGAACAATCTGCGTGACCGCGTTGTTTTGGAGACAGACGGTAAAATGCTGAATGGCCGCGACCTGGCGATTGCTGCATTGCTTGGAGCGGAGGAGTATGGTTTCTCCACAGCACCACTCGTGGCACTGGGATGTATCATGATGCGGGTTTGCCAGATGGATACATGTCCGGTAGGTGTGGCAACGCAAAATCCGGAGCTGCGCAAAAATTATATGGGTGATCCGGCTCACGTCGTTAACTTCATGCGTTTTGTCGCTGAAGATGTACGCGAAATTATGGCTGAACTCGGATTCCGGACCATTCAGGAAATGGTTGGTCGCACGGATTGTCTCGAGACGGTTGAAGCTGTAGATCACTGGAAGAAAAAAGGTGTGGATCTGTCTGTGCTGCTGCATGTGCCTGAGATGCCGGAAGGCTCTGCACGTTACCGCACACAGCATCAGAATCACCAATTGGAAGAGACGCTGGATATGCAGCAGTTGCTGACGCTGGCTCAGCCTGCAATCGAATCCGGTCAGCCGGTTGAAGCGGTACTTCCAATTACCAACGTTAACCGTGCAGTCGGTACGATCCTGGGTAGTGAAATTACCCGGAAATACGGTCTTGCCGGATTGCCTGAAGATACGGTTCAATTCAAATTTGTCGGCTCTGCCGGACAAAGCTTCGGGGCCTTTGTACCTAAAGGTATGACCCTGACGGTTGAAGGGGACTCCAATGACTATGTAGGTAAAGGATTATCCGGAGGTAAACTGATTGTTATGCCTTCGCCTAAAGCAACGTTTGAAGCAGAGGATAATATCATCATTGGTAACACGGCTCTGTACGGGGCAACCAGTGGTGAAGCCTATATCCGCGGTATCGCCGGTGAGCGGTTTGCGGTGCGGAATTCCGGTGCCAAGGTGGTTGTTGAGGGTGTAGGTGACCACGGTTGTGAATATATGACCGGTGGACGCGTTGTCGTTCTCGGTGATACAGGTCGTAACTTTGCAGCCGGGATGTCCGGAGGTATTGCTTATGTCTATGATCCGGAAGGCACATTCCTGCAACGTTGTAACCTGGAAATGGTACTTTTGGAGCGGATTGAAGATGTAGCGGAAAGTGCAGATCTGCGTGGCATGATTCAACGTCACGTGGCGTATACAGGCAGTGCTGCAGGTCAGCGCATCCTGGATCACTGGCAGGATTCCGTGAACCAGTTCGTTCGGGTTATTCCGAAAGACTTCAAACGGATGACAGAGCAGATCGAACGTGTTCAGGCGACTGGATTGACAGGAGAAGAGGCTTTGCTGGCTGCATTTGAAGCCAATATGCGTGAGCTTGCACGTGCAGGTGGTTAATCTTCTCCTTTAGCAGGAGTGCATGAACAGGTTGTATGAAGAATAATAGGAGCTTTATGGCTGCCAATCAGGCGCTGTAGAGCTCCTATTTGTGTTTCGACAAAATTAGAACCCGAACCAAAAACGCTATCGCCATGAGACGACAACATTGAGGAACATTCTCAAGTATAATAAGGCTAGTTTTGGAGTGCAGGGAAAGTATATAGATAAGAGAGGTTAGCGGAATGAATATGAAGAATCCAAACAGGGGCGAACGTAAGCCGACGAGTAAACAAGTTGAAGCAACCCAGATGGACATCAAGAAGGTTTTACTGCAATGCGGAATCGACCCGGAGCGTTGGAACGATTTCATATCCTCCGTCAACAATGAGCACCAATGACAAAAATACTACATAAAGACGAAGAACTGGAGGGAGTTCAAGACACAAAAAAACCCAGGAACCGAAGAGATGACTACTCGGGACTGGGTCTTCCTTTATTGGCATTAATCCATGCTGCGCTCCATTCGGACAAAAGCAATAAAACGACGTGCCTCTTCTTCTGTTAAGGGTTTACCATCAATCATCAGGTCAAAGCGCTCCAGCACTTCCTTATCCGATAATTCAAGGGAGTCCACAAATTCCCGGACGTCTTCATCCATAACCACATCGCTCTGCTTTGTACGCCCAATGAGATAATCAATGGATACGCCAAAAATGTCAGCAAGCCTGGTTAATACTTCAAAATCCGGCTTACGTCGATTTTTCTCATAATGGGAGAGAGCAGCCCTGGTAATATGAATGGAGCTCGCAAGTTCTTCTTGAGTAAGTCCCCGCTGTTCCCTTAATTCAGCAATGCGATTTCCGTAGTTCATACGCTTTTTCCCCCTGAACGCCATGTCAAATATATATTATAACAATCCTGAGCTATTTTTTGATCAGGGCAGCTTTCCTGCAAAATGATGACATCTGGACAGACCTATATCCAAAATAGGTCTGTCTAAGTACATCTCATATTGTCGTAAATCAAAAGAACCATGTCCAAATACTGCTTGACATGATACAATTTGTATCGTAAATTGAACGTATGGAAGTTACAAAATGTATCATTTGGAATAATTTAAGTGTCTCCAAGTTGCCTATGCAATATACCCGTGAGAAGGAATAATGGCAACACTTGAAGGCTAATCCATTCTAAAGGAATGAAACCATGAATTCAATGATTCAGGAATGGGCCGATCTAGATTTAAATGTCCATATGTACATTCAGGAGTTTCAGGGTAAGACAGTAGATCGCAAACGACGTCCCGTTCTCTTACTTGGGATGGATACAAGAGCGATTACCTTCCTGAGTGACCTGGTTTTACCGGTATCGTCAACCATGTTGATTGGTTTGGATGTAGAAGATCGCCAAGTATGTTTAAGGCTTCAGGCAAGCTTGCAATGGAAACAGCCCTTTGGGGAGCTCACATTGTATCATTCAAGCCTGCATATTCAGCAAGAGCAGACACTATATATAACTGGACAGTTAAATAACATGCTTCGCGAAGTGCAGTTTCCTTCGGTATCCCGATTTGCATATGAAAAAGCAGCGGAGCAACCAAATTTGCAGGAAACCTATCATTATATCGATTTTACCATATGAAGCCTGGCAAATTCTAAACATTTTCTGAACAAGCATGTACTTAACGCCATTTTACTATATTTCATAGCGTTGTGCATTAGTTCTTTAACACCAAAAGCATTTTGCGCGATGAATAAAAGGGCGAGGGGGATCATACATTGAGGAAGTTTGGATATGGTTGAAATACACTGCCACATTTTATCAGGTCTTGATGATGGTCCTGTTCATATGGAACAGTCCATCGACATGGCTGAAAAGGCGGCAGCCTCGGGAGTTACCTCGATCATTGCAACTCCGCATCACCTGAACGGGCATTACAATAATGAACCGATTGTGGTCAATCAGGCAGTGGATCTGCTTCGAGCAGAGCTTCACAAACGCAATATCCGCTTGGAGATCCGCCCCGGACAGGAGATCAGGGTACATGAGACTCTAATTCGAGACTTACACGCAGGAAGATGCTGCACACTCGCCGGGAGTCGCTACATGTTGCTGGAATTGCCCTTTGGCTACATTCCCTCGCAGTTCACCGGAATACTCCATGAACTTAGGGTAGCCGGTATTGTCCCTATTATTGCTCATCCGGAAAGAAACATTCCAATCCAGAACAATCCTGGCTTATTGGTTGAATATCTCCATCAGGGCGCATTGATTCAGATCACAGCCCAGTCCATCATAGGACTTTTCGGTCGAAAAGTTCAGAAATGGTGTTTTCATTTTTGCAAAGAAAACCCGTTTCATTTCATTTCATCAGATGCTCATGACATACAAAATCGGTCATTTGCCATGAATGCTGCATATGAGCAGCTTGAACGACGATTTGGGCGTGACTTGGTTGAGCGATTGAAGAATAATGCTTGGTCGTTATGGCACAACCAATGTATAGAGAGAGAGCATGAAAGACCCCTGGTCCTAAAACGCAGGTTGTTGTTCTGGTAATCAGTCAGATCAAAAGAACGACCATCATAATTGCCGAGTTGAATGGGAGGAATAAAAGGTGGAACTGAAAGGGTATATGCAAATTTTACGAAAACGCATTTGGATCATCGTAGCCTTTGTTGCTGTTGCCTGCATTGGAGCAGGTGTCAAAAACTACTTTTTTACCGTACCAATTTATGAAGCGAACGCGAAATTGATTGTCAATCAGGCTTATAACGCAGAAGGTATCCCTAGTCTGGATATCGGTTCAATACAAACGAACATTAAAGTCATCAATTCTTATATGGAGATCATTAAATCATCAGCAATCCTCGATAAAGTAGCTGCTACATACCCCGATCTTGGCATGAACGGCAACCAATTGGCACAAAGAATCTCGGTGGCGACCGCGAATGAATCTCAGGTTATGAGTTTAACAGCCACCGGTTTATCTTCTGAAAAAGCAGCCAAAACAGTTAACGCCGTTGCCAAAGTGTTTGAATCACAAATCCCCGTAATTATGAAAGTGGATAATGTAACCATCCTGAGTGAAGCCAAGCCCACGGAATCGTCACGACCCATTAATGTAAATCCAATCGTTAACATCCTAATCAGCTTCCTGGTAGGGCTTCTACTGGCTATAGGTTTTGTATTCCTCTTGGAATACTTGGATGACACTTTGAAAACGGAAGACGAATTGGAAAAAGAACTGGGTATCCCGGCTCTCGCTGTCATATCCAAAATCAAGAAGGAAGAAGCTCGCAGTTCTAAGCAGACAACATCTCATAAACAGGTAGGTGATGGCCAGTATGCCACGGTTAACCAATGATAAAGGGAGCCTAGTTACCATGGCTAACCCCAAGTCCAGTTCATCTGAGGCTTATCGGAAATTGAGAACCAACATCCAATTTTCATCCATTGATAGCCAGATCCAAACGATTATGATTGCTTCTGCTTTGTCCGGTGAAGGTAAAACCACAACAATAGGTAATCTGGCTGTAACCTACGCGCAGGAAGGAAAAAAGGTTCTGCTTATGGATACTGACCTGCGTAAACCTGCCGTGCATCGCATATTTAATGTTCCCAACCATGTAGGGCTGACCAGTGTATTGTCTAGTCAATATAAAGTTACGGAAGTTTTGAGAGAAACGGATGTGGAAGGATTACATGTTCTCTCTTCCGGCCCGATTCCCCCTAATCCTTCCGAAATGCTAGGTTCTCGTAAAATGACAGCTCTGCTTGAGAGTCTGAAGGAAGAATATGATGTCATTCTGTTTGACACTCCTCCTGTTCTGGCCGTAACTGACGCTTTAATCATCAGTTCATTGTGCGATGGCGTAATTCTTGTAGTCAGTGCGGGCAAGGTGAAGAAGGATCTGGTCAAAAAGGCAAAGGCACATCTTGAACATGTAAATGCACGGATACTCGGAGCTGTACTGAATAATGTGCAGGTACCCAAAAGTCGGAATGCCGACTATATCGAGAATGTATAAATGATGCATGTTTTAAATAAAAAATAGGATTGTTAAGGTCATGTCTACTACACCTTTATCAAGGTAGGCACTCGGTCACACTGTGGGTAGTGTACCTTAGACGTAAATCGTCAAGGGTGTGACGTGAGGTTGGGTTGAATGCCCCTTTATGAAATTGAAAGTAAGAATTGCATCAATTTATTTCAAGGTTTCATGGATTAATTGGATTAATTGGTTCAACTCATACTTTTAAACTATAAAAAAAAATTAGGATAGGGTGGTATTTATGACTAAAGTGAGGAAAGCAATCATTCCCGCAGCCGGTTTGGGGACCCGATTTTTACCCGCTACAAAGGCAATGCCTAAAGAAATGCTCCCTATCGTAGATAAACCGACGATTCAATACATTGTGGAGGAAGCAGTAGCTTCCGGTATTGAAGACATTATTATTGTAACAGGCAAAGGGAAGCGTGCCATTGAGGATCATTTCGACAGTGCGTTTGAACTGGAACACAATCTGCTGGAAAAAGGTAAGCTGGGTTTGCTGGAAGAAGTCCGGAAATCCTCCAACGTTGATATTCACTACATAAGGCAGAAGGAAGCACTTGGTCTGGGGCATGCAGTCTGGTGTGCGCGGAATTTTATCGGCAATGAACCATTTGCCGTGTTGCTTGGCGATGACATTGTCGTGTCCGAAGTACCGTGCACCAAGCAGTTGATTCAACAGTACGAGAAAGTTAATCAATCGGTGCTCGGTGTGAAAACGGTAAGTCCGAGTGAAACTTATCGCTATGGAATTATTGACCCGCTGCATACTGATGGAAGGCTCTCTTCTGTAAATAGCATGGTAGAGAAGCCGCCACTCGGCTCTGCACCTTCCAACCTGGCAATCATGGGACGATACATTTTGACACCTAAAGTATTCGAGTATTTGGAAGAACAAAATGTTGGTGCTGGTGGTGAAATTCAGCTTACAGATGCTCTGCAGATGCTTAATCACGATGAGGGAATCAGCGCGTATGATTTCGAAGGTTCCAGATTCGATGTGGGCGAGAAACTGGGATATATCCTCACTACGCTCGATTTTGCTCTGAAAAATAACGAGCTGCGTGCACCCGTCTTAATGGCGATCGAAGAAATCCTGATGAAGGAAAAATTGAACCAAGTGCTTGTTGCAGGAGGGGATGGTCTGTGAATCTATCGGGACCAGAGTACTATGGAAGCGGCGGAGAAGCCATAGCCAAAGAAGCGAATGGAAAACTGCTTGACCAGCCGTACTCACAACGCGTTGGCGGGTATGCAGATGTGATCAAGCCATTCATAGATTTCTTTGTAGCTGCTTTGCTATTGCTGCTTACATCACCGATCATGCTTGTCATAGCGGTGATGATCAAACTCGATTCCAAAGGACCGATTATATTCAAACAGGAGCGTTACGGAAAAAACGGAATCAAGTTTAATATTTATAAATTTAGAACGATGCGAACGGATGCACCGAAGTATGGGTTATCTCCAACGACAAGCACTGATCCCAGAATTACACGTCTGGGCCGATTGCTTCGCAAAACGAGTCTGGATGAGCTGCCGCAATTGCTTAATATTATCAAGGGTGATATGAGCTTCGTAGGTCCCAGACCAGAAATGAAACGCATTGTAGAAGAAAATTATACGGATCTGGAGCGCAGACGTTTTCTTGTGAAACCAGGTATAACCGGATTGTGGCAGGTGAGCGAAGCTCGCAAGGAGCCCATTCATCACAATCTGCAATATGATTTCCATTATATCTCCAACGTCTCGCTTCAGTTAGACATTAAAATTATCTTTAGAACCGCCATGGTTATGATTAAAAGCAATACATTTTGACTGATGGAGCGTGAACGTATTGAAACATATTGTAGTGACAGGCGCAGCCGGCTTCTTGGGCTCACACCTGGTCAAATCACTAATTCACCAAGGTCACCAGGTTACAGGAATTGATAACCTGTCGACAGGAGTATCCAGGAATCTGCAAGAGGTGGCGAATAGCCCCCTCTTTTCTTTTCATGAAGCAGACGTTACTCTGCCCGATTCACTTGATTTTCTGATGGATCAATCTGTGGATGAGGTGTACCATCTTGCATCAGCTGCTTCACCCAAATTCTATCAAGCGGATTCGATCGGTACCATATGGGTGAACACCAAGGGAACCTATCATTTGCTTGAGCTCGCTCGAACCAAGGGAGCGAAGTTTCTATTTTCAAGCACGAGTGAAGCTTATGGAGACCCTGAAGTGCATCCACAGCCTGAGAGCTATCGTGGCAATGTGAACACTTGGGGCCCAAGAGCCTGTTACGATGAGGCTAAACGTTTGGGCGAAGTTTTTTGTTATGAATACTACACGAAACACAGAGTTCCCGTTAAAGTAGCGCGCATATTTAATACGTATTCCTCCGGATTGCGTAATGATGATGGCCGTGTCATTTCTAATTTTGTGACCCAGGCACTTACGGGTCAGGATATAACCGTTTATGGGGATGGCTCGCAAACCCGTTCGTTCTGTTATGTGGATGACAACATCCGTGGTCTGCAAAAACTGATGGAAACGGAAGAGGCAAATGGAGAGATTATCAATATCGGCAACCCAACGGAGTACACTGTCCTTGAAGTGGCGTATTTGGTGAAAAAGTTGGCCCAATCCGACAGCAAGTTGGTATATCTGCCATTGCCTCAGGATGATCCTAAAGTCCGTCGCCCTGTGATCGATAAGGCACGGAAATTGCTCGGCTGGGAGCCGGAAATTTCACTGGAAACCGGATTGAAGTTAACGATTGAGAATGTTCGTGCCACGCTACAGGAAACCCCATGAAGCTGATTAAAGTGAGATGAGATAAGTGCATAAAATATTGATTGCCCACAGTTTGTATCCACCGCATGTCATTGGCGGGGCTGAAATATCAACGCAAATATTGGCACAGACGCTCAACCCAAGTTATGACGTCAAAGTCATGACTGTTGGCGGTCATAAGCATGGCGAAGTAATCACAGAAACGATTAACGGAATTGAGATATTACGGTTACCGTTTAACAATCGGTATTGGATCGGTGATTCTGCCAAACAAGTATCAACTCCAGATAAAGTGCTATGGCGAGTACAAGATATTTTTAATAGGAAGCAATATCAGCATATAAAACAATATCTTTTACAGACTAAGCCATCGGTCATTCATACTCAAAATATTCCGGGGCTGAGTCTGGCGATCTGGAAGGCAGCTTATGAACTAGATATTCCGGTAGTGCACACCCTCCGGGATTTCTCATTAATTGAGCCTATTAAGATATCGGCATACTCCAGAATGTACAGACAAATTTCCAAGAGATTTAGCCGCATGATCTCGACAGTGATTGGTATATCAGGGCATATTCTCAGAACGCATACGGATATGGGGTTTTTTGAGCGCTCTTCCAAACATGTGATCCATAATATTGTTGAGAACAATGAGGCGGTTCAGAATCTGTATGCCGGTAAAGAGGTACATCATGATCAGCCGCTGGTAATTGGGTACTTTGGGCAACTGACCGAAGTGAAAGGTGTTCAATATTTAATTGAAGCGGTAAAACGGCTAAATGAGCAGGTTGTAGGTAAACTGTTCATTTTTGGGGATGGTCCGATGATGGGTCAGTTGAAGGAAATGTCCGGATCAGACCCAAGAATTATTTTTATGGGAAAACTGGATAAATCACAAATTGCCCAAAAAATGAGGGACATGGATCTTATCATTGTACCTTCCACTTGGGATGAACCATTTGGTAGAGTGGTCATTGAGTCTTATCAAGTAGGTACGCCAATTTACGCATCAAAGGTTGGAGGAATGCCGGAGATTCTATTGGATGGCGAACAATTCTCATTTGCTCCCCATAGCGTAGACGAAATCGTAAAAGCCATTCTTCACTATTTCAATCTGTCAGAGCTAGCTAAAAGCCATTTGAAAAAACAATGCTTTGCGCATTGCGAGTCCTTTAATGAAAATTACCTTCTTAAGGAACATAGTGATATCTATGAGAAGCTAATTAGGCGTGGAGGTTAACATGCAAATGATTTCACTGAATGCCAGATCTCATCCATTCGTTCAGGTGAGATCAGAAGCTCCATCCTCGCTATTTTTGGTTTCGATGCATATTTTGCTGATTTATTTATCTATCTACGGTTTGGTGTCCATTTACGTGGATAATATCGTTATCAGAACTTTGAAAGATGTAGGTATGATCGTGGTTTCTCTTTTTGCATTAAGTAAAGTGTATCGACAACATACGTCCTTTCTAAATCCGTTCTTGTTTGTGCTCGGCTCAATTATCGTTCTCGGCTCATTTAATCTGTTGATGGGTTCGAGTGTGGTGACGCTAATATATGGTCTGAAAATAACTTTTTTACCTTTGATGATGATGTTTACAGGTATGCTATTCGCTAAATACGGCGGAGTCTACGCGTTCGCCAGAACTAACTTGATTATTTTCATTTTGTTGATTGCAGGTTGGTTAATTCAGTATTCGCTGGGCATTGAGAAGTTAATATCGATGGGGTTTGTTTATGGCGTAAATATCAAGAACTATCTGGAAGGTGTACCCCGACTATCTTCCATCACATACTCACCCGATGGCTACGCGTATACCTTATTGATCACCGGTCTGATTGCGGAGCGTACCAAATTAGCCGTAAAGTACAACATGTTTCGAATAAGTATTCAGCTACTGACGATTAGCTTTTTGTTACTGTCGACCATTCGTTCAGCTTTGGTACTATGGATTGTATACCAACTGGTCATGTTTTTTTTGAAAATTCGAAAGTTTAATCAAAAGAATACATTAATACTTGGCTTCACCTTTATGTTGTTGCCTGTTGGTGTATTTGTTGGTACCCGCATGTTGAATGCCTATAACCTGTTGTCCGTCTCTTCTTTGCTCGATCGATTTAATAGCTGGGGAAGCAGGCTGACCTCTCCGTTATCAATGCATGGGGCTGTAGGCAACGGTATTGGATCTGTTGGTGCTGCCAGTCGGCGAACTCATATGATTGGGTTGAACTCAAATAACTTTGCAGTCGATAATCAGTATTTTTCTTTTTATGAACAGACAGGGTGGATAGGCCTAATATATTTTGTTGTCTTGTTTATTCTGCTCGCTGTGGCACTTGTTCGTAAAACGGATTTGTTGTCTTCATCAGATAAACTTCGTTTACCACAGATGGCTACTGCACTATTAGCCGGGATTGCAGCTGCAAGTTTAACAACTAATGTACTTGAGATGTTTCCAGCCAACGTATTTTTCTGGATTGTTATTGGTATGGCCCTTGTAGGGTCTCGTGATGATTATGATAAGCCTCAGGAAGCGGGATGAGCGCAGTGAAAATTTTGCATATTGGAGAATACGTTGTTGGTGGTATGGCAACCTATCTGAATGAGGTTGTTGCATATCAGCGGCAACATTTTGATGTCTATTTGCTGATGAGCGCCTACAATAGTGCCACAAGTTTTGATTTGGAGCCAGATCGTATTTTGCAGTACAAATACAAGCGTCATCCCAAGCACTTTCTTTCGGCTATGTGGCAGATTCGTCAGACGATTCGCAAATTACAACCGGATATCATTCACATTCATAGCTCATTTGCAGGTTTACTCGCAAGGGGCTTGTTTTTCGTTCAGCCGAGAAAGGCTCGTATTTTTTATTGTTCTCACGGCTGGGCATTTCTTATGGATACGAAGCCATTATATAAAAAAGGATACTTGCTAATCGAGAAATTGATGGCCTATAAAACGGATGTAATTATTAACATCTCTAAACATGAGCTAGAAAGTTCCATACAACTTGGGCTATCAGCTTCTAAGTCTAGGTTGGTGTATAACGGTGTTCGTGAACGAGAAGGTAAAAGTCTGATTCCACTGGATGAGGCAGAAAGAGCAACTGATGTTGTGCAATTATTGTTTGTAGGTAGGTATGATCGGCAAAAAGGACTGGATTTGCTGCTGCAAACATTAAATGAAAATCCTGAATTGCAGAATTATATTCGTTTAAATGTCATTGGAGATAGTGTGCTCGAGAATAACGAATGGATCTTTCCGGACAATGTTATCCGTTTGGGTTGGGTGGATAATGCAGATATTGATCGCTATTATCAGCAGTGTGATGCAGTAATTATGCCTTCTCGCTGGGAGGGATTTGGATTGGTTGCTGTGGAGGCTATGAAAAACCGCAAGCCTGTTATTGCAAGTCGGCGTGGAGCTCTGCCTGAATTAGTTGAGCACGGAGAAAGCGGATATTTATTTGACATTGAACATTCTCATGAACTGCTGCACATTCTCAAGCATCTTAATAAAGATGAACTGAAAAATATGGGCGAAGCAGGATATGCCTTGTATAAAAATAAGTTTAGTGCCGAGCGGATGAATGAAGAGCTGGTGAATCTCTATCAGCATGCCTATGCAGACAGTGTAGTCCAGGGAGCTTCAGCACCAGGTCGGTTGGAACTTTCTAAGAGAGCTGGAGATGTACATGACTAAAATATTTATTAATGCACGATTTCTTACCCAAACGATTACTGGAGTTCAACGATATGCACTTGAACTTGTGAAAGAGATGGATGAAATGATTGATCGGGGAGAAATCGATTCTTCCAAATACGAATTCTGTCTGCTGTCTCCTTCAAATATAGTTACTCGACCTGACTTTAAGCATATTCATCACAGAGTGGTCGGTAAACTAAAGGGACACCTCTGGGAACAGCTAGAGCTGCCTTTTCACGCGAAGAATGACCTCTTGATTAATCTGTGTAACACGGGGCCGGCTTTTAACAAAAATCAGATTGTAACCATTCATGATGCTGCTGTTTTCAATTATCCTAACGCATTTTCATTTGCATTCCGCTCCTGGTACAAATTCCTAATGGTTCGTCTAGGCAAAACCTCAAAAAAAATCATCACGGTATCCCACTTTTCCAAGGGAGAGCTCATGCAGCACTGTAAAATAGCGGAGCACAAGCTGGCTGTCACTCATCTGGGCATCGATCATATTCATCGGAAAAAGGCTGCTGAAGGAACGAAAGAAAAATATGGAATTCAATCTCCGTATATTCTGGCGGTTAGTACAATGAATCCTTATAAAAATTTTAATTTGATTTTTGATGTGCTGCCCGAGATCGAGGCTCATCATCTGAACATAGTTATTGTCGGCTCCAAGAACAGTAAGGTTTTTGGCGAACAAGCATGGACTGAATCGGATGCAGTAAATTGGGTGGGCTATGTTACGGATGAAGAACTAAAGGCACTATACGAAGATGCTGCCGGTTTTATTTTCCCTTCTTTATATGAAGGGTTCGGTTTGCCGCCGCTGGAAGCAATGGCAACAGGCTGCCCAGTCATTGTATCCTCTCGTGCCTCTATCCCTGAAGTATGCGGGGATGCAGTTCTGTATTTTGATCCTAACAATCCCAAAGAAGCCGCTTCACGATTAATTGAGATTACATCAGACCCAGATTTAAGCCAGCAGTTGTCGCATAAAGGCAAAGATCATTCAGGTCTATTTTCCTGGAATAAATGTGCAAAAGACACGGTGAATATCATTATAAGCACAGTGTAAATAGTGAACCCATATGGTCTTTCAAGGGAGATAAATCGCATGACTAAAGTTTTTGTCGCAATAGATTTTCCGCCAGAAAAAGGAGGGATTCATGATTATGCCTATGGGCTAATCTCTCAGATTCCTTCAGAAGAGGTTACGGTTTTAACAAATAAAATCAAAGATACGGTGGAATCGAATCAGTTTGACCGGAAAGCAGACTTTGAGATCATTCGGAAGAGAATATACTGGAACTCCAACAAGGTTCTGCTAATCCTATCGCAAGTTATTTTAATTCTACAGCTTATTATTCTGAAATGGCGTAAAAAGACGAGTGAGATTCACTTTGTTAATGTGTTTCCGGTAGGCGTTGCCGGACCGTTCATGAAAGCATTCTTTGGGGTGAAATACTTTCCTTACGTTCACGGCCTGGATGTTATGGGAATGGTAAACAGCAAGCTATTTCCACTCCTAATGATGATTCTTAAGCGGTCTGACAAGGTGATAGCGAATAGTCAGTATACCAAATCCAAGTTGATAGAACTGGGAATACAAGAACATCAGATCGTGATCATTCCTCCGGGCTTGAACGTAAGCAAGTTAAGTGGGGATGCCGAAGTAATGGAAGATGTCCGAGACAAGTATGATCTGTATGGAAAAAAAGTAATGATTACCGTCTCTCGTCTGGTGGAGCGCAAAGGGCATGATGTCACACTCAAAGCAATTCGCCAAGTCATTAAGCATATCCCGAATCTTAAATATCTGATATGTGGTGATGGTCCTTATAGAGGTGAATTAGAACGTCTGGTAAATCAGTATGATCTCGATTCCATAGTTATTTTCACTGGTGGAATAAGCGATCAGGAACTTCATCAATTATATGAATGCTCAAATATATTCATCATGCCCAGCCGTGATATTAAGGAGAAGGGTGACGTTGAAGGCTTTGGCATAGTTTTTCTTGAAGCCAATTATTACAGACTGCCCGTCATTGCAGGTAACAGTGGCGGAGTTCCTGATGCAGTAAAGGACCAAATAACGGGCTATCTTGTAGATCCTTTGAACGAGAAGGAGATCGCAGACCGGATTCAAGAGTTATTAATGAACGAAGGATTGGCAAAGACCATGGGAGATAACGGTTATGAGTGGGTTGTTAATCATTGTCTGTGGTCACACCGAGGGCAGTTGCTGAAACAACTAGCCTAATTAAATCCACAATCTTCATCTCGTAACTTAGGAGGATTAAGGATGAGAATATGTATCGTCACCCATAGGGTGGTTAAAGGAGAAGGCCAAGGCAGAGTTAACTACGAGGTTGCAGTAGAATCTCTGAGACAGGGGCATGAAGTCATAATGATTTCCAACGAAGTTGACCCCAGGTTGCTTGAGAATAAAAACGCCACATGGATTAAAGTATTACCATCCCTGAAGTTGCCACAGTTGTTGCGCTACCAAATATTCGCATTTGAGAGTGCAGTTCATATTCGGAAGCTGAGGAAAGAAAAACGGGTCGATCTTGTGATGGTTAATGGTTTTATCACCTGGGCTAGAGGGGATATTAATGCGGTTCATTTTGTTCATAGTACATGGATTAAATCCCCCGTACATAGTTTCCGTGTCCATCGTTCACTTAAACGTTGGTATTTCGGTTTGTATACGTTGATAAATGCCTATCTTGAACGGCATGCTTTTCGCACAAGTGGAAAAATCATTGCTGTCTCTGAGAAAGTGAAAAATGAATTAGTTAATATTGGTATTAATCAAGATAAGGTACAGGTTATTAATAATGGAGTAGACGTTCGTGAATTCTACCCCAGTGAAACGGCTAGCAAAACGAAAATGGACCTTGGCTCAAACCAGATTGTAGGTCTGTTTGCCGGGGATATAGGCAATCCGCGCAAAAACCTCGATACTGTATTGAAGTCAATGGTATCGGTCCCTCAATTATCACTCGTTGTAGCTGGCTCCACTCAGGGGAGTATCTACCCTCAAATGGCAAAAGATTTGAAAATTGAGGATCGGGTTCATTTCTTGGGGTATCGAAAGGACATGGGACATATCATGCGCAATGTGGACCTCTTTATTTTCCCTTCCAGATACGAGGCCTGTAGCTTGGTTGTACTGGAGGCTCTTGCTTCGGGGATAGCGGTTGTCATCACGGAAGAATCGGGTGTAACTGAAATCATAGAAGGGTCCAATGGAAGTGTGCCTCCCGGAGTTGTATTGGATGATCCAAACGATATAACAAAATTGGCCAATGTTTTGAATGATCTCATTCAAGATCCAAGTCATTTGGCGGAGATGGGCAAGTCCTCCAGGAAAGTTGCCCTTGTAAATGACTGGAGGAAAATGTCCCTTAAATATTTAGAAAGCTATGAGGATTATCTGAACAAAACCGGAAGTATCACTACAGGACTTAAAAGAAAACAAAGCATAGAGGTGGAATTATGAAAGCTTCAGTAGCCATATGTACGCACAATAGAGCCAAGGACACGGTTGAAGCGGTCCAGAGTGTGTTGGCACAAGAGAGCTGCAATTTTGAATTTGAAGTTTTGGTTATTGATAATAATTCCAGAGATAACACCAAAGAATTATTTCATGAATCACTGTGGCCAACGCAAGTGCGATATATAATGGAAAACCAATTGGGTTTATCGTATGCCCGAAATCGTGCGATAAGAGAAGCTAAAGGGGAGTTTATCTTATTTCTTGATGACGATGCGTTAGCCTCCTCTAGCTGGATTGAAGAAGTTATCAATGTATTTGAGCGCGATGCAGCCATAGGTTGTGTTGGTGGGAAAATAGACCCGATATGGGAAGGAGGGAAGCCTGACTGGATTCCAGAAGAGATCATCGGGCTATATACACTGATGGATTTCTCTGATCATGTCGTGGAAATGAAACCTCCGTACTTCCCTTTTGGTGCAAATGTTTCTTTCCGGAAGAGCGTATTCGACAACATTGAACCTTTTCGAGAAGATTTAGGGCGAGTCGGAAACAACTTGCTCTCAAGCGAAGAGAGTGAGCTGATTAGTCGAATTCGGGAGAAATACAAGATATATTACACTCCATACGGTTCGGTTCAACATAAAATCTCCAAAAGCAGGCTTAACAAACGTTGGCTATTAAGGCGAATGTATTGGCAGGGAATTAGTGATGCCACAAGGTATAACAAGAGCAGCTGGGGGTTATTCAAACATGTTGCGCGAATCGCACAGGCAGGATTACTTATTCTGTTGTGCATGAATAATGTTCAGAAAGTCATGAGTCAACTTGTAAAAATATCATACCGGAATGGAACAATCGTGGGTTCTTTCCGTAATGGCAGAGGATTGAACGCCTAATGAACATGGCCGTTGCCAAAAACAGACGTGACTACAGCATGATTCAAAACATTCTTATGACCAGTTTTGCCAATATTCTCATTATGGGTGTTACAACACTGACGTCCATTGTGACAGCTCGCATGTTTGGGGCTGCGGGTAAAGGCGAGCTTGCCGCTGTGCTGTTCTGGCCTGCATTTATATCAGGAATTGCAGCTCTCGGGTTACCGACTTCACTAATCTACAATGTTAAAAAACACAGTGATCAATTGCCCACATACATTAGTATGAGTTTTGCCGTCCAGCTTCCCATTAGTCTAATTGCCGGCATAATCAGTTGGTTTGGTATTCCCTTATGGCTCTCAGGATACTCCGAATCCGTAGTTACCATTGCACGTTGGTATACGGTCTCCATGGTACCTATTCTATTACTTATGGGAGTGTTGGCGGCATCAGCTCAAGGCACGGAAAAGTTCCATATTTATAATCTGTCCCGACTGCTTGCACCTCTTTTTAATTTGTTTGGACTTGTTGCACTATGGGCTGCAGGGTTATTAACTGTGGAGAAAGCCATCATGATCAGTTTTGCTGCCAATATTCTGGTTCTGCTTGGTTACATGTTCATGATGCGACAACAGATTTTCGGTTCGATCAATCAATTAGTCGCCCAATTCAAAACTTGCATTCACTTGTTTAGTTACGGCATTCGCGTGTATGGAGTAGAGTTGTTGGGAACGTTGTATAACCAGTTCGACAAAATTATTATTCTGGCACTTTTAACACCGATGGATTTTGGTTTATATTCTGTTGTTTATGCGCTGTCCCGCATGTTCAATGTAGTACAGATGGCAATCACGAATGTGATATTTCCCAAAGTTGCAGGAATGGAACAGGAGAAAGTGCTGACACTCGTAGGAAGAGCTTTTCGAATCAGTATGGTTCTTATGACGATCATCATCATACCCAGTATGCTGATTGGTCGTTTTTTTATTGGCCTACTATTTGGACCTGAGTTTCTCCAGGCGAGCAGTACCTTTTATCTGCTTTCTCTTGAATGCATTGTAGGCGGGGGATCATGGATTCTGGCTTCAGCTTTTAATGCACTGGGTCGACCAGGCGTAATTGTTTTACGTCAGGTTATTGCACTTGGTGTGACGATTACCCTGTTTTTTGTGTTAACTCCGTTGTTTGGACTGTTTGGGATTGGCCTCGCCCTGTTGCTGGGCTCATTTGTACGTATTTTGATGTCACTCATATCCATATCTGTCATCTTCAAGATGCCGATTCGCAAAATGCTCTATGACCGAGCAGATATTTCATTCCTGAAGGATCGTTTAAGAGAGAAAAATATACTCAAAGGAGCCGGAAAAGATGCCAAACTTGCAAAAGACTCATCGCATGGATGAGTTGAAGAAGAAGCTTGAGCAGATATTGGAGATCATGCCTCCTGAGTCCAAAATCTATTATATTGATTATCCTGTGCATAGCAATTGTGGCGATCTGTTGATTATGAAAGGGACGGAAGCCTTTTTCAAAGACTATCGAATAAAAGTTGCTGAACGTTACAGTGTTCACGATTACAATGAACAAACGGTAATCCCGAAAGACCATATTATTGTGCTTCATGGTGGTGGAAATTTCGGTGATTTATACGAAGCACATCAGCGTCTCAGGGAAAATATAATCCGAAAATATCCCGAGCATCGGATCATTATTCTTCCTCAAACGATCTTCTTCAAGGAGGAAACAGCTCTGCGTAAAACGGCTGAAGTATTCAGCCAACATTCCGATCTTCATTTGTTTGTACGAGATGAACCCTCTTATCAGATAGCAACGGAAAACTTTAAAGGGTGCCACGTTTCATTAATACCAGATATGGCACATCAATTGTGGCCGATCGAGAGAAATAGCTCTCCGCGTAAAGAACGATTGAATTTTTATAGAACAGATATTGAAAAAGCCGCAGAACCCTCCCATATGGTTGCAGATCAGCAAGGAGATTTCCTGGATTGGCCTACCTTGTACAATCGGTACGAGCGCAAACTGGTATATTGGCTGGGACTTGGACTTCGGAAAGGAAAAGGCAGACGGCTGCTTCAGAAGATCTGGATGAAGTATAGTGATTATTTGGTAAACAAAGCGATTCGTTGTTTTAGTGAATATGAGATGATCCATTCTTCCAGATTGCATGGTCACATCTTGTCCTGTTTGATGGCAAAGCCCAATCTTCTAATTGATAATTCCTACGGTAAAAACTCCGGATATTATCGAATATGGACCCACCAGGTCAACACGGCAACATTGGATTTATCTTCTAAGAAAAGTGCAAAGATCGATCATAATTACATTGAGTCAACCGTGTCTGTGTAGGTTGCACATCAATTTCAAGGAGCATCCGTTTTTTGAAAAATATAGAGTGGAGTGATCATATTGCGAATCGTGCTTCTCTCAGGAGGATCGGGGAAAAGGTTGTGGCCCTTGTCCAATGATACACGTTCCAAGCAGTTCCTCAAAGTGCTTGAAGGTCCCCAGGGGCAGTCGGAGTCAATGGTGCAGCGGGTATGGAGACAGTTACAGCAGACCGGATTGAGTGAACAGGCGACGATTGCAACGAGCAAGCCACAGGTGGAGATTTTACAAAGCCAACTGGGTGAGGAGGTTGACCTTGTGGTTGAGCCGGAACGCAGGGATACCTTCCCTGCCATTGCTTTAGCGGCTGTCTATCTCTACTCGGTGCAGGGTGTCAGCTTGAACGAAACCGTAGCCGTACTTCCGGTTGACCCTTACGTGGAGGAATCTTTCTTTTATAAAGTTATGGATCTTGAACAGATCCTGGCGGAATCCAAAGTGGATTTGGCATTGATCGGAGTGAAACCCACCTATCCTTCGGAAAAATATGGTTATATTGTAACGGAACCAAGCGAAACAAGAGAAAAAGAGCATATGCAATATGCCAAGGTAACCCGTTTTCAAGAGAAACCTCGCGAGGCTGAAGCAGCAGAGATGATAAAACAATCTGCCCTTTGGAATTGCGGGGTTTTTGCGTTCAAACTCAATTATCTGATTAATCTGCTGATCGAGCTTGAGCTGCCAATTCAGTATGAAGAGATGCTCAAGCAATACGGAAGGTTGGAGAAAATCAGCTTCGATTATCAAGTCGTTGAAAAGGCCTCTCAAATTGTAGTTACACCCTACGATGGGTATTGGAAAGATCTGGGAACATGGAATACGCTGACAGATGAAATGAGCACCAACATTGTGGGCAAGGGTGTAGTTACAGAGAGTTCAGTAAACACACATCTGGTCAATGAGTTGAATATCCCGGTATGCGTACTGGGCGTTTCAAACGTGATTGTTGCTACGAGCCCGGATGGTATCCTGGTCAGCGAGAAAGAGGCAAGCCCACAAATCAAAGAACTCCTTAAAGATAGTACGGAACGTCCCATGTATGAAGAACGCCGTTGGGGCTGTTACAAGGTTCTTGATTATACACGGAATGCTCAGGGTGAAGAGGTACTAACCAAACGCATTATCATTGGGGCCGGTAAAAATTTATCTTACCAGTACCATCTGAAACGAAACGAAGTATGGACAGTCGTTTCCGGACAAGGTGAATTGATTCTGGACGGTGATATCAGACAGATTAATCAGGGCGATACCATTTCAATTCCGTCTGGCGGAAAACATAGTGTGAAAGCTGTTACAGAACTTGAAATTATCGAAGTCCAGATGGGCAGTGAACTGATCGAAGAGGACATTGTAAGAATTGAAATGGAATGGGCAGACATCATCCAAAATTGTGTGAACTGGGGGAAAACAAGATGAATATTGCAGTAATTGGAACAGGGTATGTAGGTCTTGTATCGGGAGTCTGCTTTTCGGAGATCGGCAATCGGGTCATCTGTGTAGATAACAATCAGGACAAAGTAGATATGCTTAATGCAGGTGAAGTTCCCATTTACGAGCCTGGACTCAAAGAACTCATGGTCGCCAACAAGCGAGCAGGCAGGTTATCCTTTACGTCCGATATCGCTGAAGCCATTCGTGAATCCGATATTATCTTCATCGCAGTAGGAACCCCCTCTTTGCCAAATGGAGATGCCAACCTGGGGTATGTCGAGCAGGTAGCCATCGAGATTGGGACCCATCTGGAGAGCTATAAAATTGTTGTGACCAAAAGTACAGTGCCTGTGGGCACCAATGATCGCGTCAGAGAACTGATCCAGAGTATTTCCACTCAACCGTTTGACGTTGCGTCTGTCCCTGAATTTTTGCGAGAAGGCTCTGCAGTGAAGGATACGCTGAATCCGGATCGTATCGTGATTGGTACGGACAGTGAACGGGCAATCAAGGCACTCAAGAAACTTCATCGCCCACTAACCGAAAATCTCATCATTACTGACATCCGGTCAGCTGAAATGATTAAATACGCGTCCAATGCATTCCTCGCAACAAAAATATCATTTATTAATGAAATTTCAAATATATGTGAAAAGGTTGGCGCGGATGTTACGCGTGTAGCCGAAGGCATGGGATATGATAAACGAATCGGTTCTTCATTCCTGAAAGCTGGTATTGGTTATGGAGGGTCTTGTTTCCCCAAAGATACACAGGCTCTGATTCAAATCGCGGACAAAGTTGATTATGATTTCAGACTTTTAAAATCCGTTGTTCAGGTTAACCAGGATCAACGATTTAATGTGATTCGCAAACTTGAAGAGATTTTCGGTACCGTTAGCGGTAGAACCATTGCCGTCTGGGGACTTGCTTTTAAACCGGATACGGATGATGTAAGGGATGCACCTGCTATCGATATTATTAGGTATTTGACAGAAGCGGGGGCTGTTGTTAAGGCTTATGATCCGATTGCCACAGCCAACTTCCGCAAAGAAATGGATGTCGCCTCGATCGCATGGGAAGATAACCCGCTGAAGGCTGCCAAAGGAGCTGATGCACTTTGCGTGCTGACGGAATGGAAGGAGTTCTCCCAGATGAACTTGATGGAACTTGCGAGCATGATGAATGAAGCGATTATGATTGACGGGCGTAATGTCTACAACAAAGAACAAATCCATGCTTCTGGGTTCCAATATTACTCTGTAGGCCGCCCTGGCCTCAATCATGCAGAAGGTAAAGCCGCAGCGATCATCTAAACAGGAATATCATCATAACGTGAGTGAGGACATACCATGAAAAAGTGGATGAAAATTTCGATCTGGGTGGTTTCCATTTTTGTCATTGCTGTGTTTGGGTATGCGATGTATTTATACCAATCCGTGAAGTCTACAGCTGATCAGATTTACGAGCCGCGTGATCCAGCGCAGCCTGTCTCTATTTCGGACAATAGAGGCGGGCTGCCAGTAGATATCAATAGCAAGGAGCCATTCAATGCTCTTATTCTGGGAGTGGATGAACGTCCGAACGATCCGGGGCGCTCGGATACAATGATCGTATTAAGTGTGAATCCTGGAAAAAAACAAGTGCTCATGTTTAATATTCCGAGGGATACACGAACCGAGATTGTTGGCCACAGCACAGAAGACAAAATCAATCATGCGTATGCCTTCGGCGGTGTAGACATGTCGGTGAGAACCGTAGAACAATTTCTGGATGCCCCCATTCATTATTATATGAAAGTGGACATGGAAGGTTTTGCGAAAATCATTGATCTGGTCGGGGGTGTAGATGTAAATAATCCATTTGCATTTGATTATGAGGGTCATCGTTATGAGCAGGGGAATATTCATTTGGATGGTGTGGCTGCCTTGGGTTTTTCGAGGATGCGGTATGATGACCCCCAAGGAGACTTGGGGCGTAATGGACGGCAACGTGAGGTTTTGAAGCAAATGATGAAAAATACGATGCAATTCTCCAGTGTACTCAATCTTCAAAATATGCTGGATGAGTTGGGTACACATGTCAGAACAGACCTGACTTTTGATGAGATGAAGGAACTTATTCTTGATTATCGCAGTGATCTCGAAAATGTGGACACAGTGGAAATCAAGGGTAAAGGCGAAAAGATCAACGGAATCTACTATTATATTGTGGAACAGCAGGAGCGAGATCGCATTCACGGGATAATTGAAGAGAATTTAAAGAATTAAGAATCTTCGATGGGCAACGAAAGTGGTGATGACAATAATTGTGGAGGAGGGCTCCAGAAAAAGGAGACACGGTCGCAAACGAAGAGTGTACGGTTTTATTCTGTCCCTGCTGTTGATCGCAGCCTGGGTTTTGGTGATCTGGTCCATGTCCAACCAATCGTATCAGCAGCAGACCATCCAGCCTTGGCTGCATCAATGGTCCGAAAAAGTCAAAATCGGATTTGTATTGCCAGATGTGCAATTCACTTACGGAGAGCATGATTATTCTTTGAGACAGAGACCTTATGACTTCGCCGAGTTTATATTTCGCAAGAGTGCGCACTTATTTGTGTATGCAGTGCTGGCCGTGCTTGTCTTCGGCGGACTGCGGTACAGGAAAATGCATATGCTGACCTGTATCGCTGCTTCCCTGATTGTTGTAGCGATTATTGCCTCTATTGATGAGTATATCCAGCAGTTCAGCCCTAACCGGACAAGTTCGATACGTGACATCGGAGTGGATCTGATTGGTGGCTTCTGCGGAATTACAATTTATGTGGCGATGAAGACCATGATCCGGAAACGAAGATCTCGCAGGCATTCGTCAACTCCAAACAAGTGATTTCCCAGGAAATGCTCTGTGCCAACCAGCTTCTACTTTCCTGCTATCCATCATAAGAATGGAGTAGGACAGGAGGGGTGGACATGCTGCGAAGACGCAATCGCAATGCTTTGTTCAAAAAGATCGGGTTCATCGCACTTGTGCTGCTGCTGTTATGGCTTATAGCCAAAACTATTCCATATCTTTTTCGTGCGGATGCTCCGGATGAAGCTGCTTCGGTGGTTGAAGAGTTTTACCATTATGAGCAGGCGGGAGATTTCGGCAGTTCATGGGAACTGTTTCACCCACTGATGAAGGAACGTTTCTCCAAAAGTGCCTATTTGCAGTCCAGAGCACATATTTTTATGCAGCATTTTGGCGTGGAAACATTTGAGTTCGAGATGGAAAAACCGGAGCGGGAATTTGATGTCACGGTGATTGACGGCGTAGAGCCATTTGCCGAGGCTTACAAAATCGGAATAATCATGAAGTACAGAAGCACCTTCGGTCAATTGGATCTTGTACAGACCTGCTATGTGGTGAAGGATGGGGAGGACTGGACATTGCTCTGGTATTACCCTGGAAAGGGTGGGGAGCAGCACTCCGGTGAAAGCCATAAATGATCTTTGAGGCGGGTAGGCGGATGATATTGATCGATACTTTGCATCATTTTGTATCATTTTCCCGAAGAAAAGCTCTATAAATGCGAGACTTTTGTCGCATTTATAGAGCTTTTTTTGCGTTTCGGCCCTATTTAAAGGGCGATGGGCTTGACAATAGTCCTGGGGTCAAGTAAATTACGAGGTAGATACAAAATGTATCAAAATTCAGCTTCTAACGACAAATAACAGGGACGACATCGCTCCTTGTTGAGGGGAAGGAATTTCAGTGATCGAAACGAGCCGCTTTTACTGTGTCAGTTGTGGGATGATTGTGTCGGTTGGTAGAGGCTCTGTCGAATCAAAGGAAGAGGGCTATGGAGGCAATCACGTATTTCGCACCGGATTTTATCGGAGTGAAATGCCGCTTGGATGCTGTGGAGCGTGTCAGATCCATACAAAGCGCAAGGAGAACACCCAGTTTACGGGACAATATACTAAAGATTATGATACACTATGTTCATATGAGAAACGGGCATGATTTATTAGCCTGTCGATGAGGGAGGGAATTGCATGCAGCAGGAGCCGGTCGTCCGACTTCAGGGCGTCAGTAAAATCATATCTTCCCGATCGTTGGTCAGCGACCTGACTCTGGATATTTCTCCGGGGCAGGTTTTTGGTTTTTTAGGGCCTAATGGTGCCGGGAAAACAACAACGATCCGGATGATGGTTGGACTTATGTCCATTAGTAAGGGAGATATTTTCATCTCGGGACATAGTATCAAAAATGAATTTGAGCAGGCGGTGGCCCAGGTAGGTGCCATTGTAGAGAATCCGGAAATGTACAAATTTCTCACCGGATATCAGAACCTCGTCCATTTTGCCCGTATGTCGCCAGGGATTACCAAGGAACGCATTGCGGAAACCATTGAGCGTGTGGGGCTTACCGCCCGTATTCATGATAAGGTGAAAACCTATTCTCTGGGCATGCGTCAGCGTCTTGGTGTCGCCCAAGCCATATTACATAAGCCGAAGTTGCTTGTGCTGGATGAGCCAACCAACGGCCTTGATCCGCAAGGGATTCGGGAACTACGGGATTATCTTCGTCAGCTCACCCAAGAAGAAGGCATCACGGTCTTTGTGTCCAGTCACCTGCTGTCCGAGATGGAACTCATGTGTGATACGGTCGCCATTATCCAAAATGGTAAGCTGATTGACGTGAGAAACCTCAAAGCTGAAGCTGGAGCGGATGCACTCGCGGAAGTGGCCTTTGAGGTGAATGATACACAGCGTGCTTCAGAACTTATTCAGGATGCGACTGTTCAAGGCAACATGCTTGTGGTGCGCCTTTCGCGTGACCAGATTCCGGATTTCAATGCCAGACTGGTAAGCGAAGGCATTCAGGTATACGGGATCCGTAACGTAACGCACACACTCGAAGACCAATTTTTACAAGTGACTGGGGGCGGAGGTATTGCCTAACTTTGGTAATCTTTTATTGAATGAAAATATGAAAATATTCCGGCGGCCCCGCACGTGGATCATGCTTTCATTTTTGGCGTTAATCTCGCTGTTGTTTCCGGTGCTGCTGAGAGAAGGCATGGCAGCCGGTGACGTTTACTTCTGGGAAGCAGCTATCACTACGGTTCAGATCGTGTTCTTCCTGAATACCATCTTCTGTGTTGTCATTGCAGCTGAAGCGGTAGCAGGGGAATTCACATGGGGGACCATCAAGCTGCTGCTCATTCGTCCATGGTCACGAAGCAAGATTTTGGCCTCAAAATACGTGACTGTCATTGCGTTCAGTCTGCTCAGTACGATTCTGATCCTGTTGCTCGCAACGGGCATGTCCTATCTGCTATTCTCCCATGATGGATCTGTGAGCGGGAGCGGCAGCTCGGCGTCATATGCGTTTGAGTTATGGGCATATCTGTATGTCGATCTGTTTATTACGCTGGCTATTGCTTTTATGGTTTCTTCCGTGTTTCGTTCGGGGGCACTGGCGATTGGTCTGTCACTGTTTATCATGTTCACCCAGAGTATATTCGCCTTGATTTTCAATCCGGATCGGTATGAATGGGCCAAGTATGTCCTGTTTAATAACATGGATCTCAGCCGGTATATGAGTTCAGGAATGGACTTTGGATTGCTCGGCGGGGGTAACGCGGGAATGACCCTTGGTTTCTCCGTTGCTGTACTGGCGGTTTATTATGTCATCTTTATGGTCATTTCATGGGTGGTTTTCAATAAAAGAGATGTGGCAGGCTAACCGCCTGCTGCTTTTTTTTTGCCCATTTCACTCACTGAGAAAAGGAGACCTCACGATAACAGACTCCAATTGTGGCAATACTTGCGTTTAAGGGTACATATAATCAAGTGACCGTCAAAGGGTGCACCAGATTATCGCCGCAATACTGGGAGCGCAGCGTATGGAGGGATCAATTTCTTGATAAACAATAAGTTTTACCGAATTTGCACAGCCATTATTTTGCTGCTGCTCATTGTCTATTTGGGAGATAAAGTGAATTTTATTTTCCGCCCGTTAACATCACTAATACATATCATCATTATTCCGCTACTGATCGCGGGCTTTTTCTATTATTTACTTCGGCCGCTCGTTGACTACATGGAACGACATCGGATGAAGAGGGCTCTGTCCGTTCTCATTATTTATGTCGTGATTGCCCTGCTGATTGCCGGATTCAGTGTGCTCGTATGGCCCTCACTCCGGGAACAACTATGGAACTTTATTGAAAATACACCGGTTTTGATGTCCTCACTTAGTGCTCAGCTAAACGAACTGGAGAGAAGCGGCTTCCTGTCCAAATATCTGCCCGAAGATTCGGATATCGTTTCACGATTCTCTGACTTCCTGACACAGGGAATTGCGCAGGTAACGGATTATCTATCGGGGCTGTTCTCGGTTGTATCCAATCTGGTCATCATTTTGGCGACATTTCCGATTATGCTGTATTACATGCTGAAGGAAGGCAGCAAGTTTGGCACCAATCTAACCCTGCTTCTGCCGAGAGGTTACCGGAAGGACGGGGAAGAGACCGTTCATGAAATAGATGAAGCGCTGAGCAATTTTATTGTAGGGCGAGTGATTGTCAATGTCGCGCTGGGAATCCTGATGTACATCGGTTTTCTTATCCTCGGATTGCCTTATGCGCTATTGCTGACGGTCGTATCCATCATATTAAATTTCATTCCTTATGTCGGTGCGATCCTGGCAGCCATACCAATTGTTATTGTAGCCTTTATTGAATCTCCATCCATGGCGATCTGGTCGCTGGTCATTATCGTGGTGGCGCAGCAGATTCAGGATAATCTGATATCTCCTTATGTCTATGGCAAGCAGCTGGATATCCATCCGCTGACAACCGTCATTTTATTGCTGGTAGGTGCTGACCTTGGCAATATCCTCGGCATGATCATTGTGATTCCGTTGTATATGATTATCAAGATCATTTTCCGCAAGATTCAGAATCGAATTGTGGAGGATAGAGCAGAGAATACGTGAAGATGAGCATATCTTTTTTGATGAAATACCAAAAGAGCACTTCCGCGAGGGAAGTGCTCTTTTATATTCCAATACGGCATTAACGTGTGATTAACTGTATCGCTTATGAACTCTTTTCGGATTCGTCATCCGTATACTCAGACATAACGAGCGGCTCTTTAGGTACAACTGCCACTTTATAGAACCGGTTTTTGTCTTTTTCCAGAAGAACAAAGGTCAGGTTCTCGAACTCATACTCATCCTGCTCGTTCATCTCCGGACGGTGGCTGTAGAGCCATCCACCAATCGTATCCCATTCATCGGCATCGAGGTTCGACATAAACATGTCGTTAACCTTGGACAGGGATACCTTACCATCCATAATGACATAGTTTTCGTTGATGACCTGGATGTCTTCCACTTCGTCCGCATCGAACTCGTCGCGGATCTCGCCGACAATCTGTTCAAGCACATCTTCAATCGTCACAATACCTGATGTTCCGCCGTATTCATCGACCAGCACGGCGATATGAACGCCATCCTTTTGCATTTTCTTGAGCAGATCCTTAACCGGAGTCGTTTCATGAACAGCAGATACGGGCTGGATCAGTGAAGAAAGATCAACAGGTTCATCGTTTCCGTAAAGCTCAAGGAAGAATTGTTTGGTATTGATGATACCGATAATATCGTCTTTGCTCTCGTTCACAACCGGGAAACGGGTGTACTGCTCTTCACGAATGATCTCCAGGTTTTCCTCGTTCGTTCTATTCACATAAAGGCAGACCATATCGGTCCGGGGTACCATGATTTCTTTGGCTAACATTTCATCAAAAGCAAAAATCCGGCTTACATAACCGAACTCAGCTTGGTTGATTTTACCACTTTCAAAGCTTTCATTAATAATGATCTGCAACTCTTCTTCGGAGTGTGCATCTTCATGTTCAGAGGCAGGTTTGATTCCGAACAGTTTCACCAGTTGGTTCGCTGAGCCGTTCAACAGCCAGATAAAAGGATACATAATTCGGTTAAACCAGATGATAGGTGTAGACGTCAGCAGTGCAACAGTCTCGGCTTTCCGGATTGCAATCGTTTTTGGAGCGAGTTCACCAACCACAACATGCAGATACGTGATGGAAGCAAACGCGATAACAAACGATAAGAACGAAGAAACCGCCTCAGGCATTTTCAAGCTTTCAAACACAGGGTGGAGAATCTTCTCTACCGTTGGTTCACCCAGCCAGCCCAGTCCCAGAGATGTGATCGTGATTCCAAGCTGGCAGGCAGACAAATAGCCATCCAGATTGGCAACGGCCTGTTTAACAGCCAGCGCACGCTTGTTCCCTTCTGCAATCATTTGGTCGATCCGGCTCGGACGAACCCGTACCAGAGCGAACTCCACTGCAACAAAAAACGCCGAAAGTCCTATCAAAAACGCAACCATTACTAAATTTATCGCATACCTCTCACTTTCCATTCACTGCTCTTCTCCTTTAGGTAATAAGTTTTTAACGAATATTATATCGAATTTAACGCCAGAAGACCACCTCCTGCGGAGCAAAAGAGGAAGACTATGGAAGGTGAAATGCTCTAAATGGCGGTGTGATGCGGTTTCTCAGACTTGATGGAGAATATGTAGATGCAAACACAGTCAGAATAGACAGCCATTTCAGCATAGCAGGCGGGCAGTAAACCCTAAGATTAGTTTGCGTATGTAAAGTTTTATCTATACGGACGTTACGAATAGGTCCAACATTGGGTATCTATGATTAGCTATATGCTTTATCGTCAAAACTGATGAAGTGAGAGAGAAAGGCAAGATTGTCATCGAGGGGGAAGCCGGGATGTTTTGGCTGGTCATTATTTTACTCGTTTTTATTTTCCAGGCAGCCACCATTATCATATTGGAGTTCAGAAATCCGTCCAAAGCGGTGGCCTGGCTGTTTATTTTGTTTTGTGTGCCTCCGATTGGTTTTATCGTGTATTACTTCGTGGCACAGGATTTCAACAAACGAAAAAAAGTACGCAAAGCCGGATCGAGAATTTTCAGGGAGATTAAGGAAACGATATGGGAGCAGGCTCATATTGTGAAGGAAGCAGCCGAAATGCCTGACAATCGCTTTATGCACCAGCAGCGGTTGTTTAATCTGCTGTCCCATCTGTCGGAGAGCCCTATCACGGGCTGCAACAGAAGCAAAGTGTTAACGAACGGGAAAGAGGCCTTCCCGGCCATGTTAAGGGAAATGGAGAAGGCGAAGCATCATCTGCATGTGGAGTTTTACATTTTTCGTGATGATGCAATCAGTACCAAGTTTCAGGAAGTGATGATTCGCAAGGCACGTGAAGGTGTAAGAGTCCGGTTTATCTGTGACGGTCTTGGCAGCCACAAAATGAGCCTGGGTTTTATCCGCAAGCTTCAGGATGCCGGGGTGGAATTCCATTATTTCCTTCCTCCGCTGATTGCCACCATTGATCGCAGGGTCAATTACCGGAATCATCGGAAAATTATCGTCGTGGATGGAAGGGTTGGATTTGTGGGTGGCATTAATGTCGGGGATGATTACCTCGGAAAATACCAGAAAATGGGGTTCTGGCGGGATACGCATATGCAGCTGGAAGGTGACGCCGTTTATTTCCTGCAAAACACATTTCTTAACGACTGGAAGCTTGCTTCCGGTGAGCAGATTACCGAAAAACAGCTGAAAGAACTATTTCCGCCTCATATATGCAGCGGGGACGAAAAAATTCAGATTCTGGCCAGTGGACCTGACCAGGAGTGGGATGCGATTCAGGAAATGTGTTTTGGAGCCATCTCGGTAGCCTGTGAACGCATTTATATTACGAGTCCTTATTTCATTCCGGATCCTGCCCTGTATGAAGCGCTCAAGACTGCTGCTGTAAGCGGGGTGGATGTAAAGATCATTATTCCCTATCAGTCTGATTCACGGCTTGTGCATCTGGCCTCCCTCTCGTACGTGGAGGAATTGCTCCGTGCAGGGGTGGAGTTTTATCAGTATCGAAAAGGATTTGTACATGCCAAAGTCATGATTGTGGATGAGCTGCTTGCCACCGTGGGGACAGCCAACATGGATATGCGCAGTTTTTTCTGCAACTTTGAACTTACAGCCGTTCTGTTTGAGTCCTCCTCCATGGATCGTTTGATAGCGGATTTTGAAAAGGATTTGAAGGTGTCCAGCAAGATCGACCTTAAGGCATTTCAGGGACGTTCACGAGGACAAAAGGGGGCAGAAATCCTTTCTCGCATGCTTTCTCCGCTGCTTTAGCCGTTTTACGTTCGATTTCTGAAGATAAATTCACTTTTTTTGAATTTATCTTCTTTTTGCTAACTATTTTGCTCAAATTTGATCTTTTATGATATAATAAATATATAAATCATGTCTTGGCGAAGGAGGGGAGTCTGCGGGAAACAGGCTCCCTTTTGCTCTCTTTTCGAAGTGTAAACCGGAATTAAGACATATTTGAATCCATTTCATATTGCCTTTAGTTACTTATAAGAAGGGTACTTATAGAGTTAAGCGAGATCGTTTTCTACTATATGTAGGTTCCCCTTTCAGTATTTAAATGCTTTATGAAATTGATTCACATATCAATCAAACGGGGGGGATACCATGTCCAATGTAACGGTTAAAGAAATAACATCGAAGCCGGATCGGAATGTAAAAAGCTCGGTATTTACGCTTAAGCTCCTGCAACGTATTGTGATGATTCTGATCGGTGCTGCACTGATGGCTGTTTCACTTGAAATATTTCTCGTGCCCAATGGCGTAATTGATGGAGGAATCACGGGGATCTCGATTATGGTGTCAGAGCTTACGCATCTGCCGCTGGGGATTTTCCTGACTCTGCTCAACTTGCCTTTTCTGATTCTCGGCTATAAACAAATTGGTAAAACATTTGCGTTATCCACGCTGCTCGGGATCGTGGTGATGTCCATCGGGACCTCATTATTGCACCGTGTGCCGGCATTGACACCGGGTGAACCACTGCTCGGAGCGGTATTTGGCGGATTGATTCTGGGTGTGGGTGTCGGGCTCGTTATCCGGTCTGGCGGATCGTTGGACGGTACGGAGATTGTAGCCATTTTGCTGAGTGAGAAATCTCCGCTGTCGGTAGGACAGATTGTTCTGTTTATTAACGTCTTTATTTTCGCAGGTGCCGGATTTGTATTCGGTTGGCCGAATGCCCTGTATTCCATGATTGCCTATTACATCGCCATGAAGATGATTGATATCGTTAATGAAGGACTGGATCAGTCCAAATCGGTATGGATTATCAGCGAGAAGTATCGCGATATCGGTTCAGCGCTGACAGACCGTCTCGGTCGTGGCGTTACTTTCCTGGATGGAGAGGGCGGATTCAGCGGGGATGAGAAGAAGATCATCTTTGTCGTTATCACTCGTCTGGAAGAAGCGAAGCTGAAGTCCATCGTCGAAGATTGGGACCCGCAAGCGTTTGTGGCAATCGGTAACATTCATGACGTCAAGGGCGGACGTTTCAAGAAAAAAGGTATCCATTAGCGAGTCTTACTCGATGTAACATGCATATAATAAAAAAAATGGCCGGCACCCTTGGTTTGAGGGTTGCCGGCTATTTCCTTTTCAGATGCTGAGTGATCAGCTCAACAGGCTGGGGCTCAACGGATGCAATGAGATCGCCTACCTGCTGCAACCGCTCCACAATATTCATCAAATGATAGTCTTTGACCGAGACGTTGTTTCGGACTTCTTCCCAAGTGAGCGGAGTGGATACGGTACCCCCGGGTTTTGCACGTGGCGTATACGGAGCTGCCAGGGTTTTGCCGCCATAATGCTGCAGATAGTCAAAATAAATCCGGTCCCCGCGATCCTTTTTGAGTCGCTCCAAGGTGAACAGATCAGGATGCTTCTGGGTAACATACTTGCCAACAAAATGACCAATATCCCGCAGTTCATCGAAAGTAACACCCTGACGGATCGGAACGATGATCTGTATACCTGTTGCCCCAGAGGTTTTGGGTACAGATCTCAATCCCAGGGAAGTCAGCGTTTCTCCAACAATCAAGGCGGCCTGCATAATGCGGGGTTCCTCTTCAAGTGAAGGGTCCAGATCAATCATCCATTCGCATGGCAGATGGCTCCCCACGGCATGCAGAGAGGGATGAAACTCTAGGGCAGCAAGATTGCCAAGCCACAGCAACTCCGGCAGGCGATCCATCACGACATAGCGGATGCCTTCGTGCATCTCGGTACGCACAAAATCCGGAATCGGTTCGGGTACATTTTTCTGATAAAAAAATTCACCGCCTGCGCCATGCGGATAACGAATAGTGGTTAGAAGCCGATTTCTTGTGTACGTAAGCAAAAAGGGTGCGATGGCCGCAAGCTTTTGCAAGTAGATGGCTTTGGTTACCCCTGCCTCAGGCCACAGCAGCTTGTCCGGATTGGTTACGGTAAGCTCCGTGCCTTCTATAGTAATGGTGCCTTTTATCGTACGGGCCATATAAACACCTCCTCTATACAACATGAACGGTTATATAAATTCACACTTCGATAACGAGTTGACTGGCAAGACAATCATCACGTGAGACCTCTGCGAATGTTTGTATACTCGGGTGGCGCAGGGTCCGATGCTGAGTCAGTTCCATGTACTGCACCTTGACGCCGATTCGGGGCTCTATCCACGTAGTCTCTGCACTTCGCTCGGGCACATTGTAAAAGGGTCTTTCCTTTTGAATCAGAGGTTCAACTTCTTCTGTAAGTTTACGCCAGGTGGCGGAGTTCAGCTTGCCAGTGCCCACATGACCAATATAGACAAAATGCGGTCCATCATATACGCCAACGGCAATGGCATTAACGATGCCGCTCCGGTAGGTGACCCCGCCAATCATGGCGTAGAGATCATGCATGATTTTGACTTTCTGCCAGCGCTGATCCTTGCCGTTGATAGCATAGGTGCTTGTAAGATCTTTGCAGACAATACCTTCCATCTGGTGCTGCCTCATAACCGTGAGCAAAGAGGAGGCATCGGAGGTGTTGGTCACTTCCTGTACGTGTGAGCCCGTGTTAAGCACCTGGTGCAGGAGGCGCTGGCGCTCTGCAAGCGGCTGGTCGGTGACCCATGTTCCATCACAGAACAAAATATCAAAAACCATATACGTCACCGGAATCTGATGCACGGCTTGGGCAATTCCGTCAGGTCTACTCATGCGGTCCCGGCGCAGTACATGGTAAAAGGAAGGTTTCCCCGTTTCCGGGTCTAGCGCAATAATTTCGCCATCCAGGATATAAGAGGGAACGCTGCACAGGTTTCGTGCGGAAACCAGCTCGGGATATTGGACAGTTCGATCATGCAGTCTGCGATTTATCAATTTGAGTTCATTGCCATCCTCGTAAGCAAGCATGCGAACGCCATCCCATTTCACCTGAGCAATCCAGTTGGGTCCGATTGGAATGTTGTCCCGGGATATAGGCTCAAACGGGGTCAAAGGTGTGAACATGTGCAGGCTCCTTTCTGTCTAATCTGCTGCGAGCTGTGGATATTTATATTTTGGATAAACGTGATTTGAATTGATGTACCAGAATGAGCAGTACAGGGAGTGCGATGCCGCAGGTAAGATCCCAATCAATCCAATAGGGAATAATCACCTTGAGATAGAAAATTTGATTTGGAGAAACCAGAATGGACATGGCCAGAATTAGAAGAGCTGACGGCAGGATAAGTGAACGGTAGCTGGATAGGCTGAACAGATGTGTAATTCCTAAGACAAAACTGTAGAAGAACAGAATGCTTTTGAAAAAAACAGCGATAATCCACACGGATGCCATGAAGGCTTCAATCCGCTGCAGAAAGTTGCCTATATTAATCTTTTCCGACAGTTGAAATGAAGCGAACCAATGATGCTGTGTCATAAAGGGCCCCATCACGAGAAGACAAATGGTCAGCGTCAGTGTTAGCATCAGACCGCCAATAAGTCCTGCCAGAAGGATATCCTTCTCCAGGTGTGGCTCCTGCTTGGCGTAAGGAAACAGCATCATGAAAATACATAACTCACAGTACGGATAAGTAAGTACTGCAATGAAGCCCCGGAATGGATCAAGGAAGCCTTGGGCAAGAACAGGCTGGATATTTTCCAGTTTGAGATGAGGAAGAAGACACACCGTCAATATAAGCAGAAACAATACAACTAATGGGAGAAAAACCTCGGCACTTCTGGCTATACACTCCAGACCGCATATAAGTCCCCATACCAGAGGGCAGACAAAGAGCAGATGTACAATCCACAGTGGTGTATCGTGTAAGATCTGGGTGGACATGAAATCGCCGATTTCCCTGACGAATGTGGATGTACTGATCAGAAAATAAAACAAATAAAAACAGCTGAACAAACCCCCGATCCAAGGTCCTAATGTTCGAAGTGCATTCTCAACCAAATTCAGCCGGGGATGAAGTTTGTAGGCTGCCAGCATGATGGACAGAATCCCGATTCCCCCAGCGACGCCCAGCAACGCAGATATCCAGGCATCTTCGTGCGCGAACGAAGTGATCATGGCTGGAAATACGAGAATCTGTTCACCAATTGTACAGAGGAACAGTAAGGCGCCAAGCTGCCTTACCGTCAAACGTCCCTTTTCAACCATTTGGATTCTCCTTCGTTTGTCGAGCTGGATATTAGGTTAGGATGCGCCAATTTCACCAAATATATAATAAAAAAGCCCGGACATTGGCAATCTCATAGAAAAGAGCTGCACACTGTCCGAGCTGTCTCGGTATAACATGGGATTTATGAATTTATAAGAAAGTCATCAAATAACAGGTTTATCCGGCTGTGATCAAGCGAACACGTATATTTTGCGGGTCGGTGGTAAACCAGCTGCCATCATGTTCTTCAAGAGCGGCACCTTGCTGCCGCAATTGTTCCAGAGCTTGCTGCAATGGTTCCTGTCCGGCGTATACGATGGTAAAATAGTCGATCCCTGTGGCACGGTCCGGATTCACCGGCGCGCCTGTCCCAGCCCAGATATTCAGGCCAATGTGGTGGTGATACCCGCCGGCGGAAACAAATAGAGCTGACATACCAGCGAAATTGCCTACGACATCAAAACCGAGCACACCTGTATAGAAGCGGCGGGATTCTTCCAGGCTGCGTACATGAAAGTGTACGTGACCGATAACGGTTCCAGCAGGCAGGCCATTCCAAGGCTCATTCTCGGAGAGGTCAAACAAACTCTGCACATCCACCGGATCGCTTGACATGATGTAGTTATTGTCTGCATCCCGTCTCCAGGTATCACGCGGACGGTCTGCATAAATTTCAATTCCGTTCTGGTCCGGATCAGAAATATAGAATGCCTCACTCACCAGATGATCGCCCTGACCAATCTCAATGCCGGAGGCAGCGAGGTTGCGAAGGGCAAGACCAAGTGACTTGCGGTCAGGCAGCAGAATGGCGAAATGATACAATCCGGCGTGTGAACGAACAGGCAGAGTCACCGCATCGGTTAGCTCTTCAAGACGCACCAGGGACTGTTTGCCGTCAGCAGTCATCGTTGCCACCCCTTCGTGACGTTCCAATACTTGGAGTCCGACCACTTCCGTGTAAAATTGAATGGATCGCTCCAGGTTGCTGATTTTCAGGCTTACTTCGCCCAAATGGGTGGTGCTGGGGATTTGATATGGGGTAGTCATAAGAGTATCCTCCTAATAAATAAATGGTTTTATTCATCTCATCTAAATGACAATGAAGGTATGGTAACGTTAATGAATTCTGAATCATAAAGGCTAAACTTTATAATTATAAATAAGTTACTTTTCATAAGTTAATATAAAATATAAATTATCTTTCGTCAATTGATTTTTCAGATTGGAAAGAGGAGTCACTGTTTTGGTAATGGAAGTCTGAACAACAAAAATCCGGCTGCCAGAGCCGGACGGATCGTGCTGAACTCGATTATATTTTTCGTTATGTTTTGGATTTGGACGCGGCTCTTTTCTTTTTGGGGGGAGCTTCTGTGTCCCCTCCGACAACAGCTTGAACGGTCTTTTTGGGAGCGCGTTTTTTGGGTTTGGCTGTCGTTGTTCCAGGGTCAGCCGGAATGGGCTTGACAGCCTCGATACTGGCCTGCAGTGCAGCCATGAGATCCATGACATTTGCTTCCGGTTTGGCCGGTGCAATCTTGATTTCTTCACCTGCAACTTTGTGATTAATAAGTTCCAGCAGTTTTTCACGGTAGTCGTCTGTATATTTGCCGGGTTCAAAAGGCGTAGACAGCTGGTCAATCAGCAGTTTCGCCATCGTCAGCTCTTTATCATTGACATTTTGGGCTTCGGGCAGGTTTGGCACCTGGGAAACGGGACGAATTTCATCCGGATAGAAAATCGTTTCCATGGAAAGACAATCCTCTAGCACGCGAATTGCAGCCAGGCTGCTTTTCGAACGAATGGAAACCTTGGCTATGCCAATTTTTCCGGTATCGCGCATGGCGGTCATTAGCAGCTGATAGGCGTTTCCGCCGGCCTGGTCCGGGGACAGATAATATGTTTTCTGAAAATAGATCGGATCGATCTCGGTCAAGTCCACGAAATCCAGAATGGTGATGGTTTTGCTGGCCGAATCATTCAGTGCCTCCAGCTCGTCTTTCTCGAAGAGTACAAATTTTCCTTTTTCGTATTCATAACCTTTGGTGATTTCTTCCCATTTCACATCCACTTCACAGGAAGGACATTGTCGTACATAAGCGAGCGGACTGCCGCAGACTTTATGGATGTATCGCATGGAGATGTCTTTGTCTTCGGTAGCCGAGAACATTTTGACAGGGACATGCACGAGACCGAAGCTGATTGCACCTTTCCAGACCGTATGCATGGGTCGGCTCCTTTCCGGGGTACCTTTTTATTAGTAGTATGGGCATCTCGGTGCCGGGATAATCGTCATCAGTACGAATTCGTATGGTTCAGGCTGACTGGGGGATGATAACAGAAACATGCTTGAAAAGCAGAGGGTTTTTAAGCATGTGAAGCAGGAAGTGAACGAAATGAACAAGCCGGGAGGTGCCGAAATGAAGAACAGAAGGGATGAAGAAGAAGCACACAAGCATGCCTTTTCTCCATATCCCATTGCCGGGGCTGAGGATTCCGAAGCGTTCCATACGCCAGCTAGTGCGGTGAACTGGGAAGCGGTGACTTCTGAAAAGCTGCCACTTGACCGGGAATCATTCATGCTCGACATCGATCGGATGGTCAATGAAGGGCTAGGTGGAGGTCAGGTTACCGAGGATAACGGCTTTATTGGTGAGAGTACGACTGACACGATGATTCGTGAACCACATGATGATCCGGAAGGAGAGTATGAATAAGATGATGGATGTGAAACGCGCCAAGGCAATCTACGATTCGAAAGATACCATTGCCGTGACACTTGAAGGGGATCCGGTCTGGATCGAACATGTGGATGAGGCCAACGGAATGGCAACCGTTCAGGTGGGCAGCAATCCCGGTAATACACAGACGGTTCGTGTGGATCGCCTGGAGGAGTAGAGAGTAAACGACAGGAAGAAGGATGTTCAGGTAAAGCCGGTGCCGTCAGGTGCCGGTTTATTTGTCTTTGGGTCTGGCCGGTCTCGCTTTCGCTTCCAATCCCCGGTGTTGCGGGGGAAGAAAGGGACCGATATAATAAGGTTCAAAGTGAACTCAGGCGGCTGGACCGCCAAAGGTGGGGCGTATATTGAATCAGAAGCATGAGCAGTGGGTGTATCACTCCCATGGCATTGCAGATACAGAAGCGCTCGCGTCCGCACTTGCCGAACAGGCAACCGCCGGAATGGTAATTGCACTGGACGGTGATTTGGGCGCGGGCAAAACGGCATTTTCACAAAAGTTTGCCTGGCATTTGGGTATACGTGAAGTGGTGAACAGCCCGACGTTTACGCTAATCAAGGAATATGAAGGGCGTTTGCCTTTATATCACATGGATGTGTACCGTATTTCACTGGAAGAAGCGGACGAGCTTGGACTGGATGAATACTTCTATGGTGCCGGAGTCAGTCTGGTGGAGTGGGCCAGTATCATTCCCGAGCTGCTGCCTGAAGAGCATCTGCATGTACAGATAGAAACGACCGGTCCGGAGGATCGCACGATTACGCTGGATGGATACGGTGAGACTTATGCCGCCATATGCCGGCAGTTCAGACAGAATGGAGTCAAATGATGATGGAAGATTTACAAAAAAAGCCGCGTCAGCGGTTTTTGGCGTTGGATACGTCCACCGCGGTGATGGCTGCCTCGGTGATGGAAGATCACGCGCTGCTGGAGGAGCGTAATGAACGTGCCGAACGGAATCACTCCGTGCACGTCGTGCCTGTAATGGAACAGCTGCTGGCAGCCAGCGGCACAGAGCCAGGCAGGCTGGACGGCATTGCCGTCGGCATTGGCCCAGGCTCATACACGGGCATCCGCATTGCGGTGACCGCGGCGAAAACGCTCGCCTGGGCATGGGACATCCCCGTTGCCGGGGTGTCCAGCCTGCAGGCAATGGCCTGGGGCGGCTGGCACCGCGGCCTCGCGGCCAAGGCCGAAGCTGCGGCAGAGGATGCCGCAGCAGGGGCTGGCGGAACGCCATCCGCGGACCAGGGCGGCACAGGTGCCGCCCCTGTCCACTGGATCGTTCCGCTCGTGGATGCACGGCGCGGTCAAGCCTACACCGCGCTGTTTGCCTCCGCCGGGAGCGATGCGCCCCGGCGGCTGGCGCCTGATGCCATCCGCCTGGTGGACGGATGGCTGGAAGCCCTCGCCGCCCGCATGGCGGAGGCGGCGCCGGAAGAGCGGCCCGCTGCCGTCTGGATTGTCGGCGAGACGGGCCCGCATGCGGCAGCAGCGGCTGAGCTCCGCTGCCCCGCAGGAACGGCGCTCCAGCTCGTTCCCTATGAGCTGGAAGGCCGCTGGATCGGGCGCCTCGGCGCCGAAGCGCTGCTTGCAGGGCAGCGCGATGACGTACATGCGCTGGTGCCGAATTACACCCAGCTGGCTGAAGCGGAAGCCAATCTACTGCGCAAAGGCTGAAGAAAGGGTGGCGAGCCGGATGGACGGTATGGAAGCGTACGGGCAGAATGCAGCGCTTCAGTTCAGACTCATGACATTGAATGATATCCCTGATGTTATGATTATTGAATATGAGGCTTTTACAATGCCCTGGACGGAAGAAGCATTTCGAAACGAATTGACGAATAATCATTTTGCCAAATATATGGTCATGGAACTGGACGGTACGGCCATTGGATATGCCGGAATGTGGACCATTATGGATGAGGCCCACATTACAAACATTGCTGTCAGACAGGCTTACCGTGGGCGCAAGCTAGGCGAAAAGCTTTTGGATGAGCTCATGAAGACAGCGGCATATCTTGGCATGGAGCGAATGACGCTGGAAGTCAGGGTGTCAAACCTTGTTGCCCAGCGTTTGTATGAGAAAAAAGGGTTTGAATCGGCAGGTCTTCGCAAAGGCTATTACTCCGACAATCAGGAGGATGCGATGATTATGTGGGCGAATTTGCCGCCTGCTGGCCGGAGCGGCGAAGAGGAAGGAAGCGTAACGGATTCATGAATGAACTGAGTGATAAACAACAATCAGCTCCATCCTATATTTTGGCGGTGGAGACCAGCTGTGATGAAACATCGGTTGCCGTGGTCAAGGATGGAAAAGAAGTGCTGTCCAACCTGATCTCCAGCCAGATTGAGACACATAAGGCATTTGGCGGAGTTGTGCCTGAGGTCGCTTCACGCAAGCATGTCGAAGTAATCACCCTGATGATGGAGCAAGCCATTGACCAATCCGGCATCCGCCCCAGAGATTTGAGTGCAATTGCGGTGACCCAAGGACCGGGACTGGTTGGTGCATTGCTGGTCGGTATCGTTGCAGCCAAAACGCTTGCCATGGCCTTGGGCAAACCGCTTATTGGCACACATCATATTGCCGGCCATATTTATGCCAACCGGCTTACGCATGAGCTGCAGTACCCTGCGATGGCACTTGTTGTGTCTGGCGGGCATACGGAGCTTGTGCATATGGAATCTGAAGGCAAGTTCAAACTGATCGGCCGCACACGGGATGACGCTGTAGGTGAGGCCTATGACAAGGTAGCACGAGCACTGGGGTGCCCATATCCAGGCGGCCCTCATGTGGACCGGATGGCGTCCGAAGCAGAGCAGGTTGTGCCATTACCTCGGGTATGGCTGGAAGCCGGTTCATATGATTTTAGTCTCAGTGGTTTGAAATCGGCTGTGCTGAATGCACTCAATCAGGCCAAAATGCGCGGAGAAACACTGGAGCCATCGGCCGTTGCACGCGGGTTCCAGGAAGCTGTCGTGGAGGTTCTGGTGGAGAAAGCAGTAAGAGCCGTTCGTGAATATGGATCACGCCAATTGCTGCTGTGCGGAGGTGTAGCGGCTAACCGCGGCTTGCGCTCTGCATTGCAGGAGCGTTGTGCCAAGGAGGGACTCGAATTGTTGATTCCGCCGATGGAGTATTGTACGGACAACGCAGCGATGATCGGAGCTGCCGCATATCTGAAATGGCAGCGGGGCGAAATATCGGAATTTGATGCCAAGGCAGATCCGGGATTATCCTTGGAGGCCTGGTCTGTCCAGTCCGTGTAGACAAGCATTTGAATTAAAGAGTTGACAGCCGATATGTGAAGAATGTATATTAGTTACAAATTTAAACAGGATATTGAAGTCCTGAATTAAAACGCAATGAACAGGAACAGTAGGGTACATCCGGGTCATAGAGAGCTGCGGGGTGGTGCAACGCAGTCGAAGGAAACCTGAAACTCGCCTGGAAGCGGAATGATGGAACACGGTAACTCTCTGGAGATTCCGAAGTACATCGTTACGGGTCGCCTCCGTGATTGGGCCATTGTAGGGTGAATAATCTGCATTTTGGATATGAGCTCTGCAATGACTAAGGGGACTTTTAGTCATCCTTGGGGAATAGAACCGTATGGACGCATACCGGAATCTGCCTCAGGTGAATGGAAAAGTCAACAAGAGTGGTACCGCGAAGGTTATAGCCTGTCGTCTCTTGCAATATTGCGAGAGAGGGCAGGCTTTTTTGATTGGAAAAATGGTTTTTACATACGATAAATGTAATGAACGGGAGCAGTAGAACGATGAAGCGCTCAGAGAGCTGCGGGGTGGTGCGACGCAGTGGCTGATATCGTTTGAATCTCGCCCGGGAACGGAGCTGTGGAAGCAGAAGTCCTGTGTACACGGCAACGGCTGACCTCCGTTATAGGGTGTTTCTCCAGAACAATCCTTTACACGCTTCAAACAGCGTACTAATGGTGAGACTGGAGACGACGAGGTGGATGATTCACGGCGCAGGCCGGGATCGTCAAGCAAGAGTGGTACCGCGGAGGGGAAATAACCCGCCGTCTCTTAGATGAGATGGCGGGTTATTTGTGTTTGCTGCCGGCAGCAGGGTGGGCAATGGGATTCCAATAATCATGGTTTGAAAAAAAATGAGTCCGGCGTGCAAGTCGACGTGCACATCGGCATGGAATGCGAATGAATAAACATAGAAAACGGGAAGCGAACGCCTCGTTCCGATCCCCAAATCCAATATACAATTAAATTTGATGGAGGTTGATGAATATGACAACGAACAATAACAAACGCATGATTGAGATTTTTGATACGACACTGCGCGATGGAGAGCAGGCACCGGGAGCGAGTCTGCAGCCTGAGCAAAAAATTGAACTGGCACATCAGTTGGCTTCTCTGGGTATTGACGTCATCGAGCCTGGATTCCCGATCTCAAGTCCGGGTGAGTTCGCGGCGGTCCAGGCGATATCGAGACAGCTGCAAAACGTGGAAATTTGCGGATTTGCCCGTGCGGTCAAAGGAGACATCGATGCCGCGGTGAAGGCAACTGCTGATGCAGCACGTCGCCGAATTCACCTGTTCATCTCTTCTTCGGATATTCATATTGAGCACCAGTTGCGTCGTCCGCGGAGTGAAGTCGTCGCTACTGCACGTGAGATGGTGTCTTATGCACGCCAATTCACGGATATCGTGGAATTCACTGCCATGGATGCAGCCCGCACCAAGATGGATGATCTGATCGAGATGGTTGAGGTAGCTATTGAAGCTGGCGCCAGCATTATCAATCTGCCGGATACGGTCGGTTATGCGCTTCCGCATGAGTACGGAGAAATGTTTCGCCGTGTCCGCGAAGGGGCAAGAGGCGGCGATCAAGTGAGGTACAGTGCCCACTGTCACAATGATCTGGGACTTGCGGTGGCTAATAGCCTGGCTGCGATAGCGAATGGGGCTTCCCAAATCGAAGTAACGATTAATGGGATTGGAGAGCGTACAGGAAACTGTGCCTTGGAAGAGCTGATTATGGCACTCGAAACGCGCGGAGATGCCATCGGTGCCACGACGAATATCAAATTGAATCAGCTGTACGAAACCTCCCGCCAGATCAGCCGGGCCATGCATTTCCCGATTGCTTACAACAAACCGGTCGTTGGACGCAACGCGTTCCAGCATGAATCCGGAATCCATCAGGATGGACTGCTGAAGAATCGGAACACATATGAAATCATGGATCCTGAAGCACTGGGTATTCCGCGCAGCATGATTATTCTGGGTAAACATTCGGGTCGTCATGCGCTGAAAGACCGCGTTCGCAAATACGGATTTGAGCCTGATGAGCAGCAAATGGAGCAGCTGTACGAAGTATTCAAAGAAACTGCCGATCAACAGAAGGTGGTCAGTGACGATCAGTTACTGCAAATGGTCAGCCAGACGATGAACATCCCTGCGCAGGATTATGAGCTGGTCGAACTGCAGGTAACGGCAGGCAGCATGACTGATCGGATGGCAGCTGTTCGAATCCGGACAGGTGCAGGCGAACAGACGTATTCTGCGGTTGGCAGTGGTCCGGTAGAAGCGGCCATCCGTGCGATCGGTCAGAGTATTTCCGATGATATTACCTTCGTGGACATGGAGATCCATGCACTGAGCGGGGGAGAAGAAGCAACGGCAGAGGCGGCTGTTGCGGTGGAACGTGCAGGGCGGGAATTCAGGGGGACTGCTACACACAATGATATCGTTATGGCGGCGGGTCTTGCCTATGTGGCGGCATGTAATGCAGCTGGGCTCAAGGCAGAGTCTTCTGAAAGTGACAAGTCGGTACATGTTTAAACAGGTTGATAGTTGATGGAGCTAAATAAAGAATAATGTGGTTCATTACGATTCTGAAGAGCAGACCTTATTTACAAAGGTCTGCTTTTGTCTTATTATGTGTAATAATCTATATGGGGAAAAAACGATCTGTCAAGATGTGATTATAGTTATCCACATATTCAGGATAATTTGTGGGTAACTAATGCAAAGTCAATCCAGCAAAGTTTTCGAAAATAAAAGGGTTTAGGGGATAGTGTGTAGTTATAATATCCACAAAACTGTGGATAACGTGGATAACTCGGTGGATAAATATGGTTTTTATTCAAAAATGCGATTCTACCGCTGTATAATTAACTTGAGTGGATTGCTTGCTATCTTGCTTATCTGTGGATAAATAGGAGAAGAGTCAGCTGAAAAATATTTTTCAAAATTCGAGTAAATTTGACAAATGAAAAAAGCTGAATATAAATTCTTATGTTTATTAATAAATTAACGAAAAAGCCGATCCCATCAAGGAATCGGCTTCTACTGTTTCTTTATTTTGCTTGCGTAAGTTGAATGTTCTGGAATCATAAGAAATGAGAGATCAGGATTCCATAGCCAGGGCTTCCCAGTCTTCGTATGCCTTGGCGAGCTGAAGCTTGCGTGTTTCTGCATCATTCTGGAGTTCCTGCAGTTTCATATAATCCTGATACACCTCTGGAAGGGCCATCTGGGCTTCAAGCTCCGTAATTTCTGTTTCAAGATCGGCAATCTGCTGTTCCAACGCTTCCTGTTTCCGTTGCCGGTTACGCTCCTCGCGTTTGGCTTGCTTGTCGGCTTCGAATGAAGCGGCTCCCGACTTTTCCGTTGTTTCCTGTTCGGATTTGACAGACCGCTTGGAAGAAGCGAGCGTTGCTTCTGCAGCTTCACGTGCAATGTCCTCCAGCTCCTGCTTTTTCTCCATATAGTCATCATAGTTTCCGAGGTAATGCTCTGTTCCTCCTGGGTGCAGCTCCACGATACGTTCGGCCATTTTGTTGAGGAAATAACGGTCATGGGAGATGAACAGCAGTGTGCCTTCATAGTCCATGAGTGCCGCTTCCAGCACTTCTTTGGCGAACAAGTCGAGATGGTTCGTAGGCTCGTCGAGAATCAGCATATTGGCTTCTTTGAGCATGAGCTTGGAAAGGGAGACCCGGGCTTTCTCCCCACCGCTCAGCGATGAAATCTTTTTGAGTACATCATCTCCGCTAAACAAAAAGTTGCCAAGCACGGTGCGGATTCTCGCTTCCTCCATGCCAGGATAGGCACTCCAGAGCTCTTCCAGCACGGTATTGTTAGGATTCAGGCCCGTCTGTTCCTGATCATAATAGCCGATCTGGACTTTGGTTCCCCACTGGATCTCGCCGCTTGCCGGACGCAGGCTTCCGGTGAGGCATTTTAGCATCGTGGATTTCCCGATCCCGTTGGGTCCAATCAGGGCCACCGTTTCCCCGCGCCGCAGATCAAATGACACATTTCGGAATAAGGGAGAAGCTTCGTCGTAAGCAACAGAAAGATCGTCTACACGAAGCACTTCCTTGCCGGACATGACCGCGGTCTCAAACGAGAAATGTGCCTTTTTCAAATCACCCATCGGCTTATCCAGACGTTCCATCTTGTCCAGTGCTTTGCGGCGGCTTTGAGCACGTTTCGTTGTGGAAGCACGTACAATATTTTTCTGAACAAAGTCTTCCATCTTGGCAATTTCGTCCTGCTGCTTCTCGTACTGCTTCATCTGACTCTCATACTCAGCAGCCTTCAGTTCCATATACCGGCTGTAGTTGCCTGTATATTTTTTGGAGCGATGCCGTTCGATCTCCACAATGGTAGTCACAAGCCGGTCAAGGAAATACCGGTCATGGGACACAACCAGCAATGCCCCCGAATAACCTCTCAGATAATCTTCAAGCCAGGTTAGCGTCGGGATGTCCAGATAGTTGGTAGGCTCGTCCAGCATGAGCAGATCCGGTGCCTGAAGCAGAATGCGGGCAAGAGCAAGACGTGTCTTTTGCCCACCACTCAGCGTGGCAATCGGAGTATCAGGCGAGAATTCACCAAAACCCATCCCGTGTAAAACGCTGCGAATGCGTGTTTCCATCGCATACCCGCCGTGGTCTTTAAACCAATCGGAGCGCTGAGCGTAGCGTTCAAGCAGGTCCGCATATTTTTTCTCGTCCTCCATCTGGGCGGGATCGGCAATATCCTGCTCCATTTTGCGCAGTTCCGTCTCAGCCTGGGTGAGATGGGCGAAAACATGCATCATCTCTTCCCATATGGAGCGGTCGGATTGCAGGCCGCTGTTCTGGGCGAGATAACCCAGTGTGGTTTCTTTGGATTTGAAAATTTGCCCGCCATCATAGGACATTTCGCCTGCAATGATTTTGAGCAGGGTGGATTTGCCTGCACCGTTTACACCGACGAGTCCGATGCGTTCACGCTCTAATATTTGTAGGTTCACGCCGTCCAGAATCGGATCGACACCATAACGTTTAATAATTCCGGATACTTGCAGCAGCATATAATTAAGTTCCTCCATAGGTCCTGTTCTTGATTATTCAACTACATTCCAGTTTACATGAAATACAGATCAAATGCACCGATTAGGAGAGCCCCGGCGTGTAGTCTTTTTGTTCAATCAGTGATAAACTGAAAGAAGGCATGTTATTACATGAGGATTTTGCAGAAAATCACTCATTTTAATGATTTCAACGAGATGACAACTGGTCTTAACATATAATTGTTTTTTTGTATTGACGCTTTTTTAATTACCTTCCACATCAACAGGAGGTTATTCAGGGACATGCAGGATCGGACGGAACAAAAAAGCCAGCTTCGTTCCAGACTAAGGCAGAGTCGTGATCGGATGGATGAAACGCTTCGTCAGCACGCGATGATGGAAATCAGCCTTGTAGCCAAACGTGAGTTGCGGCGGCTTCGACAAGATAAACAGAGACTGACCATTTTCAGCTACTTGTCTTATGGAAGCGAAGCACCCACGACCTTTCTGTTTGAGGATGGCTGGAAGCATGGCGACAGGATGTTCGCACCGAAAGTGCTGGCCAATCCAGCACGAATGGAATTGCGGCGTGTGAGAGGCGAGAAGGATATCGAGCCTGGCGTGTGGGGGATTCCTGAACCCAAAGACACCTGTGAAGTGCTTCACCGCGAGGACTGGCCGGACATTGATCTCGTCATTGTACCGGGTCTGGGATATGATCCTCACGGTGGGCGAATCGGTTACGGAGGCGGTTATTATGATCGCTTTGCCGAGATACTTGAAGCGGAGTGTTATACGGCGGGTAGAAGGCCGCTTCTTGCTGCATTCGTCTTGCCGGGACAGCTGCAGGATGAAATCCCGATGGACCCGCTTGATCTGCGTATGGATCTGTTGATGACAACCGAAGGTATACTACATATCGAATAAAGGGTTGTGATGTATTGAGCTCAAATGCTATGAATGGATCGGATTCGGGCGAAGGAAAGCTGACTCATTTTAACGAGCAGGGACGTGCCCGAATGGTGGATATTTCGGGAAAGGAAGTCACTGTGCGAACGGCAGTGGCCGTATCCAAGGTAACGATGAACCCCTCTACGCTTGAAGCGATACGGGAGGGCCGCATCGGAAAGGGCGATGTCCTAGCCGTGGCTCAAATTGCGGGGATCCAAGGTGCCAAAAAAACGTCCGACTGGATTCCCATGTGCCATCCGCTCGCGCTGAATGGTGTGGATATCCGTTTTGAGGACAATGGCCTGGATGAATTATCGATCCAGGTTACCGTCAAAACCGAAGGCAAAACCGGAGTCGAGATGGAGGCACTTACGGCGGCCTCGGCGGCGGCATTAACGATCTATGACATGTGCAAAGCATTGCAAAAAGACATGATTATCGGACCAACCCTGCTGCAATCCAAGAGTGGTGGCAAAAACGGTGATTTCAACCGATAAGGGACATTTATTTTCATAGAGGAGAAGGGTGATCTTTATGGTGTGGAGAACAGCAATCCTGACAGCCAGCGACAAAGGGGCCCGCGGGGAACGTGAGGATACAAGTGCACAAGTGATCCGGGAGCTTGTGGAAGAAGAACTGGGTGGGGAAATCGTGGAGTACCGCATCGTTCCGGATGAACCCGATGAGATTATTGCGGCTTTGATTGAGATGACTGACTATTTTCATGCAGACCTGGTACTGACAACCGGAGGTACGGAGCTGGCGATTCGTGATATTACGCCGGAGGCGACACGTCGGGTCATTGAACGTGAAGTTCCTGGAATGGCCGAAGCGATGAGATACAGCGTCATGGGCAAAAATCGTTCAGCGATGCTGTTCCGGGGTGTGTGCGGTATTCGTGGACGTACGCTGATTGTTAATTTGCCGGGTACTCCGAAGGGTGTGCATGAACATCTGGCAGCGATCATGGATCAGCTTCCTGAAGCACTTCTGATGGTTACAGGGCAATTCAAGCAATAAAAGAACCACTCACCCAACAGCAGCGTAAAAGAAATGTTCATTCATACTCCTTAGTTGATTTTGCGGGTTATGTAAGTGGTTACATCTGTGGTATGATGGGCTTAATTCTAAAATACAGCAGAGGCATCTATGAGTATATGGCCGAGTGTACGCATCTTCGAAGCTTGAAACGAGGAGGAATATCAATGTTTAGTTCCATTGGACCAACAGGTTTTATTTTGCTGGCCGTGATCGCGTTGTTGTTGTTTGGACCCAACAAGCTGCCGGAACTGGGACGTGCAGTCGGACGTACCTTCCGTGAATTCAAAGAAGGCGCACGTGACATTATCTCTGATGATGATTCGTCCACTCGCAAAGAGCAGGATAAGGACAAACCGCTGGCAGCGGAAAGTCAGCCCGCCCACAAGCCTGCGGACAAGCGCCTGCCGGAGTAGTCTTGACGGCAATGAATGAGAAATCCCTTCCTGCCGGAAGGGTTTTGTATTTTAAGCTGGCAACAATGGAGGGCAGGAATGACGCAGCAGAATGAAGAAATGACCATTGCGGAACATTTGAGCGAGCTGCGCAAGCGGCTGATCTATGTGTTGAGCGTTTTTATTTTGGGCCTGGTGGCAGGCTTTTTTGTAGCAGACCCGGTGTACCGTTATTTGACCAAAGCAGAATCGGCTCAGGGTTTTGTGCTGCATGCTTTCTCTTTCTGGGATGGAATTGGAATCTACATGAAGATTGCCGGGTTGTTTTCCTTAATTATTACATTGCCGTTTACAGTATTTCAGATTTGGAAGTTTGTCAGTCCAGGCTTGAGACCGCGTGAGCGAAAAGCCACGTTGAAGTATGTGCCTTATGTATTTCTGTTATTTCTGGTTGGACTGGCCTTTGCGTACTATGTGGTGTTTCCGATGGCACTTGCCTTTACATCTACGATTACGGAAAAGATGGGGCTTGTGGAGACGTACGGGATGAAGCAGTACTTCAGTTTCCTGTTTGGCATTGTGCTGCCGGTATCGCTGTTATTCGAGCTTCCGCTGCTCATCATGTTCCTGACAGGGTTGCGAATATTGAATCCGATCAGGCTTCGCAAAATGCGCCGGGTAGCCTATTTTGTCCTTATTTTTATCGCAGTGGTCGTGACACCGCCGGATTTCATATCCGATCTGCTCGTCATGATTCCCTTACTGCTTTTGTATGAAATCAGTGTGTTTCTGTCCGCCATTGTATATCGCAAGCAACTTGCAGCCGATGAAGCGGCAGAGTCCCGATATGTTCGTGCCAAAAATGAGCAGAGCGCAGGTTAAGAGGCATTTTCCTGTGCTCTTATTCTTATCTTCTTTTAGACAGGATGCTTACATTGTACTGAGATTTTGGTGTATTAGTTCTGGGACAGGCAGGCATATTTTGTCCAGCAATGGATACAATGGAGAAGGGCAATCTGCTGGTTCGGTTGTAGGGTTCACTTGTGGCTCTGAACCGGGGGCTATTCAACAAGGGATACAGTACTTAAGCACGTCATTTCGGTGTCCTGATGTTAATGCAGCGTAAATTCTCATATGAATTCATGAAAAGGACTTGAAATCATGCTTCAAGTTGAGTATCATAAAGTTGGTTGTTAGCACTAAACACTGTCGAGTGCTAATACATATGGCTACAACCTACAATGCAACGTTATATAATTTCAAAAGGAGGCTATTTTTCATGATCAGACCTTTAGGTGAACGCGTATTGGTAGAACCACTGGAGCAAGAGCAAACAACTTCTTTCGGGATCGTACTTCCGGACTCTGCTAAAGAAAAACCGCAAGAGGGCAAAATTATTGCCGTTGGAGCGGGTGCACTGAAAGACGGCGTACGTGTAGCTCTGGAAGTGAAAGAAGGAGACCGCGTAATCTTCTCCAAATATGCCGGAACAGAAATCAAATTCGAAGGTAAAGAATATTTGATTATGAAAGAGAGCGATATCCACGCGATTCTCGACTAATTCAAATTTAATCGGTTAACCGAACCATATAGCAATACCATTTTACACAATATACTAGGGAGGTTTTCTTACCATGGCTAAAGACATTAAATTTAGTGAAGACGCTCGTCGCTCCATGCTTCGCGGTGTGGACGCATTGGCTAACGCAGTAAAAGTAACACTCGGTCCTAAAGGCCGTAACGTGGTTCTGGAGAAAAAATTCGGAAGCCCGCTCATCACGAATGACGGTGTTACCATTGCAAAAGAAATCGAACTGGAAGATGCATTCGAAAACATGGGTGCACAACTGGTTAAAGAAGTAGCAACCAAAACCAACGATGTTGCCGGTGACGGTACGACAACAGCTACTGTACTCGCTCAAGCGCTGATCACAGAAGGTCTGAAAAACGTAACTGCAGGCGCCAGCCCAATCGGTATCCGTAAAGGGATCGACAAAGCGGTAAAAGCGGCTGTTGCTGAGCTGCAATCCATCTCCAAACCGGTTGAAACCAAACAATCCATCGCACAAGTTGCAGCAATCTCTGCAGCTGACGAAGAAGTAGGCGAACTGATCGCTGAAGCTATGGAAAAAGTGGGTAAAGACGGCGTTATCACTGTTGAAGAATCCCGTGGATTCGCAACAGAGCTGGAAGTGGTTGAAGGTATGCAATTCGACCGCGGTTACATCTCTCCATACATGATCACGGACACGGACAAAATGGAAGCTGTTCTGGACAACCCGTACATCCTGATCACAGACAAAAAAATCTCCAGCACACAGGACATCCTGCCATTGCTTGAGAAAATCGTACAACAAGGCAAACCGCTCGTACTGATCGCTGAAGATATCGAAGGCGAAGCGTTGGCGATGCTGGTTGTTAACAAACTGCGTGGTACATTCAACGCTGTAGCTGTTAAAGCTCCAGGCTTTGGTGACCGTCGTAAAGCAATGCTGCAAGATATCGCTGCCCTGACTGGTGGCCAAGTAATCACGGAAGAACTGGGTCTGGACCTGAAATCCGCTGTTGTGGAACAACTGGGTACAGCTCGTCAAATCCGTGTAACCAAAGAAAACACAATCATCGTTGACGGTGCTGGTAACAAATCCGATATCGATGCACGTGTTAGCCAAATCCGTACACAACTGGAAGAAACAACTTCCGAGTTCGACAAAGAAAAACTGCAAGAGCGTCTGGCTAAATTGTCCGGCGGCGTAGCAGTAATCAAAGTCGGTGCGGCTACTGAAACAGAATTGAAAGAACGCAAACTACGCATCGAAGATGCCCTGAACGCAACTCGCGCTGCGGTTGAAGAAGGTATCGTATCCGGTGGTGGTACAGCGCTTATGAACGTATATCACGCGGTTGCAGGTGTAAGCCTGTCCGGCGATGAGCAAACAGGCGTGAACATTGTCCTGCGCGCTCTGGAAGCTCCAATCCGCACGATCGCGGCTAACGCTGGCGAAGAAGGTTCCGTAATCGTGGAACGTCTGAAAAAAGAACAAGTGGGCGTAGGCTTCAACGCTGCTACTGGCGAATGGGTGAACATGATCGAAGCAGGTATCGTTGACCCTGCGAAAGTAACTCGCTATGCGCTGCAAAACGCTGCTTCCGTAGCAGCTATGTTCTTGACAACTGAAGCGGTTATTGCTGACAAGCCAGAACCTGCAGGCGCTGCTGGCGCTCCTGACATGGGCGGCATGGGTGGAATGGGCGGCATGATGTAAGCAAAGGTGTAAAAACCTTGTCATACATCTAGCAACTCATATTCATGAGTAAAAGAAGATCCCAAGAGATGTGCACTTGTATAAGTGACCTCTTTTGGGATCTTTTTGTTTTGTTCTGTGACAAAAGGATGGGCAGGCTAATTACGGGAAATCCAATTTGATGTACCTTTCATCTGATTTTCAGATTCACTTAAGGTAGCCAAGGTAAGATGAATCTTGTAAACCCCTTCTCGTGTTAAATAGATGTGTGACTGGCCCTATCGGATTGTCCTCCGGCAGGGCATTTTTTTCCTAAATTATCCTTTTGATGATATGATATAGAATGAAATAGATGGATAGAAAAAAACTATACGATGGGGGAGGGAGGCCAGCAGTGGACGCCAGGTTGCATCCGTTGTTTTAACCGATTCAGATTAACGGAATGGATCTACAAACGTATTACATTGAACAACCACCATCTCCCGTGTTAACAGCTTATATAGCGTGCTTCTGGGAATCGGGCATAACTCCTTATGCCGGTTATAACTTGACGGAAGGTGTGCCCAGCCGGGTATTACCGGATGGTTGTACGGATATCCTGATAACATACAATGCTGTCTGTGAGCAGCACTCATTTGCTTACTGTGGCAATTATACAGAGCGGAAGTTGTACGGCGAAACCCCGTTGACCGCTGCCAGAGAGCATCGAAGGAGGTTGTCCGAATTGTACAATAGACCAACCGAGCCTTCGTTTATACTGGAATCGAGAGAATATAACATAAAGGAGACTTAATCTATGAATGGAACAATGCAAATTAGGGATCACTTGTTGGACGAACTGGAGACAGGCGTAAGAACCGGAGCGTCTCTGATTCGCCTGATTCGTCCGGAAGACTGGGCTTACCGTCCTCAGGAGAATATGCGTTCACTGGTGGAGCTGGTCCACCACTGGATCCAGATCACGGCATCAGATCTTGCCATTATGCAGGAGAAGAGTGAATCGGAAGTAGGAACGATAGAGAATAGTCTATCCGGCATAGAGGATATTGAACAACTGGAAGCCACGCTGTGGCGCAATTTTGAAACGTACAAAGCGTACATCGTATCACTGAGCGAAGAGGATCTGTTGAACCGCTCCACCAAAGCCTTCTATATGGAACATGGACATGTACAGGTTAAATGGCAAATTGAGACGGTAACACATGTATTTCATCATCGTTCCCAGTTGTACAACTATCTTAAGCAACAAGGGCATGAGTTAAACTTCTTCATGTTATATGCATAATAGTGAGGCCCCGAAGGCAGACACTTTCTTGTGTCGCGCCCTCGGGGGCTTTTTTGTGTTATTAGTCTATACAAACTATGAAGTCTAGCAAAAATAGACGTAATTCCTCGGTCAATTTACCGTTACAATGCTAGATTTCAAACATAGAATACCGTATCAAAGCAAAAAGGAGGTGATTTCGATGGCCATCCTTTTACCACAACAGTTTTACAACCTGGCTGCAAGCGTAGGGAAATCGTATTACGAGAATCTGTTTGGAGGTACAAATGCCAGCATCACGGTCAACAATTTTGGTCCTTTTCCGGTAGACCTGGTTGTAACCCGTGTCAACGCACCCGTTATAACGTATACGATTCCTGCGGGTAACAGTCTTACGTTGTCGGTTCATTTGCTGCTCGTCGCTGCTTTGTTGACTACGGCGGCAGGTGCTTCTACAGGTACGATCCAAATCGCAACATCTGATTTCTAATTGATGCAGCATGCTTTGATGAGCTCCTTGCCCGACATGATGTGGGCAAGGGGCTTTTTTTATCTTTGAGAGAATCTTAGTTATATATATGAATAGAGTCCACAGCATGCTACTCCTATATATTCCCTCGTTTTGTTTACGAGGGAGGCAATTCGAGTAATTTATAGTAGAGGCATTCGGTAGGGATGCACAGAGGCAGGAGGGGTAGAATATGAATCAAACAAATGGAAGCAATATCAAGACGAGAGATACGTTTCTTGAAACGGAACGGCTCGAATTCTCTACATGGAGCGAAGAAGACCGCCCCTTGGCTTCGGCGCTATGGGGCGATCCTGAGGTGACAAAATGGATTAGCAGGAAAGGGTTTCTGAGTGAGGATGAGATTGAGGCCAGACTTGCACAGGAAATGGAAAGGCAGCAGGAAATGAAGGTACAGTACTGGCCTCTTTTTGATAAGGAAACAGGTGTGTTCGTGGGGTGCTGCGGATTGCGGCCTTACGCACCAGATGAAAAAATCTACGAACTGGGTGTCCACCTGACCAGGGATCACTGGGGAAAAGGATACGCACTGGAAGCATCTAAGGCGGTGATCCGCTATGCATTTGAGGAATTGGACGCCCATGTGCTCTTCGCAGGGCATCATCCTGAAAATAGCGTCTCTAGACGTCTGCTGCTGAAGCTCGGTTTTATATATAAGAACGATGAATTTAACGAACTGACTGGCAAAATGCATCCGTCCTACATTTTGACGAGATCAGACATGGAATCGTTGCACTTAAACGGTTGATCTTCCATTTTTCATTGTTTTTTTATTCGATTTTCAGCTTCTATTAAGGTAGAGGGGGTAACATATTTCTTGTAAACCCCTTCTCGTGTTAGATAGATGTGTGACTGACCCTGCCGATATTCGGCGGGGTATTTTTTTGATTTATTTTTGAAGTAAACAAAAAAACAAATATAAACAAAACATAATAAAGATATATCATGGTTTAATCATTGACTAGTAAAGATAATCAAAGGTATAATGAATGTGAAAAAAGGAACTTACTATGTACGTGAGAAGTATCATCATCTTTCAAAATGAGGAGAGAATGATCATGAACGTGACCCTTACCAACGAAACGACGCAAGTGGCAGGTTGGAATATACCTTTTGTCCGTGAGATGGCAGAGATTACACAGCATATGTGGAAAAATGGCTGGGATGAGCGCAATGGCGGCAATGTCAGCTATCTGCTGGAAGAAGAGGAAGTCACGAGATATATCGATGTCAATCAGGTCATACGCCGAATCAAACCGGCATTTTCGGTACATGAATTGGCAGGCAAGTACTTCATCGTGACCGCTTCGGGCAAATATTTCAAAAACGTGCTTGCTGATCCGGAGAGCAATCTGGGTTTGCTGCGTGTATCGAATGATGGACAGGAGCTGGAAGTACTGTGGGGCCTGAAGACTGGTGCGAATCCGACAAGTGAGCTGCCCACACACTTTATGAGTCATATTGAACGTCTGAAAGTGGATCCGAACCACCGGGTAGTCATGCACAACCATGCCACTAACGTGCTGGCGATGACGTTTATCCACGAGCTGGATGAAGCGAAATTCACAAAAACCCTGTGGCAGATGTGTACAGAATGTGTGGTCGTCTTTCCGGACGGCGTAGGTATTATTCCTTGGATGGTGCCAGGGTCGAATGAGATCGGCCGTGAGACAGCGAAGAAAATGAAGGAGTATCACGCGGTCATCTGGCCGCAGCACGGGATCTTCGGGACAGGAACAACCATCGATGAGGCCTTTGGTCTCATTGAGACGATTGAGAAAGCAGCCCAGGTCTACATGCTGGTTGCTGGTCATGAGATCCAGCAGAGAATTACGGATGAACAGCTGACAACATTGGCTCAGTCGTTCGGGGTTACCCCGCGACCAGGCATATTGGACTCGAATGTTTAGCGAAGAGACAAGTAGAGATTGCGATTCTTGTGGAAGGCGCGCTCCCCGAGAAACACCTAAGAAGCTTCTAATTGGTGAGAAAAGCATAAGGAAAACATCTATACTAATAGAATTGACAACTGCCCTAAACCTTGGTAAAGTTCTATAAAACCGCAAAATGCATTCTGGGAATGTTACCGATATGGGCATAACCTGAGCTGGCTTGTTTACGCTATATGTGTAGACAGGCTGGTTCGGGTTTTTTTGTTGCCTTGGATCGGAAGACGTGGTTGTACATTAGTTAATGGAGCTGAAAGGAGAGTTCGGTATGAGTAATTTCAAATTTCCCGAAAACTTTTTATGGGGTGGTGCGATTGCCGCCAATCAGGCGGAAGGGGCTTACCTGGAGGGTGGCAAAGGGCTGAGCATCGTGGACCTCCTGCCTTCCGGAGAAAATCGCAGAAGCATCATGAAGGGGAACGTACCGGGATTTAAGCCACAGGAAGAAGAATTTTATCCTTCACATGAAGCAATAGATTTTTACCACCGTTATCCCGAGGATATCGCGCTATTCGCTGAAATGGGGTTCAAGGCGCTCCGCGTTTCCATTGCATGGGCACGCATTTTTCCGAGTGGGGAAGACGCGGCGGCAAACGAAGCTGGGTTGCAGTTCTACGACAACCTTTTCGATGAAATGCTTAAGCACGGAATTGAACCGGTTGTTACGCTTGCCCACTTCGATGTACCAGTCAACCTCATTGAGAAGTACGGGAGCTGGAGAAACCGCAAGCTGGTGAATCTGTTCGAAACCTATGCCAAAACTGTATTTACGCGTTACAAGGGGAAGGTTAAATATTGGATGACGTTCAACGAAATCAACATGTTGTTGCATTTGCCGTTCCTGGGTGCCGGCTTGGCTTTCAAGGAAGGAGATAATGTAAAAGAAATTCAGTACCAAGCGGCTCATCATCAGCTGGTCGCAAGCGCACTAGCAGTTAAGGCCTGCCATGAGATCATTCCCGGGGCAATGATTGGCTGCATGCTAGCAGCGGGCAGCTTCTATCCGTATACCTGCAATCCGGAGGATGTGTTCCAGGGTATGGAGAAGGACCGGGAGTCTTACTTCTTCATCGACGTGCAGTCGCGAGGAGCATACCCAGGTTATGCGAAACGCTTCTTTAAGGATCATGGTCTGAACATCGTGATGGAACCGGGGGATGCTGACATTCTGAGAAATCATACCGTTGATTACATCGGATTCAGCTATTACTCCAGCCGAACGACGAGTACGGATCCGGAAGTGGTCAAAAACATGACCAGCGGTAATGTATTCGGTTCTGTTGCCAACCCTTACTTGGAGAAATCCGATTGGGGATGGACTATCGATCCGAAAGGTTTCCGCATAACAGCGAATCAACTTCATGATCGCTATCAAAAACCACTCTTCGTGGTCGAAAATGGCCTTGGCGCCAACGACGAAGTTAGTCCAAACGGAGAAATTCACGATGATTACCGTATTGATTACCTGAAGCGGCATGTTGCTGAGATGGGAGAAGCGCTGCAGGATGGCGTTGAAATTATCGGTTACACCAGCTGGGGGCCAATCGATATCGTGAGCGCATCGTCCGGCGAGATGAAAAAACGCTACGGTTATATCTACGTAGATCGCGACAACGCAGGTCATGGAGAATTGAAGCGAATCAAGAAAAAAAGTTTCCATTGGTATAAAAAAGTAATTGCATCCGGGGGTGCCGATTTGGAGGCATAAGACAATAACTTGTTCATTAGGAAGGTTCACCACGGCTGGTGGATCTTCTGAGTAACAGGGTTCCTGTGAAAGCGTTGACATATCCTTGAGTTCGCGATATACTTTACGCAATTATATCGTTTTGGGATTGTTACTACATACCATGTAGGCAAAACCTAAGCATGCAAAAGTAGGCGTCGGTTTATTTGTCGTTCGTACCGGTTGGTCAATCTCTATGAGCGTACTAACCTTGCGGCAAAAAGCTGTCCGTCTTCCGGGAATAACGTTTCAGGACGTTTATCCGTTTTGTGATGCTTCAGGTTTTTTTTGCATTTCCAAAAGGCGATAGGTTGCAGTTACGAGTGGATCGTGAATGGGGGATGGAAGTGAAAATAGCCAAGGTCATTAACAACAATGTAATCAGCACATATCAGACAGACGGGGCTGAGCTTGTCGTGATGGGACGAGGAATTGCCTTCAAGAAGAAACCGGGAGACAAAGTAGACGAGACCCGCATCCAGAAGGTATTTGCCCTTAAGAACAAGCAGACTTCTGATAATTTCAAAATGCTGCTGCGTGAAGTTCCGATCGAACTGGTCGAAATTGTAGAAGAGGTCATCACCCATGCTAAGGATAACATGGGTAGAAACCTGAATGAAAATATTTACGTGTCCTTGACGGATCATATTAATTTTGCGATCGAGCGATATCGCGAAGGCGTCGAGATCAAAAATGTGATGCTATGGGAGATCAAGCAACTCTATAAGTCTGAATTTATTTTAGGATTGAACACGCTGGAACAGATCAAATCCAGACTTGGATACGAACTTCCCGAAGATGAGGCTGCCTTCATTGCGCTGCATATTGTTAATGCCGAAATGAATGAAGAAGTCGTGACCACGATGAACATGACCAAATTCATTCAGCAAATCATCAATATTGCGAAATATCATTTCAAGATGGAATTTGACGAGGAATCCCTTAGCTATTTTCGGTTCATCACCCATCTGAAGTTCTTCTCGCAAAGGGTATTAAATGGAACGCACTACGACAACAACTATGACCATATCTACGACATGATTAAAGAGAAACATCAAGAAGCAGCGACCTGCACGGAAAAAATCCAAATGTTCGTCAAAAAGGAATACGATCACGACCTGACGAACGAGGAAAAACTGTATCTGACTGTGCACATTGAAAGAGTGGTTAATCGTTAATAAATAAATGTTGACAAATATGGTTTTATAATTATATTATGTGATTAACAGGAAGAGAATATGATTTAACTGGGATTGTTACTGGTTATGCAGGCAAAACCTAAGCCATGAAAAGGTATGCATCGTTTGTGCACCTTTCTTCAAGGCTTAGGTTTTTTGCGTGCAAAAAATCAAAGACCTGTCGCCAAAAAACATGGGGGTGCAGATTATGAGTCATGAAAAGCTGGCCAAAGAAATCGTTCAGCTGGTCGGTGGAGAGAAAAATGTCGTTTCTCTGGTGCATTGCGCAACGCGGTTGCGGTTTGTATTAAAAGACGATGCTAAAGCCGACAAGAGCAAATTGGAAAAATTGGATGGTATCATTGCCGTAAAGGAGAACGGTGGACAGTTCCAAGTTGTCGTTGGCAATACGGTACCAGAGGTATACAGCGCTATCGGAAAAGTGAGCAACATTTTGGATGATTCCTCACCCAAGGAAAAATCGGGTAAATCCGTCAAAGGCATTGGCGGCATTATCGACGTGATTTCAAGCATCTTTGCTCCGCTTTTGGGTGTCATGGCTGGAGCCGGTATTTTGAAGGGACTTTTGCTGATCGCCAGCAATGCAGGCTGGCTTGAAACAACGGATACAAGCTATATCATCCTGTATGCTGCTGCGGATAGCCTATTTTACTTCCTGCCGATGCTGTTAGCGGTTACAACCGCGCGTAAATTTCAGGGTAACATTTTCGTTGCGCTGACCATTGCAGGCGCATTAATATATCCGACCATTATTACGTTGAAAAATGAAGGAACACCAACCGATTTCTTTGGCATTCCGGTGGTTATGATGAGTTATTCATCGACTGTTATTCCCATCATCATCTCGGTTATCGTGATGAGTTTATTGGAGAAATGGTTCAATAAAGTTATTCATCAGAGCGTGAAGAACTTCATTACGCCGCTGCTGCTCTTAGTCATCATGGTACCGCTGACGCTAATTGCATTTGGTCCATTCGGTGTGTATGTAGGTAACGCCATCGCCTCAGCTCTGGTTGCTGCATTTGGTTTCAGTCCTATGCTTGCGGGAGCCGTAATGGGTGCGGGCTGGCAATTATTCGTTATTTTCGGGGTGCACTGGGGCCTGGTGCCAATCTTCATCAACAACGTTGCAGTGCACGGCCGTGATGGCATTAAGCCTGCCGCAACAGCTTCGGTATTCGCTCAGACGGGAGCTGCTTTTGGGGTCATGCTTAGAACGAAAAACAAAAAGCTGAGAACTCTTGCAGGGTCCTCCACGTTAACTGCTTTGTTCGGAATCACTGAACCTGCGATCTATGGAGTTACGCTTCCGTTGAAACGCCCATTTATCGCGGGACTTATTGGAGGAGCGATCGGAGGCGCGATTATCGGTCAAGCGGGGACTCAAGCTTTTGCATCCGGTGCGCCGGGGTTGCTCACCCTGCCGATCTTTTACGGCCCAGGCGGCCAAGGTTTCCCGGGATTGATTATCGGAATAGTCGTTTCCTTTATCGTATCGGCAGTATTAACGTATATTATGGGCTTCAAAGATCCTGTGGGTGAAGAAGAGGACAAGGGCGGTACAGCAGAGAAAACCGTTCAATTGGTACCCTCGAGACCAGCAGCAGATCAACTGGTGCTTAGCCCAATCGAAGGCAAAATCGTTGATCTGACGGAAGTTCCAGACCCGGCCTTTTCATCCGGCGCTATGGGTCAGGGCGTTGCCATTGAGCCAAGCGTAGGGAGAGTGGTTGCTCCATTTGATGGTACGGTTACTGTTGCTTTCAAGAAAAAACACGCTCTGGCTGTCGTATCCGACAGTGGTGCGGAAATATTGGTTCATGTCGGTGTGGACACCGTCAAATTGGATGGGCAGCATTTTGTCTCGCATATCCAGGAAGGCGATCGGGTGAAAGCTGGAGATCTGCTGCTAGAGTTCGACATTTCACAGATCAAGGCTGCCGGGTATCCTACGGTAACACCGATCATTGTAACGAACTCGGCTAATTACCAGCAAGTGCTGCCAGTTAAAGCGGATGGAGAGGTTAACACGCAAGAACCGCTGCTGAGCCTTTACGGTTCAAAGTAAAACTAAATTTCAAAGACGTTCCCTATATTCAAACCGTTAGCAATCACTTTCAACAACCTAAATGGCCTTTGGTTCTTTGAACCGAGGGTCATTTTCTTTTTTTTCGGCTAACAAACGTCGTTTTGGTTCAAAAAAGTTCAAAACGCTGATAAAGAACAGCTTTGTTATTCATTATTGAATCGTAGGATGCATTATCACACGCTGGCGATTTTCGGGTGAAATGACGTATTGTCATTGGCCCTGCGATTTTGCATAATAACAATGCTTCACAGATGAGAGATGGAAGGAAGTTATGATGATGCTTGGCAAAATGAAGAGAATCTTAATCGGCAGACCGATGAAATCGACTGAACTGGATGCAGAAAAATTGGGGAAATGGAAGGCACTCGCCATTCTGTCCTCTGATGCGCTATCCTCCGTTGCTTATGGTACGGAACAGATTTTATTGGTGCTGGCAGCAGCCGGATTTGCGGCCCTATGGTATTCTGTGCCTATCTCCATTGCTGTGCTGGGATTACTCGTCATTTTAATTTTTTCCTATCGACAGACCATATTTGCTTATCCAACGGGGGGCGGCGCTTATATTGTAGCCAAGGATAATTTGGGTACAACACCGAGCCTGATTGCCGGTGGATCTCTGCTGGTCGACTATATTTTAACGGTTGCCGTAAGCTCGTCCGCCGGGACGGATGCCATCACCTCGGCCTTTCCCGTGCTGCATGACTACAGTGTTGTGATTGCGCTAATTATGATTATCTTTCTAACCATAATGAACTTGCGGGGAGTCACGGAGTCGGCGTCAGTCCTGGCCATCCCGATTTATCTGTTTATCTTCTCGATTGCCATTTTGATTATATCAGGCGGAATTAAGTTTCTTGCTGGTGGCATGGAAGCAGCCGCGCCTGAGTTCGGAACAAGTCTGTCTCATGTGAGTATGTTTCTGCTGCTAAAAGCATTCAGTTCAGGCTGTTCGGCTCTGACTGGCGTGGAGGCAGTAAGTAATGCCATCCCGAACTTCAAACAACCTGCAGAGAAAAATGCAGCCGGAACGCTAATGCTCATGGGATGCATTCTCGGGGTTATGTTTATCGGAATCACCTTGCTGGCCTTCGGTTACGGGGTGAAGCCTGATCCCCACGCCACGGTCATTTCACAGATTGCCGAAGCGACTTTTGGCAGGGGATGGATGTACTTTATCATCCAGGGTGTGACTGCGCTGATCCTGTTCCTGGCAGCGAATACGGCCTATTCCGCATTCCCTCTGCTGTCCTTCATGATGGCCAAGGACAAATATATGCCTCATATGTTTATGGTTAGGGGAGACCGGCTGGGCTTCTCGAATGGCATTATTTTTCTGAGTGTTATGTCGGCCTTGCTTGTTGTTGGATTCAAAGGAAATACGGAAAGCCTGATCCCGCTCTACGCGGTGGGTGTGTTCATTCCATTCACGTTGTCACAGCTCGGCATGATGATTCGGTGGATCAGAGTCAAGCCGTCTGGCTGGCAGATGAAACTGTTGGTAAATACAATTGGTATGCTGACTACACTTTCAATTACATTGATCTTCATTTTCACCAAGTTTACGCAAACGTGGGTCATTTTTATCTTTTTGCCGCTCGTCGTATATGCCTTCATGCGTATTCACCGCCATTACTGCAACATTGCAGATGAACTGCGCATTGATATCAAACTAGATAAGCCGGCCAAAAAAGGCAATACCATCGTCATTCCTGTGGCTGGCATCACGCGGGTCGTCATGAACACAATCAGCTACGCGCAGACCATGTCGGATCACGTAGTCGCCTTGTATATCGGGTTCGATGATGAGGCTATTCGCAAAATGGAGTTGAAGTGGGAGGAATGGAATCCTGGCGTTCGGCTGGTTGTTATTAAATCGAGATATCGCAGCATTATGGGTCCGCTGAAGAAATTCATAGATACCGTGGAATGGAAAACGGCCGAGACTGATCACATCACGATTCTAATTCCGCAATTCATCACCAAGCATTGGTGGCAAAATGTACTGCATAACCAGACCAGCTTCATGATTCGCGCCTATCTGATTAACTACAAGGACGTCATCGTGACAACGGTCCCGTATCATCTTAATCGGTAGATTGCTGCGTCTCCCCTTTGTCGACGGTTCATTTGGACTTATTGTAGATTATTGTAAAAAAAGGATGAGGATATTACGGCATCCCTGTTAATATTTTGTTTACACAACGAACCGCAGGAATACTCCCGAAATGGGGGTTCTTGCGGTTTTTTTCGTTCGTTTATAAGTACAATCTGGCTAGGTGAATGCTCGCTCATCGGGTAAAGTCCCTTGTCCACGATTAACGCTGCGTTGATTCTGAGTGAATTCTGCTGTGACATTTGAGTCTTACACTAGATCATGTGGTGTTGAAGTTCAAGCGAAGTTCACACACCGAATGCGTAGACCAAGGGGGAAGAAAATCCGATGAGTGAACTTGACAACCGGATCAGCTTGCCCGCCGCCAGACGGCGCGTATCCGATACCAAAGAGCGCCGGACAGCTTCGCTGCGAGTGCAGCGGATGCGGGAGAATTTGCTGGCCTATGGTTTCCTGGCACCATCGCTGCTTTTGTTTGCAGTGTTTCTGTTTTATCCGATGTTCAAGTCCGTATATTTGAGTCTGCACTCCACAGACCCTACCGGGCAGATCGCGGCCTATGTGGGATTGGACAATTTCAAAGCCGTGTTTCAGTCAGGACTGTTTCTGCAGGGCATGAAAGTAACGCTGCTGTTTGTCCTGTTCACCGTGCCAACCGGCATCCTGGCTGCTTTGATCCTGGCTGCATTGACCCACAACCGTTTCAAAGGCATGCGCTTGTTCCAGTTTGTATTTTCTCTGCCCGTTGTATTATCTGTCGGTTCATCGGCCGTCATCTGGAAATTTCTGTTCCACCCGACTCTGGGCATGTTGAATTATCTGCTCGGCAAAGTGGGCATCGATCCCATCCCTTGGCTGACCAGCCCGGATTGGGCGTTAATCTCTATTTCCATCATGACGATCTGGATGAATCTCGGATTCAATTACATTATCTTGTCCAGCGGATTGCAGGGCATCCCGGATGAAATTTACGAAAGTGCGAAGATTGATGGTGCAGGTCCTCTGCTTACGTTTCGTAAAATCTCCATGCCGCTGCTTTCACCAACTCTGTTTTTTGTTACGGTTGTATCGATTATTGGTGCATTTCAATCGTTTGGACAGATTAACATATTAACCCGTGGTGGCCCAATGGACAGTACCAATGTATTCGTCTATTCCATCTATCAGGAAGCCTTCGTTAATTTCCGCTTCGGAACGGGAAGTGCACAGGCACTCATCCTGTTTGCGGTCATTATGCTGCTGACCCTGATTCAGTTCAAGTGGGTGGAAAGGAAAGTACACTACCAATGAAAACACCTTGGATGAAGACGCTGTTGTATGTACTGCTTACCATCTGTGCAGCGCTTGTGCTCTATCCGGTGCTGTATACCTTTTTCATGGCAGTCATGACACCCGAGGATGCGAGCGCCTATCCGCCGCATATCATTCCGCAATCGATCGATTTATCCAACTTTACCGAAGTGTTTGATATCGTTCCGATTGGTTCGTTTATCGGTAATACGTTCCTGGTTGCGGGTCTGACGATGCTCGGGCAGCTGATAACAGCCAGTATGGCTGCATATGCCTTTGCCAAAATGCAGTTTAAAGGAAAAAACATCATTTTCAGCATGTTCGTTGCAACGATGATGATCCCTTGGGAAGTCACCATGATCCCCAATTATCTGACTATACGCAGTTGGGGGTGGCTGGATAGTTACCAAGGGCTTACCGTACCGTTTCTGGCAACGGCATTTGGCACATTCCTGCTGAGGCAGTTCTTCATGCAGCTGCCGAAGGAGTTATTTGAGGCGGCGAAGATCGATGGATGCGGGCATATCCGGTATTTCGTATCGCATGTCCTGCCACTTTCCCGTCCTGCACTTGGAACACTGGCCATCTATTCATTCCTGAATATGTACAACTCCTATCTGTGGCCACTGCTTGTTACAAACACCCCAGAGATGAGAACGGTTCAGATTGGAATTTCGATGCTGGAATTCCAGGAGTCCACGGCATGGAACCTGGTGTTTGCCGGAACTGCACTTGTCATCTTGCCTTCCCTGTTGCTGCTGGTTTTCGGTTTGAAACAGCTTGTCCGCGGTATGGCTGCAGGCGCGCTGAAAGGCTAATTAAGTCAGGCTGGCGGGTTTTGATACCAAGGAGCGAATAAATAAGGCGCACTCTTAAGATCATTTATTGAGAAACTGCGAAAGTAGTGGAGGGGACGAAGTCGATTCTGAAGAAGCGAAGCGTTTGCGTTTAGCACCGGATTATCCCTCTAAAGAGTGGAATAAAAGAATCCGGGGATAACAGCAATCTGAAGAACGATTCGTGACCGTAACGGCCACCTTGCAGAATTCCCAAGATTGATTTTTGAAATGAGCCACAAAAAAAGGAGAGAGATTATGCGTTTGAAAAAAAGAGGGACATTTGCTTTAATGCTGGCTGCACTAATGTTGGTTATATCCGCCTGCGGCGGCAAAACAGAGACAAGCAGTCCGGCGAGTGGTGCTCAAGCGGATGCGGCAGCTGCCGAACCGACTCAACTGACATGGTGGCACTCGATGTCTGGAGCAGGAGAGAAAGCCATTAACCAGCTCGCTTCCGATTTCAATGCAAGTCACCCAGACATTCAGGTGAAAGCAATCTATCAAGGGAAGTACGATGAGAGTTTGAACAAACTGAAAGCATCCATGGGATCGGACAGCGGTCCGGACATCATTCAGGTATACGAGATCGGCAGCAAGTTTATGATCGATTCAGGCATGATTACACCAGTACAGGACTTTATCGACAAAGACAAGTTTGACCTGTCCAAACTGGAGCCGAACATCATCCGTTATTACACGATTGATGGCAAACTGAACGCGATGCCTTTTAACACTTCGAACCCGATTCTGTACTACAACAAGGACATGTTCAAGGCAGCAGGTCTCGATCCGGAGAATCCGCCGAAAACCTATGAAGAGTTTGAACAGGCTGCGAAAGCTCTGGCGAAAGACGGCAAGCCGGGTGCATCCATGGCGATCTATGGCTGGTTTATGGAGCAGTTCTTTGCGAACCAGAATGCAGATTATGTAAACAATGGTAACGGAAGAGATGCTGCAGCGACGGAATCCCTGCTGAACTCCGAAGCGGGTGTGAAAACACTGACGTGGTGGAAGAAGATGATTGATGAGAAGACCCTCTCCAATCTGGGTCGCAGCACAGACGATACAACCGCAGCATTTACGGCAGAGCAAATCGGCATGACACTGGATTCTACCGCTGGATTGCGCAAAATTGTAGAAGGCGCTGGCGACAAGTTTGAACTCGGAACAGGCTTCCTGCCTCGTCCGGCAGATGCCAAAGAAGGCGGCGTGGTAGTTGGTGGCGCAAGCTTGTACATCATGAACAACAAGTCGGAAGCACAACAGCAAGCTGCCTGGGAATTCATCAAGTATTTGGCGACACCTGAAGTACAGGCCAACTGGAGTGTTGCGACAGGATACTTCCCAATTACGACAGCAGCCTACGATCAGCAAGTATTAAAGGATAATATGGCGAAGTACCCGCAATTCCAGACAGCAGTCGACCAATTGCACGCTTCCGCTGATTCGACAGCAACATCCGGGGCCGTAATGGGTGTGTTCCCCGAAGCCAGACAACTTGTCGAAACAGCGATCGAAACTGTACTGAACGGACAAGGTACACCGCAAGAAGCGCTGGATGCTGCAGCAAAACAAATTACAGACAAGATTGCACAGTATAACAGTACAGTGAAGAAATAAGAAAAGTTTAGTAATCCAACGGAATCATCCGTTAGGTACAGTATCGAAGTATTATATAACAACACAGCGTATGCGGCGCTCATAATGGAACGTCGCATCGTTTTGCTGTGTCTAAAAGTATGATCAAGATTCGGGTTAACACTTCTTTTAATATTAAAATGTTATCAGTTTATGTCGAGAAAAATATTTGATTGTAACAGTATGTAATAATACCTAACTTAAAATGGTCAAATGCGCATGGCTTAATGATTATTTCGAGACATAAAGTCACGTTTTTCATCAAAACATGGTCCTATAATTGATTTTAAAACATTATTTATTAAAACTGTGTAAAGTATATGTCCTAATTTATATCAAATGACAAGAATATAGTTTACATCATAAAGGAGTTCAGTTATCTTATATATGAACCAATGTACAAGCTCTTTGAACAAATGATTGCAAATTCGAAACATGGGGGTAGGAAAAGGATGTATAGTAAGCAAATAAGGAGTTGGCTCAGATTATTCTTAGCCATGGTACTTCTCATCACAGGGGCTATTCCGGTTGGGTTATTTAACAGCAAGGCAGCTGCTGCGGACGAGCCGTTGACGGTTGCTCAGGCACTAGCTATGGAATCAAATGACTCATCCGCCACGGTGGAAGGTTATGTCGTAGGAACGTTTAGTAATGGTCCAAACGTAAATCTGAATTCACCATTTACACTGGATACTAATTTTGCAATCGCAGATAGCCCTGAAGAAACAAATATCAGCAAGATGATGCCTGTTCAGGTGCCTACATCTGCTCCCCGAAGCATTTTCGGTCTACAAAGCAATCCTTCCTTGTATAAATCCAAAGTTCGTATTAACAATGGCACGTTGTCTCAATACTTTAGTTCCAAAGGTATACGCTCTGTTACCTCAACTACCACCTTCCAACTGATTGATGAGACACCTGAAACCAAAGCGGCAAACGTTACCGCTAGTCCCTCCTCAGGTACGGTTCCAGCTGGAACAAAGGTTACTCTTGCAACAACCACAGTTGGTGCCGCAGTCTACTACAAGCAAAATGACGACACCGACTACCTCCCATACACCGTACCCATTACAGTAAATGATGCAACTTATATTGAAACCTATGCAGCAAAAGACGGTCTAGAAAATAGTGATGTTACCAATTTCGATTATACAATCGTGGATAATACGCCAATCTCCATCTCCAGTGCCAGGAACCAATCGGAGAACACCCCGGTTACCGTTCAAGGGATTGTGACCTACCGGGAAGAGTCTGGAGGTATGGCCAATCTGTACATCCAGGATGAGAATGCCGGAATCGTCGTTCGGGGAACGGATTCCACAGTAGAGCCGGGAGACCGTATTGAAGCGTATGGCCCACTCACTATTTATAACGGTTTGCTTCAGATAGAGAAAGACAAGGCCGGGTTCCCAGGCGGTTACATCAAAATTCTGGACAAGAATCAAGAAATTCCAGCACCGATCACTCTGAAATCCAAAGACTTCATGCCGGCTGAGGGCGGAGGCAAGGGTGCAGGCGGTATTTTTGAGGGGATGCTTGTCGAAGTGAATGAAGTCACAGTGACAAGAAGCAGCAGTTCTACCTTCTATGCGACAGATGCCGATGGTGCAGAGATTACGATCTATGCGAAGAATAGTCCAACGGCACTGGCAGCAGGCAAAACATACGAAAAAGTGACAGGTGTCATGACTTATCACACAAGCTATGGCCTTGAGCTCATTCCACGTACAGCAGCAGATGTTGTCGAAAATTTGCTCTCCGTAACAGCCAGTGCTCCGTCCGGTGGTATTGTCAAAGGATCAAGCGTGACCTTATCCTCACCAACAGCAGGAGCGAAAATTTATTACACGGTTGATGGAACAGAACCAACCCAAACATCTATCCTTTATAGTGGCCCAATCACAGTAGACGAAGATACGGTTGTTAAAGCGATCGCCGTATCAGGGGGAAACACAAGTGATGTATATAGCTTTACGTACACCGTTCTTCAGGAGCTGGACAACCTGAGAATCCACGATATTCAAGGAGCATCTCATAACTCTCTGTATGATGGTCTGGCTGTCCAAAATGTTGAAGGTATCGTGACTCATGTTGTCAATGCAAGTTCGTTCTATATGCAGGAGATTCCTGGCATGGAAGATGACGACATAAATACATCCGAGGGCATCCTTATTTATAAATCTACTCATGGAATGGCGGTAGGCAACAAAGTCAGCGTATCCGGTCAAGTGAAGGAATATGCGACAGCAGCGACCGAGCTGGCGACAACTGAAATTGTTGCTACAGCAGTTACGGTTGACGGTGAAAATCAGACGCTGCCTGAACCTGTAATCCTTGGGAAGAATGGCCGTATGATCCCTACCGTAATTGATTCCGATCAGTTCGGTGAGTTTAACCCAGATATGGATGCAATTGACTTTTACGAAAGTCTGGAAGGCATGAGAGTACAGCTTGATCAAGCCACGATTATCGGTCCGTATTCTAGTGAACCAGGACTGGCAGTCGTAGTAGATAATGGTGAAAACAATCCGTTACGAACGCCTGCAGGAGGCGTCATTCTGACAGGAGATGGTGTGGAACCATTCGAGAGCTCCCTGAATCCACAGCGGCTGTTTATCAATAAAAAGCCTTCTCAGGCCGTTAAAACGGGGGACAAGCTCGCGGATTCTGTCAAAGGTGTGATGACTTACGCTAACGGCAATTATAAGGTAGCTCCGGAAGGGAATTTGCCGGCAATTATTTCGAGTGACCTTAAACAGGCAACAACGGTCATTAAGCAAGCTGATGATAAACTGACGATTGCAACCTTCAACGTGGAGAATTTCAGTCAGAAGGATGCTGCAAGAGCAGTGAAAATCGGTGGTATTGTGGTCAACAACCTTAAGAATCCTGACGTTATTGGTATCATGGAAGTACAGGATAACGATGGAGCAACCGACAGCGGAACAACTGCTGCGGATGCGAGCTTCCAGACCTTAATTGATGCAATTGCTAGTAATGGTGGTCCTACTTATAAGTACACGGATATTGCTCCGGTAAACAATCTGGATGGCGGGGCTCCGGGTGCCAACATTCGTGTAGGCTTCCTGTACAACGAGGCGCGTGTTTCCTTGAAACAAGGAAATAAGGGAGATGCTGCAACAGGAATCCAAGTGGAATCGGATGGAACGCTGTCCCTGAATCCAGGGCGTATTGATCCAACAAACGATGCATTTGCCAGCTCACGTAAACCTCTTGCAGCTGAGTTCGAATTTAATGGAGAACGAGTAGTCGTGATTGCGAATCACCTTAATTCCAAAGGTGGCGATCTGAAACCGTATGGAAGTATACAGCCTGCGACACGAAGCAGTGAAATTCAGCGTGCCAGACAGGCAGCGGCAGTGAATGGTTTTGTGAAAGAACTCTTAGATAAAGATCCTAACGTAAATATAGCTGTGCTTGGGGATTTCAATGACTTCCAGTTCTCGAAGACATTGAATATTATCGAAGGCAATGAACTGGACAATCTGGTGAATAAGCTGCCAGAAAATAAACGCTATTCCTACATCTATGATGGCAATTCACAAACACTGGACCACATTTTGGTGAGCAAAAATCTGTCTGAAACGGCAGCCATTGAAGTGGTGCATGTGAATGCGGATTTTGAAACAGCTGATGGACGCGTCAGTGACCATGATCCTCTGCTTGCACAATTGAGCATTGGCAGCAGTGAAGAAGAGGGCGACTTCAACCTTCGTGTATTGCATACCAACGACACGCACGCGCACTTGGATAACATTCCGCGCCGCGTAACGGCGATCAAAGAAACACGCAACGAGAACACCTTGGTGCTGGATGCCGGAGACGTGTTTTCTGGAACCTTGTATTTCAATCTCTTCAATGGTCAAGCGGATCTGGAATTCATGAACATGATCGGATACGACGCAATGACCTTTGGTAACCATGAGTTCGATAAAGGCACAAGCGTGCTCAAGGAATTCATTGAAAAAGCGGAGTTCCCATTTGTAAGTGCCAATATCGACTTTACGAAGGATGCCAACCTGGGCAGCTTATACAAAGATACCATCGGACAATCAGCTGAGAATGCTGAGATCTATCCGGCTATCATTACGGAAGTAGACGGCGAGAAGGTCGGAATCTTCGGCTTAACGACTACGGATACCGTATCCCTGTCCTCACCGGGAGATGATCTGAAGTTCGAGAATTACATTGCAAGTGCACAGGCAACAGTTGCCATGCTGGAGCAAGAAGGCATTAACAAAATTATTGCACTGACTCATCTGGGGTACTCGGAAGACCTGAAGCTGGCAGAAGCCGTGGAAGGCATCGACATTGTAGTGGGTGGTCACTCACATACGATTCTAAGCGAGCCAGTTGTGGTCGAAGCTCATGCTGAACCGATTCTGGTTGTCCAAACAGGAGAATATGATGTGTCCCTGGGTCAACTGGATGTCACGTTCGATGCAGAGGGTGTGTTGAAAACGTGGAATGGCAAATTGCTGAGCCTGGATGCAAAGGATTCCGCGGGTAAATATGTATATCAAGATGACCCGGCAGCAAAAGCAAAGCTGGCAGAATATGCACCACTGCTGGAAGACTTCAAGAAAGAAGTTATCGGCAAAACGAACGTATTCCTCAATGGAGAACGTGGTAACGTGCGTAAGCAGGAAACCAACCTAGGTAACCTCATGACAGACGGCATGCTGGAAAAAGTGAAATCCATCGTCAAGGAAAACGACGTGAAAGGATATGTGGCCATTCAAAACGGCGGCGGTATCCGGGCATCGTTCCAGAAAGGTGACATTACGTTGGGTGATCTGCTCACCGTTATGCCATTCGGTAACAATCTGTCTGCACTGAAAATGACAGGTAAGGAAATTACAGCTGCACTCGAAAATGGTGTAAGTGGTGTGGAAACAGCTGAAGGACGCTTCCCGCAAGTATCGGGCATGCGCTTCTACTATGATTCCACCAAACCGGGCGAGAAAATTGATTCTGCGACCAATACCGTGACGCAAGAGGGTCAACGCGTAGTGAAAGTGCAAATCAAAAATGCGGATGGTACGTACACGGATATTGATCCAAACGGATATTATATCGTGGCAACGAACTCCTTTATGGCGAATGGGGGAGACTTCTACCGCGCCATGAGAGCAGCGAAGGATGCCAACCGCTTCTATGAACTAAATCTGGTAGACTATGAGGTCTTCCATGAGCATCTGGATCGAGTGGGTGTAGTCAATCAGACAACAGAAGGACGCAGTACGGATCTGAAAGGATCTCCGCTTCCAGGTGATGGGAACGGAAGTAATCCTGGTAATGGTGGAGGCAACAATGGCAGCAATCCGGGCAGTGGCAATAGTGGTGGAGGCACAACGACACCAACGACACCAACAACACCAACAACACCAACAACACCAACCAATCCGACCACTCCAACAACGCCATCAGTTCCTGGTAATGGAAATGGTGGAACGACAACACCGAATCCGGGCGTCATTCTCAAGGATATCGGCAATCACTGGGCAGCTGCTGCAATCGAGCAGGCCATTTCCCGGGGAATTGTGAACGGATATGCAGACGGTAATTTCCGTCCTAATGCTTCGGCTACACGTGCTGAATTTGCGGTAATGCTTGCGAGAGCATTCGAACTTCCAGCCAGCAGCAAAGCGTTAACGTTCAAGGATGCTGATAAAATCCCGGCGTGGGCACAATCGTTTATAGCTCAGGCGGTTGAGCAAGGCATTATCAGCGGATATACCGATGAGACATTCCGTGCATCAGGCAAAGTATCACGTGTGGAAATGACAGTCATGCTGGTAAGAGCGCTGGGACTTCCGATCGAATCCAATGCAACGTTAAGCTTCACAGATGCAAATCAAGTTCCGGCATGGGCAGTTCCTTACATTGCAGCAGCTTATGAAGCAGGATTGATTAAGGGCAAAGGCAATAACAAGTTTAATCCGCTTGCGAATGCAACCCGTGCAGAAGTGGTGACGCTGCTGATGTCGGCAAGTGAGCTATAACCAGAATCCGTATTAAAGAAATGATGCTTCGCAATCAGAAACAGGTCAGGTTTGGTCAAATGCCTACAAATCTTAAAAGAGTTTAACTTCTAGCACTCGATTAAACGGCTTGCAGATCATAATCTGTAAGCCGTTTTTTTACTATTAATTACTGTTCATTTTCACCATGAGCGAGTATAGTAAACAGGATTATATTGGAAGGGGTGATGATATGCAGGATCAACCAATCTTGCTTGCATTGGTTGCCATAATCGCAGGGATTTTCAGCATGTTGGGCGGTATGAAAAATTGGGATTGGTTCATGAGTACCTTTCAGGCAGGACTTTTCGTGAAAACGATTGGGCGACAGGCAGCAAGGGTAGTCTATGGCATTTTGGGTGTAGTACTCATTACAATTGGTGTGTTATTGTTACTTATCGGATAAGGTAGTAGTTCAGTTCAAAGTATACCTACATAGCTCCACTAGAAGTACATCTCAAATGAGATCTAGCCTTAATGAAATCAGGTTGCTCGAATTCCAGAAAAAGCAGCATATAAAAAAAGACCACCGAAAAATTCGGTGGTCTTTTTTCCAAATTGAGGTTGATTCAACTCGATCTGGTTTAATTATCTTTTAAATCTGCAATGGAATTGATGTCCATGTAGGCTGGTACAACCAGACCTGTTTTGGCACCGTCCATATTCGGACCCAGATCATCGATCTGATCCTTATATTTGTTGTAATAATCTGATGAAGTAAGTGGCAACCATGCGGCTGGCGTAGCATCTACATCACCGTTGGCGATGCCCGTCCACATTGGACCGATTTCAACTTGAAGGGAAGTTACATTGTAACCGAGTTTTTCCTTCAGAATATATTCCAGCAAGTTGGTACTTGCAATTTCGGAGTCCCAGGCCACATAACTTAGTTTGATGGATTCGCCATTCACTGGAGTCAGACCTTTGGTCCACTCAGCCACTTGGTCACTATGCTTCTCTGAATAAGCAGCAGCAGCTTGCTGGGCATCTTCTCCATTTTGAATAGCGATCATCATTTCACCCATCTCTTCAGTTGTCCAAGAGAAGCGATCCAGGAATTCATAAGCGACCGGTTTGTCTTCCTTTAACCCTTTACGGGCAATCGTATGAATCTGTTCGGCTTCACCGTAGACACCTTCCGGATCCTCCAGGTATTTCAGGTCGTATGCGTTGAACATCCAATGGGGTGTCCAGCCAGTAACGATAACCGGTTCCTTATTCTTAACAGCTTTATCCAGCGTAGCTGTCATTGCGGCTCCTGAACCTTCAACCAGTTTCCAGTTGGACAAACCGTATTTCTCAATGGCACTTGCTGTGGATCTCATAATGCCTGCACCTGGATCGATACCGATGATCTGATGGTTCACTTCATCGCCTACATTGGCATTAGCTGTTGGCGCGGAGGAAGCAGCACCGGTTTCCAGATCTTCAATCGAATTCACGTCCGTCATGTATGAAGGAACCACGAGACCTGTACGTACTCCCGTCATATTAGCACCCAGATCATCGACCTGGTCTTTATAACGATCCCAGTAGTCAGCGTGAGTTAACGGAAGCCAAGCTGCTGGCGAGGCGTCTACGTCGCCTGAGGCAACACCCGTCCACATCGGTCCGGCTTCAACCTGCAGGGCGTTTACTTTATAGCCCAGTTTGTTTTCCATCACATATTTCAGCAAATTGGTGCTGGCGATCTCGGAATCCCAAGCAACATAGCTCAGTTTGAATTCGTCGCCATTAACAGGAGTCAGACCTTTAGTCCATTCGGCAATCTGATCGGCATGTTTCTCCGCATAATCTTTGGCCGCTTGCTCTGGAGAAGTACCGCCCTGAATGGCAATCATCATTTCGCCCATTTGATCCGATGACCATTGGAAGCGGGACAGGAATTCATAAGCGACAGGATGATCTTCTTTCAACCCTTTACGTGCAATGGTGTGAATTTCTTCAGCATCACCGAAGGATTTCTGAGGATCTTCCAGATATTTCAGATCATATTTGTTGAACATCCAGTGCGGAGTCCAGCCTGTAATAATGATCGGTTGTTCAGCTTTAAGCGCTTTGTCCAGTGTCGCAGTCATGGCTGCACCAGATCCTTCAATGAGGGTCCAGTCGGATAGATTGTAATCTTCAATCGCTTTTGCAGCGGACTTCATGATCCCTGCACCTGGATCAATACCAATGATCTGGTAATTGACTTCTTCACCTACAGCGTTTGCTGCTGTGTTGTTGCCACCGGCAGAAGAACTGTTACCAGTGAAATATTGGGAAAAGCCTGCAACGAGTACAACGAGTGTAGCAGCTGCAGCAATCCATGCTTTCTGTTTGCCAGATAAACGAGAGGTCTTTTTGCGACCAGGCATGAACAGATTTTGTGTGAAACGATCGAGTACAATCGCGAGTACCACGACAGCCAGACCCGCTTCAAAACCCTTACCAATTTGAAGCTGTGTTACCGCACGGTATACTTCCGCACCAATACCCTGTGCACCGATCATGGATGCAATGACAACCATGGACAGCGACAGCATGATCGTTTGGTTGATACCCGACATGACAGTAGGCAAGGCGAGTGGAAGTTGTACTTTGAACAACTTTTGCATGGAAGTTGAACCAAACGCATCAGCAGCTTCGACCAGTTCGCCAGATACCTGTTTGATACCCAGGTGAGTCAAACGAATGGTTGGCGGAATCGCAAATATGACAGACGCGATTACACCTGGAACTACACCAAGACTAAAGAACGTAACGGCTGGCAGCAAGTAAACAAATGCAGGCATCGTCTGCATGAAATCAAGCAGAGGCGTAATAATGCGCGATGCAGTTTTGCTGTATGCGAGCCAGATTCCGACCGGTACACCAAGCAGGATGGAGATCAATCCTGATGTAATAACCAGGCCGAGTGTATCCATGGATTGAGCCCAATATCCCAGGTTATCTACAAGCAAGAAACCGATAACCGTAAACAGGGTAAGTGGCAGCCGGCCAACAAGGAACGCCAGTACACCAAGTATGGCAATAAACAGGAGCGGATGTGGGAGCATGAACAGCCCTGAGAAAAATCCGACAACTTCCTGAATAATGATAGAAATTACATTAAATAATCCGGAGAGCGAGGAGCTCATCCAGTCAACGATGGCTTCAATCCACGACGCTAGTGGTATTTTGGGAATCATTCACGAGTTCCTCCTTTACTGCAACTTCACCGCTAAGAGCACCCAGCAGGGCACCGCGGACGATAACACCTTGCAGACGGCCATTCTCACCGACCACAGCGAGAGGCACATGGGCTGAACTTGTAATTTCAAACAATTCGTGGATCAGAGTTTCAGGTGGAACTGTTGGTCCATCTGTAATCAGAATGTCATTCAATGTTTTGCTCTCGCGCATCGCACGGGATGCATCTTCTGCAGTGATGACACCAAGCAACTTCTTCGATCGGTCAATGACAAACAGGTTGGATATACCACGTTCGCGCATTAATTCGAGGGCAACACGAGGACCACGGTCAAGCGTAATCGTTTCAGGGCGCCGCATAACATGAGCAGCCGTGAGGACTTTGGACAAGTCCACGTCTTCGACGAAGCGGGCCACATACGAGTTGGCCGGTTGAATCATAATTTCTTCCGGAGTACCGATCTGCACGACAGCGCCGTCCTTCATGAGGGCAATACGATCGCCGATGCGCAGCGCTTCGTCCAAGTCATGGGTAATGAAAATAATGGTCTTTTTCATTTTATCCTGAAGCTCAATCAGTTCGTCCTGCATATCTCGGCGAATCAGTGGGTCAAGCGCACTGAACGCCTCATCCATTAAAAGCACTTCCGGGTCATTGGCAAGTGCACGAGCCAGACCAACACGCTGCTGCATCCCGCCACTCAGCTCATCCGGCATCTTGTCTTCCCAGCCTTTGAGCCCAACCAGTTCGAGTGAGGTTTTCGCTTTTTCCCGGCGAACGGCTTTATCAACCTTTTGGATTTCAAGTCCATACTCCACATTATCAAGAACGGTACGGTGCGGGAATAACGCAAACTTCTGAAATACCATACTGATCGTTTTCCGGCGCACTTCGCGCAATTGTTCTTTGTTCATTTTACGTAGGTCCTTGCCATGGACGAGAATTTCTCCGGATGTCGGTTCAATCAGGCGATTGAACATACGAACCAGCGTGGATTTACCACTCCCCGAAAGTCCCATGATGACAAAAATCTCACCTTGCTTAATCTCCATGTTGACCCGGTTGACACCAACCGTTATCTGTTTTTCTTTGGCCAACTTTTCTTTTCCCCAACCTTGCTCCAGTAATTGCAGACCTTGCTCGGTTTGGGGGCCAAACAGTTTACTTACATTCTTTACTTCAAGTATGGTCATGTTTTCACCCCTTCTGATGTGTTGTGCACTTCGAACGGCTTTCAGCATCCACAAGCCCATACACTTGTGCGCCCAGCCACGAAATCCGGTAATTGTTGCTTCGCTTCCCGTCTTTCTGGGTAACGTTATAAATTGTAACAATACTTAACCAGTATAGCAACCGAATAAACAGTACATAATGTTTGTACAGTAAAAACTGTACAAAGTTTTCCGTCCGAATGCTCTATTTTACTCCTTATTATGGCTAATAAGCCGCCTTTACATTTGATATTGCTTTTCCTACAATAGAAAATGAGCTAATTTAAGCTGTTTTTGGTTAAAAGATAGTCGTAGGCAGATGCAACCGGTTAAGGTTCCATTTTCATACATTGGGTGAACGAAGCCCTCTGGCATATAGGATGTCCGGCCGGATGCTTTCCCATGTAAGCAGAATCTTGTATGGTTGCAATTATTTGTGCCAAGACTGGGAATGTTCAGAATGGAGGTTGCAAGCATGGGCTTGGACCATTTACAAGAAGAACAGCAGGCAACCGTTCTTAGAATCCGGAAACGCGTCATTGAAGCTATCGGGCGCAATATGGATCTATACGGCGTTACGCTGTCCACGGGACACTTATATGGATTGCTTTTTTTTGCAGACAAACCAATGACCCTTGACGATATGGGCCGGGAAATGGAAATGAGCAAAACAAGCATGAGTACCGGCGTACGTACACTGCTGGATCTGAAAATGGTAAATAAGGTATGGAGCAAAGGCTCACGGAAAGACCTATATGAAGTGGAGTATGACTGGCACCAGACGTTTACGGATTATTTTGCGATCAAATGGAGAAAAGCTGTGGAGAGTAACCTTCAGGTACTGCGCAAGTCAGTTGAGGAGCTAAATCGATTGATTAAAGACCTGGACGAGCATGCAGATGCCGAACTTCTTCACATTCTAAAGGAAGACAAAAATAAAGTGTTACAGGCGGAAGCATATTACAAATGGCTGGATCGACTGATCGACACCATGGAAGATGAAGAAATCTACAAACTGGTTCCGCGGGAAGAAATTCAAGACAACTCCTAGCACGAAACCAAAAGGCGCTCTCCTGAAATGGAGGCGCCTTTTTTTTGCTTGTCTATTTATAATGAAGAAAATAGATCAGACATCATTCCTAAATCGACTAGAATTGTACAATTAATCCAGTTTGAGACAGGGCATCATGCTGTTCTGCGATATGTACAAGTTCGTCCATAATCTGGTGGCGTCCCGAAGGTGTCCAGCTCTTAGTGAGCCAACTCGAAATATCATGCACATTGCCGCCCAGTACAGCAGGCGAACGGTTCCATGAGGACGTTTGTTTCATACGTCTGAGCAGTTTTTCACTGGCTGGATGCATCGAGAGGCGGTGGATAAACAGGTGGTCTGTGTCCAGTAAAGGAATGCGCTCCGCAGGGTAATCGACCCACTGGTGTTCTGGCGGAGCAATCTGTGCAGGCTTCAGCATTAATTCAGTGTACAACAAATGACTCAGGGGGTGATTGATCGTCCCCTGAAGCCGGATCATTGGCGGCTTAACCTCGACAAGTGTAACTCGTTCATGATCGAAAAACTGCTGTAGACGTCGGGCTACATCCAGCGTTCTGAATGCGAGCTGTTTGAGATTGGCCAAAGCCTGTTTTTCCCGTCCAACCAGTTCGGCAATACGGACATGATGCTGCTTCCAGTCCTGGACGTGCTCAAGGAGAATAGTTGGAGCAATGCTTTTCAGCTTATCGTAATAGGGTGCATGGTATGAGTCAGCAATAATCAGATCGGGCCTCGATTGACGCAGCTTGTTCCATTGCAATGTGAGCTCACGCTGCTGTTCACTCTCGCTTGGTTCCTGATCATTGAATCCGTTTATACTCGCTATCGCTTCCACCCCAAGAGAGGACAAATGGTTCTCCAGACCGAGGACGGATGCCGTAGCTATCCGTAATTGATCTCTCTTTATATATACACTGGGCGCAATGCCCACGGCTTGTTTGAATTTGCGGTTAAAATAATACTCGTTGCCGTAACCTACGGATTCAGCGACATCTTTGATTGAGCGATGCTCCTGCTGCAGCTGTTTTTTGGCTTCGTCAATTCGCAGGCGATTCAGGTAATCTGTAGGTGACATGTCTTTGGCCTTCTTGAAGCTGCGGGAATATGAGCTCGGTGTAAGTCCGGCGATTTTGGCCAAATGGTCCATACTGATTCCTTCACCCATGTGTCGGTGCATATACATAATGCTTCGCTCCAGTGCAGGATCGACCTTCTCCTGGTTGACTTCTAGGCGATTCTCGGAAATGTACTGCAGCAATTCGTGAAGCTGGGTGTGTATGTTAATAAAATGTTCCTGCTGGACGCCCTGATAGGCTGTGTATAATTGTTCAAAGCGCGACACTATCTGCTGTTCATGGCGAACAGGCATTGGACCTGTTGACCATTGGAATGGTAAACCGGGCTCGGAGGCCATGGTCCATTCACCCCGTACTTTCTGCAAACTTACGTTGTTTATGCTTAAGAGGATACATTCCGTAATTTCGGAGCGTGAGGCGGCCTCAATGGTTGTACCTTTTTCCAGAACAAATAATTGGTTGGTGTGAGCTGTGTGGACTTCATCATTCAGCACCAGAATACCTTTTCCTTGCAAAATAAGACACAGCATAGGCCGGGAAACCGTCATGCCATGCACGCGGAAATTCTCCCCACGGCGCACACGGCACATGGAAGAGAGGAGTGGTAGAGTTGAGGTTTCAGCAATGAAGGGAAGCTGTTCATTCATACGGACCATCCTTTGTCTCATTTTCTTAATGATAACAATTATCATTCTCATATGGAAGATATTTTTGAAAAATAGTTGTGAACATAAAAAAGAGGTTACCGAGAGCCACAGGGCTTCAGGGTAATCCTCTTTATGTTTATTAAAACAGTTTAGTTTGGTGTTACCAATAGGATATCGTCCAGGAATACGTCACTTAACACGTTGTTGCCTGTTCCATTTGCCTGAATATGATACAGGCGATAGAGATCATTCGCGTTGACATAGAACATGCCTGGTACGCCATCTCTAAAATGGAAGCTGTCCCATTCGTCGCCAACCAGTTTGGTCACTTTGAGCGCCGAACTTACGGAGTAGAGACCGTTGTTGCTGGAGATGTAAGCAAGTGTTGCTGTGCCATTGGTCAGCTGGTTCGAAACGTAATTGACGTTGCTCAAATTCAGATTCGCAGTCTTGGAAACCTTATTGCCGGAGACCGTTTTGGCGTACGCTTTTTTGTCTGCATCAATGATGACGGCCTTGTCTGTGCCAAGTGCACTGATTTCTCTGATGCTCTTGCTGTGGAGCTGGAATGTTTTGCCCGAGGTCGTAAGGGCAAAAGCTTTGCCTGTCGCATAGTTGTAATCCTTGTTACTGTCCAAACTGATGCCTTTGTTGTATACATAAAACGAGTTACTCCAGCCCCCGGAATAGACCGCATTGACATCCAGTTTTGCTTTTGGATTAACCGCGGTGGCCTTTCCTGTACTGTAGTTCACTTTGTACATCACCACTGCATTGGTGGAGTAGTAAGTTTCATAAGGATTGGTGTTGACCATCAGCTGCAGAGCATTTTTTGCCGGATTCATAAAGTAATTGCTCTCTACTGCGCCTGCGGCAATCCGCTGCACCGCTCCGCTGCCATTAGTCGCTTTGGAGACAATCCAAGTGTTACCGTTAACGAGCGCGTTATAATATACACGGCCTTTTATGACAGCAAGCAGTGGGAAATCGGTATCCGCTTTGTCTGCAATCTTTTTGACGGAAGAGGGTGCACCATCACCATTTGCACGATAGATCGAACCTTTGGCATCCATATAATAAATGAACCCGTTGTCCGTATCGTAACGCAGAATGTTTGTTGCAAACGTTTCGGGAGTATCGCGCGACCCGTCATTCGGCACCCGAAGCAATGTTGTGGAAGTTTCGGATGAAGTGTAGTAAAGGTGTGACCCTGCTGCAACAAGGTCAACGCCCTGGAAATCAAGCAAAACTTCTGTGGTACTGCTGCCATCACCGGATACTTTGTACAATATGCCGTCAGAGTCGTAATACACGGTGGATTGACTGAGGGAAGCTGCATGTGCGGCGGTTCCTCCACCCAGCATGGCTGCAGTGATCAGTGTAAACAATAGAAATGTACTAATTGTGCGCTGCATGCCTGTAAACCATTTGTTCATAAAACCATCGACACCCTTCATCAATATGTATGTAGTTCATTCCTTAAGTTATATCGGTAAACTAGGGAAAAAATGTTATATCCCAGACAGACCAAAACCTCAGCCTGATTATAAAGGGAAGGAACGGAATCAATCGCTGCGAGCACATCTCCTTGTTCGGTGAATGAATGATGCAGAGGAGGGATCGGGGCAGGAGCCCGTTGGTAATCGAGGGCAAGCTTTAACTGAAAGTCTGGGTACCCTTTGGTACCCAGCTTTTTGCATAAACGAACAATGGTTAATAAGCTTGTATAGGTGGCTTGAGCCAGTTCATGAGCAGTAGAATCAAAAACGACTTCGGGATTGCTCAGAATATAGTCTACCGTCCATTTGGGAGGAATATGATCCCACTTGTGCCATGGTCAGATCTGACTCTCAGCCAACTGCTGGCGGCTGTTCCATAGCGTAACCAAACGAAGCAGTACGAAGCTGATGAGCAGAAGTGCGGCCCCGATCAGAAGAAGCACCAATGGGCTGATGAGCAGCATACCGCTGGCCTGACCAGCAATGAGTGCCAGCAGTGGAATAACGACTAGACCTCCGAGCTGATATGCTTCCTGAAATCCACGGACTTTGGCCGAGATCAACACATTGAACAGAATAACCATAAGACTGCATGTCGGAACAACCCACAGTACGAGAATGACCCAATTCAGATTGGGAAACATCATTGCTTCGAACATGGGGTACATCAGGATGTTGGCAATGATCCCATAAATGAGAAAGGTAATCCAGGACAGCATGATCGAAGGAATCAGAGCAGCAAGTACCTTGCCTTTGAACAGGGTATCCATGCTAATTGGTGTGAATAGAAGGCCTTCTAGCGTTTTGCGTTCCTTTTCACCCGCGAAGCTGTTAGCCGTCAGAATGCTGGAAGCCATCACTGGAATAATGAGAAACAGCGGTGCAAACATGTATAAGGCCAGATAATAGACGATGCGATGGTTATCCGTAGGCATGGAAGCCAGCTCCGGAATCTGTCCCGAACTGCTCAATGTATCCAGACTGTCGAGCAGGAACCCGAGATTTCCAATGGAACGAAGTTCAACTCTGGAGGCCATCCACATGAGTACGGCAGGCATGATCACCCCAACAATGAGTGGAACAATCAACATGGGGAGCCAGAGCTGGATGCTGGCTGTGATGGCCCGGATATCTTTGCGCACAAGTGCTCTTATCGCTTGACGGTTATTCATGATGGTGTGCCTCCCTAATGGCAAAATAGATGCTCTCCAGATCACTGCCGATAATGCGTGCCTGATAAACTTGTCCATGCGTGGTTAATTTCCTTAACAGCATGGGAATTTCATTACGGGACTGGAGCTGAAATACCGCTTTGTCAGCGGAAATGATCTCCGGATTGAATCCTGCTACCACACTCCACCCTTCAGGCATGGCGACTTCCACCTCGAGTCGTGGTGTGGTGAGGTACCGGTTCACGATTTCCTGCTCGGATCCTTCTTCAACCTTTCGACCCTTTTCCATAAAAATATAACGATCACATACGGCCGAGAGCTGGGACAGTACGTGGGATGAGACCAGAATCGTCATCTTCTCCTCCTGGTTCAACCGACGAATAATGCGCAGTACCATATGGATTCCATCTGGGTCAAGTCCATTGGTGGGTTCATCCAGAAACAAAATGGACGGGCGATGAAGCAGGACTCTCGCAAGGCCCAGTCGTTTCTTCATGCCTGTGCTGTAGGTGCCCACTTTCCGGTGCTGATACGCCTGCAATTCGAACAGTTCCACAAGCTCATCAATTCGTTTGTTGTGATGCTGCACACCAAAAGCCTCGGCGAAGAAAATCAGGTTGTCGCGTCCGCTCATATTTTCATACAATCCGCTCTGTTCGGTGAGTGTACCGCACATCGCCAGCACCTTCTCCGCTTGGACGGAGGGATTCAACCCGTTGATCATTACGGACCCGCTGGAAGCCCCGAGAACGCCGTTCATAATCCGGATCAGTGTGGTTTTGCCCGATCCATTGGGACCAATCAGCCCGGTAACACTGCCTGGTTGAATTGTGAAGCTGACATCATTCAGCGCCTGATGCCCCTTAAACTGCTTGGATATGCTGTGAACTTCAATCATATACCTTCACCATCCGTTCTGAATTTGAAGATATTACGTCGGGCCGGACAAAATCGTTCAAATGAATCGAAAAAAAGATAAATAATCAGTCTAAAGACCCAGGAGGGGGAGGGCATTTCTGCCCTAAAGTCCGGCAAAATCGGGTCTCAGGTTTGTTTTCAGTCTCTCTTGTTCATTGTATTGTGATAAAAAGGATGCAATATCCCGTTTCATTGCCAACCATAACTTGGTAATCAAACAGGAAGGCCTTATTCGTATGATGTATGCCTGAATATTCATCTAACGCCGGTCTTGGTTACCACCAGGGCCGGCTTGACGTTGCCAGTTTACGTTTCCAAGCGATGAAGTGCCAATGTTTTAGAAGTACATAACTACTATTTTTTAATTCGTCTAACACATCATATATACGTATACTGTATTGGCGATCCGATGTGTTTGGACTAGAGGAAGGTGAACGAAATGGCAGCATCCAATGAGTACCGTTTTCAGGTGAACCTGAGTGGTATGATCCAGATTTTATCGAATCATCTCTATAGCAGTCCCAAAGTATTCCTGCGTGAGCTAATGCAAAATGCGACCGATGCCATCACGGCACGAAGCGAAGCAGAGCCCGGATTTCAGGGAGAAGTGCGCGTGGAGCTGACTGGTGCAGGCGAGCAGTTAACGATGATGGTGGAGGACAATGGCATCGGATTGACCGAAGCGGATATACACGAATTTTTGGCGATGATCGGACAATCCTCGAAGCGTGGGCAGCAAGCCCTTCTGGACGGTGAGACTTCATTTATCGGCCGATTTGGGATCGGCCTGCTGTCCTGCTTCATGGTGAGCAATGAAATTGTCATGCTGACCCAATCCGCGAAGGGTGGGCCTTCGATGGAGTGGAGGGGCAAGCCTGATGGCACCTATACCATTCGGCAGCTCGAGACACAGTTATCTCCGGGGACGAAAGTGTATTTGCGCTGTACGCCAGAGGCCGCTCATTATTTTGAACCGGAATATGTAAAAGAAACCTTGTTCTATTATGGGGCCTTATTGCCTTATCCAGTGACACTTCAGAGCGGAGGAGTACAGGACATCGTCAATGCCGAGTCGCCTGCGTGGCTGACGCAGCCGGAACTTGCCAAAGGGCGCAAAGCGGAAGTGCTTGCCTTTGGTGGACGCCTGCTCGGGGAGACGTTTGAAGATTTCATTCCGCTGACAACAGATTCAGGTCGTACCGGCGGGATTGCATTTGTCCTCCCACATGCCGTAAACCTTAATGCCAAGCGATCCCACCGGGTCTATCTGAAGCGAATGCTGATCTCGGAGAAGGCAGAGAATATTTTGCCGGAGTGGGCGTTCTTCGTGAAGTGCCTGATCTGGACAGATGAGCTTCAGCCGACAGCTTCGAGGGAACATTTTTATGAGAATGAAAAGCTGGAAGAAGTACGCACGGAACTTGGCGATGCACTTCGTCAAGGGCTGGCTGACATGGCAGAGAATCAGACGGAACGTCTAAAGAAACTGATTCGCCTGCATGCACTCTCGATGAAGGCACTGGCTGTGCAGGATCAGGCGTTTTACGCGATGATTCACCGCTGGCTGCCATTTGAGAGCACTCGGGGGCACCGGGAACTCGGGGAGTTAATGGATGAAGGAGAGACGTTATACTTCACCACGACAGTGGATGAGTATCGCCAGATTCACCATGTGGCCTCTGCACAATCCCTGTTGGTTATTAATGGCGGGTACATCTATGACAACGAATTAATGGCTGCGCTGCCGCTTGCGGTAAGAAATGTGCATACCGAGCGATTGCAGCCGGATCAGGTTTCGCTCAGCTTTACCGATGTACCGCCGGCGGAACGCAATCAATATTATGATGCTTTACGTCTGGCTGATGCTGCACTTCAGCGTTTCCGCTGCCGGGCTGAGGTGAAAGGGTTCAAGCCGGAAGACCTGCCGGTCCTATTCACCCTATCGCAGGAATCTTCTACGCTTCGTGCATTGGAAAAAGCGAGTGAGGAGAGTACAGACCTGTTCTCTTCCGTACTTGGCTCGTTATCCGCTGGAATCAGCTCTGCTGGATACTCAACCTTGTATCTGAACGTGAATAATCCAATCATTCAGCGCGTGTTAACGACGCCAGATTCCCAAATGACGCCGATTGCCATCGAAATGCTCTATGTGAACGCCCTGATGATGGGGCATTATGCCATGAACCGACAGGAGCTTGAGGTGCTGAATCAGGGTATCGTTCGTTTTATTGATTGGGGTTTACGCGCAAATACGGATCGCAAGGGGGATGCATGATGAATACAGAGATGGATTTTGAGGATTTAATGGATGAGGCTTATGGCTTGCCTAACGGAACTGCGAAGCTGGGCATGCTTGAAGAAGCGGCCCGAGTGGCTGACGTAAACGGCATGGAGGAAGAAGCATACGAAGCGCGATCCGAGATTGTGGAGACAGCCACGTTCTGTGGATATCCGATGAAAGCTCTCATTGCTTTTTCCTGGCAGCTGGGCAAGTTTGATCAAGAGCCGGAGCGTTATGACGAAGAGACACTAATGTGGTCATACAAATGGATCTTGGGCGAACTCTCCAGTTTTCCCGAGGTTTCTCGCGATAAGATGATGGAGCTGCTGGAGGACTTCGGACGACGTTTCAAATCCTTTGGCTACAGTGAGCGTTCCTACTGGTATTATCGCTTCCGCATATTCATGGATCTTGGCGACTTGGAGGAAGCGGGAAGCAGCTATGCCAAGTTCAAAACGATGGACCGCGACTTTATGAGTGATTGTGAAGCCTGTGAACAGGATGAAATCATGCGCTACTGGATCCTTGTGGGAGACGATGAGAAGGTCCTGGAAGCGGCCAAGCCAATCTTGAAGGGACGGATGAGCTGTGCAGAGATTCCGCACCTGACTTTATCTGAAGTGCTGATGCCGCTTTATCGGCTTGGACGGATTGAGGAAGCGGACAAGCATCAGCAGAAGGGTTACCGGTTGATTAAGGGTCAAAATGATTTTGTACAGAGCTTTGCAGAACAGATGGATTATCTGGCACGAACCAATCCGTCGAAGGGAATCGATGTGTTGGAAGAAAGTTTGGTACTGGCAGTGGATCATGAGGACCCTTTTGCCAAAATGATGTTCTACGCCAGAGCAGCCCAATTGCTGCGCCGCTGGGCGGACGAATCGCCAGAATACCGATTGCGCCTTCCTGCTTCCTTCCCGTATGAAGGGGATCCCGGAGACCTGCGCACATTGGCTGATTATTTTGCGGACCATGCCAATGCAGCTGCAGCCAAGTATGATCAGCGTAATGGCAATCACCATGTTTCTTCAATGTTGATCGGAGTATAGCTAAAACAGGATAAGAAACAGGCTTGTTCGAAGAAGGAGATACTCCTTCCGAACAAGCCTGTTTAACGTGTCTGCATATGAGTTATGCAGCTGTAATTATGGTGTCTCCGTATTGGCAGATGAAGGCTGCTCCTCAACAGCTTCATCAACATTGGAGGTTTCTGGTTGAGGCTGCTGAGCCATAAGTTCAGACACAATCTTATCTGTTGGTTGCGTAAACAGTTGATACATGATGGCTGCCTCTTCTTGACGAATAAGCGGTTTGTGAGCGAGGACATCCACAGAGCCATCCTCCAATACTTTCACTTCGGGTCCGTGGATACCGAGCTTAACCATCATCTGGATTGCGGGTACAGCCCATTTATCCGAATGGCCAGCAAGTTTCACATCCTGGAACAGCTCATTTGGATATTGCAGCTGCAGTGATCTCCAGATCATAACCATGGCTTCCTGGCGGGTAATAACTTGATCCGGCTTGAACTGTTTCGAATCCGCACCTGTGATCATGCCGGATTCATAACCGAGCTGGATGTAGCCTGCTGCTGCATGATTGGCCCAGTCCGTATCAGCTGGCGGTGTTGTTTTGCTTGGCTTGAGTCCGCTCATTTTCAGAACGTCTTCAATGAATTCAGCACGTGTAACGGCTGACTTGGGTTGAAAAGCTTCGCTTGCATCATTTTCATAGTGACCAAGCGACTGTAATCCATAGATGGCCTCGGCATAAGGGCTCTCCGGACGAACATCCCGGAATCCCTGAGGCTGCTGTCCTTTTTTCTCATATCCCAGCGGATTGAGGTAAGGCTCCTTCATATAAATCGTTCCGTCTGCATTCTCCTTAAAGGCTGTGAATTGACCAGTTAACCCATCCTTGAACAGGTTCTCATCCACTTGAATCAGGGGGCGTTGGCCCAGGAAGGCATCCGAAATACTCAGTTGGCCCAATTCTGTGCCGCCTTTCAGAGAGCTAACAATCGTGCTAAGTCTTAGATCGGCGTACAGCCCAGCAAAGCGCTGCAGCTCATCTGTAGATTGGGGTGTGAACTCATTGAATTCGACCGGCTCCGCATATTGTGGGAAGAAGGTCTGGATGAAAGCCGGGTAGAACAGATTGCGAAGAGCTCCCGCCTGGTTGTACGTAAGGAAGACGCCTGTATTTTGCTCAGGGATGAGGAAGAGATAAGAGCTGAAACCGACCAGGTCGCCTGCTTTGGTAATAATTTCGGGACTGCTGCCTGCACCAGGCAGCTGGAATGCAGCTTCAAATCCATACGTTGTATCCGGAAGTACCGGATGGATGGAAGAGCGATATTGCTCCATGCTTTTGACAGTGGATTCCTTCAGAATACGCTCATTGTCCTTCACACCATCATTCAGGAAAGCGATCATGAAATCCCCAATGTCTTCTGCTGTGGACAACATGCCTCCTTGCGGCATCGGCGTTGGGGAGAGGGTGTACAGATCAAGCGGATTATGTAACGCGTCATAGCCTGTTGCAAGCTGGTCCTTGAACTTGTCACTCAGCACAAAACTGCTGTTATCCATACCCAGTGGTTTGAAAATGTGCTGCTGCATGTATGTTTCAAATGGTTCGCCGCTGACATTTTCTACAATCATACCGAGCAGCAGAAAAGAGAAGTTGTCGTACATGTAGGCGCTGCCAGGTTCTCTAACGACAGGAGGCATGTGCTGCTGTGCATATTCCTCCATGGTGACCGTTTTGTTGAAATCAGCGTGGATGTCTTCCTGCTGGGGATCGCGAATCTCGAATCCGGTGGTGTGTGTAAGCAGGTTTTCCACAGTGACGGGTTTGTCGAAAGGATTATCGAATTCAAGTCCCTTTACATAGGTCTGAAAATCCGCTTGCAAATCAACCTTGCCCTGCTCTACCAATTGCATAACGGCTGCTGCCGTAAATGTTTTGGAGACCGAGGCTACGCGAAAAGCAGTACTCTTCGGATCGACAGGTGTTTTGTCCTCTTGATCGGCATAGCCATAGCCTTTTTCCGCGAGTACTTTGCCATCCTTGACCACAACAACGGAAGCGCCAACATACTGGGCCTTGGCTTCGGGAGAATCGAAAAACGTATCGAGAAATGCTGATGCTGATTCGTTCGTCAGCGCTTTGGTTTGTCCTTTTTCACTGACCGGGGCTGCTGCGGTTTCCGCATGAACCGCTGGTGCCCAGAGACTTAACGACAAGATGAAGGCCATGAAAGCTCCTGTTAGCGAGGTGGTTCTGAAGCGGGTCCTTCGATTGGGTAGATGCATGTAAACACTCCTTAACGTAAATTTTGGAAAAAAGCCTGATCACTGTGTATTACTTCCTATTGGCAAAGTAGGTTTCACAAAAGTGGATTGCGATGTGTTTTTCATTCCATCCAGATTGCAAACAGAAGCGAATTAGAAAAGGGAACAAAGCCGTATAGCAAAAGGGAAGCCAAAAGGCTTCCCTTTCTCTGTCATCAGCTCATGAAGCTTCTGCACATGGCAAGGACTCACTGGGCCCCGTTAAGGGCTTGAGCGATTGTCGGAAAAATATGAGTGCAGAGGCACCAATGATGACATACAGGCCTGCCATAGCATATGAAGGCAGAAAAGCTCCAATCGTTAATCCCAGGCTGCCAAGCAGGGCAGCTGCATTATAACTCATGCCATCTGCGGCCATATAAGCCGCCCGATTCGAATCGGGAATCATCCCGGCAAGAAGAACCTGGCGTACCGGCGAATACATGAGTTCGCCAATCGTCAACAGAACAGCAGACCCGATTAGGAGAAGAGCCCAGTTGCTGAATGCTAATACGGCAAACCCGGCCGTGTAGAGGCACATGCCGACTGTCATGATGGATCTGGACTGGAAACGTGCCATCCATTTCGAGAATGGGATAGCGACCAAGGCGACCATTACCGTGTTGATGGCCATGATTAGACTGAACATGTGCAATCCTGAAATATCCCAATGGAGCAGTTGGGCACTGAATTCACTTTTGAGACGGACAGCGATGTATTTATCCATTTGGAACTCGAGAGAGACGGCCAGCACCGATGCAGTGAAAAAGACCATGAACCGTTTGTCCCTGAGTACACTTCCATAGGTCTTCAGCATGTTTTTTCTGATCGGGGTGGCGACCTGACTGGAGTCCGTTCTTTCCATGCTTTCCTGAATGAAAAACATTAGGATGAACAACGTGATCAAGCTCTCTGCAAATACCAGACTGAACAGGACGAATCGGAAGGAGTCGAATAATAATCCGCCCATCAAAGCTCCAAACGTAACAGCTACATTGGTCGTCCAATACTGTAATCCGTATACATAATGTCGCTCATGTTCACTGCTTACGTCCACGATCATCGCACCTGCGATCGGAATGGTGATGCCGGAGCTTAGACTGCTAAGAAAAAACATGACGCAAGTCAGTTCTACCGAATTCAGCCAGGGTGAATTCGCTGCAGCCAGCCAGAACAAGGCGAATACTTGCGCACATTGAGCAATAACCATCATTTTTTTGCGTCCAATCCGATCTGACCAGTACCCTGCGCCCAAGCCAGCGATCATGGAGGAAACAATATTGACTGTCAACAGCAGGCCAGCCCAACCTGCCCCCATCTGTACGCTCAGATAAATCGCCATAAAAGGGATGATGGATTTCTGTGTCAGGTCCGTAAAAAAATCAGTGATAATACGAATTTTGATATTGCGGTGCAAATCGGCATATTTCATCAGATGCAATTCTTCCTTCCCGTTGGTCATGTGGATGTTACTGAGTATAATGGAGGAAAACCTGAAGAAAAACTGTAGAAGCGTGTGAAAGGATTTCGTATTTTAGCAAGGGTAGAAGGGCAGGGGGATTCAGTGGAAGTAGCAGACCATTATATTCAATTGCGTATGACCTTTTCGAACGTTCATGATGAGGAGGAATTGCATACGACAATTGGTGAACTGGCACAACATTTGTGCTGCACCATGCGCAATATGAATCTGATTATGAACAAGTTCATGGATAACAACTGGATACAATGGAATCCGAAGCGCGGCAGGGGCAAAAAGTCTGTACTCGTCTTTTGTGTACCCCTCCTTGAGGTAGCCAGAGAGAGGTTTGATCGCCTTCTGCAAGGCAACAGGCTGGAAGAAGCATATGAATTGGCCGCCAGACTGCCGTTTTCGTTACGGGAAATGTTGATGCAAGGATTACAGGACCAGTTTGGTCTTCGTTCAGACCAGGGTGCTATGGGAAGGATTGACACGCTGCGGATACCACAGAACTTTCCGTTTGAGACATTGGATCCGACCCAGGCTGCCATGTGGGGAGAAGTGGGCATTGTAGCTGAGGTTTTTGATCGATTGGTACGTTACAATGCTGAGCGTCAGATGTGTGAGCCGAGTCTTGCCGTGGCATGGGAGAGCAACCCGGAAGGGACGGAGTGGACATTTTATTTGCACAAAGGCGTTCTTTTTCATCATGGCAGAGTACTCGAAGCAGACGATGTAAAGTTCACGTTTGAACGAATTATTTTGGATATCGACAATCCCTGCCGGCCGTTGTTTGGCACGATTGCGAAAATAGAGACGTTTGATGCTCTGACCGTACGTTTTGTGCTGCATAACCCAAATTTCATGTTTCCGGATCTGATGAGCAGCATGTGTGCATCAATTTTGCCCCGGGATGTGGAGCCCGACCGGATGCATCCCATTGGAACAGGACCTTATCGTTTAACGCGTAATCACCCCAGACTGCTGGTTCTGGACGTATTCCCTTCCTATTTCAGAGGGCGTGCCTACATTGATCGGGTTGAGGTGTGGCAGCTTCCGCAGTCCGGACTGATGGAGTCGGTAATCAAGCAGGACTTGTTTCCGGATGGACAGCCTCATGCAGTTCAGCATGAAGTTCAGGGCGGAGTCTATATGACATTTAATATGCGAAAAGAAGGTCCGCAGCAGGATATATATTTTCGCCGGGCTGTGCAGCAGCTGTTGAATCAGCAGGAGATGATGGATGCGTTCCCGGGTACGGGCACACAGCCTGCATATAGTCTGGTACGGGAGCATTTTTGGGAACCAACGGATGCAGAAATTGTGGGCTGCTCTATACAACAGAAGCGAACGGAGGCGTTGGAGTCCAACACGAGAACCTCGTTGATCAGAGCTGAAGAGCTGTTGAAACGAAGCAGCTATGCAGGCCAAACGCTGCGGTTATGGGTGGAGGATGGAAAGAAGATGGAGACGGACATGCTCTGGTTCGTTCAACGTTGTGAACAGATCGGATTGCATGTAACCGTAGTGCCAGGTGATCCGGTTAGTGCGGTGTATCATGATGAATTCGGATCATGTGATCTCGTATACACAGGAGAGGTATTCGATGAGCATGCCATGCTGGGCCTGTTGACCATGTATACTTTTCAGAATACGCTGTTCCTTGTTGCCATGGATGATGTTTGGAAAAGGGAATTGGATCAGGAGTGCAGGCGCATCGTAGGAATTCAGGATGGTGGCGAGCGATTGGCAGCATTGCTGGAGTTGGAAGCCAGACTTGTTGACGAGGCTTTGCTGCTCCCCGCATACAGTTTCAGGGAAGAACACGCCTATCATCCCTCACTCCGCGATTACAAGGTTGTCGGATTTGGGATGCCGGATTTGCGCCGTTTGTGGGTGAAACGTAAACCGGACGCCGAGAATGAGGAAACGAGCTATCCGGCTTACATCCCGCTGTGGTAAGGTGAGCCACAGGCGGGATGAGCCTTGAAGAGCGAGCGGTTATTCTGCGCTTTTCTTAGTAAACTCAATAGGTTTCGTACCCGGTTCCATTAGAAATGGAATGGAAATGGAACGAGCTTTATTCTGTTCATCCATCTGAAAAGTGAACGTGATCTTCAGTCCAAACAGAACAAGCAGGACAGAGAAGGTGTCATTTCCGGTGTATTCCATAGGCATTTCCATGTCATTGAAAATAGCCTCTAATCCATCCTCTTTTTGTTGAATGGACATCTCTCCGTAGCCAGAATGATTGTAAATGCCTACATAAGTAGTTATAGGCCGGTCAAGGGGTTCGGCTTTCACTTCATCCTCTCTTTCCTCCGTGCTGGCTGCTGGTTTCGCTTGCGGATCTAAGGTATCTTGAGTTTCCGTTACTTCAGACTCGGGCGATTCCTCACCCCCCATCAATTTGGCCAATTTACCGCTCCAATCCACGGGTTCCTTACCAAGGAGACGATCCATGATGTTGAACGTAACAGTATATGGAATGATGCTCCCATTGGTATTGCATAGCACTACGATCCCGATCTCTTCCTCTGGCATAAAGGCAACCTGCGAACTAAAGCCATCAATGGCGCCGCCATGATGAATCAGCTGATGGCCGCGGTAAGGTTCGATGAACCAGCCCAGTCCGTAAGTGCTGACAGGCAATTCTGGGCCTTGAAAGGGAGAATCACACGGCATCTGGGGACTGTACAATTCTTCCATTTGTTCCTTGGAAACCAATTGTTGCCCATCATGCTGTCCCTGATTCAATTGCAATCGCAGCCAGGCGATCATGTCTTCCAGATTGCTGTTGATGGAACCTGCCGGACCCACGGCATCGATGTTTCGATAAGGAATTCGTAGATGTTCGCCGTCTTTTTCCATATACGGAGCGGCAAAATCAGGCTGAAGCTGCATTTGATCCACCGAGAACAGGCTGGACTTCATCCCCAGCGGCCCAAACAGGTGATCCTGAACGAGCTTCTCCCAGGACGTTTCCTTCAACTTACCGACCAAGTAGCCTGCTGTCATGTACATCAGGTTTTGATATTGCCACTTATTCCTGAAATCCTCATTCGGTTCAAGATACTGTAGAGCGTTTACGAGTTCCTCTCTGGTCCGTGCAGAGTTGTACCATATCATCTCATGTCTAGGGAGTCCCGAACGATGGCATAACATATCGCGGATAGTCAGGCGTTCTGTGGCCACAGGGTCGAACATTTTAAAATCTTCCATATATGTTTTAACTGGCGTATCCCATTTCAGCAGTTCCTGATCGACAAGCATGGCAGCTGTTGTTGCTGTAAAAGCTTTGGTACTGGATCCGATGGCAAACAGGGTATGTGGAGTCACTTCAAGTTTGGATTCCAGATCGCGGTACCCGTAGCCTTTTTGCCAAATGACTTCATCCTTGTGAATAACAGCGACGGCTGCGCCAACACCTTTCCATAATTGCAGCTGTTCAGCTACAAATTCATCCAATCCGTCCAGTAATGATCGATGTTTTGTGGTGGTCATTAGTATCCCTCCAATGTAAATGTGAAGTAAGTTCAGAAGAAAACAAAAATCGGTATGTAGTGTCATGCATGAGATTGTTCTATATCAACTATGCCTTTTTTGGGTAAAGTTAACATCCGACCGGAGACTGATTTGTCTGGCAACACTTGTCCTAACAAGGGGATTGAAAGCTTGTCAAACCAGTCCGCATAAATCGAACAAGTCCCTCATAGACATGTACTAATCAAGTAGGGGTTCTGCTGTACGCACAATCCTGAAGTGAAAACATGTGCTAAAGGGGATGATGTCATGCGCCGAATATCATGGATGCTTGCCATGGTATTGGTCTTATCGGCCTTACTTGCCGCCTGCGGGAAGAAGGATGCGGCAGCCGTGGTCAAAGATCTGAACGAAGTCGTAGGAGAGATGGAAAGTTACCAGGGAGCAGGTGTCATGACACTGCACACCGGAGATACGCCGCAGCAGTATAAGGTCGAGGTGTGGCATCAGAAGCCTTCATATTACCGAATTGCTCTTACCAATGCCAAAAAGGATGTTACCCAGATTGTACTGCGGAACGATGAGGGCGTATTCGTCCTGACACCAAGCCAGAACAAAAGCTTCCGCTTCCAGAGCAACTGGCCGGATAACCAGGGTCAGGTCTATCTCTATGAGACGCTGATTCGCAGCATTACAGGCGATACAACCCGTCAGTTTGCGGATGAAAAGGAAAGTTATGTATTTGATGTAGCTGCCAATTACAATACGCATGCGCTGGTCAGACAGAAAATCTGGCTGAACAAAAGTGATTATGCGCCCAAGCAGGTGGAGGTATCCGACTCCAACGCAAACGTAGTGGTTGATGTCAAATTTGATAGCTTCAAATTCGGTGCCGAATTCGGCAAGGATGCATTTGATATGCAGCGGAACATGACAGCTGGGACAGAAGGAAACAGCGGAACGGATACAGGCAGTAATCCGGCTGAACAGGCAGGGGAGAATGGCACCAAGGAGCCGGCAAGCTCTGAGACTGACCCGGGCCAAGAACCTGCTACTGGTTCAAGTGAAGGAGTCAGTGACGGACAAACTGGTGTGAACGAGAACAACGAACAGCAAGAAGCTCAAGATCAGGCCAGTGCCGATCCGGGTACAGAGGAGCCTACCATGACGGAACCGGAAGGGTCAGACAGTTTTGGCGTGATTGAACCGACATACGCTCCGGAAGGGGTCAAGCTGAAAGACGATCAGATTGTAGAGGAGTCCGGCGATTATTCTGTCATGCTCCGCTACGAAGGAACGTATAATTATACGATTTTTGAAGCCAGACCACAGGACAGAGCTGTTTCCCTCGCCCCATCTCGCGTTGTGGATCTCGGATTCACGCTGGGAATGCTGAGCGGAGATGCATTACAGACGCTGACATGGATGACGGATGGAATCGAATACAGAATAACAAGTGCGGATCTGCCTGAGAGTGAAATGGTCCAGATTGCAACATCCATGCAGGAGCAGTCAGGCAAATGATGTTAAAGGTATAGTAGACAGGGCATTAGGAATGATAAAGAGCATCGGGGACTTGTTCTCCGGTGCTTTTCGATGTACACAGATAGGTTCCTGCAGCATATTATGAGAATAAAAGCTTCCCATGCCGTAATGTGTACAGCCTCAGAAGGTGAGCAGAGACTGGGCAGGTTGACCCAATAATACAAAACACGCTTCTATGCGGGAGGAACCGGGTAAGTAATCGGTATAGGCAGATAGGACATGACGTGAAGATGCATTTAGTATTCATGTTGTATCGCTTATCAGCCTGTTTCTTCATCCGTCTCCGGCTTCGAAATCATGTTTGGCACGTGTTTGGAGTCGCTGTTCTTTTGCTCATTTGACAGTCACATGCTTGAGCATTACGATGGAGTCTGATATGTGAGCCGGATTAAGATGACTAGAGAAGGTGACAGAACGTGCAAGGACAATATCGGCCGACCCAAGCGGAAATCAACTTGGATCATTTGAGCAACAACGTGGATGCTTTCCGCTCAGCCCTGCCGCAAGGCATGAAGTTTCTAGCTTGTGTTAAGGCCAACGCCTATGGACATGGAGCTGTGGAGACGGCCAGAGAACTGGAACGAATCGGAGTGGATTATCTGAGTGTCGCTTTTCTGGACGAAGCGCTTGAACTGCGACAAAACGGAATCAAGGCTCCGATCTTGGTATTGGGTTATACGCCGCCTGAAGGCATTGCTGTGGCCAGGGAACATGATGTGACCATAACCCTGTTCAGCAGGGAAGTGCTTGAAGCGATTCGAGATCTGGATACAGGATCTTCCCATAATAAACTGAAGGTTCATATCAAAATCGACAGCGGTATGGGACGGCTGGGTCTGCTTCCTGGTGAGGAAGCTCTTGCTTTCATACAGGAAGTGGCAGCCATGGAGCAGGTCCTGCTCGAAGGCATGTTTACCCATTATGCCAAGGCGGATGAAGAAGACAAGACCTATACACTGGAGCAGTATCGACGGTTTCGAAGCGTGGTTGAAGCGCTGCGGGATCAGGGATGTGTCATCCCGATTATACATACGGCGAACAGTGCCGCTGCCATTGATACACCGGAATTATCCTATAACATGGTTCGAGTGGGCATCAGTCTGTATGGGCTGTACCCTTCAGCCGAGGTGAATCATCAGGTAGTGAAGCTGATCCCGGTATTGACACTGAAGACGAAGGCGGTTCTGGTCAAAACGCTGCCGCCTCATTGGGGCGTCAGCTACGGAACCCGTTATGTGACTCAAGGGAACGAACGAATTGCGACCCTGCCTATCGGCTATGCAGACGGATTTTCAAGAATGCTGACAGGTAAAGCTCAAGTGCTTGTACGTGGCCGCCGTGTTCCCGTCGTCGGTACGATCTGCATGGATCAGTGTATGGTGTCGCTGCAATCTTTCGCTGAAGAGGCGGAAGAAATTCAAGCCGGCGAAGAGGTTGTTCTCATCGGTCACCAATCTGATGGTGTCATCACCGCAGATGAAGTGGCTACCCAGCTTGGTACGATTGCCTACGAGGTGATCTGCATGATGGCCCACCGGATTCCGCGAATTTATTTCCGGAACGGTGTGGAAGTCGTCAAGGTTAATCCTCTTTTGACATCCTGACAGGTCAACTGGACGCTATTTCCATTAAACTTTTTTTCGGAACAGAAGGAAAACTGTCGGAGCATCTCGAATGTTGTTATATTGACGAGGATGAAAAATCCTGAAAAGAGATGTTTGGTCTGTACGAATATTGCCCCCCATGTTTATAATGGAGTACAGCATACTTGATATACTCGGGGCATATATATTCCTTTGTATAAAAGTTCTGGAAAAACGTAATACTGGTTCACAATGGCGAAAGGTTTGTGGGGGTGGAAGATAGGTGGCCAACTTGCAGAACACCAAGCGGATTATGATCAGTTTGCCTGATCATCTCCTGCAGGAAGTGGATGGCATCGTAGCGCTGGAGAATTCCAACCGCAGCGAATTGATTAGGCAGGCCATGAAGCTGTATTTGACGGAGCGGAAGAAACGTTACATCCGTGAGTCCATGCAGCGCGGGTACATGGAGATGGCAAAAATTAATCTAACCATGGCATCCGAGGCCTTTCACGCGGAGGAAGATGCGGACAGCACTCTGGACCGCTTAGTTAGCGGGGTGTAGACATTGATCGTAAAACGCGGTGACGTTTTTTTTGCGGATCTTTCTCCCGTTGTCGGTTCCGAGCAAGGTGGAGTCAGGCCGGTGCTGGTCATCCAGAATGACATCGGTAACCGGTTCAGTCCAACTTGTATCGTGGCGGCTATTACCGCCCAGATTCAGAAGGCAAAGCTTCCGACGCATGTAGAGATTGATGCTGCAGCACATGGCTTTGACCGGGACTCGGTTATCTTGCTCGAGCAAATACGGACGATTGACAAACAAAGACTGACTGACAAGATTACCCATCTGGACGAGGAGACCATGAAATTGGTCAATGAGGCGTTGCAGATCAGTCTGGGTTTGATCGATTTTTAGGGTGCAAGGCAGTCTGTTTGGGCTGCCCGCCATCCGCCCGTAACGGGATGTTCCTTGCGGGGAACACACAATTACAGACAACAGATCATAGGAGCGTATTGCAGCCCAAGGGCAGCGGTACGCTCTTTTGATTAAACAAAAAATGAAAGCGTAGAACATTGGCAGGCTTTTCGTTATAATGGAACCTGAGAAACCGTTTACGCCATGACGTATATAGAGGTGGAGGAGACATATGAGCATTTATATTAACCAGGAGAAATTACAATTTCATTTACAGACCCGCAAGGCGAGTTATGTATTCCAGGTGCTGCCTTCGGGATATTTGGTACAGCTGTATTATGGCAAGAAATTACGCGACACGGACCTGAGCTGGCTGCATGTTCGGACCGAGCGTGCTTCCTTCAGCCCGAATCCGGTACCGGAAGATCGGACGATTTCATTTGATACATTACCACTGGAACTGCCAGTCTATGGAACAAGTGATTTCCGTAACCCGGCAGTTCAGCTTCAACTTGAGAATGGTTCAAGCGTTTCGGAATTCACATATGTTGGCCACCGATTGGAAAAAGGAAAACCTGCCCTTCAGGGATTGCCGGCAACCTACGTGGAAGCTGCAGATGAAGCGGATACGCTGGTGATTGAGATGGAAGACCGCGTGGCAGGAGTCCGCATTGAGCTCTCCTATACAGCTTATTCGTCCTTCAACGCCATTACGCGGTCCATGCGTATCATAAATGAGAGCGCTGCCTCGGTGAACGTGGCGCGCGCACTAAGCACATCCGTAGACTTCCCGCATGCCGATTATGAGCTGCTGCAGCTATCGGGTGCGTGGACGCGGGAACGCGATATTGTTCGTCGCCCTCTTGCTTCCGGCTTGCAAGGCGTGGAGAGCCGTCGTGGTTCAAGCAGCCATCAGCAAAACCCGTTTATTGCGCTCATGACTCCAGGTACGGATGAAGATCAGGGAGAAGTGTACGGCTTCAGTCTCGTTTACAGCGGAAGCTTCACAGCCCAAGCGGAAGTGGATCAGTTCCACACTACGCGTGTATCACTTGGCATTAACCCGTTTGAGTTCAGCTGGAAGCTTGAATCCGGAGAAGCTTTCCAGACGCCTGAGACGGTCATGGTATATTCTGATGCAGGACTGGACGGCATGTCCCAGTCTTATCATGAACTGTATCGCGAACGGCTTGCCCGCGGCAAGTTCCGCAATGCGGAGCGCCCGGTACTGGTGAACAACTGGGAAGCAACGTATTTTGGCTTTAATGCAGACAAGATTGAACAGATTGCGCGTGCAGGACAGAAACTCGGTATTGAGCTGTTTGTGTTGGATGACGGCTGGTTCGGACATCGCGACAGCGACAACTCCTCGCTGGGTGACTGGATTGTGGACAAGAACAAGCTGCCGCAGGGGCTTGAGGATTTGGCCAACCGGGTAACCGGACTGGACATGCAGTTTGGACTGTGGTTCGAGCCTGAGATGATCTCGCCAGACAGTGACCTGTACCGGGAGCACCCGGACTGGTGTCTGCATGTGCCTGACCGTCGCCGGACAGAGGGAAGACAGCAGCTGGTGCTGGACTTCTCCAGACAGGATGTACGGGATGAGATCGTACGCATGCTGAGTGACGTGTTGGGATCTGCACCGATCTCTTATGTGAAGTGGGATATGAACCGGAATATGACGGAAGTGGGTTCTGCGCTGCTGCCAGCGGATAGACAGCGTGAGACGGCACACCGCTACATGCTTGGATTGTATGAAGTGATGGAACGCATTACATCCTCATTCCCTAATATTCTGTTTGAGAGCTGTTCTGGTGGCGGCGGCCGCTTCGATCCGGGAATGCTGTATTACATGCCACAGACGTGGACAAGTGACAACACGGATGCGGTGTCTCGTTTGCGTATTCAGTACGGAACGAGTCTGGTGTACCCGGTAAGTTCCATGGGATCGCATATCTCTGCTGTACCGAATCATCAGGTTAACCGCATTACATCGCTGGAGACCCGTGGAAATGTTGCCATGTCGGGTAACTTTGGCTATGAGCTTGATCTGACTCGGTTTACCGAGGAAGAGAACGCTATTGTAAAGGCTCAGGTGGAGCTGTACAAAGAGATTCGGAATACCATTCAGTATGGAACGTTCCGTCGTTTGCTCAGTCCGTTTGAGGGGAACGAAACGGCATGGATGTTTATTGCACCGGACGGCAGCGAAGCGGTTGTATTCTATTTCCGTGTGTTGTCTGAACCGAATGCGCCGCTTCAACGTCTCAAGCTGAAAGGACTGGATCCGGATGCGGATTACCGTCTGAAAGGCAGCACCGAGACGTATACAGGAGATGCCTTGATGTATGGCGGAATTTCTGTAGGCCGTGCATCGGGTGATTATCTGAGCGAGATGTTCCGATTTGAACGGGTATAGTTAATCCAGCGTTTAATGCAGTGCTTTTCGGGGAAGACCGGAATACGTCGGGGTGACGTTTTTCGGTCTTTTCTCATGCGTTAGGTGAAGTTATGAAGCAGGATCTGGATTGTAAGAACTTGTAACCGGGATGAATGCTGGAAAACTGAACGGAATTTTGTGATAATATAGGGAAGAGCAATCTGCTTGAATGCAGGTTCGATACAGTGATTACTGCAGCATAGCTGCCCTGAACATGCTTGATCTGAAACGATTCAGGAAGGAAAGAGGGATTTATTTGTCTGAACAGGGAACGGTTCTGGAACCCAATGAAGAAACAATAAAGGCGGAACGCCAGGAAAGAATCATCAAACAGGTAGCCAAGGAACTGTCACTGTCCTTGAAGCAGGTGCGCACGACGTCGGAGCTTTTGGACGAAGGCAATACGATTCCGTTTATCGCCCGCTACCGTAAAGAAATGACAGGAGAGCTGGATGAGAACCAGCTGCGGTCCATCGAGGAACGCATCGTATACTTGCGTAATCTAGAGGATCGCAAAGTGGAAGTCATCCGTATTATAGAAGAACAAGGCAAGCTGACGGGAGAACTGAAAAAGTCCATTACCCAGGCTGTGAAGCTGCAGGAAGTAGAGGATCTGTATCGTCCTTATCGTCAGAAGCGGAAAACGCGTGCCAGTGTCGCCAAAGAAAAAGGCCTTGAGCCGCTGGCTGTATGGATTTGGAGCCAACCTAAACAGGGAAATGCTCTGGAAGAAGCCTCGCGTTACATCAATGCTGAACTCGGAGTCGAGGATGCTGAATCAGCTCTCCAGGGAGCAAAAGATATCCTGGCCGAGAATATTGCGGATGACGCAGCGATACGTGCATGGATTCGCCGGTACACATTGGATCACGGCATGCTGACTTCGGAAGCGAAGGATGCTGAGCAGGAATCTGTATACGAGAACTATTATGACTATCGTGAATTGGCCAAAAAGATGCCTCCGCACCGGATACTCGCCATTAACCGCGGGGAGCGTGAGAACATTCTGAAAGTGGGTCTCGATGTACAGCCAGAGCCTGCCCACCGTCATATGGAAGGTCAGATTATCAAAGGAGCATCTGCGGTACAGGATATATTGCGCGCTGTGATTGAAGATGCCTATAAGCGCCTTATTGCTCCGTCGATTGAGCGTGAGGTTCGAGCTGAACTGACGGAAAAGGGTGAAAGCCAGGCGATCTCGGTATTTTCTGCCAATCTGCGCAATCTGCTGCTTCAGCCGCCAATTCACGGCAAACGTGTGCTTGGTGTCGATCCAGCCTACCGTACGGGCTGTAAACTGGCCGTAGTGGATGACACAGGTAAACTGCTGGAAGTGGCTGTCACTTATCCGACACCGCCGCATAACAAGAAACGTGAAGCGGCTGAAGTGTTCCATCGGATGATCAAGCAGTACGACATCGGCCTTATCGTTATCGGTAACGGGACGGCTTCGCGTGAAACGGAACAGTTTGTGGCCGAGATCATTCAGGAAAATGGTGATGAGAGTCTCGTGTACCTGATTGTCAATGAAGCCGGAGCAAGTGTGTATTCCGCCTCCAAGCTGGCACAGGAGGAATTTCCGGATCTGGACGTGGCGGAACGCAGCGCAGCTTCCATCGCCCGTCGTGTACAGGATCCGCTGGCTGAACTGGTCAAAATTGATCCCAAAGCCATTGGTGTAGGCCAATACCAGCATGACGTTTCCCAGAAGATTCTGGAGGAAAGTCTGAAAGCAGTCGTAGAATCTGCGGTTAACCATGTCGGCGTGGATGTTAACACGGCTTCGCCGTCCCTTCTGTCCTATGTTGCCGGCGTGAATGCCACCATTGCCAAAAATATTGTGAAGTACCGCGAAGAGAACGGACGGTTCACGAACCGTCGTCAATTGCAGAAGGTACCTCGCCTGGGTGCCAAAACCTATGAGCAATGCGTAGGTTTCATGCGGATTGGTGAAGGCGAAAATCCGCTGGATCGTACGCCGATTCACCCGGAATCCTATAAGGTCGTCGATCAGCTGTTCAAGGAACTCCAGGTTGAACTGGACAAGCTGGGAAGCAAGGAACTATCCGTGCTTCTCTCGGAGCAGCAGCCTGAACAACTGGCTGTCAAACTGGACGTGGGTGTGCCTACACTTCGCGACATTCTGGATAGCTTACAGCGTCCTGGACGTGACCCGCGTGAAGAAATGCCTCTGCCTATTTTCCGTACGGATGTGCTGAAAATTGAGGATCTGGTCGAAGGCATGGAACTGCAGGGTACCGTTCGCAACGTTATTGATTTTGGGGCTTTTGTGGATATCGGAATCAAAAGTGATGGGCTTGTCCATATTTCACAACTGAGTAACGGTTATGTCAAGCATCCGATGGATGTAGTTTCTGTTGGTGATAATGTAACGGTATGGGTTATGAATGTGGATACCAAAAAAGGCCGGGTCGGCCTGACGATGAAAAAGCCTGCCTCGCAGCAGTCTTCCTAATCCAAAGATCGGAGAACAGCCTTCCCTGTAATGGGAAGGCTGTTTGTTGTCGGCTTTAATGGTATTGTCGTCCGTTCCATATTCTTCGAATGAGTTATTGAAGGGAGAGAGACTTGTATGTGGACATAAAGAGTGAGGTCAGGTTCTAGAGTTCACGATCCGCGCTGCGCGGTGTGCCATTGGCAGGTTTGTTCCGGTAAAAAAACCAGCATTCGTTCAGCAGCTTGATCTGTCTGCTGTCCTTTTTGTGAAATGCACGCATCAGTTGATTGCAAAGCCATTGAGGCAAGGGTATCTCCTCCTCTTGCATAATTCATCTGTACGTTAGCATATGTGGCAACAGCCTGGACTGTGCGGATTAACCCGTGGTGAGCCAGGAAAAATCAATATCCAGCCTCGTCATTCGACGATGTCGGTTCAGAATATGATAAAAAGCGCAAAATCCCGTTTAGGAAAATGCGCTTTCAAGTTCGGTTATTCAGGTGAAAAGATGAGGAATAATGAATCAGAGCGATTCCATTTCTTCTTCGTACCATTGTTCCAATTGGGCCTGAAGCGCCCGAATTTCAGTGAGTAAGGAAATCAACGGATAGTGAGTCTCACGCAGTGCGGCGAAACTTTGCTCCAGCGCATTGATATAATCCAGCCCGCCGATGATGCTCAGCTGCTCGTTCAGAAGATCAAGATTGTCACATTCAGCGATGGCCCAGGGCAGCACAGGTACATCTGCTGCGGTAAGTTTATCAATCTCTTTGTGCAGGCGCAGGTTGAGTGCACTGAGCTGATAGGCGTAATCGGCAGGCATTTCCACAAACTGCAGTTGATGTTCCTGCTGCAGGATGACATAGCGCATTGTAGGCATAACGAGTAATAATCTCCCCTCATACATTCTACTTGACAGTGTAGCCTACGAAACGGTTAAAATTCAAGTATTATACCGGAAATTGAAACGGTCCGAGGGGTGTGAAAGGAGGGGAAACGGTTGGATAATGCCGAATTGCAGCGGTGGATTGAGCAGGTATCTCTGGAGCATTTCGGGGTTCCGTTCACCCACGAGGCGCTGTTTAACCGACGTCTGACGACAACCGGCGGGCGATATATGCTTAAGAGTCATCGAATTGAGATTAATCCACATCAGCTTGAAGCGTACGGGCGGGATGATGTCGAGAAAATCATCAAGCATGAATTGTGTCACTACCATCTCCATATTCGTGGACGAGGTTATCGCCACAGGGACCCGGAATTCAAGGCACTTTTGCAAAAGGTAGGGGGTTCGCGGTTCTGTCAGTCCCTTCCGGACGGCAAGGGCAGGAAGCCGCTGCCATATCGTTACAAGCTTGTATGCAAGAGCTGTGGTACGGAATATTTGCGCAAACGGAAAATGGATCCCAAGCGTTACAGATGCGGCAGGTGCGCCGGCAAGCTGGGTCTTCATCATATTACTAACGAGTAGCTACTTATATAAACAGATCCTGCTGAAGATGGGGATAATGCACCTCATGGATTGGCGTTTTTCCGGGTATTTACAGTTGGGAAGAAAGTGTAGACAAGGCTGTTGACTTGGCTTATTAATCATGATAAATTAAGTTTATTCGAGATTATTCCCTGATAGCTCAGTTGGTAGAGCACTCGACTGTTAATCGAGTTGTCACAGGTTCGAGTCCTGTTCGGGGAGCCATTTCTTGGAGAGATACCCAAGTGGCTATAAGGGGACCCTCTGCTAAGGGGTTAGACTGCGTAAGCGGTGCGAGGGTTCGAATCCCTCTCTCTCCGTTTTGATTTACACGAATAGAATCCCCTTCACGATGAATCGTCTAACGAGTCATCGTGAAGGGGATTTTTTTCTTTTTCTCATTTGGTGATCGTCACCGCTTCATCTACAGTGAGATTCCCAAGACCTCGTATAAACCCTTCTTGCCGGCTTCCGTAACTTCAACCGAACGGCTGCCTGGTTTCTTGCGTGTCCAGTTCAGCTGAGCGAGCCTGCGTTCCAATTGTTCTCCCAGCAGTCCGGATATGTGATGACGTCGTTCGCTCCAGTCCAGACATTTACGGGCAATGGCCCGCCGGGACCCCGGTTTCACCTGAAGTTCAATTCCGAATGAAGTGAACCATTGAACTCCTTTCTCCGTAATGTGATAATCCTTGGCCTGGTCTTCTTCTGGCTCTACGAGGTATCCTTCTCGCAATAAGGCATCGCACAAAGAGACCCCAAGCTTTCCAGCCAGATGACCATAACAGGTACGAGCAAAACTCAGGTGCTGCAGCTGATTGGACTGTTTGAGAGACCGCACCTGAACAGGAGGGGCGATACTGCCCATCGTTTCAATCAGAAAAGCAATCTCCTGGCCTGCCAAACGATAGTAGCGGTGTCTTCCTTGCCGTTCAACGACAAGCAGTCCGCCTTCAACGAGTTTGGCAAGGTGATTACTCGCCGTTTGGGGTGTGACACCAGCCATATAGGCAAGCTCACCCGCTGGCAGTGCCTGTCCACCCAGCAGTGCTTCGAGAAAAACAGCGCGACTCGGATCAGCAATTAATGAGGCGATAACAGATATATTTGGATATGCATTCATACTTCGATGATACTTGAACTATTGGCGTATTACAATCAGGACAGGCTTTCGCAGGGGTAGAGCTCTCCATGGTGAAGGCCCGAATGAAGGAGACAGGAGATGGAGTATACACATGAATCAGAAAAATATGAGAGAACGATCTTCCGAAGGATCGGAAATGGATCAACACGAAACGATTAACCCAAGCATTTTATACTATGGAACACCAGTCTTGATACTGAGCACGCTGAACGAAGATGGGTCAACCAACCTGTCTCCATTGTCCTCTTCCTGGGCACTCGGAGATTGTCTTGTCATTGGCTTGGGCATTCAGGGGAAAGCGTATGAGAATTTAAGAAGACACCCTGAATGTGTAGTTAATTTGCCGGATGCGTCCATGTGGAGGAAAGTAGAATCTTTGGGACGGTATACGGGTACATATCCGGTTCCAGAGGAGAAGAAACAAATGGGTTACGAATTTTGTTCCGAAAAATTTAAAGCAGCGGGCCTAACCGCACAAGACTCGACTCTGGTTCAACCTCAGAAAATAGCGGAGTGTCCGCTTCAGATCGAGGCATCGGTGCAGCATATCCGCACGCCGGAGCATACGCCTTATATGGCTGTTGTTGAGGTAAAAGCACTGAAGGTACATGCACAACAGAAGCTTATATCTGGACCGAATAAAATTGATCCGGCGAAGTGGGATCCGCTAATTTATAATTTTCGCCATTACTTTGGTTTGGGGGAGAGACAAGGGGAGAACTTCCGTGCTGAATAGGATCGGGGTAAAAGAAAGAATAGAAACATCCTATGTAATGCAGAATGTACAAGTGGAGGCCATGCAGGTCTTCACTTTTTTATGTGCCATTTTGAATCGGAAGCAAGCCGGCATAATTCATTATTTTATTGGACAAGGAATGGGTAAATAGTAAAGAAAGATGCATGTAAGCATATACATAAGAGAGGTGATGAGTATGGAAATGGAATATCTAATGCGAGTTCTCATAGCGGGGATTTGCGGAGTACTTATCGGGTATGAACGTAAAAACCGGATGAAAGAAGCGGGGATACGGACTCATTTTGTGGTTGCTGTAGGTGCAGCACTTATGATGATTGTTTCGAAATATGGATTTCAGGATCAGGCCGGCTGGGACAATCTGTCGCTGGACCCTTCCCGAATTGCGGCCCAGGTCGTTAGTGGGGTGGGCTTCATCGGAGCCGGGATGATCTTCACGCAGCGTCACACGGTCCGGGGATTGACGACAGCCGCGGGCATCTGGGCAACGGCGGGAATGGGACTGGCTGTAGGTGCTGGGCTTTACTGGACGGGAGCGGGTGTAACCCTGCTGATTGTCCTCGCTCAGATGCTGCTGCATCGGCCCACACGCTGGCTTGTTTCGGCGAGAACAGAAACGCTGACCATTCATCTGGGACAGGAATCAGAGAGCCTGAAGGCCATATTGGCACTGCTGGGGCAGGAGAAAATTTCGGTCATCGGATTCAAAACGGAACGGCAAACAAGCGCAGACTCGGGTGAGGAGACTGTGCTTGAGTTCACCGTGCAGATGCCCGGTTCGTACCGGGGAGAGCAATTGATCGTTATATTGCAGGGTGTGCCACATGTAAAAACAGTAGAATTGAAGTGAAATAATCACCATTCCCTGGCAGCAGCAGGGGTTATTGACCGCCTTCAACCATGCTTTCAGGTCGGGAAACCGGTTTTCCATCCAGTACACAGTGAATGGCATGAGCGACACCATGCTCCACATTGGTCAAAGTTATAGCCTTGGCAAGTGCCTGGATTTCCGGTTCGGCATTCCCCATGGCGATGCCGAGGCCTGCCATTTTCAACATGGAAACATCATTGAAATTGTCACCGATGGCTGCTGTATCTTCCATAGGAATGTTGAGATGAGCCGCCAGTTTGGTCAAGGCATTGCCTTTGGATACATCGGGATGCTGCATCTCGAAATTATGTTCAGAGGATACTACCATGGCGACATCGGATCTAGAAGCAAAGTACGCTCTTCCTTCCTGCAGTTGATCCGGGTCGAGTGAGAATGCCATGATATTGTAGATATGGGCTTCCGCAGGAATCTCCTGATGGGAATGGACACGATGGTAGTCTTTCTTGTCATAGTGCTTTTTAACGGCGCGAATCAGGCGCTCTACATCCTCGCCAGGGCTTGTGCCCAGAATCCGGTCCATCTCGGCGAGCATGGCTTCGTGGCTGCTAATGGGAGCGTAGATCCCCTGCTGGGTAGATGCTTCATAATAGCACTCATGATCTTCCAGCCATTGCATAACGGATGCTGCCGTCTCACGTTCAAGCGGAAGATGATACAGACGTTTCCCGTCGGCATCATGAATGGTAGCTCCGTTTGACCCGATGACAGGTGTATTAATCCCGCCTTCCTGGCAAATGCCCACAACGTCAGAGTAGACGCGTCCTGTTGCAATCGTAACCTTTAACCCTTCTTGCTGGGCCCGCTGAATGGCAGCTGCATTTTCCGGACTGATCTGACTGTCTCTGTTCAATAGTGTTCCGTCCAAATCCGTGGCAAATAATTTCATATATTTACAACTCCTTATCTTCGTTGGTTCAGGAATGAGAATCTCGACCTGTTGTTCAGCTAGAAAGTTACGCCAATCGTCTGAAGGCCATTGATCGGTAATCAGTACATCCACCAGTGACCAGTCGGCAAAACGATAGCCATACCGTTTATCAAACTTGGAACGGTCAGCGAGCACGATGACCTCCTTGGCAGCCTGCATCATTTTTTGCTTAATCTTGCCTTCTTCTTCGGAAGCGCTGAATCCATCCATCGTAATCCCGCCAATTCCGATAAAAGCTTTATCCACATAGTAATGGGAGAGCGTCTCTATAACCGAGGCTCCATAGACATAACGCTGTTCCTTGTCGACTTTACCGCCGAGTAAACGAATATGGACAGCCGAGTGATTGGAGAGAAGATCAGCAGAATGAATGGAGTTGGTGATGACCGTGCAGGATTTTCCATCCAGATGTTCAGCACAGGCCTGTACCGTGGTGGACGAATCCAGAATGATGTTCTCGCCTTGGCGCACCATGGCTGCAGCGAGTTTCCCGATGGCCCGTTTTTCTTCCGAAACATAGAGCAGGCGATCCTTGTAGGAGATATATTCACGTGGAGGAGAGGGGAGGATCGCCCCACCGCGTGTGCGGATAATGGCATCCTGTTCTTCCAGCTTGATTAGATCCCTGCGAGCCGTATCCCGCGAGACGTCAAAGAGGGAGACGATCTCGTCGGCCGAGATTCGGTTATGTTTGCGAAGATGTTCGATAATCAGCTGCATTCGTTCTTCTTGAAACAAACATGCCGCCTCCTTGCTAATGATTGACCGTGTAATAACTGATATTCTAATTATAAGTATTTGTAATTGTATTTGCAATATTGTAAGTGAATATAAGTTTTTATAAGTAGTTTGTTCTATCTTTTACAAAATGTCAGCATTCTGTTGACATTGGTATGATAGCCGATATAAGGAGGGGGCTATATAACAGACAATCAAGGTCATTGTTTTTGAAAAAAGCTCATAAAGAAAAATTTCAAAAAAAGTGTTGCACTATTTTATTTTATTGTGGTATACTCATTCTTGTCGCCAAGAAAGACAACTTGTTAATAAGGCCCGTTGGTCAAGGGGTTAAGACACCTCCCTTTCACGGAGGTAACAGGGGTTCGAATCCCCTACGGGTCATATCTTCACCACCTTTTTATAAGGAAACCTCGCAAGTCATTGTTCTTAAAACAAGAGATGATATGGCACATCGGTGAAGTTACAGCAAGAGCCATTAGCTCAGTTGGTAGAGCACCTGACTTTTAATCAGGGTGTCGAAGGTTCGAGCCCTTCATGGCTCACCATTTTTACATTTGAATATGCGGTCGTGGTGGAATGGCAGACACGCTATCTTGAGGGGGTAGTGGGCGTACGCCCGTGGAGGTTCGAGTCCTCTCGACCGCATTACATGAACAACATCGAAGATAGACTCTCATGGTTATCCATGAGGGTCTATTTTTGTATTCTGCTATATGCCGAGTGAAATGCACCCTGGCGATTAAGGGGCTGAGGATTCATAGACGTTGTGGTATAATTATCTATATTGTGTTGCTCGAGGATAGGTTATGTTTAAGATGAGATTTTAGATTATTACGGTTGGAAGGCGGTCCTGTATGCAGTCGATATATGAGCGAATTGAACACCTGATTGCCGAACGAGGGATGACGAAGAAAGCGTTCTGTCAACAACTGAAGATTAGCACCGGAAATTTGGGTGATTGGAAACGCGGGAAGTCTATTCCGAGTACGAATAAACTGATTGAGATCGCTTCGTTTTTTGATGTGAGTCTGGATTGGCTCATGATCGGGCGTCCATCCAAGGAAGCGATGGTGCGGGAAAAACGGGAAGATTATTTTTTTGACGTGTTGCGGCAATTGGATTGCCAGGAAAGTGAATTATCGACTGTGGAACAGTCTTTTATTAGTGAATATATTGAATTTACCCGCTATCGCAAGTCTAAGGAGAGCAGAAATGCTGATGACTATCGGTACAAGGAAGATCATAAACCTGAATCAGATGAATCGGTCTAATGCAAAACCTCTGAACAACCCGGATATATATTCCGGAGCTGCTCAGAGGTTTTTTTCATTGTTCCCATTGTGCCTAGTACCATGCACAGTTCATTTGCGGAATGCAAGAATCTCACTGCCTAATAAATCGGGTCGAATCGTATTCCAGATCTGCAGGCATTGTTCCTGAAGTTCCCAGGCAGCCATGCCGAGCAGACGAACCCCTATTCCTCCACTGGCGAGCAAGCTGGCACCGGCAAGCATTCGGCCGTCTGGAGGCAAGGCAGACCTGATGCGTTCCAGTTCTGCAGCTCCGAGCCCGGGGGCGATCATCCAGAGTGCGGCAGTATGGGTGAAACCCAGCAATGCAGCTGATTGTTTTGGAGCATCGCTCTCCGGCTCCATGCCGAATCGATCCCACACTGCCAGCTGATCACCTTGCCATATCTCGGTTAAATTTCGATATTTGTTGAACTGGAACGATTCACCTCGGTGAATCCGTCCAGCTGACCAGACGTCTGCATAAGCGAGAATGGCCTGCTCTTCCAGATGGAAGGTGGCGGTGAGTGAAGAGGAACTGCCTTTGAATGGAATAACGCATTCCGGAAAATATTCAAGCACAGCCCCCTTTTGGATCTGGAAGTGATGATTAACCGACGAGGGAAGCGAAGGCGTGGGATGGAGCCGTGTAGCTGACGTGCTGCTCAGCATCACATGGGTGCCTTCGTCCAAATGCCACTTGGAATGATAATGGTCTCCGTTAAGAACACCGGGGGAGACGTCGGATGTGTAGATGCATAAACCACCCCCGCCGCCCGGAGGGCGAAAGGATCGACTAAATCGGAGAGGGGCGCTGTAAAAACGATCCGTCATGACCGTGCGTCCCCCTTGAAGAGCGAATGTGGCTCGAAGCTCGCTGCGTCGCATCACGGCTCCTTCAGCATGAGTGCCCGCCTTAGTCGTGGTTCCTTCCAATACGGAAGATGAATTAATGGGTGTGAGCTGAGCCATGGTCATGGCTGTGTGAATGCTGATGCGCAGCGGCAGCATCGTCATCCATGTATTGATGTTCAAGCCAGTGCACGATCTCGGATACGCCTTCACCGCTCATCAGGTTCGACATTACATATGGGCGTCCTTCCCGTACGCGCTCGGTATCATCCTTCATGACTTGCAGGCTTGCGCCAACATAAGGGGCGAGGTCGGTCTTGTTGATCAGCAGCAGATCTGAGCGTGTGATTCCGGGACCGCCTTTGCGGGGCAGTTTTTCCCCTTGGGCAACGTCAATGATGTAAATGAAGACATCAGCGAGTTCCGGGCTGAATGCAGCAGAGAGGTTGTCGCCGCCACTCTCGATGAAGATGAGTTGCAGATCGGGAAAACGTTCGACTAATTCATCCACAGCTTCGAAATTCATCGAAGCATCCTCACGAATGGCCGTATGTGGGCATCCGCCTGTCTCTACGCCGATAATGCGTTCAGGTGCAAGGGCGTTTTGGCGCAGCAAGATCTCGGCATCTTCCTTGGTATAAATGTCGTTGGTAATGACTGCCAGGCTATAACGGGTACGCAGTGCCTTGGAAAGCTTCTCCACGAGAGCGGTTTTACCTGAGCCTACCGGGCCTCCAATACCGATTCGCATAGGTCTGCTGCGATCGAATGCCTTACGTTCCCACTCCGGATGATGCGTATGATTAGCTCCTCCACACATAACAAATTCCTCCTTGGTTATCTTCTTTATTTTAATAGAAAATCGATATTGATCATGATTGCTGTTAGGACATAAATAGACGGGCAGGTAAGCTTTCATGCCGCATGGCATAGATTTCCTGGGCAATACCGAAACTGTGCATGTCTTCCGGGTCGTGGTCCCGAATCTGAATCCATTCGGACTCGATGTCGTTTAACAGTTTTTGTATGAGCATCTGGGCCTCGGTCTGCCCGATCGGCAGGAGACGCAAAGCACTGTTTACATAAGCATTCACAGAGGTATACAAATGTCCGGTAACCGCCTCGTCCAATCCAATCTCCAACTGATAGTTGATATACCCATGAATGGTGGTTATGCCGCAAAAAGCACTGTGTTCCTGCACGGCTTTGTCAATGAGTGAGAAGTCCATCCAAGGGTAGAGAGAACGGGCGAGTTTCAGAAGTCGCTTGCCCATCTTGTGTCCGCTTTCCCTGATTTCGCGGGGGGTACGCTGGGCGTGCACTCGCTTGTCATAGAGCGCAAGTAGGGCTGCATTCCGTTCCTCCAATGCGTGGTAGACTCCTTTAATAGCGAGCCCGTCAAGCCGAACAAGACTGGAATGAAGCTGGCTGCGAATGAATTGTTCGAGCTCGGCGGTTGTTCGAATGGTACCGTCATGAGTGTATGCTTCCAGGCCAAACGAGTGGGAGAACCCGCCAATGGGCAGGGCAGAGTCAAGCAGTTGAACATAACGAAGCAGCTTCGTACCGCTATGCATCATGACGAGTGTCCTCCCTTTTTTTTTTCTATCTTATTTCCCTTCCCAATCAAAATCTAATATAAAAATAATTTGAGAATATAGGATGGACATAAGTTAACACGATAACGAAGAGGCAGGACGAACCTGAAGAAGCGGAGCTGAAAGCTTTCTGCAAGAAAGCTGCATCGAAAGCATTGACTTCGCCTTTATCACAAGATCTACCTCTATCAAAAAGGGTTCAAAGAAATCTGGGGATAACAGCGATCGGAAGGTTGTTCTGCCAGCGTAGTGGCAAGTGTAACAGTCCTTGTATATTCTTGTTATTTTATATTAGATCTCAAAACATGAAATAACGCTGTGCCATTGGCAGCTCCTCTGCAGGTTCACAGGTGAGCAATACTCCATCAGCGCGAACCTCATAGGTTTCGGGGTCCACTTCAATATGAGGTGTCACGTCGTTGTGAATCATGTCCTTTTTGCTCACCGAGCGGCAACCTTTGACGGGTTCCACCCGCTTGTTCAGTCCAAGCGTTTCCTTGATGCCGGCATCAGCCGCAGCCTGGGAGACAAAAGTGATGGATCCTTTGGCGATCGCGCCACCATATGATCCGAACATCGGTCTGCCGAACACGGGTTGAGGTGTCGGGATCGAAGCGTTTGGGTCACCCATTTGGGCGAAGGTAATCATGCCGCCTTTGATCACCATTTCGGGTTTAACCCCAAAATAGGCTGGGTTCCAGACGATCAGATCAGCTAGCTTGCCCACTTCCACAGAGCCGACGAGGTGGCCGATTCCGTGAGCGATGGCTGGATTGATGGTGTATTTGGCGACATATCTCTTGATCCGATCGTTGTCGGATGGTGAGCCTGGCTTTAATTCCAGCTTGCCGCGCTGTTTCTTCATTTTGTCCGCAGTCTGCCACGTACGAATAATGACTTCGCCTACCCGGCCCATCGCCTGGGAGTCCGAACTGATAATGCTGAACACACCGAGATCGTGCAAAATGTCTTCAGCTGCAATCGTCTCGGGACGAATCCGGGAATCAGCAAAAGCAACATCCTCAGGGATTGCCGGATCCAGATGATGACACACCATCAACATGTCGAGATGTTCTTCAACCGTATTTCGCGTATATGGGCGTGTCGGGTTGGTAGAAGAGGGGATCACGTATGATTCGCCAGCAGCTCGGATGATATCCGGTGCATGTCCACCCCCGGCACCTTCGGTATGATAGGTGTGTATGGTGCGGCCGTTAATGGCAGCGAGTGTATTCTCCAAAAAAACCGTCTCATTCAAGGTATCGGTATGAATGGCTACCTGGATATCATGTTCTCCGGCGGCAGTCAGGCAGGCATCTATGGCGCTTGGTGTTGTGCCCCAATCTTCATGCAACTTCAAGCCGATCACGCCAGCTTCAATCTGTTCAATGAGCGGGGCTGTGGTCGAACTGTTGCCTTTGCCAAGATATCCGATATTCATGGGGAAAGCCTCAGCGGACTCCAGCATGCGGTGAATATGCCAGGCTCCGGGTGTGCAGGTGGTTGCTTTCGTACCTGTTGCAGGTCCTGTGCCTCCGCCAATCATGGTCGTTACGCCTGAAGACAAAGCCGTTTGAATCTGCTGTGGGCAAATAAAATGAATATGGGTATCAATCCCGCCGGCAGTTACGATCATGCCTTCGCCGGCAATGATTTCCGTGGAAGCGCCGATTACAAGCAGGGGGTCAACCCCATCCATGGTATCCGGATTGCCGGATTTGCCGATGGCACAGATGATTCCGTCGCGGATACCGATATCCGCTTTTACAATACCCCAATGATCAATAATAATGGCGTTGGTAATCACAGTGTCCGGTGTGCCATGTCTGCGAAGAGCCGATGCGGACTGGCCCATGCCATCCCGAATGACTTTCCCGCCTCCGAATTTGCTCTCATCTCCATATACAGCGTAATCGTGCTCAATCTCTGCCCAGAGCTCCGTATCTGCCAGCCTTACGGCATCCCCGGTGGTGGGTCCGAACATGGAAGCGTATTGTTCGCGAGTCATGCGTTTCATGATGGATCGCCTCCGTCCTGTACAGGAGGTGGTGCGAATGCCTTCAGGAAAGCTTCAAGCTTCTGCGGATCTGGCGGCTGATCAGCCGATCCTTCCGTTAATCCGTTAAATCCATGAATCTGACGTTTGCCGCCAAACGTGGTCAGTTCAACCGGCTTCTCTTCGCCGGGCTCGAAACGAACTGCGGTGCCTGCCGGGATATGCAGACGATGTCCGAAAGCCGCCGTACGGTCGAAGTCGAGCGCAGCATTCACTTCATAGAAATGAACATGAGAGCCGACCTGTACAGGGCGATCTCCGCGATTCAAAACTATGAGTCGTATCGTTTGGCGATCAGGATGACAGACAATCTCATCCTGTTTTAATCGATATTCACCTGGGATCATGGCAATCTCCTGCCTTTCTCAGCGTATGGGTTCATGCACGGTAACCAGTTTTGTCCCATCAGGAAATGTGGCTTCCACCTGCACTTCCGGGATCATATCCGGTACCCCTTCCATGCAGTCGTCACGTGTAAGAATAGTACCGCCATATCTCATCAATTCCGCTACGCTCATTCCGTCTCGTGCTCGTTCCATGAGCTCGGAGGTTAACAAGGCGATAGCTTCGGGGACATTAAGTTTAAGTCCGCGTCCTCTGCGTTCGCGCGCGAGATTGGCGGCTACAGTAATCAGCAGTTTTTCTTTTTCCTGCTCCGTCCAGTGCAAGGGCAATCCGACCTTTCCCATAAGAGTATATAGCTTTATGGATCGTGTTATATGTTAAATATACTCACACAGGGTGAATCCTTTGTCAATACGGTTTGAAACATATTAGCAGCATGCATGAAACGAGTAGGCGTGAAATAAAATTATGTAAGCATTATTGACATGGAGAGTCGGACACTCCATAATTTGGATCAACGAACATTTCGGGATTAAATGTCCTTAATGTTCGTCAATAGACTAAAAAAAGGGAGTGTAGGCTATTGAAGAAGAGGTCGGTCAAATTATGGGGTATTTTGCTCGGTGCGGTCATTGCTTTGACGGGATGTGTAGAAGGGGGAACACCACCTGAAACTTCAGGTTCCGGTGGAACGGGAGAGACTGCTGCATCCAATGAGACAATCAAGGTAGGTATTCTTCATTCCTTAAGCGGAACGATGGCGATCAGTGAGGTGTCTGTCAAGGATGCCGAGATGCTTGCGATCGAAGAGATCAATGCAGCTGGTGGCGTCCTGGGTAAACAGATCGAGCCTGTCGTTGAAGACGGCGCTTCGGATTGGCCGACTTTTGCGGAAAAGGCAGGAAAATTGCTTCAGCAGGATAAGGTAGCCGCTGTATTTGGCGGGTGGACCTCGGCGAGTCGGAAGGCCATGCTCCCGGTGTTCGAACAGAATCAGGGTCTCTTATTTTATCCGGTGCAATATGAAGGATTGGAGTCATCTCCCAACATTTTTTATACAGGAGCAACAACGAATCAACAAATCGTGCCGTCAGTAACCTGGTTGCTGGAGAACAGAGGCGAGAAATTTTATCTGCTTGGCTCGGACTATGTTTTCCCGAAAACAGCCAATCAGGTCATCAAAGCTCAATTGGCAGCTGAAGGTGGAGAGGTGGTTGGTGAAGAATATACGCCGCTGGGCCATACTGATTACAGTACCATCATTAGCAAAATCAAGGCTGCTAAGCCGGATGTAGTTTACAACACACTTAACGGAGACAGTAATGTAGCCTTTTTCAAACAACTGAAGGATGCGGGCATCACTTCGGAGCAGATGACGACGCTGTCGGTAAGTGTGGCGGAAGAGGAGATTCGGGGAATTGGTGCTGATGTGTTAAAAGGGCATCTGGCTTCATGGAACTACTATCAGACAACAGATACTCCTGAAAACAAAACATTTGTTGAGAAATATAAAGAAAAATATGGTGCGGACCGGGTAACGGCTGACCCGATTGAAGCGGGATACGTAGCAGTGTATCTGTGGAAAGCAGCTGTCGAAAAAGCGGGATCAACCGATGTGGAGAAGGTTAAAGAGGCGGCAAAAGGACTGGAGTTTGATGCTCCGGAAGGAAAAGTGACCGTAGACGGAGAGAATCAGCATATCTACAAAACCGTCCGGATCGGGGAAGTGCAGGAAGATGGTCAGTTCAAGGAATTGTGGAACTCCGGTTCACCTGTCAAGCCAGACCCTTATTTGAAAACCTACGAATGGGGAGCTTCTCTTAGCGGTCAATGACACGATGCTTCATGTCCAAACTTCTGAATTCAAGGATGAGGGTGGGACAACACACCCTCTCACAACGTTACATTAAAGCGTTAATGCGAGTTTCTGTGATATTTATATCTGTAATGAGAGGCTTTCGGCATGGGAAAGGGGGATGGCAATGGATATGTTTGTTCTGCAAATGTTCAATGGGCTCAGCATCAGTTCGATCCTGCTGCTGATTGCGCTGGGGCTCGCGGTAACGTTTGGTCTCATGAATGTCATCAATATGGCTCACGGTGAGTTGATTATGATTGGTGCCTATGCAACATATGTGACGCAAAATCTGTTCATTTCGTATGCTCCGGCAGCGTGGTTTGAAGTGTACTTTATCGTGGCTCTGCCGATCGCGTTTGGTGTGGCGGCACTTGTCGGCTGGCTGCTTGAAGTGGTATTGATTCGACATTTGTATGGAAGGCCTCTGGACAGTCTGCTGGCTACATGGGGAGTGGGGATGATGCTGCAGCAACTGGCACGTACCATTTTCGGGGCGCCAAACGTTGGTGTGTCCAGCCCATCCTGGCTTAATGGTGGTCTTGCAATCTCTGACGGCATTATATTTCCGTATAAACGACTCTTTATCATCGCACTCGTTGCAGTGGTTCTGCTGTGTATGTATCTGTATATATACCGCACATCTTCCGGGAGACGGATGAGGGCTGTCATGCAGAATCGGAGCATGGCGGGATGTCTCGGGATTTCTACCCGACGGGTGGATGGCATGACCTTTGCTATCGGTTCGGGAATCGCGGGGGTTGCGGGCTGTGCTCTGACGTTAATCGGGCCGATTGGTCCTTCGCTCGGAACCTATTATATTGTAGATGCATTTATGGTCGTGGTTCTCGGAGGGGTTGGCAAACTGGTAGGAACGGTCTGTGGCGCACTTGGGATTGGCATGTTCAATACGTTATTCGAAACCTACACATCTGCTTCAATTGGGAAAGTGCTGGTGTTTGTATGTATCGTTGCTTTTCTGCAATGGAAGCCGCGCGGGCTGGTTGCCATGCGGACGCGCAGTCTCGACTAACACGAAAAAAGGGGGTTATCTGATGTCGGCACTTCTGAAGTCAGGCAGGTTGAAAACGAGAATCATATGGGCGGTCGTGCTTATCCTGATGTGTCTTGCCCCATTAATCTCTACGGAATTTCGGCTCAGTTTGCTGGCCAAATTCCTCGCACTTGCCATTTTGGCGATAGGGCTTGATCTGATCTGGGGTTATGGTGGGGTTCTTAGTCTGGGACATGGGGTGTTCTTTGGGCTTGGAGGTTACGCCATGGCCATGTATCTGAAGCTGCAGGCCAGTGGTACTTCCCTGCCTGATTTCATGGGGTGGAGTGGTCTGACGGGTCTGCCCTGGTTCTGGGAACCGTTCCGGTCGTTTCCGGTGGCGCTATTTCTGGGCATTGCCCTTCCGGCGTTACTAGCTTTTGTTTTAGGTTGGTTTACGTTCCGTAACCGGATTACCGGTGTGTATTTTACCATTTTGACTCAAGCACTTGTACTCATCACGGTGACCTTGTTTATCGGCAAACAGGAGTGGACTGGTGGTACGAATGGTATAACCGGATATAACTCGATCTTCGGTTTTACGCTGCATTCTGCAGGGACAACGATTGCGCTGTACTATATCACACTTGCGATCCTGGTGCTCACATATCTGCTGTGCAGGAAACTGGTGAACAGCCGGTTTGGTCAGGTGTTGGAAGCTTCACGGGACGGAGAAAACCGGGTACGTTTCCTTGGATATGATCCGGCAGGATACAAAACGCTAACGTTTGCCCTTTCCGGGGCACTTGCGGGGATAGCAGGTATGCTTTTTGTTCTGCAGGTTGGTATTATCTCGCCTTCCATGATGGGGATTGTCCCCTCCATTGAAATGGTATTGTGGGTTGCCTTGGGCGGTCGCGGCACACTGATTGGAGCTGTGATCGGGGCGGTTGTGCTTAACGCTGCCAAAACGGGGATAAGTGAGGCGTACCCTGAAGGTTGGCTGTTTGTTCTGGGCGGGCTGTTTGTAACAGTTGTTTTATTTATGCCTAACGGACTTGTCGGAGTTTATCGTAATGTCGTTCGATTGCTGAAGCGGAGAGGAGAGGTTGTGCATGTCCCAGTCAGTCAGGAAAAACCTGAAGTCTACTGAGGCCGCATCTGTGTTGCTGGCTGAGGATATTACCGTGGCTTTTGGCGGATTCGTTGCAGTTAAAGGCATGAACTTGAAGCTGCATGCGCATGATCTGCATTTTCTGATCGGCCCCAATGGTGCGGGGAAAACAACAATGCTGGATGTGATTTGCGGAAAAACAAAACCTCTCTCGGGCACTGTGCAGCTGGATGATGGCACGGAGCTGACACGTCTGAAAGAGCACCAGATCGTTCGGAAAGGCGTGGGGCGCAAATTCCAGGCACCGTCCATCTTCGGAGGGTTAACTGTACAGGAAAATCTGGCTTTGGCAGCGGAAAGTCAGCGTTCCCCTCTACGGACTCTTCGAATTCCGCGGTATGGGAAAATAAGTGCTGCGATGGAACGGGTTATTCAGCAGATCGGTTTACAGGATCGTGTGTATACACGAGCAGGAGCACTCTCTCATGGAGAGAAGCAATGGCTCGAAATTGGCATGCTGCTGCTTCAGGAACCACGTGTGTTGCTGCTGGACGAACCGGTTGCGGGAATGACTGATGAAGAGACGCATAAAACGGGCCGTTTGTTACAGGACATTGCACAGGAACGTTCGGTTGTGGTTGTGGAGCATGACATGGAGTTTGTCCGTGAGTATGCGGCAAAGGTGACGGTGATGCATGAAGGCAAGCTGCTGAAGGAAGGGACCATGGCGGAGGTACAGGAAGATCCTCGGGTAGCTGAAGTCTACTTGGGCAAAAGGAGGGATGATCATGCTGTCATTGCAGCGAATTGAATCTGGTTACGGAGAAAGCAATGTGCTGCGTGGTGTGAATCTCGATGTGCAGGCTGGACAGGTGGTATGTCTGATGGGCCGTAACGGTGTCGGCAAAACAACACTGATGAAAACACTGATGGGCCTGCTCAAAACCCGGAAGGGGAACATTCAGTGGAAGGGGCAGGATATATCCGCTTTGGACCCGGCAAAACGGGCCAAGGCCGGCATTGGATATGTTCCTCAGGGGCGTGAGATTTTCCCGCAGCTCACAGTAAAGGAGAATCTGCTGCTCGGTCTGGAGACAGCCGCACCGGGAGTGAAGGCGTTCCCTGAGGATGTGCTCGCGATGTTCCCGGTCCTTGCCACCATGTATGGACGTCAGGGTGGAGATTTGAGTGGTGGCCAGCAGCAGCAGCTTGCCTTTGCGCGAGCGCTTGCCTCGCGGCCCGGTTTGTTATTGCTGGATGAACCAACCGAAGGCATACAGCCTTCAATTGTTGAGGATATCCGGCAGGTCATCCTGCAAATCAAGGCAAAAGGCGACATTTCGGTGCTGCTCGTTGAACAGAGCATCGACTTTGTGCGCGGTGCTGCGGATTATATCTACGTCATGGACAAAGGTGCAATTGCATTGCAAGGTTCACCGAAGGAACTGGATATGTCTCAATTTGAACACCATCTGTCGGTATAAACCGGAGTGTGTCTGGTCCCGGTCATGATCGTTTGTCCAAAATATTGGAGTACTTAGGGTATAGGCGTCGAATGCAGTCTGGACAGATGTCGTGCGTAAATTCGGCGTGCGTGTGTTTCTCCAGGTAACTTTCAACTGAATTCCAGATGTCTTGTTCATCCTTGATTTGTTTGCAGACCGCGCAAATGGGAAGCAGTCCGCGTAGTGTGCGCACCTCTGACAGAGCTTGCTTCAGCTGCTGTTCGATCTGCTTCTGCTCCGTGATGTCTGTGTGCGCAATCAGGGCAAGTTCTATCGGAAGCGAAGGATCTGACTGGGGCAGAGGCGTTAGTTCCAGACGGAACCACCTTATGTCCAGGTTCGCAAATTGCAAGGATATGTCGTATGTATGGCAATGGTCAAAGGAGTGCTGAGTCTTCTCAAAATGCTGGATGATTGCCTCGATTCTCGTTCTCTCCTCATAAGCTGCCCATGTCTGAAGCAGATGAAGATAATGAAACGTTTCGGAAGACAAACGGTAGATGTCTGATCTATTCTGTTCCGAATACAATTGCCCAAGTCCATTTTGCCATGCGGTATTGCAGCTGCGGATTCTCCAGTTGCGGTCGACGATAATGAGTTGATGTCGTATGGAATGGAAGGACAATCTTTCCAGGTCAGTCGTAAAGTAGCTCATGAATGGGCCCTCCTTGGCAATCAGTTAAAGGATAGGGGCGGCATGGTAATGGCGTGTCATCGCAGTTCATCCGGAATTTGCAATAGCTCTGCGACCTGGTTTCGGAACCGGGTTGCTTTTCGTGTGCCATGAATGAGGTTGGATAAACGGTACGGCGGGATGCCGTGCTGTTCACAAAAGGTTTTTTGATCCATCTGAAGCTCAGTCAGGCGTCGTTTGATGGCCCATCCGAACGGAGTCACGGGTTTCTTTTTGTTCAAAAGGGTTCACCCCTTATCGAAGTATTCAACCCGCCTCCGGTTGTGTGAAATAATGGAAGATACGAGCTGTGTATCTTATTATATACGTAATTACGTCATGTAACAATTATAAAATGATAAATTTTAGTGTTTTTGTGTCATTTAATGACGTAAAAACGTGTATAAGACTAGGGAGAATGACAAAAAAGCACGTCAGCAAGGAGGTTGCTGCGTGCTTTTTTATCGTCCGAGGAAGTGTGAGGAAGCGAGTGTCTTGGGGTGAACGGGGTTAGGCCCGGTAGGCATGAAGCCCTGCGCCAAGCATATGGAAGCTGGGGAACAACGATTTCATGGACATTGAGGTTGGCTGTGCCGGTCCATCCGCAGCAGAGGCGCTAACGGTATTCCATTCATGCTCCAGGTCTGCGGCCAGGCGAACCAGCAGTTCCTGCGTAGTATCATTATCCAGAGGGAGGACTTTAGATGCTTCGGATATACATGCACTCATGGCTGAGTGCAAATAACCCATGACCGCTTCCTCGACGGGGATTTCGAGGTGGTGGTTGATCCAGGCGTGAACAGTGGAGAGGCAGCCTACAGACTCGTATTTGGCAAGGGTGTGTTCGAGCTGGCTGAATTCAATCCAGGGATGAAGAGCCCGGGCCAGCTTGATCAGTCTTTTGCCCATGGCGGTGGCTTGATCCCTTAGATCAGCAGGAGTTCGCTGAACGTGAACCAATTTGTCAATGAGAGCCGTTCGCCATGTGTCGTTATGATCTGTTGCACTGTAGATGCCCTTGATTGCCATACCTTCAAGTCGAACAATGCTGGGGTGCAGCTGGCAGCGCATAAAGGATTCCAGATCTGCAGCATTTCGAATACTACCTTCAGAGATATGCACATCCATACCAAAGGAATGGGTAAACCCTCCGACCTGGATGGAGGAATCAAGCAGTTTAACATAATCGAGCAGCTTATTCCCACGGTTCACGGTCTTTCGCCTCCTACGTTCGTTAAATGTTATATTAAATAACATTTATACTCCTTTTTGGTTCCTCTTATGCTTTTAAATCCGAATTATATGATATATATATTCACATAAATATCCGTATTTTGTCAATAAAATCTTTGGAATTCGGTTAAAACAATTTAAATGTTAACATACATAACTTTTTAGGTAATGTAAATGTAGGGAAAGGGATGGGGACTCGAGAGATCATCTTATTGGGATGCTAAATTACATGAATATAGATGGAAAATGATTTGAAATTTAATGTATGCAATCGGTAAGCGATCATGACGATAAGAACCGATATTTGGAGAAAAAACACAGGAGAATGACACTTTTTAGAAAGTGCTTTACTTTTATATCATAACCCTGTATAATCATTTTTGTTGCCGATTATTTACGACATGCGGTCGTGGTGGAATGGCAGACACGCTATCTTGAGGGGGTAGTGGGCGTATGCCCGTGGAGGTTCGAGTCCTCTCGACCGCATCATAAAGTACGATAAGAAGAGGTTTTCCGATGGAGGAAAGCCTCTTTTTTTTGCGTTTGTAGATAGCGTAAAAAAGGCCATCCCCAGTAGAACCTGACTTCCTGGGGTTCTGTGCTGATGATGGCCGCTGTGTGGTGCCTTTATTTCAACAACTTCTCGATATCTGCCTGAATTTGGTCAGGAGTCGTTTTTGGAGCATAACGCTTCACGACACGTCCGTCCTGATCGACAAGGAATTTGGTAAAGTTCCATTTGATGGCTTTGGAGCCGAGCAGTCCCGGTGCTTCTGTAGTCAGATGTTGGAAGAGAGGATGAGCGCTTGAGCCGTTCACGTCGATTTTCTCAAACATGGGAAAGCTTACACCGTAATTCATCTGGCAAAACTCGGCAATATCATCGGATGATCCTTTTTCCTGGGCGAACTGGTTACTCGGAAATCCCAATACTTCAAACTGACGATCTTTGAATTTGTCGTAGAGTTCCTGCAGACCTTCAAATTGCGGGGTCAGTCCGCATTTGCTCGCCGTATTTACAATCAGCAGCACCTTGTTGCGATATTCGGACATTTCCACTTCCTGTCCCCGAAGGGTGGTGACTTTGTAGTCATAAACGGTTATGATGTATCGCCTCCATATAATAATAGTTGAGTTCATTATTCGTATACTTATATTATATTGTTTACAATTAGATAATGCAAAATTAATAAAAAGATATTTCCCCTTTATTGGATGTTTAAATGATCCTTAAATTCCAGACATTTTTCATAAAGACGAGAATTAGTGAGCTTTATCGAGATGGATGGAGAATGGGAATGTTGTAAGCGCTATTATTAATAAGTAATGGCATAAATTCGTCATTTCGGTGATCTGTACAGACTTTACACCAACATGGCGCGGGTGTATGATTCATATCGTAATTTCTATTTCAATTAAACTTAACATGAAAAACGAAACAAACGATAATATCGCTCTGATCAATACACGAAACTGGAACGATGTTTTAATCGCTGAGTTTCCATTCATTCATGGGTGGGAAACGGGGGAACCAATCGGAATGGCTGTGCAATGCAGCTGGTCCATGGGGTGAATTTTTCGGTGCAAGCCGGAAATAGGGCGACTCTCGCGCCCGAATCCGTCAGCTAACCTCGTAAGCGTTAAAGGGAGAGGCAACAAGCCGTACGCATATTCATGGCGTCTTCGTCATGGGTTATTTAAGAAGCGTTCGGGGAGGCCTTGGTCCCCCACGCTTCTTTTTTGTTGTCTTTTCACGCCAAGGGAGGAACGAATGATGGATAATGAGATGATTTTAGTAACTGCACCGAATGAAGCGGGGCGCAAGTTTATCAAGCTTTTGATGTACAAAAAAATGTCGTTTGCCGTTCTGACCAACAGTGCAGGGGAAGAGCGGAAACTCCGGAGAATCGGAGTGGAGAACGTGATCCGCATGAATACTGCGGAAGCGCAGAAATGGTTTCTGCCGCAGTCCAGCGTAGGCAACGTTTTTATTTTTGAGAACAGTCTGAACCTGACCTGCAGGTATTTGCAGATCTGCCGTTCATGGACCTCGAAATCGCTATGCGTGATCACCGAACAGAGCCATCCCAAAGGGATTTACCGTGGAATGGGAGCAGACCGGATTGTATATTCCCTCAATGGAGAGGTTGGCTTTTTGCTCAATGGTTAATGTGATGACTGCCGATTGATCCGGTGTGAGGTGCCTGTTATAATTGAATTTATGGAAAAATGGAATTCTGAGGAGACTCATGCATGATGATGGGTCTTCTTTTTTATTGATCAAGGTTGCGTTCATGGCTAACAAGGAGGAATAGGCGTGCCGGATGTACGTGGATTAAAGTGGTTGTTTTTTGATGTAGGAGACACGTTGGTAGACGAATGGGAGCCGGTAGATGATATTATCGGGCAGTTCGTAAGAGAAGCCTGTTCACTTGGATATCCGGTGAAGATTGAGATGGTGCGAGAGATATTCGCCTCCTGTTACCGTAAATATGAGCAGTGGCCCATGAAGGTAGCGATTCGGACATTAATTAGTGATGAACGTCATAGGGAGCAGATTCAGGAGAAGCTGAAGTTCCGGAAGGAGCTGGAGAAGCCTTTCGCTGCTGCTGATGCTGTGCTGAAGGAGTTGTCACGCCATTATCGGATTGGCATTATTGCCAACCAGAGCCCGGGGACAGCTGAGCGACTGGAGAGTTATGGTTTGCGCAGGTACGTCGATGTACTGGCCTGTTCGGCAGAAGAAGGCGTATCCAAGCCGGACCCGGAGCTGTATGCAGTGGCCCTGAAACAGGCTGGATGCGAGCCCGGGGAAGCTGTAATGATTGGAGACCGGATTGATAACGATATCATTCCTGCCAAGAAGCTGGGGATGCGAACAATTCGGATCCTGCAGGGTTATGGACGGTTTCAGCCTGAACTGGAGGGTCAGGAGCACGCGGACTGGACGATCGAAAGTTTGGAACAGCTAATTCCTTTACTCGTGTCTAATGAAGAATAGCGGGTAAAGTATATTTATAGAAGCCTAGCGAGCGTCATCAAATTGTGGACAAGGCAAATGTACGGCATTATAAAAGGCTGATCGCTTCAAGTATAGCTACTTGAGGAGATCAGCCTTTTTTGAGTTGACATCCGGCTACCGGGACCCTGTTCCCTCTTATTAGAACAGCATAATGGTCTGGATGATCAGATAGACATTTAGGATAACGATCACGGCAGCGATGATCCAGGAGACGATTTTGAGCCACAGTTTGTTGGCGAATGCCCCCATGCTTTTTTTGTCACTTGTGAACATCACGAGTGGAATGACCGCAAATGGCAGCTGCAACGATAGGATCACCTGGCTCAATATCAGCAATTCTTCCGTTCCGTGCTCCCCGGCGATGGCGGTCACAATAACAGCAGGGATGATGGCAATTAATCGGGTCACCAAGCGGCGCAGCCAAGCCGGAATCCGAATGTTCAGGAAACCTTCCATGACAATCTGTCCGGAGAGTGTGCCTGTTAGTGTAGAGTTCTGACCTGACGCCAGCAGGGCGACACCAAACAGGATGCTTGCAATGGTCGTGCCCAGCAGTGGTGTAAGCAGGTGGTAAGCATCTGTGATCTCAGCAACCTGAGTCATGCCTGCACTATGAAATACAGCTGCGGACACGATGAGTATGGCTGCGTTAATAAACAGGGCCAGCGTCAACGCGATGGTTGAATCCATGGTGGAGTACCGGATAGCTTCTCTTTTTCCTTGAGGCGTCTGTTCGATCTGACGAGTCTGTACGATGGAAGAATGCAAATACAGATTATGCGGCATGACCGTTGCTCCGATAATACCGATGGCGATATAGAGCATCGCTGGATTTTGCAGTATCTCGGCACTTGGTACAAATCCGGTGAGTACTCCGCCCATATCCGGTTTGGCAAGGAACAGATCAATCCCGAAGCACAGGGCAATGGTTGCCATCAGCACGATAACCAACGTTTCCAATGCGCGAAATCCCTTATTTTGCAGCAAAAGGATAAGCAGGACATCCACGGCCGTAATAATGACGCCGTATAACATGGGGATGTTGAACAGCAGCTTCAGCGCGATGGCTGAACCGATGACCTCGGCCAGATCGGTAGCTGCAATGGCCAGTTCACACAAAACCCATAACATCATAACAACCGGCATACTGAACCGCTCGCGGCAAGCCTGAGCCAGATCCCGTCCTGTAACAATACCGAGCTTGCCAGCGAGTGACTGCAGTACCACTGCCATAAGATTTGAGATCAAAATGACGGATAAAAGGGTATAGCCGAATTGTGAACCACCGGCAATATCTGTTGCCCAGTTACCCGGGTCCATATAACCAACAGCGACCAGATAACCGGGGCCGACAAAGGCGAGGAATTTTTTCCACCAGGCGGCGTTTTTCGGAACCTTCATGGAGCTGTGGGCTTCCCCGAGTGAAGGAGCCATGCCTGCTGCAGCCAACGGCTCAGCCGAAGCAGAGTTGAATGGATTTTTTTTGCTCATGCATAATCACCTGACTTTTTAATATTGATTGTATTGATATTCCGAGGATGAAGGCGGGAAGCTTTCATTTGATATGTCTGAAAATATATGTCGTTACTTACATTGTACTCATTCAATAATTTTTGTCTAGTGCAACTTTTATGTAGATGGACAAAATGAACTGAAAAGGGAAACGGCCTTTAGTATATTACCCAACCTTGGGAAGTTTACAAATTTATGCCCCAAATAATATATGACGATATCGAGATGGAAGGCAGATGCATGAAAAGGGCACGGATGCAGAAACTGATTGTAACCAGCAAACGTTTCAAAATGAGCCAGAAGTTTAAATTGAAGTGTAGGCAGCAAAAATATTGGAGTGAAGGAGAGATTTCTAATGGAAGCTTTATATACAGCAACAGCAACAGTCAAAGGTGGACGTACGGGTTCAGTGACATCATCGGATGGTGTGCTCAAACACGATCTCAAAATGCCAAAAGAGCTGGGCGGCTCCGGTGGAGAAGGTACGAACCCTGAGCAGCTCTTTGCAGCGGGATATGGTGCATGTTACGAAAGTGCTCTTGCAAACGTAGCGCGCAAGGCTGGCGTAAAACTGGAAGATGTGGTTGTAACAAGTAATGTATCCATTGGAAAAGACCCTGCAGATGATGGATTTCAGCTGTCGGTTCGTCTGGATGTAAGCATGCCAGGTGTCGACCACAGTCAGGCAGAGGATCTGGCTCGCAAAGCTCATGATTTTTGCCCGTATTCCAAAGCCACACGTGGCAACATCGACGTTGTATTAAACGTTGTCTAAACCTGTACTCGCTGGAGTAAAAAGCAAGATATATTAAGCAGGCTATCATGGGATACCTGTATACGGTACAAGCCCTGCTGGCAAACGGCAGGGTTTTGTATTTTATATTTCAAATGAAATGCAGGAGATTGCAGGTCAGATCGCGTACTCTTTTACATAATTATACTCTTGCTCCATGCCAGGCATCTGAAAAGGGGGAACGCAAATGAGTATTGAAGAGATGATTGAGCGAAGGTTTGTATGTACGAAATGTCGGGGAACAGATTGCAATATCAAGGAAGTGTCCATGTCGGGAGCCGGCCTTAGCAAAATGTTCGACATTCAGCATAATCACTATTTGTTTGTAGCCTGTTCTTCCTGTGGTTATGTGGAGGTATTCGACCCGGATGTGTTAAAGGGTAAAAAACAGGGTCAGGTGGGAACGATTTTGGATATTTTATTCGGCGGATAGAGTGGCATAACTTGGTCAGCTTGGAATCAATTCATAAAAGCAGCACAGTTCGTCCCGCCCTGAGTTGACATCGAACAAAAATTTCTTTAATATGACTTAGTACTGAGAAGTGTCATGCAGGAAACAAATTTGAATTGACAGGTGATATCCATGTCTTATAGACCAAGTATTGCAAAATTGCAAGTAGCTAGCAAAAACGAAAAAGACGGATTGTATGAATTTACAATGAAGCTGGTAGATGGCACACAGTGCCGCGTATTCTACTCCAAATCTCCGGAATGGAAGATGACAGCGATCAGCCGTCTGCAGAAAACGCCTTGTCCGGTATGCCGCAAAGATTTTATTTGCAAATGCATGGATCAATGGGCAGGTGACCTGCATCAACAAATGATTGAAGACGAGTGGATGGAAAAGGCGATTGCTGAGTAATTGCCGAACAGATACGAGCGTAGGCTTAAAGCCTGCGCTCTTTTTCTATTCTATTTTATGTTTAACATGTATAATTTTCTGCGAGTGCCGAACGTGAAGGGTAAAAATGGGTAAGTTAACCTAACAGCCATAATAAGAGGAGGTCTCGATTATGACATCAATTCGAGCGGATCAGCATCTGGGACACCCGATTGTACTCGTGGACGGGGTTTGTCACTTCTGTCAGGGATTAACCAAATGGATTATCAAACGTGATCCGGAAGGGAAATATCATTTTGCATCACTTCAATCTGATGCAGCCAAGGATTTGCTGAAAAAAGGGAATCTTTCGACAGACAGCATGGATACCTTTGTACTCATTGAAGATGGCCAGTATTATACACGTTCAACAGCTGCGCTGAGATTGGCCAAAGGATTGAAATTCCCATATCCATTATTATATGTTTTCATCATTGTGCCCAAATTCATTCGTAATGCGGTATATAACTGGGTAGCTCGCAATCGTTACCGGTGGTTTGGGAAGGACGAGGCATGCATGCTGCCAACACCAGAGATCAAGAATCGATTTTTATAAATAGCTATGGTACAGCACATTGTATCCGCAAATATGATTAATAAAGGAAACATTTGGGTAATGAGTACGGATCATATTTATTTGGGAGGAAAAACATTTGAAGAAGTGGACTACACTCATTATCGGGGCATTATTGGCAGTAAGCATGACAGCGTGCGGAAGCGATGCAGATAACAGCACTGCAACGCCGCCGGCAGGTAACGAAACGACAAATGAGGGCAATACACCTGCGGTAGAGGAAACAAAGATTCCTACACTGGAAGAATTGATTACCAAAACCAGCGAAGCTGCCAAAGAAATGAAAAGCTTCTCAAGCGATGCAACCATTGATCAAAATCTGAAACTGGAAGCTGGCGAACAGTCGCAGGATCAACAGGTTAAAACATCGCTGAAGATGGATATCATCAAGGATCCGATGATGATCTATCAGGAAATGAACATGGAAATGTCTGGTCAGGAGGCCCAAAACGTGAAGCAGTATATCACTGCCGATACGATCTATTCGCAGGTGGGAGAGCAATGGGTTAAAATTCCTGATGATCAAACGAGACAGCTGATTGAGCAAATGCAGGCAAGCATGAACCCGGAAGGTGAACTGGAGCAATTCAACAAGATTGCGGAAGACACCGAAATTACCGAAGAGGGCGACAATTATGTCATTAACGCTGACGTATCCGGGGATAACGTGAAGGAATTGGCTCAATCCGTAATGGAGCAGAACGGATCGGACGCCCAAACGCAAGCGATGCTTGAACAAATGAATATTACGAGCATGCAGATGAAATATATGGTGAACAAGGAGTCTTATCTGCCTGTTGGTACGGATGTAAACATGGTTATGGAGATGGAGCAGGAAGGACAAAAAATTACGATGGACATGAAAATGACCAGTACCTTCTCCAACCATAACCAGGTAGAAGCGATTGAAATTCCGCAGGAAGCATTGGATAGCGCAAAATAGGGAGTGGTAAGACTATAGAAATGATCCATTTGCCATCAATGTAACTTCATGTATAAGTTGAAGACATCTTTGATACGAGTATGTGTAAACCCAGGGGGTTGCCATCTTGAATCAGGGGTGTTTTCTTTTTCTCCAACAACTGGTCAGGGAGCATGATGTTATAGTATAGTCGTGGAAGCGATTAAACAATGTGATGTCATATGAAGTGGAAGGAGATTCAAGCAATGATTGAGTATGCTCATATACACCATGTTAGCCTGGCTGTACGTGATCTGGAAGTTGCCAAGCAATTTTATTCGGGATTGCTCGGTATGCAGGAGATTGAACGTCCACCGTTCCGCTCAACAGGTACGTGGTATGCGATTGGCAGTCAGCAGCTGCATCTGCTTCAGCACCCTCAGGGACATACGCTGCGTGAGGCAGGGATTGATACAACGGACGGTCATTTTGCAATCTGGGTGAAAAGTCATAAAGACACGATAGCCTGGCTGGAACAGCAGGGGATTGAGTACGAAGCGAGACCGGATAGTGTTGCCGGGTTTGCGCAGATTTTTATCCTGGATCCAGACCGCAACATCATTGAATTTGCTGCACCTTATCATTCATGAGGATGGCGGCAGAGAGTTGTTTGTATAAATCTCTTGCTCGTCCAGAAATTGTATGCTATATTATCCATACATTCATAGCACGTGACGGAAGCACCGTCCATATTCTGCATTTCATGCGGATCGTGGACGGTGCTTTTTTTGTGCTTAGGTACAGGGAGGGAAGGAGAAATTGATTGTACTGAAGGCCGTACTTGCTTCAAAAGACAGAGAGTACATCAGTGCCTGGCTTGATTTTGTACAGGGGAGTCCGTTTGGTGCAACGATGCGATTTACCGCCTTTTCACAGTGGGAATCGTTTCAGGAGTATATGCATGAACATGAAGGACAGGAACTGCCGGATCTGGTTATTGCAGAACCTGAGTTTCTGAATCCCTGGCTGGAGAGTATGGGTGGAGAGCCGGGTGTTCCTTGGCTGCTGCTCAGTGAAGGTCATGAGGATGTGGAGGAAGATAAGCGATTGATGAAGTATCAACCTCTGCCCACATTGTTGGATGCGGTTCTGAATGCAAGCCGGCAGCCGCGTCGCAAAAAGGTGCATCGTCCAGGACAGCAAACCATCTCCATTGGAGTGGTGTCAGCTTCTGGAGGAAGCGGAAAGACCGCTGTTGCACTGCATATGGCGAAGCAGCTGGGGCTGGCCGGATACGCTGTGCTTTATCTTAATCTGGAGACGCTGGATAGCGTGCTGCCATTTCTGGAGAAGGGATTAAAACGCAGTGTACAGCGTATGCCAGATGCAGAAACGGGGTTGTCCCGACTGTTGTACGACCTTAAGGTCAGCAGAAAGGGATCAGGCAAGCAAGGGCAGACACAAACTTCTTCCAAAGGGATCGATGGTTACGTACTCCGGCATGAAGGGCTGAAGGCAGATGTCTTCTGGCCATTATCAAACCGGAAGGAATTGCTGCAAATGTCGTGTGAAGATACGACGGGACTTATTCAATACTTATCCATTGCTGGGCAGTATGACGTGCTTATTCTGGATGGAGATTCTGATTGGGATGGCCGTAGTGAAGGCATTTTGGAAGCAGCAGATGCATTGGTATGGCTGGTTGAAGATGATCTGTCAGCCATGCACCGATGGGGACAGTGGATGCTGCATGCGGAGCGAACAAAGCCGGATCTGCATCAAAGTGTGCTGGATCGTGCCTGCTTTGTTGTGAATAAATACCGGGATAGTGTAGTTAATGCTTTACCACGACCTGATCTGCAACTGAATGCGGTGCTGCCTTATATCCCTTCCTGGAAGCAGCTTAGCCAGGAGGAAGTGATGCTAAGTTCTCCCATATTTCAGCGCGAAATAAAGAGGCTGTGTGCCATGCTTGTACAGGATGGAGAAGAAGATCTGAAACAGACGGGTCGCATCCACAATGGGGATGGGTGGGTATTATGAGCGATGTATCCAATAGAATGATGGACCGTGAAGAACAATTCCAGAACATGCGTCGGGAAGTCAGGGCAGGCCTGGATTTAACGTCTGCTGCCGGAGACAAGGAACTGTGGCAGGGGATTGAGCGAAAAGTGCTGTCTGATCCGATGCTGGATGATCTGACTTCTGGAGAACGGCACACATTGGTGCAACGGCTATTTGATTCGTTTCGGGGGTTGGATATTCTTCAGCCGCTTGTGGATCATCCTGATATCACGGAGATTATGATTAACAGTCACCGGGAGATCTTTGTCGAGCAGGAAGGGGAAGTTAGCCAAATTCAGCTCGAATTCGAATCCAGAGAACGGCTGGAGGATATTATCCAGATGATCGTCTCCGGGGTGAACCGGATCGTGAATGAGTCTTCTCCCATTGTGGATGCGCGGCTCAAGGACGGTTCGCGGGTCAATATTGTGCTGCCGCCGATTGCGCTAAAAGGTCCTACCATGACGATTCGGAAGTTCCCAAGTGAACCGATGACCATGTCGGACCTGATTGGAAAAGGTGCCTTGCATGAGGAAGCGGCAGAGCTGCTGCAGCAGTTGGTGCGCAGCAAATTCAATATCTTCATCGGGGGTGGGACCGGGTCAGGGAAAACGACTTTTCTGAATGCATTATCCCAGTTTATCCCTGCGGATGAACGGATCATAACGATTGAAGACTCAGCCGAGCTGCAGATTGTCACCGTACCGAATCTGGTATCGCTGGAAACACGGAATGCCAATACTGAGGGCAAGGGTGAAATCTCCATTCGGGATCTGATCAAGTCTTCACTGCGGATGCGTCCAAATCGTATCGTGATTGGTGAGGTGCGGGGTGCGGAGGCTTTGGATATGCTGCAGGCTATGAATACTGGACATGATGGAAGCTTATCCACAGGTCACGCAAATAATATTACGGACATGATCAGCAGATTGGAAACGATGGTGCTCAGTGGAGCGGAACTTCCAATTGCGGTTGTGCGGCAGCAGATCAGTTCAGCCATTGATATCTTTGTCCATTTATCCCGGCTGAGAGACCGTTCAAGACGGGTGACGGAGATCAGTGAAGTCATCGGCATGCAGGACGGAGAAGTGCTGCTGAATCCACTCTTTCGTTTTCAGGAGAGGGAAGAACGGGAAGGCAAGATCATTGGCGGATTGGTGCAGGTCGGAAAGCTGAAGCAGGTTGAGAAAATCCAAATGGCCGGGCTGGGAGATTGGCTGAATGAATACATAGGACGATACTACACAGAATTACCAGAATCAGATAACAACCAGAATTAAAGCTATTGGAAGGTGATCATGTTGGGTGAATCCAGACAGGCATTAACGGATTACACCGTATATACGCTATCCCGGAGACAACGAATTGTCTGCATGCTGATTAGTGGAGTGTTATTTTTCGGTGTCGGTATTTTGTTCTATCATCACTGGCTGGCTGGAATTGTTTTGGCTGCGGGATGCATATGGGTGCCAAAAAACTGGACAAAGGTTCTGCTGGAACGAAGAAGAATGACTCTGAGCTTGCATTTTAAACAAGCGTTATATGCGCTATCTTCCGCATTGGCTGCGGGGAAGTCGGTCGAAAATGGTTTTAAGGAATCGGTTGAGGATCTCCGGATGCTCAATCCCGAAGCGGATACCGATCTAATCCGTGAGTTCACGATTCTGCGGACACGGATGGAGTATGGTCAACCCATTGAGGAGGCGCTGCAGGACTTTTCGGACCGGGCCAGTATCGAGGATATTACGAATTTTGCCGATGTATTCATCACCTGCAAGCGGACGGGTGGAGATCTGGTTGAGGTGGTTCGCCGAACCTCTGCTGTAATTGGCGAGAAGCTGGACATTCAACAGGATATTATGGTCGCGGTGGCTCAGAAAAGGTTTGAGTCCAAGGCGATGTTCGCCGCTCCGTTTATATTTCTAATCTTTTTGAATTTGACGGCCAAGGATTTTATGGAGCCGCTGTACAGCGGGATGGGGTATCTGATCTCCAGTGGGGCCTTGGCAGTACTTGCCTGCTGTTATCTGTGGATTACACGCATTATGGATATCAAAGTATAAGGAGCTGATTCGATGCTGCTTCCCGTTATATTCGCCGGGTTGCTCGGAGCGGGATGGCTGGTGCTGGATCGAACGCGAGGACAGACCTACCGACATCTGCGCAAACTTCAGATGGAAGGATTGCGTCTGAACAGGCTGCATGGTCCCTTTCTGTTTTTACTGGACAGATTCGAGGCAGGCCGCAGATTGCCTGTGCTGATGTTCCGCATGCAGCATGCCATTCAGAAAATGTACGGCATACAGCACAGTGGAGAGAAAACGATGCTCTATAGTGCTGAAATGTTGACTTATGCTTGGCTGATGCTGCTTGTGGGCTGTCTGCTATCCCTTGTTGGTGATATGGGTCTCGGAGGCATGGCAGGCGGGCTTGCCCTTGGTGCTGCACTGCCTTTTGCACTCTACAAGGATCTTCATACCAAGGTGCAGCGAAGGGATCAGGATATTCTCATGGAGCTGCCCGAGTTGTTAAACCGGATTGTATTGCTGGTAGGTGCCGGAGAAACCGTACAAAGGGCTATCGTTCACTGTGTTGCCAGTCAGGGTGACCGCGACCACCCGCTGTACAACGAGCTGCGAAAGACCGTTGGCGATTGGAATAATGGTTACTCGTTTCAACAATCGTTTGAACAGTTCAGCCGCCGGTGCGGTGTACAGGAAGTCACGATCTTCACAACGACGGTGCTGCTGAACTTCCGGCGTGGGGGAGGTGACTTTGTACTTGCGCTGCGGGATCTGTCACATGTGTTGTGGGAGAAACGCAAGGCTGTCAGTCGGGCAAAGGGAGAACAGGCTTCTTCCAAACTGGTGTTTCCGATGGTTTTGATCTTTTTTACGATTGTGGTCATGATCGGAGCACCTGCTTTTATGATGATGAATATGTAGGGGGAATTGGGATGCAGGAATTGATGAAAAGCAAGGCAAGTGCATTTTGGAAGGAAGAGGACGGGCTAGGAACGCTGGAGCTGATTCTGATTATTGGCGTGATTATCATTATTGCCTTGATTTTCAAGGATCAAATTAAAACCTTGGTCACTCGGTTACTTGGTCAAGTTAGTAAGAAGAGTGATGAATTTTTTGAGTAAAAGGTTCAAAAAGGAGGATGGGAGCTTCACAATTGAAGCTTCCCTGGTCTTCCCGGTGGTGCTGTTTATTCTCGTGTTAATTCTGTTTTTCTCCATGTACATGTACCAAAAGACCTTTTTAAACCAACATGCATATGCAGCATCGGAACGTGCCGCCTACAGTTGGGATAACAGTCACAAGCAGGCCATGACAGGTGAAGTTGTGGCAGGTGAACATGACAATCTGTACTGGAGACTAACGGATGACCGAATGCTCGGAGCCTTGTTTGGGTGGGCCGGCGCGGATAATCAGATTAGTGTTCCGGTGCCAGCAGGGGATGGAGAGAATCTCACCGAGAAGAAATTATCCCAAGCAGTACAAGGCATGCCGAGTGGCATGCGTGGAACAATTGAGTATCAGAATTCTCTGGTGCAGCGAAAAGTTACGACCCAGCTGGAGCAGGTTATAACTTTACCGCTGCCATCTTTTTTATTTGATTCAGGTAACAATGTTCTGACGCAAGGATCATCCGCAGTTGTAGAGCCGACAGAATTTATCCGAACGGTGGATCTGATCCGTTATTATGCTGCCAAGTTTAAGGGGAATGGTGGAACCGCAGCAGGTACAGCAGCTGAAGCAGGGCAGGTTCTACAGCATTTTGGCAAAAAACAATAAGCAGAGAAAGGAGGAGAGCAGCGCTGTTCAGAAAAAAGAATGGTGAATCTGGAGCTGTAACCCTGTTCTTGATTTTAATCCTGGCTGGGATCTATATGTTTGTGGCTGTGTTCATTGATTATGCACGGATAGCCGCTTTCAAAGTACAGGCAGAACGCATGACACACGCGGCGATGAGATCGGTGATGTCTGCATATGATACTTCGCTGCGGGAGTATGGCTTATTCGGGTATGGGGACAGCGGTGGTGAAGCTATTATGGCGAAGGTACTGAATGATAGTGTGAAGCCGCCCGTGGTGAAGGACGGGTTTCCAATTTTGGATATCCAGTGGGATACAACTACCCTGAGCATGGAGCGCGAACTGGGCAGGTATGACATTTTCAATCGCCAGATCCAGGAGGATATGAAATATCGGGCTCCGGTTGATTTTACACTAGAAGTGGTCAATCGCTTCAAACCAATGTCGGAGGAAATGAAAGAAGCTGCACATACCGTAGACTTGCTCAAAAAATTGCAGAAGCTGTATGACAAGCGCGAGGAATTGCTGGATGAGGCGATAGCCAATCAGACGGATGCAGCCAATAAATTGAAGGATCTTCCGGCTTTGATTATGAGCCCCCCTTCGCCTGCCATTTACGATGAGATGATGGAAGAAACACCAGAGACTGCTGCCGAGATCGCGGCACGGTATACGGATTTTTTGAGCAAAAAACAAGCAGACGAGGGACTGCCATTCAACCAGCAGCAATATATCCTGGAGCTCGCTCGTTACAGGACAGGTGTAGGTCATGTGGTGACAGGCATAAGCACGGTCCTGCAACCGGCACAACAGGCTCATCAGTCGAAACTGGAGGAAGCTCAGTCCAAAATTGAAGAAGCGCGCAAAATTAACGAGGAAATGAAACGGGTCATCACTGAGGGAGAGAATCGTCCACAGAATGCGAGTTATGAAAAAGTAGGGAATTCGACCCTTCCCGGACAAAGTCCACCATCTACCGGATCGGGCAGCGAAGCGAAAAATACACGCTCGCTTGCTTCCGAGCTAGTCAGGGCTGACTCGTTGTTCGACCAGTTGAATGAACGGATTCGTTCGCAAACTTCAGATTTTAATAATGTGAGAAAAGACAGTGTCGAACTAAATACACAGCTTCGCAATGTCACTGGTCAGAGTGGTGTTCCGGTTAAGCCAGCGGTTAGACAGGCCAGTCAGGTCACGGAACGATACATGGACACTTATGTACGAAGCGGTCCGTCCAATGTCATCCTTCTCAGTAAACAGCTGCTGGAGGATGGTCGGGGATCTGATGCCCAGCGCAAGGCTAATGACAAAGAGTCCAAGGGGAAATTGAAAGACATGCAGCGAATTTTGTCACAGATTGAAAGGGGGCGCTCCGGATCAACGGAAGCATTCAAGCAATTAGAGCAGTATTACAATGCAAATATTGCATTTAACCAGGCAAGCCGTGAGGAAGCCAAGAAGGCAGAAATTGCAGGCGACCCGTACGATGCTGGCGGTGACTCCATGAACGGAATGGACAGTTTGTTTGGCGGAATGTCTGGTCTTCTGGATCGTCTTGGGGATGAATTGTTTCAGAATGAGTATGCACTCGCCTATTTCAATTCGATGGATTTTGGGCAATTGCTGGATTGGACTGAAGGGAACGGGGATTCAAATGAAGTCTTCAAATTGGAGAATCAGGAACTGGAGTATATCATCTACGGTTTTCATAATGCTTCAGGTAACATTGCCGCTGCATATGCAGAGATTTTTGGCATGCGTTTAGCAATTCGAACGGCAGAGGGCTTGATTGAAAACAGTAAGCTCGGCAATCCGCTTCTGGTGTTATCTGCAGCAATTTTATATGGGATTACACACGCCATAGCGGATATGGTGAAACTCGCCAAAGAGGGTAGTGTGGAGCTGTCCAGATATATCAAGGTCAAGCTTACATACAGGGACCACCTAAGATTATTCTTGTTAATGCATAGTAACAATGAACGCAAGATGTCCAGAATGTTGGCTTTGATCCGAATGAATACAGGCGTGAATCCGGATGAAAAACAAACATATGCTTCAGGTAACATCCGCAGCAGTATCAAATTGTGGTTTTTACCCGGAGTTGTGAAAAGTATAGGTGCGATTATGGGTAATGCAGACCAGGTTGAAGATGGGCGATTATTCATAGATCGGAAGACGGATTATTCCTATTGAATAATGCAGTTTTTTCAATGGAGGGATTATGGGGAAGCAGCATCAGCAGAAAAAGGAATGTGCACGATTGCGGATTTGGTTAGGAGAGTTGCGCAAACGGGGAAGATTAAAATCCCTGCATGAGCAGGCATGCTCTCCGAGAAAGGAACAAGGCAGCATCGTATTGGAAGCTTCACTCGTTCTGCCTGTGTTTCTGTTCTTTGTCATGTTTCTGATCTATATCGTGCAAATGACATTGATCTCGACAGCCTTGCAGATCACAGCAGGTGAAGCTGTGAAGCAGCTCTCCACCAAGATATACCCGGTCTCCCTTGTGTTCACTCCCTCAGATTCGGCTGGCGGCGGAGAGACGGGCAGTGACTGGAAAATACCTGAGTTATCCCTGACCGAGTGGGCTGAAGAGTACGCCTCATCGCTTCCGGAACCGTTAAGTCATTGGGTGCGTGCGGCTGCCGCCAGCGGTGAACAACCTTTGCAGGAGATTAAGACATCCGTTACGGAGACTGTACTTGATCCAGCCGTGAAACCTTTGCTTCAACCATTTATTGATCCGGTATTGCTGGATATGGAGCGTGTACATGTTAATGGTATATCTGTGCCGGATCTCAAAAACAAAACCAATCCGTATTTCAGGTTGGAATTAAGTTATGAACTGCCGATCAAAGTGCCCTTCCTCGGCAAACCATTGCGGATTCAGGCTGCAGCCGCTGAGCGCGTATGGATCGGGGATACGGGGGAGGGCTCGAACAGCGGTGAGGGAAATGGGGACGCCTCAGGTTCAGTAACCGTGTTATCCAAGCCGGAGCCGGCATACATAGGGAACAATGCAACAATCAAGGTTAAGTTAGAGCCTGGGGCCACTGCGAACTTAACGATATTTTACAAGTCGGGGGAGAGCACGGCTAAACATATCGGCTGGGCGACAGCAGACGAGAATGGTGTAATTGAGTGGAACTGGTTTGTAGGTACACGTACAACGGAAGGCACATGGACATTTGTAGTGGAAACCGCTGATGGAGTCAAGACAGAAACCGAGTTTAATGTGGCTTCCAGAAAATGAGGATATATAAGGGGTGATGGAGGTGGATTGGTTCTATATAGCCTGTGGTTTATACGTGATGGCTGCCTTTGTAACAGATGTGCGATCCATGAAAATTCCGAATCGGCTGACCTTGCCTGTGAGCGCCTTGGGTGTGTTGGCCCATGGCATTTGGGGAGGTTGGGAAGGGTTACTGTTTTCTGCTGCCGGATTCGCAGCCTGTTTCGGCATTTTGTTTCTAATGTACGCTATCGGGGCAGTAGGTGCAGGAGATGTGAAACTGTTTGGCGGGATTGGGGCTTGGGTGGGGCTTTCTTTTGGCATCCACGTTATTGTGTATTCTGTTTTATATGCCGGGGCAATTGGATTAATTATTCTTTTGTTCCGCAGGGATTCAGCCAAACGGATTCGTCACATGGCAGGTGGGCTTGCAGGTTTTTTCATGATGGGTTCGCTCAAACTGGTTAGCAAGGAGAAAACGTTGAAATTCCCGTTTATGCTCGCTGTATTACCAGGCTTTATCAGTGCCTGCGTCTATATGATTTAATAAAAATATATCCGATACGTAAGATGAATATGAATATAAATATGAATTACACACCCTAACGGAAAGTGCAGAAAATATCAATGGAAAGAGAGGATTGGCATGTATGGATTAACGAAAGATTTTATTCGAAACGGCGGCGCATTTATGGTTTTGGAAAAAGCGGAAGGGCTGCGGATGGACGAGTTAAGCCGTGTACAGACTGGCATGATGTCCTCCAATCATATTCCACGGTTGCTGCCTCTTCACATACGTGAGATGGATCGGAATGTCAGTCTTCAGTATGATATTTCCGGATATAAAATGTTGTCGCAGGTTTTGAAAACAGGCAAAATCCAGCTGCATGTGCTGTACGGTCTGTTGTTTCAACTCGCAGATACTTTCACGGAATGCCGTCAATACATGCTGGAACCTCGTAAATTAATGCTGCAGGAGGAGAGTATATTTTTAAAAGGATCACTGGAGCAAGGAGAGCTGGGCATGGTTTATGTGCCTGTCCAGGACTCGTCGTCTGCAGACTCGACTCCGGGACAATTCCGCGAGCTGGTAATCAGACTGATGGCTCATGTGCAGGAATTGCAGGGGGAAGGAATTCAGCGAGTCCTGCAATTATGTGATAACGAACGGTGGGATATTGGACAACTGCGCGATTTATTGCTGGAGCTATATGCGAATGAGCAAGAAGGCTCAGGTAGTTCTTCATTCCTGTCATCACGTGTCATTGAAACAAGAGAAAACGGGAGTGTAAACGAACGACTTGCTCACGTTGAACCAGTGGATGTTCTTCCTCAAGTGCCACGTTCGTTTAGGCAGAGTGACCTTTCAAAGATCGAGCAAGGAACAATGCGGGACGAACAGTCCAATCTTCGTCAGCTCTCGGCCGCTTTACCAGAACAGGAAGAGGTGAAAGGTAACAAGGTAATCTCAAGCTTTCTAAATACACGTCCCTCTAGGGAAGCTTCACCACCATTTGCAGGCAGCGTAGATCCATCATTGCACCAGTCTAGCGGAATTCCTCATGAGGAAGACATGGAAATGGATCCGAAGACCGGAACGTCTAAAGTGACATATATCATCCTTATTTGCATGGTCAGCATAGCCTTGGTCTGGAGATTTGCATACATGGAGCAGCCCGGGCAGACACCAATGATCATATCCACCGTTTTAAGTCTTGCATTACTTGCGGTTGCAGGCTGGGCATGGGTTACTAAAGGGAAATTCAACTTGTCAAAAGCCGTACAGCTTAAGAAGATTGATCAAGCTACTTTTCTGGGGTCGGGTAAAAACAAATATAAAAACGAAGAGGAAGCAGAGGGGATGTATCAGGAAAGCTGGCGCTGGAATGCTTCTGATCCGAAGGTAGAAAACAATCCGCCTGAACATGGGTATGCAGGTACAACTCTGAATTCCTGCTTTCAACAGTTACATACAGAATCAGAATTTGTACCCATGACTCAATATTCCGATTATGCCGCTGTATCAACAGCTGATTTAAACCAAAACGATCTTGGAACGGAGGCTACCGTAAATTTGCAAAGTATCTCCGTCGAAGCAGGGAAGGATACATCTCCAGCATCTCCAGCCTTCTATCTGGAGCGCAGATCGGCAGCAGGTGATCAGAATGAACGGATGGATGTACGTGGAGCTTCTTTTGTGATAGGCAGATCGGCAGAGATGGTTCAGTGGGTGGATGCGACAACGGGTGTGTCCCGGGCTCATGTGGAACTGAGCCGGAACAAATCCGGCTATGTTATTAAGGACCTTGGCTCCGTGAATGGAACCATTCTTCAGGGCAAACCGCTGGCACCTTATAAAGAATATCCACTGGAAGATGGGGACACATTTACTTTGGCCGAATCCGTTTATACCTATCGTTCAGTCGGATAAACCGCGATGTTTCAAATCTTCCAGGGCATCGGTGAGGGTTGGAAAGGTGAATTGAAAACCATAATCCAGTGCCTTCTGAGGGATGACACGCTGCCCCTGAAGCAGTACAACAGAGAGTTCTCCAACCACGGTTTTAATCAGGAATCCGGGGACCGGGAACCAGTGTGGTCGGTGATATACTTTGCCAACCGTGCGTCCAAACTCGTCATTGGTCACGGGATTCGGAGCGGAGGCGTTCACCGGACCCGAGATTTCCTTATTATGAATCGTAAAATCAATAAGCCTAACAATATCCAATATGTGTATCCAGGTCGTCCACTGTTTGCCACTTCCAATTCTGCCGCCTACTCCAAGCATATAGGGCAGCTTCATTAACGGAAAAGCTCCTCTTTTATGACCAAGAACCAGGCTTACACGAATTTTGACAAGTCTCACATTGTTGATGGCATCCGCAGCGATCTCCCATTGCTCAGCAACACGAGATGGAAAGTTCATAGATTTTTGCGGACAGCTCTCATCAAATGTATCTGTTTGGGAGGTTCCGTAGATGGCCATGGCTGATGCCTGAACAACAACTTCCGGTTTATGTTCCAGCTTATCTAACAGCCGGGCTACCTTGGATACAGTCGTTACCCTGGATTCAACAATCTCGAGCTTGGCTTTGGTCGTCCAGCGCTGATTCAGTGTTTCTCCTGCAAGGTTGACCAACGCATCCAAACCCTCCAGTAAGTGAGGCATCTCCTCTAACTGTTCCCAATTAATATATGTAAGGCGTTCGCCGGGATCATGAAGATCAGGCAGTTTGCGAGTAATAATCTGAACCTGATGTCCTGCTTGCAGCCAGTAATCTACAAGTGCACTTCCTACAAATCCTGTTCCTCCACAAATGGCAATCTTCATGTTTCTGCCCTCCCTGTAATTATGATATTTCATAAATTGGATCAACAAACAGCCCCGGCGGTAAGCAATGCCTGACTGGGAATGACTTACCTGATGGAGCTTGTGTGTTGGACAATGAGTGGACTATTCCATCCACGTTTTGGATTTTCCTTATTTATTCATTAAATGTTTGTAAGGCGAATAATCAATTTTGTTTTTCTCCAGAAATTTAACCAGAAACTTATTATCACGCTTGGGTGTGGCTATAATGTATCCTTTAATACAATGATCTCTGGACACCTCGGTTGCTTTGTTTTCAACAGCGATTTTACCAATCTCTGCAGCAATGGAATGTTTGGCGATATCGCGAAACGGTCCCGGTACGGGCTCTACGAGTTGATCCAGGAAAGCCTTGGCCTCATCCGTCCATAAGTGGCGGCTCGTTTCCACCCAATAATTTTGCCAATCCAGTTTGGACTTGCCGTCTGCTTTTGGGAGCACTTTCAAAAACTTGCGCATCATAAAAAATCCGCCGACACACATGCTGCCAAGCAAAAGAAAGGTCCAGAATGCAATCGTATTCATAAACCAATTGCTGGGGGAACTGCTGGCCAACGTCATAGCGTAGGATTCGAAAATCATTGCGGAGTCACCTCGGTTCATTGATTTTCACGGAAAGACGGATTCCGCCCACCATGTTCCAAATTAGCTGTAAAAAATAGCCTGTATCCCGAATTATAGCGCATTTCTAGATTTATTTCGATAATCGCGTTAGAATAAGGGATAATTCAGAAAAAGGGGGATCAATGATGCTGAAAATCGGCTCCCACGTGTCCTTTTCGGACAAGGGATTATTGAGTGCAACGAAGGAAGCGTCCTCGTACGGTTCCAGTTCGTTTATGATATATACAGGTGCTCCGCAGAATACGCGCCGCAAGCCTATTGAGTCCATGTATATTGAGGAAGGCAAGCTTGCCATGCAGGAGGGCGGAATGGAAGATATTGTTGTCCATGCGCCATACATTATTAACCTTGGTTCTTACAAAGAAAACACGTATGAGCTGGCTGTGAGCTTCCTTCAGGAAGAAATTCGCCGGACACATGCCATTGGCGTCAAAAATATCGTGCTGCATCCCGGCGCTTTTACGGACAAGGATGCTCATTATGGCATTGGACGGATTGCCGAAGGATTGAATGAAGTGCTCGACGGTGTTAAAGAGACCGATGTCAAAATCGCGCTTGAAACGATGGCTGGCAAAGGAACCGAAATGGGCCGCAGCTTCGAAGAGATCGCACAGATCATGGAGAAAGTAACACACAACGAACGCCTTGCCGTATGTATGGACACATGCCATATTCATGATGCAGGCTATGATATTGTGAATGATCTGGACGGTGTGCTTGAACAATTTGATCGCACGGTAGGGCTTGACCGCATCACAGTAATGCATATTAATGATAGTAAGAACCCTGTAGGTGCACGTAAGGACCGCCACACACCCATTGGATCGGGCTGGATTGGTTTTGAAGCCATTAATCGTATCGTCCACCACGAGGCACTTCAGGGACGTCCGTTTATTCTGGAAACACCTTGGATTGGCAAGGAAGCCAAGACACAGCGTCCAATGTATGAAGTAGAGATTGCATTGCTTCGTGGAGATGTGACTGGTCGATTTGGTCCGGAATTCCTGACGGAAGTGGAACAGCTGCAGCACTTTTTCCAAGGAAAAGAGATCGACTCCCGTTCCTATATTCTCGATATTTGGACACTGCTCAAGAATGATGCCAAAGCCAAAAAAGCGGATCCGCGTGAACCGCTGGAGCGGTTGTATGATCTGGTGGCGGAAGCCGCATTGTTCCCGCATTTGAACGAAGAGCAACTGAATCAACGCTTGATCGCCTGGCTTGCAGGAAAAGAACTGCTGGTCACGGCCTAATTGAAGGAGGAAGAATAGCCCGATGGAGATTCACGCTAAACAAGCACGTCCTGATTCCAAAAACCGCGCCGATCGGGCGCGGATGCTTATTTCCTGTCCGGACGGTCCAGGAATTGTTGCTGCAGTATCCCATTTCTTGCACCAGCATGGTGCAAACATTGTCCAGTCGGACCAGTACACTATGGACCCGGCCGGGGGCATGTTTTTCATGCGCATAGAATTCGATTTGCCACAATTGACAGCAAGCCTTGCCAAGTTGGAATCTGATTTTGCGGAAGTGGCAGAACGATTCAAGATGGAGTGGTCTCTCTCTGCGGTCAGCCGCAAGAAGAAACTCGCTATCTTTGTATCCAAGGAAGATCACTGTCTGGTTGAATTGCTGTGGCAATGGCAGGCAGGGGACCTGGATGCTGACATCGCTCTCGTGGTGAGCAATCATTTGGATATGAAGGACTACGTTGAATCTTTCGGTATTCCGTATCATCATATTCCGGTTACTGCCGATACGAAGAAGGAAGCGGAGCAGCGTCAGCTGGACGTCATCGGTAATGATATCGATGTCATTATTCTTGCGCGTTATATGCAGATTATTTCCCCGATGTTTATTGAGCATTACCGCAACCGGATTATTAACATCCATCATTCGTTCCTGCCAGCATTTGTTGGCGGCAAACCGTATGCCCAGGCATACAACCGTGGTGTTAAAATTATTGGGGCAACAGCTCATTATGTGACTGAGGAACTGGACGGCGGACCGATTATTGAGCAGGACGTTCAGCGTGTAAGTCATGGAGATGATGTAACCGAATTGAAACGGATCGGGCGTACCATTGAACGCGTCGTACTTGCACGTGCGGTGAAATGGCATGTCGAAGACCGCATTCTGGTTCATGAGAATAAAACCGTTGTATTTTAATCTTTCACTTTAATACTGTGCAAGGTTGATTCGGGACTACACGAATCTGCTATGCATATAAGAGAAAAGGCGATTACCTACTCGTTAGCCGAATGGGGGGCGCCTTTTTGCCGTTTCCATATTCGTCCGCACACACCAAGGAGAATACCAAACAAGAGATGTCCCATTACCCAAAGAGATATCGCTCTGAAGTCTAATAGTCCGGGAACACGGGAGGATAACTGGGAGAGAGGTATATACAGCAGAGAAGAAACGGCACCGATTAGAATTCCTCGAAGCAACGGATGTCCCGAACGCTGAATCCAGCAAAAATAGAAGATGCCAATAATTATGGAAACGCCAAGATGAAGGGTGAATTCAATCCATTCAGGTAATGTTGGCGGAAGCCAGGGGACAAAGTCGACATTCAGCAGCAGGGTATAAACCTTTTCGCCGGTGTAAGCCTGAATCGCTTTAAGAAAAAATCCAAGGAATAAGCCGCTAATCACGCCTGTTAAAGACCCCGATATCCAGGGTAATGGATGATTTAGCGACTTTTGCTGCAGCGAATAATGTTCCGGCACGAGACAAGCCTCCTTTTATCCTGAAGTAACACAGACATAGAGTTTTCGAATCAGATGAAGGACTATTATATTGTCAGATATATTGTCAGAAAAAAACTTCGAGCTCTAGAAAGTGTATGGTTTTCCGGTTAAAGGTTATACTTCTTCCGATGGATTTGCGAGGCTTGCCAAGTCGGAACTGGGCCGAAATGCTCTGCAGAACAATATTATTCAGCACTGGAATAAGCCCGTCTCACCCACAAACAACCGAATTTTCCGGAACTTCTAAAAGAAGGTTATGGAAAAGCTTCACGCCAAGTGATACAATACAAAAGTGAATAAGTCAAAATGAAACATTCAAGCGGATTCACTTAAGTTATATACGGTTTGCTTGTATGATGAGAGGGATTCGCTTGCGCACCCGACTTATCTAAAGACATGAGGAGGACAAACCATGACTGACAAGAACGAAGCGATTCAAAAGGACGAGAACAACACAATCGACAACCTGTCGATCACAACTGTACGTACTCTGGCAATTGATGCAATCGAGAAAGCAAAATCTGGACACCCGGGAATGCCTATGGGCTCCGCTCCAATGGGTTACCAACTTTTTGCAAAAACGATGACACATAACCCGGACCACCCAACTTGGGTTAACCGGGACCGTTTTGTGCTGTCTGCAGGACATGGTTCCATGTTGCTGTACAGCTTGCTGCACCTGAGCGGCTACGATCTTCCTATGGAAGAATTGAAACAATTCCGCCAATGGGGAAGCAAAACTCCGGGTCACCCGGAATTCGGACATACTGCTGGCGTTGACGCAACGACTGGCCCACTGGGTCAAGGGATTGCAATGGCTGTAGGTATGGCAATGGCTGAAGCTCAACTGGGCGCGACATACAACAAGGATAAGTTCAACGTAATCGACCACTACACTTATGCAATCTGTGGTGACGGTGACCTGATGGAAGGTGTATCCCACGAAGCAGCTTCGCTGGCTGGACGCCTGCACCTGGGTAAACTGATCATGTTGTTTGACTCCAATGACATCACCCTTGATGGTGAATTGAATCTGTCTTCTTCCGAGAGCATCGCAAAACGCTTCGAAGCTTATGGCTGGCAAGTATTGCGTGTAGAAGATGGTAACGATCTGCCTGCAATCGAAAAAGCAATTCAAGAAGGTCAAGCGGACACGCTGCGTCCTACACTGATCGAAGTGAAAACCGTAATCGGTTATGGTAGCCCGAACAAACAAGGTAAAGGCGGCCATGGCGGTACTCACGGATCCCCACTGGGTGCAGACGAAGCGAAATTGACCAAAGAATTTTACAAATGGGTTTACGAGGAAGATTTCCACGTACCTGCTGAAGTTCGCGATCACTTTGCTCAAGTCAAAGACCGTGGTATCTCTGCAAACAAAGCTTGGGACGAGAAATTTGCCGAGTACAAAAAAGCATTCCCTGAGCTGGCAGCTCAGTTCGAAACAGCAATCAACGGTGACCTTCCGGAAGGTTGGGACCGCGACCTGCCTAAATATGCTGCAACAGACAAAGCACTTTCCACTCGTGTTGCTTCCGGTAACGCACTGAACGGTCTGGCGCATAATGTGCCTCATCTGACTGGTGGATCTGCTGACTTGGAAAGCTCCACAATGACACATCTGAACAACATTGGAAACTTTACTCCAGAAGATTATTCTGGCCGCAACATCTACTTCGGTATCCGTGAATTCGGTATGGCGGGTGCAATGAACGGTATGGCACTGCACAGCGGTGTGAAAGTATTCGGTGGTACATTCTTCGTATTTACCGACTACCTGCGTCCGGCTGTTCGTCTGGCTTCCCTGATGGGTCTGCCTGTGACATACGTATTGACTCACGATAGTATCGCTGTTGGTGAAGATGGTCCTACGCACGAACCAATTGAGCAATTGGCTTCCCTGCGTATCATTCCTAACCTGACGGTCATCCGTCCGGCTGACGGTAATGAAACATCTGCAGCATGGGCTTATGCGCTTGAGAACAAGAGCAACCCGGTTGCACTGGTACTCACTCGTCAAAACCTGCCGATCCTGGAAGGAACAGTAGAAGGCTCCCGTGAGAACGTAAAACGCGGTGCTTATGTTGTTTCCGATGCAAAAGACGGCAAAGCTGTAGCACAAATCATCGCTACAGGTTCCGAAGTGCAACTGGCTGTCAAAGCTCAAGCTGCACTGGCTGAACAAGGTATCCAGGTTCGTGTAATCAGCATGCCGAGCTGGGATCTGTTCGAGAAACAGGACAAAGCTTACAAAGAATCCGTCCTGCTTCCGGATGTTAAAGCTCGTCTGGCGATTGAAATGGCTTATCCAATGGGCTGGGAGAAATATGTTGGCGATCAAGGCGACATTCTCGGAATCAGCACATTTGGTGCATCAGCGCCTGGCGACCGTGTTATCGAAGAGTATGGCTTCACAGTTGATAACGTGGTTAGCCGCGTAAAAGCATTGCTGTAATAGCTTGAACAACGCTGCTATGGATGGGATGGCGTGATCTGTCCTGTTCATGGCAGCAAAGTTATTTCCGGCAGAGAAAGGATGAGTATTCATCCTGATCTGTTTTGCCTTTTGTTTTCATTAACTTCAGGGGGAGCGGGTACGCATGTCACAGTTTGATCAAGTCAGTGTAGTAAAAGAGGCCAACATTTATTATGATGGTCAGGTAACCAGCAGAACGGTTATTTTGGGGGATGGCAGCAAAGTGACTCTGGGCATCATGCTTCCAGGCAGCTATGAGTTCGGTACGGATTCCCGTGAAATTATGGAGATTCTGTCCGGTGATCTGAGAGTATTGCTTCCCGGAGAAGAAGAGTGGCAAGAGATTCAAGGTCAAGCTACGTTCCACGTGCCTGCCGAATCCAAATTCAAACTGGAGATACGCAGCGTTACCGACTACTGCTGCTCGTACCCGGCGGAATAATACAAGAAGGGTAGCCAAAACCGCAATCAGCGGATTTGGTTTACCCTTTTTGCTTCTGGAATTGAAGTGACAAAGTTCAAGCTGCAAGCTTGTCAGCCCCGTGGATTTGAAGTATTCTTATGCTAAGTTGTTTGAATGGAAAACGGAAAAATAAGCTACCGATATCAGGAGGTTTTTAGATCATGGCAAAAAAAGTGAAGTTTGATTACAGCACTGCCTTGCAATTTGTGAACCAGCATGAAGTGGACTATTTCGCTGAACCGATTCGTTTGGCTCACGAGCAGCTCCATAACGGAACAGGAACAGGATCGGACTACCTGGGCTGGATTGACCTGCCAACCGCTTATGACAAAGAAGAATTCTCCCGTATTCAAAAAGCGGCTGCCAAAATCCAAAGTGATTCCGAAGTGCTGATCGTTATCGGTATCGGTGGTTCATACCTGGGTGCACGTGCAGCAATCGAAATGCTAACACACTCTTTCTATAACAACCTGCCAAAAGAGAAACGCAAAACACCTGAAATCTATTTTGCAGGAAACAATATCAGCTCCACGTATGTAACTCATTTGCTGGATCTGGTGGAAGGCAAAGACTTCTCCGTAAACGTGATCTCCAAATCGGGTACGACAACCGAGCCGGCCATTGCTTTCCGTATCTTCCGTGCAGCACTGGAGAAAAAATACGGTAAAGAAGAAGCCCGCAAACGTATCTATGCTACGACGGACAAAGAGCGCGGCGCACTGAAAAAACTGGCGAACGAAGAAGGATATGAGTCTTTCGTTATTCCGGATGATGTAGGTGGACGTTACTCTGTTCTGACAGCAGTAGGTTTGCTGCCGATCGCTACAGCTGGCATCAGCATCGAAGAAATGATGCAAGGTGCGGCTGATGCATCCAAGGAATACAGCAACCCGAACGTAGCTGAAAATGAAGCATACCAATATGCAGCTGTTCGTAACGCGTTGTATCGCAAAGGTAAAGGCACAGAGATTCTCGTAAACTACGAGCCGTCCCTGCACTTTGTATCCGAGTGGTGGAAACAGCTTTACGGAGAGAGCGAAGGTAAAGATTTCAAAGGAATCTATCCTGCATCTGTAGACTTCTCAACAGATTTGCACTCCATGGGTCAATTCATCCAGGAAGGCAGCCGGAACATCTTTGAAACGGTCATTCAGGTAGCTGAAGTGTCCGATCATATCTCGATCGAATCCGACCCGGATGATCTGGATGGTCTGAACTTCCTTGAAGGCAAAACGATGGATTTCGTAAACAAAAAAGCGTTCCAGGGCACTCTGCTTGCTCATACAGATGGTCAAGTACCAAACCTGATTGTGAATATTCCGGATATGTCTCCATATTCTTTCGGATATCTGGTATACTTCTTTGAAAAAGCATGTGGCATCAGCGGATATCTGCTGGGCGTCAATCCATTTGACCAACCAGGGGTAGAAGCTTATAAGAAAAATATGTTCGCATTGCTGGGCAAACCAGGCTTTGAAGAAGAGAAAGCAGCGCTTGAAGCGAGACTTTCTGAATAATTCATGGTTTGACTCATATAGTTAAATAAAGCGTGTGTAATGACACCCGGGCTTCATTGTGAGGTAGAATGCAATGTGCCCGGGATGTTTAAACCAAGGCAGTTCATCCGCGTCCGCGCGGGGAACTGCTTTCTTGTAAAATGGATTAAATCGGAAAGTTGGATTGAAATGCTTGAACGTTACCGCACGGTTCGAGGACCGGGCAATCTGGAAATTGTCATCAAGAAGTCGCGATTTATTGGTCATATTATGCCAGTTACAACGGAAGAAGAGGCGGTTGCTTTTATCGATGAAATCAAGAAGAAGCATTGGAATGCCACTCATAATTGCTCCGCATACATGATTGGGGAGAGAGATGAGATCCAGAAGCAATCCGATGATGGAGAGCCAAGCGGAACTGCCGGGAAACCCATTCTGGAAGTCATCAAAAATCAGCAGCTTAAAAATGTGGCTATTGTGGTTACGCGTTATTTTGGGGGAATCATGCTTGGAGCAGGCGGTTTAATCCGTGCCTATACGGATGGCGCTGTAGCAGCAATTGAAGCTGGAGAAGCCATTACCAAAGTGCTTCATCGTGAAGTGTTTGTAGAACTGGATTACACATGGCTGGGTAAAGTGGAGAATGAATTAAGAAGCCGGGAAGTCCGTACAGGTGAAACTGGATTCACCGATAAGGTTACGTTGACTTGTCTTCCGCCGGATAGTGAAACCGAGGCATTTATCGCCTGGATCACGGATTTGACGCAAGGGCAATCCCGGATCACGGAGGGACAGCGGCTTTATTTTATTGAAGGGGAATAAAATATATGGCTAGAAGAGCAGTCGAACAAGAGTTGTCGAGGGAGCGGATCCTGGAGGCGGCGAGGCATCTTTTTATTACCAAAGGATACCGCGCCATTTCGATGCGAAGCATCGGCCAGCATCTGGGCTATAGTCATGGGTCGCTGTATTATCATTTTAAGGAAAAGGCAGAATTGTTCTATGCCATCGTGGTAGAAGATTTTAACCATCTGGGACATTTGCTGCTGCAAGCGATGGTCAGGCCAGTCGTGGGCGGTATAAGCAAGGTAGAGCACATCATGCTGGAATTTATTCGTTTCGGTCTGGAGAATCCGTATCAATACGAGATTATGTTCATGATTCGGGACGAGGAGTTGTTGTCCTATTGTCGTACGGAGCAGGGAAGATGCTTTGAATTGTTCGCTTCGATTGTTAGGCAGTACATGAATGAAGAAGGCTGTACGGCTGAGGATATTCAATGTGTGCCGCGCACGCTGTTTTTGTCCATGCATGGATTCATATCGTATTATATTCAGGATCGTGTAACGTTTGCTGAGATTGAACCGTCGGCGCTATCTCATGTCAAAGTGCTATGCCGCAATCTACAACACCAGCCTGGCGTCCAATAAAAGGCGCTTTTGTCGCACTCCTATACTTCAGGGCGGTGAATTGTCATAACATTAATTCTTTATAACGTTGTCTCGCGAAAGTTTAATTGCGCGGAAGACCAAGACAGGCGGATCATAGCCCTAAACCAGGGTAGACCGCCTGTTTGTGTTTTGCTGAACTACCCTTCCATGATCTTGATAAAATACTCTCGCTCGCGAGGTCCGTCGAATTCACTAAAATAAATCCCCTGCCATCTGCCCAACAATAATCTGCCTTCATGAATGATCACTGTTTGTGATGGTCCGGTTGTAATCGATTTCAGGTGAGAAGCCGTATTCCCCTCGGCATGTCGATATTGGGGATGTTCCCAAGGGTATACTTCATCCAGACGAAGCAGCACATCATGCTTAACATCCGGGTCAAAATTTTCATTGATGGCGATGCCTGCAGTTGTATGGGGACAATAGACAAGTACAGTTCCGCTTTGCACACCGCTGCTCTGGACAATCTGCGCCACTTCCCTCGTAATATCCTTGATCTCATCCCGTTTGGAAGTTGATAAATGCTTCGTATATAACATTCTTGCACCACTCCTTCTACATGTGTTTTGTCCTCTAGATTGTACCTTAACCACTCCATATCAAACAAACCAAGTTAAAGGCGAATATAAGATTTACGCAATGACAGCGATCGAGAAATGGTACTGCAATCCGTGCAGGTTTGAGTGAAATTTTACCGTCCGACTTAAGTTGACTTATTATTGTGTAATCTTCCTACATTCATCTTAGATAAGCCCCATTTATATACAATAAAAGCATTGACGATTAGCACTGCAAACTGGTAAAGTATCAGATAAGCAAAAAAACCAAGTAGACTAATGGGAATAATATTAAAGTGATATAATTCAACTTAGGGAAATGAATGTACCAAAGCAGGGAGACTGCCGACCGGATATGGAACCGGAGGCTGGGAGGGAATGCAGCAATGAATACCGTTCTTCGTCACAAGGGATGGACTTGGGGATTCCGCAGTACTGTATTGCTATACTTTATCGTACTCATTGTGCTTCCGATTATCGGTGTGTACGTCAATTCCTTCTCCGAAGGATGGAGCAATTTTGCCGAAAGCATTATGGATCCGATTGCATGGAAAGCCGTATTGCTGACGGTTCGGCTGGCTATAGTTGCCACACTGATTAACGTAGTTCTGGGCACGATGATTGCCTGGGTGCTTACGCGTTATCGTTTCTTAGGAAGATCGTTTCTGAACAGTCTTGTAGATCTGCCTTTCGCACTTCCGACTGCGGTTGGTGGACTGATGATTATGCTGCTGCTGGGTCCGGTCAGTGCCGTGGGCAAACTGGCTGAAACCATGGGTTTTGAGATTGTGTTTCATCAGCCGGCGATTGTCATTGCGATGACCTTTGTAACGTTTCCATTTGTGATTCGTGCGGTGCAGCCTTTGCTTGAAGAGATCGACCCTTCCGAGGAAGAGGCCTCCTACACTATGGGGGCATCGAAGGCTCGTACATTCAGGCAGGTGATTCTGCCATCGATGGCTCCGGGTATGATCAGCGGTGGTATGCTCGCTTTCTCCAGAGCCCTTGCAGAATTCGGTGCAGTTGTACTGGTGGCGGGCAATATACCGGGCAGAACGCTGACGGCTTCCGTGTTTATCTACGGCGAAATTGAAAGTGATAACCCTACGGGTGCAGCGGCTGTATCCGTGCTGCTCCTGACGCTCTCTTTCCTGATCCTCTGGCTGATTAATCTGGTGCAGATGCGGGGGAGAAGACGATGAGGCGGTTATTGATCGGACTGACGTTTGCGGTATTTATTATACTTCTGATTATTCCTCTGGGACGTATTTTTATCGGAGCATTTGAAGATGGTGCAGGAGGTTTCCTGGATGGGCTGATGCGCCCTGAGGCGCTGCACGCCTTGATGATGACTGGACTTGTTGTGCTGGTCGTCACGCTGTTAAATACATTGTTCGGCATTATGATGGCAATTTACCTTGTACGTGCTGGTTGGCTTAGCGACCGGATCAAAGGGTTGCTTAACAGCATTGTGGACCTGCCTTATGCGGTGTCGCCTGTCATTGGCGGGTTAATGATTGTATTGCTGCTGGGGCCGAACAGCATCATGGGTGCTTTTTTTGAAGGAATAGGATTCAATGTGGTCTATGCCTTCCCTGGCATGGTCATTGCAACGTTGTTTGTCACCTTTCCGCTGATGGTCAGGGAGGTTATGCCTGTCCTGCAGGAACTCGGTTCACAGCAGGAAGAGGCTGCGTCTACACTTGGCGCTTATGGATGGAGAACGTTCTGGAGCGTTACCTGGCCATCCATCCGCTGGGCTGTTGTATACGGACTTGTCCTTACCGTGGCGCGGTCGCTCGGGGAGTTCGGTGCAGTCCTTGTGGTGTCCGGCAATATTATGAACAAAACGCAGACGGCAACAACGCTTGTTTATCAGGATGTTGAGAATTTTAATGTCTCTGCCGCAAATGGTGTGGCATTGGTACTGGTGACCTTTTCCGTTGGGCTGCTGCTCATGATGGAATGGGCCAAAAAGCGAAAGGAAGTGCATTGAGATGCATGTGGAAGTCCGTGATCTGAACAAACATTTCGGTCAATTTCATGCGGTAAAAGATGTCTCGTTCGATATTGCCAAAGGCCATCTGATCGGTTTGCTGGGACCCAGCGGAGGCGGGAAAACGTCCATTCTGCGCATGCTCGCTGGTCTGGAAAGCCCCGGCTCAGGGGAAATTCGCTTTCACGGTAAGGTCGTGAATCATCTGCCTCCGCAGGAGCGGGGAATTGGATTTGTATTTCAGAACTATGCACTGTTTAAACATATGACTGTATTTGATAATATCGCCTTCGGACTCAAGGTCAAAAAAACACCCAAAGCCCAGATTCGTGAACGGGTCATGGAGCTTGTTGAACTGACCGGGCTGAAAGGTTTTGAACATCGCTATCCGCATCAACTGTCCGGTGGACAGCGTCAGCGTGTAGCCTTTGCACGGGCTTTGGCTCCAGAACCGCAGCTGCTGCTGCTGGATGAACCTTTTGCGGCCATTGACGCCAAGATTCGCCAAGAGCTGCGTTCGTGGTTGAGAGAGTTGATCGAGCGGGTCGGAATCACTTCGATATTTGTAACCCATGACCAGGATGAAGCGATCGAAGTCGCCGACGAGATTATGATTATCAGTCAAGGCCGTCTCGAGCAAAAAGGAACACCGTGGGATATCTACAAAAATCCGCAGACGCCATTTGTGGCAACCTTTATCGGAGAATCTACCGTTGTGGAGGATGCCTCACAGCTGAAAGGGTTTGAACATGCGGTAGAGGGAGAACATACACGTGCGCTGATTCGTCCGGAGTATATCGAGATTGGTCTGAAAAACGAATTCTCGATGCTATCCGCTACCGAGAAGGGCATTGTGAAGCATCTTCACTTCCGTGGTAGTGAGTGGATGGTTGAAGTCGAGGTACAGGGTCACAAGCTGATCACATACCGTTCTCTTGAGAAAACAACGCTGGAGATCGGTCAACAAATTCGAGTGCTTGTGCACCGGGCTTACCTGTTTAATGACACGGATAGCTGGGTTGTCGAGAATCGTTTGAAGGAAGATCCTATGCCGGTCATGATCTAAAATGCGCCCGAAAGAGAGGCTGCCCATGCAGACGATGAAGAAAAAAAGAATCCCCTCCTTATATGCTGTCCTTATGCTTCTGCTCGTCTGCATGACCGTAGGATGCAGCAACCAGGAAGCGGAAGGCGAACAGAACGGACCCTCTGCAGGTGAACAATCCAATACGCTGGTCATTGGTGCATACAGTGTAGCCAAAGACGCTGTGGGAGAGCTGCTGCCGAAGTTCAAGGAGGAATGGAAAGCCCAAACCGGACAAACGGTTAACTTCCAGGAATCCTATGAAGCCTCTGGTACCCAGGCAAGAGCTATTGTTGGTGGGTTCGAGGCCGATGTAGCACTGCTCGCCATGGAAAGTGATATCGACAAACTGGTCAAGGCCGATCTGGTGACCTCCGATTGGAAACAGGCTCCGAATGACGGCATGATTACCCGCTCCATCGTTGTTCTCGGAACAAGAGATGGCAATCCGCTTGGTATTCGTGATTTTGAAGATTTGACCAAGCCGGGAGTCAAGGTACTGTATCCCAATCCCAAAACGTCAGGCGGAGCCCAGTGGGATATCAATGCGATCTATGGAGCAGGATTGAAGCTGTCAGAAGCAAATGGCCAGAAGGACCCTGCCGCTGCCAAAGCTTTTCTGGAGAAGGTGCATAAGAATGTGGAGTCACTGGACAAGAGCGGCCGATCTTCCATGGCAGCATTTGAATATGGTGTCGGCGATGTCATCGTCACTTATGAGAATGAATTGCTTGCCCGCATTGCCCAGGGTGTAAAGTATGATATCGTTGTACCGAAAAATACGATTCTGATTGAAAATCCGGCGGTCGTGGTGGATAAATATGCGGATAAACACGGGAATCGCGAATTGGCTGAAGCTTTTGTGGATTATCTGCGAACACCTGAAGCTCAGCGTATTTTTGCCAAGCATGGCTTTCGTTCGGTAGATCCTGAAGTGTTTGCGGAGACCGAATCCACGTTTCCAACGCCTGAAGGCCTGTTTGATATCAACTACCTGGGTGGTTGGGACGAAGTGCGCAGTACATTGTATTCCAAACGCGGAGTTTGGTATCAGGTGCTCGCGGGATTGTGATTGGTGGCGTGTTATCCAAGGATTGACATGAGGCCTTCATTTCGCTGAATATAGTAGAGATGAAGGCTTTTTGCTGTAAATGGAAGTCATAGAGTAGTGTGCAGATCATGTGTCTGGAGGGTCTTGCAGAAAGGAGTGAGATAATGAGTACAGAGATCAGATTATCCCAGAGTACGGCAATTCGGTTGGAACAAGCCCGTGGTAAGGGCATGTCTGACGCTGCGATCCTGAGAGCTATACAGGCCAAGGACGTGGCAGCTTTTGACGCGGTATCCGAAGAGGATTACAAATACGATGAATTTTTCTCGTATGCGGACGAGCACGGCGAGAACCTGGAAGCAGCAGTTCAAGAAGGCTATCGGATTACATTTAATACCCGAGGCGGACTGGGGATCTGGATAGAGAAGGCTTTTGGATTACAACCAGAGAATGATTTCACGGTCGGTGAGGGTATTGTGCATGGACTGAAGCTGAAACCGGAGCAGGCAGAGGTGCTGGCGAAGCGTCTCGCCTCGAATTGGGTCATTACGGATTCGAAGGATGTGCCTGAGGGTCAGGAACTGACACTTAAATTGCGTGCCTTGGTCTAGGCGACAAGCGGACCGAACGGAAGTTACATACGCTGACTACATGGAGTCAGAGATCAGGCTTTCCCTGGTGCAGGATTTGAACTGCTTAGGGAAGGCTTTTTTTTGCAAAAGCAAAGGGTGAGGATTACAATTTAGGAAACCAAGTTTGGATGAGAGAGGGGATCACCATATTGAATCAGCTGACATTCTTAGGAACCGGGGATGCCATGGGCGTGCCGCGTGTCTACTGTGATTGCGCAGTCTGCACAGAGGCCCGCCTAACCGGGATCAACCGGCGTAAACGCTCTTCTGTTCTGATCCATTCAGATGGCGAAGGGGTATCGTTTATGATTGACTGCGGACCAGACTGGAGATCACAGATGGAGGACCAAGGATTGCGTATGGTGGATACGTTATTAGTGACACATGCGCATTTTGACCATATTGGAGGTTTGCCGGAATGGGCGGATGCCTGCCGCTGGCTGGGGGTTAAGGGTAAACTGTACGCACCACGTGAAGTGATCGCAACCATTCAGAGTCAATTTCCTTGGCTGAGCCGGCACATGAACTTTCTGGAAACGGATGATGATATCCAGCTTGGCGGATGGAACGTGCATTCCTGGAAGGTCTGCCACGGTAAAAACGGTTATTCCTATGCGTATCGTCTAGAACGGGAAGGGTATAGCTGGGCGTATTGTTCGGATGCCATTGATCTGAAGGAGACAGAGAAAGAGCCACTGTACGGGCTGAATCTTTTGGTGCTGGGAACGAGCTTTGTCCATGAGCTTGCGGAGTTTTCCACACGTTCCGTGTATGATATGCGGGAGGCGCAGGAGCTGCTGCGGGAAGTGAAACCAGAGCGCACTTATTTTACCCATATGTCTCATGACGTGGATGTACAGCAAAACTACAATTTGGACTCAGGTATTACGCTGGCGCTTGCAGGCATGAAGGTACCACTTGGGACACTTTAAATTGAAATTCGTTTAGATCAACTGAAAAATAAATTCAGAAGAGCGTATCCTTTGCAGGAGGTTCTTCGTTTACATAGTGTAAGACCATAAGAGTAAGTCGTCGAAGAGTAAGTCATTGAAGCAAGATCAATCAGGAACCAACAAAGGGGGGCCCCCAACATGGCCTTTGTGAAGTCCGTGGATTGCAGAATCAACAGACCACATGATAACAGTAAACAGGTTGAACCATATATCCAGCCCGGTAATCAAGCCGACTGCACGCTGGAACAAAATATTGAAAATGCGCTGCCGAGCCTGCTGGGTTCCCTGTACGCCTATTGTCTGTCTTTGACAGGTTCAGTCTGGGAAACAGAGGATCTGGTTCAGGATACCTGTGTGAAAGTACTGTCGTCTTCGGCAATGCATACCTTCGGTACGAAGCAGGAGATGAACTGGGAAGCTTACCTGATCCGGATCGCACGCAACACGTGGATTGACGTGATCCGAAAGCGGGAGAAATTGGCTTCCAAACTGGATAGCATGAAACCGTTAATGCAGGAGTTTGCAGAGGAAGAGCGATTTGAGGAGATTGAGTCAGCTATACGAATCCTTGTTCATGAGCTGCCGCCGTGGCAGCGAGCGATATATATATTACGCGATGTAATGAGTTATACGACGGCAGAGACTGCGGAGATGCTGGATACATCGGAAGGAGCGGTCAAAGCTGCGCTAAATCGGGCCCGTTCTGCCCTGGATCGTGTGAGACGCAGTCGCCAGGAAATGGAGACCGAAGAAGCGAGTGGAGCAGGTGAAGATTCACAAAACGCGGAGCAGCTGCGAAGTTATTTGATGGCTTTTCGTAGTGGAGATACCGCACGTCTGATTGATCTGTGCCTGAGCCGTACCGATGACCCAATGGCAGTGGCAGGAACGATCCTGCAGCAGTCTTTGCCGTCTCAATCGATGCAGCCAATGATGTACGGGTATTCCTACTCCAGCGTGAACTCGATGTCATATGGAGGAGGATACGCGGTCAACATGGTTGCTTAAACCGGGAGGCAATAGGCATGAACCATGTACCTTATGTAGTGGAACAGACAGCCCGCGGCGAGCGGAGCTATGATATTTATTCACGATTGTTAAAAGATCGGATCATTATGGTATCCGGAGAGATTGAGGACCAGATGGCGAATGCCATCGTGGCACAGCTATTGTTTCTGACCGCAGAGGACCCGGAAAAGGATATTCAGATGTATATCAACAGTCCTGGTGGATCCGTAACTGCCGGATTTTCGATCTATGACACGATGCAATTTGTGAAGCCGGACATATCAACGATCTGCACAGGCATGGCTGCGAGCTTTGGTACGATTTTGCTGGTCGGTGGAACCAAAGGGAAACGACTGGCTCTGCCAAACAGTGAGATCATGATCCATCAACCGCACGGGGGTACGCGCGGGCAGGCATCGGATATGCTGATTCACGCAAACCGGATCATTCAGCACCGTCAGCGGCTCAATAAGCTGCTAGCAGACCATACAGGACAATCGCTGGAGCGGATTGAGCGAGATTCGGATCGGGACTATTTCTTGACCGCAGAGGAAGCGGTAGAGTATGGATTGGTGGATAAAGTGATATCTAGCACCTGAGTAAGCAAGCTTTGCAATTTCACAAAATAGGAACGAATAATGGAGCCCGGAAGGTCATTTGACTTCCGGGTTTCTTGGTTCGTTTACTGTAACTTCTCTTTAATTACCGCAATCAGTGAAAACGTAGTGGGGCCTAATCATTCCTTTTAGCGAGCTCGACGAGTCTGTGCATACCTTCACGGATCTGCTGTTCGTGTGCATAGGAGAAGGACAAGCGCAGCTTGCGGCTGGCGGAAGCATCCGAAGGATCAAAAACCGTTCCCGGTACAAAAGCGACGGAATGCTCCATACACTGGTGAAGCAATCGGCCCGTATCAACGCCTTCCGGAAGCTCCACCCAGATATTGAGTCCACCCTCAGGCTGGGTCCAGGTCCAGTCCGTTTCCTGCAGGCACTGTTCCATGACTTCCATTCGTAATTGTATGGCGGTGCGCAGCTTGGATAAGTGCTGATGCATGCGTGGAGATTGAAAATAACGGAGAAAGAGCTTCTGGTTCAGAAGGGGTGATCCGTTATCCGCCAATGCTTTTACCGCCTGTAATCCAGGCATAAACCGGGGGCGGCACATAATTGCTGCAATTCGCAGACCCGGTACAACATACTTGCTGTAGCTGCGAATGTAGAGTGTATGCCCTGTCGTGTCGTACGTAAAGATCGGTGCCGGAGGTTTATCCTTAAAATAAATATCATAAGTGCTGTCGTCCTCGACGAGAAAACATCCATATTGTTCCGCCAGTTCAGGCAGTTGTTTCCGCTGTTCGGTTGGAATATTAATGCCGGTTGGATTCTGAAAGGTAGGCGTCATATAAAAAAGGCGCGGCTTCTCCGTCTTCATCAAATGCTCAATCTGCTCCAGGTTATAACCCTCCGGATGAATATCCGTAAAGATCAGGCGTGCACCCTGTTTGCGGAAAATTTCCATGGCAGGTCCGTAGGTTGGTCTTTCCATCAGAACCCGGTCACCCGGTCTGACCAAACTACGGGAGATCAGATCGATGGCCTGCTGTGCGCCCGAGGTGATGAGCACTTCTTCTGCCGAGATATAAAATCGTTCTTGCAGCGTCAGGTGGCTTGCCAGCGCACTACGGAGTTCCACATCACCCTGAATGGTAGAGTATGTACCGAGCAGGCGGGGATACTGATCCAGCAAATCCCGCATGAGTTCTCCCCAGTATCGGTTGGGCAGCAGGGCCGGGTCGATCAGTGACTTGGAAAACTGGTATTCCGCTTCAAGAGACTGCACGCGAGCGAGTGAATCCCAATGCAGCCAGGCGGAGACAGCAGGGTCATCTGCCTGATCTGCTACAGGCGAAGGGTCGGCAGGGCTGACATAGTAACCGGACTTGTCCTTGACGTATACAATCCCGCGTTCCTTTAACTCCTGATATGCTTTGAAAACCGTAAGCCGATGTACACCGAGCTGTTCGGACAGGCTTCGCACAGACGGAAGTTTTTCATGTTCGGCCCACTCTCCCGCCTCGATACGTACCACGAGATAATGAACCACCTGCTCATATAGTTTGAGGCTGTTATCTGTCATCAACATGGCTTTGCCCACCCGACTCACGCTCCTTTTGGACTCTATTGTAACAGGAAATGAGATTGTTCTGTTCTGTTTTATTCATTCTGTTCTGTAGACAGTGCTATATGATGGAGAACAGATGAAGGAGGGGCTAGCATGGTTGCAGCAGCATTTACGGTAATGTGTCTTATTTTTGGAACAACGTTTCTGGCGATTAAAATTGGAGTGGAGGCAGGCATGCCGCCTTTTCTATCGGCCGGATTGCGCTTTATTATTGCAGGGGCCTTGATGTTTGCATGGATGTGGATGAAAGGAAAGGTAAACCTGTCGCTGCTGTGGCGAAAAGAAATGCTCCTGACCGGAGCAGGACTGACCTTTGGCACGTTTGCGACCTTATACTGGGCGGAGCAATATGTAAGTTCTGGCGTAGGGGCCATCCTGTCGGCAACAGGACCGCTGATGATTATGGTGATGCAGACCGCTTTGTTACGGCAAAAAACATCTGCCCGCATGATTGCAGGCTGTCTGATCGGTTTCGGGGGAGTGGTTCTTGTCGTTTTACCGGGTGTAACCATTGGTGGAAGCTCACTGTGGCTATGGGGCTGTATCGCCGTTCTTGTTGGAGAAGTATGTTATTCTGCAGGTGCGCTCTACTCCAAAAAGGTGATAAACCAGTTCAAGGAAGCGAGTCCTGTGGCAATTAACGCGGTGCAGATGATGTACGGAGGCTTGTTGTTATCGGGACTCTCTGCCGTAACGGAATCGTGGAGCACAGCTGCGCTTGATTGGTCTCCGGCCGTTTTGTCCCTGATCTATTTGACGGTGATCGGTTCAATGGTTGGACATAGCCTGTTCTACTGGATTATGTCCCGTACCAACCCGTTGTTCCCGGCAACCTGGTTGTATATTTCCCCTCCGATTGCGGTCGGCCTTGGAGCAGTGGTTTATAATGAACATGTAAGCTGGATCACCTGGATCGGTGTTGTGCTTATTGTTTCAGGCTTGCTGGCGATGAATGAGAAAGTGATGAGCTGGCTGAAAAAAGGAAAACAATCCAATTCCTTGGTGCATACTTCCAAACCTGTGGTAAAATAGGCATTACTATTTTTACATAGGAATGAGGCGAGGAATAAAGTTGAATAGACAGAGACTCGGTGCGATATTTCTGTTTGCGGGAATTTTCCTTTATGGCATTATTCATATTGCAGCTGTTATACATGTCCCGTTAGTAACCGTCTGGGCGACCAGATGGGGGCGTTATTTGGAAGCTGTGTCCGAGACAGGTGGCCTCATTGGATTGGTTGTGGCGATCTTATTGTTTGTTGCAGGCGTGGTAATTCTGTTGACTGTTCTCATGGCTGATTTCCCCAAAGGGAAAATGATGCAAGAGATAAGGGAGCGGAACCGTGAGTTTGAGGAACGGTACGGAAACAACATACGAAATTCATAACTTAATTCAATGTTGAATGACTTCCACATATGGGGGGCATCCCGATATCAATAGAGATGAATTTTAGGATATCAACAAAAAAACAGCCTCTGGTTCAGCGAATTTATTCGCTGCCCAAGGCTGTTTTTTGCTTACAATATTACCTATCGTTCTCGTATTACTCCGCGTTCAGCACAAATTTCTCAATGACCTGCTTCACGCCGTCTTCGTTGTTGCTTGCCGTAATGTAATCTGCCAGCTCTTTGAGGGCAGGGATCGCATTACCCATTGCTACGCCAAGGCCTGCGACTTCCAACATCTCATGGTCATTCCAGGAATCCCCGATCGCAATGCACTCGCTCAGTTGGTGGCCAAAGTGATCCGCCAAGAAGGTGAGTGCATGGCCTTTCGTTCCCTCGCGATGCATGATTTCGAGGAAGTATGGTTTAGACTTGGTGATATGCACTTCAGATCCGAGAAGCTCACGCAGATCAGCTGCCACCTCATCGAGATAATCCGGCTCATCAATGATGAGCAATTTCGGTGTTTTTTGCTCAATGACCTTAATGAAATCCGGTTCGATATGGTACTGAGTACCATTCAGTTTGGCATAGTCACGCAGCTTGTCATTTTCTTCACGGGCATACAGCTTATCATCAATGTACGTTTGCAGATGCAAATTATGCTCCAGGCAATAGTCGAACAACTTACGGGAAGCGTCCTGTGGAACATAGCGCTCGTAGAGTACTTTTTCATCCAGCAAGTTTTTCACCAAGGCGCCTTGATACGTAATGATTGGCACGTTCAGCTTCGTTTGGCGAGCGAGTGCCTGTGCAGAAGCATAGGCACGTCCTGTTGCTAGGGTAACGACTACACCATGGGCAACCGCTTGTTCCAGGGCAGTTTGTGTTGCTGGGGTTACTTCCTTGTTGTCGTTGATGAGGGTATCATCGATGTCGATTGCGATTAATTTGTAGGTCATCTGAGTTTCTCTCCTTTTATCTGTATCTATAATATGAACGAATGGATATGAATTACACGAGACCACTCCAAATGCAGAATCATCTTTCGATCGCTGTTATCCCCGGATTTCTTGAATCCTTTATACAATGGGGAAATCTGGGGATAAAGGCGAACGCTTCGCTTCTTAAGATTGATTCTACTTTTTCCGTTAAAGTGTAATCCTGGAATACGTTCTAAAATTATGCTCACATCTAAGTCTATTCTTCGAGGAAAACGAGGCCGATAAAGTCCTCAAGCTCCAGATTGCCGAAGTAGTGTTTCACATCAAGGCCTTCAAGCGCTGTACGCACTTCGGATTCCTCATAACGCTTGCCACGCAGCATGTCTTCGATATCCGCCACATCACCTACGCCGAAGAAGTCACCGAAGATTTTGATATTCTCGATTCGTCCGTCCTTGATGTTCATGCGCAGATCAATAATGCCGACCGGAAATTTGCGGGTATGCTTCACATTGCTCTCCGGCGACAAACCATAGTTCCAATCCCAGTTGCTGTAACGCTCGGCGGAGATTTCCTTGATCTTGTCCCAATCTTTCTCCGTGAGTTCATATTGGGGAACATCCTGCGGCTCCATGCGGAAAATGTGACGTAACAGCTCGTCCCGGAATTGCTCAATGGTCAGGTTGCTGTCAATTAGATCCCGAATGTTGGCTACCCGGCTGCGTACGGATTTGGTGCTCTTGGATTTGAACTTCTCCGGATTTACGTTCAGGGATGCCTGCACGTGGTCCAGATTCAGGTCAAACATCAATGTCCCGTGACTGAACATGCGTCCGCGCGTGGAGAACTGGGCGTTACCCGAGATTTTCTTTTCTCCGACCTGAAGATCGTTGCGTCCAGTCAGTTCGGCATTGACACCAAGCTCCTGCAAAGCTTCCACAACAGGTTGAGTGAACTTGCGGAAGTTGTGGAAGGATTGGCCGTCATCCTTGGTAATAAAACTGAAATTGAGGTTGCCCAGATCGTGGTAGACGGCTCCGCCACCCGAGAGGCGACGTACGACCTGCACGCCGTTATCCTGAACATATTCGATGTTAATCTCTTCAATGGTATTCTGATGTTTTCCGATAATAATGGACGGGCGGTTGATGTAAAACAGCAGATAGCTGTCATCCATCGGCAGATGCTTCAGAATGTATTCCTCAATCGCGAGGTTTACAGAAGGATCTGTAATGCCCTGGTTATCAACAAACAGCATGGTCATTCCTCCATTAATGTATGTGAGGGACGATTATCCCTTATGTAGTGTTACGCCTGCGAATCAAAATTCCTCTTCTATTGTAAACGAATTGTCGATTGGACACAAAGGAATTGAAGCAGGGAGCGCATCGCTCAGACAAATCAGGATTGACCCATCACAGTCACGCCATCCATAATAAAAATGACATGCAGAAAGGATGACGGACAAAAATGAGCGGTTTCATTGAAGTTTTCGGACATGGCGGTGACGTGGAGACTGCTGCGTCAAGGTTTGGCGGGAATCCTGGGGATTTCCTCGATTTTAGTGCAAATATTAATCCTCTGGGTCCGCCCAAGGAAGTACTGAAGGCGTTGGAGCAGGGATTGCAAACAGTACTGCGTTACCCTGATCCCGCACACCGGGCTTTTAAATCATTGCTCGGCGAGCGTCTTGGCCTGTCAGAGGAGTACATATCTGTAGGCAATGGTGCTGCAGAAAGCATGGCTCTGATCTTGCTGGGGCTCTCACCCCGGAAGGTGGGCACAGTGGAACCCGGATTTTCGGAATACCGTTCCTTGTCCCGGCAATTCGGGGCAGAAGTACATCATGTCCTGGGACGGGAAGAACTTGAATGGCGAGCGTTGCCTGAGGATATCGAAAAACTGATGGAACAGGTGGATCTGCTATTCCTTGGACAGCCCAATAACCCTAATGGTGTGCAGTATTCCGTAGAAGTACTCCATCGGCTGGCTCGCCATGCAGAGAAGACGGATACCGTCCTGGTGATCGATGAGGCATTTATGGATTTTATCCCTGAAGCACGGCGGCAATCCCTGGCCTCCCGATTACAGGAATATCCACAGGTCATCATCATTCGCTCGATGACCAAGTTTTATGCCATACCTGGCCTTCGGCTGGGCTACGCGATGGGTCGTCCGGATCTGATTCGTGCGATGACGGAGAAACAGGTGACCTGGAGTGTCAATGGACTGGCACTGATCGCGGGAGAAGCTTGTCTGTGCAGTGGGGAAGCCTTTGAACGGGATACACTGGAACAGGTTTCGCTTGAACGAGAGAAGTTGACGTCCGGCCTGGAGACTTGTGGATTTGACGTGACACGCGGAGAAGCGAATTTCATACTGGCCCGTGTGCCGCAGCCGTGGACAGCGGCAACCATGCAGGCGGCTCTTGGGAAACGCGGTATTCTGATTCGCAGTTGTGCCATGTACCCGGGACTTGAAGAAAGACATATCCGTTTGGCGGTCAAGGACACGACGTCGAATCTTCGTCTGGTGAACGAAATTAAAGGTATCATCGGACAAACGATACCGGGAATGACGGCAGGGGGGACGGAGCCATGACGCTGCCATTTTTCCAGTACTATACCCATGCGAAAGCAGAACAAGACGAATATCGTTCTGCTGCATGGCCGGGGCTAACCATCCGTGCGCATGAGCGTCATATTCGATCATCCATCCCTAATCGGGTAAACGCCATTTCCAGTGCGGTGTACGGCGGTGGGATGATTGAACTGGATCGCATATTCAATATTTATGTGGACAAGCATTATCGTTGTGATGACCCACAGCGTGATATTACAGACTTCCTGATGGGATGGGAGGAGCGTACAGCTGCATGTGCCGGATTACTGACAGCGGTTAAGCTTGCGCACACTTCCGTTCAGGAATATATGGGCGATGAAGCAGGGATCTTGTGCTGTACCACAGCCGGGGTTTCGAATGCTGCGCGTGCTGGTTCTGCAAGAACGGTGTTTGATGCGGCGGGGAACATAACTAAACCGGGTGAAGTTTCTGGCCTGCCCTATACGCCCGGAACGATTAATATCATGTTATGGATGAACGGCTACATGACGCCCGGAGCAATGGTTAATGCCATTCAGACAGCCGTGGAAGCCAAAACGGCAGCGCTCGCGGATTATGGTGTGGTGGATGCCGAGAACGGGCTAACGGCAACCGGAACGACAACGGATGCGATCGTGCTCGCCACAAGTCAGGTGGGGGAAAAACCACTGATTTCCTACGCGGGAACGGCTACGGTGATTGGAGCAGCGATCGGGCGGCTGGTGTATGACTCCATTACTGAAAGTTTGCAAACCGGTCAGGCGTGGAAAGAGAGGAATAGCAAGCGATGATATCTCTGAGTCAATTGGCGGGCTGGCCAATCTGGACTGGAATGACAGGAGCCTGGATTATTTTGGCGGCATACATACTGGATCGCTTCATTGGAGACCCGCGCTGGATTCCCCACCCGGTGATCGGCATGGGAAAGGGGATTTCTGCACTGGAGCGGGGGATCAGAAAACGAGTGAGCAGTGATCAGGGCCTTAAACGGGCTGGGGTCCTGTTTCCTATAGTCATTGCGGGTGGTTCCTTTGCGCTTACTTGGGGAGTGGTATACATACTTGGACTCATTCATCCCTTGGTTGCAGCTGCAGCTGAAGTGGTACTGATTGCCACCACCATTGCGTCCAAAGGACTGAAAGATGCAGGCATGGAAGTGTATCGTCATCTGAGTCAAAAGGATTGGCCTGCGGCGAGACGTTCACTCGGCATGATCGTAGGGCGTGATACAGCTCATCTGGATGAACCGGAGGTGGTGCGGGGAACGGTGGAGACGGTAGCGGAAAATATTGTGGATGCCATCGTTTCTCCGCTATTCTATGCCCTGATTGGCGGTGCTCCGCTGGCGATGGCTTATCGGGCCGTGAATACGCTGGATTCCATGGTCGGCTATAAAAATGAAAAATATATGCATCTCGGCTGGGCATCCGCGCGTCTGGATGACTGGGCGAACTGGATTCCCGCACGGATTACCGCCTTGCTGCTGATAACGGGAGCATGGTTCATGAGGCTGGATGCAAAAGGCGCAGCACGCATGGTACGCCGGGATGCCAGATTGCACCCGAGCCCAAACAGCGGATTTCCGGAGTCGGCGGTTGCGGGAGCTCTGGGCATCAGGCTTGGCGGACACAACGTTTACCATGGCGTGGCTTCTTTTCGAGCCTATATGGGCGAGCAGACCCGGCTGATGGAAGCAGAGGATATCGTGCGCACCACACGTTTGATGTTTTGGTCGGCGGGGGCCTTTGTGCTGTTATGCTGGCTGACAGCACTCGTAATCTGGGCAGCAGGAGGCGCACAGTGGTGGAATTAGACTGTGAACAGCATGGAACTGAAATACGGGATATTGTGTTTATCCGTCATGGTACAACGTCTTGGAATGTTGAAAAAAGATATCTCGGACATACCGATATCGGTCTTCTGCCGGATGCAGAGCGGGAACTGGCTTCGCTTCGCGAGTCGATCAGCGCGATCACTTGGGATGCGCTGTATTGCAGTGATCTGCTGCGCTGCCGTCAGACCATGCAACGAATCGCGCCTGTGCAAGCAGGACAAGCACAGCTTGATCCGCGTCTGCGTGAGATTGATTTTGGGCAATGGGAAGGGCTGACTTACGATCAGCTCAAGGACAACCCGCACTACCGGGATTGGATTGATGCACCGCAGGATGTGACGCCACCGGGCGGCGAGCCTTGGCAGGCTTTTACTGCGAGGATTGACTCCTTTCTGACGGATTGCCTGTTGTCCGCTTCGCCAGAGGTATATTCCGGAGAAAATATGGTTCCGGCGATAGCCGTGGTTACCCATGGCGGCGTAATTCGTTATGCGGTATCACGTCTCATACCGGAACTGGGATTCTGGGACACACAGGTTATTCCGGGGCAAGCGATTAAGGTTCGGCTGGAAAAAAGCAAAAACAGCTGGGTATCAAGCAGGGTGTCTTTTCCATGAATCGGGTTGTAAGGATGTGCAATATAACCTATAATCACAACAGAAGTGTGACTTCAGCATGGATACATCTTTGGTTATGCACATAAGTGCTAACGGATGCGATATGCTCACTTGAATGGTTACAATATCAGCGACCACGGGTCCCGTGTGCATGTATCAAATGTCATCGATTTTTATGAGCGATGAACGGCACAACGGGTGAAATAGGGAAGCCGGTGTGAATCCGGCACGGTCCCGCCACTGTAAATCAGGACGAGTAGTCCTGTAAGTCAGGTTACCTGCCCTGGACGTACAAACCGGTGTTCCTTCGAGGAAAGGACAGCGTTTCGGGCAGTTCTATGCGCATGTACAGTGGTTACGCTGAAGATGTGCAGATCGCCATATGCGAGACGTCATCCCTGATCCTGGCGTAAGGATCGGGGATTTTTTTGTTCATATAGGATGAACCGAAATATTCACACGTAACGAAGAGTGCAGAACCAATCTGGAGAAGCGTAGCGCTCGCCTTTATCCCCGGATTTTCACGTTAATAAGAGAGAATCAAAAAAAATCTGGGGATAACAGCGATCGGAAGATGGTACTGCAATCGTAGTGGCCTAGTGTGGTTTTCTAGGGTCATTTTATTTAGGAACACAAATTCAGGGGAAACGGTCAGGATCACTACTTAAGAGAGAACATAGAGAAGGGGAGAATGAACAACATGAATATCAAAAATTGGAAAAACGTAGCGTCACTGCTGAGTGCAGCGGCACTCGCACTGGCTTTGGCCGGATGTGGCAACGCAACAACTAACGAGGGCACAGGTGCTTCACAGCAGCCGGCACAGGAGCAATCCCAAGGCCAGGAGCAGACGGATCTCAAAACACAATATCCACTGACGGTAACCGATGCGACGGGTGAATCCTTTACGTTTGAGCAAGCGCCAGCCAAAATCGTATCCGTATCCCCGGCAGAAACCGAAACGCTGTTCGCACTCGGGCTGGACGAGCAGATTGTAGGGGTATCCGACTATGATGATTATCCTGAAGCCGCAACAACCAAAGCGAAAATGGGCGGCGTCTCGAAGCCAAACGAAGAGTCTATCATTGCTGCTGAAGCAGACATCGTATTTACAGGTATCTCAATGAGCGAAGATGCCGTGAAAAAGCTGCGTGAACTGGGTATCACCATTTTTAAAACCGATCCCAAATCGGTAGACGATGTAATGAACAACATCGAAACGTTTGGCAAAATCACGGATCATCAGGAGCAGGCACAGGAGCTCATCACCAAGATGAAACAGGATGTGGCGGACGTAACTGAAGCGGTGAAGGCTGTTAAGCCGGAAGAGAAGAAAAATGTTTACGTTGAATTCTCCCCAGGTTGGACGGTAGGTAAAGGTGAGTTCATGGACGAACTGATCACTGTTGCCGGTGGGATCAACGTTGCTTCCGACCTGGAAGGTTGGAATGAAATTAACGAAGAGAACATTATTGCTTCCAATCCGGATGTGATTTTGTACGCGAACGATGTCATTGATGAAAACTCCAAAACATTGGATCAAATCATCAAAGAGCGCAGCGGCTGGGATCAAATTACAGCTGTGAAAGACGACGCAGTCATTGGCCTGGATGCCAACCTGCTGAGCCGTCCGGGACCACGCGTAACGGAAGGTTTGAAAGCTGTAGCCAAAGCGATCTATCCTGATCTGTTCCAATGAGTAAAAAGCTGGCAGTGTACGGAACAGCCGGAATTCTGCTGCTTGTGCTGACCGTGCTGATCTGTACGGGCATCGGTTCGGTGGCTCTGCCTGTCCGTGACATTGCAGGCATTCTGCTTCATCACATGCCATGGATCGGAGACTGGATCACGCCCGACTGGAGTACGTCAGCCGAGCAGATTATATGGAAGGTTCGTTTCCCGCGCGTGCTGCTTGCCGTGCTTGTGGGTGCATCGCTGGCAATCGCCGGAGCGGGATTTCAAGGGGTTCTTCGTAACCCGCTGGCAGATCCGTTTACCCTGGGCGTATCGTCCGGTGCATCGGTGGGGGCAGCTTTTCTGATTTTCTTCGGATTGCAGTACGCACTGATCGGAATCTGGACCTTGCCGCTTGTTGCGTTTCTGACGGGCGTACTCACGTTGTGGTTTGTACTTGCCCTGGCTCGTGAAGGGCGCAAAATACCGACGCACAGCCTGATTCTGGCTGGTGTGGTGATGCAAAGTTTTCTGGGAGCGGTGGTCTCCTTCCTGTCGACCATGTCGAAACAGACGATTAATGAAATTATATACTGGACGATGGGAAGTCTGGCTCTGCGTGGGTGGTCGTATACGGCCATCCTTTTCCCGTATTTTCTGCTGGGCCTGATTTTCCTCTGGAGCCGTGCACGTTCATTGAATGTCCTTGCTCTGGGGGAACGGCAGGCTGCGCATATTGGGGTTGGAGTCGATCGGCTGAAGTTGTCCGTGCTTGCTGTGGGAACACTTCTTACCGCAGGAGCGGTCTCCGTATCCGGCGTTATTGGATTCGTTGGATTGGTGATTCCGCATATTCTTCGGCTGCTTGTGGGGCCTGACTATCGATTGCTGGTACCCTTGTCCGCCATTGGTGGAGCCATCTTCATGGTATGGGCTGATACGATTGCCCGCTCCTTGCTGGCACCGACCGAAATTCCGCTGGGTGTGGTGACGGCCTTTGTCGGTGCGCCTTTCTTCGCGTATTTGCTGCATCGGAACAAAAAGCTGCGAAAAGGGGTGATGCCATGAGTACGAGCATGGGTACAACCATGGATACAAGTGTTACCCCAGGAAAGCCGCTGATCGAGGTCGCGGGTGCAGATAAAATGTACGGTGACCACCGAGCCCTGCATGATGTGGACTGGCGTGTCACGGAAGGGGAATGGTGGGGTGTCGTTGGTCCAAACGGAAGCGGGAAATCAACGCTGCTCCAGCTCATCGCCGGAACGGAACAGCCCAATGCAGGCAGCATCCGGATTGCAGGGCGGGAGATTACCTCTTACAGTCGCAAAGACCTGTCACGTATGATTGCGGTATTGCAGCAGGACGGTCTGCCTGCCATTTCCTATCCCGTCAGGGATGTTGTGGAGATGGGGCGTTATCCTTATCAGAATTGGCTGGGCAGGGAAACCTCCGATGGGGCGGCAGTGGTAGACCGGGTCCTGGAAGAACTGGGCTTAACCGAAATGGCCGACAGGCCGCTGGATGCACTCAGCGGAGGACAGAGACAGCGGGTGGCACTCGCCAAAGTCATGGCACAGGAACCCAAGCTGTTATTGCTGGATGAACCGACGACTTTTCTGGATATCCGATATCAATTGCAATTCATGGAGCTGTTATCTTCCTGGCGCCAAAAAAACAAGATCACGATTGTGGCTGTGCTGCACGATCTGAACCTGGCTGCGCAATTTTGTGACCACATTCTGGCTCTTCGTGAGGGTATGTGTGTAAGCAGTGGGACACCGCAGTCGTTGATGACGGAAGAAAACATTCGGGATATTTTCCGGGTGAACCCAGCCATGGTGAATCATCCCGATCATGGTCTGCCGCAATTATTGCTGCGGCGGGAACAAGAATGAACGAAAAGGGGCAACCCCATATTTTGATGAAGGAAGTGCTGGCGGTATGAATAATGAACAGGTGTTGGAACAGTTAATTGGTCGGATCGTGGGTCCCAATGAAGAAGTTGCTGCAGAAGCCTCGGCGCATGTGGATGCATTGACAAAACCGCCCGGCAGTCTGGGCAAACTGGAACAGCTGGTTATTCGTCTTGCGGGGATAACCGGAGAGGCCCGGCCGTCCCTGGATCGCAGAGCTGTTATCGTTATGGCTGCCGATCATGGCGTGGTTGCGGAAGGCATCAGCGTTTTCCCGGCAGAAGTAACGCCGCAGATGGTCCATAACTTTCTCGCTGGAGGAGCGGCAGTCAATGTTCTGGCTCGTCATGCAGGCGCAGATGTCATCTGTGTGGACATTGGTGTGAATGCCGATCTGGAACATCCGGATCTGGTCTCCCGCAAAGTACGCAAAGGAACTGCCAACATGGCTCAAGGTGCAGCCATGAGTCGTGATGAAGCAATCCAGGCCATTCTTGCCGGGGCTGAGGTTGTGGCTGCTGAGGTTGCCAAGGGAACCAAGTTGTTCGTAACCGGGGAAATGGGAATCGGCAATACCACAGCGAGTGCTGCGGTCATGTGTGCCTTAACCGGGACAGCACCTGCTTCAGCGGTTGGCCGCGGAACCGGTATCGACGATGCAGGTCTGCAGCGCAAGGCTGCCGTGGTCAGCCGGGCACTGAGCGTGAATGCACCGGATGCAGACGATGCATTGGACGTGCTCGGCAAAGTGGGCGGATTGGAAATTGCCGGACTGACAGGTGTCATTCTCGCAGCTGCAGCCCATGGCTGCCCTGTTGTTGTGGATGGATTTATCTCCACTGCAGCGGCGCTGATTGCAAGACAGCTTGCTCCGGTCAGTGTGGAGTATATGATCGCTTCCCATACTTCACATGAAAGTGGACATGCCGCACTTCTGCGCGAACTTGGACTCAAACCGATGCTGGATCTGGACATGCGGCTGGGTGAGGGAACCGGAGGCGTGCTCAGCCTTCATTTAATTGATGCAGCTTGTCGTATATTGAACGAAATGGCCACATTCGCAAGCGCTGGCGTATCGGACGGCTCGAATGAGACTGGACGTACGGATGACTCATCGACAGCTGCCTCGGAGGTTCGGGGAGAGGTATCTCCATGAGTGTGCTTGTAACGGGCGGGGCGAGGAGCGGCAAAAGCTCCTTCGCCGAGCGTCTCTGCATGCAGCGTTCCTCCGAAGCCTGGTATGTGGCAACCGCGCAGGCATATGACGATGAGATGCGCGAGCGGATCCGCCTGCATCAGAACCAACGGGATGAAGCAGGGTACCTGTGGCACACGGTGGAGGAACCGCTGGCATTGCCTGAACTTATCACACGTATGGGAGAATCCCACACAGGAACGTCTGCACCAACCATTTTGGTGGATTGTCTGACACTCTGGTTAACGAATGTACTGCTTACACATGAGCATGAGCCTGAACAGGTTGTTTTGGAACATATGAATGCACTGGTATCTGCCATTGAGTCCTATCCCGGACTGCTTGTACTGGTTACGAATGAAGTGGGTGACGGTATCGTACCTGAGTATGCATTAGGCAGAAGGTATCGGGATCTGGCGGGTATATTGAATCAGCGGATCGCAGCTATTTGCCGTGAGGTGTTTCTGGTGACTGTGGGGATTGCCATTGAGCTGAAAAGCAAGGAGTATCGCTTATGAGTATTGACGGAAACGACAGCCAGCATGACCGGGAGAACACGAATGGTGAGGAAAACATGAATCAGGTGAATCAGGCTCCAGCTCAGGATACAGGTAAGGTAGGTAGTCTTGATCAAAAACATGCAGCTGCGGCCGCTTTTCAATTTTTGTCCCGTTTCCCGGTAAAAATGCAGATCGACTTCGTCCCGCCATTGCTGCGGGAGAGCGTGGTGTATTACCCGCTGGTCGGGGCGGCTATAGGTTTATGTGTCTGGCTCATTGGCGCGATAACAGGTGCACTGCTGCCATCGTTTCCGGCGGCCGTGTTGACCTTGACCCTGTGGGTATGGCTCACTGGCGGGCTGCATCTGGATGGCTGGATGGATACAGCGGATGGTCTGCTCAGCTATCGTACCCGAGAGCGGATGCTGGAGATTATGAAAGACAGCCGCGTCGGAGCAATGGGCGTGATCGCCTGCGTGCTGCTGCTTATGATGAAAGCGGCATTAATCGCTGATTTTATTGCACGTGGCAGCTGGCTGTATGGAGCACTGCTGATTTTGCCTATGATCTGGAGCCGCTGGTTCATGGTATACGCCATTTCGGCTTGGCCGAATGCCCGGGGAGACGATGGACTTGCAGTCCTGTTCAAGGGCCTTGGTGAACGGAAGGAAGTCCAGCGAGCACGAAGCTCCGCGATTGGGTTGACGATCCTGGCGGCCGTCATTACACTTGCCGCCGTGTGGATCTTCGAGCCGGACACCAGCATGGTTGGAGCGCTGGCTATAGAGAGTGGGCTGGGGACATTACCTTGGTGGCTGTACCCTATTGCGGCTGTGATTTTTGTACCGCTGGCTGCCTATCTCATCGGCAGGTTCGTTGCCGGACGCATCAGCGAAAGGCTGGGCGGGCTCACAGGAGATACATACGGTGCAATGAATGAGCTGCTGGAAGCCGCTCTGCTGACGGTGTTAAGTCTGCTGCAGGGATTGTTTTTGCTATAGGGAACGAACGGAACGAGTATGTGGAGCATAACACTGAGAGATGAGTGAGGTGAAGGAACGTGCAGGATACGCCTGTAGGGCAAGCGGCAGTATTGATGCTGCAAGGCACGGCATCGGATGTGGGGAAGAGCGTCATTACAACGGCGCTATGCCGGATATTCAAGCAGGACGGCTTCAGACCGGCCCCGTTTAAATCACAGAATATGGCACTGAACTCCTACGTAACCGAAGATGGCAAGGAGATTGGCAGAGCTCAGGGAGCGCAGGCAGAAGCGTGCGGTATTGAAGCGACAACGGATATGAATCCAATTTTGATCAAGCCTGTGCGGGATATGCACTCGCAGATTGTGGTGCACGGTGTGCCTTTTGCCCAGATGAGTGCTTCGGACTATCGTCAGCATTTCCTGCCGGAAGCCAAGAAGACAGTAATGGCTGCGCTGAACCGGCTGCGTGAGACGTATGATATGGTGCTGATGGAAGGTGCAGGCAGTCCGGCCGAGATCAACCTGAAGGATCGGGACATCGTCAATATGAATCTGGCAGGCTGGGCGGATGCGCCAGTCATTCTCATCTCGGATATTGATCGCGGAGGTGTGTTTGCTTCCATTGTAGGTACACTTGAACTGTTGGAGCCGCATGAGGTCCAGCGTGTAAAAGGATTTATCATTAACAAATTCCGCGGTGATCTGTCCCTGCTGCAGCCTGGACTGGATTGGCTGGAAGAGCGGACAGGCATCCCCGTATTGGGTGTACTGCCTTACATAAGAGATATTCAAATTGAAGCCGAAGATTCCGTAGTGCTGGACTCCATGCGCCATGGTAAATCAGGGAAACAGGAGCTGGATCTTGCTGTTATTCGTTATCCGCGGATCTCGAATTTTACGGATTTTGACTCGCTTTCCCGCGAACCGGATGTTAATGTGCGGTATGTGACTTCGCCGGAGGAACTGGGACAGCCGGATGCCATTTTGCTGCCGGGTACGAAGGATACGATTGGTGATCTGGAATTCCTGAGAGCGTCGGGTCTGGAGCAGGCCATTGCCAGTCAGACCGAACGCGATCATGTGCAGCTTGTGGGCATTTGCGGTGGATACCAGATGCTTGGGAAGCATCTGAAGGACCCATTTGCAGTGGAGGCCAATCAGGTTCAGGAAGCCCGAGGTCTGGGTTGGCTGCCGCTGTCTACGACTTTTCTGCAGCATAAGCAGACGGTAAGAGCTTCAGGGCGTGTACAGCAGCAGCATCCTATTCGTCTACATGGTGAGCGGGATTCGGTTGAATTCATGCCTGTGAACGGGTACGAGATTCATATGGGCGTGACCGAATGCCATGATCCGAAGCAAGTGTCTGGACTGTTTGAGATCGCACATCCCGGTGGCCAGCCATTTCAGGAAGGATGGGGGACGGTAGATGGAAAAGTATGGGGAACCTACTTGCATGGTCTGTTTGAAAGTGACCAGTTTCGCCGTACATGGCTTAATGGCCTTCGGGAAAAGAAAGGACTCGTTCCGCTTCAGGAAACCTATAGTGCTCATGAACGGAAGGAAATGGAGTTTGACCGAGTAGCGGAATCTCTGCGCTCTTCACTGGACATGAAGCGGGTATACGAAATTATGGGTGTCCAGGCCCCGTATCAACCGTAAATGAAAGACGTATAGGGACGTACTATGACCGCAATTTTAATAAGTAACAGAATACCCCCATGTATAACCACAGTACCGGAAACCGGTATGCTGTTATGCATGGGGGTATTTGAATGTCTTTGGTTTAATTGTGGTTCACATGTGGGAATGATGGTTTAATGTTATACCTGGCTGGCTTATTTTAATTGATTTTGAACTTCTTCATGGCAGACTGGAGCTCCATGGCTTGTTCATGCAGATGGCGGACGGTATCCGAGTGGGAATCCATCTCACTCAGCTGATGCTCGGCAGTCGAAGCGATCTGCTGCATGCTCTCCCGCGATCTGGAGGTAATCTGTGCGGTTTCTTCAACAGATGCACTGACTTCCTCTGCACCTGCAGAGACTTCCTCTGTCGAAGCCGATACAGTCTGGATGGTCAGATTGACGTTTTGGATTAATTCGTTAAGCTGCTGGAAAGCTGTTCCTGCCTGCTGAACCACATGGGTACCTGACCCAATTTCCTCTGTTACCCGGTTCATGGCACTCACCGAACGTTCAGCATCCTCACGAATGGTTCCGAGATAATCGGCAATTTCCTCCGTAGCTGTCTTGGATTGCTCCGCCAGTTTGCGTACTTCACCTGCTACAACAGCAAACCCGCGGCCATGTTCCCCAGCACGTGCTGCTTCAATGGAAGCATTAAGTGAAAGCATGTTGATCTGTTTTGTGATCTCAAAAATGGATGTAACAATGGTTCCTATCGCGATCGAACGTTCGTTCATCGTTTCAACATAACGCAGCGACTCGCTTGCGGTCTGACCAACGCGTTCCATCTGTTGAACAGCATCCTGCGCCAGACGGTTACCGTTGACGGCTTCATTCGCAGCTTCACCGATCTGTTCCGATACTTCGGCAGAGGAAGAAGCGATATGCATAATGCCCTGTGTAATTTCTTCCATGGCGCGTGCATTCTCGGCAGCGCTCGACGCGATGGTTATACTGCCTTTCTCGGCGTCTTCCGCAGAGCGGCTGGAGTTTTTGACCATACCGGACATCGACTCAACCCGTTTTAACAGATCATCAGAGCCTTCAACCACTTCATTGGAGGTGGACAATGCGCGGCTGATCATTTCTTTCAAATTGAGGGTCATGCTCTGGAAACTTGCTGCGAGTTGTGCGATCTCGTCCTTGCCCTTAATCTGAAGCTCGGCAGTCAGATCGCCTTGGGAAATCTTTTTACTATGTTGTACAAGCTGGATGATTGGTTTGGTTACTCTTTTGATCATGCTGGTGGAGATGAGCCAGCCAAGCACAAAGACCAATGCTGTGATACCCAGGCATAACCAGAAGATCTGGACATTTTTGTCCTGAATAAACTGGGCATCCATACTTACGGCCATGATCATGTTACTGCCAGCGATCGGAATAAAGGCTGCTTTATGTACGCCGAAGGAATCGGAATAGACTTCACTGATGACCATTTCTTTTGTCTCGACAGCCGTATTCATCGCGGACTGGACACTGATTTCATCTCCGGCTATCATTTCTGAGGCAGCATTCGCAATGACAACGGTGGCTTTACCTTCCTCGATGGATACCACGTAAGACGCATCGAGATTATGTTCTTTTGCTTTTTCAGCCAAATAGGATTCGACAGTCAGTGCGGCACCTTCAGCACCTGCCCCGCCACTTTGCACCTGCAAGATCTTGGAGGCTGAAATGTTTTTGTATATATCCTGAATAGACGTGTTTAGGACTTTGTCGAACTGCGGGAGCACGTAACTCTGCATGATATTCATGGACACAGCATAGAAACTGATACTAAACAACAGGGAGGCCACCAGCAGAACGAGGAACAGCGTGCCTCTGATTTTGCCGGCCACCGTACGATTACGAAACATAGGATCATCCTTTCACGTCATGTTCATTAACATTTGTCGCTTTTCCGTCCCTTAAGACTATGTACCAACGAAGAAAGGCCTAATTTTCACGTTGAGAAATCTTGGGAATAAGCGGATATACCTATATTACAAAATTAACCGGGGGTTGAATACAATAATTTTCATTAAACGGTGAATTTTTTTCAGAAATCCATGAATTTATTACATGCTTATTACATAATATCAATTAATACCTACCAGAATAGTTTGTTATATGATATATTGTTCAATATCGCTTCAAGCGAGTAGAAAAACCGATCAATCGGTATGCACATTTTGAGGAGGATTTACGAAATGGATACTTTTCTAGTCATTCTGAACGTAGTGATTATGCTCGTTCTTCTTGGCGTCCTGTATTGGATGCAAAAGAAACATATTTCCTTTACGAAGCGAGTATTCGCGGGTCTGGGAATCGGGGTTGTGTACGGCGTCATTCTTCAACTGATTTACTCTTCTAATTCCGACATTGTTACCAAGTCTGTTGATTGGTTTAATCTTGTCGGTTCGGGATATGTTCGATTGTTACAGATGGTCGTAATTCCACTGATCATGGTTTCCATTATTTCAGCTATCATGAATTTGAAAGGCAAGCAAAACCTCGGCAAAATGAGCTTTTCCATCATTGCGATTTTGCTCATTACGACTGCCATTGCCGCAAGTGTAAGTATCGTAACAAGTCTGAGCTTCAACCTGACTTCGATTGAGATCGAAGGTGGAGACAGAGAGCTCGCACAGGTACAGAAGGTCGAGGAACGTCTCGTTGATGTACAGGATCAGACGATTCCTCAGCAGGTGCTGGAATTTATTCCTTCGAATCCATTTGCAGACATGACCGGGGAACGCCGTTCGTCCACACTTGCTGTCGTTATATTCTCGGCGTTTATCGGTGTAGCAGTCCTTGGACTGGATCGCAAAAAGCCACAGCAGGCTGAAACATTCCGAAGCATGGTGAATGCGGTATATGCTGTAGTCATGCGGATTGTAACGTTGGTGCTCAGGCTGACGCCATATGGTATTCTGGCGCTCATTACGAAAGTAACGGCGACAACGAATCCGGAAGAGATCCTGAAGCTGATCAAGTTCGTCATTGCTTCCTACGTTGCGTTGATTGTGATGTTTATCATCCACCTGATTATTATCGCACTGTTTGGTTTCAATCCGCTGACGTATGTGAAAAAGGTTTTGCCAACGCTGGTATTTGCCTTCACTTCCCGTTCAAGTGCGGCTACAATCCCGCTTAACGTGGAGACACAGACGAAGAAACTTGGCGTATCGGATGGTATTGCGAACCTGTCGGCAAGCTTTGGGGCTACTATTGGTCAAAACGGCTGCGCCGGGATCTATCCGGCCATGCTGGCGGTCATGATTGCTCCTACGGTCGGCATCGATCCGATGAGCTGGGATTTCATCATTACCCTGATCCTGGTTGTCATGATCAGTTCCTTCGGTGTAGCTGGTGTAGGTGGCGGGGCAACCTTCGCTTCCCTGATCGTGTTGTCCACGATGAATCTGCCGGTTGCACTGGTAGGCCTGCTGATCTCGGTTGAGCCGCTGATCGACATGGGTCGTACGGCGCTGAACGTGAACGATTCAATGACGGCTGGTCTCGTATCCAGTAAAATTCTGAAAGAGAATGATCAGGATACATTCAATGATCAAAGCCGTGATCTGGATTCTGCGGTTCAAGCGTAACCCGGAATCAAATAAGCATATGGCTTATGAGCAGCAACAAGCCAGAATTAGCCGCCCTACGGGTTAACCCGTAGGGCGGCTTTTTGTATAAGACCAACAGATTGACGTTATTTAGTGCTGTTCAAAGGAAGGGAAATGTGATAGAGTATTCATGTTTTGGCCCGGTGCCAGACCGCGGTTCGTAACCATCCCGCGTAATCAAAACTAGGAAGGCAGTGTATGTGTTTATGTTTAATTTGGGTTGGGGAGCGCTTTTCGTTCTCGTAACGTATGGTTTTTTCCTATTGTGTTACCGCCTGTTCGGTAAAAAGGGTCTGTATGCCTGGATTGGTGTGGCTACGGTGATAGCCAACATTCAGGTGACCAAAACGATAGATATTATGGGGATCGTATTGACACTCGGCAACACGATGTATGTCAGCATGTATCTGACCAGTGATCTTCTCAATGAGAAGTACGGATCGGGTGAAGCGCGGAAGGCCGTATGGTTCGGATTTTTCACGCTGATCATGACGACGGTATTGATGCAGATGGTCATATTCTTTGAACCGGCACCAACGGACTTTGCTCAGGATTCCATGAAAACGTTGTTCGGTCTGCTGCCACGTCTGGCACTCGGAAGTCTGACAGCTTATTTCATTAGCCAATTCCTGGATGTGCGACTGTTCAGCATGCTGCGGAAGATGGCACCTGGACGCAATCAGTTATGGATCCGCACGAACGGCAGCTCGATCGTCAGTTCCTTTGTAGATACATTGGTGTTCTGCACGATTGCATTTGCTTTCATCTATCCATGGGATGTTTGGCTCGAAATCTTCCTGACAACGTACATTATCAAATTCGTGTTGACCGCGGTGGGTACGCCGTTTCTATATGCAGCGCGCAATTTTAAAATCAAGGATGAAGCCTAGTCAGGTTTAGTCTGCATTCGTAATCATAAGCAGTTGACTGCAAATAAAAAAGCTTGATAACGAAAATGACCCGCACAGCCACATGTTATGGCTAAGCGGGTCATTTTTAATTTCATACATGTAAGATTAATCCGTCAAAATTTGCAGCTCTTTTGGATAGGAAGTCAGCACCTCGACGCCGTTTTCTGTTACGAGAACATCGTCTTCAATTCGAACTCCGCCTGCACCCGTATAGATCCCTGGTTCAATTGTGAACACGGTGCCTTCCTGCAGAGTATCCATGTTCTGTCCGTGCAGAGAAGGGTACTCATGCACATCAATGCCCATCCCATGCCCCACGCGGTGCAGGAAACGCTCGCCGTATCCGGCGTCTTCCGTCACTTGACGTGCTGCACGATCAATATCGGCACAAGCCACGCCTGGCTTCACCGCACGGATGGCAGCTTCGTTTGCGGCAAGCACCGTGTTATAAATGGTCTTCAATTCAGGTGAAATGTCACCAAACGCAAATGTACGCGTAATATCAGATGCATACCCTGCAGCGTATACGCCCATATCGAACATCAACAAGTCGCCATGCTGCAGTTTGCGTTCACCCGGTGTACCATGCGGCAGACCTGTCTTGGGTCCGGTAAGCACCATGGTATCGAAGGAAGGGCCATCTGCACCCAGTTTCTTCATCTGATATTCCATTTCAGCTACCAGTTCAATCTCGGTAACACCTGTGCGTACATGAGACAGTCCCTGGCGAAGGGTCTCTTCAATGAGATGAATGGCATGGCGGATGCGGGCGACTTCGTCCGGTGTCTTCTTCACGCGCAGAGTGCGGAGCAGAGGACCGACATCTTCAAAGTTGACAGCACCCAGAGCAGCAGTCAGCTGCTCGTAACGCGCAACGGTGACGTATTCTTTTTCAAGGCCCATCCGGCCCAGACGTCCCTTATAACGTTCGAACAATGCATAGGGATTGTCGGTATCGGAATGAGTCGCGATATTGGTTACCGAGGAGGCCGCCGCAGCAGCTTCAGCATCCAGGGCAGGAACAATCAGCAAAGGTTCTTCGCCACGGGCGAGAACAAGACCGAGAAAACGTTCATGCGGGTTGCTTGCAAAACCGGTTAAATAGTAGATATGTTTCGGATCTGTAATCAGCATGGCGTCCAATCCTTGTGCAGACAGATCAGCTTCCAGACGGGATAAAGGGCTTTGATTCATGAGTGTATACGTCCACCTTTCAGTTCGTTCTATCCTTCTATTATAGAAGAATATTGAAAAATGCCAAAGGGGAAGGGCATGAGACCTGTATCGAATGCCGCCAATTTTCCGTTTAGGCGAGTGGAGGGAGGGGTAAATACAGGGCGAAACGACGTTGAGATAGTTAGCCGATCCCGATATAAGATACAGATACCGATGCAAATGCAAATACCGATACTGATACTGATACTGAGATCAGTTATCCTTGAACATACCGCAGCAGCATTTGGCAGATTCGAATTTGTTTATTGAATGTATGCCCAAACAATGCTCCATTACACTCCATCCAATAGAAGGAGATGAAAAGATGAATAACCGACTAAGTGTTCCGCTATACGCTTCGCTGTTAAGTATGTCTCTGCTGGCGGCCTGTACATCAGGCGATCCATCCACAGAATCTCAGCAGGTGTCACAAGGGCAAGGGATGGGTCAGGGACAGGCGGCTAGTGGAGGCAATAACAATACGAATACCGATGAGGGAGGTACGCAGGAAAATGCGGTCATCCCGTATCAGGCCTCGGTTTTGGTGACTGGACTGAATGCACCGTGGGAACTGGTGAGTGTGCCGGATGGACGGATGTTTGTTACGGAGCGTCCCGGAACCATTCGTGTTATTAAGGATGGAGAATTGCAAACTGAACCGCTCATTGCGTTTGAGGCTCCGTTCAATGAAGAGGGCGAAGGGGGATTGCTGGGCTTGGCTGCTGATCCGGACTTTGAGAATAACGGTTATCTCTACGCCTACCATTCCTATCTTGAAGGAGACGGGATTGCGAATCGGATATTGCGTTTGAAGGTGAATGAGAATGAAGCTGTGATCGACAAGGAGCTGCTGGGCAACATTCCAGGCGGGACGAATCATAACGGAGGCCGGATCAAAATTGGCCCGGACAACATGCTCTATATTACGACAGGTGAACGTTATGAACCGGAACTGGCACAGGACCAGGGCAGCTTGGGTGGCAAAATATTGCGGATTGGTCTCGATGGATCGATCCCTGAAGACAACCCGTGGCCGAACTCCCCCGTATACAGCATGGGACATCGGAATGCGCAGGGTCTTGCATGGAATCCGGATAACAAGTACCTTTATGCCACCGAGCATGGCCAGCGTAACTATGATGAGATTAACCGGATCGAAGCAGGTGAGAACTATGGCTGGCCTGAAGTTGAAGGGGACGAGGATGACAATGCTACCTATCAGGCCCCAATTGCTCATAGTGGTGACGATACATGGGCACCATCGGGTTTAGCTTTTATAGAGGAAGGACCGTGGGCGGGTTCACTGCTTGCGGCTAACCTGAGAGGCGAGCAATTGCTGCATATTACTCTGTCCAAGGATGGTACACAAGTGGAGAAGGTAGAACCTGTTTTTGAAGAGGAGTGGGGACGCATTCGTAACGTAACTGGCGGAGAAGACGGGAAATTATATATCCTGACGAACAATCGGGACGGACGCGGAACCCCGCGGGATGGGGATGACCAACTCATTGTGCTTACGCCAGAGAGCTGAGCTGTGTGTGGGAATTGTTCAATATTGAAGTTGTACCCATGCGTCTAATAGAACGCAGCCCGTTCGTTAAAATAGATAAAAGGGGCGTCCCGCCATGTCTATGGCTTTGGGACTGCCCCTTGATTTCTTTTATTATGAAAGCAGCATCAGATCATAGCCGTCAATTAATCCGCGCTCTCCGCAAGTTTGGCGATATGTTCAGCTGGTTCCTTCGTGTATTCTCCGCCGTGGTAACAGAGCACTTTGTTCAGTTTCAGGCCGGTCAGCCTTTTCAAACTTCTCAGCGCTTCAGGCATGTCCGGTGTTGCAGGTGGCGCAGGCCCAACCAGCTCATCGTCCACGACACGAAGTGCGTCAGCGGCAAGCAGGAATTGTGATTCACGGAAGTACAGGCAGATATGTCCCGGCGTGTGTCCCGGTGTATGGATGACCTGAATTCCGCCTTGAAGAGGCAGCATGTCCCCATCTTCCAGAATTCTGCTGATTTCAATCTCAGGCAGCTGGGAAAGGAGCTGATCGGCTTGCGCAAGCACTGGTGCGGGCAGCAGGGCTCTGCGTTCAGCTGTGAACTTTATCAAAGGCTTTTCACCTTTAATATAGGGAACTTCATCCGCATGTGCCCAGACCTCGAGTCCAGGTATCGCATCCAGAAGAGCGCCCAGATTACCGATATGGTCAATGTCCTGATGTGTCAAAATGATGCGTTTGACATCAGCCAGCTGTACGCCTTCCTGCTCCAGTGCGGACTCCAGACCGGCAAATTGGCCAATCATGCCTGTGTCCACGAGGGTGATGCCGTCTTCATCGCGAAGCATGACAGGGTAGATGGGGTTGTCTCCCGAAGGTGTGGGAATGCTGAGATGCAGCACCGTTAGGTCAGTTGTCTGATGATTCATAGGTTTCCGGATCAAGTCCGGTCCACCTCCTTTTAAATGTTTGGTAGGCGATTTTATTCAGGACGAAGATATTTTAAGTGTTTTCTGTACCTCTTGATTGTATCCAGCATGGCTTCAAAAGTTTGTTCTTCCTTCATGTCTTCCTTGACGATGGAGGCAAACGTAAAGTTTTCATGAATGAGCCTGTTCCTCGCCTGGAAGACCTGACTGAGAGCATGAGCCATGTTTTCCTTTCCGGATTTAAGAGTGATTTGTTGTTTGGTTAATTCAGCCTGGATCATCTCCATATTGGAGCGTGCACGGTAAGCAGGAATTTTCATCAGCTCGGTCGAATTAAAGCTTTTTTGATAGACGTTTTGATACAGCTGATTTAACATTTGTTCCATAATGGAGCATAACTCAATGACGAGTGAGGCGTATCTGCGATTTTTTCGTTGATCCGATTGTGATGAATCGAGTTTCTGTCCAATATCATGATACTCTTGTTCCAGTACTGCGATTTCAAGCTTTGCTTCTTTTTTGATCTTTTTAAAATCTTCTTTGGTGAGCATGCCTGTCCTCCCATCTAAACCGAGATATGATTACTCCATTATCTCATATTGTTACACGGAGTGCCTCTTTTCCATGGGGGCAGGATTGTGACTGTTATTCCATATTCGAACCCCAGGTTCAGAAGGGAAGGATCTGATGTCCATGAAAACAGCGATTGTAACAGGAGCAAATTCCGGCATGGGGCTCGCGACCACCATTCAACTTGCAAGGCAAGGGTACAGGGTCATTATGGCCTGTCGCAGCGAGAAGCGTGGACAGCAGGCCCTGCAGGATGCTTTGCGCGATTCCGGTTCTAACGCGATTGAACTGATACTGTGTGATTTGGGTTCAATCAAGAGCATCCGCCAATTTGCCCAAGCCTTCCGGGAACGATATAACACGCTAGATGTCCTGGTGAATAATGCTGGTGTGGTGATGCTGAAAAGACAGGAGACCTCGGATGGATTTGAACAGAGCATTGGCATTAACCATCTGGGTCATTTCCTGCTCACATTGCTCTTAATAGAGCCTTTGAAAGCTGCGGAGCAGGGACGAATCGTGAACGTGTCATCCGGTGCGTACAAAGCAGGCAAGATCCACTTTGACGACCCGCATCTGCACAAAGGCTATAATCCGATCAAAAGCTATGCGCAGTCCAAGCTCGCCAACGTGCTGTTCACCCGTGCTCTGGCCCGTAGAGTGGCGAGCAGCCGAGTCACGGTGAACTGCCTGCATCCAGGTGCGGTGGGCACAAGCATTGGTGTGGATCGCCATACCGGCTTTGGCACGCGTATCATGGCCTTTGTTGGCAAGCTTCCATTTTTCCTGTCTCCCGAGGACGGGGCACAAACGGCCATCTATCTGGCGACAAGTCCGGAGGTAGAGAAGTTGACAGGACGCTACTTTTATCAAAAGAAAGAGCAGAAGCTAAAAGCACATGCGATGGACGATGCTGTGGCTGAACGTTTCTGGACATGGAGCGAGCAGCAGGTTGGACTGAAGCCTGATGAGAAATTGTAATGGGCCAAAGCTGAAGTGCAGCACTGTGCTTCACTTCGGCAAATGACCCAAAATGGCGATTCACGTCAAGTCCAATGACGGATACCGTCAGGCTTTTGCTTTCACGGTCTGCTGTATCTGCCGGATAAATGCCTCAATGCTCTGGATGCCTTGATCTCCCTGACCGCATGCGCGGACAGAGGCGGATAAGGCATTTTTCTCATTTTCACCAAGTACGAGCGAGTAAGGCACTTTCTCCATCTGTGCTCCACGGATTTTGTACCCGAGCTTCTCGCTGCGCAGATCTGTTTCGACCCGGATTCCGGCTGCTCGCAGCTGACTCTGCACCTGCAGAGCATAGTCCACATAGTGATCGGAAACAGGCAGCAGCTTCACCTGCACCGGGGCAAGCCAGAGCGGAAATGCTCCTGCATAGTGTTCAGTCAGAATGCCAATGAAGCGATCGATTGAGCCATAGATGGCGCGATGAATCACGACAGGACGGTGTTTCAGGCTGTCCTCGCCAACATAAGTGAGATCGAATTTCTCCGGCATTTGAAAATCAAGCTGAATTGTTCCGCACTGCCAGCTGCGTTTTAGCGCATCAAGAATATGGAAGTCAATTTTCGGCCCGTAAAAGGCACCGTCTCCTTCATTAATGCGGTATTTCACACCGCGCCGATCCAGCACATTTTGCAGTGCACGTTCTGCCTGATCCCACAGTTCCTCCGATCCCATGGAATCTTCGGGACGAGTGGACAGCTCAATTGTGTATTCGAATCCAAAGATATCGTACATGCGCCCAATCAGGGATATTGCCTGGTTGATCTCATCCTCAATCTGTTCTGGCATGACATAGAGGTGAGCATCGTCCTGACAAAATGTCCGTACCCGCATCATGCCATTCAGTGCGCCCGAGAATTCATGGCGATGGACTTGACCGAATTCCATCATGCGGATGGGAAGCTCGCGATAGGAATGCAGTGTATTTTTGAAAATGAGCATATGACCTGGGCAGTTCATTGGCTTCAGTGCAAATGTAGCGTCGTCTACCTCTGAGAAATACATATTGTCCTTATAGTGCTCCCAATGACCGGATTGCTCCCACAGGCGATTGTTCATCATTAGAGGAGTGCGAACCTCCTGGTAACCTTCCTGCAGCTGCAGCTCGCGTGAGAATTGCTCCAGCTCTGTACGAATAGTCATGCCTTTGGGAAGATAGAAGGGCATGCCCGGTGCTTCCTCCGAAAACATGAACAGATCCAGTTCTTTGCCCAGTTTGCGGTGATCCCGTTTCTTCGCTTCCTCCAGCAGATGCAGATGTTCGTCCAGCTGGGCTTTGCTTGGGAAGGCAGTACCATAGATTCGCTGCAGCATTTTATTATCCGAATTGCCCCGCCAGTAGGCCCCTGCAACATTTAGCAGCTTGAAGGCTTTAATCCGTCCAGTGGATGGAAGATGGGGACCCCTGCACAGATCGAAAAACTCCCCTTGATCATAGATCGACAGTTCCGCATCCTGCGGCAAATCACGAATCAGCTCAAGTTTATAGGGGTCCTGAATCTCTTCGAACAGGCGAAGGGCTTCCTCACGGCTAACCACCCGGCGGCTAATCTTCACATTTTCCTGCACAATCTTGTTCATTTCCCGCTCGATGGCAGCCAGGTCACTAATGGACAAGGCATGCTCCAGATCCACATCGTAATAAAAGCCGTCTTCGATAACGGGGCCGATCCCCAGTTTAACTTGCTCCGCACCATAAATGCGTTTCAATGCCTGTGCAAGGACATGCGCTGTACTGTGGCGATAACGCTTCAAGCCTTCCTCGCTGTCCAGTGTAACGATGACAAGTTCACAGTTCCGTTCCAGTGCCATATCGAGATCCACGTTTACGCCGTCCACAATGCCTCCGATAGCCTGCTTGCCCAAGCTAGTGCTGATGGACGAGGCGACTTCTCCGACAGTAATGCCTGACTCGTAAGAACGAACTGCTTCGCCTTGAAGGCGAATTTCAATGGGGTTACCTTGTTGATTACTCATGCGAACCACTCTCCAATGTTTAAGTTTGAAGCGCAAAAAACACCCGTCCCGGAAAAGGGACGAGTGCGCTCAGCTCGTGGTTCCACCCTAATTTGGTTATGAATACCTCCTGTCGGCCAGCCGCCGAAAACAGAAAACATCATAACCCTCATTGGGATCCGTTATCGTGGATCAGACGGTGAGCTCTACTGACAACCAAGTTGGACGTCCATGGGAAGTCTGACCGGCTGGGGTTCGAGGCCACGGCTGCAGAGGGGTAATTCCGGTCCGTTCGCTGAAGAAGGTTTCACCAATCCCTTCTCTCTCTGGGCAGCACGCAAACGAAATCATGTCTCTGGTCATCGCCATATATACAAAGTTAATGTCATTCAAATTGGATTGAAAATGAACTCAAGGTCCATATCAATATATTGGAACAGGTGTTATTGAGTGTCGATTATATAGACTGAAAATGAAAAGGTCAAGCGGATATTTTTTAGACTTTGTCAGAATGACGGTCCCATATTAGGCGAATGACGGTTCCCTTCCCCAAAGCGGATTGAACCTCAATCCGGCCCTTCATGGCTTCAATCAGCCCTTTGGTTACCGCCATGCCGAGACCTGATCCGACATCGGATGTAGCGGTATCCGTGCCGCGATAGTATCGTTCGAACAGCTTCCATACGGTCTCCGGGTCCATCCCTCGTCCATCATCGGCAAATTGGACACAGAAATCACCTGTCTGCTCACCTGATTGTACACTTACGACGAGGGTAGTATTCGGTGGATTATGCAGCAGGGCGTTGGCGGTGAGATTATCCACGATTCGTTCAAATGATGGAATATGCACATGACCGTTCACCGGAACTGGGGCAGGTTGAAACGTGATGCGACCTCCCCCATAAGCAGGGTTGCGTTCGGCGCGGTGAACAAGATCCTCCAGTAGCGTATTTACGTCTGTTTGTTCCACGGGCGGCTGGTATCCACCGCTGCGCAGCCGATATGTCATGGCCAGATCGTTCACCAGCCGGTCCATGTACATGGACTTATCCAGCATAATGCCTGCGAATTCCCTCACTTCATCAGATGTCCAGTTGTATTTCTCTGCTTCAAGCATGTGCGCATAACCCTGAATGGAGGACAGAGGTGTCTTGAGGTCATGTGTGATTCCGGCGATCCATTCCTCGCGTAAGGACTCGGTCTGCTTGCGGAGTTCTTCATCACGTTTGAGTGTACTCGACAACGTCTGGATGGATCGCAATACTTCCGCATAGACCCGATATTTTTGACGCCATTTTCCGTTTCCCTTCTGGCTGCGTGGCTTGCCTCGAGGACCTGTCGGTTCCTCGTAGTGCCCGCGTTCGAGCCGCTGCAGCCATTGGAGCATATGCAGCATGGGATAGCCAAAACGGTTGGCATACCAGAGCGCAAGCAGCACAAGCAGGGTGATGATGGATATCAGAAGTGCAATTAGTGCAGGGCCGAATATAAAACGATAAGGGTTCTCATTTACCACAGCCGGGTTGCGGGCAAGCGGAACACTCAGCATCCAGGTAGACTGGTTCTGTTCATCATAGATGGTCACTGTAGTCATTCCATACCTGGTAGGGTATCGCGTACGCAAAATCAGGTCCTGAATGCTGTAGCTGTCTGGCGTGCCCATGGCGGGTTCATTGAACGAAGCAAGCACGCGTCCCTGTTGATCCAAAATTAGCAGATATGCGTCCGCCGAGCGAATAACTTCCTGCAGCTCTGATTGAAGCACAAGCTTGTCATTTGCATAACTACCGCCGCTGAAGGTTTGCTCCAGCATCGTTACGGCCTGATTGCTCTCCCCATATAACAGGGTGAAGTTGATTCCGTTTCTTTCCCGGATCAGCATGTAGAGTTGATAGGGGAAGGGCTTTCTCCCTTCCCAATAGGATATAAGCTCTCCGGGGTTATAGTGGTTCGGGACATCGGAAGGAGTGTGAAAAGCATCCACCACATGGCCTTGTTCATCGAGAACCTGAAGCCAACCGTTGTTCTCTTCTACACGCTTAAGCAGCTCTGGGTCATATCGAACCGTGCCATCGGGCAAAATCTCTGCCGTACTGATCAGTTGTTCGAGCCCCACAGAAGCAAAATCTTCAACAAGGCTGGCCTCATTCAGCTGCTGGATGACCCAATAGGCGATACCTCCGCCGAGCACCAAAATCAGGATTACAGCTCCGGCAAGTAGGCCGATGAAGCGTGTCATCAATCTGCGCCGTATACTCATTCGCCGGACTCCATATCGGACGGAATGAGTTTATATCCCAGACCGCGGACATTCACCAGCAGCTCAGGTCTCGAGGGATCGGCCTCAATGCGCTCACGAATCCGGTGGATATGAACCATGACGGTGTTGTCGTCGCTGATGGATTCCGATCCCCAGACCCGCTCATACAATTCGGATTTGGTGAAGATTCGATTGGGGTGTTTGCAGAAAAAGAGCAGCAGCTGATAAACCAGCGCCGGACAGCTGACCACCTGACCTTCTACCCGGAGTTCACCGGCTTGCTCCAATACTTGAAAACGACCGTAATCATAGACGCCTTCCTGCGGTGTAGCGGATGACGGAGTTACGTCATGGAGTGAGGGCAATCTGTTCGCTGCGGTCTGTTTAGGCAAATAACGTTTCAGCAGTGATTTAATCCGGGCGACCACTTCCAATGGATTAAAAGGTTTGACTACATAATCATCTCCGCCAACCGCGAAGCCGGTCAGTTTGTCATAATCGGTTGTTTTGGCGGTTAAAAAAAGAATGGGGGCATCCGTCAATTGACGCAGAAAAGGACAGATTTCCAGCCCGCTTCTGCCAGGAAGCATGACGTCCAGCACGATGCAATGATAGGTTTTGTTTTCGCATGCGCTAATCGCATCTTCTCCCGTGGTGACCGTGTCAATGTCTATGAACTGCTCTTTGAGCAGTACCGTTTTTAACATATGTAAAATCGCCTGTTCATCATCCACAAGCAGGATTGAAACTTCATTCATGACGTAAAAGATCCTCCCTGATTTTTAGGTGTAAATTGACCGTTCGTATGATCATTTCTATTGGTCTATCAGGTTTATCATACCATTCAGAAGGGCTGTGCAGTGTGCGGGCAACCTTAACAGAATCTTAATTATGAAGCGCAGACCTCCTCAGAGTTATGGTAGACGTAAGATGAGGTTAGGCGAAGGATAAGATTGATTCTGTACACTTAACTGGAAAGATATCGTTCTACAAGAAGGAGTGCAGGGAAGTGAACAGATTCAATAAGAAGAGTGACCAGCAGGATATGACGTTAATGCAGGGAAAGTACACTACGAAATCAGGATATGCTGTGCATGAAAAACTAAGGAGCAGGAGAGGCTGGCAGCTGCTTGTAGCAGCCATTGGATCGTGTGTAATACTATCTGCCTGCGGGAATTCGGAATCATCCAGCCAGGCGGAGCAACCATCGGCAGAACAAACAGCGGATGCAGCTCCAGCGGGAGCGGACACCAATCAGGAAGAGACTACGGCTGCCAAGGAGGGCGCGATGATTACACCTGACAATTTTATTGATACCTTAATGCATGGTTCGAAGGAGGACATATATAATCAGATGAGTCCGGAGCTCAAAGACACGTTAACACTGGAACAGTTCAAGGCGTCTGCGGACAGCTTCCTGGAAGGGGTCAATTCTTGGGATCCGGTTGTGGAAGTCAACCTGAATAACCTGTCTGAGCATTCCTGGAGAGATGAGACGGGAACCAAGGGGATTCAAGCTTATTTTACCGAAGAACATCAGATTGCCGGCCTATTGATCCAACCCCTTGAAAGGCATGAGGAGACGGACAAGAAGCTTACCAAAACCGAATTTCAGTTTCCTGTGAAGGGCGAATGGTTTGTGTTCTGGGGAGGAAACGATGTGATGTCCAACTATCATTATGCGCATGAAACGCAGCGTTACGCATTGGACATCGTTCGAACGCAGGAAAATTCAAGTTATCAAGGGGAGGCCACGGCGAACGAAAACTATTACGCTTTTGGTGAGCCGCTCTATGCTGCTGCTGATGGGAAGGTCGTCGAGATCAAAAACGACATTCCCGATAACACGCCTGGAGTGATGAATGCCGAAGAACCAGCAGGAAATTTTGTGGTCATTGATCATGGCAGTGGGGAATACAGCATCACGGCACATATCAAGGAAGGCAGTGTAGCGGTCAAAAAAGGGGATAAAGTCAAGCAAGGTGATCTGATTGGTGAGCTTGGAAATTCCGGTAACTCCAGTGAAGCCCACCTGCACTTTCAAGTCTCGGACGGACCTGATCTATTCACTTCCCGTTCGCTCCAAATCCGTTGGGCAGATCCGAGTCAGGTGCTAACGCGAGGAAATGTTTTTCAGGGACTTCCTGAATAGCCAAGTAAGTTTTATTGGCTGGATACATGGATGCGGTTAGCCAAGAGTTGAAATTGGAAGCATAAGTTAATTTTGAGTCCTGATAGAACGCAAAATGATCATTCAATTAGACAGTCGGCGAATTTCGTCGGCTGTCTTTGCGTTTAGCCAACGGTAGGTTAGTTTATAAGACGATCTCAACGTACCGAGAAACTTACATTAAAAAGTACATCTCTGTGCTAATCCAAATGGAACTAGAAACGAAGAAACGACAGCGTCTTGTAGAGAGATTGTCGTTTTTCACTAAAACTCTAAACTTGTATAATTTCTGCTATCTGTTCTTTTACTTGTACATCACATAATCCACCGTGATAACAAACGATGGATATAAGATCGAGATCGACGTACTTGTTCAGCGAGAGCCGTGCTGTATTCATATCAGGTGTAGTCGGTGCATGAATACCCCCTAGTTTTCCGTTTACACTGTACATGGAATCCCCAGCAATAAGAGTTTTACTTTCCCTCAGGTAAAAACTGAGATTGCCTGGTGTATGTCCAGGGGTGTGGATGACGCGGATTCCCCCGCAAAACGGTAGTTCCTGACCATCTGTTAAGGTTTTGTGTACCTTGCCCTTTGGAGGATTGACCAAATGACCATCTTTCAAGAGAGGCAGCTCCCCCTGAATATAAGGCTTATCCAATTCGTGTGCATAAACCCTAAATTCGCTACCACACGCCTGCATAATTTCTGGAAGATTTCCTATATGATCGAGATCCTGATGACTCAATATTACAGCTTTTAATTTGTCTAACGAGACACCAGCCTTCTTCATTGCCATACGTAAATCCTCGAATTGACCTGGAAAACCCGTATCTATTAGAATAGTCATTTCTTGGTCCTTAAGAAGAATGGGGTGTATGACATTCCCTTGGTAGTCCAGACGAAGCATTTCGATTCCCTTTGCAATTTCCATAAAGATTAGTCCTCCGTAGAATGAATTTTTAAATAAAGTATCTTCTTTCTGTAAACGATCCAGATCCGTATAAAGATACGGGGAATGATGCCATCACTTACTACTTTTATGGATTTAAATGCGTAGTAGGTGACACGCCTTAGTAAGTACTCCAAAAGATGATGGGACAGTATGAGATTTTCTCAAGTGAAGAACCGTTTGAGTAGGAGAAACGCAATGTTAAGCCTATCATCAATTAAAAAAGAAGTGGTGACCCAAGATTGGCAAGCAAAATCAAAGCAGCCCGCAGCGAAGGTATTCGCGGGGCTGCCATGTCTGTTGTGGTTAAAAGTTATAATCAATGCCTTCTCCAGCGCCTGTGCGGGCGTTTACGTATACGTGAGAAACACCTGCGATCCCTGTGACGGGAAATGTGTATACAAGCTTATTGTTGTGGATCTCCAGCTTTGGCTTACCCGAGACGTTTACTTTTGGGCCAAGCTTCGAGTAGGCTTGCTCCGCTGTCAGCTTCGGGTGAATGGGGAAGGTTTTATTGTAATGGGAAAAATAATTAGACGCATCAAAGCTCTTCAACACACCGGTATGGCGATCAAATTGCCATACGACTTTCATCTGCGGAATGGAAACTTGCTCCCGAACCGGAATATACGTGAGATAAATGGAGGTTTCTTTTATCTCTTTGGCTACTAATGTCAGACGTTCGTCAGACCAGCGAGCCATCCAGGTGTCCGCAACCGCAACAGCCTGCTTTAAGTCCATGGATTGCTCCACAGCTTCTTCTTTGGGGATCGAGCCGTGGCTTGTCACTTGGAGCACGTGTCCGCTTTTACTCAGTGTTGCAATATAGGAGCTGGTTTGTTTTCCATCGGTGTCCGATAACTTGAAATCCATGACTTCTCCGAATTGGGGGCTGCTCCCGCCGGAGACCATGTGGACGATTTGCTTACCTGCCCCTTTATTCCAAGCCTCGCCCATGAAGATTTTCGCTTTGGCAGCAAGCTCCGTAGCCTTATAAGTGGTTTCACCGGCGAAAACGGTTCCTGGCTTCGGAGGTATGTAAGGATTCTGGTTATACAGGAACTCGTTAAAGGCCTTATTGCCGTACGTGGAGACCGAGTCAAGTTGAGACAAGGCCACTTCCATCGCGGTCGATATCTGTTGTATATCTGATAAAGAGGAATTAACAGCTTTCTCTCTCATCTGATCGAGATACGGCAGGGCGGTCCTCGCGAATGTTCTCATACGCTGAATTTGTTCTAATTGATCCGGGTTGAGCGACCTTCCCTTCTCGCTGGCTGGATAGGCCAAGTAGCGGCTGCCTTCCGTGATAAACGACTCATATGACCAAGATTGAAAGTTCATTGTAACGGATCCGATCCTTACATATTGTAAGATAAAATTGGCATTTTCAATGGCAGATTGAAGTGCTGCTTGCCGATCTGCAATCGTAGATGCCGCAAGGGACTCCGCAAGCGCATAGTCAAAATCGCGCAAGTAGAAAGATTGCATATGTGACCAGTACTGCGTATTGCGCTGTTGCTGCTGCTCCCATTGCCGTTTATTCTGATGCTCTGTATAACTGAAATACGTGCCCGCTAATGTCGTCAAGCAAAGCAAGCCAATGATGGATTTGGTGCGAACGTTCATGTCTTTTAAAGCTCCCGTCTTTGTCTTCAGAATGCTTATCCACTTTAACAAAGATGAGAACACAGTTTAATGAGTAAATATTGCCAATTCAAAATGGCTACCTGTTAGGCTAATTCTGCACGTGGTATCTAGTGATTCACTCATATTGGACAATGAATGGAGGGTCTATGTACGAGCTGACTTATAAAAATCGGCTTGATCTACAAAAGAAAAGCAGGGCAACCGATATATATATGCTGCACCTAATCTTCACTTGCAACGGAAGAGTGGCATTATAACATCTCATGGAGGTCATCTGCTTGAAATTGCACAAAAAAGCGTCTTTATTTTTATCTGTTCTTCTGTTATCACCTATGGTATTGCCAACGACGAGTATCTACAATTTTAATGGGTCGGGAAACATTGCCTTTGCGGCTGAACCACAGGCTAATTCAATCTATATTATAGGACCAGGTGTATTTTCACCTAATCGTGAGTTACAACTGACTGCGAACGGTATGATGAGCGATAGCAGCATTACAGATATCAGTTCAACGGCTACTTGGAATTCTGACAACGAAGCAGTTGCTACTGTATCCCCAGGAGGAATTGTGACGGGGGTAACGGAGGGTAAGGCCAATATTACTGCATCACGTGATGGGAAAGTTTCTAGTACGTTCCCTGTCACAGTAACTTGGGCAACATACCAAAAGTTACAAGATACCAAGGATGCATTAGAACTACCATTTACCGGTGGTCAAACTGAGGATAATGTTACTTCAAAAATCAATTTACCTACTCAAATGGAGAATGTATTTTTGTCATGGTCTTCATCTGAACCAACGATTATTGCAAACGACGGTAACGTCAAACGTCCTCCATATGTTGGTGGAGATAAGCAGGTTACGCTTACGGCTACACTTCGAGCTGGAAGTGAAGCTCCAGTAACGAAGGAGTTTATCCTTAACGTTGTTAAAGCAGAACCTACACCAGAGGATAAGCTTCGTGAAGCTTTAGATGAGTTGCGGATTACTTATTATTATGGAGACACGGCCGAAGGGGTTAGAAGTTCAGAGGTAGGCTTACCTATTGGAGGGAAATATGGATCGTCCATATCTTGGGTATCAAGCGACCCTTCCATCATTAGTTCCGGCGGTAGAGTGTATCGGACGCTAGATGATATGGATCATGTAGTTAAATTGACTGGAAGAGTATATGTGGATGGTGTTTTTGAAACTCGTGATTTCTTCGTTAATGTTAGGTATATAAATAGAGATAAAATGATTACTTCGTTCGCTCTTGATGAGCATGTTGGAGTTATAGATGAAGATAACAAGACAATTACGTTCGATATACCTCGGGGTGCATCTGACAAATCCATGATTGTTACGTATACTGCAAAAGGATTACAGGTTCTCGATAATGGTATTATGATGACTAGTGGAGTATATAAACTATATCCATTCTTCGTTAAAAATTACAGTGTCACTGTTACAGATGAAATGCTGAATCCTGTACACTACAAGTTGGTATTTACAGGCGAATCTACAACACCAGGACCGACGCCAGTGCCAGCACCAACGCCAGCACCAGTGCCAACGCCAGTGCCATCACCAGTGCCAACGCCAACGCCATCACCAACGCCAACGCCAGCACCAACGCCATCACCATTGCCGACGCCAGCGCCATCACCAGCGCCGACGCCAACGCCATCACCATTGCCAGCACCTTCACCAACGCCAACACCAGTGCCGTCACCGACGCCAACACCAGTGCCGTCACCGATACCGGCACCGATACCGGCACCAACGCCGGTACCTACACCAACGCCGGTACCTACACCGACGACAACCGATAGTGGTTTTAACAAAGATATATTTAAGCCTGGAACTAGTGCTACTCAAATTCTAGAATCAAAAATTAACGATGCTTTAAAAAATCAAGGTAACGTGTTTAAACCGATTGATATTAAAAATCATTGGGCCGAACAAACCATTGATATTTTCACTAAGTTGAACATTATTAAAGGCTATGAAGACAAGACGATCCGACCTAATCAGGACATGTCCCGCGGAGAGTTCGTAGGAATACTGTCCCGCATTTTTGATGTTGGTGGAACCAAGCAAGTTGCTCTAAAAGATATTAAAGGTCATTGGGCCGAAGACGCCATTGTGCAGTTTACGCAAGCGGGTATTATTCGTGGAAACGGCAATGGAACATTCAAACCAAACAAGGCAATTACACGTGAAGAGATGGCCGTGATTCTATCCAAGATCGTTGATTTTCAAGGGGTAACCCAAAACAAGATGGATAATTCCAATCCGATTCAAATGGTAGCACAAGCGGGTGTTATTCAAGGTAATGGGAATGGGGACCTCAATGCTAAGGGCACAGCCTCAAGAGCGGAAGCATTGCAACTCATCCTTAACACCTTAAAGCTAAACTCCAAAATTAAAACGATGCTTGAACTTTTATAATTAAATTAAGAAGGACAAAAGGCGCCTCGATTAGTAGGCGCTTTTTTGTATTCTTCAATTAACGAGCAGGATAGCGTATCGCCTTTTATTTGATTGCTAGTCGTCGATGGAACTCGCCCAACCAATTGGGCGTACACATAGGGAACTTCATCGTTTGACTACCTTTATTTATATAGTATATTCATGCTGGCAATGGATAACGCTTAAGGTTAAATATATGTTACGCGGGAGGTATCGTTTCTTGAAATTTGAACTAGGGCGTTGCTTACTGAATGAACGTTTGAAGGAATCCGGAAAGTCAGCGGAATGGCTGGCAATAGACTTACTTTTTAAACCGGAACGAGTTTACGACTTTATTGAAAACAAAAGAGTGATGCCACTCAAAGTTGCCATATCGATCGCCGATTCCATTGGTTGTGATGTTCGTGACTTGTATGAATTAATTCCGAACGATATTGAAGTACAGGGAGTCTAATCGAATAAGTGGCAGGTCGCATTAAAGCTACAAATGTGATTCATGAACCTAACGAAAAAAAACAGGGTCAAAATAACAAAAAAAAGCAACCGCTCAATAAATAAACTGCACCTCATATGTTAGACATAACTAACCATGGGGTGCAGTTCATTAGTTATATCCGGCTGCTATTTATAGCAAAGTAATTGTGGATCAATTTATTATTTGATCTTAATACGATAATAGTAGTCTTCGGTCATTTGCTTTATAACGTCCTCACGCTTCATTTTAACGCTGTATGGAAGACGGTTTTTATCCCCGATGATGAAATCCTTATATGTACCAGCTTTGGTATTAAGCAATTTCGTTTCACTTGTTAGCACCGTATGGTCTTTAGTGAGCGTTTCCATCACGATGACTGGTGGTCTTGATACGTCTTTGGTCAGCGTATAGGTAAAGTCCAGATTGATGCCGCCTAGGAAGGACTTGCTATCCATGGAAGTAATATAATCATAGTTTGCCTCTGTGGTCAGGATTTCAACTGCATCGTTCTTAACAAGAGGGTAATCTTCTTCCGGATTTTTAATGGAAATCGTATTGTTTGCTCCATCCCACTTTACTTCATAACCAAGTGACTCACCGACCAGCCGAATCGGTACATAGGTTTTTCCATTATAGGAAATTGGAGCTTCTGAAGGCGTCCCGATCACTCGGCCCTCCAAGAGCATCATAATTTGCGGAGACAACTGGGCAGTAATCTGACTTCCCGCTGCCCAAACAGTAGTAGGAATAAGCAGTCCAGCTGCCAGGATCAGGCTCGTTTTCCATCGTTTCTTCATATGTATCCTCCTTGTTACATGTAGTAATATCTTATATTTTGGAGGGACGGTCATAGGAGTAGAAGAGACTTTTTCCCTAATTACGCTGAGAAAAACCGCGAACAGGACTAGTTAATGTCGAATGAAGGCGGAAAATTGTATCAATATTCTAATTTTGTACAAATGTTATTTACAATAATTAGAAACATATGTTCTAATGGTGGTATTCCTTTTCTAACTGGAGTATTTCTTCGTGTGACACAGAACGGGATTGTGTTTGTTGTCCGTGTTGGATAATAAATGTATTCAAGTCATTAAAGGAGGCAAATAGGATGAATAATAAATTATTAAGGGTAGGAACTACGTATATCCCGGTTTCAAATGTAGAACTTTCTTCTCAATGGTATGTAGACAAATTGGAGGCAGAGTTAAACTACAAAGACGAAGACAAAGCCATTCTTAATTTTGCCAACCAGAGTATTTTCCTTATCAGATCTAAAGAAGATCAAAGCTCCAATTTTATTGATGTAAACGGAGTTGAGCGTTTTTCTATCACTTTTGAAGTGAATGGAATACAGGCTCTAGAAGCAATACATAAAGATTTTAGTGATAAACATATTAGAGTGGGGGCAGTTGAAAACAGAGGTCATTCCGGAAGGAATTTTGTTTTCTTTGATTTGGATGGTAATCAATTTGATGTATGGAGTGAACTAAGTCCAATTTTCAAAGAGAAATACCTTCCTTCGCAATAGAGAAGACTGCTCACATAGGAATGTTTGGGGGATGACGCCTGCTTCCCTTCTCCGTTATAATATTCGTCATACTGGAGTTTGATCTGGAACAATGGGGGAGTAGACATGAAGCTGGATGGTGTACAGATTGAATATGCATCTCGGGAGGACTTGCCAAGGATTGTGGAAATTTATAACTCCACAATTGAGAGCCGGATGGTGACAGCAGATCTGGAGCCGGTGACGGTAGAGCAGCGCATTCCGTGGTTTGAAGAGCATTCGCCGGACCATCGTCCGCTCTGGGTGATGAGGCATGAAGGACAAGTTGTGGCCTGGGCCAGCTTGAGCTCATTTTACGGGCGTCCTGCATACAACGGCACAGTGGAAGTGAGTGTGTACGTTGATCAGCAATGCCGGGGAATCGGGGCTGGGGGACGCTTGCTGAACACGATTTTTGCTGCCTGTCCTGCGCTGGGAATTACGACGATCCTGGGATTTGTCTTTGGACATAATGAACCAAGTCTTGGTTTGCTGCGTAAGCATGGCTTCGAGCAATGGGGGTACTTTCCGGAAGTGGCTGTGTTGGACGGCGTAAACCGAGATTTGGCGATTCTGGGCAGAAAAATAACGTAAATTTGCTGTAACTAGGCCATGAGCTATGATCAGGATCAATTGCTAATGAACCCTGCTAACTGAAAACCTCCAATTCACGTTGACGTGGATTGGAGGTTTTTTTATGTTCTATTTTGGATGTGAATCGTTCTTATAACCCAAGCTTCTGCAGGATCTCCCTGATTTGTCCGAGATGGCGCTCTTCGTGATAGCTTGTAAAATTAATCCACTGAGCAATCCGGTGCCGAAACGAAATGCGGAAACTTGAACTTAAGCATAGAGGATTGGAATGGAAATTGCGAATGTGAGCAAATGGACATTGTTAAACGAACTTATTAAAACAGAAATAAAGCCGTTCATCAGGAACGACCTGTTTAGAAAAACAGCGATCTCCAAAAAAAGATTGACGGGTAGACCACGGCAAACTATAATCGGTAACAAGTAACTTGATATGTGAGGAGTCCTGACATGATATGTTAGTAATCGACGAGGTATATCACCATACAGCATTGCAAATATCATCGTCCGATTTATTGTACCTTATCGAACGGCTGAAGGTCAAAAAAGAAAATGAGATTGAAACTCTCAAACATAAAATTGAACAATTTGAGCAAAAGAAGCGTGCGGAAGAAGTGGCCTATCAATCTATGTCGACGGTACGCAAGTGGTTTGCAGGACGTCCTGCTTCTCATCACCAGGCGGTGGAGTATATGGTTCAGGTGAAGGAACGTTTTCGCAAGATGGAGCAGATCCGCCGCCGCATTCGTGAGTTGGATCGGATCGTTGAACGAATTGAGCACCCTCACAGCAAGGAAAGGGACGAGATCGAGCTTCCGCCCGATACGATCCGTGAGATCAGACAGCTTAGTGAAACGGAGGATGTACAAGCATGACTTTGGAGACGTTAAGCTCCGGGATCGATACGGTCTGGGTTGTACTGAGCGCGGCCATGATATTATTGATGGAGGGTGGATTCGCCCTGCTGGAGGCCGGGTTTGTACGCTATAAAAATAGTGTGAACATTATTATGAAGGTTTTTGCCGACATTACGATAGGCACATTACTGTTTTATGCCGTCGGATTCGGCTTGATGTACGGTTCTGATGCCGGAGGTTTTGCTGGGGTTACGGGATTTTTCCTGAATGGCGATTTGTCTCATATCGATGTGCCTGTATCGCTTGAAACGTTTTGGCTGTTCCAGGCTGCGTTCACGATTGCTGTAATATCCATCGTGTCAGGTGCTGTGGCTGAACGGATCAACTTCCGGGCCTATCTTTTGTACATCATCTTGATGACTGCGATTATATACCCAATTGGTGGTCACTGGGCATGGGGCGGCGGCTGGCTCAGTAAGCTGGGCATGCAGGATTTTGCCGGATCGGCTGTCATTCATGCGCTCGGCGGGTTCTCGGCCTTGGCTGCAGCGATCATTATCGGTCCACGCAAAGGCAAATACACTCCACATGGCGTAAGTGCGATTGCCCTTCCGAGCAACCTGCCGCTTGCCTCTGTAGGTGCATTTCTGCTGTGGTTTGGCTGGTTCGGTTTCAATGCAGGGAGCACGCTGAGTGCCACCGATGCTAGAATTGGTCATATTGCATTAGTCACCATGTTATCGGCTGCCTCGGGTGGAGCGGTTACGCTGTTATACACGCTGTTCCGCTTCAAGCGTTCAGATGCGCCATCGGTCATTAATGGGTCCCTTGCTGGTCTGGTCGGCATTACCGCAGGCTGTGCTTTTGTAGGCGATGTTGCTGCGATATTTATCGGGGCGGTTTCCGGACTGCTCATGATGGCAGCAACGAATTGGCTTGACCGTCGTCAGATCGATGATCCGGTCGGTGCTTTCCCGGTCCATGCTGCATCCGGGGTGTGGGGCACGATTGCCGTAGGGCTGTTTGCCACAGATGGTGGATTATTCATGGGTGGCGGATGGAGGCTGCTCGGTGTTCAGGCACTTGGGCTCGCTGCGCTTGTCATCTGGGGCTTTGTCATGACATGGCTCGGACTGAAGCTCATTGGCAAAATGGTTCCGGTTCGTTCCACGGAAGAAGAGGAAGAACTGGGACTGGATATTAGCTACCATGGTGTGATGGCTGCGCATCAGGCTCATGAGTTTCTTGATGGCGAAGAGCACATTCGGGCATTCCAGCGTGATCCGTCCGATCGGATTCGTTAAGAAAGGTAGGGGTTAAGAGACTGACAGATGCTTCTGTGGGTCTCTTTTTTTAACCTCAAGCAGGGAAAGAAGTCGGGACGGAAGAATATACAGGTGTGAACGTGAATATGTCTCACCATAGATGTATTGGCTGAAGGAGAGGATCTGAATGATTAAACCTGAACAATGTGAACGTCTGACCAGAAAAGCCCGCAAGACGCTTGAGGAGTATGGATTGGGCACTGCCGCTGATTTATTGGTGTCCTCAAGCCGCTGGGGGATCCGGCTTGATGTATCGACACTCGATGAATACCGCCGAACGGGAAATTCACGTGTGGGAGGGAATCCGGACCTGCCTGAGCACATCCAATGGCCCCTGACACAGGAGGGTGTGCCGATGACTTTTCTTGCCCAACTGAATCTCGTGGACTTGCTTCCTTATACCCCGAATGATGGACGCGTGAGCTTGCCTGAGCGAGGGATGCTGTACTTTTTCATCGGAGTGGATGAGCCAGCTTATAATATTGAACACCATGTGATCTATGAACCCGATTCTCATAACTTGACTAGACGTGAGCCTGACGGTGATACCGCTCTGGAAACAGAATTGGTTGCACATGCCGTAACGGTACTGCCTAATCTGGAGTTTCCTACATACGCTTACGTTGATGCCCAGGCGCTGAATGCATTATCTGTACAGCAGACGGGCGAGAACGACACTGCAGACCCGGAAGGTGGGCTGTATGAACGATATCTTGAATTTGAATCGGACTGGAATCACCCGAGTACCCAAAACTGGGGTGGCATGTTTGGATACCCTGACGGTCAACACCCGGATGCAGAGCATCAAGCCCTGTTACAGATCGTGCTCGGAGAGGAATACGAGTATGATGAACAAAAGTGTGAAAACAAACTGACCGCACATTATGGTGGAGATCCGGAACGTACACGGCAGGAACTTGATGATACCTTGCTGCTTCTGAAAATAGATACTCACGATGCCATCGGCTTTCAATGGTGGGACTGCGGGGAACTGCAATTCTTCATTCGTAAATCTGACTTGTTTGCCGGAAGGTTCGATCAAACGTATTGTTCGTTATACTCGAGTTAAGGCCCGGTTTGAACGTATATAAGCAACAAAACGTCCCTGATTCCGTCTATATGATGGAGGAGGGACTTTTTTTGTTCGTGAATGTTGGTTTTGGTGCATAGCTTGTTTATATATATAGGGGGTATGATCTTGGTTGAAACACGATCATATGTTCTGTATAATGGGATGAAAAGGAAGTGGTATCGGGTGATTCAATCCGCATTTAAACATATTGATGTGGCTGTGACGTCATTGATAGATATCTGTGATCAGCTGTCCGAACAGGATTTGACGTTGACTCCAATTGAGGGCGAGCCCCCGGTTGGTGAACTGCTCTCTCATCTGTCGATGATCTGTCGTGCGGATGTGTACATATCGGAAGGGGCATCGGAAGAGGAGATGGCTTCGTTTTACGAAGAAAATCAACCCCAAACCCTAAGTGAGATCAAGCAGGCACTGATTGAGAATCAGATGTATCTGTATCAACGGTACAGGCAGTTCAATACAGAGGAACTGCTTAAGGTGACTGATTCCTACTGGGGAGCATCCTATAGTCGTCTGGAGTGGCTGCTCGAGATTATGGGGCATGTTTATCATGACAGAGGACAATTGTATACGATGCTAACCTTAACGGGAAGAGAGACGAAGGTCCCATTGCTTAAATAGTTAACATATTGATATTCTCGGTGCTGCCTGAAGGAGTATCGATCTGATAGAATACATAGAAGCGTACAATCCGGTTCAGGCCAAGGTTAAAGGAGCAACTGACTGACGATACTATTCGTTAACAACGGAGGCTCAGGGTTGAAACAGAATCTTACATATCATGCGTTAATAGAAATGCTTCAGAACGTTCCTGAGTTGCCTCAGGCAACGGAGATCGAGCCTATTTTGAAGGGATAAAGAAGCTGGGATTCGCTGCCCAAAGCTGGGCCTATTTGCATCTGAGACGAGCATTCCATATTCGATGGGACAGATCCAGAGTTACTTTGGTGGTGGCGAGCCCGACGAGCTGTTCTGGAGGTTGTATTCTCTGTACACTGCAATGGCACTTGTGTCTTCCATGGTGTGGATTCAGCAGGTGAAGCCGGAAGAGACGGATGATATGGTGGACAAGATTGAGCTTGTCCGGGAAAATCATGATGATTTTCGCAGATTCATTCCCCGGTGGTATAATTTGAAGAATCAATGATTCATGGAATCGAAAGGAATAATGCCGTGGCACAGCCAGCTACCATTCTGCTTGTGGATGACGAGCAGGATATTATTAAACTGATGGAGATTTATTTTGGCAATGAAGGTTACCGGGTTCTTACGGCGAGTGACGGGATCGAGGCGCTTGAACAATTGAAGCAAGAGCCGATCGATCTGATTATCCTGGATGTCATGATGCCGAATATGGATGGGATTGAAGCTTGCATGAAGATTAGGGAAGAGCAGAAGATGCCGATCATTATGCTCTCCGCCAAAAGCATGGATATCGATAAAATAACGGGGCTGAGCATCGGTGCAGATGACTATGTGACCAAGCCGTTTAATCCCCTTGAACTCGTCGCCAGGGCCAAATCCCAGCTTCGCAGGTACCATACGTTTAATGAAGGGCGGGAGCAAAAGGAGCATGAGTGGGTTATCGATGATCTCGTCATTAATACCGATACGCATGAAGTCTGGGTGGATGAGCAGCCTGTTCGTCTGACTCCCCGTGAGTTTGCCGTGCTGGAGCTGCTTGCACGTCATCAAGGCTCTGTTTTAAGCATGGAGCAGATTTACAGACAGGTGTGGAAAGAAGAATTTATGGAATCGAATAATACGGTGATGGTTCATATCCGGAAGATTCGGGAGAAGATCGAAATCGACAGCAAACATCCGAAATTTATTCAAACGGTGTGGGGCGTAGGCTATAAAATGATTAAACCATAACAATAATACATTAACACAACGCCACAATAGATAAGCAGTTAAAGCGTATTCGCAGGGAGTCATGAAGATGAATTCAAAGTTAATTCATACGGTCCGTTGGAAATTTATCTATGCATTTCTGCTGAGTGGGGTTCTGACGGCGGCTATTCTGTATGGTGGCGGCAAGGTTGTGCAATCCATCTTGGCAGCCCAGGCTTATCCCAATTACTCCATTCCGGCCAGGGCAGTCCGGTGGCTGATTAACCATATTGGTTCTGTTCCGCTGATGATTATGATCGGCGTACTTGCTTTTGTGCTGTTCTTTTTCCTGTTTACACGCAGGGTGATGCTGGTCCTGGATGAGATTACGGCTGGAATTCAGGAAGTGGCCAAAGGCGAATTGGCTCATCGGATCGAAGTGAAGACCTCGGATGAATTTGGTGTTGTTGCTTCCAGCATCAATCAGATGGCCGAGCAATTACAGCAGTCACTGCAGGAAGAGCGAAATGCGGTAGCTGCCAAAAATGATCTGATCACGGGGATCTCTCACGATCTGAGAACGCCGCTGACTTCCATTCTTGGTTTTCTGGAGTACATCGAGAAGGACAGGTATCAGGACGAGATTGAGATGCGTTATTACGTCAGCATTGCATATGAGAAATCATTAACATTAAGGAAGCTGATCGACGATTTGTTTGAATATACACGAGTCAGTGGTGGAAGCCTCCCATTGTCTCTGACACCTCTCAATCTGAATCCGTTCCTGATGCAGCTGGCCGAAGAGTTTGCTCCAATGCTGGAAGAAGCGGGCATGACGTACAAATTCATTGGCGGTCAAGTGCCGCTGTGGATTATGGCAGCTCCGGGTGAGCTTGTCCGTGCGTACGAGAATCTGTTCAGCAATGCGATCCGGTATGGGGCGCAGGGAAAAGTGGTGGAAATTGCACTGTCCCTTGATCAGGGAGAAGCCGTGTTACGTATCAGTAATTATGGTGAACCCATTCCGGCACAGGATCTGCCCCGTTTATTTGAAAGGTTCTATCGGGTCGACAAATCCCGCTCACGCGACACGGGTGGAACGGGGCTTGGCCTGGCCATTGCAAAATCCATGATAGAATTGCATCATGGCAGTATAGCTGCATACAGCGAGAACGGCAGAACGGATTTTGTGACCCGTTTCCCGCTGGCCCCTGCTTCCGTTCACCATGATGCGGAGGAATGGTAACAGGTAACAGAAGCGGCGTTTGTTAAGAAAATGATAAGGAGTTGACCACTTCCTTATTAAGAAGTATTCGGTAAGCTTAACCTCAATCCACAGAGGATCTACACAATGGAGGAGGAGACCGAATATGAGAGGTTCATTACGTACAGTCAGATCAAGATACATATACATTTGTGGAGCAAGTGCGCTGCTTAGCGCCGTGCTCCTGTTTGTCGTTTCCCACATGTCACGTTTTGCTTACCATCACATCTGGTCTGAATCGACATGGGTGACTCGTTTCATCCACTGGGGAATCAACCATGTCGGAACAAGGCCGCTCATGATATTAATCGGAGGAGCCTTTTTTGCCTTGTTTTTCTGGATTCGTTCCCAAAAAATCTCGGATGATATGAACCGGATTGCAGCAGGAACACAAGAGTTGGCCTTGGGACAGGTGCCGGCTCCGATTGAGGTGTTAAATGGTGGAGAGCTGAGACAGATTGCCGTCAATCTGAATGAAATTGCGCATCGCATGCACGCGGGGAAGTTACGGGATCATGAAGGTTTGGCACAACTGTCCGGGAATATTCCAAGTCTGAGTCAGCTTTCTGAAGAGTTGCCGGAAGGAGAACGATTGGAGTGGGGTTCCATGCAAGCTGATCTGCCGATCAAGCTCACGCTGTACGGCGTTCGTTCAGCTCTGGAGGAGATTATGGGAGGACACTGTCGGGACGAAGCGGAGAATCAGCATTGGGTTAGGCTGGCCTATGAACAGACATTGCTGTTACAGCATGCGCTTGAGTCCGTGCATCTGAAATCACAGGAATATCCTGTTTCAGGAGAGCAGGCAGGCAAGGAGCAGGAATGTTGAGATTTCGGATTAAGCAGGGAATCTATCGAGTATTTGATGTATCGGTGGTTATCGTTGTTTTATTCGTCATGGGTTGTATCTATATCGTTACTTACGGCGAAGCTGTGCTCCGCAATAATCCGGAGGTGATAACAAAAGTCTCTTCGACGGTTATTAAAGATGCGGCGGGAGCTGAAATTACAAGATTGCGTACGCAGTCCAAAGGGTTCACAGAATATGCGGACCTGGAGGACATGCCGGATTTGTTGGTACAGGCGTTCTTGGCTACGGAAGATCGCCGCTTTTATGATCATGACGGGTTGGATTATATCGGTATTGGCCGGGCCGTCGCGCAGGATGTCATTCACATGGATTGGAGTCAGGGAGGAAGCTCCATTACACAGCAGTTAGCCAGAAACCTATATTTAAACGGAGAGAAAACGCTGGTACGCAAGGTGAATGAAATGTCGATTGCCCTTTCCCTTGAAAAGAGATTTAACAAGGATGAACTGCTGGAGATGTATCTGAATCATATCTATATGGGACGTCAGCAGTATGGTGTGAAAGCAGCTGCCTGGCGCTACTTCGGCAATGAAGATCTGCATCAGCTTGAACTATGGCAGATTGCTACCTTGGCGGGAATTCCAAAGGGACCTTCCATATACAATCCGGTGGATGATTATGAACGGTCCAAGCAAAGGCGATCCGTCATCCTTACGCTGATGCATGAACAGGGACTTGTTACCAAAGGGCAAATGCTGGAAGCGCGCCAGGTAGACTACACGCCGCCTGCAGCAGGCATGTCTGCTGCAGGCGAATATAATAAGCCGGATTATAGATCTGCGGTCGATGCCGTGATGCAGGAAGCCGCTCGTCTCACGGGCAAGCGTGAAACAGAGATTCAATCCGCCGGTTGGACTATTCACACTGGTCTCAACAGTCAGGCACAGCGTGCCATGGAGGAGACATTCCGTGAAACTTCGCGGTTTACGGACGATCGTGAAGACCAACAAGTACAGGCGAGTATGGTCATTGTGGATCAGCATAATGGTGAAGTGAAAGCGATGATGGGTGGACGTGACCCTGTGACAGGTGGCATCAACCGGGCAATCAAGGATGCCAGGCAGCCCGGTTCGGCATTTAAGCCTATTATTGCGTACGGCCCGGCTCTGGAATCCGGACGCTTCAGCCCGGAAAGCATGTTACCTGACAAACGAATATCCTATGGCAGCTATCAACCTAGCAATTTGGGAGGACAGTACAGAGGTTCAGTCAGCATGTCGCTGGCACTTCAGAAGTCCTTTAATGCCCCGGCAGTATGGCTGCTTAATCAGACAGGGCTGGAAGCAGCACATGTGTTTGCTGGCAGGTTAGGAATTGAACTGGGTCAGGAAGATCTCAACCTCTCGATTGCACTGGGAGGCGTACATAAGGGGATATCCCCGCTCAAAATGGCCCAGGCCTATTCCGTATTTGCCAATGATGGCAAGTACAATACGGCACATCTGATTCGTGAGATTACGGACGCAGATGGACAGATCATTTATGCGCATAAACCGGAAAACAAGCAAGTGATTGCATCCAGTACAGCGAATGCCATGACGAAGATGCTACGAAATGTGGTCAGCCAGGGAACAGGCAGTCGGGCGCAGCTGAGCCATGATCAGGTAGCGGGAAAAACGGGGACGACACAGGCAGCTGTGCCTGGAGTCGGGAGAGACGGTAATCGGGATCTGTGGTTTGTCGGATACACGAGCAAGTGGACTGCAGCCGTCTGGATGGGGTTTGACCATACGGATGCGGAACATTACATGCGCTCGGGCAGTGGAAACGCGGCAGATCTGTTCGCAACGGTAATGAGACGTGCGGCACAATAGGGCCGGAGATGTTCTGTTTTTTCAACGCTGGCAATACAAAATATGGATTATAAGGTATAATGTACGTTTTACATGTTTGAAAGGAGGATGAGATGGGAGATAGAGAAAGAATGACCCAGGTCGATACAAGTTCACTGTTTTCTGAACCGGGAACCAGAGTGGAGCTGCCTGGGATTTCCGGATTGGGTGGATGGCTCATTTTAATTCAGATTGGCTTATTTGCTTCGCTGCTGCTTCTGATCGTGGATTTGTCCCAGGTCGCTGTTATTATGGATCCGGCAAAATGGGGACTGATCAGCGATACTGAAAAGGATCTGTATTATCAAGTCATGAACCCGCTCCTGTGGTTTGGCATCATAAGTAACGTCATTCTTCTGATCATTGTCATTGTAAACCTGGTTCTGTTGTATATGAAAAAAAGGCAGTTTCCCCGCATGATGATCACGCTGTACATTGCTAACGTGCTTGCCGGGATCGGAACATGGATCATGATTGGACAGGCCGAGATTCCAGGAGCGCTAAACGGGTTTGATACCACACCAGCACGGAATTTAACCATACGATCCATACTGACATGCTGTATCTTTATTCCGTATTTTCTGAAATCAGTGCGGGTGAAGAATACGTTCGTAAAGTAATAGGATTAGCAAAAGACATACAGCCCCAAACAATGGCATGCTAAAAGGCCCGTTATGGTTCAGGTTTATCCTGCACGTAACGGGCTTTCTTAGTGAACGTCTGATGTATGAGAAGGAACGTAATTCATTATGATTTTGCCCTTAACGCCCTAGGCAAGCGGCGTATCATCTGATTCAGAACTTCAGACAACACCAGCCCGACAGCGATGGCCCCGGATAACATTAACGCCTTGGCAGCCATCTCCATGGCTGCACTGTAGTCATTTTGCACAAAGCTGCGCATGGCGTTGTACGCGAGACCACCAGGGACCAGTGGAATGATGCCAGCAACGCTGAAGATAATGACCGGTGCCCGGAACAGGCGGGAGAACATCTGGCTGATGACACCCACAGCAATGGTAGCTGCAAGCGTAGCGGGAACGGCATCTGCCGCGTATTCGAGCACAACATAGATAAGCCAGCCGATCATGCCAACGAAGCCGCCGTGAAGCAGCATGCGGCGTGGTGCATTAAATATAATTCCAAACGCAGCCGAAGCGACAAAGCTGGTCAGAGCCTGTTCTATAAAATGAAGCATAACCTGCATTCCTCCGTCTTACGTAAAAAGTGAAAATACAACCGCAATGCCTGTACCAATGGCAAACGCAGTCAGAAACGCCTCGGCTCCCTTGGATAACCCGGACACCAGATGCCCGGCCATCAGGTCACGCACAGCGTTGGTAATCAGGAGTCCTGGCACCAGAGGCATGACCGAGCCGATAATGATCTTGTCGCGTTCATGTCCTGCACCAATCGCGACAAGTAGAAAGGCCAGCAAACCAATGACAAAGGCTGCGCTCAGCTCCGCGAAAAACTTGACCAGCACAAGTCGGTGAAAAACAATGACTGCGGCATAACCGATACCCCCGCAGATCACGGCAGGCAGGAAGTCGTCCCAGCCCCCGCCGAACATAATGGTAAAACAGCCGCTCGAAAGTGCCGCAGCAAGGAGTTTTACACGTGCAGAATAGGAAGAGGGCTTGCCTTCAATCTGCAATAACAGGTCGTGCGCTTCCTGGACGGTTAATTCCCCTTGTCCTATGCGACGGGAGACGGCATTTACCTCGGACACCTTATCCAGATCCGTTGTGCGCTCAGAGATGCGGATCAGCTTGGCCGGTTCGGTCGCATCCACCGAGAAAAAGATGCCTGTCGGCACAACATAGCTATGTGAATGGGGGAGCCCCAGGGCGGCGGCCATCCGTTTCATCGTATCTTCCACACGGTAGGTTTCACCACCGCTTTGCAGCATGATTTTACCTGCCAACAAGCAGATGGCAATCACGCGGGACTGTTCTGTCGTATTCTTTTCAGTGATCTCCGTCCCCGTCTGAGCTGGGGGTGGAGGATCATGAGGGATGTATTTCAACGGGATCCTGCTCCGTTTCATATGAGATAAGGCCTGGGGCCGACACCATTGTATCATATTTCACACGTAAACACGGAAACATACCGCATGAGCACATAAAGTCATACACCGTTTACCCCATTCATTTTTGAAAAGAGCTTGTTCCAGCGCCAAAAAGGCCACGTTTCCAATACCTGAAGGGTACAGGAGCGAGGCCTTTGGTATGATATACGCTCCAGGTTACATTAACAGGGTAATGACCAGCAGCTCATACAGCACGAGGGGCAGAATGGTCGGTCCAAACAACGCGCGTGGCTCAGGATATCCATGCATCGGCGTAACCTGAAGATACAGAATTCCCCGATCTGCGCTGATGATGACCCCTTCCCATACCTGACCATCGATATTTTGGACCTGTACTTTCTGGCCCACATACTGCCGGGCTGTATGATGAAGCATATTCCGCACACTTTGTACGGATTGGAGCATCGGTTGATTGGCCTGATAAACGACGCGTGCGGACGGTGTGGATGTGGATTCAGACATGGTGCACAACCCTTCCTCGAAATAAGTTCTTACTTCAAGGTATGCATCTGCCTACAAAAGGTGATTACACCATTGACCTCTGAAGTGTTCCACTATCTTGCGCCGGAGAAAAAACCGCTAACGATAATTCGCTAGCGGTCAAGTAATCATACAATAGAAATAAGAGTTATCCGGAATATATGTCTACAATGAAGTATTACTTCAATTTCTCTAAGGACTCTTTAATAGCTGGACTCAGACTGTAAGTCTTTAAAATGGTTTCGATTGCTTCTGCTCGTGTTGCTCCGCTGTTCGGGTCAAACGTCTGCTCATTTTTACCCTCGAAGATTCCCAGAGCAGCTGCCTTCTTGATGGCATCTGCACCAAATGCCCCATCCAAATCCGTAAATTGTACATTGGATGTATCGATGTTTAGGATGAGTGAATTCAAAACACGTGTGATGATCAGGGCCATCTCCTGACGAGAAATGGTTTGTTCCGGACGGAGCGTACCGTCCTCGTATCCGTTCAGTACTCCAACAGATACCAGCTTTTTGAGGTTATTGGTGGACCAGCGATTATTAATGTCACTGAATCCTGCGAAATCCTCTTCATTAAGTGTTACTTTACGTGATGCCATATCTACAAAAGCACGATCAATCATTGCTGCAAATTCAGCACGAGTGATTTGTTCATCAGGCTCAAATCCACCATTAGGATATCCTTTGATAACGCCCAGTTTGGTCAGTTTTTCAATGGACGGAAACGCCCAGTGTTGTTGAACATCACCAAAATGTAGTGTTACGAAGGCACCACCTTTGCTGATGATCTCAGCCGTCTTAGCCTCCACACCAGCGATTACATTGCTATCTGCATTAACAACCCGGGTTCTGAAAATATCGTTAGGGTCTTGGTAATCCTCGGATTTTTCTGGTGTACTTGGTTGCTCCGATACTGGAGTTTCTGGTGTAGTTGTATCTTCCGGTTTTGGATCAACAGACACCGTTGGCGTTGTTACTGTACCAGTCGATGAACCGGATGTTGTGCTATTGTCACTGCTAGGAACGGATGGCGGACTGGATGGCGTTGTACCACCACCACTATCAGTACCATTTCCATTGCTTCCTTTGACAACTTGGACCATAACTTCAGAGGTACTATCAGCTACACCGTGTCTGGCATCCCCGAAATATTTAGCGGTAATGGGGTGATCTCCGATACTTAGATCGCTTGTTGTGAAATATGCTTTTGCCACACCGTTAGCCACACCATCCGGCCACATGGCAAGTGTAGCTAATTCTGTATCTCCATCCATAAGGACTACGGATCCAGCAATATCCCGGGATATTTGCGGGTTTGTTTCTGTCTTAACGTAAAAAGTCACCGGGTTTCCAAATTGGGATGGATTCAGGTAACTCGTAACCTTCGTTACCGTTGGATGTTCTGATGGAGACGTTGCTGTAGTTGATATCGTTTGAGTTAGCGGGGCTGAGGTACTGCCCTTAAATTGACTGTCCCCACTATACTCCGCAGTAATCTGATGGTCACCAGCACTAAGGTTTCTTACTGAGAAAAATGCTAGATCAGGTTTAGTCACGTCAGTGCCTAGTGTGGCGGTACCTAATACTGTATCGCCTTCCTTAAATGTTATCGTGCCTGTCGGAGTTTCGTAAGTATCCATATAATTTCTACTTACTGTCGCCATAAACGACACAGGCTCTCCTTCTGAGGCCGGGTTACGCGTGCTTTCAATATTAACGGACGTATTAACTAGATTTTCACTACCGTCTGGAGGGGATGTACTTTCACCATTTGGCGGTGTTGGTGTACTTGCACCACTTCCCTCTACAACTTGGATCATAATCTCAGAGGTACTATCAGCTACACCGTGTCTTGTGTCACCGTAATATTTAGCGGTAATGGGGTGATTTCCGATACTTAGATCACTTGTTGTATATGATGCTCTTGCGTGACCGTTAGAAACCCCTTTTGGCGACATCGGAAGCGTAGCTAGTTCAGTCTCACCATCCATGAGGACTACGGTGCCTGAAATATCTTTGTATATTTGTGGATCTGTTTTTGTACTTACGTCAAAAGTCACCGAGTTTCCAAATTGAGATGGATTCAGGTAACTGGTAACCACCGTTACACTTGGATGTTCTGAAGGAGATGCAGCTGCAGGGGATACCGTCTGTGTAATTGGATCAGAAATACTGCCGCTATAATTGCTGTCCCCACTGTATTCAGCTGTAATTTGATGTTCTCCAGCACTAAGGTTTTTCACGGAAATAAGCGCTTTACTAGGAATCGAATCATTTACTACATTTGCACTACCAATGAGGTTATCTCCATCCTTGAATGTTACCGTACCTGTTGGATCAGCATAAACATTAGACGTACCCTTCTTAATTACCGCCATAAACGTAACAGGATCAGTTTCTGAGGCCGGGTTACGTGTGCTCTGAATAGTAATGGAAGTACTAACAAGTGAGACACTTTCGCCTGGAGGAGTTGTGCCTTCTTCTGCGTAAACAGCAGTGGCAGAAGTAAACATCAAGGCGGTTACTAGCAAAGCGCTGACCTTTTTCTTGAACTTAAAGAACATATGCATGACTTCCCCTTCAAAATTTTAGTAGTGATCTGTGATCATGGAGTAATACAGGGTCACAGAAACAACAAAAGTAATATCGTCAGAATTTGTCGAAACTTTAATGTTTTTGTCGGAATATCGCATAACAATCTGTATTCAACCTTTTTTTGTTGGCCAACTGGGCCGTACCTGGTTACTTCTACTTAAATATAAAAATAAGGCCATTGACGGCATGGAGTATGCGGTCAATGACCTGTGCGGATGTGGATTCAGATAAGGTGTACATTCCTTACTCGAAATAAGTTCTTTCAGATCAGCATCAGCCCACAAAAAATGATTACACAAACGACATCTGAAGTGTCCCGCGTCCGGCCTGATAACCAACTCTGCCCAGTGCTCCATTCACAAAAGTGAGCTGCGGCGGAATGTGACCGAGGTCCACATCGTACAATACAGGGACATCCAGATCACCCAGTGCCGAGGACAGGGCATCGGTGAAGTTGAAATCTCCGGTATCTGAGTAACCCGCTGGTCTGCCGAACAAGAAGCCTTGCACTCCCGCAAACCAGCCGGCCTGCCTCATCTGCCACAAATGGCGATAGATATCCCCAGCATTCATCTCACAGCTCTCCATATACCAGATCGTGCCCTCATCTGCACAATACTGATCCAGGTACGATGCAACCGGAGCGTAGGGGGTTCCGATCAGGCAGGTGATCGTATCCATGCAGCCGCCAATGAGTCGCCCCGAGAACGTAACAGGGGAGTTCGCATCATCGGGTTGACCGAGTTGTTTCCAGCGGGAAGGGGTATCCAGGTTAAATCCGGGTAACTCTCTTTTCCAGGCCGATTGGTAATGAGTGGAGGAGGATTGCGTGAGTTGCCCTCCTTGCCCAGTCTGTAATACATCCATCCAGCGGGCGGTCACAGGATCAAGCTTGTTGGATCTGAGGTCCACGTAATTGGTGCCATGTGCTGTAGCTGTGCCTGTGAGCAGGGTATAGGCGAATAAAAAGGTGCTGATGTCCGAATAGCCCAAGACCCATTTCGGTGGTAACGTCCGAAGAGCTTCCCAATCCAGCAGGGGCAGGATATCCATCAGGAACTCCCCGCCCCACGGCGGGATGATGGCTTGAATCCCCGGATCATGGAAAAAGGCATTCATCTCTTCGGCACGGTTCTCTTTGGACGAACTTACACATTTCATATTTTGCCGCAGCCAGCGGCTCTCCTGAACGTGGAAACCAAGCTGTTTCATATTGCGCTTGCTCTCCTCTAAATAATGATGCAGGGATTGCTCCACACCACTGGACGGTGCAGCCACCCCAATAATGTCTCCCGGAGCAAGCGGCTGAGGATAGCGGATTGAACGGGTATTCATGTGTAAGCCTCCGTTTCTGGTGAAATATTACCCTAAACTTATATGTTTCTATTATATGGAATACTTCTGTTTATCACAGTCACTATTTAGCGATTAATTGTCTAACGGAATCTCAAGGGAAAAAGGTGCTTTGACTTTCATCGGATACGTGCTCAACTTCATTTGCAGATCGCCTTTCATTTTGGCTCCGTTTTCGACAGTAGAGTGGACGCTTGTAATCCCTGAAGAATCCACATCTTCAGTACGCCAACTGGAGGATGGAACTTCATAAGTCTTGCCGACCTCATCCTTTATTTCCGTAAAAGCCAGAGTGAACCCGCCATTGATGTCTGGAACAGAGAACTCCAGAATCCGGTCTTTGCCCACAACCTCGCTTCCCATAAACTTTATAGTAGAAGGACCTCCCGTTATGCGGCCGGATTCCAAATTAAGGGTGAAATCCAGTTCATCTTTTTCCAATCCGGAAAGGCCAGAACCCTGTAAAGTCAGCTTCTTCGGAATGGAGAAATACATACTCTCAAAGTAGATGGAACGTTCGTCATCGCCACCCATCGTTGTGTCTGTTCTCCATGCACGCCCTTGCTCATCAACCAATTGAAGATCGCTAAGCCCAAATACCTTTTTGGTATTCTTCGGATCAAATGTCACATCAAGCACGAGACGAGTCGGGTAAAGCGTAGCCTGTTTCACCTCAATACGCTGTCCATCTACCGTTAAGGTTTGATTCACTGGCAGGACTTTTTTCATGCCTTTGGTTAAATTCTTGTCTACCGGTAATGTCACCTTCCACTCACCAGACTGTGCTTTATCTCTGGGTTTGAACACTACACTCAACTCTTCAGGAGGCGAAGCTTCATCGGTAAAGATAACATCAATATAATTTTCATAGATATTCATGTCAGAAATCTCTCCAGGAGAAAAATAACTAAATGCGACAGGAAGATTTTTACCATTCTCATCAAGCAAATCGATATCATACTCACCCTTCTCGAGAGCTTTCATGCCTTTCATTGTATAAAAAATAACCATGCGTGACTCGTCGGTGATAATACCGTCAATGGTCACGGAAGCACCGTCATGTTCATCGGTGATACCAACCTTTTGCAGCAGGGACTGATCAATCGCCATCTGTAAGCCTTTATCCTGGCGAATCATACTGACGATACCTTCCATCCCAGGCCATTGTTCCACAAAGGACGCGAAGGCGGGGGAAACGCGGATACATCCGGTAAACAGCAGGATAATGGCCGCTGTCGAGATGGAGCTCATGTACCAGCGCACCCGCGATCTGCGCCTGCGGGCAGCTTGGCGGATTCCGGTCTGCACAGACTGATGCACAGCAGCGTCCGGTACCGGGATGGCATTGTATTCCACTTTGCGTCCATTCAGACGTTGTTCCAGTTCTTCAAATGGCTTCTGTTCATCGGTCATGATTCATGCATCTCCTTTCGATTCTAGTTGATCACGGAGCTGTCCAAGCGTCCGGTGAAGTCGGGATTTCACTGTACCGGTGGGGATTTCGAGAATCTCAGCGGTTTCAGTCAAGGAGAAACCTTCGAAATAGCTCAGAATGATAATCTGCTTGCAATCCCGGTCCAGTGCAGAGACAGCGGCGGCAAGATCCGGGTCCGCGGGTCGATCCCAACTGCTCGGCCCATGCATCTCCGTGACGGGGCTATACCGATTCTTGCGTTTGCGTTCGTCTGCACAGTAGTTAAGCAGGATGCGGATTAGCCAGGTGCCGAAGTATGAGGGCTCTTTAAGTTTTTTTAGTTTGCGGTATGCTCTATAGGTAGTCTCCTGTATGGCTTCCAGCGCATCGCCTTCGTTGTGGAGATAGGCGTAAGCGATCCGATATAGTCGGCTCTGATGCATCTCCATCAAGGCCGCAAAAGCCTCGGCATCCCCTTTTTGTGCGGCAACGGTGAGCTCTGTAGGGGTCACATGGGGCCTCCTTTCATGGCTGCGTTTCGTATTAGACCGTGTAAGAGGCCGATCGGTTCTTGTTTTTCAAAAAAATATGTATGCAATTGCCCAATTTCTCGTGCAGAGGCATTTAAACGAATACCAAACAACCGTCAGGACGTCTCTTGTACTCCAAGAAAATCCTGACGGTTGTCCATGTTGTTTCACAATGTATTCATTCATTATTGCTGTTTCGCCGCAGCCGCTTCTTGCAGGCAAGAAGCTGTAGAAGTGTTGCCACGTTCAAGTGCAATCTCCAGTGCGGTCTGACCCGCCGAATTCAGCGCGTTCGGGTCGGCATCATGCTGGAGCAGCAGGTGGATCAGTTCAGCCTGATCCGTATGGAATGCTGCGGAGTGGAGTGCATTCTGCCCATCACTATCCAGAATAGTCGTGGATGCTCCATGTTCCAGCAACAGGCGGATCACCTCGGGAGAACGCTCTCCTGCAAGCGATGCATGGAGTGCCGTGTTGGAAGGAATAAAAGAAATCCTGGAATGGGAAATGGCGTTTACTTCGGCTCCATGCTCCAGAAGAACACGTACCACGTCTGCTTGTCCATAATGTGAGGCATATCCCAGCGGGGTGAGCCCATCTTCATTTTCTGTGTTTGCCAGCTCGGGTAGGGAAGCAAGCAGAGATTGCGTATTCGCCACGTCTCCATGCTGTGCTGCCTGAAATAGTGCCTGAATTGATTCGGATTGTTTCATACGAATAACCTCCATTCTAATCCTCAAAATAAAGTCGCTTGGCTGCTTCTAGACCGGGAACGGCAAAACAGGCAAGGGGAGAAGGCAGATCATCCAGCGGGAACCAGCCGATTTCGCCAATCGCTCCGCCTTCTTCCAGGTTCCGGGCGATGCCGGAGATTACCTGGGCCGAGTAGAGGACCGATATCCAATGCTCGTCTCGTTCCGGGCGAATCGTCTCTGCAGTGCAGAGCAGGTTGTCGATGGCAACGTCCAAATCGACTTCTTCCTTAATCTCCCGAATGACCGCCGTCTCCAGTGATTCGTAAGGATCGACTTTCCCCCCAGGAATACTCCACGTGTATTGTTCCGGCTCACGATTGCGCCACACCAGAAGTACTTCGTTGCGTTCATTCAGGATGACGGCCCCTACACCAATCCGAGGTTGATCGGAAGAAGCTGCAACAGTTAGCGTAGACGCTGCATATTCGGATTTCTGTTTCGCTGATGTTGATGTGGATTGAAACGACAGCGGAAGTCCGGTCCGAGCTGCCCACTCCTCAGCCAAAATGCTCATCGAAATCAGGTCATAATGAGTTCCGTCCCGCAATACAGCGGACCGCTGCCGACCTTCCTCCCGGAATCCGGCTTTCAGATACGCCCGTCTGGCGGCTTCATTGTATTCGATCACTTCCAGCGCAATCCGGTTCAAGTTCAGCTCGTGAAAGCCATACCGAATAATGAGAGCGAGCGCATCACTCCCGTATCCCTGCCCACGATCCTTATCTTCACCAATCCCGATGGCAAGACGAGCCGAACGGTTATTCCATTCAATTCGGTATAGAGCGGTAAAACCAATAAATCGATTGTCCTCCAGCGTTCGCAGCGCAAATTCAAACCCATTGTCTCTTCGGACAGCAGATGAACCTGTCTCATCCGGGGTTAGCGGAACCGCAATGTCTGTATCCAGGTTGCGCAAATATTCGTAATTGTCCGTGTAACGTGCCAGACGCATGCAATCTTCCGGGCATGGGGCGGCGAGCCGGACTTTGGAGCCGTGAAAAGCATTGAAATGACGTGGAGCCATGCTGCGTGCACCTCTTTTGATTTATCATTTATTTTTTGGTTGTGTGATCTGAAAATGTCTCGTAATGTCATTATACTATGGATACCGGCCATCTGCCGAAAGACAGCAAAAAGGCTCTGCCGACCAGAGTGTCAGCAAAGCCCTGTTGTGGGGCACAAAGCCCGGTTATTATACTACAACGAATTGGTATCCTGTACAGAAGGGCGGTTTATATTTTTACCATAATAAATCTCGTCCATCTCCAGCTTCAGCCACTCCGTAATTTCATGCTGTTCAGCTCTGCTCAATTTCTCCTTGGTATAACCAAAGAGATAGTTGTCGAGATCAAACGCCTTCAGCTTGCATTTTGTATGGAAAATATTTTCCTGATACACGTTCACATCAATCATGTCGAAGCCGTTCTTGATCTCATCCGGAATATAATTCTGGATCGAACCGATCTCGTGGTCAATAAACAGCTTGCGTCCGCTCGTATCCCGCGTGAAGCCGCGTACCCGATAATCCATGATCATGATATCCGTATCAAACGAATGAATCAGATAATTCAGCGCCTTGAGCGGTGAGATTTCCCCACACGTAGAGACGTCGATATCCGCACGGAAGGTACTGATCCCTTCACTCGGGTGGAATTCGGGATACGTATGCACGGTGATATGGCTTTTGTCGAGCTGCATAACGACGTTGTCCGGGAGCGGGCCCGGGGATTCCTCGAAGGATTCCTCAGGTACCTCCACAATCGGTCCTTCCGAGACGAGCATCGTCACACTTGCTCCTTGGGGCACATAATCCTGCTGGGCAATATTCAGCACATGGGCACCGATGATATCAGCTACATTTTTCAGAATTTTGCTCAACCGGTCTGCATTGTACTGTTCATCGATATATTCAATATAAGCTTCCCGTTCTTCTTTGGTTTTGGTATAGCAGATATCGTACATGTTGAAGCTCAGCGACTTGGTCAGGTTGTTGAATCCATGCAGTTGAATGCGCTGCTCTGGCGTTAATGTCATGGCTGCAGTTCCCCTTTATCCATACGACATGGTAATCGCAGTTTTAATACTACTTATACCCAACCTGCCTCGAAAAAAAACATAAGTCCGGATTCAGCTTAATTAGCCGCCGTCAGAACGACGAGTCTTCATATTCACTTACACTGTTCATCCGCTCATCTTCGGCAATCGACTGAATATCCTCTGAAGTGACGCTGATGATGGTGTAATCCTCATTTTGCTGTTTTTTCACGGCTTTTTCCTTCATAAAACGGGGACTGCCTTCCGCGGCGTCTTCATCGTAAACCAGCAGGATACCATCACTTTTGCGCAGCAGCAGGTCATCCCGGGCAGTAAATTGCCATGGGCCGATATAAGGCTGCCGGCTTACCGCTCCGTAGTAATCCACACCCTGGAGAATGGTGCGATAATATTCCTGTTTATCTTCCTTCCACTGTTCCTCGGGGTTCTGAAAAGCCGTAATAATAGACAGCTTCAGATGTGGATACGTCTTCTTCAGCTCAAGTACCACTTCGCAGGCCCACAGGTCCACGCCATATTGCCCAGGCGTCAGCACCCATTCCAGCCCATCCTCCACAAGCGGCGTGAGGCGGGAGGAAATGGCCTTTTTGATGAAAGGAATTCCTTCATGTTTCTGTCCGAAAATCTGCAGTTCATGTGCACGATATCCGGTAATCAACAGGTTTTTCAATGTGGGTTCCTCCTTTCAGCAGGGCTTGTCTTCCTGAATCGATCCAAGAAACAAGGATTACTTCGCCGGCTGCGCATCCGTGCGGAAAGGGTACAGGAATTGTTTCGGTATCTCAGTCTCGAATTTCATGAGTTCATCCGTTGTGGGATGAATGAACGATAGCACGCGTGCATGGAGTCCAAGACGTCCAAGTGTTTTGGTGCGTGAACCATATTTTTTGTCACCTGCAATCGGATGACCGAGATCCTCCATGTGCACACGAATCTGGTTTTTGCGGCCGGTCTCCAGACGAACCTCGAGCAGGGAGAATTCACGATTGGATTGCAGTCGTTTGTAGTGTGTAATGGCATGCTGTCCATCATTGGGGCGTGGACTGGAATACATCTTCATGGTTTTGCTTTCCTTCAGCCACGAGGAGATGGTGCCCACGGGCTTGGCTACCTGGCCTTCGACGAGCGCCACGTAAACACGCTCCTGCACCTTATCTTTCCAATTGTCCTGCAGGTGATGCTTCACTTCCTCACTCTTTGCAAACATCATGACACCGGATGTATCGCGGTCGAGTCTGTGCACAACAAAAATCCGGTTCCGCGAATCCGTGCGGCGTACATGTTCGGTCAGCTGACGATACGCGGTAAGCTCATCACTGCGATCGGCCGCAATGGACAGCAGTCCGGCTTCCTTGCGAATAACAATGATATCATCGTCTTCATGCAGAATCGTAACTCCTGTCAGAGTAGGGGCGGCTACGGCGCCTTCCTTGCTGATCGATACGATCTGCCCCGGCGTCAGCGCATGGTTGAACTTGGTAACCACCTTCTGATCGACGGAAACTTGTCCGCGGCCCAAAATGGATTTGACGGCATTCCGGCCTGATTTCAAATGCTCGAGCAGGAAGTTCAACAGTTCATCCGGTTCCGTTACTTTATATTGGCGGAGTGGCTCCTGCTTGCGGTAATGGGCATTGCCTGCGCGTTTGGGTGAACCGCCTGAATGCTTGGGCTTGGCAGCCCCTGCAGACTTGGTTGAAAAATCTCGTTCTGGCTTCTGGGAGCGTGCTGCCGAAGCACCAGCTTGCCCTTTACCCTTGGCCGAAGGACGGCCTGTTGATCGTTTGCGTTTATTCATGAATACTAATCTCCTTCTGAACAGCCTGTACCGCTTGTGTGCATACGATCCGTTCATTTCGTTATGCAGTTCAATATACCATTAACCGGGGGCAAATAAAAATAGGTGGATCGAATCTGTTATGCATCCAAGCGAGCGAGAATCGAGTTTCATAGAATAACGTATCCCATAGCATTGGAGGTGTTACTCATGGGTGTATTCCTGGATATGAGAACTTCGATGAACTCGGGAACTGTAGGACAGCCCGGTTTATCCCTGGGTCCATCCCCGGATGCGTTCGGATCGATTGGCCTTCAGACCCTTGGTGTTCCGAATCCCATTATCACCTTGAATGGCACGGTTGGCGTAACCGGAGAACTTGGAGATACATTCGTTGTGGAAATCGTACGCGGTCACTTTTACGATCCATTCTTTGTAATCTATCGGGCTGAAGGCACGATTGGGCAGAACGGCGGGGCTGAATTCCACACGTTTACAGCACAGGATCTGTCACCGCCACCTGCTCTGGAAAGTGTATATACTTCGTTTATTTCCGGGGTGTCTACGGCAGTACGTACCGGACCAGAAATGTTCTATGGCATTGCAGCAACGACATAGATTTATTGGCATTCATTCATCCGAAAGCAGAGCGTCAGAAGAATGATTTACTGAACCAGCAGAGTTTGCGACATACCCGGAACAGACAAGTGTTGAGAAACAGGTTTGGCGCTCCAGGAAGGATTCCTCCGATTCAGATGTACAATGAGAAGCAAAAATCCCGGCTCCATGAGTCCGGGATTTTTGCTGTAGGTGCGTATGAGGTTAACATGTTGATCCGTCAGGTGCCATGCTCCTCCAGATCAGTTGGCACGGCCTTTGAGAATGATGTTATTGGCTTTGCCAAAGTCAATGGCGACTTTCCCGGCCAGTGCAGCTGTACGTTCAGCAAGCACAACCGCATTGACCCCACAGCAGAAGAGAGCCACATCGAAGGCATCCCGATTCGTTTGAATCCACTGAAGGGTTTCGTTCATTTGATCCCAGCTGTCAAAAGGCAGTGTGGCTGCAATATTCAGATGATAGGGCTCCTGAACAAGCATATTATGCAGCGCCTCAAGCTCACGGGTAACTAGCAGGACCCGTTTGCCTGCGAGCATTCCCCAGAAGCGTGGCATCTGGGCCAGTTCCCGATTCACACATGCATGGCAAGTGAGGGGGGGAGAGATGCCGAAATGCGCGAACAGCATATCGGTCAGCGGCCGTTTGAGGTGATCCGGGGCTTTAATTGAACTGTCACCGTAGGGAAGAACCCCTACGATATCCGCCCGCTGCAAGGAAGCGGCCACCTCATCCCGAAGCTGCAGGTTGGGAAGACGAAGCCCTTTTTGACCCAGATTCGCCTTGATGGCCCATCGCTCGAGCAGAACCTGCTCCGTCGTCCAGACGGTCTCCTGGGACATGACAATATTTTCGCCGTCGCCCACACGGACAAGAGAGAAGGGACGCTGTTCTCTTAGCGCCGCTTCGAGTTGATCTAACACACCATCAATTTCAAGATAGTTCGAATTCATAGCAGCATGCGGACCTCCTTTGAAAATTCAGGTTTCTCTATTCTATGTTCGTGCTTTGCCAGCGTGTTGTACGTTCAACCCGAAGAACCAATCTTGGGATGTATATCAATCTATTTATATAAGAACCAGTGCAAGCGTCCGTACCGGTTCTATCTTCCTTTCATACGCTATAGAGTCGACTGCCAAAAACTATGAAAGCGATCCGAGCTCCTGTGAACGAAGATTGGCAGATTCGGATGAGGAGGAATGTGATGTCCAGGAAAGTCGTGATTGAAATCAATTTCAACAACTATGGGATGGACCCACAGCGATTGACGAGAGAATGGCTGGAGCGGCGAATGGGTATTTTTCGCACCTTTACATTGCACTGTCTTAAAGCACAAACGAATCAGGATTTCCTGACGGTGGTGAAGCTGTCCAAAGAGTCGGGAGAACTGATGCAGGAGATTCTGGCGGAACAGGAGCCGCTGCCTGCCAACATTCGTTTTGGGACGAATATCGAGAGCGTGCGGGCGATTTTGGCATTTGCCGAAGGAGCGGAGCACATTTATATTGCCCGTCTGGATTCGGATGATCTGTACCACCGGACCTTTGTACAGCAGCTCTATGATGTGCAGCCACAGCCGCAGACGATGGCACTTATCAACCAGAACGGATATCTGTGGGACAGCGTCAATAACGAGATGGCACCGACGTTTCATCGTTCTCCGCAATTTTATGTCTACTTATACAAAACGGACGAGTACGCAGCAGGGTACCGCGTGAAGCTTCCAGGCAGAGGTACACATGGCAATGTCATTGACTTGCCCCATGAGCTGCTTGCTTCCCGGAATTATGTCAATATTGTTCATTCAAACAACACTTCGGTTAAAAAGGTACCGCCAAAAGACCGGTTAAGCCGGGACGAGATGGTACAGGTCTTACGCGAATTCATGATCTGATCAGGGAGGGATTCATCCATGATTAAAGGACAAACAATTCTGATCACTGGAGGAACAGGCTCCTGGGGTCAAAAGCTGACTGAGGTGCTGTTGGAACAGGACCCGGCCGAGATTCGCATCCTGTCCCGTAATGAATACGCCCAGATTACCATGGAGCGGGATTTCGGCCATGATGCGCGTCTGCGTTTTCTCATCGGGGATATTCGGGATTACCGGGCAGTGGAGGATGCGTGCAGGGGAGTGGATGTCCTCTTTCATCTGGCTGCACTGAAACATGTTCCGGTATGCGAGGACCAGCCGGACGAAGCATTTAAAACAAATGTCATCGGCACGCAGAATATTATTCGGGCTGCAATTCGCATGCAGATTCCCAAAGTCATCGATGTCTCGACCGATAAGGCGGTTGATCCGATTAATGTCTACGGTATGACGAAGGCTCTGGGTGAAAAAATGATGATCCGTGCCAATTGGCTGAGTGAACGTACCCGGTTTGTCTGCATCCGGGGTGGCAATGTGCTGGGTACAAGCGGCAGTGTGGTGCCATTATTCCGGCGACAGATTGATGAGGGCAAGATGCTGACAATTACCGATAAGGGTATGACCCGCTTTTTCCTGACCCGTACGGAAGCCATTCACTTGCTGCTTAAGGCGGCTGAGGCTGCGGTGGGCGGAGAGACGTTTGTGATGAAAATGAAAGCCTGCAAAATGACGGATCTGGCATCGGTCATGCTGGAACAGGCCGGACGCCCGGCAGGCGATTACAAGATAACAGGGATACGTCCAGGCGAGAAATTGCATGAAGTGCTGATCTCGCCCTTCGAGGCGCCGCGCACATACAAGTATGATGAACAATATTATGTGATTCTGCCGCAGGAACCGGACAAGCGCCTGGCAGATCCGTACAGCAGCCTGACACGTGTGACCTTCTCGGAATATCGTTCAGACAGTGCCGTGATGAACCGGCAAGCGATTGCCCAGTTTTTGCGTGCAGGCGGCTATATCGACTAATCAAAGGGAGGCGGAGCGTTTGGAGGTGGAACATATGCAAGACAGGATAAACAGCCGCTCCCTGAAAGCCGCCGTGATTGGTCTCGGCTATGTCGGACTGCCCATGGCGGTGGAGATGGCACAGGCGGGTTATCGTGTTCATGGGATCGATATTGATGAATTCAAGGTGGCGAGGTTGCGCAAGGGTGATTCGTATGTCATCGGGATCGAAGATGAGGCCATACAAACGCTTACCGAAGCCGGCTTGTTTGCAGCCGGTACAGATTATGCCGCAGTAGCGCAGGCAAATGTCATTGTCATCTGTGTACCCACGCCGCTGACGATGGATCACCAGCCGGATATTTCCTATATTGCGGCGGCAGTGGATGGCATGACTCCTTATTTGCAGGAGGGAAGCCTGGTTATTTTGGAAAGCACGACATACCCCGGCACAACCGAGGAGCGAGTGAAGCAGCCGATCGAAGCAGCCACAGGCTGGGCTGCAGGCGAGCAGTTTTATGTCTGTTATTCTCCCGAACGGGTGGACCCGGGCAGTGTCAACTACAGTGTAAAAAACACCCCGAAAATTATCGGAGGCTCGACCCCCGCCTGCCTATCCTATGGTAAAGCATTCTACGGCTCGTTCCTGAGCGAGATCGTTCCGGTCAGTTCAACGACCGTGGCTGAAACGGCAAAGTTGTTCGAGAACACGTTTCGCAGTGTGAACATTGCGCTGGTAAATGAGCTGACTCCTGCCTGTGAACAAATGGGTGTGAGCATCTGGGAAGTGCTGAATGCGGCTGCGACCAAGCCGTTTGGGTATATGCCGTTCTATCCCGGTCCAGGCATCGGCGGCCACTGTATTCCTATTGATCCGATCTATCTATCCTGGGCTGCAAGCCGTCAGGGATCGGATCTGCAATTCATCACGCTGGCGGACGCGACCAATCGGAAAATGCCGGAGCGTGTGGCCCAGCGTGCAGCAGCACTGCTGGAACAGAGCGGAACACCGATTCAGGGGGCACGCATAGTACTGGCAGGCATGGCTTACAAAAAGGATATCGACGACCTGCGCGAATCGCCAGCCCTGGATGTCTTCCGGCTGCTGAGCGCAGCAGGTGCAGAGGTCGTTTTCACGGATCCGATGGTGTCGGTCTTCCGCAAGGATGACGATACAGTGCTTCAGTCCCAGCCAGCAGTACCGGGCTTGTGGACGTGGGCCGATCTGGTGATCATCACAACCGACCACTCGGGCTTCAATTATCAGGAGATGGCGGACCATGCGAAGCTTATTTTTGATACACGCAATGCAACTGCCGGATGCCACGGGGGGAACATTGTGGTGCTTGGGCAGCCTAATCGACGTGATGCAGCAGCTGTGCAAAGTGTCCAGGAAGTGAATGATGTGCTAGTGGAACTAGAGGAACAACATGAACAGATGACGCAGAACGTAGAGCAAGCTCATGAGGTAGCAAAAGAAGAAGAAGTAGAAGTAGAAGTAGAAGAAGTCAAACATCAAGAGAAATCGGGGGATACCCATGGCGAATCATGATCGGGTGAGCGAACGTTATTATGGCGAGATTAACTCGGAAGAATCCCATGAAGCGACCAGGACCCGCATCCACTGGATGTGCCGCGAAGCCACAGGCAAACGAATTCTGGATGTGGGGTGCAGTCAGGGTATCACCTCCATTTTGCTGGCGAGGGAAGGGTTTCGTGTCACAGGAGTTGATCTGGAGGAAGAGAGTATCCGGTATGCACAAGGAGAACTTGCCAAAGAATCCAAACCTGTCCGGAACAATGTGGATTTTCGCATGTTGGACATTACGCAGTGGAAAGTAAAAACCCTCTTCGACACGGTGCTGCTCGGAGAAGTGCTGGAGCATTTTGCCCATCCGGAGACGTTATTGATCCAAATTCACCGTTTGCTGCAGGAAGAAGGAACCCTGATTGTGACCGTACCCTACGGATATCATCCGTTCTATGATCACAAGCAAACCTTCTATGCAGGAAACCTGGCGATGTGTCTGATGCCGTATTTTGAAGTCTTGAAACTGGAAGTTCATCATAAATATTTATGTTGTGTGGCCCGCAAGCGCCGGAAAACGCAGCTGCATATGTCGCCAACCTTGAAACAAGTGACGGAGTGGATGCAGCTGGATCATGTACATTTTGCTGAGGTTGAGCAGAATCACCTTCGATTGATGAAACTGCGCAAGAAAGCGCTGGACCAAGCGGTGGAGCAGGTGAAACGGCTTCGTCGTCAGGAGAATGTTGAAGGGTAACGGGATAAGGGAGATGCACCATGTGAGAAATGGGAGTGTGGGCAGTTTGTGCGATGAGTCGGTGGGGAGTTAGGGCAAACCCTGTGTAGGAAAAAATAGCATAGCTAGTAGACTGCAATACGCGTATGACAGGAAGGGGCTCGGAACGTGATCACCATCAGTCTGTGCATGATTGTGAAGAACGAGGAACGCACGCTTGCGCGCTGTCTGGGCTCGGTAGCCGGAATCGCAGACGAGATTGTCATTGTGGATACCGGTTCATCGGACCGAACAATGGACATTGCTGCGCAATATACCGACCGGGTCTACACGTATGAGTGGACGGATGATTTTGCGGCGGCGCGAAACTACTCATTCGACAAGGCCACGCAGGAGTATATCCTGTGGCTGGATGCGGATGATGTTCTGCTGCCTGCGGAAAGGGCGAAGCTGGAGCAGTTGAAGCAGCAGCTGCCGTCCGAGGGGGAGACGGCGGCTGTGATCTTGAACTATACGCTGGCCGAGGGGCCGGAGGGAAGTCCGCTCGTGACGGACCGACGATTGCGCCTGGTCAAGCGGGATGCCGGGTGCCGCTGGCATGGCCGGCTGCACGAGCAGCTCAGCTTCCCGCCGAGCGGGGTCATTTCGGCAGATATTGCCGTCACGCACCGCCGCGAGGCGGGCCATCATTCGGCGCGAAATGTGCGCATCCTGCGCAAATGGATCGCCGAAGAGGGCGCAGCCCAGGGTCGCCTGCTGTTCTATTATGCAGGCGAATGTTTTGACCACCAGCGCTATGCGGCGGCGGCCCGGGGGTACGCAAAGCTGCTGGAGCAGCCCAGCGGCTATCGTGAGGATCGGCTCATTGCCTGTGCACGGCTGGCGGAATGTTACGAGCGGCTTGGTCAGCCGGGACGTAAACTGGGCGCACTGCTGCAGTCGTTCCAGTATGACCTGCCGCATGCGGATTTCTGCTGTGCGATCGCGGCCTGCTTTCATGAACGGCAGGAGTTGGTCCCTGCGATCTACTGGTATTTGCAGGCAGTGGACGTGAGCAGCCGCGACACGGGTCTGCGTCCGGTTCCCGAGGCATGCCGCACCTGGCTGCCGCATGCTCGCCTATCCCTGTGTTATGCCCATCTGGGCAACTGGGAGCAGGCCATGATGCATAATAGGAAAGCCCGGGAGTACCTGCCAAACGATCCCAGCCTGCTTGATAATCGGCAGAAGCTGGAAGTCATTTTACGTAAAGAGATGCGGAACCGGAAAGAGCAGAATGAAGGATAGCCTCGAAAGTAGAGAGATAAATCTAGGTACTCATTTTGCAATCAACGCTTATTTAAAGCAATCGCTTGTCCAAACAGGGATGAGCGGTTGTTTTTATTTTGATGAAGAAGCTTCAAACGTTTTACAATAAAACGCGGTTGCTCATTCGGGGCTGGCCCGTTAAACTAAAGGGAGCGGCGTTTTGCTTGACGGACAAGTCATGAGAACGCCATTTTGTTGTCAAGGATGCGGCAATGGTGCCGTGTTCGGATGTCAGAATCGGATGGGACCAAGCTGGTGGAGGAACACCAGTGACAAGTAAGGAGTCTTTACATGAGTGTGCAAGCACCTACTTTAGAAGAAGCGCAGGGTCTCCTGCAAAAATATTATGGCTACCCCGACTTTCGCGAGGGTCAGAAAAAGATCGTGTCCAGCCTGCTTGAATACGAAGATACGCTGGGCATCATGCCTACCGGGGGCGGGAAGTCGATCTGTTATCAGATTCCTGCTCTGTTATATCCGGGGCTGACGCTGGTCGTCTCCCCGCTCATCTCGTTAATGAAGGATCAGGTCGATGCGCTCACGACCGCCGGCATTGCTGCCGCTTATATCAATAGTACGTTAAGCGGCAAAGAAGTGAATGATCGCATCCGCGCGGCGCAGCGCGGTGAGCTGAAGCTGCTCTATGTCGCGCCGGAGCGACTGGAGCTGGACTGGTTCCGCGATGAGATGGGGCAGCTGCCCATCTCCTGCGTTGCCGTGGATGAGGCCCACTGTGTGTCGCAGTGGGGGCATGATTTTCGGACAAGCTACCTGGCGGTAGCGCCGTTTGTGGACAGTTTGCCGGAGCGGCCGGTGGTTGCGGCCTTCACGGCGACGGCGACGCCCGAGGTCATGGGCGATATTCTGCGGCTGCTGCGTTTGCAGGACCCGCAGACCTATGTGACCGGACTTGGGCGGGATAATCTGGCGTTTAGCGTGCTGCGCGGTGAGAGCAAAAAGGACTTTGTCCTGAACTACGCGCGCGAGCATGCCAGCGAGCCAGGTATTGTATACGCCGCGACCCGTAAGGACGTGGACGATCTGCATCAGCGTTTGCTGCATGCCGGATTGCCCGCAGGACGGTACCATGCCGGGATGACGGATGATGAACGGGCCCAGAGCCAGGAAGCTTTTTTGTACGATGATATCCGGGTGATGGTGGCGACCAATGCATTTGGGATGGGGATCGATAAATCCAACGTGCGTTATGTGCTGCATTACAGCATGCCGAAGAACATGGAGGCGTATGTGCAGGAAGCCGGACGTGCGGGACGGGACGGAGAGCCAAGTCAATGCATTCTGCTGTTTGGGGCACAGGACATTATTACTCAGAAGTTCCTGATCGAGCAGAACCCGATGGAGGGCGATCGCAAACAGAACGATTACCGGAAGCTGCAGCAGATGGTCGATTACTGTTACACGACGCGTTGTCTGCGCAGTGCGCAGCTGGACTACTTCGGGGAGATACATGAGGACAACCCATGCGGCATTTGCAGTTCCTGTACGGACGACCGCGAGCTGGTGGATATGACAATTGATGCGCAGAAAATATTCAGCTGCATTCACCGCATGCGCGAACGGTACGGCGTATCCCTGGTGGCTTCGGTGCTCAAGGGCTCGCGTGCCAAAAAAGTGCTGGAATACGGCTTCGATTCCCTGCCGACCTACGGCGTGATGGGCAACCGCACGGAACGGGAAATTGCGGAGATCATCAACGTGATGGTATCGGAAGGCTATCTGATGTTGTCCGAGGGACAGTACCCGGTTGTGCGTTTGCAGCCTCTGGCGGTGGAAGTGCTCAAAGGCCAGCGTGAAGTGATGCAGCGGGTAGTGCGGAAGACGGCGGCAACGGCTTCGGGTACGAACTACGGTGGACGTCGTGGACGCGATGCGATGCCATCGGCGGTCAACGAGACAGTATTCGAGCAGCTGCGCCTGATCCGGCGCGATTTGGCGGCGAAGGAGCATGTGCCATCGTACATCATTTTCAATGATGCAACGCTTCGCGAGATGAGTGTGGTATGTCCGCAGACGGAACGTGACATGCTGAGTATCAAAGGGGTCGGTGAGGTCAAGTACCGCAAGTATGGGCTGCCTTTCCTGGAGTTCTTCCAGAAGCAATCGGGCGAAGAAGTGGATACGGATGATGATGCGTTTTACGAGTTTGAGTGAGAGCAAGAGGGAAATGATGAGGAGTGAGAGTGATTATCGGGTGCTGGCTTCGTGCTCTCGGTAAAGTGGCGTTTGATATGGATTATGACTCGTGTATTGCGAATCGTGGATCCTGGATGGAACTTGAATGCGGTCTTTTTCAGGTTAAAGTTGGGGCGGAGTGTCTCTGTATGGTGGACGAAATAAGCTGAATTGTCTTTCAAAAGGTGGACATTGCTGTTGGAGAAAGCAATTGTTGGCTCGCACAGGATATGGAGTCGATGAGTGATCCTAGGCCTATATATAGTAGATCAGAGGTTGGCGGAAGCGGATGTCTTTTTGAAAAGGATGTCCACCCTTTGAAAGACAAAAGTAGGATATGTCCATGAGACGTGGAATGGATATATATATAGATATAACAAGAACAGTATCCAAGACTGGGTGTTGACAATAGGTTTACATGAACAGCATCAGGGGATGGATGGCTGTGAAGCTTTACTTTTACCAAAAAATATGGTCTGGGTGTCCAGGCAAAGGTTGTGAACCATGAAGGTTATTCTTTCTACTTTGAATGCAAAGTACATCCATACCTCGCTGGCGTTGCGGTGTCTGAAGGCGTACAGTGAGAAGGATTTTGATATTGAGCTGGCGGAGTATACAATCAAGGACCCGGTCATGAATATTGTGTCCGATCTGTACCAGCGCGGCGCGGACGTGATTGGGTTCTCGTGTTACATCTGGAACATTGAAGAGACAATCAAGGTCATTGATAATCTGAAAAAGGTTATGCCTGACGTGAAAATTTTGCTGGGCGGGCCGGAAGTGTCCTATGACACGGAATATTGGATGAACCGGATTCCCAATGTCGATTTCATCGTCATGGGTGAAGGGGAAGAGACGCTGCATCAGCTCCTGACGGAGCTGGAGGGGAGCAAGAAGTTCCATTTTGTGTATGGACTCGCGTATCGCAAAGGGGAAGAGGTCATTCTCATGCCAGGACGACCGAAGGCGGATCTGAACGATCTTCCGTCACCGCACCGTTTTGAAGAGGATATTCCGGATCTCGGGAAACGCGTTGTTTATTTTGAAACCAGTCGGGGCTGTCCGTTCAGCTGTCAGTTCTGTCTGTCCAGTATTGAGGTCGGCGTACGTTATTACGATATTGAGCGGACGAAGTCGGACATTCTGTACCTGATTGAGAAGGGTGCGAAGCTGATCAAGTTTGTGGACCGGACATTCAATATCAAGCGCGATTACGCGATGGAGATGTTCAAATTCCTGATCGAGAATCATCAGGGGACGGTGTTCCAGTTCGAAATTACGGCGGACATCATGCGCCCTGAAGTACTCGATTATCTGGCAGAGAATGCGCCGCCGGGCACATTCCGGTTCGAGATCGGGGTACAGTCCACGAATGATCCGACGAATGAACTGGTGAAACGCCGTCAGAACTTTGCCAAGCTGAGCCGTACGGTGAACAAGGTCAAAGCCAGCGGCAAAATCGACCAGCATCTGGATCTCATCGCCGGACTGCCGGAGGAAGATTATAATACGTTCCGCAAGACGTTCAACGATGTGTTTGCTTTGGGGCCGGAAGAGCTTCAGCTCGGATTCCTCAAAATGCTGCGCGGTACCGGCCTGCGTCTGGATGCGGAAAAGTACAACTACACGTATATGGATCACGCGCCGTATGAAATTCTGGGCAGTGACGTGCTGCCGTTCAGCGACATCGTGCGCCTGAAACGGCTGGAGGATGTGCTGGAGAAATACTGGAACGCACACCGGATGGACCATACGCTCAAGTATCTGATGGAGCAGGAGTTCAACTCGCCGTTTGATTTCTTCCAGGCGTTCGGGGATTATTGGGAGGGTCAGGGATGGCAGAAGATCGGTCACCAGCTGGAGGATCTGTTCACCCGTCTGCACAGCTTCCTGGAATCGCGCAACACGCCGCATATGGATATCGTGCTCGGCCTGATGAAGCTGGACTATTTCCTCGGCCACAAGTACAAACCACGCAAAATCTGGTGGGAAGACGCGCTGGAGAAGGATCAGTGGGCGCTGTATATGAAAACGCTGGCTGAACGTCCGGAAGACGTTCGTCTGCCACGTGTTGCCGGTGCCTCAGGCTCGGCATGGCTGGAAAGCAGCGGCACGAGTGCGATTGCCGCTGCTGGGAATTCGACTGCTGCCGGGGAAGACTCTGCCGCGGATGCGGCGGGTGTGATCGGCAGCAGTGCCGGGGCTGCAGCGTCGCTCCCTGCGGGCGACGCAATTGGGTCCGCCGCGGATGGAGCGGCGGACGGTGTGGACGGCAACGCCTCGCGTGCGCTGCCGATGACCTCGGCCATGACCGCACAGACGGTCATGGGAGCCCGTGCTTTCGCCGACCTTGGTCTCGGCGAAAAGGAACTGCAGAAGCACGCTGTACTGGACGTGCTTCCGTTCCGGCTTGAGCGTGTGCTAGCTGGCGCCAGCCCGCTTGCCGCGAAAGGCCGGACGCTGCTGGTCGTGGTATACCAGCAGCATGAAGGGCAGCAGGCGCAGTATTACACGCTGCCGCTGGGAGAAGAAGCCGCTGCCATGTAGATGCAGCGGCAAGGAGGAAGCTGCATAGGCCGATTGGCGGCATGCAGCGGGAGAAGCGTCACGGCTTCGCGGTCGTGGCGCTTACCCATGAGGTACAGCACCCATTGGGTGCTGTACCTCATCCTTACGCGGCTTGCCACTACACAAGCCGCGCCCCGCTCTACCTTTTACCAAATGTATATGTTTCAAAAGCATCGGAAGGTCGTCTAATTCCCCATCTGGGAAGAAGAAGGCCTTTCTTTTGTTTTGGAGATTCCTCTGACCGAGTAACGGTGGCCCCATTCTCGTTCTACATGACCAGATATTGATCCATTCGTTCGCTGCTCTTTAGCTCGTTCATAGCCTGTGTTCCTTTTACCAGTTGGTGTGTTTATAGCTGGCCTTCCTCCTCCTTATACAAGGTTTTTTTTATTTGATTTAACTTATATCGTTGTTCTGAAATCGTTCATTCCTTTTTATAATTCGCTCAAAATTTGTCATTATTTAGAATAATATGTGATAAAAACTATCTTTTTCTTTTAAATTTAAAATATGAAAAAAAAGTGCTTTTCAAGAGTAACGTCTTAGTGTAACATAGTGGAAAATAAAACCTTTTTTTGAATATTAAACAAGAATTAAGTCTAAATGACGAAGTTTATGCAATGGAACAGAAACTTTCATTTTTTTGTAAAACCATCTTTAAATAACCTACCAGGACTACATGAAGTCAGAATAAGAGGGGGATAGGATAGACCCGGGAAGTCTATCGATAAAACATGAAGTATATCTGTATAAATTGTGAGACGGAGTATAGCGAATTCCGTTATACATGTACCTGCAATGGGATGCTGGATATTCAACAAGACTTTAGTGCAGTCGATACGGACGAATTAAAACATCGTTTTCATCAACGTTTGTCTGACCGCCGGTCCATATATGCCAGTGGTGTATGGAGGTATAAGGAGCTTATTTTTCCGGATGTGGAAGAAGAGATGGTTGTTTCGAAATATGAAGGGAATACAGGGTTGTACAGTCCGGAAACCGTGGAGCGATATGTGGGGGCAAGATCCGTATGGTTAAAAGCGCAAAGTGAAAACCCAAGTGGTTCCTTCAAAGATAATGGCATGACGGTTGCGGTTACACATGGTAAATCCATGGGATACAGCAGATTCACTTGTACCTCCACAGGAAATACATCCTCTTCATTAGCGATGTATGCAGCAATCGCACAAACAACGTCCTATGTTTTTGTGCCTAATAAAAATATTTCTTTAAATAAAGTACTGCAGACCTTGGCGTATGGTGCGAATATTTTCTCCTTCGAAGGTACATATGATAACGGAATAAAATTTTTAGAAGAACATAGTGAATCACTGGGCCTATATATCTGTAATTCGATTAACCCATTTCGGATTGAAGGTCAGAAAAGCATTGTGTATGAACTTGCACAAGACCTGAATTGGGAACTGCCAGATTGGATAGTGGTGCCAGGTGGAGCTCTGAGTAATGTATCGGCTTTAGGAAAAGGTCTTTCCGATCTGTTCGCCTTGGGTTTTATTGATAAATTGCCTAGAGTTGCTGTTATTCAGGCAGAAGGAGCCAGCCCCTTCTATAAGATGATTACTGCACAAAAACAAGTGCTTGAACCTGAGCCGCACCCATACACCTTAGCTTCAGCCCTTAATATTGGTGACCCACCAAGTTGGCGTAAAGCGATGCGTACGCTCAAGGAGACCAACGGTGCAGCCATGTCTGTCACGGATGAGGAAATTTTAAATGCTAAGGCCGTGGTAGATGCTTCTGGAATCGGTTGTGAACCTGCCTCAGCTGCAACGGTAGCCGGTGTCAAAAAGTTAATTCAAGCTAACATAATCGATAAGGACGAAACGGTTGCATGTATCTTGACAGGAAATATTTTGAAGGATACAGACGCGCTTCGTATGTATCACATTGAAAAAGACCACCCCTATTCCAATAAAATTATTTCATCTTCTCTTTCTATGGAAAGCATTATTGAGAAAGTAAGATAACGGTTTATACAAACTAACGTAGAGATGGAGATATTGTGAATGAGTAATGAAGCGTTAAGCATCACAAATGAATTATATGAACATGGCTACAATGCGTATACTGGAGTGCCATGTTCATTATTAAAGGGACTATTTAGGATTTTAGAAGATAAGGAGTATGTTGAAAAGAAAGAGATTGTCTATATGCCCGCAATTCGGGAGGATTCTGCATTAGGTGTTGCCGTAGGCATGCATTTAGGTGGCAGGAAATGTGCAATTTTAATGCAAAATTCAGGTCTGGGCTATTCGATGAATGTCCTGACATCCTTATATTCAATCTATCAAATTCCGGCTTTGTTAATCATCAGCTGGAGAGGGGCCTTTGAGAATGATGCAGTCGAACATGATCTCATTGGCGAGAGGCTTCTTCATGTGCTAGATGCTATTAAAATACCTTATGTGGAATTTGACAAAGAACATAGTGCAGCTTCTGTTAAAGCTTGTACTGAGCTTATTGAAAAGAATAGCATGCCGGTTGCTTTGTTGATTAAAGAGGCGATTTAAGGAGGCCATATGAGGAAAATAGAAGTTATAGAAAAATTGATTACAGATTATCCAGATGCTCATATCATATCAACTTGTGGATACATTACGCGAGATTTGTATAATGCCAGTGATAGGCCAGAACACTTTTATATGGTTGGTTCAATGGGAATGGCGGCACCTATTGCCTTGGGATTGGCCAAAACAAATCCTCATAACACATTTATTGTTCTGGATGGGGATGGGTCGTTTGTAATGAATTTTGGTATTACGCTTATGATTGCCGAGCACAAACCCTCCAATCTTATCCATATTGTTTTAGATAACGAAATGCATGAAAGTACAGGGGGACAACACACTGTTCCCATCTCAAACTCAAAAGCAATTATGGAAAATATAGGGTATAACAAGGTGCATGTTATTGAATCTCTGGATCAATTCCCGGAGATCGTGGAAGAAGGCCCCGTTATGATTCATTGCAAGGTAGAAGCTAATTCAGGGAAAATTGGAAAACGTGTAGAGTGGACACCACAAGAAATTGTAAAACGCTTTACGTCTACCTTGGCTGTGAGTGTCTCTTGATTTGTACCTGTGAAACGGAGGTTTGAAACATTAGCCAAATATCGTTGTTAGATTGCACATTGAGAGATGGCGGAAATCTGAACATGTGGATGTTTACACCTGAAGAGATTAAACTGCTGATCCATCAATTGGATCATGCGGGTGTTGAGATTATAGAAATTGGATATCGTGGTGGATCGGGGAGCAATCGATCCACTCAGGTTGGAAGCGTTGCCAAATGCGATGCTGAATTGATTCTTTCCCTTCCGCAACAACTCAGGTATTCACAGTATGCTGTCATGGTAATCCCTGAAGTCTGTGCACTTCGTCAACTTGAAGACTTGCGAGACTCATGTGTGACTTGGATTCGTATTGCTGCATACCCCCAACATGTGCAAAATGCATTAACCTATGTCTCTGTACTGAAAGACTGGGGTTTTAAAGTTTGTTTGAACTTGATGTCAGCGAGTTATATTGGTGCTGGTGAATTAGCCATGATTGCCCAAGAAGCCGAACATGCAGGCGCTGACGTCTTTTATTTTGCAGATTCTTACGGTGCTTTTCATCCTGACGATATTACAACCATTGTAAATACATTAAAGAATAAGACAGAGATACCGCTTGGGTTTCATGGACATAACAATCTTGGGTTGTCTTTTGCTAATACGCTGAGAGCTATGGATTTAGGGGTGTCTTATATTGACACATCCATATGCGGAATGGCTAGAGGGGCAGGTAATCTGGCTACTGAGCAATTCGCAGCGGTCATGAATAAGTGGAAGCGGTATGAAGTGGAATATGATTTAACGCCCATATTACAGCTTTCCGAGTATTTCCTTGAGAAAGTATTAACGGTGCCGATGAAAATTGCCCAGCCGGAAATAATCTGTGGACTAAATAACTTACATTACTATTATTATCAGCACATTGATCGTGTCAGCAAAGCCAATGGTCTTGATCCCATGTACCTTGGCTACCGAATTGGTCAGCTGATGCCGGTTGGAGTCGACGCGGATATCGTGGAAAGGACAGGAGAAATAATTCAGTTGGAACAAGGAAGTACCATTCCCAAAAAGTGAGGAGATTTATTGTGAAAGCACAAAAACTCAGAAGTTTGTTTGCCGGTGATCAAATTATCCAAATCGTTGGAGCGCATGATGGATTAAGTGCAAAGCTGGTAGAGGAAGCGGGTTTTGACGGAATATGGGCAAGTGGTCTGGAAATTTCCGCAGTAAATGCTGTGCCGGATGCGAATATCCTCACGATGACGCAATATTTACAAGCCGCTGCTTCAATGGATGCTGTAACCAACATTCCGGTGATCGCAGATTGTGATTCGGGTTATGGAAATGTAAATAATGTGATGCATTTGGTACGTGAATACGAACGTAATGGTATTGCTGCTGTCTGCATGGAAGATAAATTGTTTCCCAAGTTAAATAGTTTTGCTGGGGGAGAACAAAAGCTCGCTACCATTGAAGAGTTTTCCGGAAAAATACGAGCTGCTAAGGATACACAGCGCAACCCTGATTTTATGGTAATTGCTCGAATTGAAGCACTCATTGCGGGTGCTGGAATGGATGAGGCTGTAGCAAGAGCGGAGGCTTATGAAGAATCAGGAGCAGACGCTATATTAATTCATTCCAAGAAAAATGATCCCTCTGAAATTTTACATTTTTTAAGTCTCTATTCCAATAGATTACCCATCATCCTGGTACCCACAACCTATCCTCAGATTAGTGCCTCAGAGCTGCAAGAGTATGGAGTAAAAATGGTTATTTATGCAAATCATGGACTCAGAACTTCCATCCACGCGATCAGACAAACATTCCAGCAGATCAAATTGGCAGGGAATACCTTACAGATCGAAGATAAAATCGCATCGGTTCAAGATGTTTTTAAATTGCAAGGGCTTCAAGAAATGCTTGATGCCGAAGACTACTATACAGAACAAAGATATAAAAAGGTGGAAGTGCCGGTTATAAGTAAATAACGATAAAGGAGCTGTTTGCCTTGTTAACCACTGATCAGCTGCAATCCTATCATAAGGATGGATTCATTTTATTAAAGAATGTAATATCAGCCGAGGATTTAGATAGGTTAAGATCGGCAATAGAATTGGTTTATCAAAAAGTTAACAGTGATCCTTTACAGTTCAAGACCAGGTATACCCAAAAGGATGAGGACTATGATACATGGGGTGTTGCGGACATCTTATCTCCGGAACTTCGTCACCCTTCTTTTGACGAGTTGTTTGCTAATCCGAAAATGATGTCTTCTATATCTCAAATCATTGGTGATCAACTTCGATTTTGGACGATGCATTCATTCTGGGCTCCTCAAAAAGTGGATTACAATCTGGTTTGGCACCGTGATCAGCAAGATCCCTATGATTTTGATCAACAGGGACAAACTACGTTTCTGCTAGCCAATCTTTCCCTATATGAAGATGAAGCTTTTAAAGCAGTCCCTGGTACGCATATCAGAGCATTGAATGAACAAGAACTGCAAGCGATTCTAAACAGAGAATCGTCCCCCCTCCCTCATGAAGTCACACTGTATTGTGAACCTGGTGATCTAGTACTATTTAACGCTTTAATACTTCACCGTGGATCTACTAAAGCGGGTAGTGAAAGACGAACTGTCCATTTTAGCTTGCAAGCCAAGGACGAAACGAAGGGCGGATATACGTCACGTCCTTGGATGAAGGATAAAGCATATAGAGAAAGTCTTCACCCTGTAACCCAAGAACTCATTACTTCCTTAATTGAATGGGAAGATGCGCATCCGATAAAGAAATCGTTGGCCGGAATGCGAAGAGCCTATAGAGATCATAATCACATTACCAAGTAATTTCTAAATATCTGAATAGAGGTGTTTGAGATCAAAACGATTACACTTCATTTTCTGAATTCAAACGTTGTTATGTTGGTTGAAGATGGAGTTCAAATAGACAGGGTGATTGACTTCTTCAGCACACATTTTGTTATCCATGAACCACTGGATGATGCTTCTTCGTGTATAGCAACCATTCGTATACAAAAGGGAGCAGCAGATCCTGCAAATTATGCTGATAATCAGGGTTGGGAATCTGTATATATTCGAAAAAGTGCATCTGCATTTTTTACGATTCCGGCTGTGCGTCAGCAAATTGGAGAAAAAGAGTATTTATTCTGCGAGCATACAAATACGCTCTTAACGTTTGATGCTCCTAATAAATTCATTGACATTACAAGTGGCGACATAACCTCTGAAGCATTTAATTTGATTTTAATTGAGCTGATTAGAGATGTCGTGATTAAGAATGAAGAAAATGAAGGAACCGTAATTCTTCATGCTTCGTGTGCTTTCCGTAATGGCTTAGCCTACTTGATTACAGGGCCGAAAGGATCTGGGAAAACAACGACAATCATGGAATTGGTACATCGGTTCGGCTATCAATTAATGAGCGGAGATAAGACGTTTCTATTTGAAGAAAATGGTGTTCTGATGGCCAGTGGTTGGCCAGATTACCCCCATATCGGCATAGGAACACTTACCAAATACCCGGAAGTGATCAAGAAAGTAAATATAAACATGAATGCGGAAGAAATTAAGGATATTTGGTCGCCTAAACATAAGGTAGCCATTGATCCCCAGTTATTCAGAGAACTAATGCCATCATCTGAACCAGGAGTACAATGCCCGGTGGCGTATATTTTTTATCCAACCGTTTCATCTTCTCCCCATTGCTTCATTGAATCGTTATCCAATCATCAAGATAGAATAGGAGAAAATATTGAAACGATACCCGAGAACAGCGACAGTTCCTGGAATCATTATATAGAAGTTAATCATGACAAGCTTCAATTATCTGTCAGCAAAATTACAGAAATGTTAGAGCAAGTGCAAGCGTTCCGAATCATCGGTTCAGGGGTACTGCCGGAACATGAGAGTATTTCATTACCACTGCATTTAGGAGGATAAAATGAACGAAAATATACAGCTTCAAGATCATGAAAGGCTTCTACTGCTCTGCTCACGTATTGAGATGACAGTAGAAAACGAAGAAGAAGCTAAAGTAATTATTGATAAGGGATTTGATATCGATACATTGGTTTCTTTGGCGAATCGTCACAAGGTGCTTCAGCTGATCGGCGGCCACTTACTTCGATTGGATCAATCAGGAAAAATTAAAAACATGTATAAGCGATTATTCAATTCCTACTATATCAGTAATAAACATCGTAATGAACTGATGTTTGCCGAAGGGCTGCAGGTCTTACAGGCATTTGATCAACAATCGATCAAAGCGATCCCTCTCAAAGGCTTTGTGCTTCTTCCAAAAGTATATAAAGATATGGGTCTTCGAATATGTAATGATTTGGACTTCTTGATTGATTTATCGGATCGAAACAAAGTTTCTCAGGTGCTTAAATCACTTGGGTATGTGATTGGTGATTATGATTGGTCCAGTAACACGATAAACCAAGTATCGAGACAAGAGGAAATGCTTTGGAAAATGCATATTGGCAACATTTATCCGCATGTAAAACTTTCTGAGGACCCGCTCGTAAGGCATATCGATATCGATTTTTCTTACGATGTTGATCTAAAGAAAAATTATCAAGCATCAAAAGAATTACTGGAGAATGCAGTACAAACTAATTTAGAAGATACACCTGCTTATTTACTTGAAGAAATGGATTTTTTGATTCATATCGCCATCCATTTATATAAAGAAGCAACCAACGTTCAATGGGTATTACTGCATGCCGATTTAAATTTGATTAAATTTTGTGATTTGCGGGAATGTACGCTGAACCTGCTGAAAAGCGGTCGATTGGATTGGAATTTACTCGCAAAACGAGCCAAGGACCTGCTTGCAACTGAAGCGTTGTTCTACTCTTTTTACTATTTGGATTACTTGTATGATGAACATTATTCAGACGAACTCCAACCGATTTTAAATATTAGAGATGAAACATTTCTCGAAAAGTACGGAGAGCTGGATTATGGCAGCGCCGTGAAATGGAAGAAATCATTTGTCGAGCGCTTCTTCTCCCTTTCGAATGCGGATGAATTAGAAGGAACCTCAAGACTGGAACAATTTAAAGAAAAAATGACATGAAAAGTAGGTGGAATTATGGATAATGAGTTGAAGCAAAAAGTAATCGAAATTGTCATGACAGTGACAAAGCTCGAAAAAACACCTGCGGAGCAAGAGATTTTGCCGATTGATTCCTTTGCATCCGTAGCCATTATTGTTAAGTTGGAGGATGATTTTAGCATCATGTTTGAAGACAAGGATCTAGTTCTCGATAACTTTTTATCCATCGGCTCCATTGTCAATATGGTGACTGAAAAGAAATCATTAGTTAGCTAAATTTACGAACGTAGGAGAGCGCGATGTTAAAAGAAATAAAAATATCTTCGAAAGGCTCTGATCATTCCTATGATATTACAGAGCAAATTGAATGCTGCCTGGGAGATATGGAAAAAGGCAGTGGGATCGTACATGTATGTGCAGTTGGAAGTACGATTGGCTTAACCGTCATGCGTTATGAGCCCGGTGCGGTTCAAGATCTGTTACAGATGTTAAATGAAATAGCACCCCATGAAAAAAAATATGAATACCAACATTTTCGTACGACTGGTGATATGAATGGAAGTTCCCACATCAAGAGTTCCATTCTAGGAACAAGTCTCTCGCTTCCTGTAAGCAATTATAAATTAGCAATGTCTCCCACCCATCGTGTTGTCTTATTTGATTTTGATTTGCAGGAAGCAACCCGTACCCTTTTTATTGATTTATAGAGAGGAAAATATAACTATGAAACTTCGTATGGCAACTCCGGGACCAACGCAGGTTCCCAATGAAATTTTAATGGCTGGTGCAAAGGAAGTCATTCATCACCGTTCGCCACAAATGCAGACATTGATTGAGGAAATTAATCAGGAGCTTCCCAAATGGTTTCGGACACAAAACGATGTTTACATTTTACTTTCATCAGGGACCGGAGCGATGGAGGCGGCAATTTCTAATAGCTTAAATATTGGCGACAAGGCAATCGTAGTGTCCAATGGGTATTTCGGTGAGCGATTTGTAGATATTTGCCGCATTCAGGGTGTCGAAGTGGTAGAGATCCGCACTCCATGGGGAACATCTGCCTCCATGGAATCCATTGCGGCAACGTACGAACTGCACCCGGATGCGAAGGCCATCTTAGTGGTCTATAGCGAGACTTCTACAGGAGTTAAGAACGATATCCAAAGTATTGGGCAGTATTTTAAGGATAAGGATACGCTCGTTATTGTGGATGCAATCAGTGGTTTGTTATCTCATGCGCTAGAGATGGACGAGTGGGGGCTGGATATCGTACTCGCTGCGTCACATAAAGGATTTATGATGCCACCTGGACTCGCTTTTGTTAGTGTGTCCGCAAAAGCATGGAATGCCATTGATCGGGTGAAGCCGCGCAGTTATTATTTTTCTTTTGCACGTTATCGCAAATTTTACCCAATGGCTCCTTCAAGCCCAGGTGTATCTCTGCTTCAAGCTCTGCAGGTATCTTTACAATTATTAAATCATGAAGGTTACGATGCTTGTGTACGGAGGCATCAAGGGATTGCTAAGGCGGCAGGAGCTGCACTTGAAGCATTAGGTTTTGAATTGTTCGTTCAGGATCCGAAGGTAAGAAGTAATACGGTTACCGTTGCTAAAGCACCTGGTGGTATGTCAGCAAAAATGTTACTTCAAATCCTCAGTAACAAATTTGGGCTTACCGTAACAGGCGGACAAGGTGAATTAAAAGATACCGGTATTCGAATTGGTCATGTCGGTGCAGTTGATGTAATCGACATAATGGGTATTTTCGGTGCTATTGAAATGAGTTTAAGCGAAATGGGCTATACCTTTGATCGAGGAAGTAGTCTGCAAGCCATTCAAAATTCATTAGCGGAGGAATCAGTCTATGTTTAAGTTATACCAAAGAGAAAAATGTCCCTATTGTAAGCCTGTGAGGGAACTGTTAACCGACCTGGGTGTTTCTTACATCAATATCAATGTTACGAAAGAAAGATCCGAAAGAACAGAACTGATTGAGCTTACGGGTGTACCTTTTGTCCCGGCTCTGCATGATGGAGATCATATTCTTGCGGGCCGCTTAGAAGATAACCAGCATATTCTTGAATACATTCAACAGCATTTTTCCAAAGTAGAACAGGACGTTAGTGCGAAATGAAGATTGCTTTAATTGGCGATATTCATAGTCGGTTTGCTCAAGCGGAACAAGTGGTAACCAAAATACGTACAGATCAAACTGAAGCGGAAATCATATGTATGGGTGATGTTTTTGAAGTGGAGAAAAAACCCGTATATTCAGCGGATGAAACTGCGATAGAACCGATGCCATTATCCGACTATGTTATGAATTCAACGCATTCATTTATCCATACGCTTAATACGTTTTCAGGCGTTATCGGTAATCAGGAAGAAAAACTGATGAAGCTCATGCCTTCAACGCAAATACCTGAAAATATCGCTATCTTTTTAGGTTATCCAAGAGAAATTACCAAAGGGGATCTGCTCTTTATCCATGGTCATCAGCTGTCATGGGTAGAGAGGGACCCCGATGTGTTCCATCCGTTAATTGAAAATGCAATGTTAACTTATCGGCTTTTTTTTTATGGTCATAATCATGATCAAAGATTATTTGGTGTCAATCAGGTCGATGGAGAGATGCTTTATGAAGAAATCCCCATTCAGTTGGGGAGTCCGATACCTTTGGACAAGTATGAAAAATACCTTATTAATGTTGGAGATATAAAGAGCACACCTTCAAAATGGGCGATTTATTGTAGTGATGCGGATACCATAACCTTTTATGAGTTATCCCCTGCCAAAGTATAGAGAGGAGTATCTCATTGTGGCTATTTTAATAATCAATCGAAGAGATCATGCCATCACACCCTATGAAAGCTGGTTAATCTCAACAAAACAAAAACTAGTGATGTTGTCTTCCTCCGAATACCAGTTAAGTTATAATCACGTTGTAAATAACTATGAACACATGGAATGGTTCGATCATTTTTCGGTCAATGGTAATGTCGAGAAGCGAGCTATTGCTCTACATAAAATATACAAGTTCACTGCCATTATTGCTATTTCTGAATCAGATCTGATTCGTGCAGCGGAATTACGGGACTATTTAGGCATTCCAGGCCAAACGATGGAGAGTGCTTTAGCATTTCGCAATAAAGTGATGATGAAAGACAAACTAAAACATTCAGACATTCAGCTGTCGCCTTATTGCAAGGTAACTTCTAGTCTGGACTTATTGAAGTTTGTTGCATCTCATTCCTATCCAATCGTAGTGAAGAAAGTAGACGGGACAGGCTCCAAAGAAGTAGCGATCATTCATACAGAATCAGAACTGGAGCACAGATTAGAAGAAGGCTTCAAGGGAGAATGGATCGCAGAGAAATTTGTATCGGGACGAATTTATCATATTGATGGTCTTGCCATGAAGGGGGAGCTTTTATTTTGCTGGCCTTCTGTATACATTAATTCTTGTCTCGCTTATATGGATGCGAAACCATCAGGAAGTTACATTCTAGAAGCTGATAATCCACTTGTTAAGCGGTTGAATGAGATGGTAAACCAGATTTTATCCTATCTACCATGCCCGGAGATTATTGCATTCCACGCGGAGGTTTTCCACACAGAGGATGATGAATTAATATTGTGTGAGATTGCCAGTCGTGTAGGTGGTTCGAAGATCGGTATAACATTAAAAACGGCCTTTAATATTGATTTAATGAAAACATGGGTTCAAATGCAATGTGGTATCCCGATATCCTGGGAATCCGTTGAGAGAGAGCCGCGGACGATCAGTGGTAATGTGCTTGTCCATCCAGGGAAAGGTACGTTTTTAGGCCCCCCAGAAACGGAGTACCCGGATGAGATAATCGATTTTGAGCTTCTTGCATCCTCTAACCAACACTTTAACTATGGTCGTAACTGCAATGATTGTCTGGCTTCCTTTGTATTAATTGCCAATAGTGAACAGGATATAGAAGAACGATTACTGGCAGCAGTGGATTGGTTTCAAACGTCAATGAAATGGGACAATGGAGAAATCATTCAACATGCATAATCCTTCAGTCATATTTCGTTCATTGCCATCTAAAGATCAGCTGCGCTTATTTGTTAAAGATCGGATTGGAACAGTGGGTTCACTAAAGGTGGTGCCTGTTTTCGAAGAAAATCAAGAAAGCATCTTTGCTTTTCTGGAAAAAGAAGATTGCGCACATCTATTCTCGGAAAGCCCATACATACCCGTTGCTTCTGAGATCCATTGTACAGACTCCATCGAAGAATTGATTGCACAGCATAATGCTGCTCTGCCCTCTACCTGCCGCGAAGTTTGTCTGTGGGTGGAGAGTTCAACGTGGGGGGTGGAAGAATCCCTTTTTGCGTTATTATATGCTATTTATTTTAGCAAGAAAGTGGTAAGCCTGAATAGCTTGGATGAGTTCACCCAAAATAAAGGGCTAAGTGTCAGAGGCCACGATGACTCTTGGTTTTTTATTATGCCTTACTCACTCCTAGATGGAGAAAGTAATCTTAAACTAGCTCATTTTGCAAAGCCCATGGGATTTCTTCCTTTTACCGATTACACTACTTTAAGTTTGTATTTGTTGAAGCGTATCGTGCTAGAGGACAAGTTAAATAGCAGTATTCGGATGAATTCTGTGCTGGCCAATCGGATTAAACTCCGAGAGGATGAGGCCATACAGGCCGTCGCGGGTCAGATGGAAACCCATTACCTACCTCGAGATCATTGTTCCCTGGAAAGCACATCAGACTTCATGTTCCGACAAAGCAGGCTGCTCGAGTTTAACTACATGTCACATTGTCGCGAATGTGCGATCGTAATGAATGATTATTTGTTTTGTAGTGTGCAGGCAGGTGAACCCGATAATGATAACAACACTGAAGAATGCAATAAATTTGCACCACGCTGCCTGCTGCATACAGACCAATGCTGTATCGAAAATCGCAAACGGCTTTCCATCAAGGACCTGTATGCCAAATTTCTGTTTTTGAATGGCTGCAACCTTGGTGACGGAGCACAGAGCTTTATTCCATACCGTCATACGATCGTTAGAAACCTTATAGAAGGGCATGCACTAAGCGTCATTACAACGCCAAGTATTAAAATCGGTGATGTTTCTGAGAATATTCTGGCCCATAATATATCGAAATACGGGTATACCGAAGGGGTCAAAACACAGTTTATCAATGAATTCCTTAGGTATAGCGGTATTGAAAACAACTATTACTATCAAATTGGAGATCCCAACTTGATCTATGGGGGTCTTAAAGTCAAGAAGACTTGTGTGTCCATGACTGATGCATCAAAGGTCGAAGTCACCCTGTCTGATATAGCTCAAGAAACATATGCTGAGGTTGATATTCAGGTGGGAGAATCGAGTTTGCATGGGTTGGATATTGTGAAAATATCCCTTATGGACTCTGATCATAGACAAATACCTTTACATCAGAAGAAACTTTACTTCGCTTTTATTAAAAGTGATGCTTCCAGTGTGAAATTGCTTTTGTTCTCAAACCAACCGTTTGAAAGTGATGAGATTCATGTGGTCATAACCGTACAAAATAATGTGGAAGAAGCGATGAAGCGAATTGAAATCTATCAAGATAGCCTGGACTTTTTTAGGGAATGTGTTTCCATAGGCAGCCAATTAAAAGGGAAAATAGAGGATGTCTATAACTACTGGAAGTCCATCCCTTATTTATATCGTCGATATCGCTACTGCTTACAATCGAGGAGCAAGCTGGAAAATACGCTTCGCAAATTGGAACAGAAATATTTGAATTTGAGTCATGAAATATATAGTCAGATGGTTTCCTATACAAGGAGCAAGAGGGATATATTTTTTGAAAAGATAAGCGAAAAGCGTACGAATATCACTGCGCTTGCCTTTACTTCTACTTGTTATGATTGTGGTTATGCAAGTGCAAGATTTGAATCTTCGATTATGACAGGTCCAGGGAAGTCAGTGAAACGAATAAGTTATAAATGTTTTCAGTGTGGATGCATTTCTGATTTTCCTGAGGCTGCATTGTCGATCAAAGGGAATCCATATCTCCGTTTTGGGAGAGAGGGTTTAGAGGCGAAATTGTATGAGATAAGTAATCAGCAAAATGTGCCTCTCGAAATAAACATTGCAGGGATTAGCATTGATAGCGAACTTATTGATGTGGAGATTGATCAGGATAAATTGGAAATTCAGCCGGGGGAAAGTTCATCCATATTTATTAAGTTGAAGCCAAGCTCGGAATTAAAGCAAGGTGTTTACTTGTTCTCTTTTTACATCTTGGTAAACAGCCAATTCTATTACTTATCCAAAACATTTGGATATGAAGAAAAGTAATAAATACAATTAGTGAGCAGGCAGTCACTCCAATATAAGTGGCGTATTAGAATTCATATTGGATTGCAATTATTAGTGAAATGGAGTGGAGCTTGTGCGAACGGTTATCATAAATAGGTTTTCTCCGAATACAGTCAATTACGAAGAGTGGCTCAGTGGTATTAATAGTGAATTCATAATCTTTTCGAAGCATAAACATATCGAGCATTTTGGTGATTTCTTCGATGAGAAAATTGGATATGAGAATGTCGATACTGACGAAAGAGTCTATTCCGCAATTGTGCAGCTTCATCAAACAAAGAAAATTGATTGGATCATTGCTGCTCACGAATTTGATTTATTGAAAGCTGGACAGCTTAGAGAATATCTAAATATTAAAGGGCAAACTGCGGAAAGTGCACTTGCTTTCAGGGATAAAGTTGTTATGAAAGAGAAGGTTTCCGAAGTAGCTAATGTACCTGCGTTCGTAAGAATAAATCATGTATTTGATTTAATAGAGTTCAAAAAGAAACATGGTCTTCCTATTGTGATCAAGCCGGTGGATAGCGCGGCTTCTGTAGGTGTAAAAATCGTCCGTGATGAAACCGATTTTGAGCGTCTTCTAGCTAACGGTCTCGACAAGAATCTGGAGGCTGAATGTTTTGTTGATGGAGACATGTATCATATCGATGGATTATACGAAAAAAATAAAATTTTATTGTATAGCCCTTCCCGCTATATCAATGGATGTCTAGCTTTTCAGGATAATAACTATTTGGGCTCCGTGATGTTAGATAAAGAAGACTTGCTATATGAAAGACTTCAGCAAACATTGCTATCCGTATTAAATGCACTCCCCGTACCCGACCATCCTATTGCATTTCATGCAGAGTTTTTTCATACTGCTAATGATCAAATATTATTATGTGAAGTCGCCTGTCGTGTGGGTGGAGGGGAAATTAATGAAGGTGTAAAGTTTGCGACCGGAATTGATATATTGCAAGAATCTATAAGATCCCAATGCGGTCAAACCATAGAATTAAACCAGACCTCGAATAGACTAACGGGTTGGATGTTGGTACCTCCTCAAAACGGGAAGTTATTATCTGTAGATTCTAATCTGCCCTTTGAATGGGTACTAAAGTGCACCATTAAAGAAGAAAACATCGGAAAATCATTTAATGGTGCCGAATCAAGCGTAGATGCCATTGCTTCACTATTAATATATGGAGATAGTCAGACAGAGATAGAAGATCGACTGCATATGTTGTATTTATGGTTCCAGGAAAACACCGTGTGGGAATACCGCACTGAACCCGTCATCATAGGAAATTCTCATGAGTGAATTTTTTCAATTGCATCGAAATGTAAGATTGAGGGTTATTATTATTTTTTTTAGTACCCTTACATCCAACATGATCTTTCCTTTTATGTCTATCTATTTCGCCAGATTTATCGGAATTAGTGCAACAAGTTTAATTCTCTCCATAGCCATTTTGTGTAACATGGCTGCAGGTATGTTGGGAGGATATTTCTCGGATCGAATAGGGCGTAAGAAATTGATGATTTTATCAGAGGGCTTACGTGTAATCACGTATCTCATGTTATTGTTATCAAACTTACCCGGTAACGCTTTTCCTTATATAACCATCGTTTTTTTTGTGATGAATAGTATATGCTCCGGATTATATGGTCCCGCCTCAGAAGCCATGCTCCTTGATGTAACTAATTCAGCACAGAGAAAATTAATGTACAGTATATTGTATTGGGCAACCAACCTGTCCATTGCTTTGGGGGGCACGCTTGGAGCGTTACTATTCAATAACCATTTATTCTTTTTATTCATGTTGTTATTATTCTCTTCCATATGCTCGTTCATCATTACTTACAAATTTATTGTAGAAACAAACATGCCCCAAGAGGAGCAAAACAAAAAGAAAAATGTATTTAAGGATCTATTTCTTAATTATAGGACTGTAATGAAAGATTCTCTGTTTATCCTTTTCATCCTAGCTAGTATGTTGTTATTTTCGATTGAAAGCCATTTGGCAAATTTTATAGCCATTCGCTTAGAAAATAACATTCAGGATTTTGTACTGTCACCTCTAAATTGGACGTTAGATGGAATACAGGTTTACGGTTATTTGAGAACAGAGAACACGATACTTGTCATTATTCTTTCAATTATTTTCACGCAATTCATAAAAACATGGCCTGAAAAAAGAACGATGTTTATAGGGTTTTTGATGTATATTTTTGGTTATGTCATTTTATCATACAGCAATCAAGCGTGGATTTTATTCGGGATAATGGTAATAGCGGTTCTAGGTGAAGTGCTTTTTGTACCTATTTATGAATCCCTTCTAGGAGATCTTGCCCCTGATCATTTGCGAGGTTCTTATTTGGCACTTAACAAAATTGCCACTAAAGGTGCTAGTTTGATTGGTGCAATAGGGGTTTATTTAGCACATGTTTTATCACCAATAGGGATTACCATTTTTGTTGGTCTATCTGGCGTGATCGCGATCCTATTGTTATATATGATTATGCCCGCAATTTATGAGCGTCGTAAACAAATCAATGAAATATAGTATGTATTGAATTAGGAGCAGGACTTCCCTAGATCATTCTGAGAGTCCTGCTTGATTTTGTTTTGATTCATTATGTTACGCTCTTCAATGCTTTGTATAGTTTCAATCCGAAGGAGGTAATTAATCATGTCTATACAGGTTCCTGTTACAGGGGTGCTAAATGAAAAACAAGCACACGCACTCACTTTAAAATTGGCCTATAGTATGGAGGGAATAAGTGCATGTACATACGACGAAATCAATAGAGAGATCATTATTGAAAGTGAGAACGAATCCAATACGGAATATTTGCTTGGTATCGTCCACAAAATGATCCTTGAAGAAAAAGAAATAAGAGCAATGGGATCTCGCTTGATTAAAACGCAAAATCCACAAAAGCAAACCTATCCTAAAATTGATCAAACTGAGATAGCGAATTATTTTGATTTGAATGGAACAATGAAAAAAGAACTTGCAGTAGAACTGTATTCCATATTTGATTTGATTTTTCAAAGCATCAGCCAAAACTACAACGCAAAAAACAGAAAATATTCAGCTCTTATTCAACGTGAGGTAATGGATGTATGTAAATATGTAAATTACTTCCCTCAAAATGCATACTTTGTAGCTGAATTGCCTCATGACTATTACGCACTCAAACAAGTTAAAATTGAAAATGATATTGAAAATTCCGTTAGGTTGAATGAATTTATGCTTTCGCCTGCTGTATGTTTTCATTGTTACCAGGAGCTAAAGAATCAAGAAATAAAGGATTCGATCGTTTTTACGGCTGAAGGAAGCTGTTTTAGACACGAAGCAGCCTGGAGAGTTGGCCAACATCGAATGAATGAATTTTCAATGAGAGAAATTATTTATTTTGGACAACCAGAGTTTGTTTGCCAGATACGTAATGATATTTTAGAGGAGATCTGGGATCTGTTCAATGAATTAGGTTTTTGCGGTAGAATAGAAACAGCGCACGACCCGTTTTATTTCCCTCAGGATTCCCCACGAGCACAACATCAGATGCTTGCAGATATGAAATACGAATTAGTTGTGGAGATTCCCAATTCAGATATTTCCTTTTCCATCGCCTCATTTAATAATGTCAAAGATACGTTATGCAGGGAATTTGATATAACGTCCTCAATGGATAAAAAACACCTGCACTCTGGTTGTGCAGCATTTGGTATTGATCGTTGGGTCTACGCCTTAATGTCCACTTTTGGGTTGGATTTCCAATGTTACCCGCAAAAAATCCGTGAATATTACAGGAGATCAACACTGTGAATTTACTTTAGCGTGTATAAAAATGATACAAGTATAATATGAATGTCCGAAAAATTCGTTAGCTCCTAAAAAATATCCATATTGAATGAAAGCATCTAAAGGAGGCCTGTATGAAGACAATTATCTATATGGTTAGGCATGCAGAATCACCATACAATGAAGGAAATGAAAGAACAAGAGGGCTTACCCCAAAAGGAAAGATTGATATTGAAAAAGTAACGAAATTACTTATAGGTGAAGGAATAGACATAATTATATCAAGTCCTTATACTCGAGCAATTCTTAGTGTTGAGGGATTGGCCGTGCACTTAAAGTTAGATATTAAAGTATATGAAGATCTTAGAGAACGTCATTTTGCATCTTATATGATTGAAAATGCAGAGTTAATGTCTAGTATCAGAGAGAGTTTTAAAGACCCTGATTATACGATGCAGGGTGGAGAGTCTAATGCTGATTGTCAAAAAAGAGCAATCTCAGTTCTAGAACCCATATTAAAAGAGCACAGAGGGAAGACAATAGCAATCGGAACTCATGGTCTTGTAATGACTTTGATGATGAATCATTTTGATCCAGCTTTTGGTTTGGAGTTTTTGAATCATTTAAAGAAACCAGATGTATACAAAATGCAATTCGAGAACTTAGAATTAGAAGAAGTAACAAGAATGTGGAATGATTAGATTTTATAAGGTTTATCGAAGCCGGGATTCGCAAGGATCAGCGGGTATTAAGTCTGTGCCGAAGAGACTTCGGTCCCCGGATAAGCATAAGTGGATATGAAGTTGATTTACATATTACTGCATCAATGATACGGTTATCGGTTCGAGAAAATGGTACAGTTGAAAAAATGATCAGTTTTATCAAAGCTTGACGGCTGTACTTAGGGATGTGATCTTAAGGGATATGATGATGTGAACAACATTTGAAGATGAACGGGATTAAAATAGCACTAAAAGCAGGCCCAGAAGAATATTTATTGAAGTCGCCATCAATCCAAGACAGAACTCAACTCATTCGAATGTTAAAAAAGGCTCAACGGAATGGCTGCTGATGTATAAACAACGATCATGGAACCAGGCAGAGAAACACTAAGAAACAGGAGGGTTCATATGAAAGCTGTGATTTGCACCAATTACGGACCGCCAGAAGTGCTACAGATTAAAGAGATGGAAAAGCCTAAACCGAAAGACCATGAGGTTTTAATTAAAGTTTTTGCAGCCACTGCACATATTGGCGATACCCGTATTCGAAGAGCTGATCCATTCTTGGTGAGGCTTGTATTCGGCATGCTCAAGCCAAGGAAAAATTTAATACTTGGCCTGGAAATATCCGGTGTGATTGAGTCGGTAGGAAAGGACGTACAAACCTTTAAGAAAGGAGACAAGGTTTTTGGGCTTACAGGGTTTCGTGGGGGGTATGCCGAATACATTTGTTTACCTGGAAAAGTGAAAAACGGAACCGGCGAAAAAAAAGGGATGGTTGCAATAAAGCCCAACCATTTATCCTACGAAGAAGCTGCAGTCGTTCCATCCGGAGCACTTACAGCTTTGAAAAATTTCCAAAAAGCAAAAATCAGACCAGGTCAGAAAATATTGATCAATGGAGCATCCGGTAGCCTTGGGACGTATGCGATTCAACTTGCGAGATATTATGGAGCAGAAGTCACAGCGGTGTGCAGTAAAAGTAATTTTGGATTGGTAGAATCAATAGGAGCGGATAAAGTAATCGATTATACCGAAGAAGATTTTACGCAATCAGAAACGAAATACGATATCGTTTATGATGCTGTAATAAAAGCCCAACCCTCAAAATGCCAAAAAATCCTAACACCAAATGGTGTTTTTCTAAACAACAGTCGACTTCCGAAAATGGAAGAAGCCGATTTACTCTTCCTCAAAGAGTTGATCGAGGAAAACAAACTAAAACCGATCATCGATCGAACCTATGCTTTGGATGAAATTGTGGAGGCCCACCGATATGTGGATACCGGGCGTAAGAAAGGCAATGTGGCAATAACGGTCAGATAGAATGAAGGATGTATATAGAAATCAGCTTTACGCTGAGGCCATGTTTTAAGGAAAAGATGCTTGAAGATCGGCTGCGGAAACGGTCAATCCCTGCGGTATCACGGGGAGCGTAAAGCCGCTGATCTATGGGGATGGATCATATGCAGCGTGAAGGGCAGCAGGCGCAGTTCTACATGCTGCCGCTGGGAGAAGAAGCCGCTGCCATGTAGGTGCAGCGGCAGATTAGGGCAGGAGAGCTATAGATATGGATGATTTTACTAAGAAGCGGATTCAAAAGATTATGGATAATTACACCCAAAATGCAGTACCCGAGCACGTGAAAAGTCAGATGAAGATTAGTTATAAAATCAGAGGAAATCTTGTGACGTTGATTGAAGAAAGACAAGCCTTTCGAAGCGAGCAATGGGTACAGATGCCGGTAGCACAGTTCAGATTAGATGAGAAGGCATGGAAAATCTATTGGCAGGACAGTAAGGGCAGATGGCATTTCATTGATGATATTGAACCGAATGAAGATTTTGAAACACAGCTAAAGATCGTGGACGAAGGTCATAACGGAATGTTCTGGGGTTAACCGAAATACAGAGGAATGGACGACTTAGAAATATATGAAATGATGGAGAGATTCATTGATACACTATAGACAGAATGCCGGTAAACGTACTGCCAATCTTATAGATAAGGGTGATGAATGTGGAACGAGGACTCATTATATTTTTGAACGGTACGTCAAGTTCGGGAAAGACGAGCATCGCGGTGGAAATGAAAAAGCAGGGAGACATTCCGTTACATCATTTGTCTGTAGATCAATTTTTCCAAAATTATGACCAGTTTATCGACAATACATATCCAGATATGAAACCAACAAGAGAATTAGAAGCGAATGTGATGACAGATATCCTTTTCGATCCGATTGTCTCATTGTACTATTCAACCATTAAACTGTTTTCGGAGATGGGTTTGAATGTCATCGTGGATACGGTCATCACCAATGACAAGTGGTTTAACGGTTTTTATGATTTGCTTTCAGATTATCCGATAATGTTTGTAGGCGTACATTGCTCCAAAGAAGAGCTCACCAGAAGAGAGCAGAGCAGGGGAGATCGCGCAATTGGACTTGCTCATTCCCAATTCGACTATATATACTCCTATGATGAATATGATCTGGAAGTGAATTCGGAAGAACTAAGTTCAGCAGCATGTGCGGAAAAAATATTAGATTATATGAAGTCTGGTCAGGAATACTCGGCATTTAAAAAGTTAAGCAGAAAAGAGGTTAAAACATCGTAAAAGAATTGAATTCAAGACCAAGGCTGGTAAGCTGGCATTTTGATGATGAGGTGAGATCGGATCAACCGGGAGAATGGAATTGGATAGAGATCACAATGGTTTTCACAGACGGTTCCAGAAGGTGGAGCAGCTTATATACACCAGAACGTCTACTAAATAACTTGTCACGACCGGACATTGACCCACCAGGTCTTCATATGCAGCAGCTGATTGTTGTTAGAAGCTATGATGTGAATGACATTGAGAGAGTCCTAAACGTTTTTGATGAGGAAGATGAATTGATCGAGGCCTCAAGGGAATATCCAGAGTAGCTTCGAAATGATGAGTTCTATATCAGATGTGTTAATACATGTTTCAGGTTTCGAAAAGAAGAAGGGAAGGTTGTCTGATTCTCTATGGAATAGAGAAGGGCCTTCCTTTTTTTGTACAGGTTGAAATGGCTGCAGAGGGGAGCCAACGCTATGAATCCAGAAGATCATATCCAACAAATGTTACAGGTGATTATTGAAAAAACACGATCTATCATGAACGATAAACGTAAGCAATCCTTCGGCTCTTTGGAATATCTCTTGGAGCACATTATAGAGTATCGGGATGAACGTCAATACATGTCAAACGAGTGGCATATCCGTACACCGCGCTGGCTTGGAGAGTATGGGAATACGCCGGAGGAAGAAGAACTTCTTTCAGACATCTACCAACTGCAAGCGTATATTGCTGAAAATGTGGGCGGATAAGCGGCACATGATGTCGCATTAGTCCGGCTGAAATGTCGCAAAAGTACATGGTAACGCGATGCGGGGATCGTTTATACTCTCTTTATGTTTCGATAATGAAAATCATTATCAGTATAATACATAAGGGGGATTCATCATGAATCAAGGAACAAAGGGGCAAATGGCAGGTAGTAAGGGCTATGCTGCTCACAAATCACGATTACTCATGGGCTTAATGCTGGTCCTCATTCTTGTCCTGACGGCTTGCGGTGCCGGAGCAGGTACAGATAGCGGCAAACCGTCTGCGGCAACGCCAGCAGAGACACCTGCGAATGAAGAAACCCAGACTGCTGGAGCTTACCCTGTTACGATCACGCACATGAAGGGTGAGCTGACGCTAAACGAGAAGCCAAAGACCATTGCTGTACTTGATGTCAAATTTCTGGATCAATTGTTAGCGGTTGGCGAGCAGGCAGCAGGTAGTGTTATCGCTGGAGGGAATACCACATTTCCAGAATACTTAAGCGATCAGCTGGGGGATGTACAGGTTCTAGGTACAAGGGACGAGCCCAATCTGGAAGCGATTGTAGCATTGGATCCGGATCTGATATTGATGACTGATTTCCAAGAGAAAGAGTATGAAAATGTTAGTAAAATTGCACCCACAATCGTACTCGACTTCTACGAGGATTGGCGCGATACGTTAGCCACGGTCGCTAAGATTACAGATAAGCAGGACGAGGCAGAGACGGTACGTAAAGCTTATGAGGAAAAAGTCGCAGGTCTGAAGACAAAGCTGTCCGAGAAAATGGGAGATGAAACGGTAGCACTTATTCGTCCGAGAAAGGAAGGCATTCGTGTTCATGGTCTTGAGCATCGGACAGGCGGCATTCTGTATGAGGATTTGGACTTAAAGGCTCCTGCACTTGTTCAGGAGATCAAAGATGACACCTCTGTTGAGATTTCGATGGAGAAAGTTCCTGATATTGGAGCGGATCGCTATTTCCTACTGTCTGATGAACTGTTTGCTGCAGAGGCTGAGGTTTTGGAGAGCAGCCCGGTATGGAAATCTCTTGATGCCGTCAAAAATAACCGTGCATATGATGTGAATGCAACACTCTGGATCGCTTACTATGGACCATTAGCCATTAATATTATTGTAGACCAGGCATCGGAAGCACTGTTGGGATCGAATTAAAATGGACCATTATCTATCGACAGACTTATGGAAACAAATGGTGGAAGAACATTCCATATGGCTTGGTGAGCCGCCTGAAAATAGTGTCCGTACCATTGCTTTGAGTGAGCTGAATGAAGAAGTGGCATGTCGGGAGTATATAAGCTGGTTTCAGCAGTATATCAATGCTCCAGACATGAAGGTGGCCGCTTCAATGTTAGCCAAGCGGATTGGCTATCTGTGGACAGCTCCACTGGTGACCGCGATGACTTTTCATCATCGGCATGTTTCTTTTCAGCTGGAGAACAGCTTCCTCTATCATCCAGCGCTCTCAGCTAATGAGGGCGGTACACGATTTCCTTTTCTAGCGGTGAACGGGCTTCAGGCAGAAGCACTGACGGGAGACAGGGAACTGTGGCGGGAAAAGGTGCTAGAGGAGATGTTTGCGGTACAGCTTACACCGCTGTTAAAGACATTTGCTGCGATTGCGCCTCTTTCGATGAGTATTCTCTGGGAGAATATCATGGTCCGCATTGGCTCGCTGTATACGCCTGATGCAGACGATGCTGGGCAGGAAAGCCAGCACATCCGGACTGATTTTTCATATCTGACGCAAGGTGCGCCAGGGCAGGTGTTCGGTGTAAAACGTAATCCGTTTATCCGATTTACAGAAAATAAGGGCAACGTTCCTGTTGCGAAAAACAAGCGTATCACGTGCTGCTTTTATTATCAGATGTCGGGGGAATATTGCAGAAAATGTCCGAAAATTGACAATGAGAATGAATCTCAATTAAAATGACAGCAGCAACAACCTTACCTTTGCTATTGTCAGGAGATGAGAGAAATGCCGCTGCAAGAACAGACAAGTCTATGGAGCGATACGACGGTCAAGTTGCTTGACGTGCATAGCGGTACGTTGCAGCCAGGCAGTATTCTTAGCGAAACCGAATTAACATCGAATCTGTTGCTGCTGGCAGGCGGCGGAGAAGGGGAGCTTGCAATGAATGGTGAACTTTGCCACATTGGAGCTTCTTTTGCTGCTCATGTGATTCAGGGATCTTCCTTTACGCTGACTGCCAGCTTAGGCAACATGGATTATATCGTAATCATGTACAAGGCATCCTCCATAGAGGGAGACTCCCTTGTTTTGCCTTCGCATCGCAAGCACCCGCTGCGCACTTCGTTTGTTGAGCACACTGGAACCCAGGCAGAATGGGTACAGAATGCGGAAAAAATTGCAGTGAAATGGGGGAGAGGCGAAGGGCTGGAACGTTTTCACGCCAATGCGCTCCTGCAGGGGATGCTCTACGAACTAATTGTGGAGTATGAACGTGGTCAAGGTGGAACAGAGTCCGACATGGTGGATGTTGTCGCTGCGTATATAGCGGGGCATTATCGTCAGAATCTGGAGCTCAAAGAGCTGGCAGCACTTGCTGGATGCAGCGTAAGACAGCTGCAGCGACGGTTTAAACAAGAAAAGCAGCTCGGACCGATGGAGTACGTCATCCAGCTGCGGATGGAGAGTGCATCGCGGATGCTGCGTCATACGGGTGCTCCCATCGGCGAAATTGCTGACAGAATGGGCTATCGTGACATGTATTATTTCAGCAGGGCGTTTAAGAAATATCATGGAGTACCTCCGCAGTTCTATAGGCAAACTGCTGCTTCGAGAGCCAGCGCTCTCTCTGTGTATTCCTTGCCGCAGAATCGCATGGCATCTTGGTATGAGTCGTCACATGGCCCCGTAATTTGCCATATGCGAGGTCAATATAATGTCACCATGTCACCAAGGCGTATCGCCGTACTCGATGTTCAATATGCGGATCATTTGCTCGCGCTTGGGATGTCCCCGGCAGGAAGTGTAGGAGCGGGAAGTGCAGCGTTCCATTTCCCTCAATATATTCGGGCAAGACTTCAGAATACCGAATTTCTCGGAACGTATGAGTACCCCGATCTGCCAGCTGTGGAACGACTGTCTCCGGATCTGATTATATGTACCGAGGTGCATGAACCACACTATGAACGGTTAAGCCGAATAGCTCCAGTTCTCATGTTTAAGCGCAATGAGAGCTGGCAAACCATTCTGAGCCTGTTCGGTGAATTGACAGGCAAGCGAGCAGATGCCAAGCGGATACTTGCGGATTATGATCGACGAACCGCATTGCTGTCAGAAGAACTTGCACCAGTACTGGCAGGCAAGAGCGTTGCATTGATCCGTCCGTTTGAGTCCATGGTTCGGGTACATACAGCCTCTCACCGTACAGGTGCTGTGCTGTATCGCGACCTGGGTCTGCCTGCCCCATTATTTGTAGCCGATCCTTCCGACACGGCTTATCATATTTCAGTCGACAGACTGCCGGCTGTACATGCCAGCCACTACTTTTTGCTTAGCAGCGAAATCAAGCAGCAGGGAATGTCAGAGACAGAGCAAAGTGTCTGGGGGATGCTGGATATGAATGAGCGACAGCATATATACTCGGTAGATGCCGCGACATGGATTGGCTGTTATGGACCCACAGGCATCAATGGCATTATCGATCAGATTGCTCAGGCTTTGTTGGCTTGAGAGGGGTTTATTTTTGAGGAGAAGCATCCAGTTATTTGCGAGCTGTCCCGTAAGTGGTAAATGAAAAGGTTCAGCCCTATAACAGTATCTATATTTGGAAGTATCGGGAGGCCTTCTTATTGCCTATTGGGGATGATGAAGGTCTACTTTTTTGTTCTTCAGAAATTCGAAGAAAACAATTTGAATAGAATTTACGGTCATTCAAGCATGAATGGTTAGCACATTACGAAAACGCTTTATTTTGTAATAAAATTACTGTTATACTAAATGAAAGATTGAAGTGATACATATTTCTAAAAATGTTTTAGTCAGCTTAATAATCGTGATGGAATTCACAAAGAACTACTTTATAGACTTACTTAGAATTTAGGAGTTGCGGAAAGGTGAGTTAGATTGGATCTTATTTGATGCTGAAGGAGAGTAGCTGATGCAGAGAAATCGCCAGAAAGTTCGTAGTTATCAGACTGTAAACAAAGTAATCGCTTGTGTTTTGTCACTTGTATTCGTCCTTGTCGCATGTGCAGTACCTGTCTACGCTGAAGAAGGACAAATTGAGACTACACCATCCAGAATTCCTTTAACAGAGTTAGAGGACACGATTGATTCTTATGTGGCTACGAATCAGAAAAATACCGCTGCTGTTTCAATTGTGGCTATCAAGAATGGCGAAACGATTTTTAAGAAGGCCTATGGATATGCAGATATTGAACAACAGATAAAGGCGGATCGCTCTACTGTTTTTGAATGGGGTTCAGTCACTAAACTATTGGTCTGGACAAGTGTCATGCAGCTTGTCGAGCAGGGAAAGCTTGATTTGGATACCGATATTAAGGAATATCTGCCGAAAGGATTTTTAAAGAAGCTGGAATATGATGCCCCCATTACGCTATTAGACCTCATGAATCACCAAGCGGGTTGGGAAGATAAAATGATTGATTTATGGTATCTATCCGAGAATCAAGTTATGGGTCTAGGAGAAACGTTGCAAAAATTCGAACCTAAACAGATCTATGAACCGAGGAGCGTATTGGCTTATTCAAACTATGGTGTTGCTATGGCTGCCTACATTGTAGAAGTGCAAAGCGGACAACCTTTTTACGAATATGTTAATGAACATATATTCAAACCACTCGATATGAAAGAAACTACAATTCATCCGTCACATCAAGATCGACCAGACCTCATGCTGAGAAGAGATCAGGTTCAAGGGTATACGGCTAATGTGGAACTCATCCCCAAGACCAAAGTTTATATGAACATATATCCTGCAGGAGGTGCCATGGGCACAGCAGAAGATGCAGCGAAATTCCTTGCAGCCCTGATGCCGATCAATCATGGTCATTTATTATTCAAGAACAAAGAAACCTTAAAGGAAATGCTGTCAACCAGTCTATATTATGATGGAACTTCTATCCCTCGAATCGCTCATGGTTTCATTGAGGTAGAGTACTGGACACCTGCACTGGAACACGGTGGAAATACATTGGGTTTTTCGAATAAATTGGTTTTTGACCCCAAATCTAATTTTGGATTAGTTGTGATGACCAACCAGTTTGAAGAAGAGGTTTATTGTTTTGGTCTTGTCCAGAAATTGTTCGGAAATAATTACAGAACTAGCACTGTTACCTCTGGAAACGATGGATATTATCTCACTACACGACGTTCCGGTTCTGGATTTACTAAGTTCTATGCGTATCTTTTAATGGAAAAGTACTCCACATTTGAGCTTAGTAACTTCACCAATGTTGTTGAGAAGGATGGTATCGTTGAGAAAGTCTCTTTTACATACAATGATTATGTACGTGTAACAAGTTCAACGTTGCTCTTGATCATTGCCACCTTCATAGCTCTTGCAGTAGCCATCGTATTCAATTTGAGAGCTATTATTGGCTATTTGTTCCGGTTATCCAAATACAAATCAAAAAAATGGGAAAGACCCGGGACAGGGTTTGATAAATATCATGTTGCCATTAATGTTGCTGGTCTGGCATTCGTGCTGAATACTGCAGTTCTATACATGAGAGCAGTGAGTTTAGACTCCTCCTATTCTTCATTACGTATCCATCTTATCTTCAATCTAATATATGTGATTCTAGCTTTAGCATATCTTGTCTTGCTCATCTACAAACTTTGGAAGATAAGTTACAGCAAGAAGAGGAAGGCTGTATACATCATGTCTGGCGTGTCAGCTTTACTATTTGCTGCTTTCATTGTGGGATGGGAGTTATATTTTTAAAGTGCAAGCGCTGATAAAAAATTTATTTATTACAGTGGAGGGATCTCTCGATTAATCGAGGCTTTCATTGGTATGTTGATCGGATACAGAAGAGTATTTACTCCGAAGTGGAGCGAAGAGTTTCGTCACTCCAAAATTGATAGGTGAAATCATTGATTGGTGCCTCTTGAAAGATAAAGAAATAAAAATGGTTTTAATAGATACATGTAACTTTTTTGAGAACGCATACAAGAAAGCCGTAACAAAAGCTTATCATGATTTGGTAAGCTATCAAGGATCCATTGGAGGATTATGAAGCATGAATTATATGAAGTGGGTCACGACTGGAACTGTTCTAATTATGATCGTTGGTTCAATTCTTCTCGGATTATCACAAGTTCAGGCGCCTAATGTCGCAGATCAGCACGAACCCTTAGATGCTTTCTCTGCTGAGCGTGCGATGACAAAAGTAAAACAAATTGCGCAGGAGCCTCACCCTATTATGACGGAGGAACATGATCAGGTACGTGATTACCTCATAGCTGAGCTTGAAAGTCTTGGATTAACGCCCGAAGTGCAATGGGGTATGGTCAACTCCAAGTATTATTCTTCAAAAGGAGTTGTCGAGAATATCATTACACGAATTCCGGGAGCGGATAACAGTAAAGCCGTAATGATTGCCGCTCACTACGATTCGGTTGTCACCAGTCCAGGTGCGGCTGACGATGCTTCGGGCATCGCCGCCATGCTGGAAACGATACGCGCGATACGTGAATCAGGCCCACTTCAGAATGATCTAATACTCCTCATGACGGACGGTGAGGAGATGGGCTTGCTGGGTGCGCAGGAATTCATTCAAGGGCACCCGTGGGCGAAGGATGTTGGGGTTGTGCTGAACTTTGAAGCCCGCGGTAATCAAGGTCCTTCTTTCATGTTTGAAACAAGCAATGCTAATGGTTGGTTGATTAAAGAATTCATTGATGCTACGCCGTACCCGTTGGCTAACTCGCTTCTTTCGGATGCCTACAAGCTGCTCCCCAACGATACGGACTTTACGGTTTTTCGAGACGGTGGAATGGCAGGTTTGAATTTCGCCTTCGGTATGGGTCTTGATGCATACCACACGGAGCTCGACACTCCGGAAAACCTGGATCGGGGCAGTCTTCAACACCATGGGGAATATATGCTGAGCTTGACCAGGCACTTCGGCAACTTGGACTTAAGTGATATTGCGGAAGAGGATTACATATATTTCAACGCTATTCGCAACTGGATGGTTCACTATCCGCAATCTTGGGCTATCGGGATTGCTCTTATCGGTATTTTAGCTTATATCATCACTGTATGGCACGGTATGCACCGCAATCAATTACGTGTGAAAGGCATGATCGGCGGGTTTCTAGTATCATTGCTTAGCATCGCAGTTGTTGGACTGATCATTACTCTTGTATGGTGGGCCGTTAAAACCGTCGTTTCACAGAAGCAGTACGAACATATCGTGATGAATTCGTCGGCAAGCTTTCCTTACCTGATCGGGTTATTCTTGGTCATGGCACTGGTTATCTATCTCCTTAATCAATGGGTGTTACGCCGAGTTCAGGCCTTTTATCTGTGGGCAGGGATTTTATGCTTGTGGCTGCTGTTCACAATCGCGTCATCCATCTTTTTACCCGGAGGAAGCTATTTGTTCGTATGGCCGCTGCTGTTCAGTATCATTGGATTTAACCTGTCTTTTTATTTACACGCAGGCTATTGGAGATGGTTTGCTACACTGTCTGCTGTACCAGCTTTTCTGCTGTTCGCGCCGATCTGTTACATCCTTCTTATGATGTTGACCTTGAATGCAGCGAGTGTGTTGTTTGTACTTATCACATTTACATTCACGATCATTTTTCCGGTGCTGTCATCGAATCGGCCAGTTAGCAGTAGCTCCCATGTAACGAACTCGTATGACTATGAAAAGCCCAATGCAGGATTATAAAGTCGCTCTGCTCTAATATTTCTAATTCATAATGAGATTAACGCAGTTATTTTCCATATAAGGAGAAGCTAATGCAGATGAATCGTAGTTATCACACGGTAAACAAAGTTATCGCTTGTGTTTTGTCACTTGTATTCCTCATTATCGCATGTGCGGTACCTGTCTTCGCGGAAGAAGGACAGGTTGAGACTACACCATCCAAGATTCCTTTAACAGAGTTAGAGGAAACGATTGATTCTTATGTTGCTTCGTATCAGAAATATACCGCTGCCGTTTCTGTTGTGGCTATCAAAGATGGGGAGTTTATAGTGAATAAGGCATATGGCCTGGCGAATATCGAGGATCAGCGAAAGGCGGATACATCTACTGTATTTGAATGGGCTTCCATCTCTAAACTGTTAGTCTATACGAGTGTGATGCAGCTTGTTGAACAAGGAAAGCTTGATCTGGAAACGGATATCAGAGAATATCTGCCAGAAGGATTTTTCAAGAAACTGAAATACGATGAACCGATTACCCTGATGAACCTGATGCATCACAATGCGGGTTGGGAAGATCAAACAGCGACCGAAGTGTATTATTACGACGAGAATGAAGATTATGATTTAGGAGAAACGCTGCGTAAAAATGAGCCGAAACAGATATACAAACCGAATAGCGTCGTCGGTTATTCGAACTATGGCGTTGGTCTAGGCGGTTACATCGTGGAATTGGTAAGTGGCCAACCTTATTATGAATATGTTAATCAACATATTTTTGAACCGCTTCATATGAACGACACTACGGTTAATCCAACGGGGCAGGATCGTCCAGACCTTGTGCAAAGAAGGAATGAGGTTGAAGGGTATACGAAAGATTTGGAACGGATCCCAGAGAACAGAGTATACGTAACGTTTTATCCTACAGGGGCAGCCATGGGTACAGCAGAAGATTTAGGGAAATTCCTTGCAGCGCTGATGCCTGTGGATGATAACAGTGTATTGTTTGCTAAGAGGGATACATTAGACGAAATGTTGTCAACCAGTTTGTATTATGACGAGACTTCGATTCCACGATTTGCACATGGGTTCGCTGAGATGGAATATTGGGTACCTACACTGCTTCATGAGGGGAATTTAAAAGGGTTTTCAAGCAAAGTTGTCTTTGATCCAGTATCCAAATTTGGAATGGTGGTCATGACAAACATTGCGTTTGAGGAAGTCTATTATTATGGACTTATTAGCAAGATTTTCGGTAACAGCACATACGTTAATTCGGTTACTTCTGAGGGGGGAGGATATTTTCAATCCGCACGACGGCCCGCCTCTCGATTTACCGATTTATTTAGGCAGCTGGATATAACCAAATTTTCAAAAGCGGAGTTAAGTAGTCTTTATAATGTGGTCGAGCATAATGGCGTTGTTGAGAAAATTTCCTACACTCCTTACATGGATTACTTGCCTGTATCGAGTCTAAAGGTGTACTTGATTACAATATCTCTTATTCCCGTTGCGCTAGCTATCATTTTCAGCTTAGTTGCTTTGATCGGTTACATAATCCGGATGCTTCTTTACAAACTTAAAAAACGAGGAAATCCTCCAACTCATTTTGATAAATATTATCTAGCTATTAATTTCGTAGGTGTGTTGCTCCTTCTGAATCTTTTTATCATCCTTACCAGACTTCCAAGTTATCCCGCTTATTCTTCGATACGCATTAATTTAGGGTTCAACTTACTTTATGTAGTTCTGGCAGTGGTGTATTTTGGCTTTCTTATTTACAAACTGCGGAAGAGCAGTTACGGCAAAAAGCAAAAGGTAATGTATATCCTGTCTGGCATCTCGGCTTTCATCTTGGCTGCTTTTGTTGTGGGATGGAATTTGTATGTTTAGATAAGCGGGAAGGGATAAATGGATGACTTAAGCATTATTGAGAGGTGCCATGGTTAGATTTCGTAATGACGATCTCAGGATGCAGGATGTCAAAGGTGAGCTATTCATAGATCAGGGATAGGGTGGTCAAAGAATGGAAACTAAAATGTTGTTTGGCGTTGGATTAGTCTTTGAAACACCTGAATTCAGAATCATCGTTATGGGAGCCAACGAAGAGTTGGATGAACTACTTCCTTCAACAATCAAAGAGATGATCGGTGAACAGATTATCATCAAAAAAACGGATGGGGAAGAGCAAATATTTGAAGTTGTTTCTACTCAAATTAATCATTCTATAGCCGACAAGAAGAATATCGGTATATGTTTGGGGAAAGAAATTTCCCCAGACGAAGTACCAGCTGGTTCAGTCGTCTACTGTTATTCATCAGGACAAATTGATCAGTAGTGCAGGCTTGAGTAGATGCTATGGAGTAGAGGTTTGTCATCGAACTGGCTGTGCTCATCTTTACTTTTACAACATCATAAATGTTCCGAAAGGATCGGAAGGTCATCTGATTCCCTATTTGGGATGAAGAGAGCCTTCCTTTTTTATTTTTTAGAATTTCGAGGAAAACATAACTATGCAAATAAGGGAGAGTTTCCGATGAGTGAGCATGCTAAATATGAAGAGAAGATTACTATAACGAAAGGTTCCACAGACTCACTGCACATTCGCATCCCATACAACCCAGCATATATTCAGCGTATTCGCCAGATTACGGGCAGACAGTGGGAATCCAAACTGAAAGTATGGATCATCCCCTACACTATCGCTGCTGTTCAGGAGTTCATAAATCAGTTCGATCCAAATGATGTTCAGATTCCCCCGGAGTTGTGGGTTGAGAATGAAGAACTGCAGCAATGGAAAGCTAGTAGGGGAAACAACCAGTGGAGCAAAGAACCGTTACAGAAGGCGCTAAAGTTACGAGGATACAGCCGCAAAACGATTAAAGCGTATTGTAATCAGGTCGAACGTTTTCTGAGTAGCTTTCCACTTAAAAGTATGGATGTGACTACATCCAATGTTCAGACGTATTGTTTAGGTTTGCTTGAGCAAGGAATCTCCCATTCAAGTGTGAATCAGACGATTAGCGCGCTCCGCTTCTATTGCAAACATGTGCTCCTTCAACCTACGGATATCCAGTATATTCGTCCCAAGAAGCAGACCAAGCTTCCAAAAGTGCTGTCCGAAAAGGAAGTTGCTCAATTACTCAAATCCGTAACCAACCCTAAACATAAGGCCATATTGTTTCTGACCTATTCTTCCGGGCTTCGAGTAGGTGAAGTTGTGCATCTGCGTTGCAGTGATCTGGATATTGAAAGGAAAACAATCATCGTGAGACAGGGGAAGGGACACAAGGATCGGAGGACGCTTCTTTCAAATCTTGCCTGGGATATCGTGCAGAAATACATAGCTGAATATAGACCTAATCGTTGGCTGTTTCCAGGGCAATCTTCTGATCGACATCTTACCGAGCGGAGCGTGCAGAAGGTGTTTGAAGAAGCAAGGCGACGTTCAGGAATTGAGAAAAAGGTAAGTATTCATGCTCTGAGACACTCCTTCGCCACTCATTTGCTAGAAAACGGGACAGACCTGCGCTACATTCAGGAGCTACTTGGTCATACGAGTGCACGTACAACTCAGCGATATACGCATGTAAGTACGAAAAATATCCAGCGTATTCAGAGCCCGCTGGATCGGATGGATTTGGGGGATTGAGGGCTACTCTAAGTCTCCCTTTATCTCCAAACTTTTCTACGCAAATGTAACATTTTGGGTTATCATAGACGTAGTTCGGATAACGTACAGGATGTGTGGTATTCACGAAGTACATAAATTAGATGTTATGTGAAATACCAAATTACTAGGGGGAGAATAATGCAAACTTGTGCATTATGTAAGAATAAAACAACACTTAAAGAAAGTCATATAATCCCAAAATTTGTGACAGAATGGATTAAGAAAACTGGGATTACAGGATTCTTAAGAAAGAGTGAGAATGAATACAAAAGAAGAGAACAAGATGGGTTTAAGAAATATCTATTGTGTGAGAATTGTGAAGGTCTGTTCTCAAAATCTGAAAAAAAATTCGCAGAAAACATTTTTATTCCCTACTTAAGGGATAACAAAGAGGAGTTTGAATACCAGGAATGGCTTAATTATTTTATTACTTCTGTTAATTGGAGACTATTGTATTTAGAGTTAATTGATTATCTAAATAAAGAAGTTGACATTACACAGAATAATATAGAGGAAATAACCAAGGCTGCTCAAGAGCTTGGAGAATACTTATTGGGAAAAAGAAGTTTTCCAAATAATGTGGAGTCTCATATTTATTTTTTAAATGATTTAGCTTTTGTCCGACATGCTCACTTAAGGCCGATATCTTTTTTTAGGCGAAGTATTTTTGGGTTTCTCTTAGAGAATAATGAACCCTTTGAATATAGTTACGTATATTCAAATCTATCAGGAATTCTAATTGTGACTGCAATTAAAAAGACTAAATTTGATATGTGGACTAATACTTTAATTGAAGATCAAGGTAAATTAACAATAAATCAACTAATGGGAAGCCCTGTTTTAGGTGATTTGATTTCCGTTCTTGAACATGCTAATGAAGGATCTGTACCCGAACATCAAGCACAGAGAATCTTGGAACAGCTTAAAAAAAATGAAAATAACATTGAAAACAGCAAATTCCTTGAAGAATTTATAAAGGACCAAGATTTACAAGAGTTATATCGTAAGTTGTTCGAAGAAGAGTAATTTGGTACATCACATAACAATGCATTCACGCTGTGGGCCTTGCCGGCCCCTTGGTCTGCAGAAGCTAAGACAGTGAGGTTATGGCTGCAGACAACCCTGCGAGGCCTAAGTCTTCGACCCGGCAGCTACGCGCCTTAAGCCTCTCGGGTTCGTGAATACAAGAACGTTATGTGAAACCAGCGAAAACTCTGATAAAGGAGTCATTATAATGATTGAATACAACCTTATTACAACAAAGAATAGTGTTAAGCCGAATTATGATATTAGCAATAAAGATTTTTATTTTGAGATATATGTTAGCCCTGGTGAAGAATTATGCCTATTGGGAAAAATAGATAATAACTATATTTGCTGGTGTTCGATAACCAAGGTCACACAATTAAATACTAATGAAGAAATAATCAATTACTTGCTATCACAATCCACTGAGCGACTGTATTCAAGCCACTATCAAGTGTTAGGATCTCGTTATGAAGAAATTCGAAAGTGGCACTCTTTTATTGTTACAAAGCATTGGCACAAAGGTCAGTACTGGTATAGGTCTCCTGTAAGTAATTGCTTTTTCGGTCCCTATAATAATGGTTCGTTTTTGGCGAGAGAAATACAGAAATTCTTCCTGATGGAGCTCAGTAAGTGTCAATATCGACTTATTGATAATGTTTATGTAAAGGTACTTAGTAGATATAAAGATATCTTAATGAAGGAGAATAGCCCGGAATATTATCTTGAGATGTTACCCATCAAAGAGATCATAAATTCAGAAAGTTATCTAAAGTTATGCTCTAATGATGAAATCAGAATTTTATATCTGGAATGTTTTGACCAATGTACTAATTTATATAATTTGTATATGACTGCTTCACGTTAAACCCATAAGTAATTCGAGGAAGTCGTTGGAATCACATAACAACATGTTCACGCATCGGGGCATTCGCCCCTCGGTCCGGCAGATGTAGTTGGCAGGGAAGCAGTGGCAGCCGGAAACACTCGACTTCGTCGAGCGTCGTGAATACACAAACGTTAAACGAAACCGCCAAAGCCTTAACATGAATGATTAAGAGCAGAGTGCATAAAAAGATATGGAGAAGAAAATATTTAATAGATCAAAGCTTTTAAGATGTAAATTATGGTGATATGGGAGAATCTATCGTGATCATTGAAATTGATGGTTACTACATACAGTGTGTATTGGCTAGTGACCGGGATGTTAGTCACCAAGAACTATCGGAAAGCTATGTAAAAGCAAAAGAAAGGTGTTCTACAACAAAAGACATACCAATGAAATTAAAAGAATATTTAAACCTTAAAGAAGTACAACAGACTGAAAGTCTTGAAATAGATTATGTGATAGACACGGATACAGATCGGATTTATAAACCCGTTAAATAAAAGAAAGAGTAGTTAATTAAGAAAAGTATGATTTGTTATAATACTCAAAGAAGTCAGCAGCATCGGATAACATAATATTCAAGCAGCGGCTCCTAAAGGAGCCTTGGTCTGCCAGATGAATTTCCAGGAGGCAGTTCAGCAGACAACCCCTGTGGGGTTCATGAATACAGGAACGTTAGGTGAAATTCACAAGAGAATTATATTTTGGAGGCATTTTCATGGGAGAATTGTTTAAGAGAAATTCGGACATTAACAAGAACGCTTATCCTAACTGGAGAAGAAGCGATTATTCAAGTTGGGAATTCAAAACTTATTCTGAGATGTATAAGAAAAGTGGAGATCTATTAATAAGTTCTATTGGAAGTAATATTACAAAGCAAGCTGATGAAGTAATTATTCCAAGTATTTTTCTATACCGTCATTCAACGGAGCTGATCTTGAAGGCGATTCTTTTGACACATTATTTAATGGATCAGAGTATGACAAGAGAGAAAATTCAAGAAAAAAATAAAAGGACATAGTTTAAAATCTTTGTGGAATAAAACAGAAAATATACTTCATGAATATTTGAGCGAAGCTATTAAAAAAGATAAATCCCCACTTGTAACGATGAAGACGGCTATTGAAGACTTAGATAACATCGATTCATCTTCTATGATGTTTAGATACCCTTTTGATGATAAATATGAGAATGCACAAATGATAGGAGATAAAGAACACAATTATGGTATTGATTATGAACATCTAAAACTAACTTTTAATGAAGCTTATAACTATTTTGAAGGCTGTTTTTATACTATTTTCAACAAGTATGAGAATTTAGATACTATACCAATCCTGTAAGTATGCTCGTAGGAGTGTGAACATCACCTAACATAATATTCACGCTGCGGGCATACGCCCTTGGCTCGGCATTCGCCGGACACCCAACATACGTCGGGTCGTGAATAGAGGAACGTTATGTGAAATCAATGAGAAATTTAGTAAGAGGATGAGGAAATTGAATTTAATACAACTTAAGATTCCAGCAGGCTATGCAGTAGTCTATAACAAATTTTATGATATAGAACCTATTCTTAGCCAAGACAGTGATTATTTCATTGAGAATTGGGGTTTCTTCACAGAAGATTTACTACAAATAGTTAAATTGAAAATTAAAAAAGGGAAATGGTATGTGCCCGAAAGAGAAGATACGATACTCTTCGATATAGGATGGTATCCTGATTCAAATATTAATGGAGAGTATAGTTTACAACTTGTAGATGGGAACTGGAATGAAATTAAAAGCATGTCTTCTAAAGATCGTTTTGTAATAAAAGAGGCACTTGAAAAATGGCTGGAAGAACAACAAAGAATGTAAATAGAAATTTATTGTGTAACTCAAAGAGGACATTGACTTCACATAACATAATATTCACGCTGCGGGCATACGCCCTGGGTCCGGCGTTCGCCGGACACCCGACATACGTCGGGTCGTGAATACAGGAACGTTATAAGAAATCGATGGATATAGCGGAGGAAAAGTAATGACAAGAATGAGTCATGCAATTTTTAATAAACAAACAGAAAATTTAGTATGTGCGCTTGATGTGGATAGCGAATATTACAAGTATCAAGACAAAAGAGATAAATTCAGTTGCAAATTCTGCGGTGTTCAGGTGCAGTTTACAAGAGGAAAAGATCATAATGATCCCCATTTCAAGAACTGGCCATTAAAAAATCATCTAAGTAAATGTGCCATTCCTAATATTGAGAAGCAAAAAGAGAAATTTGAAAATTACGGGGAGATTGAGCAGTTAGTATCTACAATATTACCTAGATCACAAAGGTTAAAGGATGACAATTCTACTATAAATATCAATAGGGCAAATAGAGCAAAAGAATTTGGAGGAAGAAGAAGCAGAAAGTTTATTTATTCTCTTGTAAACTTATTAGATAGTAGAAACTATTTTAATCTCAAGAAGGACTATGAAGAGTTAGAACTACTGACTGAAGATGGAAATATAATAAAGTTAAGAGACTTAGTAGGCTCACAGGATGATATTATTCAAAGAATTGATACTACAAATGGGGAAGGGGTTATCTGTATTTTAAGAGGCAATACTAGAAAAGCTAAGACAATTAAAAACAACATAGTGATCCCATTAACCAGAGGTAAAAACCCTGCATATAAGAATACAAAAGATTTTTCCTTATTTATCAGATGGGATTATGTTGAAAAAAACAAAGAGTTTATTGAATCAATAGAGAATGCATTAGTTATTTGTTATGGGGAAGCGAAAACAACTCAATATGGTACTGAATTAGAGATTTTTTCAATTAAGAGTCAAATTGTAGTGTTGAAAAAATATGATAACTAGATCTGTGCGGGGATAATCAGGAGGTCATCGACATCTGATAACATCATATCCACGCATCGGAGCCTGGCGGCTCCTTGGTCCACCCGAGGGGGATCAGCATGGAAGCAGAATCAGGCGGACACATCCGCACCGACTAAGCGCATCGCGCCCGGCTGCTGTCGCAGCCTTAAGTCGGTGGGACGTCGTGGATACACGATCGTTATACGTAATTAGCAAAAAATAAAATAGTAGGGGAACAGATATATGAATGAATTTGACAAAATCAAAAAAATATTCGACTTTCTTACCCAGCATCTTGAAGATCTTGAGGAAGATTCTTCTAGTGGGTACGGATTTAATATGCCAGACTATGATTTATATGCTAGAGATTATTTAGAGTTTGCAGAGAATCAGTTAATTGAAGGAACACCCGAGGCTTTAATAAACTGTATCTCAAATTTAAAACGAGCTGTAGATTGTCAGACTGATACCTTTTTATATACTCTTTCTTTGTTTGATACTTTTAGAAGGCGAAATTTGAAGTTTGAAAAAAAGCTTGAATTGATCAGTTCAATTGGTGTGTTCAATTCAACTTCGCTAGCTAAATTAAATAAAATTAGAAATAAGATGGAGCATGAATACGCTCTTCCACAGATTGACGAAATTGATTTATATTTCGATCTCGTTTCAGCATTTGTATCAAATCTCGAATCCGTGATAACTGTATTGCAATGGGATGAGATAAATTTGTATGCCAGAGACAATGAAGATGGATTCGACACTAATTTCAGATTGAGACTAGATAGATCATTAGAACCTAAAATGATAGCAACATGGAGTTTACCACATAGTAATGAAGATATTATAGAAATAACTTTCAATGAGTATAAAGGTTTTGCTTTTTATCTAAGATGTCTTTATATGCTTAATATTAAAAAAGCTTTTGCAAGTAACAGTTATGTTAAAAGAAATATTGAAAAAGCGTTTAACAAACTACAGATTGATTTGGAAGAGAATTCAGGAAGACGGTAACAACGTATAACATAATATTCACGCTGCGGGCATACGCCCTTGGTCAGGCGTGCACCGGACACCCAGCATACGCTGGGTCGTGAATACAGGAACGTTAACTGAAATTGCCGGAATAGATACTAAATCAATAGTTGGAGGTCTATTATGACAGGAAGACTTATAGATATTTTCGAGGAAGCAAATGGGAAATTCCTTAGAAGTGACAATGAATTGTTAAAGTCAAAAGTATCTGAGCGGACACTGTGTGGCGCACTGATGATTCACTTAAATGATTGTATTCGGAATTCTGAATTTGCTGGATACAAAGTAGACGTTGAATACAATCGTAATAAAAACGGTAAAGTAAAGACTCATATAAAAACAATCAATGGTCCTAATGATGTTGTAGTGAAGATAAATTGTGATCTGATCGTACATAGTCGTGGAAACAATATTATTCAAGATAATTTAATAGCAATTGAAATGAAAAAATCTAATAGGAAGCAAGAAGAAAAAGATAATGATAGATTAAGATTAGTTGCTCTAACAAAAGATAGTTATGATGATATTTGGTCTTTTGATGGAAAGACCTTGCCTGAGCATGTTTGTAGATATGCATTAGGAATCTATTATGAAGTGAATTATCAAAATCGAGTTATACTTCTTGAATACTATAAAAAGGGAAATAAATTTGATATGAAAAACATAAACTTTTAAAGATTTGTATGTAGTTCTAGATGCCAGCAACTTCAGTTAACATTATATTCTCGCTTCGGAGTCTGACGGCTCCACGGGCCGCCCGAAGAGATTAACAGTGAAGTTTAATCAGGCGGACACACCTGCGAGGCTAAGTCCGTCGGACCCGGCAGCTTCGCTGCCTTAAGCCTCTCGGCGTCGTGGATACGGGAACGTTATAGGAAATCAGCGCAAATCAATAAAAATAAAGGATGTAATTAAATGCTTGATTACATATGGATTGATGACGAAACATCAATATTAAATCAGGTCAAAGGTCAATATAAATACGCTTTAATCATTACTAATCCTTTTATTCAAATGCCGCAAGGCTGGTACAACAATAAAAAAATTAGTGGCCTTGAATATACATACCCAACAAATGAGGAAATAATTGAGTATGGTAAACCTGTTTTGTGGAGTCAAATATTAAAGCTAACTGAACTTGAAGATTTAAGAAGTTTAGCTTTAGCGATGAAAACATACATATCAGCATTAAATAAATTCTATGCAAGGTCTGATTTAATGGAGAAACTTAAACTAGGGTTGCAAGAAGACGTATATTTGCCTAACGAAGATAAGATCTCTCAGTTCTTAATTCCAACAATAATTGAAGTGTTTAAATCAAGGGGAATTACAAAAATTCAATACTCAGAGCCGATATTTGATACAAGTGGCGAAATACTAATAGATGATATTACAATTCAAAACTTTTATGAAATGGCACCTTCAGAAATTATTGTAACAGACGAAACTAATGATACAGCATTTTTAAGTGTTTATGATTCATTTATTACACTCATGTTAACCAATGATATAAACACGAAGGAAACAATTCTTAGTGCAGGTTGGGAAGCGATTGAATGTAATGAAGATACAATGATTAATTGGTATCTTAAGTAAATAAACTTCGATATGTAGATGATTCAAAGAAGTCACTGACATCCTATAACATAGTATCTACGCTGGGGCTACGCCCTTGGTTCGCAAGAAGTAATAGCAGAGAAGTGGAATCAGCTCACAACCCTACGAGGCTAAGTCCGTCGGACCCAGTCACTACGCTCCTTTAAGCCTCTCGGGTTCGCAGATACAGAGACGTTAGCTGAAATTATTGCAAGTTAAACAAGGGGGAGTTAATCATGGGAGATTTTATTATCAGTAGTCGTACTATTGATGTTTTTTTTAATATATTGTCTTCTAAATCTACTGTTAATGAAATATCTGAATTATTTGAAAGCGAAGGTATATACGAAAAACCTAATTTTTCATCGAAACATTCTGGAGCAAGAAAATCAACTGCTGATGCATATGTCAGTAATCTTGATTTGGGCAATAAGACTGACGTACAAAAGTTAATAAGGGTGATTGAAACCTATTTAATAAAGAATGATAACGAATATTTTAATATTAGTGAAGATATTCGATTTACTCAATTAATAAGATTATTGAATAACGATGGATTTGATTATTCAAATGGAAAGATACTTCCAGTGAATGGTGTATTTGTTAGTCAACCAGAATCAATGTTTGATACCTATAGTTTAGAGCACGTAAAGAAAGACTGGGATAGAGCAATTAAAGAGAGTAATACTGATCCAGAGGATGCTATTACTGCAGCGAGATCTATGCTAGAGAGTACTTGTAAGTGGCTAATGAATAGAATGGAAATATCATATACAGAACGTGATGATTTGCCACAACTTTATAAGAAAGTTGCTGATAAATTAGAGTACTTTCCTGATATAGATGGCGAGAGGATTGTTAAACAATTTACTGGATCAATGTCTGGAATAGTTTCGGCTGTTGCAGAGTTTAGAAATAAGTACGGAGATTCACATGGAAAGAATGAACATTATATACCTCCGACATCAAGTCATTCTGTACTAACCGTCAATCTCAGTGGAGCGTTATGTACTTTTCTTTTTGAAACATATATGACAAATAAGTATATCAAAGAAGGCAATAACATCAGCTAACATAATATTCACGCTGCGGACATTCGTCCTGGGTCCGGCATTTGCCGGACACCCAGCATACGCTGGTTCGTGAATACGGGAACGTTATAGGAAATCAGCGCTACTACATATAGTGAATCTAGGAAAATTATGATGATAAGGAGCATGATGCATGAATATTGAACTGGTTAGAGCGCAAGTAGCTGATGCTCAGAAGATATGGAGTATGCAGAAAGAAGCTTTTGATGAGCTTTTAAAGAAGTATCAAGATTTTGATACTAATCCAGCAAATGAGTCATTAGAGAAAGTAAAATATCGTTTAGAACAAGATGATACATATTACTATTTTATTCGAATAAATGACGAAGTTATTGGAGCAGTGAGAGTTGTTGATAAAAACGATAGTAGTAATAAAAAGATCAGTCCCATATTCATACTTCCGAGGTTTCAAAATAATGGATACGGGCAGTTTGCAATGAAATCAGTAGAAGAAATTCATGGTGAACATGGTTGGGAATTAGCTACGGTTTTACAAGAGTCCAGAGATTGTTACTTTTACGAGAAAATGGGGTATAGCCGTACAGGAGCACAAATAATAATTAACGAAAAAATGACTATTGTGGGCTATGCAAAATAATAAGTGATTAGAAGAATCATTTATGATAATTATTGAAACGACGCCTGGAAGACTCCTTCAGCAGATATGTAAAATCAAAGCGGGTGGGGATGGAATACTTGATTTAGTAACTCGAAGAAGGCACTGTAATCCTATAACATAACATTCAACGCTTCGGCCGCTTCGTCGACCTTCGGTCCCGGAAGCAGAATTCGAGGAAGCGATTGCCGGGACACATCCACCATTGGTGGACGTCGTGAATGCGGAACGTTATAGGAAATCAGCCAAAAACTCAAGAATGTAAAACATTTATAATCAAAGGAGCTTGTGTATATGATCTCTACATACGTTCGACGCATTCAAGAAGTATACCCAAATTTACATATTCAAGATGTTAAACAAAATGAGATCGGTCAGAATAATGACGTATTTATTCTTAATCAATCTCTCGTCTTTAGGTTTCCAAAGTATAAGCAAGGATTAGAAAAATTAAAGCGAGAAACGGAGTTGTTAGAAACTATTAGAAAGACTGTAACAATGCAGATTCCCTATCCAGCCTATAAATCATTTGACGAGCTGGAGGTGGGGAAGACTTTCATGGGTTACAAGCTGATTGAAGGTGCTCCTTTTTGGAAGGAAGAATTATTAACTATCAAAAGCCAAAACCATATAGATACAATTGCCTCACAACTTGTTACTTTTCTTATTGAACTCCATTCTATGGACATATCGAGAGCAGTTGTTTCTCAAAAACAACATGAAAGTGTACATAGAATTATAGAAGATCTGTTTATTAGAATAAGAGGGAAACTCTTTCCATTTATGCGAGTGGATGCGCAAGAAAAAGTAGTAGATAAGTTTAATACATTTTTAAATAATACTCATAATCAGAATTTAGAGAAAACCTTTATTCATGGAGACTTTGGAGCAGGCAATATCATATGGAATCGAAAAGAAAACAGAATTGCAGGAGTTATTGACTTCGGTGGCTCAGGACTTGGGGACCCAGCATATGATTTCGCAGGAATTCTTTCTAGTTACGGAGAAGAGTTTTTTGAAATATGCATTAATCTATACCCGGACGGAAGACAAATTTCAGAAAGAGTTCATTTTTATAGAAGCACCTTTGCTTTACAGGAAGCTCTACACGGGATAGATCATAATGACCCGAAAGCTTTTGAAGATGGAATTAAAGAATTTAGATAAAACAACTTAATTATTCGTTTTAGTGAAATAACTCAGTAAGAGTGATTAGTATTGAGTGTTTCAAAGAAGGGCCGACATCCTATAACATTGTATCTACGCTGCGGGCTTTGCCCTTGGTTCGCAAGAAGAGGTGAGCTAAGAAGTGGATTCAGCTCACAACCCTGCGAGGCTAAGTCCGTCGGACCCGGTCACGTTGCTCCCTTAAGCCTCTCGGGTTCGTAGATACACAAACGTTATCTGAAAGATACTTAAAGCTAGGGAATAATTATAGAAAACAATAACAGACTTATTCTTGAAGGAGTCCTATGGAGAAGTGGGAAAAACTTATTGAAATATTGCTAGATGAAAGTGCTTCAGATGCCGAGCGAGACGACGCAGCCATGGATCTAAGTGAATATAATCATAAAAATGTAATGAAGGCCTTAATGATAACGGCAGAACATGATAAAACTGACAACATGATAAAAGCGAGCTGTGGTGAATCCCTAGCCATGATTTTTATACAGAATGATCGATTTGAAAAAGAGATTTATAAAAAACTAAGAGGCATAACGAAGACAGAATTTGAAAGCAACATCAATTCAAAAAGAAACGATTGGAAGAAATACTTAGACATAGAGACATAAGGAGTAAGAAGAATCGGAGACGACGTATCCATCAGATAACATAATATTCAAGCAGCGACTCCTTCGGAGTCTTGGTCTGCGGAAGGAATACGGAGAGGAAGTTCAGCAGACAACCCCTTTGGGGTTCATGAACACAACAACGTTATCGGAAATTCCTTAAATCTTTATATGAAAAGAGGATCAATATTGAGAACTAAAAAAAACGATAACAATGGCATTGAATGGACATATAGAGAGATATGAAATGGTCGATAGTTGTACTAGTTGCAATCATTATATTGATACTATCTTTACGAATCAGCGCAGATCAAAACGTCACTAATATTTTATCTATAGGCGGAAGCCTAGTGTCAATCATACTCGGGATTGTAGCTATATTAATTTCAGTTATACAAAATAACAGCTCTGCAAGATTAGATGGGCATGTCTCAACAACTTTAGCTTTAATTAATCAAAAATTAGAATCAATAGACAGTCAAATTAATAAGATGGAACCATATTCTAAAGAAACATTAGAAGCATCAGAAGTAGAAACTCAAGGAGAAAAAACCACACGGATAAATGGCATCTATAGTACTAATAAGGAATGGGGAGGGCCTGAGTTTGTAAGAGAAATAAAAAAAGAATTATCTCAAATAAACGAAGAATATCAATTGATAGATTATAGTATTATACCGTTGAGAATAGGACAAGATAACGTATTTAAATTCTCAACTAGCATAAGTTTATTGTTTAAAGGACATATTAAAGAAAATATATTGGAACAGATTATTCAAAGTACTCTGAGTAATATGGGAATCAATAGCTATCATAGCGAAGTATATATAAACGATAATTTGTAGTTGAATCTTTGAAGAAGGAACATCCGATAACATAATATTCACGCTGCGGGCATGCGCCCTTGGCCCGGCTTTGGCCGGACACCCGACATACGTTGGGTTCATGAATACAAGAACGTTATAAGATATTGGCGAAACCCATATAGAAATACTTTTGGGGGTGTTCGATGAAGAATTTGAAAACATGTAACGGAAAAATTATATGTCCGTGGTGTAACGGGAACGGCCTGATCTACAAAGCAATAATTAAAGGACTGGAAAGGATATTATTTGTCTGTAATGAATGTGAAGCAACCTGGGAAAGCTATGAAACTATTGAAGTCGATACGCGAATAGACTTAAGAACATATTTAGAATCAAGCGGAGTTAAATATGATGAAGTGAGTTCATTAGACAAAGATTATAATTGGATAAATGACTTGGAATTGAAGGTAAATGAAAACTATTATGATTGCCCTCTGCTGAATATAATGATTTGGTTAGGAGATTGTTACGATATAAATGCGGTAAGACATGTGATGGTCAAAAAATCAATATTAAAGGCATTAGAAGAAGAATTATCAGTCCCAATATCTATAGAAACAGCGGAAAAAATCTGTGTTGAATGTAAATATTCTTTTTAGTGATTTTAAGAAGACGCCAACATCTTATAACATAATATTCACGCTGCGGCTCCTTTCGAGCCAGCATTGGAGCATTCGCTTCATTTAATCAACCATCGCCCTCGGAAATGTCTGGGCTGGAAAACCGCTCACGAATCTTTCACAGAGGAACTGTCGCACTTGGTTTGACAATCTACCACATAAAAACGGTAGGTGAAATTAATGCAAATAAGATGAAGGTGGATAAGATTTACAATTTAATCCGGTTCGAGGAAACAAAACAACTGGTGGCGTATGCAGGATCTATAAGTATCAAAAACCCGACATAAATTGCGGGTTTTTGATACTTTATTGTTGGGAGATGAAAGGCGCTACCCAGTAAATTCCTGGACCCATGTGTTGTTATAATAAGCAATACCGATATGAGTATAACTATTATTCAGTATATTTGCTTTGTGGCCAGGGCTATTCATCCACTCCTTCATAACCTGGGTAGGGGTGGTTTGCCCTTTTGCGATGTTTTCTCCAGCGGTATTATATGTGATCCCGAATTCCTTCATCATATCGAAGGGGGATCCATGTGTTGGCGAATTATGATCAAAGTAACTGTGGTTGTACATGTCCTGTGCCTTGACCATAGCCACATTTGACAATTCTTCATTCCTACTCAAGGAACTTAATCCCATTTTGGCCCTTTCTTGATTGACCAAATCCAGAACCTGCTGCTCAAAATCTGTTTTATCCGTAGTATTTTTTTTACCTTCCTGTACTTGTCCTGTTGGCTCCTTATTTTCAGGATTTCCTGCAGGTGCCTGGTTTACTGGATTTCCATCCGGTGTTTGAATCAGATCCAACAAATCCAATGGAATTCCATTTTGGGCTTCTTTTGTTGTAATAGATCTCTCTTGCCAAGATGTAGCTGTTGATGATGCCTGTGTGAGGACAGAGTTTGGTGCAGCAGCATGATCATGAATTGAAATTTGTTTTTGCTCAGGAGTCACTTGTTTTTGCATCATATTGTTATGGGACGAACAGCCTGCCACCAATAATAATATTGTTAAAACGAAAAACTTTGCCATTTCCAACCTCCTAGATCCGTTAGTTAATAAAGTTCCCGGATTTATGTTCTCCTGTATGCCATTTACTTATTCCTAATATGGTTCTCTCCTTATCCAGTACTTTTTTATGATCAATACCATTTAGATCGCCTTGTCTTTTTTTGTGTCTCGAGGAAAGCAAAGCGTGTTGCGAATGGTTATGGATAAAGAAGGCCATATCGGGTCATAAATGCATCACGGGATGAATGTTATCTATTTCAACGGGATTCCTGATGATTGGAGTATTTCGATGGATAATAGGGAGAATCTATTCAAACTAATTTCACTCATTCATTATTGCCGCGAGATACAGTGTACTTTTCGAAGTCCTGCTTAACTAAACGCTCCGTTGGTGGGATAGACAATTTTATAGCGTATAAACCATATGCTGCATCATATAAAACAAACTGAAAGCTAGTATTTGATAATTCGTTGAAGTCAACAAATGCGTTTAACACAGTATTCAAGCTGCGGGGCTATCGCCCCTTGATTGACAGATGTATAATCATGGAAGAAATCTCAGTCAACAAACGCCCCAGCCTAAGATAAGAGCTATCTAAGGCCGGGGCGTTTCGTGAATACAAGAAAATTATGAGAAATCATCGTAAATAAATTACAAGATAGGAACTGTATAATGCTACTCATTATATACAGTTATGGCTAAGTGATTGAGATATTCGTTTTAACTAATCCTATGAGGTGGTTATATTATGCAAATAAGAAAAGCAACGATTAATGATGCAGAAGGCATTGCAAAAGTTCATGTGGATAGTTGGAGAACAACTTACAAAGGTATCATTCCAGATGAATTCTTATATAATCTATCATATAAAAAAGAACTGAATTATTGATCAAAAATATTGAAAGAGAAGATAATTTTGTAGTTATAGCAGAAAACCCAGAAGGAGAAATTATTGGATTTGCAGATTCTTGGAAGAGAGAAACAAATATAGTAGCCAATCCTAGTGATTTAACATCTATTACATACATAAGGAATATCACGGAAGAGGTTTAGGGAAAGAATTACTTAAACAACTGTTTCTACAATTTAAATTTTTAGGCTATCAAAAGATATTTGTTGAAGTTCTAGAAGATAATAAGACACGATATTTCTATGAACATTATGGAGCTAAATTATGTAAATCAATTCAAATAATAATCGGGGGAAAAGTTCTAAATGAATTAATTTATGAATGGGATAACATTAGCGAAATTATAAGTTTATTAAACTTTAATTGAAATAAAACCACATTTAATAATATTCTTGTATTTCATTGGAGTCGATGACATCTCATAACATTATATTCACGCTGCGGGCCTGGTAAGGCCATGGGTCGACCGGAACAAGAGAAGCAGATTCATAACGAGGCGAAATTCAGTAGAAAGGAAGCGGACTCAGGCGACAACCACTGAGAGGCAAGTCCTGACGGACCCAGTCGCTACGCTCCTTTAAGCCTCTCGGATTCGTGAATACAGCAACGATATCTGAAATCAGGACAAATATGTAATATCAAAACCTAGGAGTGTGATTCGACTTGGAGAACTCAAATTTAAAAGATCTTATTGAAAAATACCTGAGCGCATATAATACGTTTAACATTGATGGAATGATAGGAGTTTTGAATGAAAATATTCATTTTCGAAACATTTCTAAAGGTGAAGTGAATTCGGAAACAAAGGGGATTCAGGAATTTCGCACATTAGCAGAGCAGTCAATTCAGGTATTTTCTCAAAGGCGTCAAGTAATAAAGAACATTATTTTCGCAGGAGATAAAGCAGAGGTTGACATTGATTATGAGGGAATATTGTCCAGTGATCTCCCTAATGGAATGAAGGCAGGAGAAACATTAAAACTTCAAGGGAAATCAATATTTCAAATGAAAGATAAGAAGTTAATACTGATTGAAGATCATAGTTGAAACATTATTGAAAGTTATTCATAGATTACCCTGAAATCAGATAACAATATATTCATTCATCGAGCATACGCCCTCGGTCCGGCAGAAGCATTTCAGGGAAGCAGAGGCTGCCGGACATATTTGGCATACGCCAAGCGTCGTGAATGCGGGAACGTTAGCCGAAGTAAGTTCTTAGTTTAGGAGGAGTCTATATGATACTTGAAAAAGTTATAAATAGAATTGAAATACAAAGTGAATATAAGGATTTGGTTGATAAGTATATAGGTCAGATCCTTACCGAATTTAAAGGTAAGATTCATAGCGTTTATATGTGTGGCTCGATTCCAAAAGGTACCGCTAAACCTTTTAAGTCAGATGCGGACTTTACTATTGTCTGTGTAAATCCCAAAGATATTGATTACGAAAGATTGACAATTATTAAAGACAGGCTTTTGAAAGAATATCCCTTCGTCACTAAGATTGATACGATCATTTGCTCGATTGACGATGTATTAAGTAAACCGAATGAGTGGGGTTTTTGGGTTAAGATCATTTGTGTTTGCGTATATGGTGATGATATTGGTGAAAAAGTACCACCGATCGTTATTTCTCCAGCGTTCATTCTAGACTTAAATACAGAGACCAAGGAAGAAGTAGATCGTGTACGTCGTTCACTTTCTACTGCTAGTGATCACACGATGCAAACTAGATATATTAAAGGGTATTCGAAGAGATTAATTCGTGCATTATACTCTTTGGTTATAGTAGATACAGGTGTATGGCAAGATGACATTATTGAGATGAAGAATGACATAATAAACTATTGCGAGATTGACCCCGCTTTAGTTGAGTATCTGTATGCTTGTTACTTGGATAGTGATGTACTAGTTGAAGAGTTTCTGGGAATTGCAGATGAAGTATATAGCTATTTTGAGAATGCCTTAAATACTATGAGAAAATCATAAAGCAGTTTAAAAATTGCGATATCAGTACGGCTCGATACTCGACTCAGTATCTTAGTGGACTAAGCCGAGTATGCACTAAATTTCATAGTTGGCCAGGAACTCACTTGGTTACTTATCATAGCGAGGGTTATACTAGTATATAATGTTAGCTATCTTAGGCTGCTTCGTTATGCCGCGCATCATAGCCTGGTTTTAACAAGCTCCTATGAAGAGAAGCTCCTTCTGGATGAAATGATCTATTATAGATACAGATTACGTACAGATTGAACAATAGGAGCAGCTTGAATCGAACAAAAAAGTGGTGGTTGAATTGGGGTAACCGTTAAAGATTTACTGCAGCTTCCTTCATTTAGAGGAGCACAGGTGGTCACTGGAACAAGTAGGCTTCATCAGACCGTTTCCTCTTTATCTGTGTTGGAAGTGGCGGATGTCAATTTCTTCTCGCAAATTATTCAAACCGTTCAAGAAGAATGGTATGCTGAAGAGCTGGTCATCAGCTCTTTTTATTCGATTAAGGACAGCGTGGAGCAGCAATGTAAAACAGTTCAATACTTGCATGACCTTGGTGAAATGGGATTGATTTTGTACTATGTTGGCATTGTATTGCCGGATATCTCCGATGAAGTGCTTGAGCTGGCAGAATCGCTGAATTTTATTATCATTTGCATGCCGAGAAACGATTACTCGCTTAGGTATAATGAAGTCATTTATGAAGCCATGGAGGCAATCGTAAGCAATCAGAAGGTGAATGAGCATTTCGTGAATGAATCACTGGAAAAGGTCTCGCTGCTGCCGGAACATTTGCGGAGTGTGGAAATTACCCTTAAACTGCTGTCGGACCGGATGAAAGCGAACATCGTTCTGACAAACAGCAACCTGGATATCATCAATCGTGTCATGTGGCCGCGCAATTCATCGCTTGATGTGACGAGTCTGATCCGGTCCATGGCTCCTTCCATTTTGAACGGCAGAATGGGAGAAGGCGAGCTGGATTCGTCCTGCTTTGTTGAATACAAACGTGTTCATCAAAAAAACGGGGAGGTCCTTTACCTGTTTCTCATTAAAGAGAATACGAAGCTGCCTCCGAAGACGATGGATCAAATCAGCGAAGTGGTGCAGGTGGCCATTAATTTGTGGGGAGATAAGCATAATGAGGTCAGCGAGTACGCTTTGGTTAAAGCCATCGTGAATGATGAAAGCGAAAAAATGCGCAGATTGGCCAGTTTGCTCTATATTGACGTTTCCGGGATTCAAATGATGTGGCTCGTGTACATTCGGGATTTGTCGGAGGAAAGAAGGGTAAGGGAAGACTTAAAAGTGCATCTCTTGCAATATTACAAAACCGCGGTCATTCAAACGATCGATCACTGCGTTGTCGTGTTGCTAGGGAATTGTTCCTCTAAATACAATGAGTTTGAAATCGCAGCGGAATATATCGAGACGACGAGTCTCATCGCTGACATATCAAGCATCGTTTATTCTCCGAGAATGCGCAACACACAGGACGTACGCCGAATGTATCAGCTCGTAAACGGAGTCTCTAAAGAGGTTCACCGCATTTATCATCACCGCAAACTATACACCGCGGCTGAAGTTCGTTCTATGAAACGAGCCATAGACCTCAGTAAGCAAGGGGAAGAAATCACTGAAGAATGCTTGTCCGTCATGGAGCCAATTATGGACGACCCTGACGCATTGCAAACCCTGATGACTTTTCTGCTGGATGCGAAGGGGAATATGGATGATTGCAGCAAGCTGTTGTTCGTCCACAAAAATACGGTGAAATATCGCATTAAAAAAATTTGCGAGCTCATCGGATATGATGTGACCATCAATTCCGAATCGTACGATGTTTATACCGCCTGCATGGTCTACCGTCTCATTCATGACTAAAAAGTTCCGATGTTTTGTCCAATAAGACAAAAACATCGGATTTTTTTTTGTTTTCTGAAAAAGACGCTGACCTACTTCATCTTTTACAATAAGAAAACAATATTCGAACGAACAGGATTGGAGGGATCATATGAAAGCCGTTAAAGAGCATCAATCCTGGTTCAGTCTCGGGATCATCTGGGCTGGCGCAGTCATCAGCATCCCGAGTTTGTTGGTAGGGAATGCGCTGATTGCTGGCATGGGAGTATCAAAGGTATTGCTTGTCACGTTAGCAGGTTACTCCATTATTGTGCTGCTCATGATTTTGCAGGGGATTCAAAGCACGGATTTGGGAAGGCCGACGGTTCAGGTCGCAGGCCAGGTGTTTGGCAAAACAGGTTCTCGAACGATTTTGTCCATTATCCTCGCTATTGCGTGTCTTGGATGGTTCGGGATCCAGGCGAATGTATGCGGGGAAGCTTTGGCCAATCTGCTAGCCGAGATCGGTATAAATATTCCTGTACCGCTGGCATCACTCATCTGCGGTCTCGTGATGGTCGTTTCGGCCATGTACGGCATTAAAGTGCTGCGGGTGATCAGTTATATCGCCGTCCCTTTATTGATCGGAATCAGCGTGTACGGTCTGATTGAAGCATTGACTGGGGACTCTCTGCAGATCATCCAAAATTATAAGCCTGCTGCCGTTATGAATTTTACCGACGGACTGGCAGTAACCCTAGGTTCATTTGCGCTGGGGGCAGTCATCGCGGGAGATTATTCGCAATTTTCGAGAAAACGGTCTGATGTCCTGAAAGCCGCGCTATTCGGGATTGTTCCGGCAGGCTTGCTGATGATCGGTGCAGGAGCCGTCCTGACGATTGCTTACCAAGCCAGCGATATCACAGCAACCTTTTTGAGCATCATGACGCCGTTTGTTGGCGGTGTGATTTTGATTTTGGCTACATGGAAAACGAATCTTGTGAATGTGATTTCAGGTGGTTTTGCCTTAATTAACGTGTTCAACGTTTCGAAAGAGAAAGAAAAGTGGGCTGTCGGCATTGCGGGAACCCTTGGGACCGTACTCGCTGTCCTTGGCATACTTAACTATTTTACTCCGATCATGTCCATTCTGTCGGCTATGATTCCGCCAGTGGCAGGCGTGATGATTGCTTCGTATTGGGTGCTTGGCAAAGGGGATAAGAGACGCTGGCAAGAGGTTGAGGGTGTGAATGTGCTGGGCGTTGTCTCATGGCTTGTGGGCGCAATCATAGCCTGCACGCCTGTCGTGTTATCCTTGTTCCCAAGCCTGCCGCAGGTACCGAATCAGCCGTTGACCGGAATTGTCATTTCTTTTGTCGTATATTATATCGGCTATCGTTTATTTGCTCAGAAGACTGTTATATTGGAGGAATCATAAATGAGATATTTAGATGAAACAGCTGTTGAACATATTGCCGTCGGAGCAGCATTTCTGGGAACGGGTGGAGGTGGAGACCCTTATATCGGAAAATTGATGGCTCTCTCGGCCATTAAGAAGTTTGGACCTGTCAAACTATATTCCGTGGACGAGATTGGGGATGAGGACTTTTTCATTCCAGCCGCGATGATGGGGGCGCCTTCCGTATTAGTGGAGAAATTCCCTCGTGGGGACGAGTTTGTGAAGGTTTTTCAGAAATTAGCGAATTATTTAGGAAAAGACAAGATTGCGGGTACGTTTCCGATGGAAGCCGGGGGCGTCAATTCCATGATTCCGATTGTTGTTGCGGCACAGCTGGGACTGCCTCTGATCGACTGTGACGGTATGGGCCGGGCGTTTCCGGAGCTTCAGATGGTGACGTTTAACCTGGACGGTATTCCAGCGACACCGATGGCCATAACGGATGAGAAAGGGAATATTGGCATCTTTGAGACCATCGACAACAAATGGACAGAACGGCTCGCCAGGGTAGCTACAGTCGAAATGGGGGCCAGCTCTTTAGTCAGCCTGTATCCGGCAACGGGTGCGCAAATGAAGCAGAGTGGTGTCCATCATATCGTAACCCTGTCCGAACAGATCGGAGCAATCATTACCTCGAAGAACCGAGATGCCAAGGACAAGCTTCAAGAGCTGTTGAAACGGGTATCCGGCTATGAGCTATTTCAAGGAAAAATTGTGGATGTCATCCGGGAAACCAAGGGCGGATTTAATCTCGGCTGCATGCATCTTGAAGGCATTGAGGCGTTTAAAGCCGGGGAGATGAAGGTTCATTTTCAAAATGAAAACCTGATTGCCAAAAAGAACGGTCAGGTGGTAGCGATGACGCCCGATTTGATCTGTCTGGTTGATTACGAAACGTTGCTGCCTGTGACCACAGAGAGCCTGAAATACGGTAAACGCGTACGGGTTATTGGATTGCCCGCTCATGAAAAGTGGAGAACGGATAAGGGAATCCAAACCGCAGGTCCAAGATACTTCGGCTATGATTACGATTATGTACCACTTGAGGAAATGGTGAAAAAGGCGGTGGCTGACAATGTATAGAATCGGGATCGATGTAGGCGGCACCAACACAGATGCCATCATTTTGAACGAGAATCATCAGTTGATCCATGCGGTGAAATCCCCAACAACCTTGGATATTCGCACAGGGATTGAAACCTCGCTCCGGCAGCTGCTGCAGGGGGCGAATATTGATAAAAATCAAATCACACATGCCATGTTAGGCACAACCCAATGCACCAATGCCATTGTTGAACGAAAAAAGCTTGCCCAAGTCGGTGTCATTCGTCTGGGGTACCCGGCAACGGCTTCTGTTGCTCCGTACACGTCCTGGCCTGAGGACATGGTTCAAAAGCTATCGGGTAAATATGCTCTCGTACAGGGCGGATATGAATACGATGGCCAATTGCTTGGAGAAGTCGACGAAGGCGAAATAACGACTCTTCTGGAGGAGTGGCGCGGTAGTATTGAATCCATAGCGGTCATCGGCGTATTTTCATCCCTTAAAAATGACCAGGAGTTCCAGGTTCGCGATCTCATCCATCAAATGTATGGACCCGAATTTCCTGTTTCCTGTTCCTCATTGATTGGTTCGGTTGGTTTAATCGAACGGGAAAATGCGACCATCCTCAATGCGGCATTGTGCAAGGTCATTGAAACGACAACCGAGGGGTTTGTGCAGGCATTAGAAGAAGAAGGCATATTGGATGCAGCGGTGTTTTTATGCCAAAATGACGGTACCTTAATGTCAGTAGATTACGCTAAACAGTTTCCAATCCTGACCATTGCCTGTGGACCTACGAACAGCATACGCGGTGCCTCTTACTTGGCAAAAATCAAAGATACGATGGTTCTTGACGTGGGCGGCACGACTTCGGACATCGGCGTTTTGCAGGACGGCTTCCCGAGGGAATCGTCGGTTGCAGTCGAGGTTGGCGATATCCGCACGAATTTCCGCATGCCGGATATTATCTCAGTGGGACTGGGCGGCGGAAGTATCGTGCGCTCGGAGAATGGCAAAATTACAGTTGGCCCGGACAGCGTAGGATACAGGATCGGACAAGAGGCGCTTGTCTTTGGCGGGAATACGCTCACAACAACGGACATTGCCGTTCGACTGGGTCTTGCAGATGTCGGCGATCAGAGCCTGGTAGAGCATCTGGATGAAGAATTTGCTAAACAGGTGCAGGACGAAATCGCAGCCATCATAGAACAGACCATTGATAAAATGAAGACATCTTCAGGTGATGTTGAGCTTGTGTTGGTAGGCGGAGGCAGTGTCGTGATTCCGGACACCATTCGCGGGGTATCCCATATGATTAAGCCTGAGAACGGGGGCGTGGCTAATGCCATTGGTGCGTGTATTGCCCAAATCAGCGGACAATATGAGCAGATTTACATCTATTCTACAGAGCCCCGTGAGGCAGCATTAAGAGATGCTCGGGAAAAAGCCGTGAAACAGGCGGTACTTGCTGGCGCCGATCCTGCGACGGTTGAGCTCGTGGAAGTGGAGGAAACCCCGCTCGCTTATCACCCGGGAAATGCGACGAGGCTTCGAGTGAAAGTCGTAGGAAACATGAAGTAGAAGAGGGGCTTCACATGAGTTTATACAACTTGTGTGGGGCTTTTTTTTGTTATCGATGAGGTGCAAGTTGATGAGCGGAAAAGCCTGAGCAGCGAAGCAAAGCCCGCTGGATCGTATGGACATGGGAAATACGTATTATGCTAACAGTACCTTTTTTACAGAATTTTCTTTCGTTATTATATACGTAGTTCGGATAATGGATAGGATGAGTGGCAATTCACGAAGTACATTAATTAGATGTTAGATGAAACACTACGGAATAGATTATAAGAAAAGAGGATATTGATAGAGATGTATGAGTATTTACCAACTTTAAATAAAACAGCAGAAAAGTATCGTACTAAAGCACAAAGAGAACTAAAATACTGCGTTACTTGTCAGCCTTATGATGGTGGCAGTTATGTTTGGATAATGGGAGAAGAAACAACTGTAGAAGAGATTTTTGACAGTATTGATTGTCCAGAAAGATATAGAGATGATATTGTAGAACATCTCGGATGCCCTAATTGTGGAAATAGTTCGTTTGATCGTTATGATACTGTTGGTACAGAGGACAACTATAGAATACGGGTTGAAAGTCATTACAACAAGGCACTCAGTAAATATAATAATAAGATCCAAAGCTTTAGAGAGCATCTTGAACAATTCCCCTCATTAGCAGGATCCCATCCTCTAGGTAGAAAAATTTTTAAAGAAATAAGAGAAAAGAAAGTAGACTCGATAAATGTTGGAGTTACTTCATGGTATAGAGCACGTGGTGTAGACCACTCAAAAGTGTTTGATAGTAAGGATTTGCATGCCCCCCCAGTAGGGAAATCTTCTGGAGGAAGATTTCATCATTCAGGACAAAGTGTATTATATCTTGCTGATAGTAAGGACTTAGCTATGACGGAAGCACTCGAAGATCCATCTGTCCCTTCGATTATTTGGATACAAGAATACAAGTTGATAGAAACGATCGATAATGTATTGGATTTAAGATATGACTGGGATAATTTTGGTCAATTATCTAATCTGACAATGGCAGCATTACTTGCTTCAGGATGCATTTTTGAACGTGTTCAAGATAGAAATAATAAATGGAAACCACAATACTTCATCACTAGTTTTATTGCTGATTGTGCAAGATCAGCAGGTTACAGTGGGATACTTTACTCCTCAAGCAGAGATAGTGGTTTTAATTTGGTACTGTTTAATAATAATGACAACATACAACCAGTAGGTAAGCCAAATATATTTATTTATGAAGGAAGAGGCAGTGTTAATTTCTTTGATGATAGTTTTATAGATTTTTAGTATTTCTATGAAGTCGTGGTGCATCATCTAACATCATATCCACGTATCGGAGCCTGACGGCTTCTCGGTCCGCCCTAAGGGGATTGGCAGGGAAGTGGAATCAGGCGGACACATCTGCACCGACTAACCGCATCGCAACTGGCTCCTGGCGGTGTCTTAAGTCGGTGAGACGTCGTGGATACAGGAACGTTAGCAGAAATCGGTAAAATGACAAATTATTTATCTGGGGTGTTTCGGTGAAGTATACACATTTAAAAAATCTGATTCATGCTGATTTAGTTGAATATAAAGAAGTAGAAGGTATGAAACTTATTTTACGTTTTAGAATTCATAGAGACTCAAATGAACAAAATTATTCTGAATTGATTGATGTTAAAGGTGGTTCATTAATTGACCAAGACGATGAAAGATTTCCGTTAATTGAAATTGAATTTGATTCTTATATAGGTTTTTCAATAAGGAATGAAAGTTACACATTAAAAGATGAATATGAAGAGTTTGAAGGGAAGATTTTCAGAACTTTCAAGAGATCCAGATATTTAGATTACATTAAATTAGCGACATTTGCATCAGATGAACACCCGGGTCCATATAAACATTATGGAGTTGCTGGATTAAATCATATTGTTGACATTATATCCTCTGATGTACCTTACATAAGAATATAATCAGTAGGTATTTCTAGGGAGTCACGGAATTAGATAACAATGTATTCACGCATCGAGTCGACTTCGTCGACCCTCGGTCCGCCAGATGAATTTCGAGGAAGTGGAATCAGGCAGACACACTTACGAGGCTAACAGCGCTGGCGCGCAGCTGGCTCCACCGGAGCCTTAAGCCTCTCAGCATCGTGAATACGGGAACGATATAAGAAATCCCTAAAAGAATAAAAAGGATGGTAGCTTAATGAATTCAGTGCATGATAACGAAGTGATTTCTTATGAAGTGAATTTAAAGAACGAGTATATTGTTGTACATACAGAAAACAGAGACGAGGCAGTAAAGATTAAATTCTATAATGTGATGGCCCACCTATTTGAAGATCATTTATGTGGCAGTATTCTATTGGACATTACAGATTATGAAATTAACCGATTTGTAGATGAAAGTAAGGAGATATTTGAAAAGCACAAACCGTATGGCTGGCCGATCAGTTACGAGAGCATAGATGAATTGAAAGAGGTACTGATCCAAGGGCAGTATAAGTGCTATATAATCTCCTCTTCATACGGATTTAACGGATGGATACTGGCTAAAGAACTAAGTATAACTAAGGGCAAGGAATGAAAGTCTAAGAAAACAATTAAAGGTAGGGACATCTTATAACATAATATTCACGCTGCGGACATTCGTCCTGGGTCCGGCATTCGCCGGACACCCAGCATACGCTGGGTCGTGAATACAGAACGTTATTGGGAAATCAACACAAAGGTTTAAAGCATAAAGCTGAAAAAGCTACTCCTAAAGCTTAAAGAATAGAGGCTTAGAATGATGAAAAACAGTAGAATAAGAATGCTGATAATATTATTTTTTGGAATAACATTCATTGTTTCTGCTGGAGCAATTCTTTATGTATTGAAGAAGGATAAAAATAGCATGGATTTAGGGCTATTACTGACTATTAATTCATTCTCATTTTTAATTGTAGGTCTAAACCTCATTGTCCTAATTACAAGAAGAATTCAAGGGCAGATGAAAACTGGTGAATAAAAAAAGAGTAACTCTTGGTATTGTAGTCGATTCAAAAAGGAGGCTGACATCCTACAACAACATATTCACGCATGGAGGCTTATTGCCCTTCGGTTGTCAGATGTATAATCATAGAAGGGGCTCAGACAACAAACGCCCTGCCTAAGATAAGAGCTATCTAAGGCTGTGGCGTTTCGTAAATGCAGAGACGTTAGATTAAATTTGGCGAAGTGCGAAAGTGAAATTTAAAGAGGAGTAATTTATGATAATAGAAACTGAAATGACAATCAAAACATTAAAAGAGCTTGTTAGTTCAGGGGAAAAGCATTTTAAACGAGTCGAAATAACGGAGTACGGAAAAATTCGGAATTTTATTTTAGTGAAGTGATATTTGAAGAATGCATATTGTCATTAGATTTTACTGGTTCTTCATTTAGAAGTGCCAAGTTTATTAATTCAAACATTAAAGCTTCAATTTTTAGTGAAACAGATCTATCTAATTCGGAATTTATTAATAATAGTATTGATGCTTGTGTGTTTAGGAATGCAAATATAGAAGGAATTATTTTTTTGAAAAACACTCAATACTCAAGTGAAAATACAATTGAAGATTTAAAAGAAATGGTGAAAAAATAAGAGAATTAAGGTGATAGTAATTCAAGAAGGCCCAACATCATCTATGAGAACAAGGTAAGCTATTTTCAGGAGCATTATGGTGCTCACTTATGTAAATCAGTTCAAATTAAAATTGGAGGAAAAGTCCTTAATGAATTGATTTATGAATGGGATTCTAGGTTAAGCGTTTCAGCAGCAAGGAAGGAATTCAGCCGGACACATCCACACCGAAATAGGTGTTTTGCACCCGAGGCTTTGCCCTTAAGTCGGTGAGACGTCATGAACACAGGAACGTTATACGTAATATTTCGAAAGCAGGAATAGTATGAAAATAAACAAGGCGATGAAAAATTTATTGAATGGGTTAGCTCAGCCAAACGAATTGATAAGTTTGAATCTATTCAACCCCGATTTTTGTGTATGGGATAATTGCATTGTAATTGATGCTTCAAGTTTAAGAGAGAGAGGTTCTATTGAAGAAACCATTTATCATGATCGAACGGATTTGGAAGCCTCAATTAATCATTACCATCTAGACAACCTAAGAACTGGAATAAAACTCATTTCTAATTGGGAAGAGAATTTAAAGTTGAGCTATCCAGAAAGGGACTTTATTTTAATTTTAAGTTCTACAATTGAAGGAGAAGATGTCGTTATTAGGTTCTATCAATTCAGAGATAATGAACCTGAATGGATTAGATTAAACGATCTTGAAGGATATAAAGAAGAAGCCATTTTAGTAATTGAGATTTTGAATAAAGTTCAATGATGCGGATTGCTTTGTATAACATAATTTTTACGCAGCGGACATTCGTTCTTGATCCGGCATACACCGGATACTCAGCATTGGCTGAATCGTTAATACAGGAGCGTTATGCGCCATTACCTGTAAATATTAAAGATAATATTTAAGGAGATAACTTATGAAAACTAAGATACTCTTATTATTTTTTATGACGATAATGTGTTCATCTTGTCAAGATAGTAGTCAACCGACTACTTTAAACAGCGAAACTAATTCAAAAATGAATATTGAACTGCCTCCTGACGTAGTGAGTACAAGTGATGGAACAGAATCAAAAGAGATAACGAAAGGTCGATTAGATCCTTCTAATAATACAGGGTTACCCATGAGCATTGGGAAACTTGATTCGAAAGGAGAATTTTATGATGAAATGCTTCGTAACCCTATAGATCATGATTATGAAGTGGAATTTGATGAATTTCAAAATTCCAAAGAGATTATTACAACATTGGAATGGGGGGCATTTGAAAGCAAATATACAGAGATTTGGGACAAAGAGTTGAATCAAATATATAAAACGCTTCTTTCTAAGTTGGATAGAGAACAAAGAGAAGCACTAATTGAATCGCAGAAAGAATGGTTACAATATCACTTAAGGGAAACAAAATTTGTAGAGGAGACATTTATTTATAATGGTTATCTTGGATCAACAGGACCAGTAAGCCTAACCAAAGTTATATGGGAGAGAATTAGGGAAAGAACAATGCGATTATTTGAATATCGATATTTGCTAGATGGTGAAGTTGAGTTTGTATACCAAAGTGAAAAATAAAGTTGGAATCTTGATCAAAGGATTTTAGGTGAGGCTTCGAATGCAGTAACGGCGTATATCTCTGTATTCAAGCTGCGCGATACCACCCTTTGGTTTTAGATGTATAATCATGGAATAATAGTCAGACAATATATGACCTGGCCTAAGATAAGTGTTATCTAAAGCTGGGTCGTTTCGTGGATACAAGAGCGTTATGAGAAATCTTCGTAAAATAATTACGCAAGGAGCATTCCAATGAAGATTCAAAAACAAGTGATTATTGAAGGATACAATAATGAATGGCCAAGAGCGTTCAATATAATAGAATCGATTATATCTAACAAATTAAATAGACTGGTATTACGAATTGAACACGTTGGAAGTACGTCAATCCCGAGTCTTTCAGCCAAACCAATTATTGATATAGATGTAGTAATTGAATCTATGGACTGCCTGCCACAGGTAATCAAAAAACTAGAAGAATTGGGATATATTCATGAAGGTGATTTGGGGATTAAAAGCAGAGAAGCATTTGCAAGAAGGGACGTTTATGTACCCTACACTAGTGAAGGCAATGAGAAGCACGAACATCATCTATACGTATGCAATAGGGAAAGTGAAGAATTGAAAAGACATATAATGTTTAGAAATATACTAAGAAAGCATCCTTTATTAGTATCTGAGTATGAGGAGTTAAAGTTCCAACTAGCTAATAAATACAGAAACAATCGCCAAGCCTATACTACTGGAAAGACAGAATTTATTACGAGAATAATGAATGAATACCAAGATATTTAAGTGTATTTCAGGTATACGGTTACATCTGATAACAAAGCTTCTTCGCTGCAGTCCATTCGGCCCTTGATTTGCAAGCTGAGGTAACCAGAGAAGCGGATTCATCTTATCACCCTACGGGGCTAAGTCTGTCGCTTCTTAAAGTCTCTTTGGTTCGTAGATAAAGTAACGTTAGCTAAATTCCCTAAACTACCTATTTAGAGGTGTACATTCAGAGATGTCTTATACAAAACCGGTTATTAGAGAACCTTATTATGATTGTCCAAAGTGGTTTGATAATGATGTGTATCGTTCTGAGTATCTTACGCTCTCGGGCAAGTGCACATCTTCTGAAGTTGAACTCTTTTTAATACACTTATTTGGATATAGCAATACAAACATAGATCAATCAATGGAAGATACTTTTAATGAACTACTTGCGAATGAATCTGTAGCTATTTTGGGTGGTATTGCTTTTTATGAAAGTGAAGAAAAATGTATTATGCCAAGTTGTTGTTGTGGTCTAGAACAATTTAAGGAGATTTATAGTTCTATTCTTAATAGAGAGAGTCCCTGGCTTGGACATGATCCTTCACCGGAAATAACTTTTAAGGATAACATGGCCATCGTCTGGTCTAATGATCCAGATTCTAATGGTAGATCGGACGTTTTCCATATTGATTTTAAGTTTGAAGAAATTTTATCATGTCTTGAGCAATCTAAATATGACTTGAAAGATTTTATTGATAAACCGCTCTTTGAATGGATTTATCGAAGAGATCAAGCTACAGCTAATAAAATGAAAGATAGAATGTATGAGTGGTTTCTTTAGGAATTGTAATTATTAGTATTTCTAAGAAGGTAGAAACAGCAGCTATCATTATATTCACCTACGGATCGGCTGTAGCTGCCATAAAATTTTCGGGTTGGTGAACACATAAAGTTATCCAGTCCCGAATCTTTTAAAAAATAACCGACGCAAAGGAAGATGAGAAATATGGATAAAGGGAGAATTATATTTTTAAATGGTGTAACAAGTTCAGGTAAAACCTCAATAGTAGAAGCTATGCAAACTTACTCTGAACCGTTTTTTTATGTTGTGGCCAATGATCTTTTTGAAAATACGATTGGTGATAAACACCTACAAGATAATTACTAGAAGCATCTAAGTGAAGCAATAATAATGATGTATCACACAGCAACATTATTTTCGGATCGTGGAAAGAATATCTTAATCGATGGCATACTTGTTGAAAGACCTGAGTTAAAGCCACATTACGATAAGGTCATGGAAATTTTTAATGGGTACCCTTTGGATATCGTCGAAGTGTATTGTCCTTTAGATATCTGTCGTAAGAGAAATGTAGAACGTGGTGACAGAAGGGAAGATCAATCTGATGAGCAAAACAAAATAATGTCGCAAAACATTCGCTATAGTTGCTCAGTTGATACAAGTTTAAATTCACCAGAAGAATGTGCGGACATTATTATTACATCATTATTTCAAAAAAATAAATAATCTCAAACATTTTATTAATTCCAAAGATCAGAGCTATCTAACGGGGAATTGACATCAGGAACAGAGGAACGTTATACGAAATTAGCGTAAATCAGAAACCTTGGAGGCGATTTCATGAAAGTACATAAGATTGAGTTAGCTCAAGGTAATCTAATTGGATCATTTACTAATGAAGTGTCTCCCATTTTTAAAGCAACCTCAGGAGATTCCATCCGATTCGAAACGCTTGACGCTGGTTGGGGAATGGGAGCGAGTAATTCTGAACGAAAAAAACCTTTCTCGAGAAGGGAAAAGATAGATGGGGGACACGCATTAATAGGCCCTATTTTAATAGAAAATGCAAAACAAGGAATGACACTAGAGATAATATTTAATGATATTATACCTGGTCATTATGGATTCACAGCTGCTGGACAATACCCTAATTGGCAGAACCAAAAGTTACACTTAACTGAGTACCAGGAAATTAGCCTTGACTGGAAACTTGATAACAAATTGATGGTGGGAAATTGCGATATTAATGGGAAAACATTCACAGTATCATTAAAGCCGTTCATGGGTGTCATTGGAATGCCGCCAGAATCAGGCGGAGTACATTCCACGTGGCCACCACGATATTGTGGAGGTAACATAGACTGCAAGGAGTTAGTAAAAGGCAGTAAGTTGTATTTACCGATATCTGTTGATGGAGCTTACCTCGCAATTGGTGATGGCCATGCCCTACAAGGAGATGGCGAGGTGAGTTGCCAAGCAATTGAATGCCCAATGGAAGTTGTTGATATAACGGTTAACGTAATTGAAAACATGAGTTTGTCAAATCCAAGAGCGAATACACCAGCTGGATGGATCACATTCGGATTTCACGAGGACTTGAACGAAGCGACGGTTCAGGCGCTTGATGGTATGCTCAATTTATTGGGTGAATTATATGGATTGAATCGTGTGGAAGCTATTGCATTAGGAAGTTCAATTGTAGACTTGCGAATTACGCAAATCGTCAATGGGGTTAAAGGGGTGCATGCTTGTTTACCTCATGGAATTTTAAAGTAACTCAAAGGGGACGCAAAATTCTTAGAACTCCAAATTCACGCATTGAGCCTATCGTCCCTTGGTCCGGCAGAGGGATATCAAAAAGAGGAAGCGGTTGAGAAAAGAGCTATCTAATCTTCAAGAAGGTGCAAAATGAATAAATGGATCGTAATCTTAGTTTGTTTCCTTCTATTTGCAACAGGTTGCAGTACTACATACAGTATAAATACCGGTACAACCAAAGAATTAACTAAAAACTTGAAGGATCTTTCTCCGTCGATCGAAAGAGTCCAATTTACATTTACCCGTCCAAACCTTTCTTGCAGAATAGATATGAGCACCGAACCGAGTAAAGAGGAACTGGAGTTCATTCTTATGGAAATGGACGAATTTTCAACTGTAGATAACATCAACGAAATTGCTCGCAGTGTCAAATGGGGGTTGGAAATATCCAATATCTATCTGGATATCAATACGGATAACAATAAAAAGACAATTGAACATGCGTATTATGCTAGGTATTTCAAGACATCCGACGCCAGTGACCACTCAGATACAAACATTGAGGGGTACGAGACGTGGTATGAGTTGACCGAACAATAGAAATGGGTATACTTCTTAAAACCACCCAGAGGTTCTAAAAACCAATGGGTGGTGATCCTAATTTTGAACGAATAAAACAAGCCGAAGCGGCAGAAATATACGCTTCGGCTTATTTTTGTTTGTTTACTTTTTACCAAAACCCTAACCCAATCTTACTTCCCACTTACCGACTTAAACCAATCATTCACTTCTTGCGTGATCTGATCTCCGCCGTTGGATTTCCAGTTGGCGACGAATTGGTCAAAGGCATCGATCGGCAGTTTGCCGTAGATGATTTTGTTGAAGGTTTCCATCTCGGACTGGCGAAGCAGGTTCCACTTGGAGACCATGGTTGGTGTGGCTGCGCCGGTGAAGTAGTTCTGTTTGCGAATGTCGAGCTGCGACATCACGACTTTGGCAGCGGCCCAGTTTTCAGGTTTGCGGAACTCGGCCATTTGTTTCTCGTAAGGGGTTTCTGGTTTCTCGCCGTCAGCCAGCTTCACGAGGGTTTTCATATACAGATCTGGAATACGAGCCGGACCAGTCAGGAACGGGAACTCGTTGGAGAAGTCTTTGATCTTCTCTTTGTCACTGGTCGGTTGACCGTCTACGATATCCCAGTCGTATCCTTTGGCAAAGCCGTACTCATATGGACTGCCCGCTGCCGGGTTGGCCAGGTTATCGAGCAGGTAGTTGTAGTACAGGAAAATCGCTTCCGGATGTTTGGCATCCTTGTTGATCATGATACTGGCGTTGACGCCAGAGTTCTGCCACTTCGTACCGATTTTGCCGTCTGGCCCAGCCGGAATAGGGTAGGCTTTGTATTTCGCGCCAGGTACGTTCTTGAGCAGGTCCGGTGCAGGCCAGTCGGGTACCCAGTTTGCGCCAGGCAGGATGCCTGCGGTGCCAGCGGTCCAGCTTTCGGCGGATTTACCTTCATCCCACAGGGCAGAGTCTGTATGGATATACCCTTTGTTCATCCATTCATTCAGCTTGGCAAGGGCTTGTTTGGCACCGGGATTAATGGAGCCGTACTCCAGATTGCCATTCGCGTCTTTGTTCCATTGTTCCTGGATCGTGCCGTAAGCGCCGAACAACCAGTCGAGCGAGCCCATCCAGGTGTTGGTGTTATTTTTCAGCGAGATCGCGAGTGGGAATACTTTATCCGGAGACAGGCCGTCCGGGTTCTCGTTTTTGAATTTGTCCATGATATTCTCAAGATCTGCGATGGTCTTTGGTGCTTCAAGATTCAGCTTCTCCATCCAGTCTTCTCTGAGCCAGAGCAGGGTATCGTCGTTATCGGTGTACTCCAGGATTGGCATGTTGTATTTCTTGCCGTCCTTGGTGAACGGGTACCAAAGCTCGGGATGTGCTGCTGCGTGATCTTTTAGAATTTTGTTGGCGTACTTGTCGAAGAGTTCATCGATGGCGATGAATTGACCAGAGTCGATCAGTTGATTGGTAAGTACCGCGTTCGTCGGAACGGATACGAAATCAGGCAGCTTCTCGCCTGAAGCAATCGCCAGCTGCAGCTTCTGTCTGTATTGATCGTCATTGGCCGGATACCACGAATCCTTATGCTTCATACCCAGCGTTTCGAGCATCCAGCGATCGTGTACGTTGTTTTCTTTGGTGTCACCTTGCACATATTTCTTCGGCATACGCACCGAACTGAACTCAATGGGTGGGTCGTATTTTCCTTTGGCAAAGGCAGCTTCAGCCTCGGCTGAGCCGACAGTCGCCGGTGTATCGTCGGTACCATTCTCACTGGCTGAGTCGCCACTGCCGCACGCAGTGATAGTGATGAGTGCGATGACCATGAGCAAGGACCACCATGTTTTGAATTTGATCATTGTTCAATCCCCCTACGGTGTATGATCTTTACAAGTGTAACTGTACCAATTCGGGCGGGAGGGCATCTATATGAGTTTGTTAGTTTCGATAGGACTCTATTAGTGAAAGTTCAAAAAGATCGGTTTTCAGTACCGAGAAGATGGGATAAAGCTAGAAATGGAGTAGCGGAGCGTAGGAAGCTACGTGAGCAACTACAATGTTTCCAAAGGAAACATACTTCGTAAGCCTCCCGCTTATTTCGGCTGAATCCCATATTCGACGCTGATGATGCCGTGAGGCATCCCTCGTAATCAAAAGCGGACTTTTTGAACAACCTCTTTAAGCTGTTTAATGCTGGTCTCGATATTCCTGAGGGGTGACGCCGAACTGGCGCTTGAACACTTTGATAAAATACGCCGGGTCCATATAGCCAATCTCCAGGCTGATTTCATATACTTTTTTGGTGGTCGTGACCAGCTTGTGACAGGCCCGATCCATACGCAGGCGTGAAATATAATCACTGATGCCTTCGCCTGTTTCGATCTTGTAAATCTTGGACAGATGGGTAGGATGCAGGTTCACATGGTCGGCGAGTACACGCAAAGACACATCCAGATGCAGGTTTTTATCCGTAAACTCCTGAATCTTCTTCACATATTCGGACCGGGTATCCTTGACCTCATTGGACGTGCCTTCCTTGAGTTTGGCGAGTACACCAAGTGACCATTTGCGCAATTTGCTGATAGTGGAGAAGGCTTCGCCGCTCTGAAGGTACTCGATATCACTTCCCATAAGGTTCGTCAGTGTCAGCTTGTTCCGGTGGGCAAGATTGGTGAACGAAGCGGTAATGAGAAAACCGGCCTCCATGCAATGCTCCCACGATTCGGACCATTTCTCGTCCAGTTCCGTGCAGACGGCACGTATTTTCTCCTCGGCGGCATCCCATTGTCCGCTCTCCAGCAGATGAATGAAGGTCGGCGGGGTGTAAAGCACGTCCAGTGGACCTTGGGCCGCAGCCGTCTCCACATCGCTGACCCGCATCACGAATTCGCGTTCGTCTCCGACGATCTGCCGGAAATAGGCGGATGCCTGACGGAAGCGATCATAGAGCTGATCCGGAAAGGTGAACCACTCGGTAATGACAATGGAGAGGGAGCCTTTCAGAAACTGTTTCACTTTGGATTGAAGCTGAATGGACAGCTTTTCCAGAATGGTCTCTTTGCCAATATCGTCATTCCGTTCTTTCAGCTGCAGCAAAAACACCACATATCCGTGCTCCTCCTTCACACCCCACACGTGCATAAACTCACCCATAATCTCCTCCGCCATGTTGATAATGGCATACTCGATCAGGGTCTGATCATGGCTGTCATAGTGTCCGAATTCTTCATCCAACCGAACGAGCATGAGCGAGGCGTCCCCGGCGTGAAAAGGGAGATCGTAATTGGCGAGTTTCCGCTCCCATTCGCTGGATGAAAACCGATGTCCCTGCAAAGCTTCCAGAAGCAGTCGCCCGCGCAAGTGTGGCAGGTTTTCTCGTAAAGTAAACTGGGTTCGACTCAGTGAACTGACGAGTTCCCATTCGTTGTTTAATTGGTCGATGGCCTTCTGCACGGCGCCCATTAATTCATCGTCTGTCGGCGGTTTGAGCAGGTAGTCTACGGCCTCGTACTGGATGGCTTTTTTGGCGTAATCGAATTCGGAATACCCGGATAACAGAATGCATTTTATTTTTTTGTCCCGGATCCGGATGCGTTCAATCAGTTCAATGCCTGTCATTTCCGGCATCTGAATGTCCGAGATCACGATATCGATGGGGTGGGTGTCAATCAGTTGTAAGGCTTCATGCGCGGAGTACGCTCTATGTACCTGTTCGATCCCCAGCGTGTGCCAGGGCTTGGTCATGGATAGGTTATCGACCCAGTGTGCTTCGTCGTCTACGATCATCATTTGCATATTCTTTCGTCTCCCTTGGTGGTGTAAATATAAGGCCTAGAATGAAAATCAATGGATACTCCTTGTGAACCCGAAGTCGCTACGGATTCGAAGGGTTCTTTCGATCGCTGTTCAAGCCCCATTTCCGGATTAGATGATGGTAAGGTTGAAATGGGGCTTGAAAGGCGAACACTTCGTTTCTACAGAATCCCTTCAATCCTTCGCTTTGGTCCACATAACGTTTAACCCTTTATTTATAAACAAGGCCCTATATAAAGATGGAATTGTAATAAAAGTGCAGCGTATGCTTCTTTCCAATGAAGCTTTCCTGTAGCAATCCTTTAGCTTCGCTCTTCAGATTTTTTCTGTCCTCTACGTTCACGTGTCAATGTTTTGTTCAAATGAAATGGCTCAACTTATATTAATGTCGGTGTCACGCTCAGAATCTGTATCTTCCCTGGGTATCTCCCAGACGATTTCGGTTCGGAATCCGCCGAGTGGGGAGGGACCGAATAGAAGATAGGACTGACTGCCGAACAGGTGCATGATTCGTTGGTTCGTATTCCAGAGGCCGCAGCCCATTTCCTCCTGCAGTGGCTCCTGCATTTTCAGGTTCAGCGCTTCGTACTGTTCCGGGCTTAGGCCGGGGCCGTCGTCATCGATATAGATTTTGCCAAAACCATTCGAGCTCTCCCCGGTAATGCGAATTTCCCCGGATGAATAGGACTTCGCCACACCATGTATAACGGAATTCTCAACCATAGGCTGAAGCATTAATCGCGGTACAGTCTGGGCAAGCATGTCCTCAGGGATATCGATGTGATACTCAATTCGCCCATTGCGCAGCTTCTGGATATCCAGATAGTTGATCAGCAGCTTAATCTCTTCCTGGAGTGAAGACGTCTCCCGTTCCATGCGGGTGGTGTAGCGATAATATGCACTTAGGTTATGCGCCATGGAGACAACAGCTTGTTCGTCCTTCATCTGGGCCATGTTGATGATATAGCCTAGACAGTTATATAGAAAATGGGGATTGATCTGCGCCTGCAGCTGCTTAAGCGTCGCTTCTTTGGCTCTAATTTTTTCGTGAAATACATTCTCGATCAGGTCTTGAATCTGGTGGGACATATCATTGAATCGATGGAATAGGAATGAGAACTCATTCTGATCCTTGCTATGAAGACGTACGGAATAATCACCGCGCTGTACGCGGCGTAAGCCCTGGATTAATTTTTTGATCGGATATTGAATGTTTCTGTACAGCAGAATGGAAGCGGAAATGCCCACTACAAACAGTAAAGTCATAAAGAGATAGAACAAATTCCGGCTGAGTGAAATCGGCTGCAAAATCTGATACAACGGGACCACGTCGACCAAATGCCAATCCAGGTAGGAGGATTTTACAGCGCTAACCAGATACTTTTTGCCGTTCAGATTCACAACATCCTGTGTAGTATCCTCCGGGGAATGTGTATCCAGATAACGAATAAGTTCCTCCGATAACTGCTTGTCTGCACTGCGATTCATAATGGGGTCATTCCCCTTGTGATAAAGGAAAGGATCTCCCTGCCCACCTGCCTTGTATGTATCCAGCATGTTCTGAATGTTCTCATAACTGAAGCTGGCCTCAATGACGAGATTGCTGCCAGTCAACATCCCCGGTTGAGCCAAGGAATCGGTGTAAAACCAGTAAAAGGACTGCATGCCCTCCTGCGAATCCGCCCCTTGATCCCCGTATGTCCATTGTCCGCTCATATTGCGTTTCAAATAATCCTCGTCATACCCGGACGAGCGATTGTAGTTGGCAATAACATCCTTGTTCTGCTGTGAGTATACGGCATATCGAGTGTTCCATATATCTGTGACGCCGGATTGGAGCACCATCTTTTCCTGGATGGCATAGCGGGTCTGCATCTGATCGTATCGGTCATCCCATATGTTCAAGCCGTTAAAAGCCCGGACATTGGGATCTCTTGACAGGATCAGACTGAAATCCATCATCTGATTAATACGGGAATCGATCTGACTGGCTAGAAACGTGAGCTGTTTCGTATTTGAAATCTGCAGTTCTTTGCTGACCACGTTATAGGTGACGTTGTTCGAGTAGGTGTACATGATAATAATGGGGATGAACAACAACACGATTAAGCAGTTGATTTTGGCAAACAGGCTAAACCGGGAACGGGCACTTCTTTCGAATAATATAAAGCGCTTCCATATATGCATGAAAAGTCTCCTTTAATTTCGTTTTCAAAAAGGCTGGTAATCACGAGATCCCTAACAAAACCCTATCCGGCCTAACAATGTTATATAGTCAGAGCTCAGAATGGCCTGATACTATTTATAGCAGAGAACCCCATTACACACAAAAACTTTTTTTGGGAACAGGAGAAGGCACTATGGAGGCTAAATTGGAGGGTCAACGGGTCCCACAGGCGAATGTGGGGAACAAGCTGGAACAGAAGAAAAAGAAACGCTACAAACAGCCGTGGGTACTGCACTTCATGGTGCTGCCGGCGGCGATTATGGTTTTTATTTTTTCTTATATTCCGATGTCGGGTATATTGATGGCATTTCAGGATTACAAGCCTGCGCTTGGATTCGCGGGTTCGGAATGGGTGGGACTGAAGCACTTCAGGTATATGTGGGAAAATGATTATTTCCTGCAAATTACGTGGAACACGCTGTTCTTTGCCTGCTCCAAAATCATCATGAATCTGATTATACCGTTTGTCTTCGCGTTATTGCTTAATGAGGTACGGAAGATGGCGCTCAAAAGAACCATTCAGACACTCGTGTATCTGCCACACTTCTTGTCTTGGGTAACGCTGTCCGGTATCCTGATCGACATTTTGGCACAGACGGGCATTCTCAATCAGTTCCTTGTCTCGGTGTTCGGCATTAAGCCGATTTTCTTCCTGGGAGATGGCAACTGGTTCCGATTTACGATCATTGCGAGTGATGTTTGGAAAGAGTTTGGTTTCAACACGATTATCTTTCTTGCGGCATTGTCCGGCATTAACCCGTCACTGTATGAAGCAGCCGAAGTGGATGGGGCGGGACGTTGGAAGCAGACGATCTATATCACCATTCCGGCGCTGATTCCTATCGGAATTGTAATCGCAACCTTGGCACTGGGTAATGTGCTTAACGCCAACTTTGACCAAATCTTCAACTTATATAGTCCATTAATTTACCAGCAAGCGGATATTATCGATACGTTCGTGTATCGTGAAGGTCTGCTGAGTGGGCAGTTCAGTTTCGCTACCGCGGTGAATCTGTTCAAATCGGTCATCAGTCTGATCCTCATCGTGATCTCTTACCGACTGGCCTACCGATTCGCCGGATACCGAATTTTCTAGAAAGGATGATGACGAGCCATGTATCATAAAACGTTACCCTATCGCATTTTCAGCATCTTCAACAATGTGTTCCTGACCATCCTTTCGGTGCTCTGTCTGCTGCCTCTATATCACTTGTTGATGGTATCGCTTAGCGCGTCCGCACCTGCGAATGCCGGTCTGGTGACGTTCTGGCCGATTGGATTTACGCTCGAAGCATACGCCAAGACGTTCGATAACGCCAATTTTCTGTCCTCCCTGTGGGTGTCCGTGGAGCGGACGGTGCTGGGAACAGGGCTTGCACTCATCGTGAATACAATTGCTGCCTATGCTCTCTCCAAGGAGACGCGCGTGTTCCGCGCACGCAACATCTATCTCTGGTATTTTGTTGTCACGATGCTGTTCAGCGGGGGTCTCATTCCGGGGTATATCCTCATTCTGAAGCTGGGGCTGATGAATACGTTATGGGCACTCATTCTGCCGGGACTAGTGGCGGTGTTCAACATCATTCTGCTGCTGAATTTCTTCCGCACGGTGCCGAAGGATCTGGAGGAGGCCGCTTTTATCGATGGGGCAGGGCATTTTCAGTCGTTTATCAAAATCTATCTGCCCGTTTCCGTGCCTGTTATCGCCACCGTCTCTTTGTTTATGATGGTTGGACATTGGAACGCATATTTTGACGGGATCATCTATATCCGTGATTCGGAAAAGCTGCCACTCGCGACATTTATGCAAACGATCATCGTGCAGGCCGACATGACGAAGCTTGATCCGGAAGCGATTGCGAACCTGTCGCAGCGGACGATTCGAGCGTCCCAGATTTTTATTAGCGCGCTGCCAATCCTGCTCGTATATCCGTTCCTGCAACGTTATTTTGTGACCGGGATTGTGGTTGGGGCTGTGAAGGAGTAGCCGCGTGGAGCGGAATGAATAGGGTTGTGAAAAAGGAGCTGTTGAACTGGCCTAAGGCCAGGGAGGGGGCTCTTTTTTCGAAGTCTCTTGGAAAGCGAGGGGAAATAAGAGTGGAAAATGCTTTTAACCTTTGATGGAAAAGGAGGCTATTGTTTGAGTAGTCCAAACCCAGCTTTTGAATCTCGATTTAACCAATGACAACCTTGCTATGAAAAAGAAAATAGAATGGCTTATTGTTTTAGATATTACCTGTATCATATTTTTTCAAAAAAACACTGGTTTGAGCCTCCAGGTCCTTAAATAAATTAGCCCAATTCAACTCATTGATAGTTAAATTGTTCCCGTTTCTAAAACTAATTTCCCCATTCTCCTTAACTATAAGGAGCTCACTCTGTTCGATTATTTTTAGCCATTCAGAATTTAAAGAATAATATTTTTCCAAAGCAACTTTGGTTTTTGAGTCGATTGGAGCATCACTGTTGACTAATTCTTGTAAATAGTTCATCTGTTCTAGAGCAGAACTTGAAAAATTCTTGATATTCAAAGAGTTAGATTCTTTAAAACCCTGAAATTGATTGTACATTAAAGAATAAGTATCAGCTATGGGACCTATTGATCTATAGTTGTTGTAAAGCACATTGAGTCCATTATGATAAGAATTTGAAGTTGGATTTGTCTGTAATATTTGTTCATATATCTTATTATTAGTCTGAATGGCCTGTGCCAGCGAGATGATATCATGGGATAAGTTTTGTGATAAATAATCTTTATACAAAGTTTGAAGTTTGTATTGATGAATAGAGAACACAGTTAAAATAATTAGACATAATGTTAATGACACATTAATTATAATGGAGATATTCCTTTGTAATCTCATCTTAGGCCCTCACAATAATTATTATTTTGTTTATTCATACAGTAATAAAATATGAGATAAGTGAATTTGTAAGGAGAAGTGGTGCATTTTATATGGTGTATAATGCCCACTTCTCCTTCTGAATTCTATTCTTTAATAAAGTTCAAAATGCTTAGTTATTTACTCTATATTGGAACTCAAGCGTTTTTTCACCTGAATTATATTTTGAACCATTAAAATAAACATCCCAGCTAACATACATTACACCATTGGCAGCAGAGGAGGATTGCCCCGAATTTCCATTAAACTGTACATCACTTTGAAGTGTCAAGTAGTGCCCGGTATTACTACCTGTATTTTTATGAAGGGTATAACTGTCTGAAGAAATACCAGAAATAGCCGCTGGACTGGTGTTTAATCTGACATTTGTGCTACCTAAAGTAACATTTTTACTAGTTAGTGCTTGGTTTGATGCAGTAATCCAGCTTTTTATGTTACTTAACGAAGGAAGACCAACAACATTAATTTTGGACCAAAGTGTTTCAGCAATTTTCATTGCTAAAGCTGATCCAGATCCTTTTCCGACCATACTCCCATCAATGAATGATCTATCAATGGAAGAATATGCCCCAACCCCGGTAGTAAGTTTAACATTTTTGTATGTGAATAGGTTTTGAGCATTTGTAGTCTTTCCATTAACCGTAACATGCTCGGCTATTTTAAAGCTATTTATCCAAGTAGAGGATGGTGTTACATTTAATGATTTCCACGAACCATATGGAAGTGAAAAGTTTTTGATTTCATCGCCTGCTACATAATATGTGTTGGTATAAGTTGTTGGATGCACCCAATCTGTAAAACTACCAACTGCTGAAGGAGATACGAGACTTTTTTCGTTTTCAGCTATTATGTTGAGCATGGTCTCATCTACCGGAATCTCTTTTTGTTCAGTTGGACTTACTACACTGACAAACCAAAACAAATCGTGTTGTGCATCAGATGGAGTTAAGTTATTTGTTTCAATATTGAGTAAAGATTCTGGAATTTTAAATTCAAACAGCAAGATATTTGATTCCCTATCAGTTAGATATAATTTAACATGTGGTTGAGTTTCAAGATCTTTATTCACTAAATTTTTTGTCAGATGATTGTCGTTATAAATCTCAAAAAGTAGAATGTCAAAATCATTACTTTGATCAACCATTTCTCCGATTACACTGTTAATGCCTTCTTCTTGCTTGTAACTACTACGTAAATTACCTTCCGCATTTAATAGCTTGGTAGAGTTGTTATACTCAATTTTAGCATTAAAGCTAATGTTATCTTGATCAATGATTATATCCCCAAGAGATAGTGATGCACCTGAACTTTTTAAATCATTTACATGAGAAACACTATTTTTGTTACCATAGACTTCATCGAATTGTTTAATTGGCATATAGGTTCCAAAGTGTTTTGTGAGTGCACTATCATTACTACTTTCGGCATAAACAGGAATACTTAACATTAGAAATAAAGAAAAAGACAAAAGGATACTTGTTACTTTTCTCATAGATTTAAATCCTCCTTAGATAATAGTTTGAATCTTTTTTATCCCTCTTACCTCCTTTATAGGGAAATATATCCATAATTATATAGTGTTTACGCCTACCATTCAATAATTTTTATGGAATAATGTGTTAAAATATATCGAAGGATAGTGAAATGAATGAAAATTTCCATATATAGAAACATATCTGTCGAGATTGTTACTAGAAAAGATATCAATTAGGTCCAATAAATACGGAATAGGAGAGAGCTTAAGGAAATATCAGAACAAAAATCGATGCCAGCTAACAGGTATCTATTTTTTTCGCATTAGGGTACATAGCGGAGCCTAAGATTAGAGGGAAAGAAAATCAAGAATTTATAGATGAGGTCGCTGTGATTATTCCTGTAAGCGGTGTAGAAGCCACCCGAGAATTCTTAAATATATGATTAAAACCTTAATCTATCATACTTCCAAGGACCAATTTATTGTTAAGGTACAGAATATTTTAAGTTAAAGGGGCTATACCTTGCTTTACAGGATGAAGTAGACAGTATTGCAATTGTAGTTGAGGTAGAGAATGAGATCATAACAAATTCATATAGATTCAGAGAACTTTAGACTTTGTCATTTGTGAACCTAAGATTTGTACATATGTTCTGAAAAGTGCAGATCGAAACGAAGCCCGTTGCCCATACACTCCCAATCCTGTTATAATTCCGGTATATCTATTGCATTGGGGGTTATACCGTGGCAATATTGGCAGTGCCGGATTGCTCGTTCGCTAGAACGGCCTTACGCAAAGCCTGAATAGGGGCGGACTTTGTGTAGGGCGCGACGACAATAAAATCGATCGCCCTGAAAGCATCATTATGTTTCACCCTGCAGGCTTTGCACCTTATTTGTTTGTCCAATAAAAATAAGGGGCTGAACGCCATGCAAACACCATTTATTCAAAATCATCAATTTAATTTTATTCAAAAACAAGCTGATTTCCTGCTTAAAACGCTACGCTCGGTCGTGGATCGAAAAGTATTGGAGACCGTCCGTTATACAGTCGGTACGAATGCAGTTGGCAGCTTCAACGAACTCACTCCGGATCAGAAGGAGCTGCTGGAGCAGTTATCCACGTATGATAAGCCGCATGACGTGCAATTGTACATGAACCAGCTTGAGGAATATCTGATTCCATTTCCGGAAGTGTCAGCGAAGCAGATTCAGAAGCTGTTTCCGAAGGCCAAAAAGCTCAAATTGCCCGATCTGGAATCCATGGATTATGCACACACGACCTATCTGAGATGGATCGACATTGCGACGAGCCGCTTGTTCATTGTGTATCCACACGAAGGCAAGTTTCTCGGGATTGAGGGACGGATTACAGCCACGAACAAGAAGGGGTACTGCATGTTCTGCCATCGCCATCAGGAACTTGGGTTCTTCAACGTAAAGATGAAGGGGCATTCGGCGGATAACTTTGCATCGATCGGCCAGTATGTATGCATGGATAACAAGGCTTGTAACGATAGCATCACCGATATCACCATGCTGGAGAAGTTTCTTTTCTCGACAGTAAAATAATTTCTAAGTACAGAACAGGGTCGCTCTCCGGAGCGACCTTTTTGCTTGGATAATGGAAATTCAATTCTCATGCCATTCTTGTTAGTGTTTAGCATGATATAAGGTTGACCCATTTTCTCAATAGCACTCAGGAATAGACTCGAATCAGACTCTTGATACCCCATCTTGGAGCGTATGGTTCTTGGCATAATTCAGACCCAACTGATGCGCTTGGTTGAGCAGCATCTCATAATGCTCAGGCTTGGCATCCAACGTCTCATATAAAAATTCAACGCTGGAATGAGACACACCACAGTAATCGGCAATACCGACATTGAGCAGATTCGTGATCGATTCGCCATAGTTGCGCTTCTGCATCTGTTCTTCGGTAACTCCCGCAAGTGCGATCCACAATATCTGCTGATGGTGCAGTTTGTTCGTACCGTAAGCAAAACCATTGTTCATGACACGATCCACATACCCTTTCAGCATGGCTGGCAGATGCCACCACCAGAGAGGAAACACAAAAGCCACGGCATCATGCTTCTTCAATCGCTCCATCTCCGTTTCAATCTCAGGGGAGAACACCTGATGTTCTTGGGTATAGTCTGGTTCATCCATGCCTCGAAGAACAGGGTCGAAGCTGACCTCGTGCAAATCCAATATCTCATAACCGTGACCAGCCTCGGTAAGACCCTGCACAAAACGATCGGTAACCTGAAAGGTCAGGGAATTTTTTCTCGGATGCGACACAACCACTAATACGTTCATAATGTATTTCACTACCTTTCTACAACGCTGTTTGGTAGCCATGGCTCCATGGCTGATGCTATTATAAACAGGTATGAAATAATCTGGAAGTACGCACTTTGATGTTTTATAGGAAGAATGAAGTGCCATAGGAACATGAAAGTACCCTAAATTGATGCCTCAAAGTTGGCTTAAATAAAGAAATGAAAAAAGTAAGAGGGGTATGTATTTTCTCAGACATAGCCAGATCTTGGAGGGATACAAAATGTCGGAACATGGAACGAACACTCCCAAAAAATATAAAGTGGGTGTGGAGGCGGCCTTGGAGGTCATGGGCGGAAAATGGAAGCCTTTGATTATCTATCACTTGATGACTGGACGGAAACGCACGTCAGAGCTTAGAAAGTTAATACCTGAAATTACGCAGAAGATGCTGACAACTCAGCTAAGAGGTTTGGAAAAAGACGAGATTGTGCAAAGGAAGGTGTATTCGGAGGTTCCCCCTAGAGTGGAGTATGAGTTAACGGCCTACGGCTGGGGATTAAAGCCTGCCCTAGACCATTTGTGTTACTGGGGGGAAGAGCATCTGGAAAAGGTGTACGGAGACAAGTCTAAGGTGTTGGAGGATTTTTCAGAAGGTAGCGAATAAGAGCTTGTGTGTTTCAAGAACAGACAAGAATCAAAATTATAAAGAGGGTGAGGAGTTAATGACAAACAGATATAAAATTATCAGTATAGCGATCATACTGATTCTAGTTCTAACGAATATTTTAACCTTTACGAATTACAGGGACGTTAGACAAGCAGAAACAGAAACCTATCGTTTGTTAGTTAATCGATTTTATTCATATGGGATATTACTTAGTTACGACTACACACATTTAATTAATGAAAGAATCAAGAATGAAACAATGGATGAAGAAGGGATAAGAGTCTGGCTTAATGAAGTTGTCACTAATATGAAAATAGCTGAAGAAACATCATCGATTGCGGCTACTCATTGGAATAATACCACAGGAGATCAAAATCGATATGATTCGGTAAGTGAAATTTCACATTTTTATAAAAGTATTCACACTAATTTACTTGATATTATTAACACAGAAAATGATTACTCTGTACTTGTTAAGAATGTAATGGAGTTAGAAGAGATATTAGAAATTATTAAAAATAATACTAGTGAGCAGAGAATAGTTGATGCTGATTATAATGAAATTAAAAAACAGTGGAGAGAGCTGATGGATTTGGTTTATGAAGAAAAAGCAGATTCACGATTGCTAAAATCATACTTTTCTACTTATTATTCAAACGAGTCATAGTGTTTGAAGGACACATGTTTTCTAAATATGCCTAATGAAGCAGGTTAAAAAGACCAATAAAATCAATAACGGAGGTCGGTATCTTATGAAAAGTCCAATAATAAATAGAATGGACACAATATTCGTGCCGTATCAGATCTAGAGAAATCAGTTGAATGGTATGGCAAACTTCTTGGTGTAAATTTAAAGGTAGGTCCGTAGATCCAGATGGAAATATGGTTATGATATGTACTTGTTTTAGTTAAGCCGAGAACATGAAAGGATCTAAAACCATGAGCGACCTCCATACTCTCTTACCAAGAGATAAACATGATTTTGAAAGAGTAAATGATTTAAAGAATATAGATCAACTAGACCTTATAAAACTAATACCAGAATTATTAGAGTGGCTGCAGGACATCAACTGGCCAATTGCTATAGAAATATCAAAATTACTATTAACTGTCCCTCAGGAAACAATACCGTATATAAGAAATGTTATTGCTGGTGGGATGATATCTGGAAAGAATGGTGTTTAAGATATTTTGTAATGGAATTACCAACTGAATTAATACAGAGCTTACAAGAAGATATTGAGAGAATTGCATACAGACCAACGAAAGGAGAAGAACTTGAAGAAGTAAATATAACTGCTCAAGAGTTATTAAAATAATTGGATTTTGCAAGCGCAGTCAGTACAACTGATTCTACTCTTTTACTTATTGGGCTTCCTTTATTATGGACAAATTCATAAACAACTCATAAGAAAATAACTGCCAGTGTAACAAACCTTTTAGAGGAGGTCATCAGGATGAACAAGCACAGTGTTTATGAAACAAACAGCCACTATTGGGATACGATACCAAAGGAAAGGACTTTTTAAAATCAATCGTACTTCCCTTATATGGAGCATTCACCTCAGAAGAGAAGTGCCAACTTTTTGGTGATGTTTCAGGGAAAAAGCTTTTGATTTTGTCTATTCGATCTATGCCATAGGCTGGACAACCGATCTTGAAGGTACGTTCTGCCGGATTGCTTCTTATTTAAAAAAAGACGGCGTATTTATCTTTAGTTGGTCTCATCCTATACATAAATGTATTGTGGAAGAAAATAATAGATTTGTTTTTACCAAGTCTTATTTCGATGAATCCTGGTATTCGGTATCTCCTGAGTTTGTTCAAGGCGAGCTAACCTTATCTGATCGTAAATTATCCACCTACATCAATGAATTGGCCAGAGCAGGATTTGTTATAGAGCAGATGATTGAAGAAACCGACAATGACATATTACAACTGCATGATGAAAATAATAATAATCTATTAAAAAGAGCGAGGATGTTTCCCGTAACCTTCGTTATTAAAGCAAGAAAACTTTAAACTCTAAGAGGCCTTGGGTCCGTAAGTTAATGACACGAAACAGCAACGTATCTGCCCTGCGCCAGGCATCAAGTGCATTATAACTTTCGTGAAACACCAGAAAATAATTATTTAGGAGCGGGAAAGCATGGGGCCAATCGATTTAACGAGAACCCTCGACGAATTGGAAGGAGAAAGTTGGGGTGAACCGAATTTTAAATCTAGATTAGTGATTCGTGCACATGCATTAAGAAAGAAACCACTCTGTGAGTTCAGTAATGAAGATTTGAGACTTTTAATACGACAACAGATCAGCTTGGATTTTCTTTTACCTCTAGCGCTGGAGCGGTTAGGGGAGAATCCGTTGGAATCAGGAGATTTATATGTTGGTGATTTATTTTGCTCCATCCTTGAAGTAGATAAGGATTACTGGGATAGCAACATAGAATTAAAAAACGAATTAAATGAAGTCATAGGGATATATGAAGAAGCCAGAGAAATAGTAGAAAAACATATTAACAAATACAGAAGCAGTGGCCGGTAAGTATATTTTATGAAGCCCGGTATATCTGATACATTACATTCACGCATCGAGCATTCGCACTAAAAATTGAATATATAGGAGGACGAATCATGTTCGAATTTGAAATAGATAATTCTCTACACTTATCCTTACTGGAGATTAAAGATGCAGATGAATTGTTTCATCTGATCGACAGAAACAGGGAGCATATCGGGGAGTGGCTGAAGTTTCCCAGTATGACTGTAGAAGTGGCTGATTCTAGGGCCTTTATAGAAAGAACTCGCATAAGATACGCCAAGGATGAAGGTTACTGGTTAGGAATATGGAGTGGGGATCATCTAGTGGGTTCTATTGGATACTTATATTTAGATCAAGAGAATAAGAAAACGGAAATTGGATATTGGCTAGGTCAAGAATACGTGGGAAAAGGGATCATTAAGAGGTCCATTAAAGTACTTATTGATTACGCTTTTGACGAACTTCAATTCAATAAAATTGAAATCGGAGCGGCCACAGATCATGCCAAGAGCCGTGCGATCCCTGAGAAATTAGGGTTTACACTTGAGGGCCAAATAAGAGATTACGAGTACATTAATGGAAGGTTTCTGGACCGAGTAATCTATGGATTAAAAGCTGCTGAATGGAGAGCGAAATAGCACTTCTGGATGGAAAAGTACGCACTTGCAAATTAATCTCAAAATAACTGCCGAGGGAGAGAACTAAATGAGAAGAGTTGACGTGTCCTATGCGTTAATCCTGGATGATACCAATTCCAAAATCTTAATGGTCAAGAATAAAGGCAATGCCAGTTGGTCGCTACCTGGTGGTGCGGTGGAAAGAGAGGAAACATTGGATCAAGCAGCAATCAGAGAAGCCAAAGAAGAGACAGGACTTGATGTAAGAGTCCATGGGATCGTTGCCATCAATGAATGTATATTCGAGAAAAAGCAGGAGCATGCCATGTTCTTCACTTTTAGATCTGAGGTCATTGGAGGAACCCTAGAGATTATAAGGCCTAATGAAATATCTGAAATTGCCTGGATGGATTTGGACAGAGCCGATGAGCTAATGCCCTATTATAAAAATGGAGTACGAAGTCTAATCGAAGGAAACGAGATCCCTCATTATGATCAAGGGAGAATATAATTGAAGTGACACATCTCCTCATTTAAGCCAATAAAGTCAATGACGGAGGTCGGTATCTCATGAAAAGTCCAATAAGCGTCCATCGTTATGTATTACATAAGGAGTACGAGTGGATATTACCACAAGCTATTGAACTAAGTTAGTCAAAAAAGAAAGTAGTTGACCAACCTGATCAGATGCATTAGTGCAACTAACGGACAGGTTGGTTTGCTATAGACATTTCAGATGGTCCCATCTAATTATATTAAAAAATGATCGGTTACAGAGACTGATCGCCTAAAATGAACGTATGAACGATGGAGGTAATATGAAAAAAACAGACTGGATTAAAGTACTCCTCGTGGTGTCACTGTTCGGAAATTTGGCGTTTTTTCAAAATCATGAACGTGCAAGCAGGAAACAAGATATTAAATATGAATTATTGAATTCAAACATTTACAGAGATTTAGCTCAACTGGAAGAGACTATACAGTACCAGATAGATAATAATTGGAAGAACGAGCCTCTTGTTACACAGAAGCTTGATGATGCCATTGATTCAATTCTCTTGAGCCATGTAATGGAGGAAGACAAGAATAAAGAAGATATCCTCTGGGAATTGCACGAGTACTTGTATAAGTTTAAGTATAGTGAAGAAACTTTTGATGTTATTTTAAACGATGAACAACGCTTTAATTTCATTTATTTAGGCGATAAACTCCGTTCAAGTGGGTGGAACTATGGGGTAGGGGATGATTTAAAATGGAGTGTTTTTAAATCAAAAGTAAAGGAACTAGTAGCGGAAACATAAAAAAATAATTCCATATGAATTAGGATTTAACTGATGCGGAAAAACTATAAATCTATAACGTTGGTACCTCTGTTAATTAAACTGAAGACCACACAACACCACCGATCATATATTTACCCATAAGAATATTTGGAGATTCGTGATATTTTAAATGTATTTAGAAGCATAAGTTTGCCGTGAGTCCCGATTATGACGATGTATGATAATTAAATTTAGACAGCCAGCAAGTTGATCGGCTGTCTTTTTCGTTAAACTAACAGGCAGGTTAATGTAAATAGAACTTCACTTCTTCGCTTGCAACCTTTCCCTGTAATAAACGTTTTATTAAAAACTAGGGTGATTGGGAAGGAAGATGAAATATGAATTTTTTTATTTATCTAGGGATCATTCTCATTTTTGTTTCTGGACTTTGCATTGGAGCATGGACGACTGGTTACCAACAAAGAGGTAATTTTTATTCAGAGTCTAAGGAAGACCGTAAAATAAAGAAGAAAGTTGCGACATGGTCTGCTTTAGCAGGTGTCTGCTCGTTTGCAGTTGCTGGATTGATGTATTTACTCAGCTAACGGGCAGGTTAGTTCAACAAAATGTAGGAAAATAAATATGCTTATCTTAATTTGCAGAATCTTCGAATACTGTAAGGAGTGAAAGCAGATTGTCTAGAAATAAATGTTTCAAGATAGGAATTAAGCTCGAGATCAAAACCAGATAAAAGTGAAAGCGTGTAAAAATTCCATATAATTACAAATAAAAAAGATGTCATGTATACTTAGTGTTAAATATCTGATATGTGTAACTGGCGTAAACGTGGAGTGAACCGGGGTGGCACATATTTTATATGCCGTACGCCTGGGCGAAGTGTTTGATCTCTTGATCAAACACTTTATTTATTATTCAAGGAATGAAAGGAATGGTGGCGGCAATGAAAATGGCGTTTGTGTTATTCGATGGAATGACAAGCATGGACTTTGCTGGATTTTATGAAGCGGTGACTTGGCTAGTGATTCTAAAAACGAAGGAAAACGTATCATGGACATTCTGTGCAGACAAGGATGAAATTACAGATGATCGGGGGTTGAAAATGAAATCCGACGAAGTGTTACCTGATCTAGGTGATTTTGATCTAGTGTTTTTCCCGGTGGATTATCAACTAGAACGCTTCGATTTGATGAGGATTTCTTGGGCTGGGTCCGAACGGCAGAGTACGTACCGTATAAGATTTCTATTTGTACAGGGGCTTTGCTATTGGGCGCAGCAGGTTTCCCGGCAGAAGTGGGGAAATCCACAACTTCAAAAATGCTAGTTCAAGCCCTGAATAAAAATGCGTATATTTCTGAAGATGATGTTAGTCATCTTCCAGTTAAAGGACGAGGTAAACCCTGGTTAGATAAAGAAACAAACGACTTGACCTGGAAAAACATATTCAGTTTGACAAAGAATTTGATGGATTCTGGCTATGATGTAGTTGTTGACTACGTGGCTTTTCCAGAAGACATTAATAAAAGAATTAGCAGATTATGATGTGAGAATAATTTATGCGGGTATTAATGGTGTATCGTCTACCCATTATGTATAGCGACGGTTTAAGAGCTGCAGAAAATCAAATGAAAGAAATACGCCAAATCTACTCTGGTATATTCATGAAAATTCAACTAATTTCTTCTGGTAACAACAGCACTACCCATGACGCACATGCGTCATGGGTAGTTTTTAATCATTTTCATATGTTCAGGAGGGGGCCGTGGTGAAATAGCGATGTCCTAATCACTTCGCTGGACAGACAGAGTGGAAAGACAGAGTTTTGTGTAAAAATGGCCACCGACCGGGAACGGCCATTCTTCGTATACATTTCCGAACCGACTTACTTGACCGGCCCCATCCAGGTTGAAATCGTCTTCTGCTGGTGCGGCAACGGCGGTTTCAACTTCCCGTTATCGATCAAATGCTTCAAAATATAAGCGACCAGCCGGCCTCCGCCGGTGTTGCCTCTCACCATGTAAGCAAGCTGCGGCTCCAAATGCTTCGGCTGATTTTGCAGGAACAGGTTGAGCATTTTGTCGTAGAGCTTGCCGACAGCAGGCGCATACAGAGCGGACAAATCCGGCATTGCCTTGTTCAACCGATCCAACGTTTGCGGAGAGTCGATCCAAACCGCATTGAACTTGTACCCCTCCTCCGTCTTGCGGATGTACCCCTTCTCCAGCAGGAACGAGTATTGCTCGGCGTTCTCTTCGTTGTCGGGCAGTTCCCCTTGTTGGAACGCATGACAAATCTCGACATTCCGGTATTCCAGGAAACGCCAATCCATCTGGCGGTCGCTCCAGTAAGTATTGAATTGCCACAAGTATAAGGGAGTGTCTTCGACGTAGCGGAGCGACGGACCGAAGGTGACGTAACTACTCAAATCAAAACCCGGATCGGCATTGTGGCTCCGGTTTAACGCCGCATAGGCAATATACTGACCTCCGTCCTTTCGCATTGGTGCGACCGCATCGAAGCTTTCGCCCGCCGGCATGCTCCGCCAAGATTGCTCCTCGACGTTCTTGGGCAGCAAGGTCCAGAGCAGGAAGTTATAGTCGCCGTCCGGAACGTACACTCCGCTATCCTCGACTTGCCGGCGAACTTCCATTAACGCGTCAAAATGAACATCGGCCACTTCGGCGGCGCAATCTTGCCAGAATTGATGACCGGCTACGGCCAACTCGAAGAGGTCCCATACGATGGTATTGCTTTGATATTTGCCGGGAGAGGTTTGGATGAGAAAATTATAATCGGCCAGGTGCCGGACTTCGCCTTCCAATAAAGACGGCGGCATTCCGAGCTCCTCCGCGATTTGATGTACGGTACGCGCCTTGTGATAAGCCGCGTAAACGATATTTTGCGCCAAGGCGCGTCCAAGAAAATCGTTGGTTTCGCCCAGTCTGCCGGCCGAACCGGAATGGCCCATTTCCCCCATGCTGACCGGATTCACACTTAAAGTTCCTGTTGCACGCATACGTTTCATCCCTTTCCGTAACTTCTTTTTAGCCTCGCTCAAATGCCACTTCACCGTTCCTTCAGGAATGTTCAGAGCAATCGCAATATCGCCGATTTTAAGCTCGTCGTAGTAATGCATGACCACGATCCGGCGATGGATGTCGGACAGAAACGCGACTTCTCGGCGCAGCTCGCGGTAAGCTTCGGTTACCAGCAGCCGGTCAAGCGGCTCCCGGGAAGGGGCGGCAGACAGTTCGGACATGCCGTTGATTTCGATCGCTTGGGGAGCGTGCGCACGCTTTTTCAACCAATTCACCCAAGTGTATCGGGCAACCGTCCAGACGTAAGCGTCAAGGCTTCTAATGTCCCGCACCCCGGAGAAGGATTTCAACAACTGCAGCATAATCTCCTGAGCCAGATCCTCTGCCTCGGCCCGCTGCTTGACCCTGTTTAACGCAAAACCGAAAATCGGTTTGACATAGCTCCGAATCGCTTCCGCTGCGTCCTTTCCGTTTTTACCAATTGAATCCATTTTATGCCTCCATAGTTGCATCTGTAATTCCTGACAATTATATAGTGTGCCAGGCGAAATAAAGGTTGGGATTATTTCAAAAAAATTTGGACGTCCTACCAGATCACTCATACATGTATAATTACAAACATCATGAGTAGGTCATTTAAATGGTTAAAGAGACGTTATGAACTTATTGTTAAACAAGATGAAGATTACTTTAGATGTAAAGGTCTCACTTTTAGTATATAAAGATACTTCTTTTCCGTTCAACTATGGGAGGATACAAACTAGGAGCAGGAGCCGAAGTTCTTCTTTGGGTACTTGGGGTACTCCTTCGTTCCGTAGTTAACCAGGAGTGGTCTGGATTAGTTATTCAAATGCATAATAGAGGTTCATTCAACTAACGGGAAACGATAGCGTAATAGACCTAAGAAAGCAGCCGACCAATCTGATCTTCTGCTTTTTTCATCTAACGGGCAGGATTGCTCAATGTTCTGTTGAATACCCTTCATTGCAGGTGCTACAGATATTGAGGGGGTTATAGAATTGTTCGGAGTAGTTGCTCATTTTGACCAGAATACAGAGCTCTATATAAAGCAGGTTTGGAAAGAGTTGAGCGATAATGAAGTTTCTAAATATGCAGAGGAAGTACAAGATAGACGACCTCACATTACGATAGCGGGTTATAACTCATACGTAGAAATCGAGCAATTCATAAGCGATTTTGACTGCTTTTATGAATCTAAAAAACAACTTTCAATCACAATGAACTCGTTAGGAACTTTCTTGAACACTGGGATTTTATTCCTCACGCCTGTTCCTTCCAAAGAGTTTTTAACGCTTCATGATAATCATCACAGTTTCTTTGAAAAATATCGAATGAAAGCTGAGTCTCAATATCTTCCGGGTAACTGGATACCTCACTGTACACTAGCAAACAGATTAAACGATGAGAAATTAAAAGAAGCGATGTCTTTCTGCACGAAAAGAATCGAAAGAATAAGTGCTACAATCGTTGAAGTATCAGTAATCAAAGCCACATACGAAAATAATAAATGTATAAAGTCACCATCAATTCATACGAAAGCTTTGGGCATTGTCTAAATTACAATATAAGTCTCACGACTCAGAGTAAGTTAGCTAACGAAATCGTAGAAATCATATTGAAGAGGATAAACCAAGATACTAACCTTACCTAGCTAACTGATAAAAGTGAAGAATGGTGGTGTGAGTCTAGTTGCTCAACCTACAGAAATCGAACAATAAAACATTCAATGAACTGAATGATTATGTTTTGCGGGTTAAGAATGTGTTAACTGCTACAGCAGCTGCGACCTGTATTATTCATCATGACCAAATCGTGAATGAATGGTATTCAGGCGTACATAACGATTCGCAAGGTAGTCGATTAGTGGATGAGGAATCACAATTTCATGTGGCTTCGATTCGAAAGACCTATTTGGGACTTGTCATCAGTCTTGCATTATATGAGGGGAAGATCAGCAGCATAGATGATGTTGTTGCCGACTACTTGGATGATACGGATACGAAGGTATTAGGCGATACAACGATACGGCATCTGCTAACTCATACTCATGGTTTAGGTGATCTGCATCATCGATTGTTCCTTCCAGGGACAGACTGGAAATACAATAATGTTGGAGTCAATTTGCTCATTAAGATCATCCGGAAATTGTATCATATGCCGTTATCACAATTACTTGAAGAACGTGTATTCTCACCTATGGGTTTTAGCCAAACAGGATGGAGAAAAGAACGGAATGAAAAGTTAATATGGCTCAATGAACAATATAACGATGATCAAGGCGATGAAGCCAACTTATTTGTGAGTACCAGGGAATTGGCCTACTGGGGTTATTTGCATTTGAAAAAGGGAGTCATTCACGGCAAGCAAATACTGCCCAGAGAAGTATTTGAACAAGCAACAACAATCATAAGTCCTCCAGATCTGGAACAACCATTACCGAGAAACGGTTTCTTTTGGTTTGTGCAAGATGAGCCGCGTGCTCGAACAGAATTAGGTGATGATCTTCCAACCGGTTCTTTTCAATCCTTGGGTGTCACTGGTTGTGCCTGCCTTGTCATTCCTAAGTATAGAACTGTAGCCGTAAGAATGTATAATCAAACCGGACCCAATCCAGTAGGATATGATTATCTAGAGGATATCAAAACATTTGGAAACCTGGTTAGTAAATATGTGGAAGATCTATAACCCTTGAAAGGTGATCTACCTACGTATGAAAAATGTAAACCAGTGATCAAAGGAGGAGAGCTCACTTATGGAAAATGTTTCGGAACGACATCAATTGCAATCCATACAATCCCTCCAATCTACAATCCGCAAATCCGAAAATGCCTTGACTCAGATGACTCAGAAAGGTGCAAATACGACCTTAATAGAGAAGAGACTCAGGGCTCTTCATTTGGCTTATCCATGCTGGAGAATGTGTGGCATCAAAAGCCTCATTCATATACCCAGGGAGATCTTACCGAAGCTCGCAATGTTCTTACTGGTTTAATGCCATCAATTGAAAATGCATTTGCTAAGTCAAAGGAAGGTGGTCCTCAAAAAACTCTTTTGAAAAGGAGAATTCAAGCATTGGAACTGGCTGTGCATGCGATTGACGATTTATTGCAAGATAACTGATTCTGACTTAAAGTCTGGCGAGCGGAAAAAGAAAGGTTTTATAAAAAAACATGGAGGATAACCAGTGAACAGCTATTATGGAGAACTTTGCACAAAAATATATGAAAGCGATAAATCGTTAGCAGAAGGGAAGGAATTGGATTTTTACCTTTCGATTGCTGACAGAAAAGATATACATGTGCTTGAGCCCATGTGTGGAAACGGAAGAATGCTGATCCCTTTTATGCAGCGTGAAATACAAATAGAGGGATTCGATGTTAAAAGGGAATGACATTGAAGAGATCCCCGAATGGAGAGAAACGGATCGAAAGGTTGTTAACAATGAATTAGATCGAAAGGTTGTTAACAATGAATTAATTGTTCTATATAAAAAAGTTCAATATCACAAAGAGCAATCCATGCTTGTAACGGAGCTGAAGTATGAGTCAGTTAAAGAAGACAAAATTGAAAAGACAGAGGTTATGGATTTTCCTCTTCGTCTGTATGATATGAAGGAGTTTGAAGACGTTCTTAGAACTAATGGTTTCAACATATTCATTTGCATGAAGTGAAGGATGGATATGGGAAAGGTACTTATTTTCATGTTTTCGAATGTTCCTTATCGGATCTAAGCTAGGGAGTAACTTAATTGACATAAGCCCAATATTCGTGATGAAAAAATGTAAGTTCTTTAACATGATAAGGAGGTATTACATTGTCAGTTCCTAATTTGCTCGTTCGTGAAGCTGTGAAAGAAGATGTACCGTTTTTGATAGAATTGAATGATCAATTTAATGGAGTTCGCCGAAGTCAGGAAGAGGTGGAAACGGACCTATTGAATGGAAGAGAAGTTATTGTAGTAGCTGTAATGGAAGAGAAAGTTGTAGGGTTTGCATGTGGACAGATCTATAAATCGTTTTGCTATGCTGAGCATCAGGCTGAGATTACTGAAATGTACATACAAGAATCTGCACGAAGAAATGGATTGGCTACAATGATGATCGAACAACTGGAAGAAACATTTAAAAATTCTGGAGTGAAACACATAAAAATTTTGACAGGAATAAAGAATACAAATGCTATTAAGACATATGAAAAAGCAGGCTATAACCAGGAAGAGGAGCTAGTATTTGATAAAGATTTGTTATGTTAAAAACCTTTCATTGTTGAACATTCAAGAGATGAGTTGTGCAGGAAACTTAAATCCATCTTCGAGGGGAGGAATTGACGATAGAAACGTTTGGTAGAGGTTGCCTTTGGCTTATTATTGGTTTTACTTATCCAGAAATCAAACGTATGAAGATTAGATCGTTGATAAAATGTGTTATGTGGAACGGCAACGAGATGAGTTGGGCAGTAGTGTTAATAGAAAATAAGAAATCTTCAGGCAGCGATGAAATTTCGGACAAAAAGAAACCAAGTTAAAGCGAATATCATACGCTCTAGCTTGGTTTCTTTGGTTTTTACTACGATATTACCATTAGAAATGGTCGACATTTTAATTTTGGTTTTAGTTGCAAAAAGCTGCAGCACTTAATTACGGTATATCAGAATAAGATTTAGTTTGCGATATAGATAGCAATGACCTCAAGCATTTCCGAATTCCTTTCGCTTCTTTGCATACTCCGCGGTTGCCGTAAACAATACATCTGACGAGGAGTTCAGAGCCGTTTCGGCAGAGTCCTGCAGCACCCCGATGATAAAGCCAATTCCAACGACTTGGATCGCAACTTCGTTCGGAATACCGAACAAGCTGCAAGCGAGTGGAATGAGCAAAAGTGAGCCGCCGGCAACACCGGAGGCGCCTGCTGCGGAAACAGCAGATAATAGAGAGAGGACAATCGCCGTACCAAAATCCACTTCAATGCCAAGGGTGTGAACGGCAGCCAAAGTCAAAACTGAAATGGTCACTGCAGCGCCACCCATATTAATCGTTGCACCTAAAGGAATGGATACAGAATAGGTATCAGGATTAAGATTCATCTTTTCACACATCTTCATGTTAATCGGAATATTTGCAGCGGAACTGCGTGTGAAGAATGCAGTGACCCCGCTTTCTCTCAGGCAGCTGAAGACGAGTGGATATGGATTGCGGCGAATAGCGACGTATACAATCACCGGGTTTACCACTAGAGCAATAAACAACATGCATCCAATAAGAACAAGTAGTAACTTTCCATAATCAAGCAGTGATTGAAGTCCATTAGCTGTAATGGATTCATATACCAATCCCATAATGCCAATCGGTGCGAGGTTAATGACCCACTTGACGATCATGGATACCGCATCCGAGAGATTGGATATCGTAGTTTTGGTGCTGTCCTTGGCACTTTTCAAAGCAACTCCCAGAAGAATCCCCCAGGCAAGAATCCCGATATAGTTGGCATTCATCAGGGCACTAATCGGATTATCGACCACATTAAGCAGCAACGTTTGAAGAACTTCGGCAATCCCTCCGGGCGGAGTCAGATCTTCGGTGCCTTCTATAAGTGACAACTGAACTGGAAAGAGAAAGCTTGCCACAACAGCAGTTAGACCTGCCAAAAAGGTGCTTACAGCATAGAGAAGAATAACTGATTTCATGTTCGTTGGACTGCCCTTTTTATGCTGTGAGATAGCCGAAATAACGAGGAGGAATACTAGTATGGGTGCAACTGCCTTTAACGCAGATACAAACACGGAACCAAAAATGCTGAGTCCGGCAGCACGGGGAAAGACCAAAGCAAGAAGTACCCCTACTATAATTCCTACTAGTATTCGTTTAACCAAACTTAACCGGTTCCATTTGTGTAGCAATGTAAGCATGATTTCCCTCCAGGATTTAAAAATGGAAAAACTTGTGCGCTTCACAGTAATGAAGCATTTTCGTAATAAAAATTAGTTTACCATGAAAATCTCCCATTGCAATATAAAATATTGGGCATCGCCATACGACTGAATAAGATCATGAATCATATTCACTTCATACATATTGTATACATAAAAGAGGAATTAACCTGTTAATTCCTTTCGATCATTTTAATTCCATAAAAGGTGTCGTCTGAGTTAAAATAGATGTAGTTAAGATACTAATCCTGAATGCTTGTGTTCTCTTGGTTTAAAAGAGACTTTTCGGAGTAATGGAGTCAGCAGAGCAAACTTTTATTATGAAAGAAGGATAAACATATGATTACAATTCGATTTGTAGCAGGTGAGGATATCCCACACATTCAGGCTATAGCTCATGAAACGTGGACTTTCACATATGGAGCCATTTACTCCAAAGAGTACATTCACAATTTTTTAGGAAGAGCCTATTCTACTGAAAATTTAAATCGATCTGTAGAGAGAGATCTTCAAAGCAACAAACGAAATTTTTTAATCGCTGAATTTAATGATGAAGTTGTTGGATATGCTCAAACAAATCAAGTGAATGAAGAAGAATATGAATTACTGAGAATCTATGTGCGACCTGAATATCATAAATTGGGAATAGGAAAAGGTTTCATACAGGAGTTTATTCGAGTTTTAAAGCCGATAAAGAAAATTTTTGCTTGGGTAGGAAAAGAGAATGAGATCGGAAGATCTTTTTATGAGAAAAGGGGATTTAAAGAAGCAGAGGAAATGACTGAAAGCATAGAAGGGCAAAGTAAAACACAAATTAAATATGAATTGGAAATTTCCCATGAATAGGGTATGAGTAGTTCAACTAGCCAATTTAAAAATCGTCAAATTCAATTGGTAGTTGCAGCATTTAATGAAAGGGCAGTTAAGGTGTATGAACGAACGGGATTTATGAAAGGAATAAGTTTTAAGAGCAAGGTTGAAGAAACGGAAATTGAATTTATTTAAATGAATTATATTAACAAGATTTGATAATTAAGAAGAGAAGTATGCTGACTAAACGAAAAAGGGAGATGGAAGCTATCTATTCTTATAGATCTCTAAAGAAGGAGGATTTAAAAGAAATATGTACTTTTCCTCAATCAGATGAAGAATTATTCTATGTTAGTCCGCAGTTCAAATATCCATTGACACCAGATCAGATATTAAAGGTTCTTGAGAATCGCTATGAGCCTACAGTTGTTGTTGATGAGGAGTCAGGACAAGTTATAGCCTATGCCAATTTATATGAGTACAAAGACGATGTATGTTGGCTTGGCAACGTTATTGTATCTGAGAGTTTTAGAGGACAAGGAGCTTCTAAGTATTTGTTAGAGACAATGGTAATGAAGGCAAAATCGATTTATAGAGTAAGCAGTTTATTATTATCATGTCATAACACGAATTCAAGTGGCCTAGCATTTTATCACAAGCATGGATTTAAACCTATTGATATGCGAATAACAAAACTAGATGATCAAAAAAGAATAATAACTATACAGATGGAGCTAGAGATTTGAAAGTCTCTTCAAGAAAAAAATGTTGCTGATGGGGCTTTTGCATAGCCAATATAAGGATCGTCAAATTGTAATTCAAAAAAATAAAACCTCAATGATGCAAAAAAAGGAAGTGATTCAATGTTGAGCTATACCAATACCACTAAAGAACTTTTTGAAAGCGGTATCGATACGGCCATTATCTCTGCCGGAGCTACCGAACAGTTTGGTCCATATTTGCCGATGCACTTAGATACTTTAATTGCTGAAAGATATGCTGAAGAATATGGAAAAACTCTAAATGCATACGTTCTTCCCACAATCCCCTTTAATACCTCTGAAGAGCATGCAAACTTTAAAGGCACGATTACAATTAGTCCTACCTTAGTAGCAACAATGCTAGAAGAAATAATTACAGGATTAATGAGACAGGGATTCAAGAAATTCGTTAATTGTTCTGGTCATGGTGGCTCCTATTGGGAGGGAGCATTTATCAAGCACATGAACTATAAGTATCCAGAAATCATCGTTATTCATCCGCACCATAATCATGATGCGTGGTTGGTTGCCGTTCAAGCAGCAGGGTTAGAGGGAATAGATGAAATGCACGGTGGATTGTTGTCGGTGTGTACTGCAATGTGGTTATGCCCTGATCATGTGAAAATCGAATCCATGGGATCCAACATACCTAGTGAAAACAAAAAGTATGCTGATTTTATGGGATGGGATAAGCTTACATCTGACGGATGTTGGGGAAGTTTTCAGCCCGGAATGTACACCAATGAAGAGTTAGCTCACAAGGGAAAGGTTTTTTGGAGTACTTTGATGAAAAGAAAAGCGGAAGGTCTAAAGGAATTATTAGATGAAGCATATATGAGAAAGACTTGTAATAGAGGCAATCATAACATTCACAATGTTTTTAGCAAGATGCAAGAAGAAAACTAAAAAGTTCTATACTTAAGAGTTTCTAACTTTTATTATTACGGGAGGTTATTTATGGTAGAGGTAAAATTACATACAGAGAAACCTATCGCCCCATCTCAACTAAAGAATCTTTATCAAGTTGCTGGTTGGTGGCCCGATCGGGATGAGGACGGAATTTTAAAATTACTTACTTGTGGTGTTGCGGTAGGAGCTTGGGAAGATGATGTGTTAGTTGGCTTCTGTAGATCGATTACAGACGGAATGTACCGAGCTTATATTGAAGATGTTGTTGTATTAAGTAGTTACAGAAATAAAGGAACAGGAAAACTAATGATTGAAAGGATTTTAAGTGAACTGAAAAATATTGATGTCATTAGTTTGTTTTGTACAGATGATTTGGTTGGTTTTTACGAAGGATCAGGATTTAAAAAGACAAAGCAAATTGTGATGCACTATAAAAATTAAAAATTTTATAATTGAGCGGGAACAGTGTGAATGATCATATCGGAGTGACATTAAGAACGGAACAGGATCAGGTTATAACGGCAGAAGGTAACTTCAATAACAAAACAGGAATATTTCGAAGAACTCCAGATCAAATAAACGGATATATACGAATCAACAATGAGTATGAATAGATTTTAAAAGTGTGCATATTGAAAGTTAAAACTTCACATAACAAATTATTCGCGCTGCGGGCTGTTGCCAAAAGATTAATGGGGGATGACAATGTTACCTTTTCAAGTAAATGAATCGATTTTAATAAAACTAATTCGACTGCAAGAAAGAGATGAATTATATACGTTAATTGATGAGAACAGAGCACATCTTCGAGAGTGGTTGCTTTGGGTAGATAAACGACAATCACCAATAGACTTAGATCCAATCCTAGCGATGTGGATACAAAATTATGAAGATAGAAACGGCTTTGATGCCGGTGTGTGGCGTGATGGTAAACTGGTTGGAATGATAGGCCTTCACTACATTGATTGGAAGAATAAAGTAACAAGTATTGGATATTTTTTGGCTGAATCAGCTGAGGGTAAAGGGATTATTACAAAATCAATCACAAGACTACTTGAAATCTTATTCAGTGAGTTGAAATTAAATCGAGTAATCATACAGTGTGCAGAAACTAACCTTAAAAGCAGGTCTGTACCAGAACGTATTGGTTTTATAAATGAGGGTATTTCGAGAGAAGCACAATGGCTTTATGATCATTACGAAAATATTGTGACATATAGCATGTTATCAAGTGATTGGAATACTTAAATGCTGCAAATTCGCATATAACACATTATTCAATCACGGCTCCATGGGGTTGGTTTTATAAGATGGGTTCCGGAGAGGGTAATATCTTCGGGCCTATGAATGGGAATGTTAGCTGAATTTAATGTAAAGGTGGTCAACACATGAATCCAATTCTCAAACCATACGTAATGAATGTGAAATTATCTAATGATTTAAGGAAAAATATTCACTCTTTCTTTGAAGCCCATCATGATCAGGAAACTTTACAACATACATTAACCGTCGCCACCGAAGCTAAGCGCGTAGCAGGATTATTTGGTGCCGACCCTCAAAAGGCAGAACAAGCGGGATTATTACATGATATTAGCAACGTGGTTCCAGTAAATGAAATGCTGAATTTAGCCAATGGATTGTTGATAGAAATCTTGGATGAAGAAAATAAAAACGATAGAATCATCCACCAAAAGTTATCTAGAGCTATGGCAAAAGAAATATTTAATATCAACGATCAAGAAATACTAAATGCAATTGAATGTCATACCACTCTTAAACCACAATCAAGTTTATTAGATAAAGTTCTTTTCATTTCCGACAAAATATCATGGGACTTACCAGGAGAACATAACTATCTGGAAGAGATAAGAGATAAAGTGAATGAGTACCAACTTAATGAAGGAATACTTATCTATCTCAACCAAGTGTGGGAACAACGCAATAAACTTAAATTAGTACATCCTTGGCTTATTGAAGCGAGAGACGAACTGTTGAAAGTGAAATAATGAGAGCGTTAACATTGTTAACGCATTCTAAACCATCTTGGTTCATGTATGAATACGAGAGAGGTGAGAAGATGATATATCGGAGGAAAGCTTAGAAATAAGTGTTACATGCATAAACAATTCTGGAGGTTATTATGAGAGAAATAGATTATACGGATTATTATTGGCAAGATAAAAAGGTAAGATTGCGAGCAATACAGGAGGAGGACTGGGAAAGTTGCTACGTAAGTGATTTTGACACTCCCGCTCGAATTTTATTGGAATGTGCTATTGAGTTACCGACTACCCTGTCAGGAGCAAAAAAATTCGTAGAAGCAAATGCGAACTTCTCTTCTACGAATGGACGAATCATGTTCACGATTGAAAACTTGGATGGCGATAGCGTGGGAGGTATCAATTTAAACAGCATCGACGAGAGAAATGGGACATTTAGTATAGGAATTGTAGTTGACAAAGAGTACCGAGGTATGGGATATGGAACAAGTGCTATGAAAATTTTATTAAAATACGCATTCCTGGAACGGAGACTTCATAAGTTCAATGACTATGTTCTTGAAGGTAATGAAGGCTCAGCGAAGATGATGAGGAAGCTCGGCTGTGTGCAAGAAGGTGTCCGACGCCAAGTCGTGTATATCAATGGAAAACATTTAGATTTTATCTTGTTTGGGCTAACGAAAGATGAATTTATGGAAACGTTATCCAAAGAGACTTAGAACCAATATTTCCAAATAAATTAATTTGTTGTAAGATAGAACCAATCAATTTCGGTCAGTACCTCTTGTTGATCCAGTATGGGTGGTTGTCTTACCAAAACGTAGGAGAGAAGAAATTCTCTCCTTTTCTTGTACAGGAGTGATAGTTGCAAATCTTTCAGAAGAGGAGGATGAATATTTTCAAGGCTTATTGGAGGTATTTCCTATATGTAGTAGATCATAAATTAAATGTCCTCATAGAATGCTGGAAAGCAGGATTATACTATCAGGGATTAAAGCATGATATGTCCAAATTTTCCCCGAACGAATTCATTCCTTATGCTCGAAAGTTTTATTCCGATCAAAAAAGTGAAGAGATTGAAAAGAAATGGAGATATGCATGGTTGCATCATCAACACCATAATAAGCATCATTGGGAGTACTGGGTAGTAAATCAATATGAAAGAAAAGCTTTGCCGATGCCGAGGAAGTACCTCATTGAGATGGTGTGTGATTGGAAGTCGTTTTCAAGAAAATGGGGACGTAAAGTAAAGGAAAGTAATCTGGCAGAAAGAATGATGTCATCAGACAAAATCATCCTGCATGAAGATACAAGAAAAGAGCTTCAGGAGTTATTAACTAAATCAAAAGAAAAGAAGCAGAAATGAAACATCGTAAACGAGAGCATATATCACATATGTGTTTCGCATGTGTTAGTTTAACACCATTGGTTTGCCCGCGATCATCGCGCAGATTGGATAAACCCATGAAAGGAGAAAAAATATGCCTCAATTCCCCGTCTTTACATAACCGAGGTGACTCAGAAGATCATTGAATTTGGATTTAATCATCTTGAATTAAACCGGATTGAGGCATTTGTAGAACCAGAGAATGTGGGGTCAAGAAAGGTACTTGAGAAAATTGGCTTCAGAGAAGAAGGGATTTTGAAAGAACACTATTATTGGAAAAATCGATTTGTTGATACGGCCATTTATGCTTTAATTAAGAAGGATTATAAAGTGCGTTAAGGAATGGGTTCAATCATCAAAGCTTTCAATTAGCTAACATGTATAGCGGAAGATATTTATTTATGAGGTGAAGATATGGCTTGGAATATTGGATTACTTTGTATCAAAACAGAACTAAGCAAAGTGGATGATATTCTAGATGTCTTTTACAAATCGGAAGATGGGTTACATTTTGAAGACGTTACTTCCTTTTCAATGGAAGATGCTCTTGGGGTTGGGGAACAGCAGCCCTGGATAATAATTGTTGATACACAAGGTCGATTTATCAATGACGTGAGTTTTCCACTGCAGTTATCAAAACAGTATAAAGTTAAAACGTTTTGGATCTCGGAGAAGCTCATTTATAGAGATTATTATTTCAATTTCTTGAAAAAAGGCGGATTAAAAAGCGAAGTTGTTGGTATAGATGGAGGACTAAAATATCTAAATTCTAAGGGCATTCAGGCAATAGATAAATGGGGAGAAACCATAATATTTCAAATCATAGAGAATGAGATCTTCAATAGAAAGACTACGAAATATGGTACGAGCCTTAATGAAATAAGATACCTGAAGTATGAATTATGAATTAGTTCAGGGTGGTACGGTGAGAGCTGGATGATCAGTAACCCATAAGGAATTTAATCAGAAAGGAGTAAGCCATGACTAAACAAAATGTAGACGTTCAAGCGGTCTTTATGGATAGAGATGGGACGATTGGGGGTACAGGTCACTTTATCCATCCCAGGGATTTCAAGTTATACCCGAATGCTCAGGAAGCTATAACTCTTTTAAAGAAAAATGGAATCAAGGTGTTTGCAGTTACGAATCAGTATAGAATTTCACGTGGAGAGGCTACTGTTCAAGATTTCGAAGAACAATTTAGTGAATATGGATTCGACCAATCCTATATATGCCCCCATGAACAAGAATGCGGTTGTAGAAAACCGAAACCTGGCATGTTGTTAGAAGCGGCAGAGCAGCACCATTTAGACTTATCGAGGTGTATCGTTATTGGTGACGTGGGGGATACCGACATGCTGGCTGCATACGCAGTAGGAGCGAAAAAGATCATGGTAAGAACAGGTTGGGGAGAATCCTCATTAACAACATACAGAAATAAGTGGATAGAGACGGAGCCTGATTACATAGCAGAAGATATTTTAGATGCAGTACACTGGATCATTAATGAAAGCAATCTTTAAAGCTTTTAAAAGAGGGAACATCATATAACAACAATAGCAGACAAACGGTAATTTAAGCCAAATATTTGAGATAGGAGAGGGTGCTCATGAAATATCTTACAAAGGAATGGTATGAATTATGCCAACAGATCAGCCTGCACTCTGGTATGAGAGTACATAGCGGAGCTCATCAACTGGATGAAGCTCTTTATTTGCGACTGTATAAAAGAAAAGAAAAAGAGCATGTAAAGTTTCAACGAGATGTTTATAATGTCGACCCCCGTTACATGCTGGAGCAGGATGGTGCGGTTCTTGTGCGTGCGGAGAAATTTATTAGCGGGGATGAGGTAACGGAAGAGGATACGATGGTTTATCATATGCCGCCTGAAGAAAGAGAGCATATAGAGAAATTAATTGCAGATTATGATGCGAGGCCGCCTTTTGATGAGTTGAGCAGCAGGCAAGAGTTTAAAAGTAACCTGGAATGGAATTGCGAAAACAAGATTGCACGATTACCGAAAGAGATCTATGACCAAATTGCGGATATACGTGTATTTGGCCTAGGTTATTGCACTAGAGAGGTTATGCGCCAGTTGAAAAAACAGAGCAAAATAAATGAAGCACAAATGCAGCTTATCTCAAAAGAATATAGGGAGGCGCAGCTAGCTGAACCTATTCCCGAACATATTCGCAATCAAGTCCATTTCCATGATTGCACTGTGACGGAGTTGGTCTCGGATACGGACTTGGTCATTCGATTCGATACACGTGGAGGCTTCACTAATTTGAATAAAGTCACGTTTGTTGCACCCGAGATCATCAAGCAAGAGGAGCACATTGTCCGTAGTTACTGGCTTTATCATGAAATGTATCGTATCGAGAATGGATATGAAGTACATATGCTTTTTGATGGTGCAGAGATGTCAGAACTGATCATTCAGTGCCAGGATATTGTTGTAGAAGAAGAGTGAACGGCAGAACGAAGTGTGATCGTTGCAAGCTGCAGTAATTTTTATTAACTCTATTGAAAGGGAGGTACTACTAAATGGGGATGTCTGATTACTATAAAAACCTTAGGCAAAAGATCGGAAACGAGCTCATATTTATGCCAGGTGTGGCTGCAATTATTCGAAATGAACAAGGAGAGATCCTGTTCGTGCGTAAACACAATGAATCAACTTGGGGGTTAATTGCAGGAGCAATTGAGATTGGAGAAACACCAGCTCAAGCGGTGGTCAGAGAAGCATTCGAGGAGACGGGGCTTTTCATTGTACCGGATAAGATTATTGGAGTCTACGGCGGTGAAGATCAACGTTTTACATATCATAATGGTCATCAGGTTGAATACTTAACTATTGTATTTGAATGCAGCATTCAATCAGGACAACTAAGATCAAATAATGAAGAGATGAAGGATTTGCAATTCTTCTCTGTGTATAAGCTTCCAGTCATAACCAACCATTACCCGGATTACATTTTCAGTTCCAATCAAGAAGAACGTGCGCATTTTATCAAATAATCCAATGTATATATATGGGAAGAAACTTGATGGTATCGACATGGAATGGACCACCAGTACATTTGGTTATTTGTCCATTCCGGTATTTGTGATGGGTATTGCGTTTTGAAGAAAACTTGCCGAACACAGAAATCCCTAAGTCTATAGAAGTGATTTTAAAAGTATTAGGGTGCACTATGGTGATACTAGGGATCATTTGGTTCTGGTTTTCAGAAGAATTTTATCGATATTGGTTTGAATCGGAATAGTACAGATCATATAAGCAGGAGTGAAATCAATGAAAGCATGGTTGTTAGATTATTATCCACCGAATAATACGATTGAGTTTAGCGACTCCGAGGAGTTGGATCAGATTTACGAGGCATTAGGAAGTGAAAATCCATTAATTCAGGAATGGTCTACGCCTACAGTTGAATTTAACGATGTGGGAAAACCAGCTGATATTTTAAACAGATACTCGGGAGCACTGGTTATTAGTAACAAAGTGAAAAATTTATTGGAACAGAATCATATCAAACATATTGAATTTCTTCCTCTCTCAACATCTACAAGTGAGGAATATTATATTCTTCACGTATTGAGCATCATTGATTGTATAGATCCGGAGAACTCTAAAGTTAGAACGTATTATGACGGCATTCCAGAGTTCGATGAATATTCACTCGTTCTGGATCAAGCAGCATTACAGGGACAACACATATTCAGAATCAAACTTCCAAATGGGGATAGAAAATTACCTTACATATATGTTTCAGATTCATTGCAAGAAATATTAAGTCAATCCATCGTGGGTTATCAATTAGTTGAGATATGGGACTCCGAATTTTCATGGAAAGCCAAAGAAGAAGAGCATGAACGGATGAGTAAAGAAATTGATAACTCCCTTCTAGAAGTGTTTGATTTTGACAAAGCTAAGAAGTTTGCTCGCAAAAATAAAGGTCATGTGGTGTATTCGGGTAAGTGGGCAATCAAGGCAGATAAGGATAAGCGAATTTGGCTTGGAGACCTACAACTGGACGGGAGCTATTCATGGATAATGCCGATCTATTACCCACCGATTTTGTTAGGACTTCAGTGGGGAATAACGGAAAAAGGAAAATCGATGTTTAGTCGACTGAAAGAGAGTATGGGTGTTATATAACAAGCGTTTGAAGAATACTGATCGGCTTGCATCAATAAAGTATAAGAAGAAACTACATTATAAATGCTGGGATGTGAGTAGGTGGTAGTATTGTCTTCGATATTGTTTTCCGTCCTGATTCTGATTGTCATTCTATTTCAAGTTGCACTCGCTGCAGGTATGCCGTGGGGAGAGGCTGCCATGGGAGGCAAGTTTCCCGGGAAATATCCCCCATCTATGCGTTATGCCTGTTTGCTCCAGATTACCATCCTTGTATTCATTGGTTTAGTTGTCCTGAGTAAAGCGGGGGTGCTATTGCCTCAGTGGTCTGCGTTTGCAGATACAGCGATCTGGTTTATCGTTGCGTATTTGGTGCTGGGAACAATATTAAATCTTATAACGAGAAGCGTATGGGAACGAAGAATCTGGGCGCCCGTAACGATACTGCTGCTTATCACAAGTATAATTATTGCTGCTTCATAAATAACGATTCTATTCATTGATATAAAGGGGTGATTCCATTGGTAAAACAATAAAATGAGAAAAATCCATCGTTTAAAACTATAATGACATGCGATTTTTCTCTTAGTATCAAAATTATAAATAGAGGAGAATTGACATGTTAAATAAATTAAGTGAATCCATCTATTACTTATCTAACCAAAATGATAAAGATAGACCGACATTAGGGTTAGTTTGCGGGGATCAGTACAGTCTTGTGATTGATGGTGGGAATTCCGTTCAACATGCTAAAGACTTTTTGCAGGAAATAAGCCGGTTTAATGTACCACCCGTTAAATACTTGGCCATTACACATGCTCATTGGGATCATTTTTTAGGAATGAATGAATTCAATGCGACGATCATTGTTAATAGACTAACCCTTCAATTGATCAATGTTTGGAGAAACTATTCGTATGATGACTATTCACTCAATGAATATGTAAAGTCAAACAAGATGAGTTCACATTGTATGGAGATCATACAAAATGAAATACCGATGAGAGACTCGTTTAAATTAAATGCTCCTGATATCATTTTTGAACATTCTCTCCAGATTGATTTGGGGAATAAAATTTGTATTCTTGAGAGAATTCGAAGTACGCATACGGATGACTCAACCATTGTGTACATTCCAGATGAAAAAACCATTTTCCTGGGAGATAGCGCGTATGGAACAACTACAAATTCACTATTTCATTTCAAGCAAGCTCTGTTGCTGCCCATGATACAGGACATCCAAAAGTATGATGCCGATCATTTCTTACTTGGGCATGAATCCATTTGTGATCTGGATGAGATGGACGTGTTTTGGAGAGAACTTATCTCCTGTAGTAGAGCTGTGACATCCACATCATTAGATTGCGCAATAGAAACCTTTGAAAAAGATCATCAGCGGACTCCCAATGAAAATGAGATGTTCTATTTAAAAGCGTTTGTTAACGATCAACGATTGAAGTCAAAGCAAGGATAGACAGTTTAACGTGCATATGTAATATCCATGCTGCATGGCGTGCGCTTCTTGAAGTAACCTTTAAACCAAGAGCCCTGACATTTATGTCAAAGGGCTCTTTTAATCATTGCCGGTCGTCAATTATACTAATGGGAGTTTACCCCATACATAGAAAACGATCAACGGAGAGGAGAGGCTCTACTATGCCTATCTACTACTACATCGCAGCAATTTTATTGGTCATTGCAGTATATTTGATTCGGCGTAAAATCAGAATTTTCCGTCCAGCAGGGAGTCGCAGGAGGCACACGAAAGTTACGTATCGACGCAAAAAGTTACCTTTGAATCTTGGACTGCGTGATGAAATTCCCTATGAGCAAACCATTCAACAATTGGAGAAAAGCTTTAATAAACATTATTCGAATAAACTTAAGCTCCGTATCGAGCAGGAATATCCTCACATCAGAAAGCTGGAGTATCGATGGAAACTGCTGGAGTTAAAAAGATATTTCGTTATGGCTTCTTTGCTTAAGCAGGTACCCATGTTCAGTGAAGAGGTAGACGAGTTTTGGCATGAAATGCTGATGTTTACGAAGTCCTACACTGACTTTTGTGCTGAATTTATGGGTTCCACGGTACATCATGAGCCGGCAGTTACCCGTCGTGAGAGTCCAGGAGCACGGGCATGGTTTGACTGGGTTTACTGTCAATTATTCGAATTCACTCCCTATAGTTCCGCGATCTGGGGTGATTTCTTCAGTTATCCGTTATCTGGTGATATGAAGAAGTTGATCACACAAGGGGATCAATCTGAACTGGTGAATCAACTCTTTCATACCAGACGTATGCAGGAGAATCCTGAAGCCGCGCAGGTTATTACTTATTTAATTGAAAAACTCCAAAGATCGGCAAGTCTAAACGAAAATGAGCTATCCCTCGAATCCTCGGGTACGGTTGATGTGGCTCTCATTATGGCGAGTGCCATGGTGTATCACTCCATGCATCATGAAGCAACATACGGGGTGCACATGGGTCGTCTGGAGCAGGAAATTCTTCCACAGGAAAAGGCAGCCGCCTCCGGGGCTTCGTCAAGCAGCAGTTGTTCGAGCAGTTCCAGCTGTTATGCGGATATTTGCACAGACAGCAGTGGTTCCTCGGGAGGTTCCGGATCATCCTCAGGATCTTCCGATTCTTCTTGCAGCTCATCCAGCTGTTCGTCCTGTGGCGGTGGTGGAGATTAATGAAGGAGGATAAAGTATGACCGGGAGATTTCATTTAGAGCGTATTGGCGCAGAAGACCCCTCAGATGAGAACCGGATGTCCGGATATGGTCTGCTTAATTTGTTCCATTGCGAGGTTGAGTATCGGTTTAATACGGAAGACATGAGTTTGGAAGAAGCAGAGCTATATATCCGGGACGTGCTGAATCGCTTGCCGGATGGAACGATTAACGACATATGCAAGCTAGCATATGAATGGAAAACCGAGAAAATATTGAGTGATACAGTGGAATATGCTGCTGGTTTGGCTGAAGCTGAGGGCAGGGACATATTGGAGTTCATGTCAGTTGGCGAAGTTGAACTTTTTCGGAATCCTTATGATCAGAACGATGATATTTTGGGAGCGATTCTGGGTGGTGGTACCGAATGGGACGCTGAAAATGGCATGGAAATCGTGGTACGTGGTGATAAAGTTCTTGAAGTCCGTGAGTATTTGGGGTACGGAGCATTTGCCATCTGGACGGAATCGGATGAAAACGAGTAAGGTTAGTTAAGGGGTGAGACAGCATGGCGAACACGATATCCATGCCTCATGGTGTAGAGTCCGATATTGAATCCTTAGGCATGACTAATGGGTTAACGTCCGTCTTTATAGAGGTGCTATCCATCAGTGGCTCGATGCTGGCCAAGACGAACCGGGAGAGAGAAATGACGATCTGGTTGGCGCAGCAGGATCAGTCTATCGTAGGGATCGGGACGGTTGGTTTTGATATCGATGAGATGCCTTGGACCGTAGACACCTTTGATGATGAGAAAGATTTTATGCTGCGCATGATTGCACATGCAATCGCTGAATCTGCCTGGGAGAAGTTAAGTTATGAACCACGCAAAGAGGCGGTTATATACTGTTTGGAGCAATTTCGGATAATGATTCAAGCCTTCATGAAACAACACGTTAATCTGAGCAACTACCTGGAGTGGTCCGAGATTGAAGAGGATGATGATCGACCGACGATCCCGCCAGGATATCCGAAATGCGCAAAACATGAAGTGTACCTGTCATGCCATGGTTGCATTTTATGTAACAATGGAAGTTAGAGACCTTCTTAAATGTAGGCTCAAGCCAAAAGATTCAAAAACAAGCTGCATGATCAACATCAGTTTTATTACATCCTCTTGTTCCAGCTTGGTTATGTCATTATGAACCGAAATGAAGTAGATATTTAGTTTTCTTACCAGTCTTTAAGATTTCAAAATAGGAAAGTTACATAATCATTGGGAGGAATTGTATTGAAAGTATTATCGACCATTGGGATCGTGTTGTTCACATTAACGTTTTTTATGATACTCGGTTTAGGGCCTGAAGATCCAGATAACGCGGCATTCTTGGCGTTATTAACCATGTTGTACGCAATACCTTTTTCAATTGTTGTTTTGGTTAGAGCTAATAAGTTAAAGAAGCCGCCTGTTAATGTTCATGAACAACTTTTGCAATTAGGTGAGTTGAAGGAAAAAAATATCATTACTGACTTTGAATTTGATCAAAAGAAACAGAAACTGCTCTCTAAGATGAAGTAGTCAAGGAGTTTCGGAAAGTTAAAGATTTAACCAACCTGATAAAAGATCGTTAATTTACAAAAATGAAAAACAGGGCCTTCCCTTATCGGGAATAAGCCCTGTTTTTTTTGATATCCAGCCACAACATACAGTTCTCAATGGTGATGATGATGTGCGTGCGCATCGGGAGCATCGCCTTTAACGGTGCATAAAACGGAACTGTCATGTAGGTGCTTTTCTGACTCCACCTGCAAGGTGACATGCTTGATATCTTTATGCTCCAGCATATGTTCGATCTTCTGGACGAGCGTTTCGGCTTCATAAATACTCAATGTTCCATCGACCACGATATGAGCGGTCAGTGCATTCAGGTTACTTGTAATGGACCACACATGCACATCGTGAACGCCATGGACACCGTCTACCTTTTTAATGGTTTGTACGAGGTCGTTGACATCCACATTCGCCGGGGTGCCTTCCATCAAAATATGCAGGGAGGATTTCGTTACGAAGAAACCGCTTCGCAACACAAGCACCGCCACAATTACGCTTGCGAGTGGATCCGCCCAGCCCCAGCCGAAGAACATCATCAGCAATGCTGCGAAAATCGCACCGATGGACCCTAACATATCACTGATGACATGGAGGTAGGCACCTCGCATATTGAGGTTATTCTCCGTGTCGCTGCCGCGCATCATGATCCAGGCGACGAGAATGTTCACGAGCAATCCGATGATGCTGATGATCAGCATGCCTACCGTTGCAACTTCCGGCGGATGGATGAAGCGGCCGATCGCTTCGTAAAAGATGTACAGTGAGATGGCGATCAAGGTGACTCCGTTTAAGGTAGCAGCCAAAATCTCAAACCGTCTGTACCCGTACGTTTTGCCTGTATTGACCGCTTTCTCACCAAAGGTAAACGCCAGTAACGCAATCCCCAGAGCAACGGCATCGGACAGCATGTGGCCTGCATCGGAGATAAGAGCCAGACTGTTGGTAATGAAACCGCCAACGGCTTCAACGATCATATAAACTGTAATAATGATGAAGGAAAACAAGAGTACTTTCTTATTATTGGGATGAGTATGATGGTGTCCATGGTCGTGATTGTGGTGATGTCCGGACATACGAGATCCTCTCCTTTGGAGCATTGCTCCGTTATGTAAGTATGATTCCTATTGTAAATTAGGGTACTTCACTACATTTCATTTTAAAAGATGAATATATGAGCGCTCGTTCATATGTTATGGTTTTATTATAGTTGCGCCTAATAATAGTGTCAACCAGATTCGAGAAGATGTAAACATGGCTGCGTCATAAGCGCATGTGTGTTGGCAAATGACTTTGCTTTTGTGCTACCATCTGTGCAGGATCCATGTGCGGAAGTATCCGTAATAACATATTTGAACTTTTAAAAAAGGGGCGGACAACAATATGAAGCATCTGCTTCTGGCGGACGATGACGCCAACATTAGAGCACTCCTGCGGCATGTCATGACCAAGGAAGGGTATCGGGTGCACGAAGCGCAGGACGGCCTGGAAGCGATCAAGGTGATGAAAGAAACGCCGATCGATCTGGCGATCCTGGACGTGATGATGCCAGGTATGGACGGTCTGGAGCTATGTGATTTCATTCGGCAGCATTATGATATTCCGATTATGCTTCTAACGGCACGGGATCAGTTATCCGACAAGAGGGAGGGCTATCTGAAAGGCACGGACGAATATGTGACGAAGCCGTTTGAACCCGAAGAGTTGATCTACCGGGTCAAGGCGCTGTTTCGCCGTTACCATCGTACGTCCAGTGACATCATACGCATGAACCGCATCGTGATTGACCGGAACAATGTGGAGGTATCCGACGGTCATTCCATTCTGTTTTTACCGATGAAAGAGTTCGAACTGCTCTCCCAGCTGGCACAGTATCCAGGTCGTTTATTCTCGCGGGAGGAACTGATTCGACTTGTCTGGGGAGCAGACTATGAAGGAGATGACCGTACTGTGGATGTGCACATCAAGCGGTTACGCGATCGGTTTGCCGATTATGCGGATGATTTCGTTATTCAGACAGTGCGGGGGATTGGTTACAAGATGGAGGTGAAAGCGCAGTGAGGACCTTGTATGTTCGGGTGTTCCTCATTACGGTTGCGGTAATTGTGGTCAGCGGCATGCTGGGTTTTCTTTTATCAAACATCTACTATCATGCGAAGCTCAAGTCGTTCAATGACGAGAAGCTGGTGGGCATCGCCACAGAGATGAAGCAATTTGTGGAGCAGGAACCGGACACGATGAAACAGTACCTGAACAATGCCGCAGCCCTCGGGTACGAAATCTATGTGACGGATGGAAAAGGGAATGATCAATTCTACGGCAGCGAGTTCCGCGGGAAGGAGCTGGACAAGCAAGCTGTAGATCTGGTGCTGAGTGGGGAGGTTTACCATGGCGTTGCCCAGTTTCCAAGCAAACCCTTCATTACAGGCTTTTTCGATAATCAATTAAGCAATACCGTCGGCGTTCAACTGCAGATGGAGAATGCACGTTATGCCCTGTTTATGCGGCCAGATGTGATCTTGCAATTCGGTGAGCTGCGTATCTTCTTTGCGCTGATTGGAGCACTTACGGTGGGTATAAGTATCTTGATCTTTCTGATAAGTACGCGCTATCTGGTTAATCCGATTGAACGTCTGTCGGAGGCGACCAAGCGAATTGCCCAAGGGAACTATAATCTGAAACTGCCCACTACGCGGCGCGATGAGATTGGACAGCTGGCCCAGCATTTCATGACCATGAGTCGTGAATTGGAGCGGGTAGACCAGGCACGTCAGCAGTTTGTATCGAACGTATCGCATGAGATTCAATCTCCGCTGACATCCATTCAGGGGTTTGCCCAACTGGTCGCGGATCGGGACCTGCCAGAACAAGAACGGGAGCACTACGCCTCCATTATTGAGGAGGAGAGCCGTCATCTCTCGCTGCTCAGTAAACAGCTGCTTCTTCTGTCATCCCTTGAACAAGGTCATGAGGATCTGACCAAATCAAAATTCTCTCTGCGGGATCAGTTCCGCCAAGCCGTTCAGGTGCTGCAATGGCAGCTGGAAGAAAAGGAGTTACTGCTCCGGATTTCGGTACCCGAAACGATCCAGCTGGTTGGCAATGAAGTGCTGCTTATGCAAGTGTGGATGAATTTGCTGGGCAATGCGGTGAATCATCTTCCGCAGGGAAGAAGCATCGAGATTCATGCCGAACAGACAGATGCCCACTGTGTGATTCATATTCGGGATACAGGAGACGGGATTGCTGCGGAACATCTGCCATTCCTGTTCGATCGTTTCTACCGGGTGGACCGTGCCCGAGAGCGTTCATCCGGACGAACCGGGCTTGGACTTGCCATTGTGCAGAAAATTATCCGGATCCATGACGGGACGATCGAGGTCTCGAGTTCAGCCGAAGGAACGGTCTTTACCGTGACGCTCCCGCAGATGTAATCTGTTATTCATTTGCCGTTCATTTTCGCCTCCTATACTTGGGTTATCAAGAGGAGGTCAGAGAACATGTATTTGGCTATTAGAGAAATGAGGTTTGCCAAAGGGCGGTATGCGTTAATTGCTACAATCATGGTGTTGGTATCATTTCTGGTTTTGTTTGTCACAGGTCTGGCACAGGGGCTGGCGTATGACAACGCGGCTTCGATCAAAAATATGGCAGCATCCCATTTTGTTCTGGAGCAGGACTCGAATCATCGGTTTACCCGTTCCCAGGTGGGTCAGGATCAGCTTGAGCAGACACGCTCTGTTGTGGGGCAAGAGAATGCCGAACCGCTGGGTGTGAAAATGACAACGGTCAGTCCAGCTGGCGACACGAAGAAGATGGATGTAACGCTATTCATGGTGAACCCGGAAAGCTGGCTGGCTCCAACCGTAACCGAAGGATCTCCAATCACGGATCAGAAGAACGGCCAGGTTGTGGTCGATCAAAAGCTGTCTGAATCCGGCGTGACAATTGGTACGGTACTGGTGGATCAAGCCTCCGGGACGGAATGGACAGTGGGTGGATTTGTGGAAAATGAGTCCTTCAGTCACTCACCGGTTGTGTTTATGAATGAACAGGAATGGCTGGCCATTCAAGGAGGTTCCCGTACTTCGCAAGGAACAGCAGACGCTAATGCTCAGGTATACAATGCGATTGCCATTAAGGATGCAGGTGAGAAGGTAGACAGCCTCAGTACCACTTTGCCAAATACGGAAGTGATTACGAAGTCCGATGCGGTATCGGCCATTCCCGGGTACAAGGAAGAGCAGGGCTCGCTGCTCATGATGATTGCCTTTTTGTTTGTCATCTCGGCGTTTGTACTTGCGGTATTTTTCTACGTCATCACCATTCAGAAAACGAGTCAATTTGGTATTTTGAAAGCCATCGGGACGCGCAATGCGTATCTGGCTGGCAGTGTTTCAATACAAGTATTGCTTCTGTCCGTTGGAAGTTTGGTGATCAGTGTTCTCCTGGTTCAGTTATTTGAATCCATCCTGCCAGCTTCGATGCCGTTTCAATTAGGCTTGTCCACCCTAGCACTGACCTGTGTGTTATTCGTAATGATGTCTATGGCGGGTTCGTTATTTTCGGTGTGGAAGGTTGCCAAAATTGATGCACTTGATGCGATTGGGAGGACAGCAGCGTGAGAAACCGACTGGTATTACAAGGAATTACACAGACTTTTGAAGATGGTGCTGTCAAACGGACGATACTGGATAAGCTGGATCTTGAGGTGGCCGAAGGAGAACTTGTCGCGGTCATGGGACCTTCCGGTTCGGGTAAAAGTACATTTCTGTCCATCGCAGGTGCACTCCTTGAACCGACGGAAGGACAGGTTCTGCTGGATGGCGCATCGATTATGGGCAAAAACAAGCAGGACATCTCAAATGTGCGGCTTCAGCAGCTGGGATTTATTTTTCAAAGCGCCAATCTCATTCCGTATCTGAAAGTGGAAGAACAACTAATGGTGGTTGCGAAGCTCGCTGGAATGGACAAGAACTTGGCAACGAAACGAGTGGATGAGCTCCTGGAAACGGTTGGGTTAACTCATCGGCGTAAGGCATATGCCGAGAAGCTATCCGGCGGAGAACGCCAGCGGGTTGCCATTGCGAGGGCATTGATGAATGATCCAGCCGTCCTGCTAGCGGATGAACCCACAGCCAGTCTGGATGCGGAACGTGGGCTGGATATTGTGGGCATGATTGCAAAGCTGGTTGCGGAGCAGGGCAAGAGTGCGGTGATGGTTACGCATGATGAGCGGATTTTGCCGCTATGTGATCGGGTTCTCTTTTTGGAAAACGGAAAGCTGATACACAAATAAGTCGTCTTTCATAGAATGGCGCTAGCCTGTTTTCGTTAAAATCAGAAGGTCACGTATTTCCCGACATGGGAAGGTGGCCTTCTTTCTTCGTTATCATCTATAATGAGAGAAAGAATGAGATGGAAGATTTTACTTTTTCCTAGAGAGGTCGGATAGAGGATGAAAAGTTTGAATAAAGAACAATTTCCGGCGCTGAGTACGTCGATTCATTGGGGAACGATTGAGGCGGATTTCAGGTTGAACGATATCGTGGACGAAGCGCTAGTGAGCAACGTTAGCATTATTCCGTTCGTCGGGAATCAATGTGTTGTTTTTCAACTGGACAATGGAAAATGGGAGCTGCCGGGTGGGACATTGGAACCTGGAGAACGCTATCCGGATGGGTTAAAACGAGAGGTGATGGAGGAGCTGGGCGCGGAACTGCAGTCGTATCAGATTTTCGGTCAATTCCATTGCACATCAAGTGCCTTGGAACCGTATAGACCACATATTCCGCATCCTCATTTTGTAAGACTGATTGGATATGGAGATATTGAAATTGTCGGTAGTCCGCTGAATCCGGTGGATGGAGAGCAGGTTGTTGCCGTAGAGACGGTAGAGATCGATGAAGCCGTTCGGAGATTCCAGGAGCAAAATAGAAGTGATATTGCGGAGATGTACCAATTGGCTTATGTTCTGCGGGAAGAAGGTAGACGGTAAGGAACAGGATAATGGTCCAGGTCCAAGACACACCTAATTTAATTCCAAACGGAGGTCGCAATGATTCGGGAACAAATCAATAAGATGTTAGACGTTTTGCCTGAAAGTGAACTGAATGTGGCGTACTCGCGGATCGAGCTAGTGTACCTTAAGTATATGTTCGAGAAAAATTTGGAGGATAAGGGCGTCCAGGTGACAGAGCTATGCGAGGAATCCGAGGGCATTGCTGAGCAGTGGGATAACGTATTCGCAAGCAATATGGATGACGAGGCAAAAGAAGCTATCTACTACAGCGAATATAAATGGCATATGTTTAGTTATAAGAAACAAGAGTGTTTAACGGGCGATACAGCACGAGATGCCTTTGATGCCGAACTCAAAAATGACTTGTATGTGATGTATCAACACACGCCTTTCATCCAGGGATATGAGAATGCGAATGCAGTCGTTGCAGCGGACTTTGATTCGGAACAGGATATCTATATTTTCGACCGAGAGTTTACCTGGACCTACGTACATACTCACGAAGACATGTGTGGCCCTTATTTTTATAAAGTAAGCAAACCATGACTAACCGTTAACCAGCTGAATTCAATTCAAACGAATCAATGTGCAAAAGGAGACATCCCAATGCGTAAGCAGCTCGTTAAAGTAACTAAACGCTTCATGGTCGTGGTTCTGCTCATTGCAATACTCTCTCTGATATTTCCGACATGGACTCCTGGTATTAAAGGTGAGAATAGCATCAGCACATTAGGACAAGTTGAGATCAACGGTGCCGATCATGAGGTGATGATTCGGGGAACGGATCGGGACAACCCCATCCTGATCTTTGTACACGGTGGTCCGGGCTGCTCCGAAATTCCTTATGTGAGGAAGTACCAAGAGGAGCTGGAAGAGCATTTCACCATTGTTCATTATGATCAACGCGGGAGTGGGAAGTCTTATCATTTTTTTGAGGATTATTCGGGTTTGACGACGGATGTGCTCGTAGATGATTTATTGGCTTTAACCGAATATGTGACTATCAAGCTTGGACAAGAGAAGGTCAGTTTGGTGGGTCATTCATTTGGTACATACATAGGGACTAAGGCTGCCGCCAAGGCACCGGACAAATTCAATGCTTACATCGGTATTGGGCAAGTAGCGGATAACGCGCAGAGTGAGTTGGACAGTCTGGATTATACGATTGCACAAGCGAAGAAGGCTGGGAATTCAGAGGACGCGGCAAGTCTGGAACGCTTACGAAGTTCGATTGAGCGAGGGGATGAGCATACGCCAAGGAATATGGTTCGCAAATACGGCGGTGCAGCAAGACAAATTGATGAAAATCAGGATTATATATTCGGTTTTCTGTTCGGTCCTGAATACAATGCACTTGATGTCATTCGCTATTCCATGGGGATTCAGGCTACACAGGAAATCCTTTTGAATGAAGAATCCGGCCAACGCTTACCCGATATCGTAAAAGAGCTGGAGATCCCGACTTACTTTGTTATGGGAAAATACGATTATATGACATCCGTGAATGCGGCGCGGAACTATTTCGCTGTACTGGAGGCGCCAATCAAAGATTTTGTGGTATTTGAACATTCGGCCCATTATCCGCAGTTTGAGGAGAAGGAGCAGTTCGCTGCATGGTTGATGGAGATGTATGGGTCTCTCTAAAGATTAAGATATTAGGGGGCTAGTTCGTGGGGGGAATTGACGATCACATTTGGAGACTCATTCTTAGATTAAATTCCAAGGATGTATTGCCCGTATATGGACTTAGAAGAAATTCTACACACTATCACTTAATAACAGCAATAAATCATTCCATTGGCCTATTAATTAGTGGTTCGTATGGCAATATCGCTGTGTTACTAAATAGAGCATACAAAGAATTGGAAGTTAGAGATTTTGTGGAGACAGACTATATTACGACATGCAAAGAATATCTGGCGTCACTAACCACCTATTTAGTAGAGAATAAATTATTGACTTACGAGGAGCAAGAACTATTAAGGGGACGAATATGATGAAGTCGATTCAGGAAAAACATTCTAAAGTTTATGTGAGAACAAATTCGTACGACCTGTGGTGGGGAGTATATGGACTGAGTCATCTTACAGGCTGGGAGGATATTCGGATCTACAGTGATGCAAACGGCGAGAATAGGATAGGATTTGTATGTATATGTACCAAGAATTATCTTGAACACGGACTAGAGGATATGGAAAGTGATCCGGAGGAGCTTCATTTTGTGAACAGTATCAGAACGTATCTAGCAGATGATCAAATTCACTTTCATTACTACTACGATAATCCATCGGATGAAGACTTTTATGAGTTACCATACACCGATCTTCCTACAAATGAATTAGGAGTAAAACCAAGAGGTTTGGAGATGTGGCATCCGAATCGAGGAATTGATATCAGCGTTATAGAAGAATGTGTAACCTTATTTTGTCGCAAGTTTCTAGATATGGAAGTCGGCGAGATACACTTCAAGGAACCCATTGACCTCAATGAAGCGGTTCAATCATACACAAAACATATGGAGACTTTTAATGGAAATATCGCCTTTTCAGATGATCTGGTTAAGAACATGATGGGGCAATTATCCAAAAGCGAAGAAGAAGTAATGAACATACTAAATCGTAGTGTGGGAAAATAATTTGCAGCATATTTACGATATGCTTTCCTAATAAGCAAACATGGCGAGGGATTATGAAGAGAACAAATGAACATATTATCGCTGGAGTACCTTGCGGAAGGTATGTAACGTTATGAGCGATATTCAGTATAATCTGAATTTTGAGAAAATATGCGATCAGTTGCACCTTGGTGAGTTGATAAGCACGCCCAAACCGATATCCGGTGGACACTTACATCGGATGTACGTCATGGAGACAAGAAAAGATAAATATGCAATTAAAGCATTGAATCCACAGATTATGACTAGGCCTGAAGCCATGCAAAATTATATCAATTCAGAAAGAATAGCAAACGTGGCAGCAAACCATATCCCTGGACAACCGGCAAATAGGATTAATAACTCTTCGATCCATAACATAGATAATCAATTCTATCTGATATTTGATTGGATTGATGGTCGAAGTCTAGATCATAGTGAAGTTACCAACGTGCATTGTGATCTAATGGGAACGATTCTTGCGGATATCCACAAGATCAATTTTTCACAACTAAATGTGGATAAGACTCAGATAGATTATTCAAAAGACACCGATTGGGCGTTTTATCTGGACAAAGGGAAAGAAGAGAGTCTGGAATGGTATGAGCTTTTAGATTCAACTATCCAACAGTTGTATGAGTGGAGTGCTAAGGCAAAGAGATCATCGCTACTCCTAACTTCAGATGCAGTGATTAGTCACAGAGATTTGGAACCCAAGAATGTGATGTGGAAGCGGAATAACCCTATTATTATTGATTGGGAATCGGCGGGTTATATAAATCCGATGCATGATCTAGTGGAAACAGCAATTTATTGGTCTATAAATAGTACCGGAAACATAGACAAAGGAAGGTTCTTGGCCTTTATAAATGGATATCGAAAGCACGTGAGTAGATTAAGTGCCAATTGGAGGCTCGTCTTGGAAAATGGACTTATTGGAAAGTTAAACTGGCTGGAATATAGCCTGAAACGTTCGTTGTGGATTGAATGTACAGATCAGGATGAACAGCGAATGGGAACAGCACAAGTCACTTGGACTATAAAGGCTTTAAAACAATATGATAGTATAATCCCAGAGGTTGAGAGTTGGATGGATATCTAATTCAGAAAGGAGTGCCCACATGGTTAACGATAAAGGAAGATCCCGAACCTGTGAACATGGACATACGCACTACAAAAAAAGTGACTGTCCAACTTGTCCCATCTGCGAATCCGAACGGAAACCGAAAGAGGGATTTTTGGCCTTGTTGTCTGCTCCTGCCAGACGTGCCTTGGAGAATGAAGGGATTACGACATTGCAAAAACTTTCGGAGTACACGGAGAAAGAGATCCTGAAGCTGCACGGCATAGGGCCATCAGCAATTCCCAAGCTTAGACAGGCACTTGAGGGAGAGGGATTGTCATTTACGAGATAATCCCCTCCACTCAAAATGACCCACTAATCCAGACGTGAAACCATTTCCTCGATGGTCACCTCATACAATAAATTCCCTTCACTCAGGAGCTCTTGCCGAGCCTGCTTGAATGGCTTATTGAACTCATTGACCCACTCAATCTTCCTCCCTTCGTCAGTCGTCTAGATTTCTTTCTTGAGAACAAACGTCCCTTTTTGCCCCAACTGCATATGAAGTTGGTTGTTAAATTCTATATCCCATTGTTTACTCTCATAGTATAATAAGGAAGCTGTGTGAATTTTTATGACCGAGGAAGGTGAGATATGCAGCTATATGGAAAACGCCAACATACATAGAACGTACGATAAGTAATGGAGAGAAGCGGCCGTAGAATTTGTGAAATACGTGGAATGATTCATCTCAGAATGACAAAACAGTATAAGGAAGTGTTATCCGTGGAACCACCTATTGAAGAGCAGAAGAGAGACTATCGACCATTGGGCGTATCAGGACTAGGAGGATGGCTGATTCTCATCCAGCTTGGTCTTTTTCTTACGATTATTCTGCTCGTAGTGCAATTGATCCAACAAATCCTGCCTATGTTTACGACAGAAACATGGGAATTGCTGACTTCGAAGCAATCTGATTATTATCATCCGTTATGGGGACCAGTCCTCATTTTTGAAATGGTGTATAACGTGTTATTCCTATTGTTTAGTTTGTATACGGTTTTTGCGTTTTACAATAAAAAAGCGATTTTGCCACGTCTTATGATTATCTTCTATAGTGTCAGTTTGGTCGTTGGCATCATTGATTATCTGTTGTTACTTCAGATTCCGATGGCGAGAGATCTTGAAGATGGAAGTTCGATGAGAGAAATTGCGAAGTCAGTTCTTACTTGTGCGATCTGGATTCCATATTTTATCAAGTCAGTACGAGTTCATAATACTTTTGTAAAATAAATTGTTGTAAGAGCCCCGATCTTGGAATAAAAACCATCTGAGGTCGGGGTTTGTTTTACGAATTCAATCGAAGTTGGCGCGTGGAAAACTGGAGAAAGTGATGGATCCATTCTTGTCTCCTTACATACCAGTGGTTGAGGATCTATACGATCCGTCTAGAGATGATTGAAATACAGATTTAAGGAGGAATGATCTTGAAAATTTTCCTGGTAAGGCATGGTATGGACGAGGAAGGATATCGAGGCGGATGGAGCCAGCGAGGACTCACGGAACAAGGAATTATTCAATCGGGAAAACTGGGCAATTATCTACATCAGCATGCTAAGGAATATGCTATCGATACGATCCTAAGCAGTGATCTTCCTCGTGCAGTACAGACTACAAGGGAGATTGAGAGGAAATTAAATATCCCGGGCAGCTTTGTGAAAGATTGGCGAGAGATGAATAACGGAGTTTTGGCAGGTATGCTCCACGAGGAGGCTGAAGTGAATTACCCAGGAGTTTATTTCAACTCTCTTGAGATGGATTCTCCTTTTCCAGGAGGAGAAAGCCCAAGAAACTTTTATAACAGAATCTGTACATCTTTCGAAATGCTATGCAGAGATATTGAGGAGCAAAAGATAAAGTCCAACGTTCTGTTGGTTACGCACGGTGGAGTGATTAACATCCTCTATTATCTGCTTGATAAGCGGGAATGGAGCAATACATCGAGCTTTCATCCTATGGACCATACCAGTGTGCACACGATTGAGAAGGGATTGGAAGGTTGGAGATTTAGCAGCATGAATGTGGTAAGTCATTTGGATTGATTTCTACAAACCATATTGAAGAGGTCTGGAGATCAATAATAGAGCTTAGTTAAAGATGACTAATTTCTTTGGGCCGTTAAAGGAAATTCATTTATCCACTAACCATTTTGAGTTATTATTTGAAAATACAGTCATTCTGTTTAAAATACGAATTTTTTGAAAAACTAAAAGTCACATGAAATGAATAGCATTGATAAATAACATATGTTGGATGGTGTAACAATGTTCACTTATAAAGAATATGGAGAGATAATACAAAGACTCAGAGATACAGGGCTTCCTTTTTTAGATTACAAAGAGATTACTGAAGAGACAAAATCTTTTGTTATTCTCAGACATGATGTTGAATTCTCTTTATCTAGAGCACATAAACTAGCCTATTTTGAGTCGAATCACCTTGATATTAAGTCTTCATATTTCATTCAAATATCGAATAATTGTTATAACCCCTTTTCTGAAGAGAACATAAAAATAATAAGGGATATCCTTCGTATGGGTCATCGAGTTGGATTACACTATCATTTACCAAAGAATAGCACCCATAATATTGTAGAAGGAATAAAAAAAGAAATAGGTATTTTCTCCAATTTTATTGAGACCACGGTAGACCGTTTTTCGTTCCACAGACCCACTAAGGTAGTTTTGTCTTTAGATATAAAAATAGACAACTTAATAAACAGCTATGCTAGCAGATATTTTAACTACTGCTCTGACAATAATTTAATTAATACCAACAAGTCAAAAATATTTTATCTATCGGATTCTCAACATAAGTGGAAATTCGGGTATCCTAACACAGAGATGCTAGAAGGTGTAGAACGTGTTCAAATTTTAACTCATCCCTACTCTTGGAGTGAGATGGGAGGGGGTTCAGATGATAACTTTGAGAACCTTTTCGTGGAGAAAAAGCAAGAGCTTATGAATTCTATGAATGAGGAATGCAGTCATTTTCCTTATGAAAGGATAAAATTATATGAGAATTTAAAATGATTGATTTCAGGGGATTCAACTAACGGAAAACATGACTTAATATGAGCAACGATCATTGTACAGGCAGTATACTTCCAAGTCGTATCAACAAAAACTTGTTCATTTTTGCTAATTAGACAGTGTCATTAACGTAGAATGGGTCATGTGACGTAGAGGTGGAGTGTGATGAAGTCAAAAAAAGTTAACTTAGTATTCTCAATACTATTCTTAATAGTATTCTTACCTATTATGATCGCTTATTTTGTAATCTATATTAAATTGTTTATTGATACGAATCGGATTGATTCTAGCCCCCAAGCTGCAATAGAAGAATATCTAAGCTATGAGACCGATGAATATAAGATCCTTAATCTGACTCTGAAAGAAGAAGAGTTTAGACAATGGATTTATGATCATTGATGAAACTATAGGTGGATATATGAATAAAGTATTACCGAGTAATGATGGGGCAGATCTTCATCGATATTTGCCAATAGTGATTGCTGTGTTAATTCACTAGTTCTTCATTTGAAAAAACAAAGAGATCTTCTTTAAAAAGTCTTATTCAGTAGTCTTTATATTTTCATAGCAGTACTAAGCTTTATTTATCTCTTATCAATTTATTGATGGTTCAATTTCCGATTGATGTATTAATTGTTCATTAAGCTAATGGGAAACGTTAACTCAATACAATTAAGGAACCAGCTGACCAATATGACCGGCTGCTTTATTCAACTAACTGACAGGTTACATTATTGTACATAAGCAAAAATATATACTTGACTCTAAAGTACTATAGTGGGTATTATTTCCATATGTTGATGAATAGGAGAATAGACGATGTTAATTTTAGAATTCAAACAATCTCACCATCATGGAAAGCGTTAATCCATTTCTAAAAAAATTTGGGATGGGTTAACGCTATTCGCGCTTCCCATCCTGCGATATATGAACGCGCAGGACTTAGGTCTAGCGCGTTTTTTTATTTTTGTAACAAAAGAAATGGAGGAGTAAAAATGGAAATCATGACAGATTCAAGAGGTAACATTTTTTTGGATTTTATTCGTATCGAGTATGATAAGGTCATTACAAGCACACTGGATGCTCCGCTAACACATGCTCTAATTGTCGTGAAATGCCAAGAAAAGTACCTATTTATGCATAATAAATGGAGAAACAACTGGGAACTTCCAGGAGGGATTATTGAAGCTGGAGAGAATGCTCAACAATGTGTAATTAGAGAATTGTTTGAAGAAACCAATCAAAATATTAACACGGCTGAATTCAAAGGGCTAATGAAGTTTAGACTCCAGCCAAGTTTTCATGGACCTGAACGGACAGAGTATGGAGCTCTGTTCATGAGTGAACTGTACCAACTTGATGATTTTATTGAAAACGATGAAGCTTCTTCAATTATTCTTTGGGATGGTACATCGGAGATCGGTGATATCGCAGAAATAGATAGGAAGTTAATTGAATTCGTGTGATCTGTGTCGTTTAGCAAATGGTTCGGCATCAGTTTCTGTGGATATTAGCAATAAGGCCCAATTGATTGATATAGGGAGTGAAAGTTGTGTTTCCAGTATTAAGTCCAATAACAAAAGAATATCAAGGTAGATTATTTGTTTTTGAGGGTGTCGATGGCTCTGGAAAGACCACAATGATTGAGATGCTTGCTGGTAAGTTTCGAAACGAAGGTAGAGAAGTTCTCATAACTATGCAGCCAACGCCAGAAATGAGGCAGCTGCATATTTTTAAAACTTTTATTTATAAACCGGACAAACGACATCTTGTCGACTATAATGCGCTGCAGATGTATATGATAGCAGATCGTATTCAACATTATAAAGAAGTCATAGAGCCTGCTCTCCGTAAAGGGGGTTATGTCATTAGTGATCGTTATATTTTTACAATGCTTGCAACAATGGTAGCACGTGGAAATTCGCCAGAACCATGGTTAAATGAGATACTTCCATCCATCCGTCAACCCCATGCTTCATTTCTTATGGATGTTGATTTAGAAACTAGTATAGCGCGGATAAAACAACGTAAAAGCTTTGAAGATTCCTACGTTGAGCGCGAACACTTGGAGAAGAGTTTGACCAGCTATCGGAGGGTAGGCGAGTGTTACAATATGCATGTGATTTCTTCAGCAGATTTAGGAATTGAGGATGCATTTTCTAAAATAGCTTCTATTGTAGATCAGCTAGAGGTGATTAACTATTGATCGCCTGAGGGAAAGCTACATTCCTTCACATAAAAAGGCCCTTTAACCCATTTTCTTTTTCTTGATTTCACCTTGCAAGAAAAGCGAACATGGATAAAGGGCCTTTATGTTTGTCAGATGACATCATCACAGAATAAGTGATTTGATACATTTGGATCGCTGGCGTTGCTCTCAGAGCTTATTTTTCTACGGGGTCACAGGCTGTACTGTTTAAGTCCGGATTTACAAGGAACTCGTTATAATTGTTAATTTTGTAATCAATAATCTTTTGTGTCTCCAGTAATCGGTCAATTTCATCCTGAATTTTATTCTTATGTTCGATCAGAATGGAGACTCTCTGAGGGATTGAGGATGTTCCCATTTCGTAAAGCTTTTGGAAATGCTTCATTTCGTTTATTGTCATTCCGGTTGATTTGAGCCTTCGTAAAAAGACCATGCCTATTAATTGATGTTTACTATACCTTCTGTGGCCGTTTGCTTCGCGATCGGCATACGGAAGCAAGCCGATTTTCTCATAATAGCGGATGGTATCTTCTGACAGACCCGTGAATTCAGCGGCCTGTTTAATTGAGCTTGCGTTTTCGGGAATGTCGATCACTTTGCTGCACCTCCTAGTCTATTACCACGGTATCACTCCGTTTTCATCAAAGAAACCACCAGTCGGACCATTATTGAGAAGTGTGGCGAGTTTCACGACAATAGAAGCTCCCTGTTCAACGGTACGATAACCCGTATGCCCATTCAAATCCGTAGCAGTGAACCCTGGATCAGCTGAATTTATCTTGATCGGCGTATCTTTTAATTCTTTGGCAAGCTAGACAGTCAGTGCATTGACAGCCGTTTTCGAACTCATGTAGGCGAGCAAATTTACTCCATATTTTTCGGCATCGGATTCCGGGTCATTATTTAAGGTCAAGGAAGACAATCCACTTGAAAGGTTTACAATTCTGCCAGCAGGCGATTTTTTAATCAGAGGAAGCATAGCCTTAGTGACAGAGAACATGCCGAAAACATTTGTCTCATAAGTATTTCTTAGAACGGTCAATTCCAGTTGACTCGGAGGAAGACCCCTATCCAAGCTCACTCCAGCGTTATTAATCAGAACATCAAGCGCTCCATACTGATCTTCAATTCGACTAGCAGCAGATTGAGTTGTTTCCAGGTCTGTAACGTCAAGCGTTATTGCCTCAGCATTTATGTTCTCATTCTTCAGCGAAGCAGCTGCTTCCTGCCCTTTGGATTGATCCCTTGAACCAATTAAAATTGTGAATCCCATCTTGCCCAATTGTCTGGCACTCTCGAACCCGATACCTTTATTTCCACCCGTTATCAAAACAGTCTTTTGGTTCATGATTAAGTCTCCTTGAGGTAATATTTACTTGCTGAAGATCACGATACATCTTGGAGTACACTCCAAGTCAAGAGCAAAATTTTAGACCGACGGATAGGAGTAAGTATGTATTTTGACAACTGATCAGTCTAATGACATTAATCAATGGTATAGATGTCCCAATCTCCTTGTTCATTCTGCCGGATCGCATACATCATTTTTACTTCTTCAACCGAATTGGTTGTTGTATCCAGACGTTCACCAAGAACCGTAATATGCACCTGTTTTTTAATAGACGCACTTTTCTCAATGCTTTCAATGCTTGAAAACGTATATTGGAACTGCTCACCATAATAAAAATCCATGGCATCGGCCAGTTGATCATCGACAAAACCGGATCGGTACAGTTTGTGATCATGCTGCACGAGAGCGGTCAGGTTCTTTTCGAGTACATCCAGCGCGGGGCGCTCGTTTTCGTTCAACGTATTTTCAGCTGATTCTAAGTCAATTGCCAATTCAGCTTTAAAGCTGGTATTCGACGATGGTTTGGCACTCGTATCTTGCGGTTTTGTTGTATCGGTAGCTGCATTCTGAGTCGGTATATTTGTCGATGTGCTTGGTTCATCTTTTGGCAGACTTTCTCCACTACATGCCATCAAAAAAATTAGAGAGATTAATAGTGTAGTCATTACATATGTTTTTATCACTATATCCCACCTTATTAAATATTTATAGATTAGACGCTAGGAAGTATGAAAGAGTTACATTAATAAATTTTACACCTATGGACAGTACAATGGGGATCAAGACCAAGTTCCCCCGTTCACCGTGATGATGCTGTATACATTACGGGATCTCCAGAATTTTGAAGGGAAAATGGGTTTGGATATGGAAGTAAACGAAAGTACAATTGAATAAAATCACATGGTGATTTCTACGATTTCGTTACTCCTCTCTTCTTCGGTGTTGTTACAATAGATGGAAGGTCTATCCAGCTAGGTGAAGGATAGCTTCTTAAGAAAACAAAAGAGTACAAAAAATCGACTTGAGGTGGTAATGATAACTAGCATAAAGGACGTTCTACTCGATCAATTGGCAGCTTGTCATGATGATGAAAGTTGGTTTAAATCGTCTAAAACCATTTTAGATGATATATCAGTTGCGGAGGCAACTTGGAAACCTGAGGGTAATTCACATTCCATCTGGGAGATCGCGAATCATCTTATATACTGGAATGAGATGTGGCTAGCACGTTTTAGGAACGAAGACATATTTGAAATTAGTATTATAAATAATGAAGAAACTTTTGAAATGGATCGCCTGAAGCTGGATGAAGAAAGTTGGCGTAAAACCATTCGACGGTTGAGTAATGGCTTTTCCGAATGGCGTGACAGCATTACTAATTGTGAGATATCAAAACTGGAAGGAAGAATACCTTCCTACTTCAATGCTCAGTGGTGGAATGTTGTTTCAAATTTGTGTATCCATAATGCACATCATATTGGACAAATGATGTTTTTGAAAAAGCTAGTAAGGCTAAACGAGACGGACGTACTTGGGTAACTTATTCAACTAATTTGAAACGTTAGTTGAACTACAGTTAAAAATTGAGGAGGCAACAATTATATTATGGCCGATGACCTATACCGAAAACTTGTTCCTTTCTTCCTGAAGAAAGATCTGGTTCAGGTAGCAGCTCAGTTTTTTATTTCAGGGATAATCGGAGTTATCTATGGATGTATGTTAATTGACGAAACTATAGGTGGAACTATTAACAAAGTTTTGCCGAGTAGTGATGGTCCGGATCTTCACCTATATTTGCCCGTTGTGATTATTGTGTTAATCTACACATATTTCATTCAAAAAAAAGAAAGAATTTTCCTGGAAAAAATCTCATTCAGTTGTCTTCATATTATCATTGCAATAATAAGCTGTTTTTCCTCTTGTGTAGTTCTACTTTTAATTTAATTCAAATTGGTGTTGCGCTAACAGGAAACGATAGCGCTCAATACAACTAAGCAAGCAGCTGACCAAATGAACTGCATCCCAATTGTTAGACAGTGTCTGGCAAATGGAGGTGCAGTTCATTTTTGATCGGCTGCTTTTGTTCAACTAATGGGAACGAAACTTTCAATTTCAAATTATAGTAAAGTGGAACTTTTAAACTGCTAGAACTACACTCTTGAGGGAGTGTAGTTTGGATATTCGAGGATATGGGACTACGTTTTATTCGATATTTTGAGATAATACGGAAACTTCCTCTAAGTAAATGCGTATGTAAACCCATATCCAGGAAATAGAAAACTTGGGCATAAGTTGGGGAGATAACACGAGCGGAGGTTGGTACTGCACTCAGTGTGATTGGTTAGTGCGGTTTATATAGCTAAAGAATCGCGCATTTCTACCGAGGAGGATAAACCAATGAATTTAATCGTCAAGTGGATGCGAGAATTCAAAGACCGTGATACCCGGCAGCAGTTGAAAGGCTATCGAGACAAAGTGGAACTCATCAGGAAGCGGAATTTGGAAGCTTGGGGCGATCAGCAGCTTCAAGAGGAATCTCTCCGCCTTAAAGAAAAAGCAAAGTGGGGGACGCCTTTAGATGAGCTTCTTGTCGATGCCTATGCGTTAGTCTGCGAGGTAGCGAAGAGAAAGCTCGGTTTACAGCCCTATGATGTGCAGATCATGGCTGCTATCGCTCTGCATGAGAGATTTTTGGTCGAGCAGCATACTGGTGAAGGGAAAACACTCTCTGCTGTTATGCCTGCTTATCTAAATGCGCTGACTGGCCAAGGCGTTCATGTGCTAACGTTTAACGATTATTTGGCAAATCGAGATGCCGAGTGGATGGGCCCGATCTATCGTTTTCTCGGGTTAAGCGTAAACTCGGTTCAAGCGGGCATGAGCCTGTACGAGAAAAAGGAAGCTTACGCCAAAGATATAACTTATGTGACGGCTAAAGAAGCGGGATTTGATTATTTACGCGACACGATCACATTAAATGAAGCTGATATGGTGCATCGCCCGTTCCACTACGTTATTGTCGATGAAGCGGATTCACTGCTCCTCGACGAAGCGCGGGTGCCGCTAGTCATCAGCGGAGAGTCGAGCGCCTCCAAGAGCGACGATATTCGTTTCGCAGAAGTGGCTCGGCAGCTCAAACAAGCAGAGCATTACGAATTCGACGAGTTCCAGCGGAACGTGTACTTGAATGAAGCAGGGGCTGCGAAGGTGGAATTGCTGCTCGGATGCGGTAATCTGTACGACAGCCAAAATAGTCATTTGCTAACATCAGTAAATTGTGCGCTGCATGTGGAAACGTTACTTAAAGAAGATGTTGATTACATCGTACGGGACGGTGTAATCGAGTTAATTGATGAATATACCGGCCGTGTAGCGGAGAACAGGTATTTGCCGGACGGGCTGCAAGCCGCGCTTGTGGCCAAAGAAGGACTGCAGTGGACGGCAGGCGGGAAAATTCTCGGGACGATCACCATTCAACACTTCATTAGCCTGTATCCGGGAATTTGCGGAATGACGGCTACGGCGCAAGCTTCAACAATGGAATTCGAACATATCTATGCGCTGCGAGTCGTGCAAATTCCGCCGAACCAGCCAAATATACGGATTGATCACCCGCACCGGATTTATACCCATAAAGAAGCCAAACTGAAGGCGCTTGTACAAGAAATTTCGTCTGTCCATGCAACGGGACGTCCGATTCTCATCGGGACGTCTAGCGTCGAGGAGTCTGACAAGCTGGCGGAGGCGCTGGCAAACGCTAACGTACATTGCCATGTTCTGAATGCAAAAAATGACGCAAAAGAAGCCGAAATCATCGCTAAAGCAGGAGAAATCGGCGCCGTAACGGTGTCTACCAATATGGCAGGACGCGGCGTAGACATTCGGCTCGGCGGCAGCAACCCTGAGCAGGCAGAAGTTGTCGCCAAGCTGGGAGGATTATACGTGGTGGGTACATATGTGAACGAAAGCCTGCGGATTGATGAACAGTTACGTGGCCGTTCCGGCCGCCAGGGCGACCCTGGAGCTTCCGTATTTTTCCTCAGCTTGGAAGACGAGTTGATGCTTCAGTTCGGTATCCATAAAGTGGTTCGCGCTCCTAAGCAGGATGAGGCTCTCGAGGATTCGGTGCTCCGCAGTAAAATCGAGCATATTCAGCGCATTATTATGGGCCAAAACTTCGATATCCACCAGGAACTAAACGGTTATTCTGATATGGTGGAGGACCAGAGGCGAATTCTATATGCGGAGAGGCTCCGAGTTTTGAAAGGCGAGCAGCGGATGAGCCCTTCGGAGCAGCGGGTACGGCTTTTTTATATCGACGAGTTCTGGGCTGAACATTTGGCATACGTTTCTTACCTTCGCGAAAGCATCCACTTGGAGAGCATTGCCAGCCGCAATCCAATTGACGAATTCCATACAAAAATCTCCCAAGCCTACGAGCAAATTCCGGCTAAAATCAACAAGAAGTCTACGAATATGCTTGAAAGGCTTGGGGGTACAAATGATCCAGCGGAGTGGGAAAAGTTCGGTCTGAAAAGCCCTATTTCCACCCGGACCTATATTATCAACGACCAGTATAGCGAGAATAATCGTAGCTCATGGACAGGAACGACCGTATTGGCTTTTTGGGGCCGCAAGATGTTGAGGTTGGCACTGTGGCCGGTATATAAGCTGTCTAAACAGTGATACTGAGTAGATTTTAAGGATAATCGGGTAAGATCCTCTTTAGAGATCGAACAAATAGTATAAAAATCTTTGGAGAATAGTTTAGTTAGGAGATGAGATTGACACTGTGACACTATTTTATTATATTGCTGAAAGCCATGGGCTTCCAACAGGGGAACGAAAGCTCAATAAATCAAGGAGTCAGCCAATCAGCATGATTGGCTGACTTTGTTCAACTAACGGGCAGGTTAGTTTAGTAAGACAGGAGAAATTCTCAAGAATCTACACTGTTTGGAGGTAACCTTACGTTTGCGTCTTATTATATAAAGATTATAAAACTTAGGAGGTTTTCCAAATGAAGAAGTTAGTATTATTTTCTTTTGCTTTTCTATGTTCTTCGCTTTTGGTAATTCCAACCAATGATGCAGCTGCAATAGTACAAGGTCCAAAAGGAACGCAAGTTGTTGTGAATAATAATGACTTAGATTCAAAAGACATTCTCAACAAGAACAACCAGGTATTTTTTAGCCTGACTTCACTCAAAAGTTTAGGTGGCTTAACGTTTGCCTGGAATAATACTACTAAGCAAGTGACAGTGAAGGGGAGCGATACAAACTTGCAGTTGACGATGAATAAAAAAGTAGCACAAAAAAATGGAAATTCAGTTTCATTAAGTACTGCTCCATTTATTCATAACGATAAAACAATGATTCCCTTACGTTTTGTTGCAGAAGCGTTGGACGGTTCAGTAACTTGGAATCAAAAGACCCAAACTGCATTTGTTTCGAAACCAAGCACGAAACTGCTTACTGATATTAAGAGCAGTGAATTAAGCACAGCAAGAAATGCTGCGATTAATCTTCCTAGAGTTTCACAGCTCACAGAGGACTTTGAAGCATCTGTGGAAGCAGCCAGCCTTCAATATTATTTTCCGGAAAATACAAAAGACCGATTCATTGAGGTCAATAATAATGTAATCCGTTATTATCAAATTACGAAGAACACAGCTTATCTTAAGTGGCAAGCTTTTATTAGCGAAAAGGCCGCCAAGCAGGATAATCTTTATTTCCTAAACCGCTCCTTTACAAAAGAGAATGGTTCCTTACCAAATTTTAAAGATACGACATTCGCCAACTTTCGCTGGATGCCTCATATTACTTCTACTGGATATGGTTTAATCAATAAGGAAAATTGGAATGATGTTGTTTTTAAAGAAGCTGAAGTGCCTGAATCTGATGTGAAAGAAAACTATATTATTGTTGATATTCCAGAAGATTGATTTGAAATGAAATTTCAAAATGGGTTGATTAGAATTCCTCAACTAAGGCAATACCGTGAATGTTTATTTCCGCACGTTGCTAGTCCGTTAGCGATGAATCATTGGTGAGCACGGTCAAGCGCTTTGTCCAGCCTGATATCAATCTTCACATAATGCAAATTTGAATTATTCGGAGCAATCATGCTGATCTGCCGGTCCCTCAACGCCCATCCATCATAGAACGGACAGACAAAAGCTGTGGTGCCATACACTTCGGAAATCCCTCAATGTCAGGCAATACATCTTTCATACCTGTGGCAAACAAGAGCTTGCGACTGTGAGCCGTCGCTTTCTAGCTCTCCAACTGAAGGCGAAAATCACCGTCACCTCCAGTAAAGATTGGAATAGGACCGAAGGGTACTTCACAATATCTGTTCCCTTGCAATCCGCCGGAATTCAGATGGCGTAATCCCATCACGTGTCAAGAAGCCATGAGATTCTTTTGTCACATGGTTTCTTGGTATCTCCATATATTTCGGCCTCAGTCTCCGGTCATCTTCCTTCTACCTCCCTGATCAACATCACAATCTTCAAAAGCTATTGGCAAGCCAAGTTTGCACGGATTCGGCCTCAGGCTTCCAGCCAAGCAAGTTTCGAGCATGCACAGAGCGAATTCGGGAATTCGTCGCCAGTGTATATTGAGCCAGAAGGCCAAATTCAGCAACCGCTTCTTCCAGAGACCAGCTCATCGTACGTCCCTCATATCCAAGCGCCTCACTCACGTAACGGCTTAGATCACGGAACGATTCCTCGCCATTTTCTGCGAAAAAGTAAGAGGAGGATGGCGCTTTGTCTAGCGCAAGAAGATACAATTGGGCCAAGTCACGAATATGGACGTTCGACCATCTGTTCAGACCTTTACCAATATAGACTCCGGCCTTCATTTCTTTCGATTTCTGTACAATCATTGGAAGCTGAATGCTGTCTCTTGGAAGTCCGAGAGACGTTCCATATACCATGGAAGGTACGATGACAATGCCTCGCACTCCTTGATCGACCCCTGCTTTACGCACCAGCTCATTGACTCGAATCGATTCTAAGTCCCTTGTTACAGGTGTTTCTTCGTTATAGATTTGCTCGCTCTGGAATTCGCCCTTGGCATCATCCCCAACGTTGCCTGAACCGGATGTGTGAATCAACGGCTTTCCTGTACCGCGCAAAGCGCTAATAAACGTCTCAATAGCCTTGCGGTGAGCAACGTCAGCTGTATGAATCACTCCATCGCTCCGTTTTGCGTAATCAGCCAGTATTTCCGTATCTCCAAGTGTGCCCACGACAGACTCCACCCCTAGCTCTTTCAGCTCGTTTATTTGGCTGGTGCTCCGGGTCAGACCATAGATAGAATGCCCTGCATCGAGCAATACTTTAGCCACAGAACTTCCAATATATCCGGTAACGCCTGTCATAAATATTTTCATCGTTCGTCATCTCCCTAAATTAAGTTCTTACAAGTAAAGTGATACGATCTGTCACTGTCTCCTATTAATTAATAATAAGATATTATAGACACTCTATGTCTATAATAGGGGTAAAAAAAAGGTGCGCGATTCAGCTTGCATTCATACAAAGAACCCACTCCTTTGATCGCATGGACATGAAGTGCATAGTCGAGTTAAGAATAATTCATTTGCGCTCCTATTATCGACTCATCGAGTCCATAATCGACTGACTTAGCTCATTTTAGGGCTACGGATTACATATGTCAAGTACCTGGCTCGCCTAAACCGACATAAACCATTGGAATCTTAAACTTGTTGCTCTTAGCATTCCGTATTAGACGACGGATTGCATAGCAACGTACTCCACATGCTAGAACTGCCAAGCGTACATGAAGAATGAAAATATCTGGTCATAGACTCTGTCGAAATCAACTGGCAGTGGTTAAATAATTCAAAAATTTTAAAACGATTATTCAAAGCTGTTCGCAATTTCTTTGTTAGTTATTTCAATAAATTTCTACTTCGGTTTCCTTTTGAAAAAATGAAGCAATTGCTGATCTCCTAGCTGTAAAGGATATTGAACTAACGGGAAACGATAGTTCAAGCATGGGCAATCTGCAGGTTGGGCAGATTGCTTCTTTTTTTCACTCTAAAAATCACTGTTTCCAGTACATTACAATTACGCTACAATGGAATGAATTGGAAGGTGGGGTGAAGATATGAGCATTGTACCGAGCGAACTGCTGCGCAGTTTGCAATCATTATCTGGACCGTTCCCTTCTTGGGATATGGAGTATTTGCCGGATCGTCCTGGAAGGCTTTTTTTGGATTGGTTGCGAGTGGCGATCGATTCTGATGTGAAGGAACCTCATGCGATGACGATCTCGACTGTGGACCAGGATGGTCATCCTGATGCGCGTGTATTGATTTTGAAGAATGTTGTGGATGACTCGTTTTACTTTGCATCCAGTGCCGAGAGCCGAAAGGGACAGCAGTTGAAAGATAACCCTCACGTAGCACTGACGTTTTACTGGCCTGCGCTTGGAAGACAGATTCGCATTAAGGGAACAGCAGAGGATATGGGAGATGAAGCAGGAGCTGATGATTTCCGGAAACGCTCGGCTGGAGCACGCGCAGTTGCCATGACAGGGCACCAGAGTCAGGAACTGGGGAGCGAGGAAGTACTGGATAGCTCCATTGAAGCCCAGATGGAACGGATTCAACGTGACCCCGATGTCGTATCACCTCAATGGCGATTATACGCGGTGAACGCAGAAGAGGTGGAGTTTTGGCAGGGAGATCCAGAGCGGAAGCATACACGAATTCGGTACCAGCTGCGAGACGGGCAGTGGAAGCAGCACAGATTGTGGCCTTGATACTACAACATAAGGACAGGACAATACTGAACGAGTTAAAGTGTGTTTTTTAATAATCCCAGGGAGGGACATGTATGAAGACGATTGAAAGCTTTTTTGATCCATTTCCCGTATTGGAAACCGAACGAACCTTGCTCCGGCCCCTCACCTATGATGATCTGGATGATATGTATAGTTACTGCGCAGTCCCTGCCGTTTCGGAATTTACTACATGGGACACGCATCAGAGTAAGGAAGATACCAAAGGTTTTATTGATTTTGTCATGAACCGCTATGAGATGGACAAGCTCGGACCTTGGGGGATTGAGGATAAACGGACCAAAAGGCTGATTGGCAGCTGCAATTATTTAGGCTGTGACAGCAGCAGTATGAGGGTGGAACTGGGTTATGTATTGTCCGATCGGTACTGGAATCAAGGGATCATGACGGAAGTGGTGAACGAAATCATTCAATTTGGATTCGAAGAAGTCGGATTGGAACGAATTCAAGCCAGATGTATGGTGGACAATACAGGTTCGGCCAAGGTGATGGAGAAGGTAGGCATGAAATTCGAGGGTGTCCTGCGAAATTACATGAGAGTCAAAAATGAGCTTCGGGACTTGAAGATGTATGCCATTCTAAAAGAAGATTTTATTCGTCATAAGTAAATGAGTGTTTGAGAGGGTTGTTATCGTTGAGCAAAGGAATGCTGTATTTTGTTTTATTTATCACTTTACTGAATAACACATATGTATAGGGCCGCTTCCCAAGGGCAAGGCGTCATATTTAATATTATCTAAATCATATGTACATACAATAAACTGGCCCACTTCCGATGATCGGAGAGTTGGGTTTTTATCTCATTCCTAACTTACTCGGCGTGCATAATGTCATATCCGAATTCTGCATCATTCCGCTATAATCTCCAAGTTGTATTAACATGAGATGAAGGAACCAGGAGGTATATGGAATTGACCGCAAAAAACAGATATAAATCACTCGAACTTGAAACACACGATGTGGTTGAGTTGGAAGGGCTGGAGGTCGGGGTGACCTCCAATTGCAATTTCAAGTGTGATTATTGCTGCGCTTACAATCGGGACGATGGACAGTGCATGGATGCCCAGGAAGTTATCCGCATTATAAGTGAACTTCCCAGATTGAAACGTGTCCGATTGTCTGGGGGAGAAGTGACGCTGAAGTATCAGGATTGTCTGGAGATCGTAACCTATTGTGCAGCACATGGGATCGACACGCAATTGAATACGAATGCCAGCCTGCTGACCGAAGAACGCATTCATGCGTTGCGTAATGCAGGGTTGTCCAACATTCATATTTCATTCAATTATACCGATGCGGAAGCCTATTCCACCTACTACCGTGTTCACCCGCGCATGTACGAGAGACTGGAACGCAATATCCGATTGTGTACGGAAGCCGGACTGGAGACAGTACTGGAAACGCTGCTGTTTGAAGGCACACAATCGAACATGCTGGCCATTAGCGAGAAGGTCTATGATCTGGGTGTACGGATTCATGAGATTCAGAATAGTATTGTGATGCCTCACAGCAAGTGGAGCAAAATAGCTTCCAAAGAATCTCTCATTCGCTCTGTAAACGAGCTGATTAAACACAAGAAGGACGACACAACCCTATATTTTACCTGTATGGATCGCTTCGCCGATCAATTGGGATTGCATGAGCAGCCAGGTGTATATTTCTCCAATTGTGTGGATGGAACGAAACAGCTGCACTTGCACGGCAACGGGGACATCCTCATCTGTGAGCTGTGTCACCCGGTAGTGATTGGAAACATCTATCAAGGCACGTCATTGAACGAAATTTATGCCAAGCAGCCACCCGCGTTAGCGGACTTTTTGGAAAAACGGCCTTGCCCCGCGTACGATGCACTTTTTGCAGGTGAGTAGTGAAAAAAGGGATACCGTATCGTATCCCACTGGTTGAAGATGAACCTAAGCACGACCTCGTTTATACCAGCCCTATTCTGAAGTCGTTCATAAGGATATATCCATTGGTTTGAAGGTTACCTGATTCCCCCGAGGGAGAGGTGGCCTTCTTTTTTTGTCTTTGTACATGTTTCAGATTCATTTAAGCTACCCCGCCTATCATGGCCTTAAGAACTTAGATGATGAAGAGGTGGCTTCAATGATGAGAATGTATGATAAACCCAATCCGAAAGAACCACATAGAAAAGCAAACCCCAATAAAAGGCGAAAGTGGCTGATGGTTACGCTTGTTGTTGTCCTTGCGATCGGTGGCATTATTTACAGTCTTGCTGACCGTTACCTGATTCGGCATGTGGAAGTGGTCGTAGCGGATGACAATACAGCATCAGCCAGCAGTTCGAATGATGCGGCAGCCACAGAGACGGAGGTCAATGCAACCTCAGATGACTGGAACTATTCAAGTGATGATATGCAGGTCAGCATTGAAAAGGTGCAGACAGGCTCCGGTTCGGATCAGATTACGTATTACGTCGCAGATGTACAGTTGACGGATGCAAGCAGTCTGCGCTCGGCTTTGGCGGATAACAGCTTTGGCACGAATATTACCGAAAACACGTCAGAGATCGCTGCGGCCAACAATGCCATATTCGCCATTAATGGGGATTACTACGGTTTCCGTGATGATGGCGTGATTATCCGCAACGGTACGGTATACCGGGATGATCCGGTTCGTGATGCGATGGCACTCTTCAGTGACGGGACGATGAAGACGTATAACGAGACGGAAGTTTCCTCCTCGGAGCTGCTGGCCGAAGGTGCCACCAATACGCTGTCGTTTGGACCGATCCTGATCCAGGACGGCGAGATTGTAAGTGATTTTAGCAGTGTGAAAATCGACAACAACTTCGGCAACCGTTCCATCCAGGACGCGAACCCGAGAACGGCAATCGGCATGATTGCCCCGAATCATTATGTATTCGTCGTGGTGGACGGAAGGCAGAACGACAGCCGGGGCATGACGCTGGCAGAGCTGGCGGACGTGATGCAAGGTTTGGGAGCAACAGAAGCCTATAACTTGGACGGCGGCGGCTCATCCACCATGTATTTTATGGGCCGGGTCGTGAATAATCCACTGGGCAGAAATCAGGAACGCGGCGTAAGTGACATCCTTTACCTCAAGGAGGGACAATGATCATGACCATATTAATTCCATCCTACGAACCGGACGTTCGTTTGTTAAATCTGGTGCTGCAGCTGCAGACGTTTCAATTAGGGCCCATTGTCATTGTGGATGATGGCAGTGGGGCGGAGTATCGCGGGATATTTGAGACAGCTGAAGCATACGGCTGCACCGTTCTGACCCATCCGATCAATCTGGGCAAGGGACGTGCGCTGAAGACTGGATTCCAGCATATCAAGGAATTTGGCCCACAGGGTGGTGTCGTATGTGCAGACAGTGACGGGCAGCATCTGCCGCATGATATCCGGCGTATCTTCGATGTGCTGCTGGAGCAGACCACCCCAGGGATCGTACTCGGCAGCCGCCGGTTTAGCGGAACGATTCCTGCACGCAGTCGTTTTGGAAACACAGTTACCCGGGCGGTCTTTTCCATCACAACGGGTACCAAAGTATATGACACTCAAACGGGCTTGCGTGGTTTTCCATATTCCATGCTGGACTGGCTCTGTCAGATTCCGGGTGATCGGTTTGAGTACGAGATGAACATGCTGCTAACCGCGAACAAGGAAGGATACGAAATCACGGAGGAGTTTATTGACACGGTATATCTGGATCATAACAAATCCTCCCATTTCCGCCCGCTGGTAGACTCGTTCCGCATTTATATGCCGATCCTGATGTTCAGTACGTCTTCGGTGCTGTCCGCCTTGATCGATTTTGGATTACTGTTCGTCATCCAGTATTTCACGCATAATCTGTTTCTGTCTGTCGTCACTGCGAGGCTGTGCAGCTCTGTCTTCAACTATACGATCAATCGGAAATATGTGTTTTCAGCCGGGGGCCAAACGTCGAAGGTGCGCCATTCCTTACCTAAATACTTCTCGCTGGTTATTCTGGTGCTCCTGTTGAATTACGGACTCCTGTACTTCTATAACGAAAAACTGATCATCCCCCTCATCGCGGCCAAGGTGCTGACGGAGGTATCCATCTTCCTGTTCAGCTACTGGGCGCAGCGCAAGTTTGTCTATTAACACAGAGAGAGTGAGTATATAGCTTGCTCTCTTTTTTCAATCATCACCGTTTCAAAAGAATATCCTGTGCTTCTTGGTTAACAAAAAAAGGCCGAGAACAGGGTAGCCTACCCTTGTTCTCGACCTTTTAAACTCAAAGGAGGACGAGCGTTACATCAGCCTCTTAATCTCATCCTTAAGGATTTCGGACTGGGTGCCGAAGATGACCTGCACAGCTCCGCCACCGAGCCTCATGACGCCGGAAGCGCCAAGCTGTTTGAGCGCCTGGTCGTTGACGGCTTTGTCGTCCCTAACAACTAGCCGGAGGCGAGTGATGCATGCGTCGATGCTCTCGATATTGTCTGCGCCACCGATCTCCGCGAGCACTTTGCCAGCCTTGGTGTCGGCAGACGGCGCTGCCACGGCGGAAGCATTAGTGGGGGCATCGGCATCATTAGCGTCATCCTCGCGCCCCGGCGTTTTCAGGTTGAACTTGACAATCATGAACCGGAAAAGGAAATAATAGACGACCGCAAATGCGAGTCCGACCGGGATCATGAGCAGCGGATTGGTTGACAGCTTCATGTTCACGAGGTAATCGATCAGACCTGCCGAGAAGGCGAAGCCCAGCTTAACATTCAGCAGGTACATGATCAGGGCCGCTGCACCGGTAAGAATAGCATGTGCCACATACAGCAGAGGCGCCGCGAACATGAAGGAGAACTCGAGCGGCTCGGTAATACCCGTTAAGAACGAAGCCACCGCTGCGCCGATAAAGATCGAAGCGACCATTTTGCGCTTTTCAGGCCGGGCTGTATGAATCAAGGCAAGCGCCGCCGCCGGAAGAGCGAACATCATAATCGGGAAGAAGCCAGACATGAACATGCCTGCCGTAGGGTCTCCGTTGAAGAAGCGTGTCAGGTCGCCGTGCACGACTTCCCCGGCTGCATTGGTATAATCTCCGATCTGGAACCAGGCGATGGAGTTGAGGACATGATGCAGACCGAGCGGGATGAGCAGGCGGTTGGCGATCATGAACACCATGGAGCCAACGCCTTCAAAGCCTACAATCCAGGTGCCGAAAGCGCCGATGGCATCCTGAATCGGGCTCCAGACCATGCCGAACAGGATGGCCAACACCAGCATGGAGCCGGCGGTGACCATCGGCACAAAGCGTTTGCCGGAGAAGAAGCCGAGCCAGTCAGGAAGCTTGATATTATGGTATTTTTTATACATATAGGCTGCAAGCAGTCCGGCAAATATCCCGCCCAATACGCCCATATCCAGCTTGACATCGTCAGGAATATAGCCGAATACACCTGGAACGGCTCCCAGAATCCGCGTCAGCACCATATAAGCGATCAGGGCGGAGAGCGCGGCGACCGCATCCCCCGCCAGTCCGATTGCCACCCCAATGGCGAAGATGAGCGCAAGGTTGCCGAAGATCGCCCCCGCTCCCTCATTCAGGAATGGAACTACATACTGATTAAGAAATCCCCCAATCACGGGACCGAGCGGAATGTCCTTTTCATAATCAAGAAGGCCGAGGCCTTGAAGAATACCTGCCGCAGGCAGGGTTGCTACAGGAAGCATCAAGGATCTTCCCAGCTTTTGCAGTGCTTTCAGCATATTGTTCTTCCTTTCTTTTTTTGATTTAGGTTATTTGGACAAGCTGACTTTCATGATAGTTCCCATGCCTGCTTCTACGCTGCCATACTCCGGGCGCGACTCCCACGGCTGTTCAGCAGCATTCGCAATGATGACAGGGGTGATGACCGGATAACCGGCCGAAGTGATCGCATTCAGGTCAAATTCAATCAGGGTCTGACCGATAGTGACCTGATCCCCTGTCTGCACTTGGGGTGTGAAGCCATGTCCTTTCAGGCTGACAGTATTCATACCGATATGCAGCAGCAGCTGCAGCCCGGAAGCATGCTCAATCATTACGGCATGGTGCGATTTGATCAGGTGCACCACAGTGCCGTCGATAGGGGCGACCAGCCTGCCCTCCTGGGGAATCACTGCAACTCCCGGTCCCATAAGTCCTTGCGCGAACGCTTCGTCAGACACTTCTTCCAAACTGACGCAGGTTCCGGTAAGCGGGGAGGAGACGGATATTATTTCAGATGTTTTGGCAGATTTGTTGTTTTTCCATTTCCAGATCATTGTGTGTTGTCCTTTCTGCTGTTGGTTTTGGCATGAGTTTGAAAAAGCCGATATAAATGCATGGCGAGAAAAGCCGTTTCTTCCTCGGGTACCTCTGTACCCAAATCCTCGGCCATAACAGCGCTCAGTTTTCTGGCCAGCTGGTATTCGGACGGGTATTCATTTTTCACATATTGTGCGAAGGTGGGGGCCGTCATCGGCTGCTGATACAGGCGTTCCATGGAGAAGCGCAGGTGTATCAAGAGTCTTGCCTGGCTAAGGCTGGCCTGCTCAAAGCGAACGCCACCCTCCTCTTCAATCATGGACTGAAGCTTGCTGATCACATTGGATACCTTAACCAGCTGTCCGACAGGGACGTGATTTACGGAGGAGTACACATGGTATGTCAGGAACCCGGCCTCATCCTCCGGTACCTCTACGCCAAAGGCCTCTCCGATCATGGCAGCCGCTTCCGAGGCGAGTTCGAATTCTTTCGGAAAGCTGAGCTTTGTCTCCGTAAGGAAAGGATTCAGAATCTCCATCCCGTTGCGGATACGATATAAGGTGAACTGAATATGACTCGGAAGAGCAAGGTAGATCTTGTCATTCAGCTTGCCGGGAAACTGATCAGCGATAAGACGGATAATTCGGTCAGAGATGTTAATGACATTGGGGTCCAAGTCTTTCATCAGCTCCTGCGCCTGCCCCCATTCCTCCCGGTCTTCCAGCCGGAACCTTTTCTCAATCCGCGGATCATCGGCCTGAACGGTGCTTTCCACCTTGAATGCAAATCCCAACCCTTTGCCAATCAGTACATACTCCTTGGTATTCTGGTGCGACCGGGCCAGAACAATATTGCTGCCGACGACCCGCTCCACCTGCAGCATCATTCCTTTACTCACGGTTCACCGCCTCCTCGTCTCTAAAGTTAACGCTTTCAGGCCTCCGGAACGCAAAAAGAGCCAAGAAGCGAATATAGTCTCATGTTCGCTTCTTGGCTCATGCCCTCTGGGGTGGTAACACGCCAATTCATTTTATGTTTTATGCAGAACGTTCTTCCTACATAATATAGAACCTGATCTGCCACCGTCAACCATAATTTTTGTCATCCATCTGTTCGTCGTTTAATATAGGGAATGTGTAAACGAAAAGGTATCTGTCGTAGTTGACAAGTAAGGAGCCATGATCATCTTTTAAGGTGAAATGAGCCTAATCCGTTGTTGATCATGTTCGGGTAGATGGAGCCAAATCTAATATGAATAGGAGGATGAACATGTATCTTAGAAGTGTGCAGTTCATGAAGGAAAAGGTAGAGAATGCGAGACAATATCCGTTTAATATACCCGCTATACAGTCCCTGCAGAGATTGGAATTCAGGAATAACATTACTTTTTTTGTAGGTGAAAATGGATCAGGTAAGTCCACCCTGCTGGAAGGCATCGCTCACCAATGTGGATTCAATACAGCCGGGGGCGGCAGAAATAACGTCTTTGAGATGCATGCTTCGGAATCCTCATTAGGGGATTATCTGCGACTGGCCTGGTTGCCAAAGATTACGAATGGTTTCTTCATGCGCTCCGAGTCCTTCTATCAATTCGCATCCCATGTTGATGAGATGGGTACCCTTGAATACTATGGCGGGCGTTCATTACATGAGCAATCCCATGGGGAGTCTTTTCTCAATCTGTTTGTGAACCGCTTCAGCTCCAAAGGCATCTACCTGCTCGATGAGCCCGAAGCAGCACTATCTCCTGCCAGACAATTATCCTTACTGCGCATACTCCATGACCTGTCTGGAACTTCTCAATTTATTATCGCGACGCATTCGCCCATTCTGCTGGGTTATCCCGATGCGGATATTTTAAATTTTGACGACAATAGCATTCAAAAAATGGCTTATGAAGATACGGAACATTACCAGATCACCCGCAGTTTTCTGGAGAATCGCCATCGTATGCTGGATGAGTTGTTTAAGGACTGACCTTGGTTTGCATAGTTAAAAAAGGTGGAGGGATGACATGTATAAGTCTGTCGCCATTATTTCAGATATTCACAGTAATCACTTGGCCCTGGAGGCCGTGTTGCAGGATATTGCTGCCCGGAACATTGAACTTACCGTCAATTTGGGGGATAGTTTGTTTGGCCCGGTTGATCCGCTGGCGACAGCACGAGTATTAATGGACCATGAGAATATAATTCACGTGATGGGAAATTGTGACGAGATTCTATGGCAAAAAGAAAGCCCGTCGGAAACCTTTCAATTTGTAAAACCCCTGCTTGATCAGGGAATCGAGAATTGGATCAGATCATGTAATCATACGTGGGCGTACGAGGAGCTTTTATTTTGCCATGGAACGCCATGGGTGAATGATCGGTATTTGCTGGAAGAAGTGACAGCGGAAGGTGTTCAATATAAAGACACGATTCAATTGGCGAACGAACTTCTGGAGGTACCGCAGCGTTATATTTTTTGCGGACACAGTCATGTGTTTCAAACGAAATATTTGCCCGGAAGTAAGGTAATTGTGAACGTAGGCAGTGTCGGTTTGCCTGCTTATCATGATGAATTGCCCTATCCGCATGTAAGGGAATCCAGCTCGCCTTACGCCGATTATGCAATTGCTTATCGTAATGCGCAAGGGAACTGGAACATAGAACACGTTATGGTTGAGTATGATTGGGAGAAGGCCAGCTCGATTGCCCAGGCAAATGGACGAGAGGATTATGCTTTTGCGATCAGGACGGGGAATTTAGTTTATTGATTTACCTTCAACAGGTGAAGAAAGTCTGATTAACGTAGACGGTTGTCCGAATGACATGGAAGCATCAATAAAGTTTTCCAAAGATTGAACGGAATCAGTCAAGACCTTGATTAAATAATTGTATGATCCAGCTAGCCGATGACACTCAATGACACTAGGGTGATTTTTGCAAAATTCTGCAAACGGTTCACATTTTGTATTGTCATATAGGATAAAAGCCATGATAGGTTTATCTATTTTTTCCGGATTAATGATTGCCTTATAGCCAACGATGATCTCTTTTTCTTCAAGTTTCTTAACTCTTTCATTAACGGCGGGGGTAGATAAGCCCACTTTTCTTCCTAATTCTGCAAAGGAATATCGGGCATTTTCTTGCAAGTGTAATAATATGTCTTTATCGATCTCATCCATCTTTTTGGATCTCCTCACAAAAATGTTAAGTTAAACAGCATTTTTTCAGTTAAAAAGAAAGGTATTTTATAAAATTACAATAAGATTAATATGTAAAGTTAGCAACCTATTTATTAGAATTAGAGCATCAGAAAACTACAAAAAAGAATAAAAACTATAGGAGGTCAATACGATGGCTTTAGAAATGAGAAGTAAATGCGAAAAATGCGAAAGTGGACTCCATAAGCATTCTGTAGCGTATATTTGTACACATGAATGTATGTTTTGCAATGAGTGTGCAGCGGAGGCGAATTATGTATGCCCTAACTGTGGAGGCGAACTTGTGAAAAGACCAAGAAGTGAAAATTCATTGAGTTGTCCTATTAGTTAGTCAAAACCTTCAGGATGTACTTGATTAGAGGAGTGCCGCCTGTAAACCCGAATACATATATTTGAAGCATTGATTTAGATTTATAGCATGCCGTTAAGACATTAAATCATATTTTGAGGAGTGTTTGGATGAAAATTGGCTTTTTAATCGTGGATATGCAAGAAGTCATCGTGCGGGATCGACTGGAGAAAAGAGTGCTGGACCATGCATGTGAATATATCAACCATGTGGCAGACGTGCTGCGTTCCAACAATCATGTTGTAATCCATGTTCAGGATGTGGAGGGCATGGAGGAATCGAATCGGGAAGCGTATCGGTTTATACCCGAGATTGACATACACGAGCAGGATTACACGATCACCAAGGAAAGCTCTAATGCATTCTGGCAGACCAACCTGGAGGAAGTTTTACGCAGTCTTGGTGTCGAGCTGCTGATCATTTCCGGTTTTGCCGCAGAAGAATGTGTCCTGTTTACCTATAACGGGGCGAGCGAGCGTGGGTTCAAACCGGTTATGCTGCAAAATGGAATTCTCAGTACACATCACGAAGCGGTGACATCAACGTACAGGGACCGAAATGTTATCTCTTATCCTGTCGTTGATTATTTGATCCAATAAGCGAGGGGAGCTAAAGTGTTCATCGTTATCGCTGCTGGAGCAGTTCCACAATAATCTAAAAGAAGATCCTGATATCGCCTTAGAAGGAGGCCATACCGGGGTCTTTTTCAATTGAATTGATGTAGCATCGGGGAGCAGGAATAGGAAGTTTGAACGTGAAACAACTTCGCAATTTCCAAAACATGGGTTATGATGAATGGGAAAGGAAGCGAAAACAAATTCAATAGTGTGGGGGAGCAATATATGCCGATGATCCATAACTTTGTTATTGAAAATATATCGGATATAAGCGAAGTTATCCATACTTCCTACTCAAGGGATAGACACGGGAAAATACATAAAGGTGGACTCTCACCAGACAACCAAGCTCACTTGGATGACGACTTTATTTCGTATATACAGGATTCCCTTCAATGGTTAGAGACCGGAAATCCGTCTACGGGCGAGAGAACAAGCGGATTAAACTATTATGGCATTACTGTTATTGAAGATAAACAAGTGTTGCAAAGGCTTCATCATATCATGCATGCATGGATTGATTTATTCAGTTCAGCACCTGATCCGATCATACTTAGAGGGAATTACTGTATTGTTGGTGGTGAGAACAAAGGTTACTACGAGAAATTGGTGTATACCAAAACTGACCTGATCACTAAATTAAAAAAGCTTGCCATGATGGCAAAACATGCTGATGAGCATGGAAAGTGTATCGTGCATTTTGGTATTTAACAGTAAGTTATCTCATATTCAATGACGAGAGAAGGGCGGCGGAGATGACAGGTCGAATTGTGGTTACAGGCGGGGCCATTATTAGAGATGATGGTGGGAGAATTCTACTGCAGCGAAGGTCTGATTATGGGGACTGGGGATTGCCTGGTGGGGGTATGGAGCCCGGAGAGCGTATTGAAGAGACTTGAAGACGAACACCAGGAGTCGTTGCAATTGATTTTTACAAGCTTGGATGAAGTCGATATCGATAGGATTAATAAGGTACAGAAGCCTGTATTCATGGATTTGCTTCAAGAGAAGCAGGGGATTCTGCGTTAGTAAGGCTATAAATTAACGAAAATGGAGTGATTTCAATGCCTTGGCCCATGGTTCATTTTGCGATTGCATCCGAATTTATATCTAATCCATCCCCGGAATTCCTACTGGGAAGTCTTGCTCCTGACTCCATCCATGTGAGAAGCAATGTGCGCAGTGAAAAGGCCAAAACACATCTGATGATCGAAGAAGGCAGGTTCGCGACAGATGAAGAACTGCGGGCATTTGTGGAGTCCAATAGGCTGCAGGCGGAGCATGATCCTGCATTTTTACAGTATTTGTGCGGTTACATCGCCCATGTTTATACGGATCGCGTGTGGACCTTCAACATCTATCCTGCATATGAGGAACACACCGATGGAAGAAGTATATATACGCATGACGTGACGAAATTGGAATTTATGATTTTGCGGAAACACTCTGGAGCCTACGATCTACTGAATAAACTGGGTACTGGTAAAGCTTATGATTTGGGTGGTTTGCTGGAACAGGAGGTGTATCAGTATAGGAAGGAGAAGGTTGATTTTTTAAACAATCCTGCCCATGAGCCGCTAGGAGATTTGAGGATTTTGTCCATGGAAGTTCTGGAAGGATTCATTCATGCAACTGCCAAGGAACTGAAACAGCTATTGGCCGGATGGATCGACCAAATTGAAAATAGAGGTGAGCCCCTATGGAAAAGTTGATTCATCTCACCATGTATCATGAACGATATGATGAAGCATTAGCTCGTTTTTCACTGACGGGGGAACAGTCTACGTTTACGGCACTGCCTGCAGAAGTCATTGAGGAGGCCATTTCGAACCCCGACAAGTTTCCCATTGTTATTCTAAAAGAGGAGACGCCGGTGGGCTTCTTTATTTCACATAAAAATTCGGAATACGCTGAAGGAAAAAGATATTCCAGTGCCATCTTAATACGAGCTCTATCTATTACACTGGAGCATCAGGGTAAAGGATATGCGCTGGCTGCCATGAATGCACTTACCCCATTGCTTCAGCAAATTGACCCCGAAATGAAGGAAGTCATACTCGCTGTAAATGAACAGAATGTTGCAGCACAGAGCCTGTATTTGAAAGCAGGTTTTCGGGACACGGGAATTCGCAGGATTGGTGCACATGGTCTCCAGTTCGTTTTTCATCGAAAGGTGGATTAAGGAAGACCTGATGAAGAGCGAAGCCATTCAAATGGCCGGCAATATCAAGTTTGTTGAACTGGAAACCAGGACCAAGTTGTCTGAAAAAGGAGACGTGACGTGGGGAATATTCATAAGGGAAGACATACGGCTGAGATTGATGGAGAGTTTGTTGTTTTTATCATTGGTATGCGAATAAACCGCCTATGGGCCGTACATAAGTGGTTGCCTGTATTTAAGGCAATGGGGCCGATGATCAGAGAACTGTACATGAATCCAGATACTGGATTTCTGGGGACGGAATATTTTATAAGCTGGCGGGGTGTCACCCTTCTGCAGTACTGGAGATCTTATGATGAACTGGAGAAATACGCACGTGGCGGTCTGCACCTGGAGGCATGGAAACGATTTAATAAGTCGATTGGTTCAGATGGAAGTGTTGGGATCTATCATGAAACGTACAAGGCTGGGCCAGGTTCCTATGAATCCATCTATGCCAACATGCCGAAATTTGGTTTAGCCAAAGTATCCAACCATGTTCCCGCGACAGGCAGAATGGAGACATCCAGGCGCAGAATGGGGGGCGAGAACGAACCGGCTGTGCAGACACCTGATCATGAAAAGTAAGGATTCTAGTAATTGTGTTACATTCATTGGTGAGAAGAGAGGAGCATGTTATGAGGGCAAAAATCAAACAAGCAGACCTGGGATCAACGCAACTTAGCTGGTTGTGTGTTCAGCCGATGCTAATTTCTGTTCGAGGTAAAGATGTTGCAGCCAAAACAGAGATGTACCGTCAGTTAAATGAAGGCCAACAAGCATTATTTCTGTTTTATTCCTATCATAACCATACGAAAAGTCTGGCGGAGTTTTATTGGTTTTCGGCCTACAATATCATTGAGATGAAGAGTTGGAGCGGCATAAAGAACGGAATGTTTTATTTTAATCAAGATGAAATGGCAGCTCTGCTAAACGAAATCGAACGTGTTATTACAGAGAAAAATAGAGTCGGGGAAGAATGGCAAGAGTTTTCGCCAACGGATTTAGAGCAAGATCCACACTTGTTCCAATTAATCGAAGATCTGTTCATTCGATATCGAGCGAAGGCTCAGGAAGTCATTGCAAGGATGAATGAGAAGATCCAGCAAAATCAGGAGATGTATGTTGAAATCAAGGAAGAGTAGCGGCTCCGACTATATAGATAGAGATTGTGGTAATACAACGGGGAATATTGAATATTCCCCGTTTGGTGTCCTTGAAGAGTTTGATATCTGATAATTAATTCTCATAACAACGCGAGAAATGTGTATCGATTTATGTGCGAATTATCTACTTCTTGTACGAGAACTAGCTGAGTGCAACAAACCTGCAATTTCTTGCAACAAAACGCAATTCAGTATGCCAGGTTCAAGTTTGCCTGTAATATGAGTTGTGAGAGGAGGACAACACGTGAAAGTGATTTTTGAAACAGATTCATCCATGGAACGAAGGATCGCCAAGGTCGTTACCAACCCTTCGGAACAACTGCATTGGGAGGGGATCGATGAAGCAATCAGTCAATTGGAAAGAAAGCTGGTCGTCATCAATCCGAAGAATAACCGGAATGTCCAGATTCAGCCAAGTTCAATCCTTGCCATTGAGTCCGAGGACCGAATGTGCAATGTACGTTTGATTTCGGGAGAGCGCTATCTGCTGGGCAAACGTCTTAAATTTGTGGAAAAAGATATGGATTCGTCCCACTTTCTGAAGATAAACAACTCGACGATCATCAACACGAAACACATTAAGGCGTTCGCCGCAACAGGCCATGCCAGAATTCAAGTTGAACTTGCAGATGGTTCAAGCTACTACGTCAGTCGATACTATATCAAAAATTTCAGGGGGAAATTATTATGATCGCAAATCTCAGACATTCGTTTTTTCAGGTATTTACAGTAACTTCGTTATGGGTGACGCTGCTGCTAACCTTATTCTTCAAAGATCATACACTCCAGATGGGGTATCTATGGAACTTGGCCGGAATTGCGTTTATAGCAGCCGTGGTATTTGGAGTCATGTACAATGCGCTGTGGAACTACTTTACGTTGAAACCGATTTGGAATATTGCGATCTCGTCCACATTTAATATTCTCGGAGGCATGGCAGGTGTGTGGTTGTTTTCAGAGGAAATGTTCCAGCTTATTGCACCGTGGTTCCCTGGCATGTGGCTTTTATCGATTGTGCTGCACACGATTGCCTTTTATTTTTATGCTAGAATAGATAGCAAGAAAAAAGCGGAAGAATTAAACAAAATACTGAAGTAGACAAGAGGAATCCATATGAACGAAGAAGAGGCGCTTCAGGAGTTCGGCTTGGAGCCGGGCTCCGGGGACAGGGAGCGCATTCGCAGACTGCTGCAGCAAGAGATCGACAATACAAGTGCGGAGGACAACGATTATCTCAAAACTTTATGTATTATGCTGTTTGCGATCGGTCACGTAGAGGACACTCAGCTAATCTGGCAGGCCAAAAGAAAGAACCAGGATACGGGCAGTTATGTGGATGTTCAATTACTATGCGGTGCTGGCTTTGAGGACACGATAATGTATCTGGAACAAAAGAGCGGGCAGCAAACAGAAGAACAGTTACAATATCTCAGGAAGTGTGAGCCATATGATTTTGTAGACTTCTCCAAAGAGGAATGGATCTCAAACTATAAGCAGTATTATGAAATTTAGGCTGAAAGATAGCTTGTTGTCCCATTCATTTTTTCTAGAAAAAGGAGATTCAGATGGGAACAACATTAGATAGTGCAAAAACTCCTCAAGATAAATTGACAGTACAATTTCATATTGAAATTAAACATGAATTTCAAAATATATCAAAGCACAAACGGGTACGTATGCCTGTAGTTAAATGTTCCATGCCTCTCTATATTAACGGATCACTTTTAGATGAGAGAGAGGTCTTTGTAGAGAGCGTGTTTTTTCAGTCCTTACTCCAGCCTGGGAAATTCCCCATGTTTACTTTCACATGCGGCATATTTGGCTGCGGAGGTTATTATGTGGATGTACTGCACAATGATACTACGGTAACATGGATTACAGAGCAGTCTCCGTTTATGGATGCTTCCGATGAGAGTTCGAATGTGTTTATCTTTTCTTGGAGTAATCTGCTGAATTTTGCTGAAGAGCTCATTCGGGGATACGAAGAAATAGCGAGGGTAAGGTTGGCTCATAACTTACAATATAACAATGATCTTGAACTGTATCGTAATATCATTCATCGGAAGAGAATTGAGGTTGATCGAGCATGATAAATGCTGCTTCTAACCAGGAACAGATGCAGACTTGCAGAAAATATAATGCCGACTATATGTCGAGTGAATCGCATCATAAGATCGGAATCGCCTGGAATGTTAAAGTGAAGCTGCAGCCCATTCATGGACTGCGCTTAGAACACGCTGGTTATACAACCGGATGGTATATTTAGGCGGATGAGTACTCAGATGCAGATGACTTTTTCTCTACCTCTACATAAAGCACACGTGGATGAATGGGACCCTGAAATCAAGAAATACCTAGGGCTCGCTCCAGGTTGGCGATCGGTGATCGCAGAAGACGATAAGGATGCTTGGTTTGACGAACAATTGCTAGACAGGGAATAATTAATTTAGAGCAGGTGAATAACGATACCATCCAAGGAGAAAACATCATGAATAGCCCCACTATCGATATAAAAGAGTACTCTTCCAAGTATCAATCCCAAGTCCTTGATTTGATTTTGCAGATTCAACAGCAGGAATACCATGTTCCCATTACCAGAGAGGACCAACCGGATCTGCTTGAAATCGAAACCTTTTATCAAAAAGGGAACGGGAACTTCTGGGTCGCTGTTGCCAATGACGAAGTGGTGGGTACGATTGCTTTGCTTGATATTGGAGGAGCGAATGTAGCGCTTAGAAAGATGTTTGTGGCTGAAAATTATAGAGGCAAGATACTGCAAGTATCGAGCCGACTCCTGCATCAGGCATTTCAGTGGGCCCGGGAAAACAGTGTGAATGACATCTATCTTGGAACAACTCAGCAGTTCGTGGCAGCGCATCGATTTTATGAGAAAAATGGATTTGTTTCGGTTACACGTGAGGAATTACCGGATGCTTTTCCGTTGATGAAAGTAGATACAAAATTCTATCACCACACCACGCCCTTTGCATGAGGCAAGTCATGCAGAGCGGCGTGTTTTTTTATTCGAGAGAGTTAGGGAAATGAAAAGATAGCTTACTTGGATCATTCGCAAATTCCACATTATGGGTTATGATGTAACCAAAGAGAAAATGTAACATACATAGGAAGTTTGAAACGTAACGTTTTTGGAATTTTTTAATGATTGGGGAGGAAGCGGGATGAAAGCCATTTTCCTTGATTTTTACGGGACGGTTGTACACGAAGATGACGAGATTCTTCCGGTGATATACGAACAAGTACAGGCTACGGCGCGTGTTGAATGTACGGCAGATGAAATAGGCGATTATTGGTGGAAGGCATTTTCAGAAATGTTTTATGAAAGCCACGGCAGTCAGTTTACTACGCAAAGAGTTCTTAATGTGCTGTCCTTGGCAGAAACGATTAGGCATTTTCAATCGGATGCTGTCGCAGCGCTGCTGAATCAGGAGCAGTTGGCTCACTGGCGTAATCCGGGGCTATTTGAGGATTCCATTCCCTTTTTGCAATCGGTGGAGATCCCCGTGTATATCCTCTCCAATATCGATACAGATGATGTAAGAGCGGCAATGAAGAAGCATGGCATCATGGCAGAAGGTGTGATTACCAGTGAAGATGTTCGATCTTACAAACCGAGACCCGAGATGTTTAATGAAGCATTAGCCAAATATGATTTATCCCGAAACGATGTCATTCATATAGGAGATTCGCTGACAAGTGACGTTCAGGGAGCACAAAATGCAGGAATCCAGGCTGTCTGGTTAAATCGAAAAGGTAAATCCAAACCTGGGCATATCCATCCGGAATATGTGTGTAGGGATCTGATAGAGGTCCTGAACATCTTGTAGTGATTCGGGTATTGGATAAAGTCATATTGGGGACGGTGCTATCCATGGATGAGTTGAAAAAGCAGTTGGCAACGCATCATGCAGGGCAGGTGTTGGAGGTTGGTACAGGATCAGGGAAATTTATACCTACCCTACTTGAGATTTTAAGTCGTATCGAACAGATCACGGGCATTGATACCGACACGGATTCTTTACGCAAGGCAGCCGCTGCATATGCGATCAACGATAAGATCCAGTTTAAGCCAATGAACGCATCAAAGATGGAGTTTGCAGATCAAACTTTTGATACTGTCTGTATTTCGAACGCATTGCATCATTTACCCCCTTACGCAAACGTCATAAAAGAGATGAAGCGCGTGGTGAAGAGCAGCGGTCTAATTCTCATTAATGAGCTGGTCAGTGATGATCCCAATGAAGCCCAGCTGACGCACATCATGTATCACCACTTTAGTGCCGATATAGATCAGCGTTTGGGAATTTATCATCGTCATACGTATACACGTCAGGAAGTTAAAGATATCGTAACTTGTGGAGGAATAAGCATCCGTTGGACTTACGAATATAACGAGCCAAAACAGGATGTCATGGCAGAACAAGACATTCGGTTGGTATCCGAGGCCTGTAAGAAGCACATGGAAAGGGCAACAGCGTTCGAAGATTATGCAGCGTTTGCTGAACGCGGTAATTCCATCATGGAGCGTCTGAAGACCGTTGGTATCCAGCGACCAACACAGATCATGATCTTGGGTGTTTGAAAGAATAATAGAAGCAGGAATGTGAGGGATAGGACTGTGAAAAAGTTAACCATAATGCTTGGTCTATTTCTATTCTTAATCGCCTGTCAGGATAAAACCAATCATGAAGATGCACAGAAACCGACGGAGCCTGTATCGGAAAGTGTCACTGCAGAAGAAACGCAAAAGAAGGGAGAAGGTTTGACATCTGAAGAAGACGAAGACATCCCGCCTGTATACATCGATGAAACGAAATATACAGGTGATGAACTGGAAATCGTCAAACTTATGAACACCCGCTTACGTTACTTATGGGAAGAGGATGAAAAGGGGTACATGAGCCTTATTGATCCACAATCGCCCGTATCGGGCATGAGCCGAACCAAAGTCCGCAAGGTTATCTCCATGAGCGACATTACCATTCAGGAACAAAAGAAACTCTACGAGGGGGTAGTAGAGGTTACTGAACTAAAGGAGAACGACGTTGAATCCAGCAGCATAATGGTTTTTTGGAAAAAGAAAGAAGATGGGGATTCGGCACAATGGATTATTGCAGATATTGATTAACAATAGGTCATGATCATTAAAATCTAGCAAATTTAAAATGAAGTTAAGGGTGATGACATAATGGCAAGACGATTAATACTTGTTGAAGGGTTACCAGGTTCAGGAAAGTCCACGATTGCCAAGATGGTTTCCGACATTCTGATCCAGCAAGGGCTGCAGGTGCAGCTTTTCCAAGAAGGTAATCTGGATCATCCCGCTGATTATGAAGGTGTTGCTTTTTATGCAGCAGAAGAATTTGAGGATTTATTGAGTACTCATGAGGCATGCAGAGGCATATTGGAGAGCGGAGCCACAACTTATCATAATGGTTATCTGATTCCTTATCGGAAAATAAAAGAGGAACGTGGACAGGATTTTCCCGACGATGTGGTGCAAGAGATATTCAGCCGGGATATTTACGAGTTACCTTTTGAACAAAATGTAGACCTAATCACCGCAAAATGGCGGAGCTTCGCTGAAAGTGTGTTAAGCGCTCCGGATGATTCTGTCACGATATTTGAATGTTGTTTTATTCAGAATCCACTAACAATAGGTTTGGTCAAATGCAATCAATCGAGAGAAGATAACATGCAGTATGTATTGGATTTGGAACGCATCACTGCGCCATTAAATCCGCTATTAATCTATATTCATCAGCAGGATATCGCCTATACCTTTGACAAAGCGGTGAAGGAACGGCCCAAGGAATGGTCCGATGGTTTCATACACTATTACACGAATCAAGGGCTGGGAAATTCAAAAGGGTATCAGGGAATTGAAGGCACGGTGGAGGCTCTTCAGGCAAGAAAAGAGTTGGAAACCGAGATTTATCATATGCTGAAGATCGATAAACACTGGCTGGATAATTCGGATTATAATCTGGTTGCTTGCCGGGAGGAGTTGGAGGGAATTTTAAGAGAGGCGTTTTAAAATACGGAAGGAGAACAGTGTAAGAAATGGGGAAGACGTTATTTGAGCTTGTTAACGAAGTCGAGAGTGAAGCGACTTTTATGGATTTTTTACTAGAATTAAGCAAGGACCGTGAAGAGCAAACCGATGAATGGCAAAATGATTCGATAGAATCGTTTCTGGAAGCGGCTGCCCGGTGGGGACAGGATTCGGTGGATGGATTACGACATTACGAGAAGTCTGACAACCCATGGGAGAGGTGTGCTCAGATTCTGTATATGGGCAAGATTTATGAGTAGCATGGTTCCGTCAGTTTTTGCAATTTAGAAAGGAGGAAAGCCGAAGCATGATTGAAATGCCAATACATAACGGAGGTTCAGATTTATGACATTTGTTGAGGTAGTACTAATCGCAACAACCGCCCTATTGTTGATCATAGGTGTGAGGGGCAAACGAAGATCAGTTCTCATATGGGGGATCGTCAGTTTCATAGCATTGCTTGTCCTCATTATTCCTTCGTTCATGAACGGATTCGTAGATGGATTTTCCGATGGGTGGTCAGAGAGATGACAAATTCAGATATCAATAACATATCGTATGAGCGAAACAACAACAAATTCAACTTCCGCGTGGCAGGCATTGTGATGGATGCGGGAAGAGTTCTTTTGCATACGACGGAACAGGACGATTTCTGGAATCTGCCCGGAGGACGGGTCGAATTGAACGAGACGACAGAAGCGGCCCTTGTTCGAGAGATGACAGAGGAACTAGGCATCCATGTTGAAGTGAAAAGACTTGCATTTGTTAGTGAGGATTTCTTTGAGTATGATGGCCTGAAGGTTCATGAGATTGGATTTTACTATGTCATTACGTCACCGGAAGCTCATAAGCTCTATAGTGAAATTGAATTCAAAGGGCTGGAGGATAACGGCAAGTTAATATTCCGTTGGTTCTCCTTAGAGGAGCTTGAGCAGATGGAGGTCTACCCAGTCTTTTTGAAAAAGGAACTGAGTAACCTGCATGATGCGAAGAGCATCCAACACTACATTCAGAAATAGAGGGTCTATGGACATTACATTTATTCGTCATGGTCACGCTGAGCATTTGCTTGATTACCCGAACCAATTAAATTGGCTTCATCCGGGTCTCACTGAATTGGGAAAAAGTCAGGTGACAGCGTTGTGGAAACAGGTGAAGCTTGAGCCCGAAGACGTCATTTTGGTGAGCCCAACGAAACGTACCATTGAAACAGCACTTCTTCTAACTGCAAGAGAAAATCTGATGATCTGTCCACTTGTTGGCCCAAGAATGTTTCCTCAGAATCCGGAGTTCGTTCCTTTAGTCTGCGATCAAATCTATTCAAAAGATGAACTTCATGCTCAGTTTGCCGGTATACGATTGGTTGACTTGGGATTGAATTGTTGGGATGGAGGTATTAATCGGATGGAGGAACATCGATTTGAAGTTTATGCCGAACAGCTGCTTCAATGGTGCAGGGAACAGGATGGCAATACCGTTATCATTTCACATGATGGCACGATAACCAACTACAGGATTTTTCTCGGAGAAAGAGGGTTAACCAGAAGCGATTTTCTTGGTGAGGCGGGGCAGTACACAATCAGGAACTTCTAACGAAGGAAGGGAGTTCCGTTATGATTCATTTTCCAAAAATAGAGACTGAGCGATTGATTCTGAGGGAGCTAACCTTAGCAGACAGTGAAGCTGTGCTTATCCATTTTGCTAATCCGGAAGTCACGCGATTTATGGATATTGAGCCTTGCCGCAGCATCAAGGAAGCAGAAGAAATAATACAGTTCCATATGGATGATTCGGGTTGCAGATATGGTCTGTTTGATAAAACCAAAGGTGGTCTCATTGGAACAGCAGGGTTTCACTGTTGGGCTCCAGAGTCACCGTCCAGTGCGGAGATTGGATTTGATTTATCCCCTTCATATTGGGGACAGGGCTTAATGCAAGAAGCTTTGAATGAAGTGATTAAGCTCGGATGGCATGTGATGAATCTGGAATATATCGAAGCGACGGTGGAACCGGAGAATGTTCGACCACAACACTTGCTTCACAAGCTGCATTTTCTGAAATCTGTTGAATTAAAAGACAATCTGTTCTACTACACATTAAAGAAGGAAGACTTTATTTGTGATTGATATCAGTTTTCTAATAGGGGGAGTATATGAAATCCATTCCAATCTCAATTCTGATTGCTAGTACTATTTTAGGAATTTCATTTATTATTGGCTGTCTATTACTATCGAACCAGGAGAGTGCCAACGAGCCGACTCAAGTGGCACAAGAAGAAGTTACAAGCGATAAAGCGTTAATGACGATTCATGAAACAGCGGAGTATCTGAGTATGACTGAAGAACAGGTGATGAGCATTATACGGGCCGAACAACAAAGTTTTACTATAGCAGGCTCCTTTGACGGCAAAATGTTTCCATTCATTAAGGTTCAGGATGAGCTTTTTGTTAGTAGAATCGAATTGGAGCTGTGGGTTCAGAATGCCTCTACATATCATAGAAGATACATTAACGGACAGATGCAGTGATCTGCTTGTATTTCAGATGTAGTCAAAGGGGATAGAATGTCATGGAATGGGTAGGAGAGAAGGTAAGACTAGCAACAGTTACAGGGCAGGAGGAACAACGATGGCCAAGTTGGTTTTGTTAAGTGACGTATACTTTAAAACAAATGAGGAACTGGATCAGAAAATATTGAATTTGCTGGATTGTGACGAGCCTTCCATAGGTTATATTCCTTCCTGTTCCGACCCTGATCGGAAATATTTTGAGCATACCGTGCGTTACTACAATCAACTGGGTATTGAAAGCATTCATTATTATGATCTGGACTTGGAATATGACCAAAGTACATTTGAGCGGATTTTTGAAGCCGATGCGATTCATTTATCAGGGGGAAATACATTTTATTTTCTAAGTCTATTACAGAAGAGAAATGTACTAGGATTATTGCGTTCCTATGTGAAGAGAGGCGGTATTCTGATCGGGGTTAGCGCAGGCAGTATTCTAACTACACCAACCATTGAAATAGCTGAATATGGCCAAGATGCAGACGAGAACCATGTGGACCTTCATGACAAAAAGGCTCTTGGACTCGTTGACTTCGAGTTTGCACCGCACTGGGACGGAGAGGAAGCCAGTCTCGATTCGCTCAGAGACTATGCAGATGCTAACGCTGCAAAAGTCTATGCCTGCCAAGACGGTGATGGGATTGTGATCGATGGAGAAGAAGTAGAGCTATATGGGGATGTGCGTCTACTTAATCACAGAGAGGGCGGTTCTAATTATGAGTGAGGTTACGGTCTATCATTATGATGCATTCTCCACCATTCCGGGCCAAGGTAATCCGGCAGGAGTGGTCTTCCATGCTGATGATTTAAGTGAGACGGTGATGCAGCAGATTGCGCATAAGGTTGGTTTTAATGAAACGGTGTTTGTGCTCAGCTCCGAAGCAGCCGACGTGAGACTGCGTTATTTTACGCCAGGCCATGAGATTAATCTGTGCGGACATGCGACGATGGCATCGCTGTATGGTTTGAAGACAAGAGGTCTGTTGGAGGGCAAAGAGTCAATCACAATCCAAACCAATGTAGGCATACTACCTATTCGATTTGAGCAGGATGGCGATACGATCAACATGGAGATGAAGCAGGACCAACCGCGTTTTGTGCCGTTCCAGGGTGATATCCAGAAACTGGCGAGTGCCATTAATCTAACTCTGGACGACCTGGATCTGTCCACGCCTATCGTTTATGGAAGTACCGGAACCTGGACATTATTAATACCCATTCGTAAACTGAATTCTTTTACAAAAATGAAACCGGATACTTCCCGATTCCCTGATATTTTACTTGAAAACCCCAAGGCTTCCCTACATCCGTTTACCTTTGAAACCCGTGATTCCGATGCGATGATGCATGCCAGACATTTCTCTTCACCATACTCAGGTACCACGGAAGATCCCGTGACAGGAACAGCCTCCGGGGTGATGGGCGCCTATTATTTAACGTATGTGAACCGTGAGGTTGATCAGGTGCAATTGGTCGTGGAGCAGGGACATGAGATCGGAAGAGATGGAAAGGTTGAAGTGAGTGTGACTCAGAATGGGCAGGACATGGATGTAAGAATTAAAGGGACGGCTGTTTTTGTTCGTGAAATGAACATTGAATTAGATAACTAATACATATCTGAAAGGGTGTCTGTCGTGGATGAACAGGTAATTTTACAACCCGTTATTCATTTGTTAAAAGAAGAATTATCGGATTCCCTGATGGGAATCTATCTGCACGGCTCCATGGCCATGGGATGCTTCCATCCGAATCAGAGCGATATCGATATATTGATAGTATGCCGGGATAAACAATCTGCTGAGACCTATCGAAGCATTGCTCAAAAGTTAATGCATATCGAAGAGGAGATGCACATTACGAAAGGTTTTGAGATCAGTATTGTATTGGAATCCACGATTGCGAACTTGGCATACCCGACTCCTTTCGAATTTCATTATTCAGCCTATCACCGGGAAAAGTATAGAACGGATGAACAATATCTCTGCGGCGGATATGAAGATCCGGATTTGGTAGCACACATGGCTGTCATTTATGACAGGGGTGTAGTCTTATATGGCAAGCCCATTAAGGATGTATTCAATATTGTACCTCGTGAATATATGGTTGCGTCCATTACATCAGATGTGGGAGCAGCTTTGGAAGAGATTGCAGACAACCCTGTCTACTATGTACTGAATTTGTCACGTGTTTTGTTGTATGTGAGAGATTCGGTGATTTATTCCAAGAGGGAGGCAGGAGAACGCGCCCTTACAGAGCTTCCGTCTAAGTACAAGGGCGTCATCTCGCAATGTCTTGCAAAGTATAATGGTGAACTGGAAAAATTAGATCTCAGTAAAACGTTACTTCTGAAATATGCAGAATATATGTTGAGTGAGATTAATATCTGGACGGAGAAACCAGCTCAATAGTCTTCGTATATTGGTATTGTGCATTATTGATTTTACACATATTGAAAATTAAAAAAAATTTGAAGGAGACACCAAGATGACCATAACAACAGAAGATATGGAACTGATTGAAGCAGCGAAGAACGTAATCAAGCGGTTATACAGAGAGGGTAAACATCACATCGGTGCAGCAGTACGAACGCAATCTGGAAGGATATATACTGCGGTTCATTTGGAAGCCTACATTGGTCGTGTTTCGGTATGCGCGGAAGCTATTGCGATTGGCAAAGCCATTTCAGAAGGTGAAACTGAATTTGCAATCATTGTTGCTGTTCGGCATCCAGAGATCGATCCGGACGATTCAACGGAAACTTCTGACCTGCAGTTGGATGTGGTATCACCGTGTGGCATTTGTAGAGAATTGATCAGTGATTATGGGAAGGACACACAGGTTATTTTGCAAGGGGAAGAGGGTTATACCAAAACAATGATTGGGCATTTGCTGCCACAAAAATATACAAGGACATAGTGAAGAAAGGAAGGTCATGATGTTCGAAATTGCTGATATTCGGCAAAAGCCGGACATGCTGCAGGCAGCTGTTCAATATTTTTGGAATAGCCGACAGGATCTCTTTCCTTGGTTTGCATGCCTTCACGTGGAGCCGGAGTACCGGGGCCAAAATCTGGGCGGACAATTACAAAATCACGCGATGAACGAGGCAAAGGCGAAGGGCTATGACAAGCTCTATTTGTGTACGGGTTTAACGGACTATTATGAGAAACATAACTGGGCGTACATTGGCAAAGGTTATTTGCTTGATGATGCGGAGACACGAATCTATGAACTGCAAATTTGATGAGGAATGATTCTATGATCACCGAGCTTAACCAATAGGATTGAATCCGGACGGATCTATGTGAAATTGGTATCGAATTTAAAGGAGGCTGTAATATGAACGAATCATTACAAGATCAGATACAATTTCTCGTTGAGATTGATAAACTGAAAACGATTGAACGGAGAACAAGAATTATCCATGGCGAGAGACGTGAAAATGATGCGGAGCATTCATGGCATCTGGCCATGATGGCGTTGGTTTTGAAGAGTCATGCGAGCAAGGATGTGGATATCCTTAAAGTCATTAAGATGCTTCTTGTTCATGATCTGGTCGAGATCGATGCCGGAGATACCTTTGCTTATGATACGGTTGGGTACACGGATAAATACGATCGCGAGATCAAGGCGGCTCATCGGCTGTTTGGTATGCTGCCTGAGGCACAGGCTGAAGAACTGCTGAATCTGTGGTTAGAGTTTGAGGCGAAGGAGACGGATGAGGCACAATTCGCTTCGTCTCTGGATCGGTTACAGCCTTTGATTCACAATTATCAGAATGAAGGAGATACGTGGCAGAAATACAACATAACAAGTGAACAGGTCTTAAACCGAAATCGTGAAATAGCGAACGCTTCCGATACATTGTGGACGTATGCACAGCAGATCATTCAACATGCTGTGGATCAGGGAATCCTGACCAAATCATAAGAATGCAGTGGAACTTATCCGTTAAGAGAAGAGGAAGGAGCTAATATGGGGTACATAATGGAACTTCGAAAACTGGTTGGTTCGCGACCGTTAATCATGGCTGGTTCGTGTGTGCTGGTGTTCAATGAACAGGGACATCTGCTGCTGCAAAGACGTACAGACAGTCTGGATTGGGGAACACTCGGTGGTTCGCTTGAACCCGGCGAGTCGCTGGAAGAGGCTGCTGCACGTGAACTCTATGAGGAGGCAGGATTGAAGGCAGAAGCGTACAGACTCATTACTGTTTTCTCAGGACCAGACATGTATTACAAATATCCGCATGGGGACGAAGTGTATAATGTGATGGCTGTTTATGAAGCTAAGGGGATCACGGGTACTCCAACGGTCATGGACGATGAAGGGCTCGAGCTCCGATACTTTGATCTGAACCAGCCGGTCCCAGAGATCAATCCGTTTACGGAATATGTGTTAAAAAAGGCAGGGTACATTCAATCCCAGTAAAGAAAGGATGATGTGCATTGACACAGGATTTTTATTGTGACGAAGTGCTCAGTGGCAAAACAAAAGTGGTAATTGTCATGGAGACGGATACAGTGCTGGCCTACCACCACACCCGGCCATACTACGAACATCATATTGTCGTTATTCCTAAGATTCATATTCAATCACTCATTTCCGAAGAAGAAGAGAACAACGATGAGTTGCTACTTGAAATCATGAGGGTTATTAAAAAGATTTCTGCCGGTCTGGTGGAACAGACGGGCGCTGCCAAAATTGTGACTAACCTTGGCCGGTACCAGGATTCGAAGCATCAGCATTGGCATGTAGTCAGTGGTGATCGGATTATGAATGATTAAATGATTAAAGGTCTGTTAGAAATCTTCCCTTTCCCTTTATGTGGGATGGGGATTTTTTATTTTTTCGGTACCCGCAGGCTATAACGAGGTTACTCAATGATCTACCAGAAAGTAAATTAAGGGAAAATATGCTAGAATAGGAACAATAACTAAAAATAATAATGACCGCCTGTAGCTTTGCTGTTCTACAAATGTAGCAGGTTGATTAGGAGGAATAAGTGTGTTTTCTATCGTTTCTATATTTGCAATTATATTTAACTTGGTGTTATACGGATTGGGGTTTTATGCACTAATCTTATTTATAAAATTGGCTCAACGTGGCATTCAAGCGCTTGATATTTACTTGAGTGAAAAACGCGGAGAACGATTCTAAAACTCGTAAAATGAATCAACCATAAGATTATCATTTTTCTCTCAGTGTTTTATTTTTTCTGTTTTAGTATGATTAACACATTATTTAAGTGAAGAGAGGGCGAGTGACATGGTGGATACTTTTTTAGAGCAAATCAATGAGTTGAACGAGCTTCAAAAGGATTTGGTTACCATACATCCTTTATTTGCAGAGCATTATCCCGTGGTTGTCGCATTTGAGTCCCTATTATATATATATGATTACTCCGCAGAGAAAGGGCAATATGAATGGGTGAAAACCGTTCCGGATGATCTTCACATCCCTGACGAGTGCCTGGCAGCCATGCCAGTGCCTCATATGGACGAACGAATGTGTGCCATTGTGACGGACTCAGCCTTCCAAAATTTTGAGCAGAAAGTGTACCTGTTTCACGAGTATGTTCATTGTTACATCTATGAGAAGTATGAGCAGATCAGGAATCGTCTTCAGATTAAACATACCATGGAGAAAATTAAACGTGTGACATGGGAGCTGGATTACGAATTCCCTTATGAGGATGAGAATGTGGTCCAGCGGATCAATTCGCTGTTGTCTATCTTAAAGAGCGGAGACTTAATCCAGGTACAAACTGCAAGAAAAGCATTGTTCAGTTCCTTAACTGAAGAACAAGGGGAGTACTGGAACTGGCTGGAATGGAACGAAGGTTATGCGAGATATATCGAGAATCGGATACGAGAAAAATACGAGCTTGAACTGAATCATTGGGGAGATACTGCCCCATATAATCGTCTGGTTTTCTATGAGTGCGGATCGGAGTACATAAGTCTGTTGGTTCGCGAACAGCCGGCTCTTCATACGGATTTGGAACAGTTGTTTAATACATTTGTGGTGGAACGAGTGCAGGGATGATCTTGCTGTCCCTTGGCTAAATGCTGTTAAGTCACGATTCCAGTCGCTTCTAAGAGCAGCAGACTCTTATATAAAGGAGAGAGAACCATGCCACTGCCTATGGTTCACTTACATGTAGCTGTGCTATTTGCTAATGCTTGTCCAGAACATGTCGAACGAGGTTCATTCTATCTTGGGAATATCGCACCGGATTCGATCCATATGCGTGACCCTGAGCTACAGCGTCTGGATGCGAACCTGGGAAGCTAGGGAGGTGTCTACGGATGAAAAAGGCAGCGATCCTCTTATGTATATTCGCTGTTTTCCTTGCGAGTTGTACTCATACGAATACTTCTGGTTCAGATGAAAATCTTCCTTCGCTCATTACCTTAACTTGCAATCCGGATTTCACATATGAACCCTGCCAAGATGTTCAGTTCGATGAGCATGACGAGATTTGGATAATCATGGGTGCGATAGAAAACGCGGAACTTATACCCGGAAATCTTAATTATGGAGCGCAATACAAGATGAGCATAACGAATACGGATCGTTCTGTGACTAAATATGATTTTTCAATAGGAACTGATCCTGAAATGAATGCCCTCTTGGTAGACGGGATCGACACCACCACGGGATATAGCATACCGCTAGAGGATTCAAATCAACTAAGATCATTAATCGAGAGACGCACAAATTAATCAGACATCGTGAAATGGAGAGGCAGTTATATATGGATCAACCCATTATCATTCAGCCCTTAACTTCATCGGATGTGGAGAGTGCCTACCTGGTGTTTGAACGTTCCATTACAGAGGCGTTTAATCAGGAGGGGCTGGGTTCGCTTCATGATGATATCAGGGACGAAATTGAACACAAGAAGGCACTGCTTCAATCCACATTGCATCCCGACAAGTCCAATAATTCCGATTCTTTTTTTCTGCTGGCTAAATGGGGAAATAGCGTCGTTGGGACGATTTCATATGCGCCCTGCGGTGAGGAGATCCGGATTCTGAGTGAAAATCGACTGAATCATATCGGTGAATTGGGCAGCTTATACATTCTGCCGGAAGCTCAAGGACAGGGAATTGGTTCCATGCTCATTCAGGCGCTTGCAACCGAACTTCAGAAGCGAGGCATTCAGCAATTTTGCCTGGATAGCGGTTACCGGACAGCGCAGAAGAAATGGCAGCGAAAGTTTGGACAACCCTACGCTGTTGCGCAGAATTATTGGGGCGAGGGAACAGACCATATGGTGTGGTTATGTGATGTGAAGGATTTTGCTGCAAACTAGAAACGTACAAAAAGGGATGACAACCTGGCTCAAACAGGAGTCATCTCTTTTACTAAGTTGTGATTTTTATAGCAGATCATGAAGGTCATGCAAATGACCAAGAGTAAAGGAGGAGAAACATCTGATTAGAATCATATTTTTCGATGTAGACGGTACTTTGTTAAGCGAAACGGATCGTCGTTTATCGTCGGCCACGGCGGAGTCCATTCGTGAATTGATACGTAAAGGCATTCGAATCGTGCTTGTCACAGGCAGGCCCTATAGTTTGTGTAAGGAATTCAGTGATTTGGGGATCGATACCATTATTTCAGCCAACGGGGCATTGATCAAAATCGGTGATGAAGTCATACATAAGTCCGTACTGTCGGCACAGATGGTCCATGAATTTAGTGGATTTGCCGAGTTGAACGGTCACAGCATTTCGTATTTTACAGAGTCGTTTGCGACGAATGGATTATGCGCCACGGATATCCGCGTGAGCGATGCCTTGCGGGAAACTCTTGGAGTAACGGATCCTGCGCAGAAAATGGATTCTTTGGAGCAGGAGGTGGTTTGCATTTGCTTATATGCGGATGACTCAGAGACTGAGAAGTTTCAAACCAGATTTCCCGCATTACGATTCGTGAGATTTCATCCGTATGTCTGCAACGTCCTGGAAGAAAACGAAGTGTCCAAATCATTAGCTGCAGCAAGAGTACTTGACTACCTGAAGATACCCAGAGAGGAAGCCATGGCCTTCGGCGATGGAGAGAATGATATCGATCTGCTGGAGTATGTGGGCCTTGGCATCGCCATGGGAAACGGAGGAGAACAGCTTAAACAAAGGGCAGATTACGTTACTCTAAGAGCAAGTGAGGATGGAGTGACCCATGCTTTGAGGAAGTTTAAGTTGATATGAGGGTCTTTCATGGGGTGTGAAGGATATCCCAATTATGGATTTTAATATAAAATGATGGATATAGGTACGTGACAAGTTTTTTGACAATTTGGAATTAGGGTGCCGGAGATAAATAAAGCCATATGTAGAGGTGAGAGAGATACTGGGATTAATTAGTTTCATATGTATCTTAATTATGACAATCACATTACTTAGCATCGAAGTGAAAACCAAAAAAATAATGCAGGAGCAAGCCCGAATGAATCGGAAGCTGGAGCAGCTTATGGAAAAAGACACGTAACGGTGGCCAGAGACGAATTTGATTAAAAGGGTAGGGTGATGAAGCACGATGGATCAGATTAAAGCGGTTATTTTTGACTTGGACAATACCATTTTGAACAGAACGCGAACTTTCGAAGGATTTACTGAAAGCCTGATTAAGACGTATTTCAGTCACATGGAGACCACTGCTGATATCCGTCAGCGAATTATAGAACTTGATCAGGACGGTTATAAGGATAAACCACTTCTATTCAATGAGCTGCTGCATGAACTGCCTTGGGCCGTTTCCCCACCGCATGCAGAGCTTATGGAATTCTATGGCACGGAGTATGTGAGAAGTGCGGTGCTGATGGAAGAGGCGCGAGAAGTTGTACAACAACTTCGAAGCAAATATCAAACGGGATTAATCACCAATGGAAAAACAGATATACAGTATGGCAAAATCGATCAGCTCGGAATTCGTGATGATTTTGACTGCATTATTGTTTCTGAAGAGGCAGGGGTGAAGAAGCCAGATCCTCGGATATTCCAGCTTGCACTGGATCATTTCTGCCTATCACCTGAGCAATGCATTTACATAGGAGATCATCCGGTGAACGATGTGGAAGGCGCTGCCAAAGTAGGCATGAACACCATCTGGATGGAGGTCAACCAGCCTTGGCATGAAAGCATCACAGCTCGCCCTTTGCATGCCATTACGCATCTGCGAGAGTTGGTAGCATTGCTCTAGTGAAAAAGTAGACCGGCAAAATCGGCTATTTCTGTTCTCGAAACCACACTGATCACAACTCTTAGATGAGGTTGTTGTAGAGAGTGAGGAGGCTTGCCGCATCCTCACTCCTTTTTGCATATCCTGAGTAACTGCAAAGCTTAAACGTTCAAAATGCTTTGCCAAAGGACTAGATGATCAGGCAGTAATGATTCGAGACTTTGAGCGTCTGCTGCGGTTCTCAATCGCTTCTTCATAATCCCCGATCAATCCGTCAAAAATATGCTCCCAGGACCGCTGCAGAGCCAGCTTCCTGCCTTCCAGACCCATCAGCCGCAATTGATCCATGTGATTGCCCCAGAGACATATTTCACGGATCAAGGCCTCAGGATTGCCTGGCTCAAACAGAACACCACTGCGGTGATGTGCCACGAGATCCTTCACACCTCCAGCATTCGCTGCGAGAACAGGGAGTCCCGATGCCATGGCTTCCAACACCACATTTCCAAAGGTCTCTGTGCAGGAAGGAAATACAAACCAATCGGCCGAAGCATACATGGCCGCAAGCTCTTCACCATGCATATAACCGGTATAGGTCACATTTGGCGGGCATTGAGAACGCATTTTGGGAAGTAGAGGTCCGTCTCCGACAATGAGCCAGTGCACTTGGGATTGCATATGTTCGGGCAGGTGCTGCATGGCAACAGTGAGCGTAGCCATATCTTTTTCGGGGGCAATTCTTCCAACGTAGAGTAAAATAAGAGGGGCCGTTATATTGTAGCGAGTGCGAATCGCAGCACTTCGTTTATCTGGTGTGTACAGATTGCAATCAATTCCGCGTGACCACAGCTTAAGCCGCTGAATGCCTTGCAATTGTAGTGTGTTTAAAGTCTCCTGAGACGGTGTTAGAGTTGCATCACAGGCTCGGTGGAACCACTTGATGTATTTCCAATAGAGAGGGATCATGCTTTTTAATTTGTAGTATTCGAGGTAGCGATCGAAATGGGTATGGTAGGAGATCACATGCGGAAGTTGATGTTTGAGTGCATACTTGAGACCAAGAAGGCCCATATTGAACGGTGTGGCGATGTGCAGCAGATCCGGCTGAAAGGCTTGCAGCTCCTGATGAATGGAGGCTCGGTTAGGGAAGGCGATCCGACATTCCGGATACAGAAAAAAGGGGATATTGGCGACCGGTCTGACCGAAGCGGAATGGCTGCCATCGATGACAGACTTCGGAGTAAACAGCAGATGTTCAATACCTCTGCGGTTCATGTGATTACTCAAGCGGTGCAGCGTACCCGCAACACCATTGGTTTCGGGAACGTAGGTGTCGGTAAACAAGGCCAGGCGCATCATTATCCCTCCCATGACTCTTGATGCCAAGATCATAACAATGGTTCGTTTTCCGAAGGTCAAATGCAGGTTAACTTCAAGACGCTTTATGTAAATTTGAAGATAGCCTGTACAGGTGGAATCATGGATGTTTTTCAATTGAAATAGCATATTCTGCTATGATGTAATAGGGTAAGAGAGTGAGTGTTTTTTCCTACCGCATAGTGGGCAAGTGTATATAGGAGGCAGATCGATGAATAAGTTACAGGAAGAATTGCAGCAATTATTACCTTTGGATCAGCTTGAAGCCATGTCTGGTGAAGAAGTGGTAGGGAGTGTTGCCATGGATTTATACCGCGCGGAGTTTGCGACGATTCGGGAATGTGGACCTGAACTTCCGATAGTCTTGCGTGACACCATTCTGATTATTGATCTGGATACCGAGCTGTCCATGAATGGCATTACCGGATTTTTGGAAAATGCAAGCGGGCAGTTTTTGGAGGAAACGATAGCAGCCATGCAGCGAGTTGGAAATGAGGCTGATGCCGATATATTAAAAAAAATCCAGCAAGAGCTATCGGAAAATGGGGTGACCCCTGAGCAATTGAGGGAGAATGTAAATGCATTGTCTGAGCATGACGTAACAACGTCGCTGAAGACGCATGGCCCGCACATACATGAGGTCATCCAGCGGGTTGAATTGCAAGCCGGGAACTTAAGCATGCAGGAGGATAATGAAGAAAGTTTCGATCTTCTGTATCAATATGTGGAACATAACAAAGAGAGCTTGAAACAGGAATTGGAGCACATCTTGATGAATTAATTCCAGATACCAGGAGAGAGATGCCATGATTGTGATGATTAACGGCGCATTTGGCTCAGGGAAAACATCGGCTGCCAATAAGCTGCAAACGCTCCTCCCGACCAGCATGATCTACGATCCTGAAGAGATTGGTTATATGCTGAGAAATGTGATCGTGGATGATGTGAAAATGGATGAGGAGAAAACGGACGATTTTCAGGATATGGAGCTCTGGAAAGTCCTTACCGTGCAAGTCGCCCGTGAAATCAAGCAGAAGTACGGTAAACACCTGATCGTACCAATGACGATCTATAAATCCGATCAATTCGAGTACATCCATCGTGGCCTGAAAGAGCTGGATCCTAAGCTGTTCCACTTTACGCTGATGACTTCCATGGATACGTTATATGAGCGGTTGCTGAAGCGTGGGGATGCGCCTGGCGGCTGGACATTTAGACAAGCTGAGAAGTGTGCTGAAGCTTTCCATGGGGCTCGTTTTGAGGAGTATGTGGTGACCGACAGCCTAACGACAGATGAAGTGGTGAGTCATATATTCCCCAGAGTGACCGGATGAACTAACCATGTATAAGGGGGCCAAATGATGAGGATCAATAAACGTTTGTGCGTAGAATCATTACTGGTTACGCTGTTCATGACTTTGGGTATCATCGGATGGAACATAGCTCAGGGTATGCTGCTGACAGCGAGTTATAAACCTGATTTGTCAGTGGCCTATTCCTCTTCAACGAACTTGCAATCCCAAGTCGCTTTTGGAGCCGTTGTTCAATGGGATTTCGCGTTAATTCTTTTCTGGGCTGCCGGTTTCATTCTATTTGCAGCCGCTTATTATGGAGTCCGGTCAGGACTTCAACACTGGAGGAAGCGTACATAGAAACGTAGTTACCTTAAATGGTCTTTATACTCGAAGGGCAGCCTCTCGTCAGGTCATTGACGTCAAAGGCTGCCCATTTTAATTTTGAATTCATCTAGGAGTTTTCTGTTCCAACCTTACGTCGATTCGTCAAGAATGCCAGCTGCGGCCTTCTGACCGGATAACACGGCGCCTTCCATCGTGGTGAACATCGGCTGTTTGGTGTAGTCACCAGCAAGATACAGTCCCCGAATAGGAGTCACCTGCTCAGGACGCTTGCGTTCATTGCCTGGGGCGATCCGGTAAAAGTTTTCGTTACCCCGTACGATGCGGTAGTCTGTTACGGAAGACACTCCTTCGGCAAGACCAATATCAATTAAGCCTTTCTGAGTTCGATTCCAGATCTCTTCATCGGACAGGTCAATCAGTTCATCCGGATTTACCAAAATGATGGAGGCTCTCCCTGGACGCCCGCGAAATGTCGTGCGGGATTGTTCTCCAAACGACCCAATGTCGGTACCTGGCCCAAAAGTAGTCCGGTCCTCAGGAAGAAGAGGGAGTTCCGATTCAAACTGAACCGTAACATGCGGCATGGCATCCAGGCTCAGAAAAGGCTGAAACCATTCATGCTCACTGAAGTGCTCTTCAAGCAATTGTTGAGAACGACGAATATTGGCGGCAACAACAACACGAGTGGCCGGGATCAGTTCGCCGTCTTCCAGTTCCACACCTTCCAGACCATCCGTACCATCCGTACCATACAGCAATCGGGTAACGGGAGAGTTGGTGCGAATTCGTCCTCCTTTTTGTTCGATTGCAGCAGCGAGAGGCGAGCACATCACATCGGTCATGCCTCCGGTGAAGGCACCGATACGCATTTTATGAATTCGCGGAATGCCCGGAAGGAAGAGGCCGAAGAAGGCGTAAGCCGAATATTGTTCAAGTGGCATGAAGAAAATACCGGAAGATAACGGTTCAACGATTCGTTGCAGAGCCTGCTCGTTTACCCCGTGCTGTTTTGCAAAATCAAGCAGCGATATCTCATCCAGTTCCTCTGGACGTGAGACGCAATCCTTGAAGCCGGCAGCAAGGAACGGTACAAGGGAAGCCTTATCTCCGGGCGTAATAAAATCATTGTTGCCTAGCATACCTGATAGTGTTTTAAGCGGAGCATGAATGATGTCCAGTCCAAATTCGCCGTACTCCTCTGCATCAGGGTGGCGAACCTGCATCGTCGTTTCCCATACCAGCATCTCGTCCAGATCGATGCCTGCACGTTCAAGTAATTTTGGTAATTCTTTATAATATCCTATGAATTTATGAAATCCGGATTCCACTTCCATTCCACGCTCATTCCAATTGCCTGTTCGTCCTCCTACATAGGGTGCGGCTTCAAGTATCAGTACGGACTTTCCCTGATCCACAAGTTCAAAGGCACAGCTCAATCCAGCCAGACCTGCACCAATAATAATTGTTTGATCTTCGTTTCTTCCTAGTTCGTGGAGTTGTGCACTCAATGAATTCGCCTCCTCTTTTTGTATTTAATATACCCATTATTTCCAGAAGGAAAGCTGGCTTGAAAGATCACGGATGAGACTGTTTATGAAGCAGGCCGCTCTATACAAGAGAAAACAGCCCTCTAGCCGCATGAAATGCAGCCGGAGAGCTGTTGATATTGGGAAAAGGAAAATTACAGATGCTTGGAAATCACTTCTTCGATACCCTGGGCAACGGAATGAGCTCCCCGCTCCAGATGTCTATCGTATAAATGCAGGCGTACAAAGCTTTCATCGGTGCCCATCGCCTCCGAGAAAATGCCGCCAAGTCCGCGAGCGCGGCGGTCGATCTGCAGAAGCAGTTCCATGGAATCGCCCATCGGGTAGAACATCACTTCCAGTTCATCCAGATATCCACGGAACTTGTTTGTCGGCACAAATTCGAATTCCTGTACAAATGGCAAATTGCCGCCAAGTTTTGGAGCGTAATCATTGGTCACTTCGCGCAATCGGAATCCAAGTATGTCGATGGCATCCAGCACGGTGCGCATATCCTGAGTAGGTACAACCCGAAGTCTGTCCCGATCCGAAGGGTCAACGGCGCTTGAGATATCGAGGCCCGTCTCTACCCATACCTCTGCACTGTGGAGCGTGATTGGGAGATTTTCAGGCAGGTCAAACGTGAATTTCTTTTCCAGCTTCGTCCCGGGTTGAAGCGTAAATCCTTCAGTTAGTAAATATTTGGCCACTACGGCTGTTTCCTTGACTTTACGATCATCGCGTTCCCTTATGTAATGGGTGTTGATGGTGAGGTAGATCCGGTCCACATTTTGTTCCACATCTCCGCCTTGTATATATACGGTCCCCGAGAGAACCCCTCCAGGCATAACCTCGGGTGTATCGAGTTCCGTGTTGACCTTAGCTGCCCCCACACCTACACTGGCTAACATTTTCTTAAAAAAAGACATCCGCTCAACCTCCAGATCATATTGGTTTGTACATGGGAAAAAATACGACTTCGACCTTAATACGGAATCCGTGAGATTGTCGTTTCAAATTTTATGTGATTTGATGTAGTGAATCCAAAAGATATTCTGACCAGGCAAAAAGTTCGGGAAAAAGACAGGAGAATTAAACTCCGGTTGTCGAATATGGTTTAATCAGGAATTTCCTTCTGGAAGGAGAGCGGACGATGGGGATGGATTGGTATGATATGGTTGCGCTCCGTAACGGGGGTTATAAGGGTAGGTCTGCATACACTTGGGAGGGCCAATCAGCTGAAGACGTTTTTGAGGAACGGTTGATCCGAATGCTCTCACAACACCAATCCGTACTCGATGCAGGCTGTGGTCACGGTGAGTTTACATTAAAAATGTCCGCCCATACCGATCATATCACGGGTTTTGATAATTCCAAGGAACTGCTTCACATCGCTCAGGCTGGACTTGAAGCAAGTGACGTGAAGAACGTTAATTATGTATACGCCACAACGAAGTCGAAGATGCCTTTTGAAGACGAACAGTTTGATCTAATTTATGATCGCAGAGGGCCTACTTCCATTATTGAACATGGGAGGGTGCTGAAAAAAGGCGGCATCATTTTCGGCATACATACGGATGTAACCAAAGTAAAGGAACGATTACATAATAACCGTTATGAGCAGATCGAGATTGAGGAGTTCAACGAGGCGTTGATGATTTTTTCGGATGAAAAAGAGTTCGCACTCTTTCTCTCTGATGTTCCAGGCAATCCGGATTACACACTGCCTGAGTACCATGAACAACTGAGAGCTAAGATTCAGGAGAATCAAATGGACGGAAGAATCGCTGTGCGAGAGCACAAGTACATCTGGAAAGCCGTAAAACCTGGCAATTACAATTCAATGGTTTGAGGTGCGACGATATGAATCGGAAATGGACTCGATTAAGTTAACACAGCGAGGGGCAGACATATGCGAAAACAAACGATATTTTGGATCACGGGAATTGCTATTGCAGTTGTTGTAGTACTGCTTGTTTACAACAACTTGGCCCCCAGTGTGAAAGAGCAGGATGTTAGCATGAAAGGCACAATCCGGCAGATCGGTACGGATGCGTACCAGGTGAATATGCAGATTATCCGTACCAAAGAAGACAACGATATTCACATGGTATACCCCGTGATCTTCGGGTGGGGCAACATGTCTTTCAGTGAAGAACAGGATGGTCCATATTTCCGTCCGTCTTCTGTTGGCACCTCAAGTACAACGGAACAGTTGCTTCATCAAGCATTGCAAGACGAGGGGATCAACACGAGTAACGAAAATGGGGAATTTTGGGGATTCTCCATACCTGATGAAGTGGGTACTTACAAAATGCGTTTCACGATTACTCCTTTAAGTGAAGGAGTCGATTCATTAGAAAATCCCATGATCTACTATGTGCATAAAGAGAAACTGCTCGGAAAAAATCTCAATTGGGTCAAGGGAGAACGCCTGGAGATGATGAAGGAGAATGCCGAGTGAAGCGAATATACAAGTCAAATGAGATCGTCGTACGATTGTTGGAAGAAGCAGACGAGCTTCAGCTCGTTCAGTGGTTAACTGACCCGGCGGTACTGCAATATTACGAAGGCCGTGATCGGCCGCAAAACCTCGATCTGGTAAGAGAACATTTTTACAGTCAGGATGATGTTGCGAATCGTTGCCTAATTGAATATGAAGGTAAGTCTATAGGCTATATTCAGTTTTACGAGCTTGAAGAAAACGAACGGAAGGAATATGGTTATGGAGACACGGATGAGATTGTTTATGGAACAGATCAATTTATTGGCGATGTTGAGTACTGGAACAGGGGCATTGGCACCAAACTAGTGCGATCCATGGTAGCCTTTTTGGTAAATGAGAAGCAGGCGCAGAAAGTGGTAATGGATCCTCAGGCATGGAATGTACGTGCGATAGCCTGCTATGAGAAGTGTGGTTTCAGAAAAATGAAGTTGTTAAAGGAACATGAGCAGCACGAAGGTCAGATGAGAGACTGCTGGTTGATGGAGTATGACAAGGAGGAATCGAAGATGGATTTGAGATATCCGATTGGCACATTTGAACACACAGGTGAGGTCACACCCGCACAGAGGGAACAGTGGATTAAGGATATTGCCGAGCTGCCGGAGCAGGCGAGAGAAGCTGTAAAAGGGTTAAGCGAAGAACAATTGAGCCTGCCCTACCGGGAAGGTGGCTGGATGATCAAACAGGTTATCCACCATATGGCAGATAGCCACATGAACAGCATGATTCGTTTCAAGCTGGCGCTGACAGAGGATACACCAACGATAAGACCTTATTATGAAGAGCGTTGGGCAGAGCTCAGTGACTCACGGGATCTGGATATCGAGGTTTCTCTGCAACTACTGGATGCGCTGCATCGGCGTTGGACAGCGCTGCTAAACACATTGACCGATGCTGATTATGCCAAACAATTCTACCATCCGGGTTCACAGGAAACGACGCGACTGGATTACAACCTTGGGGTATATTCCTGGCATGGCAGACACCATGTTGCTCACATTACTTCGCTCAGAGACAGGCTGGGGATTTAACAGAGAGGTGTAACTATTATGGTGGAGCGGCAATGGTTGAGTTTGAATGAAGTAGTCCAATCGGAACGAGAAATTGCATTCGTTATTATGATTGCACAATTTCAGGAGAAATACGTCATCGTTTACAACAATAAACGCAATGGCTGGGAGTTTCCCGGGGGCACATGTGAACCTGGGGAAACTCCACTGGAAGCTGCAGGCAGGGAACTGTATGAAGAGACAGGAGCAGTAAGATTCATGCTGGAGCCCTTTGGAATCTACGAAATGAATGGGAACCTAGGTAAGGTTTATTACGCAGCAGTTGATCAGTTCGATTCCATGTCGTTAGAGCTTCCAAATCAGGAAATTGGAGAACTGAAGTTGGTAGATACCTTGCCGGCAGGCATGAGTTTCGGAGATATGTTTTATACCTTTTTGGATTACTGGACAGCGTATTCATTCAAGGGAACAAATCAGCTTAATATCGATCTGACGGGAGTTCACTTAATAAAATGAAATGAAATGATGCAGTTAAGGGAGCACACCTGATGAACACACATATAAGAAGATTGAATGAGAATGATCCTGTCATCATCTCGCATGCATTTCAGGAACAAGGTTGGGAAAAACCCGTAGAACAGTATCTTCGCTATCTCGTAGAACAGCATAAGGGTGAACGGGTTACCTTGGTAGCCGAGCTGGATGGGGCGTTTGCGGGTTACGTCAATGTACTGTGGAACTCACACTATCCTTCTTTCAGGGAGCAGGGGATTCCGGAAATTAATGATTTCAATGTGCTGATCAAATACCAGCGTCAAGGAATAGGCTCACGATTAATGGATCGTGCCGAGGAATTGATTCGAGAACGAACAGATACAAGCAGGGATTGGGGTCGGTGTATTCTCCGATTATGGCAAAGCTCAGATCCTATACGCCCACCGCGGATATATCCCGGATGGCAAGGGAATTCATAGGCATGATCGCTACCTTATGCCAGGCGATGAAACTGTAATTGATGATGATGTCGTGCTCTATTTAACGAAAAAGTTGAAGACCGTTTAACTATTTTCCACCTGAGTATGGAAGAAAAAGCAGAGCTTAAGCAGAAGTTAATCACTGCTCTAGTTCTGTTTTTTTGTATGGATAAAAGCAGTCTACCCAAGGGGAAAAGTTACAGGAAAAACAGAGAATTTTAGGTGGAAATGGTATAATAGAGTGAGGCTTTAAAGCTATAAAACGAGATAGAAGGGCCAATCCCTATAAAGTTTTTATTTTTTGAGATCAACAAAGAGATTCATACATAAGAGGAGAACAGACAGAATCATGTTGAGGAATTCGAGGAGGAATGAAGGCATGGAGAAAACGATCAAACATGTACAGGATCTGTACGATATGCTCGATGCAGAGTTCAGATCAGCGAAGCAATTCTGGGAGCCATTTTATGAAGATCGGAATCGTTCGATTCCCTTTTTCCCTAACAAGCCCGATGAAAATCTGGTTGATCAAGTGAACTCAGGTTTGCTGACCGGAGGGAAAGCGTTGGAACTGGGCTGCGGGCCAGGACGGAATGCGATTTATTTAACACAAGCAGGGTATAGCGTGGATGCGTATGACCTTTCGGAAACGGCGATTGCTTGGGCCAAGGAACGAGCTGCGGAAGAGCAAGTAAATGTGAATTTTGAATGCCGATCTGTGTTTGAACTGGAACCGCAGCAGGAGTATGATCTCGTCTATGACTCCGGCTGCATGCACCACTTACTGCCACACCAGCGTATCCCATACATTCAGATGATTAACGATGCACTTAAGCCTGGAGGCTATTTTGGCATGACTTGTTTTGCTCCGGGTTATGGAGATATGGGTGGGCCAGAGAGCGTGATGAACGACTGGGAAATATACCAGGAGAAGTCCATGAAGGGTGGACTCGCCTTTACGGAAGAGAAGCTTCGCTATTTGCTGGAAGATTCGTTTGAATGTGTGGAGCTGCGGCCGATGATGGCGATGGGGCAGGATGACCCTCGATTCGGCCTGCCGATCCTGTGGGTGACGTTGTGGAGAAAACCACTGTCTGGTGAAGAAAAGGGGGACTGAACGTGGAAAACAGGAGCTTTATTGTTACAGGTGCTTCCAAAGGAATTGGTATGCAGCTGGCTCAGTTGTTACTGGAACAGGGAGATCGAGTCTATGGAATTTCGCGAGGGGCTGCTGAGCATCTGTATGGCCATGATTTGTATAAGCATTTTCAGTATAATCTGAGTGATCTAACGGGTATAGAGCTGTTGGTGACAAGCATATTGGAGCATATTCCTTTGCAGGAAACCGAGTTCATAGGACTTATTAATAATGCGGCAATGCTTGAACCCCTGAAGCCGTTAGATCAATGCAGTACAGAGGAGATCACCCGGAATTTGAATATCAGTTTGGCAGCTCCTATGATTTTGAGTTCATCATTTATTCGTCAAACCAACCACCTTACCGCACGGCGGAAGATTGTGAATTTGACCTCTGGTTCAGGCAGTTATCCGGCACCTTCCATGGCTGCATACTGTACCTCAAAAGCCGGAATGAACATGTTTTCGGAGTGTGTAGCGATGGAGCAAGCCGAGAGGCTGAATCCGGTTGAGGTCATTGCATTTGATCCCGGCATGGTGGATACGGAACTACAGGCAGTGGCGAGAGGCAAAAGCACCGGTGAATTTGCGCTATCCGGTTTATTTAATCAAGTGTATGAAGCAGGCCAATTAAGATCACCACGAGATGTGGCGAAGCGGCTAATGGAACGAATCGAAGAGGATAGTGATAAAGGTAAGGTCTTACACACCATGGAAAGCTAATATAATACAGTTTTTATTTTCGCTTTTACTGCTCAGGATGCAGATCCCTTTTGATATAACTCCATCATCCCTGTAAACTGACAACATAGTGTACGCGTGGATATTAATCAACGGGCATTGATCCAATTCAAAAGTAGTAACCCGTAACGGCTGTCCCGCAACAGCCGAGTCTAATTACACTATCCAGCTTTAGAAGAACAGAAATGTGGTGAAGGAATTTGTTTAAAATTATGCTCATTGAAGACGATGAATCCTTATTCAGTGAGATCAGGGAACGGTTATCCCAGTGGTCTTATGACGTATACGGCATACAGGACTTCGGTAAAGTCATGCAGGAGTATAGTGATGTCCAACCACAGCTGGTCATCATTGATATACAATTGCCCAAGTATGACGGTTTTCACTGGTGCCGCATGATTCGTGCCCACTCGAATGTGCCCATTATCTTTCTGTCCTCACGGGATCATCCTACGGATATGGTCATGTCCATGCAGCTGGGTGCGGATGATTTTATCCAGAAGCCCTTTCATTTTGACGTCTTAATCGCCAAAATCCAGGCCACGTTACGGAGAGTATACAATTACAACACGGAGCGGATCGAACTTCGAACCTGGCGGGGGGCTGCGATAGAGTATGTGAAGAATACACTTACGCTGGGAGCAGAATCAGTCCTTTTGACCAAAAACGAGATGTTGATTCTTAAAGTGCTGGTGGAGCACAAAAATCAGATTGTCACCCGTGAGGAACTGATCCGAAGCTTATGGGATCATGAGCATTTTGTGAGTGATAATACGCTGACGGTTAACGTCAACCGGCTTCGCAAGAAGCTGGAACCTCTGGGCCTGGACGGGCATATCGAGACCAAAGTTGGTCAGGGATATGTCGCAACGGAAGAGGCTGAAGCATGATCGGCAAATATATCAGAGAAAAACTCAGCTGGATCCTATTGCTGCTATGCATGCAGCTCATCATTTTGTTTGTGGCGTATATTGATTCATCCATACCCATTCGCTCATTAGCATACGTGGTCATTCTGAATGCGGTAGTCTGCATCAGTTTTATCTGGGCGAGATATCCGAGGGAGACACGATTCTATAAAAAATTAACGACCTGGGACCATACATACGATCTGGGGGAGCTTGATATAGCGGAAAGTCCGTACGAACTTATCGTGCATGATGCCGTAACCTCTCAGACCGAGCGTTATCGGAAGGAGTCTTCATCCAACCTCATTTTGCTCGAACAGGAGAAGGACGAGATGTTATCCTGGATCCATGAAGTGAAGACACCCCTTACAGCGTTACAGTTAATGATTGAACGAACGACGGATGATAAACTGCGGAATCAAATGACGTATGAATGGCTGCGAATTCATCAACTGCTGGATCAGCAGCTGCATCAGAAACGAATTCCGTTTATGCATAATGACCTGTATATTGAGGAGACCGAACTTGAACCGATACTGAATGCAGAGATTCGAGCCTTGAAGTCCTGGTGCATCTCCAAAGGCATAGGTTTCGATATGTCACTGAATATTACGCGCGTGCTGACGGACAGCAAATGGCTGGGTTTCATCATCCGGCAGCTGCTGAGCAATGCGGTAAAATACAGTGATTCCTCGGATATTATTATCGAAAGCTGGGAACAGGATGGACATCACGTTCTCTCGATTCAGGATCATGGACGAGGGATCGAAGCGCAGGATTTACCGCGTATTTTCGACAAAGGCTTCACTTCAACCCGGGGCAGGCTGGAAGGTGCGGCTACCGGAATGGGGCTGTATCTGACCCGACAGGTGGCACAAACGCTGCATATGGACATTCACGTAGAGTCTGCCCCCGGCGAAGGGACAACCGTCAAACTAACCTTTCCCCGGATAAATGACATGGTGCATCTTGCGGGCGTGTGACAACAATGTCACATGCTTTTTCGTTTTGTTCGGTGAATCGCACGATAAATTGGCAGATCCCGCCTATGATAGAGACATACCAAAGGAGAGTGTGTGGGATATGTGGATACTGGAAGCCAAAAAAATCAGTAAAGTATATGGCAACAAACTCAATAAGCAGGAAGTTCTGAAAGGAATCGATCTTGGTGTTGGCAAAGGAGAATTTGTAGGGATTATGGGACCCTCGGGTTCCGGAAAAACGACACTGCTTAATGTGCTCTCCTCAATCGATCGTGTAAGCCAAGGCACCATTGAAATCGAAGGCAAGGAGTTTACCGGAATGAAGGAGAAACAGCTCGCTGAATTCCGTAAACATCATCTCGGTTTTATTTTTCAGGAATATAACTTGCTTGATACGCTTACCGTGAAGGAAAATGTGCTGCTGCCGCTTTCCATTACGAGCATCCCGAAGCAGGAGGCACATCGGAAGTTCGAAGAAATTGCCCGTGAACTGGGCATCTACGAATTGAAAGACAAATATCCATCCGAAATTTCAGGTGGTCAAAAACAGCGGACTTCAGCTGCGCGTGCATTTGTCCACGATCCGAGCATTATATTTGCGGATGAGCCAACAGGCGCACTGGATTCCAAATCCGCTTCGGATCTGCTTGGCAAATTAAGCGACATGAACATTAAACACAAGGCTACCATCGTAATGGTCACACATGATCCGGTTGCCGCGAGTTATTGCAGCAGGGTGATTTTCATTCGGGACGGGCAAATTTACACCCAATTGAATAAAGGAGACGAATCCCGGCAGTCCTTCTTCAACGACATCATCAAAACCCAGGGCGTGTTGGGTGGTGTGCAGCAATGAGTTTGCGATACATCATCTTCCGTAACCTGAGAAAAAACCTGAAGAGTTATTATTTATATGTATTTGCGCTGATCTTTAGCGTGGCCTTGTATTTTTCCTTCGTGACGTTGCAGTATGATCCTTCCATGGATGAGGTGGCGGCTTCGACCAAAGGAGCGGCTGCGATTGGTGCTTCTTCGGTGCTGCTGATTGTCATCGTGGGCATCTTCCTGCTCTATGCCAATACCATTTTCATCAAGAGACGCAGCAAGGAGATTGGATTGTTTCAGCTCATCGGGCTGACGAAAGGAAGAATTTTTGGCATTTTGAGTGCGGAAAATTGCATCCTCTACTTCGGCTCCATGGCGGTAGGCGTTCTGATTGGTTTTCTCAGCTCCAAGCTGGTACTGATGATTTTGTTCAAAATTCTCGGCATTGATGCGATTACGAAACTGTACTTCTCATCGATGGCACTGGTCCAGACCCTGATTGTATTTGCGGTATTGTATCTGCTCATTATGCTGATGAACTATGCCTTCATTAAGGCGCAGAGCATTCTCTCGCTCTTTAGGGTAACGGCCAAGGCTGAGCAGCAGGTGCAGAAGATGTCCGCCGGACAGATGATCATCGGCATTTTGGGTATAGCCCTGATTGTGTTTGGTTATGTATTGTCAGCAAGGATGTTCAGCGGTGAGGCGCTGGATATGCAGCAGCTGATGTATATGATGTTGATGATTTTGTTCTCGGTCATTCTGGGGACGTATCTGTTCTATAAGGGATCGGTCAGTTTTCTGTTTAATCTGATTCGCAAAAGCAAAAACGGCTACCTTTCCATCAATGAGGTTCTGTCATTGTCCTCCATCATGTTCCGAATGAAATCGAATGCACTGCTGCTTACCATTATTACGACGGTGTCCGCGCTTGCGATTGGCATGCTGTCACTTAGCTATATTTCGTATTATTCGGCAGAATCTCAAGCGAAAGAAAGCTTGCCGGAGGATTTCTCTTTTGCTCAAGCGGATGTGAAGAATCGTTTTGTAGCAGAACTTGAGAATAAGCAGATCCCATATGAGGAGAAGCACAGACAGCCTGTTTATATTGATATTGATGCCAAAGAAGTAATGGATGATTCCTTTCCGGAAGAATTTTTGTTCAGCAGCGTGGTCAGCGACAGCATGGTAGATGATATCGATCTGAAACCGGGTGAAGTGATCTTCATGGGTTACGGAAGTGCCATTCAGCAGATGATTACCATTCAGGAAAAGGGTCCAATCGTGCTGCATGGCTCAAAACAAACCATTGATCAACAATTGATCGGCACGACCAAAAAAGGAGTTCTTCCTGTCTACTACACCAAAGGTACACCTGTAGCTGTTGTCGATGAAACCGTTTATCAGCAGCTTCAGAAGGATCTCGATCCCAAGCTGCAGGAAGGCGAGCCGACTGACTATTATGGCGTTCGTATTATAAACGAGGATCAGGCTGAGAAGGCATATGCCATTTTTGAGGAGCAGCAATTGGAGGCGCCAAGCTTCTCGCAGATTGAGTTCAGAAATAACCAACGTACCAATATGGGCCTAATTATGTTCATTGTCGGTTTCCTTGGTCTGACCTTCCTGATTACATCAGGATGTATTCTGTACTTCAAGCAAATGAATGAGAGTGAAGAAGAGAAACCGAGCTATACCATTCTGCGCAAACTGGGATTCACCCAGGGCAATCTGTTAAAGGGTATCCAGTTCAAGCAGGTCTTTAATTTCGGGATCCCACTTGTAGTGGGGCTGAGTCATAGTTATTTTGCGGTAAAATCAGGGTGGTTCTTCTTCGGTACTGAACTGATGACACCTACGGTCATTGTCATGATTGTGTATACGCTGTTGTATTCGATCTTTGGTCTGTTATCTGTGTGGTATTATAAACGGGTGATTAAGGAAGCACTATAGACGGGAATAAGTATCATGACAAAACAAAATTTAAAAAAAGGGTCAGGCTGTCTGTGAAGAACGGCCTGACCTTTTTTCATTGTAATGGATAATCAATTTTACCTGCTTCCAGCAGTTGTTTTAATCCATCAAACATCAAACTCCAACCCTGCTCTGAGCACAGGAAAGAAATTTTGGGGAAAACAGGTGATAGAGGGACTGAGGACGAAATGGTTGTAAAGTGGAATACGTCGATGGATATCGTAAAGCGGAAGGGGCATGTACGATGAATTTGGCTAATCGAATCACGCTGGCAAGGATGGCTTTAATCCCGTTATTTATGTTGTGCTTTGTTCCTTTATCGCCTTCAAATGTGGGCCGGATTACATAAGGGTGAACTACAAAATGCTTCAATGAGGGAAGTAGAGAGACAAAGAATTTCGTTATTTTTTGGGTGAAGGAGGCGGAGGGCAACTGATTACAGCTAGAGTTCTGCTGGTTAAACCAGGGTCATTCATTGAAGAGGAGACAGGGATAGATAACTGGTTAGTTGCTGTGAAACAAATGCCGGAAGTGCGGTATGCCGATGTAAATGATCGCTTACAGGTAGAACGGTTGATGATGAGTCAAAAATTTGGACTTGATGCTCTTCAGATGGCTATTCATGTATTCGACGAGAGAGGACATCCATTAATCGGATATGAGGTCCCAAGTGGAATGAATATATGGCAAGATTATCTGCGAGCTATTCGCAAGTTGATGGAGCAGCGTAAAGCCTGTGTGAGTTACGGGATTGATCCTTACTTGCTCGAAATGGAGTACGTGGCTAATGGAAAATTAAGGTGTGCTATTCGTATGGAATTGGCCCCTCAGGATGTGCTCACTCAGTTCGTTACATCTGAAAAGGCGTTTTTACTAGAGCTGTTGAGAGCTATTGAATTTCTATGGAACAAGCTGCTGCATGAGTACCATACACAGAGTGGGCTCGATATAGCCAAACTGAGAAACGACGGAGAAGATATATTTATAGAGATTGATTCTTTGCGTGAATGGGTTACTCAGTTACCCGAATAGTCGTATCTAAAAAACAGACTCTGCATGATACATGCAGGGTTTCTTGCCCTTTATAACAGAACCAAAAAAAGTATGGGGCCCCGGCAGCGTTCCGAGTATACTTGTAGTAGAAGCTAAAATCACAGATACATATTGGAAAAGGGCACAGCTGTGCTGACTCAGGAGGATTTTAATGAATCAAGAGCATACCAGGGGTCTAGAAGACGACTGGATTCAATTCATGATATTAACCACCAAACTGGAACTTCCTCCCTTGCCCCCGGATACGCTTGATCGTCCAAGGCTCAGTTCAAACAGAGAACAATTATATCAATTCAAAGTTACGCTGCTGACTGCTCCGGCAGGTTCCGGGAAATCCACCCTGTTAGGCAGCTGGGTACAGCATGAACAAGCAGCCTGTGTCTGTCTGGATGACAAAGATCAGGATCCGCTTCAATTCTGGTTGTACGTTATTCATGCATTAGACCGGGTAAGACCAGGATTCTGCCGTGACATTCTGCCGCATTTTTTGCGGGGCTATAGCATACAGCCGCGTTCAGCACTGGTGCTGTTACTGAATCACCTTGCCTTGTCCGAGAAGCCTGTCTTACTTATTCTGGATGATTACCACGCTGTAACCCAAGCGGAGATTCATGAACAAATGGAGTATTTTATTGAGAACATGCCTCCATCAACGCATCTCGTATTGTCGAGTCGGACATCTCCTCCTTTCAGACTGGAGAAGCTGAGGCTCCGTGGGGAACTCGGCCAGATTATGCTTCAGGATCTGGCATTCACCGCAGAAGAAGGGATAGAGTTCTGTCAGGGAGCCATGAAGCTTAACATTACCAGCGCGGATGCGCGTAACTGGGTGCTGCAGACGGAAGGATGGGTTGCCGGTCTTAAGCTGCTCGCTTTGTCTCATATTGGAAGCGCAGAAGAAGATAAAAGTACGCGGAGTACCAGTCCGCTGGCTCAACCTTTGCGGGAAGAACCGCATCACTTCGGTGATCGTTCGGTTTCCGAGTATTTGCTGGAGGAGGTATTTTATCAACAATCACAGGAACTGCAGCATTTTTTGCTGCGCACCTCTGTTGTACACCGAATGAACAGCGATCTAAGCAGAGTGCTGACTGGTATGGAGGATGCTCCGCAATTGCTCAGACATTTGGAAAAGGAGCATCTGTTTCTGATTGCGCTAGATCGGGAAGCAAACTGGTTCCGCTATCATCATATGTTCTCTTCATTTTTGCGGCGTGAGCTGGCTCGTTATGGAACCGAACAGGTAAATGCCCTTCATGCCAAGGCTGCACAGTGGTATGAACAGCAAGGATACTCGGCCGAGGCACTGGATCATTATATTCTCGGTCAGCATATGCAGGATGCAGCCCGATTGCTGGAAGAATTGTTTGCCCATTTTATAATGGGAGAATGGTGGACACTTCGAAAATATTTCGATGTTTTGCCACAAGAGGTCATCAAGGCTCGCCCCAAATTGTACATGTCGTATTTGTTTCTCGTTTCACGTGAACGGCCTTATGGTCAGATGATGAAGGAACTTGATGAACTGGAAAACATGATTCAGGTGCATCTGCATGATCAGCTACCCCCTGAGATTAGCAGATATTTGCTCCAGGTGGTCTGTGTGATGAGAGCTTATATGGCTTATCTTAACAGGGATCTGCAGGGGTTGTCCGACTATTTGATTTCCTATATCGATCAGGGTTATCCGGATGATATTGCGTTTCAATATATGGACTATGACCGGAGAGAAAGCATGCGCCTGCGCAGTTTCCACGGGGTTAACGGTTCGTTGCAACGAGGTGAGATGTGCTTCGGTACAATCACGAATCGTTGGTTTTCCGAGAATTCTTATGTGACATCCTATTATGGTACTGGATACGCTGAAGTGAAGCTGGAACAGAATCACTTGTCTGAAGCTACGCGTTATGCGGACCGTGCTCTCGAAGTAGCACTGCAGATCAAAGTGGCTGCATTGCTGGTTCCGGCTTATGTACTTAGAGCCAGAATAGAGCTTGCCCAGGGCAGACCGAATGAAGGGATCAAATGGCTGCAGCAGCTCAGCGTGCTGTTATCCGCCAAAGATCTCGAATACTGGCAGCCCATCATTCAGGCACATCAGCATCGGCTGCAGCTCGAGATTCAACCTGCAGAGACAGCACAGCTTATGATTAATGACTCCATCGTCGAAAGGGTTAACCCTAAGATCAGTTGTGATCAGGTATTTAGCTCTCTTGTACGTGTCCGAGCCAGGATCCTGTTGGGTGAATATGAACTGTCCCTCATTGAACTGGAACGCTTACGCAAGCTAGCTGAAGAACGAGTCTGGTTAACAGAACAAGTTGAATGCGGCCTGCTCGAAGCTCAGATTCTTCAACGCCAAGGGCATAAAGTTGAGAGTATGGTCCCGTTGTCACGTGCCATCGTGATTGGCAGCTCAGAGGGCTACATTCGTTCCTTTGTAAACGAAGGGGAACCCGTCAAACGCCTCTTGCAGCACTATCTGCATTTGCGTCGTACTCATTCCATACAAGATTCGGGCATCAAAATGGCTTATGTGAAACAACTGCTAGCTGCATTTGCAAAACAAAACCGGGAGGGCGTGTCTTCCGTCCGGCTTAGTCCCATGGAGCAGAGGGTATTTGGTTACATCGCCGAGGGGTTGACCAGCAGACAGATTGCAGCTGAGTTCGGAATCTCGACAGGAACGGTAAATACCCATATAAGACGGGTGTTTGCCAAACTTGGTGCCAGTAGTCGTGCACATGCCGTACAGATTGCCGAGCAGCAAGGGTGGCTGTGAATTCGCCCATGGATGTCTATCGTTTTGTAGACTATTTTCTCGATGAGGACTCTCCTACAATAAAGACTATAAGTAACTTTGCTGCTTAAGATGATGCAAAGTTAGAGTCATGTGGGAGGTAACGTTAATTCATGTCGACACATCTATCGAAACGAAAAGCACGCAACAAAAGCAACAGAATCTTGCCGTATCTGGCAGTACTGTTATCTGTATCGACGCTCACTGTTCCTCAAGCAGTGAGTGCAGCAGCGGGAGCAGGAAGTATAGATGATTTGCAGCAGGCTGCACCCTGGGCGAGACAAGCTATTGAGATGGTCATGGAACAAGAGCTGATTCCGGGAATGAAGGATGGATTGTTTCATCCGGGATTGAATCTTACACGTGGTGATCTGGCATACACCCTGGTTCGTATTGCGGGGTTGGATCTGAAGTCTGAAGTCCAGGTTCAGGCAGGACAGTTCAAGGATCTGTACAACCAGACCGAGAATTTGGCTTCTATTGAATTGGTTAAATCGGCAGGAATCATGAAAGGTTATCCTGATGGTACGTTTCGTCCAGACGGACTCGTAACCAGGGAAGAATTGGCGGCAACGTTGATCCGGATGCTGAATGTCAGGGGATATGTCGAGCCTGTTGGAACGACCAACATATTGTCATTCAAGGATGCTTCAAGCATCAGTCCATGGGCAGTAGAGAGTGTACGGCAGGCTGTTGAATTGGGTCTGGTAAAAGGGGAGAACGGTAACTTTGCTCCGAAACGTCCGACTACAAGACAAGAGATGGCCGTAATTGCGCTGCGTGGAAGCGAGGCGATCAAGATGCTTGAAGGGGCTTCCGAACAGGGGGATGCCGGTTCAGATTCCGATTCGGAAAAGCCTGGGCAAGTGACGGAAGTGGAGGGAACGACTTCAGGCAATGGAGCTGCAGGGAATTCTGCGGGGAATACAACGAATGGGTCGGGAACCAATTCCGGTAATGGAGGCGGGAGTACAGGCGGCGGTGGCTCAACGCCAAGCAACCCAACGAATCCGACAAACCCAACAAACCCAACAAACCCAACAAATCCAACAACGCCATCCAACCCAGAACCGATGAACCAAGCTCCGGTGGTTGTTAGTGAGGGATTACCGGATCAGGAACTTATATTGGTCCATGCGCCTCTGGATTTTCAGGCTTCCTCCTACTTCAGTGACCCCGATGGAGACGCCCTGCAATGGAGTATTGTGGATGGAGATGAAGCCATTGTTACTGCCACGGTAGATGGGCAGATGATCAAGCTTACACCAATCGCTGAGGGAGAAGCAGTTTTGACAGTCAAGGCTGTCGATAATCAAGGGGCCAGTGTTACTGCACAGCTTAAAATTACGGTCCTTGCCAATACGATCAGTCGACAATTTCCTGATCCTTATTTAGCGGGAGCCATTGCCTATTGGCTCGAGAAGGATGTAAATGATCCGTTGACCAAAGAGGAACTGGTGGAAGCACTGGTACAGACCGATGGAGGACTCTATGCCAGAAATGCAGGTATTTCCGATTTGACGGGATACGAAATTTTCAAAGGCATGAACGTTACGGAAATTGACCTGTCAGGCAACAACATCAGTCAGGTGGACGCTGCAGGCTTCACGCAATTGAAGAAGCTGAATTTGGCTGGCAATCAACTTACAGAGGTTCATGTTTCCGGACTTACGGATCTTCAGGAACTCATATTGTCCTACAATCAGATGACATCCCTTGATGTAAATGGATTGAATTCCCTTGAGTTGTTGGACATTGGTGACAACGAGCTGGCTCATTTTCCAACCGGAATTGCTGACCTATCTTTGCTGCAATATTTAAATATCAGTAACAACTCCATTTTGCTTAGAGACGAACCTGACTTGACTTTTCATCTGGGACTGCTCGAACGTTTACCGATGTACGATTTCGATGATGCTGCACCAGTTCTGGTGGAGGCACCCGCGGGAAATACAGCTTATGTCGGAGATGAAGAGACCGAGATCGACCTGGGATACATGTTTGAAGATGAGGATGACGAGAGATCAACACTGATTCTCACAGCGGAATCGCCAGATCCACAACTGGCTGAAGTCAGAATGGATGGACAGAAGCTGTACGTCAGAGCTCTTGCATCAAGCGAAACCCCAATTCGGATTAACGTGCAGGCAAGAGACATGTTGGGCAAAATGGACACAGGATATGTAGAGGTCATGCTTAAGATGAAAGAAGAATTGCTTTGAATTCACGTAATTGAACTATAAAAGGATGAGCGCATCTCCATTGGAGGTGCGTTATTTTTATGCTGCATACCCTCAGATAATGTTAAAATACTCAAGAAGATGCACAGGAATTATCCAGTTTTTATGAGGAAATGACAGAGAGGGGAATGGAAATGTCACAAGGAACGATGAATCCCAGCACTGCGGAAGATTCAGCCTATGTTCGTCATCAATTGATTGCGTTTAATGCGGCGCATCTGAGCGAGGAACTGAAACACCGTTATGAAGAATTGAATTTTAATATCAAAAATGAAGCTGGAGAAATCGTTGCTGGTGTTCTCAGTACGCTATGCTGGAACTGGCTGGAGCTTGATATCCTCTGGGTAGATAAGCAGCAGCGTCATCGAGGATATGGTTCCCGATTATTGCTGGAAGTCGAACGCATTGCGCGTGAGAAAGGTTGTGATTTTATTATACTGAATACATTCTCGTTCCAGGCACCGGAATTCTACAAGAAACATGGCTATCAATTGATGGCTACCATTGAAAATGCACCAACAGGGCATCGTCATTATTATTTTAAAAAGGATCTCACCTAGGGTAGAGTAGAGAGTGCAGAATAAGAGAGAAGTCAGGGGATGGGTCTATGGTTACAATCAAAGCTATTGAATTTCAGGATTTACCGGCCTTAAGCAAACTGTACAATGAGTTAATGGGGACACCTACCAATGAGCAGCAGATGCAAAAAATGTTTCGCCACATACAGCAAAATGGTCATTATCACGTGCTGGGTGCTTTTTATAATGGCGAGCTGGCTGGATCTGTCATGGGAATCGAATGTATGGATCTCGTGGGTCAATGCAAGCCTTTCATGGTCGTGGAGAATGTGATCGTATCGGATCAGGTCCGCAGGCAGGGGATTGGTCAGAAGCTGATGCTCCAGATTGAACGGATTGCGAAGGATCTCGGGTGTGAGTACATGATTTTGGTATCTGGCGATCAGCGCAAGGAAGCCCATGTTTTCTATGAAAAGCTTGGATTCAAGGATGAGAAGGTTCAAGGGTACCGGAAGCATTTGAACTGAGATTTTGCATCCATTCAATAAGCGACTAACAATCTCAATATATAGCTCGAATCATTGAAAATGCTGAACTAATCTACAGGACGTAGAAATGTTTATTACCAGGAGGATTATTTAAGGAGTAAGGCGAATAAGGCATAGTCATAAATCAACAGTATGGATATGAGGGAGGCACTCTCGTGTTTAAAAAATGGGCTAATGTCTTGATGATTCTGAGTTTGGTATTTGCCGTATGTTCCCCAACATCCTACGCTGCCGCCAAAACGGTTAATGTAACCGTGACACTGGTCAGCGCGGAACTGGTAGAGAACAACTCCGTCGGTAACGATTGGGCCGTAGGTGCAAGTGTAAACGGTAAAAACCTAAATGAAGGTTCTTCTGTTACATTAAAGCTGAAATCAACTGATACGTTGAAATTAAAAGCGATTGCCGAAGAACAGGACAAGATTCCCGATCTCGGAAGCAAAAGCACCAACGTTAAAGTATCCTCTTTCTCCAAATCGACCAATAAGACCCTTTCCGTTGTTGTGAAAGAGAACAGGGGCCGTTATTCGGGTAACACGGCGACGTGGGAGTTTAAGTTCAAGATTAGCAAAAAGTAAAAACAGGAAAATGGTAATACAAAAAGAGAGCTGCCAGCTCTCTTTTTGTATTTATTCCTGACTTTGTTCTTTGGAGCCTGATGAGGAAGATCGAATATATTGCGGTGGATGAACGTCGTCAATCATTAAAATGCCGTCATACTGATCTCGCGGGACAAAACTCTCAGAGATCATGCCCCAGCTGTATGCAAATCGTGGTTCGAACATCCATGAGTTGCCTGTTTCCCTGTTCTGATACCGCAGGTCCAGGAAACTGTAGGGGGTATTCGTTGCTGATATGATGCCTTCAATGGAACCGGGTTTTGCCGGCTCAACGGCATGAAGTCCGCCGGAATTATCGGCCGTTTGACCGCTGGATGCATACAATCCCAAAACATAACTGGATTTCTTTATTTCTTCCGAAAGTTTTTCTCCCATCATGGTTATGGGATAGGGCGAGCCCATGACTTCGCTATGCGCCTTTCTTATGTGATCGTTATGTCCCCATACTATAAATTTTTCGTTTGGATACACTTCGGTTGCGAGCCACATGAGATTGTCATGCATCGCCTGATCGCGCCACTCCATGGAGTCAAAAAACGTCTCATATTTTCCTTCATTCATTTCAGCCGCTGCACGGATCGAAAGATCGACATATTCCCTTGCTACATGAATTCGATCACTGAGGCTTCGCTCCAGCAGCATGGAAAGTTTCGGTTGATCCGGGTATTCTTTTTGCAGATAGGCCTGGTTCGATTTGGATTTCAGGGATTGAAGGACGTCTTTGTATACCTTGATAATTTCATTTTTCTCAGCGCGATAGGCTTTCAGATCTGTTCCGGCAGAGAAATTGGACAGCTTTTGTTCCGTTTGTGCGAGTAGCTTGGCGAGCTCTTTATCCTTCAGCCAGTTACCGTCCAACAGCGGGAATTGCAGCTGCATGTCGAATCCGGTTAGAATCAGGGGTTGTTCAGTCTGTGCGCTCGTTTTGAGATAATCGAATAAAGGCATGATTTCCTTGGACCACCAGACGCCGAAGATGGAGTTTCTCATCGTTTGTTCGGGAAGTTGCTGTTTTACCATGGCATTAGCAAGCGATGTGTTGGAAAGACTGCTTTCAAAGGCAAGAATGTTGTATCCCATTTCCTGATGCAAAAACTGGATCAGCCGGGTTTTCGCCAGATTAAATTCGGCAACCCCATGGGAGCTTTCACCCAGAAACACAATTCGCTTGTCATAGAGTAGAGGTTTCAGCATCTCCAGATCCGAGAAGGAATCAGGCTCCTGACCTGTCTTCACAGGCTGGATGCTATCCAGTCGATATGCGTGATCTCTAGCCCATTCGTTCCATTCTGCAATTTTCTCATCCGATGTTTTTGCGGATTGCACCTGAGTTACCTGCCCCTGAATGGTCTCCATGGTAGCTGATGCTGCAGCACCTGCAAGCCCTGTTGGATAGAGCGAACTTGCCAGTATGGCTGAAGTCAGTGCAAGGACAGTACCAATCTTTCTTTTCCTGAAATAAATCAAAATTTAGCCTCCTTCATTCGTCGTGTAGTTGATAAATAAATGATTAAGTATTTGAACCATCCGGCTTATGTCTGCTCTTCGTCCCAGAACAGGTCATTCAGTGTTCTTGAGAGTGCCTTGCATATGGCAATACATAAGCTGAGGGACGGATTATACTTTCCCAGTTCAATGAGACCAATGGTTTGCCTCGATACACCAACGATCCGTGCCAGATCGTCCTGCGATAGATCCTTTTCGACCCGGGCGACTTTCAATCGTATATTTTTCATGCCCATTCACCCTTGTATCCTTTCTATGAATCCCACTGATCTTTTCGAGCGGCTTTTTGACTCGCCTTGTTTGCGAAGTGATGAACGATGACATTGAATCCTGCAAAGAGCGGAATATAAAGCAGCAGTGAAATAATAAAAACGAGGAAGAAATACCACCACTTCTCATGCGCCGTATCGGCAAACAAAACGGAACTTCTTATGCCCAGGAACAAGGCCATTGAGATACCGATAATCAGACCCGTAATTATGTTGCGCAGGCTATATGAAATTTTGCTCGTCTGGTCATGGACCTCAACTTCATCCGAATAAATGCCCAGCATGACGGAACGAACTCCGAAATAGATACTTCCTGCGAGAAGGACGATCACTTCCGTCAGCATGGAGTAAGTCTCCCAACTGAGAAAGCTTTTGATCAGGATGGAGATGCCGCAGATCCACATGATTAAAGTGTAAGCTTCCTTATACACCTTGTTTTTCAGATTGACGATACGCTCATCCTGATTGCCATTTGTTTTAAACCATTTCATGATTGACCTCTCCTTCATAGAGATTTGAAAATAATGTGGTAAATATTTCTTATGAACTTCATGATAATATTATTTGAGTCTTTTTGCAATATATATATGTCATTTTGTTTGGTATAAAATACAATCTGTGAAAATAAAACAAATCTAAAGTTACACAATAACGTACAGCAGTTGGTAGAGGACACTGCAATTGAAATGGCAATGTGTATCATCCAGCAGGAATTGATTTACTGCCCATATGGTATAGTTTTTGGTAATATATACAAAGTGTTTGATAAGACAGGAGGTTTATATAGCGTATGAGAATCGTGGATAACATCAAAGTTTGGGGGGAGCCGCTGGAGAATGCGGTAAGTCAGGCAGTGACTTGCTCGCAACATGGCGATGTGCTTGGTGTAGCTCTAATGGCCGACCATCACAAAGGATATTCGCAGCCGATCGGAGGTGTGGTCGCCTACCGTAATATGATCAGTCCATCAGGAGTCGGATATGATATTGCCTGCGGTAACAAAGCGGTACGCACCAACCTCATGTGGGAGGAGATCAAGGATCAGATTGGCGTTATTATGGACGATATCAATGCAAACGTATCGTTTGGCGTGGGCAGGAATAATCCAACCCCAGTCGATCATGAGCTGTTTGATGATGCCAGCTGGAAATTGTTCGACACAATCGAGCCTGGATTGCAGCACAAATTAAAAACACTGGCACGTAACCAGCTTGGCACTGTAGGCAGTGGCAATCATTTTGTAGATATTTTCGTGGAAGAATCAACGGGCAAAGTATGGATTGCGAATCATTTTGGCAGTCGTGGATTCGGCCATAAGGTGGCTAGCGGGTTTCTCAATCTGGCTGCGGGTCGTGAGTTTAGCGGGAAGGCACCCGGAGAATCCATGGATCAGCCACCTACGTTGTTTGACCTGAACAGTGAAATGGGTGAGATGTATTGGGACGGAATGAGTCTCGCAGGCCGTTACGCCTATGCAGGCCGGGATTACGTTATCGACCAGGTGCTTGGTATTCTTGGAGCAAGTGCGGAGTATGCGGTGCACAACCATCATAACTTTGCATGGAAAGAACAGCATATGGGCGAAGAAGTGGTCGTCGTCCGCAAGGGAGCAACACCGCTGGCTCCCGGGCAGCTTGGTTTTGTCGGAGGCAGCATGGGAGATATTTCGGTGATTGTCGAAGGAATTCACAGCGAGGAGAATACCGAGTCATTCCGAAGCACTGTACATGGGGCTGGCCGGATCATGAGTCGTACCCAGGCTGCCGGCAAAATGAATTACAAGCTGCGCACACGCATGGGCGGCGAAATCAGTGAGGAACAGATGCAGGCAGCAATTCGTGCCTATGGTGTCGAGCTGAGGGGCGCAGGCACAGACGAAAGTCCGTTTGTATACAAAAAGCTGCAGGATGTACTGGATGCTCACGAACATACTTTGAAAATCAATCATATTCTGCGTCCCGTCGGTGTCGCGATGGCCGGAGGCAATGAATTCGATCCGTATAAGGACTAGTTATATTAGTTCAACTAACATTTACACAATAACGGAGAGGACAGAAATAACCTGAAGAAGCGAAGCGTTCGCCTAAAAGCTTTCTGAAAAGAAAGCTACATCGGAAGCATAAGCTATCTCCGGATTTTCTCCTTTAAAAAAGGGAATCAAAATCTGGGGATAACAGCGATCGGAAGGTTGTTCTGTCATCGGAGTGCCAGTGTAAATTTTCATTAGTTGAATTTATAGAAAGAAGAAGGTGACATAATGAGAAACTGCGCATTGTACAGCTCCCAGTTTGACCTGGATCAGCTGTTTGAACTCATTCAATCCATCTATCCACAGGATAAGATCGAGCGCAAGGAAGACAAAACCCATATTCAGGTGATTCGCAAAAAGTGGCTTAGCAAGAAAACCAAAGGTTTCAACATCATGACAAGTCAGACCAACCCCGAGGGATTCACCTCAATGATTCAGGGCATGATGGGCTTCCTGAGTCAGATTGAGGGACGTAATCCGGCAGTGCAGGAGAAAGTGCTGATCAAATGCTCGACCCTGAACATGGTCGTTGGCATTGAGACTGAAGAGGACATATCCGAGGAGTTCTTCGAGGAATTATTGACGCTTGCCCATGGACTGGATGCGATTATTTTCTGGGGCGGAGGGTCCCTACTGGACGCACAAGGGCAGTTATTGCTCGATGTCAACGGAGAATCCGAGGTGGAAGATTACAAGGTAACGGCGCACACCAGCTTTTTGGATGATGTCAGACCGCATTCCGAGTCTGGAGCCCGGCGAAAAGAAAAATCCGAGTCCATTTTGGCAAAACAGGGCATTCCATTCAATGTTCATTTGCCCGCCAGGGCCGGAGATGAGCACACAATGATCCGAAGCGCAGAAGAAGTGGCACAGCGCGCAGTTGCCCTCTGTATCGCAGCACTCAAGGGTGAATGTCTGGGTGCCGGAGAGAGTGCGGAAGATACGGCAGCGCTGGTTCAGGAAGTCATCGACAAGTATGATGCGGCCTCATTTTTCTCACCTGTCGAGAAGAGGTTTATCGCGCAGCATGGGGCGGAACAACAGGATGTAATCTCTTTTTCATGGGGGTACGAGGCTTATCATGTAATGTTATGGGCGCTTGGTTACGTCGAGGAACTTGGAGCTCCAGTAGATCTGTGTAACGTTGGACAGGCTGTAGGATATTTGCAGCAAAAGGACACTTTTGAGGATTTTCTGGCCGAAGCATCCCTGCGCAGCAAAAGTGAAATTCTGGACGCTGCTGACCTGATCTACCGTTACAACTGGGTATGTGTAGACAGCCGTGTGAATGACCAGGCACCTCCTGCCGGGTTGAATGGTGGAGTCGCCTATGAACGTCACCGTGCGTTAAATTGGCTGATATGTTATCTGGATCAGGAATGGGATGATGTACGGACAGATACGTAACTTGGATAGCCTAAACAGGATATATCTAATTTCAAATACCCCCAGCCAGTAACGTAAACCACTGGTATGGGGGTGTTTTTTGTCTATGCAGCTGTTTAACCGCTATGCCTGCTATATTGTTCCCGAATGATGACGTCTGCCATGATCAATTTTTTCTCCACATTACTCTCGGGGTTTACGATGCGCCACAACATCTGGTCCACTGCACGCGCACCAAGCAATTCCTTGTTTACGTTGACCGTGGCGAGCACCGGAATGTTGTCGTACAAATTATCAAAACCCGTGACAACACATTGGTCAGGTACGCTTATTCCCATACTCTCCAGTGCTTCAATCGTATAGAGCGCGGAGAAGTCATTGGCACATACAAACACCTCTGGCAAGTTGGCCTCATGAACTACCGACGTGAACGTTTGGCGGAAATCATCGACGGCTGGACTGCACAACTCCGGTATCTGATTCATTTCTATACCGTTGCCCATAAGCACAGAACTGTACGCGATCCATCGTTCATAGAAGCTGTGAGCATCGCTGATATTCCCGACAAATTGAAAGCTCTTGAAACCCTTGCGAAGGAGATATAGCATGATTTCACGCATCGAAGTAAAGTTGTCTGTAAAAATGCTGTCGCTGTGGAAGACCGGATCGAGATGATCAACCATAACGACGGGAATCCCCAGGCGCTTAATTTCAAGCAATATGGGGGTGGTGATTGAACCCACCGTAATAATGCCCCGGATGGCATCGGGATTGAGCAGTGTAAATAATTGGTCCGCAGAAGGCTCCGTCAGGGTAAGAATATTGATCCCTTTCTGGTTCAGTCTGGATGATATCCCGTTAAAGACGGGCCCCCAGTAGACAGACTCCTGGTTTTGGTAACGAACATTTGGAAACAAAATGAGGATCGTTCCGCTCCAACGCATGTGTTGTGGGTCGTGAAGATCATTGCTGTTGTTCATATCGCCAGATAACATGCTGTTATCTTTGAAATATCCAAGTTTGCCAGCGGCCTTAAGGATAATGTCCCGTGTCTGATCACTCACACCGGATTTCCCAGAGAGTGCACGTGAGACCGCAAATTTTGACAGACCCGTAAAATGTGCTATTTCCTGAATTGTTACCTTCGTCTTCATCATACCATCCTTACATTCTTAGTTCTGCCGTATTCTTGACCATGTAGCATGAAACTGATTCCAGTATATCATGATATATTTCCTCTAATCTAATAACGGACACAGAATAATAAATGTTAGTGGTCCCCAGGATTTTACGATGGAAATGGAACGGCAGAGATGAAGTTTTTTGAGAGTAAAGCACGAATCTTGTCTTAAAAAATTATCAATTTGTTATTTTAGAAAATAACAAATTGTGAAGATTTAAAATTGCTTAATTATCGATACACTCAAAAGATAATGTGATCAAAATGCTGTTGAATAGCCCTTTTTACTGGTTTAATCAGCATCATAGCAGAAAAAATAGAAAATGTTAACAATAAAATGTTGACGCTTACATTTTGCTATGTTAAATTTTGTTTGTTCAAACCAAACGATGAAATAACAAATGGCGGTGATGTTCTGATTTTATTAGGTGGGGTGAGGTTAGTTGTTTTTGCGTGACCGTATTAGACAAACACATTCGGGGAGGTTGTACAAATCATGAGAAGAAAATGGAACGTTCTGCCGCTGATGTTACTGGCCGTGATGCTTTTTGTATCCGCTTGCAGTGGTGGGGGTACAACGCAGACGGGGACCGATGCAGGTGGAGCAACTAACTCAGGAAACAGCACCGAAGTCGCTGAGACAGATAAAGAAGGCGGAGCAGAAGAAGCGGCAGTCACTGTGCCGGATATGGGAGGACGCGTCATCAAGGTTGCTGCCTGGTGGGATCTGAAGCCCGCGGGGGAGACAGCCTCAGATAAGGCTCGTCTTGATAAGATTGCTGAAGTCGAGAAGAAATATAACGTGAAAATCGAGTTTGTAAATGTCCCGTTTGAAGAATACATGAATAAATTTACAACGACTGCACTGGCTGGCGAGCCATTCGCAGACATCGTGCAGATGGAATACAAATCCGCACTTCCCGCCATCCTCAAAGGGCAGCTGCTGCCAATCTCCGAATTTACCACAGCTGAGAACAACATCAATCAGGAGGCCAACCTGATCACAAAATATCCTGCCATTGCAGGTGATTACTACTCATTCGATAACCCGATCAGCATCGGTCTGGGACTTCACTATAACCGCGATTTATTCAAAAAAATGTCGCTGCCTGATCCACAGGAGCTATATAACAAAGGCGAGTGGGATTGGGACAAATTCATGGAACTGGCCAAACAGGCAACAAAAGATACGGATAATGACGGCAAGATTGACGTATACGGATTCTCCGGCTGGCCGATCGACGTGCTTCGTCACTTTACCGCTGCCAATGGCGGCACGATCGTAGATGACGAGAACGCAAAAGAAGGGTTGTCCGACCCCAAAACCATTGAGGCTGCCGAATTCGTTAAACGCCTGTTTAACGTGGAGAATGTCGTGAAGGTCAAGACAGGCGACAAAACCAACTGGGAGGAAAGCAATACATTCAAGGATGGAGACGTTGCCTTGTTCACCGCCGCTGAATGGCAGCTGGGAGATATCACCTTTGCTGCTGGTGTAGTCCCTATTCCCAACGGACCTCAAGGCAGCAAGGATGTGACTTACGCCAACAACGCAGCCTCCGCCAAGTTCATTCCCAAAGGTGTAGAAGATCCTAAGATGGTATACCAAATTTACGAAGAGACCTTCGACATCCCGCAGATTGAAGAATACCCGGGTCAGGATTACCTGGAGAGCCGTTACACCGATGAGAAGGACATCGCCATGATTCGCGAACATATTGCGGGCACGGGACGCATCTTACTGGATGATGCCTACACAGGCTATCCAATCGGTGATTATGTCAACGATATCATCAAAGATAATGCTTCCGTTACTGCAACAGCCGAGAAGTACAAAGCGCAGGCACAAGCTGCGATTGATAAACTCGGCAAACAATAACACCAGCCGTATATCAGGCAGAGGTGCTGCGTGCCCGAGAGTTTGCGCGGCGCCTCTTTTCCTGAACCCTGAAACAGGGTGGAGCTGGCATCAGCCTTGATGAGGAGGACTCGTAGAATGGCTGGAATTCTACAACGAAAGAAATGGATCCTGCCCACAGTAATCGTAGCAGCGGCAGCCTGCGTCATACTGTATTTCACCTCCGGTACGGACGTAGAGAGTGCAGATGTTCCGCCTGGCAGTCTGCCTGCCATTGAGGTGGATGCCATTTTGCAGCAGACGAGGCAGAAGAAAGGGTATGAACAATATCTGTCCAAAGCAGGTGAGGCCCCACTGCCGAATGTGGACATCATCATTGAAGCAGAGGACTACAAACGGGCGGAAGGTGAAGAGGTACGCAAACTGAGTGATTATGAGGGCATGACAGGTGTATCGCTTCATACCGGAGAGACGGGAGAGGTTGACTGGGTTGTGGATGTGCCGGAAACCGGACTGTATAACCTATCCGCTGTTTATTTTCCCGTAGAAGGCAAGAGTTCTGCGATTGAGCGCGCATTGTATATTGACGGTGAACTTCCGTTTGCAGAAGCCGCCTATTTGCAGTTTGACCGGGTATGGGGCAATGAGAAAGAAGCCGTTGAACGGGATAATCAGGGCAATGATCTTCGTCCCAAACAAGTGGAGAAACCACGCTGGATGGAAGAAACGTTTCAGGACTCAGACGGGTACGAACAGGCTCCATTCAAGTTTCATTTGGAAAAAGGGGAACACACCCTTACGCTGAAATCATCGCGTGAACCGATGGTGATTCGATCGATACGGCTATTCAATGAGAAGCCTGCCGTTCCATATACGGAGACCGCAGGGGCGCAGCAGCCGGATTCTACCGGGCAACCGAAAGATGTGCTCATTCGGGTTGAAGGAGAAGCGGCAGTGGCCAAATCTTCACCTACGCTATACCCGACCAGTGAAAGATCAAGTTCAGCGGTATCTCCTTACAGTGCTTCCCAGGTACGCATCAATACGATTGGTGGCTATAACTGGCGTCTGCCAGGACAGTGGATCGAATGGGAAGTGGATGTGCCGGAGAGTGGACTTTATCATATCGGTTTTACTGCACAGCAAAATTTCGTAAAAGGCATATATTCCACGCGCAAGCTGACCATTGATGGCGAAGTTCCGTTTGCCGAGATGACCAAAGCGCCTTTCCGTTACCAAAGTGACTATCGCATTGACGTGATGGGAGGCAAGGAAGCTTACAAGTTTCAGCTCGAAAAAGGCAAACACGTCATACGGCTGGAGAACAGCCTTGGTGACTTCGCGCCACTCATCCGCAATGTGGAGGACAGTCTGTATAACCTGAACTCCATGTATCGGCGAATCCTGATGATCACGGGGACCAAGCCTGATGAATTCCGGGATTACCGGGTGGAGAAGCAGATTCCGAATCTGCTGGAGGTGTTCAGCGGGGAAAGCAAACGCTTGAAGGAAGTAGCAGCTCAGCTTCGCATTCTGTCAGGTCAGTCCAGTGATCAGGAAGCATTGATCAAAACGATGGCCCAGCAGTTGGATGAGATGATCGACAAGCCGGATACCATTCCAAGAAGGCTTGCCGCTTACAAAACGAACACAGGCGGGCTCGGTACATGGGTGCAGCAGGCTCGTGAGCAACCGCTCGAAATTGATGCCCTGTATGTTGCGTCCCTCGACCGCAGCATTCCCGATACAGGCATGGGAGCGCTGGCGAAGATCGGCCACGAAGCAAAGACTTTTTATAATTCATTTTTCATCGATTATAACCAGATCGGAAACGTATCCACATCAGAAGATCAGCGCAAGGTGACGGTATGGATCGGGAGTGGACGTGATCAGGCCAATACAATGAAAGCAATGATTGATGAGACGTTCACACCGGAGAGTGGGATCAGCGTCAATCTGAAGCTGGTTAACATGGGCACGTTATTGCCAGCCACTTTATCGGGTGAAGGGCCGGATGTAGCGATGCAGATCGGCAATGATCTGCCGGTGAACTTTGCCATGCGTAACTCGGCCGTTGATCTGACCAAATTCAGTGACTATACCTCGGTGGAACAGGAATTCCGGGAAAGTGCGATCGTACCGTACGTCTATGATTCAGGCGTATATGCCTTGCCGGAAACACAGACCTTCAATATGTTGTTTTACCGAAAAGATGTCATGGAAGAGTTGGGCCTTGAAGTTCCTCAAACGTGGGATGATGTCGAGAGCCTGCTGGCGATACTGAGCAAAAATCATATGGAATTTGGCATGCCTGTGGTGGCCCAGGCCAACATGCAGGGCGTCAACATTCCGCCTAACTCGCAGTATGCAACGATGCTCCTGCAGAACGGAGGCTCGTTCTATCGCAATGACGGCAAGGAATCGGATCTGGATTCCCGCATCGGTATTGAGACATTTAAGAAATGGACAGAGTTTTACACCGATTACAAGCTGGAGCGGGAATACGACTTTGCCAACCGTTTCCGGACAGGGCAGATGCCGATTGGTCTGACGGATTACACGATGTATAACCAGCTGTCCGTATTTGCACCGGAGATCCGCGGATTATGGGGGTTTGTTCCTGTCCCAGGTACTGTGCAGTCGGATGGAATATTGAATCGGGACGTTCCGGGCGGCGGCAGCGCGGTCATGATGCTCGAGAGTGCCAAAGATCAGGAAGCTGCATGGGAGTTTATGAAGTGGTGGACGAGTACACCGGTCCAGGCCGAGTTTGGTCGTGAGATGGAAGGGCTGATGGGTGCAGCCGCGCGTTATCCAACCGCCAACATCAAAGCACTTGATTCGCTCCCGTGGCCTGCTGAGGATTATGCGAACCTGAAGGCACAATTCGAGACGGTGAAGGGTATTCCTGAAGTGCCTGGGGGTTATTTTACCGGACGCCATCTGTTCAATGCCTTTTACAAGACGGTTGTCGGCCAAGTGGAGGCAAGGGAATCCATTATGGACTACACCCAGTATATTCAGGACGAGATTCGCGTCAAGCGTAATGAATTTGGTCTTCCGTAAGCAGAGGGAGGGTTAACCGTGTCACAAATATCACTCCGAGATGGGCAAAACAGTCCTCCTGAGAAAGCATCAAGGATGGGCATGAAATCATGGTGGAGCTGGAAGCTGCAGGAGATGAAGGCCAGCAAACATTCCTATGTCCTGCTGGCCCCCTATATGATCCTGTTCACCATGTTCACCGTGATTCCGGTAGTTATCTCGATCATACTCAGCTTCACCTATTTCAACATGCTGGAGTTTCCGCGTTTTATTGGCTGGCAGAACTATACACGGCTGTTTCTGGAAGATGACGTATTCCTGATTGCCATCAAGAATACGCTGCTCTTCGCAATTATTACTGGACCCATCAGTTATATTGCCTGTTTCGTGTTTGCATGGATCATTAATGAATTAACACCGAAATGGAGGGCGTTCATGACGCTGATTTTCTATGCGCCGTCCATTTCAGGGAATGTCTATTTCATCTGGCTGATGATTTTCTCAGGGGATCGTTATGGTATAGCCAATGGACTCCTGATCAAATGGGGCTTTCTGCTCGAGCCAATTCAGTGGTTGAAGACGGAAGCCTACATTATGCCGATCCTCATTCTGGTGCAATTGTGGCTGAGTCTGGGCACGGGCTTCCTGGCATTCATCGCCGGTTTGCAGACGGTTGATCGGACGTTATATGAAGCGGGAGCCGTGGATGGGATCAAGAATCGCTGGCAGGAGCTATGGTATATTACCTTGCCTTCAATGCGTCCACAGCTGATGTTCGGCGCAGTCATTCAGCTCACGACCTCGTTTGCCGTGGCAGATGTGTCGATAGCACTTGCCGGGTTCCCGAGCGTGAACTATGCGGCAGAGACTGTGGTCACCCATTTGATCGACTTCGGTACAACACGGTTTGAGATGGGTTACGCCTCGGCCATTGCAACCGTGCTGTTCATGATTATGGTAGGCACCAACCTGCTGGTACAGAAACTGCTTCGAAGGGTGGGAGAATAGCTATGGCTGCAATTGCGACAGGCAAAAAGCGGGTAAATCGCTCGCTGTCGGGAAGTCTCTCCCTGTTTGCCCTTCTGCTTGTATTTGGTGCCTTCATGGTGCTGCCGCTGATCTATGCAATCAACAATGCATTTAAACCGCTGGATGAGATTTTTACCTTTCCGCCAACACTGTTTGTCAAAAATCCAACGTTCAGCAACTTTACGGATCTGCTGAATCTGCTAAGTGACTCGTGGGTGCCGTTCTCGCGCTATATATTCAATACGGTATTTATTACGGGTATTGGCATCGTGGGTCATGTGCTCCTGGCTTCCGCAGCGGCTTACCCGCTGGCTAAACACAAATTTCCTGGCAAAGTGTTCATGTTCCAGGTGGTTGTACTGTCGTTGATGTTCACACCTGCTGTGACGGCGATCCCGAACTATATGATCATGTCATGGCTTGGATGGATCGATACGTACTGGGCTGTCATTATCCCGGCATTTGCCTATTCATTAGGTTTATATCTGATGAAACAGTTCATGGAGCAAATTCCGGATGCGCTGCTGGAAGCAGCCAAGATTGATGGTGCCAGTGAATACCGGATCTTCTGGTCCATCGTCATGCCGAATGTGAAGCCAGCCTGGCTTACATTGATTATTCTGCTGTTTCAGATGCTGTGGGGCAGTGACGGCAATGGATACATCTACAGTGAGCAGCTCAAGACACTGCATTATGCAGCAGGCCAGATTATTCAGGGCGGAATATCCCGGGCAGGAGCGGGTGCAGCGGTAGCACTTATATTGATGAGTGTGCCGATCACGCTATTTATTTTCTCTCAGAGCCGAATCATTGAGACGATGGCGAGCTCGGGCATGAAGGATTAAGGGGGAACGATATGGCACGCACAGTGAAAAGATGGCTTGTTCTCCTGGCGGCAGTATCTCTGCTGCTGGTGAATGCCGTGCCTGCGGCGGCCTCCCCGGCGCCGTATGAGAGTTATAACTACAACTATTGGAAAGAAGCCGTTCCTTCGCCGGACGCCTATCTGCCCGAGCGTACCATATCAGGCAGCGACCTCGGCATTAGTGAGTTCAAAGACCCCGGTGATGTGAACGTTTCTCCCTCCGGGTTGATCTATATTTTGGATAGCGGCAACAGTCGAATTATCGTATTGGACACCAATTATAAACTGCTGCGCGTGATTGATGGATTTGTGATGGATGGCAGCAAGGAGACCTTCAACCTTCCAGGCGGATTGTTTGTGGATGAAGAAGAACACATATACGTTGCAGATACGGGTAACAGTCGCGTGGTCGTCCTTGATGGAGAAGGTGAGCTGATTCACACCATTACGAAGCCCGAGTCCGATATTCTCGCTACCGATTTTCAGTTTCAGCCGCTGAAGTTGACCGTTGACCGTGTAGGTCGGGTATTCGTGGTGGCTCAGGGTGTGTATGAGGGAATTATGCAATTCGATGAAAAGGGGAAGTTCATTGGATACGTCGGCACCAACAAGGTAGAACGGGACTACGGCGAATATATCTGGCGGATGTTATCGACCAAAGCCCAGCGGGCACAGATGGTCCTGTTTGTCCCAACAGAGTTTTCCAATGTGGATATGGACCATAAGGGATTTGTATATGCAACGAATATTGACCCCGGCTCGAATGAACCGATCAAACGCCTGAATCCCTCCGGTGAAGATGTGCTGAAGCGTTTTGGTTATTTTGACGTCAAAGGAGACATCCGATTCCGCAATAACCCCGGGCCATCCAAGCTGATTGATGTGAAAGTTCTCGGCAACGGCATGTATAGTGTACTGGATGCGACCCAGAACAGGGTGTTCACTTATGACGATGAAGGTCATCTGCTCTACATATATGGTGGCAAAGGAAATCAGGTAGGCACACTCAAAACTCCCGTCGCCATTGAGCAATCCGGTGAGCATCAGTTGGTCCTTGACCGGGGCAGAAGCAATCTGGTTGTCTATGAGCCGACAAGGTTCGGAGCGAGCGTGAATGAGGCGGTTGCTCTTCACTATCAGGGCGAGGATACAGAGGCCGTCCATATTTGGAGAGAAGTGCTGAAGCTGAACGCCAACTATGATATCGCTTATATCGGGATCGGCAAGTCCCTGCTGATGGAGAAGAAAAACGAGGAAGCGCTGGGTTACTTCGAACTTGGGATGGATCGCAAGAGTTATTCTGTCGCGTTCAAAAGGTATCGGCGGGAGATGATGAAGGAACACTTCGGAACGTTCCTGACCGCCTCGATCGCGTTGATTTTAATTCTGATCCTGACCCGGGTGGCGGTTAAATGGAGACGGAGGAGGCAGGTTGATCGTGAAGCAGGACTACATTAAGTTTCCGCTGCATCTCATTTTTCACCCCATCGATGCATTCTGGGATCTCAAGTCGGATAACCGTGGCCGGTTGCTTGTCGCTTTTGCAGCATTGGCGCTTACCATTGTCATGATGATTTTGCAAAAGCAATACGCGGGATTTCTCGTGAATTACATCGATCCTCGCACAATCAACAGCATAGGGGAGATCGTAACGGTTGCGGTACCGTTCTTTCTTTGGTGCATCGCCAACTGGTCGGTAACCACCCTGATGGAAGGGGAAGGAAAGTTCAGGGAAATCGTTCTGGCCACAGGATACTCGCTGATTCCGATTATTGTGATCTACGCCCCGATGATTATCGTTAGCAGGTTTATGGTACAGGAAGAAACGGCTTTTTATTATCTGTTCAATGCCATTGCGTTCTTTTGGTTTATGCTGCTTTTGTTCATCGGCATGATGACGGTACACCAGTACACGGTGATCAAAACGTTGATGACCATACTGCTGACGGTCATCGTTATGGGCATTATCGTATTCCTTGGAGCGCTCGTCTTCAGCATGCTGCAGCAATTATATGAATTCGGTTACAACATCTATCGCGAGTTGATTTTTCGGACCTAAAGGAGGCGGCATCCGTGAACAAAAGGCAACGATTATATACGGTGCTGGCCAGTGGTGCAGCTGTGATCCTGATTGCAGCCGGACTGCTGTATATGAACAACAGGGGAGTTCCTGCCGTGGAAGCAGCGGCTTATCTTGAAGCGACAACCGAGGCCGTCCCAACCGAAACGGAGCCACTGCAATTCCTTACAGATTCTTCTCAGGGGGTTCCTGGTATGCAGCTGATTGCCGAAGATCAGGGACTGGCACTGTACTATAACGAGGAGACAACGGAAATCGCAGTACGTGACGGGAAGAACGGAGAGATCTGGTACAGCAATCCAAAAGAGCGTCATCAGGATGGTCTGGCATCCGCTTATGAGAAGGAAGTTCTGTCCTCCCAGCTGAATGTGTCCTACCGGGATACAATCGGTACGTTGGAGAATTTCCCCAACTTCAGCTCCAGTATTAGTAACAAACAATTTGTTGCTGCCAACGTGGATCAGGGAATTCGGATTACCTATACGCTTGGAGATACCTCGCTCGGGATTGATGCGCTGCCCAAGTTGATTAGCAAGCAGCGTCTGGAAGAGAAGGTTCTTTCGAAACTGGATGAGACAGTCGCTAGATATACGTCTGCCCGTTACTATCCGACCAAGAATAATCCGGATGTGCTGGAAAGGCTCGATGGACAGATTTCGAAGCAGCTTGTCCTGAACAAGATGCTGGATGCCTTTGAGACAGCGGGTTATACCGCAGATGATCTTGCTTTTGACAATCAGGAGAACGGGGTGGAAGGCAGTGGCGCATCGGATAAGCCAAGCTTCGTCATTCCGGTAGAATACCGGCTGGATCAAGGCTCGCTGATGGTGACCGTACCTCTGAACCAAGTGGAAGAAAGTGGACCATACCGTATTCGTAATATCGACTTGCTTGCTTACTTTGGGGCAGCGGATACGGAGGGAGAGGGCTATATGTTCGTGCCTGACGGTTCAGGCAGCCTGATTCACCTGAACAACGGAAAGATCATGGAAGAACAGTATGTACAACGCGTATATGGTGCAGACCCCAACGATAATTCGCTTAGTCGGCCGCAGGTTAGTGAATCTGCACATATGCCTGTGTTTGGTTTGAAGAACGGGGAAAATGCCTGGTTTGCGGTAATTGAAAAAGGGGACGGCATGGCAAGCATCACTGCGGATATTGGAGGCAGACAGAACAGCTACAATCATGTTCATGCGACCTTTTCTCTACGCGGCGAGGATGAACTGGAAATGTACACCTCGCAGAATATGCAGGAGATTCAGCTGCTAAGTGAAGAGCCTTATCGAGGAGATCTTCAGGTCCGGTACCATTTCCTTCATGGAGAAGATGCCAGTTACTCTGGCATGGCCCGCTTGTATCAGCAGCAGTTGGTAGAGCAGGATGTACTAAAACCGTTGACAGAACAGATGGAGCTGCCATTTTATGTGGATGTGCTTGGTGCCGTGGACAAAAAAGCTTCGTTTCTTGGCGTTCCCTATCGGACCACGTTAGCCATGACCACATACGAACAGGCAGCCGAAATGGCCGCGAAGTTACAGCAGGAAGGTGTGAATCACGTGCAAATGCGATATCAGGGATGGTTCGGCGGTGGTATTAGCCATCATATGCCAACCCGGGTGAAGCTGGACAGTGAATTGGGCAGTCGTTCCGAGTTACAGGACCTGTCTGCCCAGTTGAAGCAGTCCGGGGGTGCATTATTTCCTGATGTGGCATTTCAACGGATCTATCACGATGACTGGCGTTTTGCGCCATCTTCCGATGCAGCACGTTTTGTAACCAAGGAGACAGCGGAATTGTATCCTTACAGTCCTGCACTCAACCGGATGGATCAGAGCAAGGACAGTTATTATCTCCTTTCGGCTGCCAAGCTTCCTTATGTGGTGAGCGAGTTTGCCGCGAAAACAAGAAAACTGGAACTCAGTGGATTGTCACTTCGTGATCTCGGGCAGGTTCTGGCTTCCGATTATCGGGATAGCCGTGTAATCCACCGAGAGACCGCGAAGAACATTGTGAAGGAGCAGCTCGGCAAGCTGCAGCAGGAATATCCGGACATGATGTTATCATCGGCTAACGCTTATGCGTGGGGATATGGGCAGCACATTGTTGATGTGCCATCAGGCTCCAGCCGATTCAACATTACCGATGAGGAAGTTCCTTTTTACGAAATGGTCATTCATGGATATATCAACTATGCCGCTTCTCCAATGAATACTTCCGGGGATCAGGACTTGCGCAAGAAGCTGCTGCAAAGTCTCGAACTTGGTGCAGCTCCGCAATTCCAGTGGACCTATGAACCGTCATCCAGGCTGAAGTTAACGAATTATGATTCGGCTTATGCTACAGCGTATGGAGACTGGGTGGATGATGCGGTTGCCTTGTATAAGGAAGCTAATGAGGTGTTAAAAGGACTGGGAAACCAGCAGATCTCCGAACATGAACGGATTCAGGATGGCGTGGTCCGGGTCACGTACAGCGGCGGTGGTTCAATTCTCGTGAATTACACGAACCAGCCGGTTAACGTGGGGGAAATTACGGTTGGCGGTGCAGATTACGCGGTGGAAGGAGTGAGCCGATGAGAACCCTTCGTTTATCGTTGAAATCTCGGAGAGCGCTGCTTGGCCTTGCGTTTATCTCGCCATGGCTGATTGGTTTCATCTTCCTTTTTGCGACACCACTGCTGCAATCGATCCGGTTTAGTTTCAGCAATCTGTCGGTTGCTCCGGGAGGGTATGTTCTCGACTTTGTCGGATTGAAAAATTTCAAGGATGCACTTCTGGTTGACGCCACATTTAACCGGATATTGATTGATTCGGTTGGGGCGATGCTGCTGAATGTGCCCATGATTCTGTTTTTCAGCCTGTTTACAGCAACACTGCTCAACCAGAAATTCAAGGGCAGAACCATGGCGCGAGCCATCTTCTTCCTGCCTGTCATTCTGGCCTCCAGTGCAGTGGCAGCAGCGGAGTCAGCCGGGTTAATCAACTTGATGGGGGACGCCAGTGCTGTTGAGTCGACTGCGGATGGGGGAGCTTCGTTCAACGTTGTTTCCATCGTCAGGATGCTGGCCAATGTTGGTTTGCCGATGGCCTATGTGGATTACATTGTCGAAGCGATCATGCGAATTTACGAGATCATCAGCAGCTCGGGCGTTCAGATTCTGATTTTTCTCGCCGCATTGCAATCGGTACCGGGTTCCATGTACGAAGTAGCCAAAATTGAAGGGGCAACAGCCTATGAATCATTCTGGAAGATTACATTTCCCATGGTCAGTCCGTTGATATTGACGAATGTGATCTATACCATTATTGATTCATTTGCAGGAAGTCCGGTCACAGAGGCCATTTATCAAACGGCATTTAAAACCCAAAATTTCGGACTGAGCTCGGCTATGTCCTGGCTGTATACGCTGGTCATTGGCCTCGTATTGATCGTGGTTGGCTGGGTGCTGTCACGGCGGGTACATTACAACTGACGGTTAACGTTAAAGGAGGGCATCAGACATGGCTGTGTCGGGAACGGATCGCATGGTGGTGGTTCCGAAGCAGAATTATCACATGCAGCGGGTGCGAAACAAAACATCGGACCTCCTGTATTCCATATTCAGATATGCACTGGTCATTGGCATTTCTTTTATTATTTTGTACCCGTTATTTCTTAAAATATCGGTTGCGTTCAAAGATAAACAGGACATCTACAATCCGACCATCTATATGATTCCCCAGCATTTTACGCTGGACAATATCAAACTTGCGGCGCAGGTGATGGATTACCTGCCTTTGCTGGCAAACACTTTGCTGTTTGTCACGATCACGACGCTCTTGACGGCCATGTCCTGTGCGCTTGCCGGATATGGCTTCGCCCGGTTTACTTTTCCAGGCAGCAATATACTCTTTGTACTGGTTATCCTCACCATTCTGGTTCCGACAAGTACCCTGATGGTGCCGATGTATCTGCATTTTCGCAGTTTTGACTTTCTGGGCATCATTCATCTGTTTACGAGGCGTGAAGGGATCAACCTGTTAAATACGTACTGGCCTTCCATGATTACCGCAGCGACGGCAGGAGGGCTCAAGGCAGGACTGTTCATTTATATTTTCCGTCAGTTCTTCAAGGGCATGCCGAAGGAAATTGAAGAAGCTGCGCTGATTGATGGTGCAGGCGGTTTCCGGACATTTGCCCGGATCATGCTGCCCAACGCCATTTCACCACTGATCACGGTCATTCTGTTCTCCTTTGTCTGGCAGTATAATGATACGTTCTATTCGGCGCTATTCATGAGCGAAAGTCCGCTGATCTCGCTGAAGGTGGCATCCTTACCCGCTCAGGCGAACCAATTGATTCCGCAACTCATGGGTTTTGGTTCAAGTTCCGGCATGAAGGCCGATCCGAACTATGTTGCCATGATTGTGGATACGGGCATTTTGCTGGCGATTGCGCCGCTGATTATTTTGTATCTCTTTGTACAGCGCTATTTCGTGGAGAGTATTGAACGTTCCGGTGTTGTTGGGTAAGTTGGCTTGGAGTAGGAGTATAGGAAGCGTAATTCGGGTGTTTTTGATATTTGGGTTGCTATGTATCATGCCTTGGAATGGGGGATTATCAATGACGGAACAAAAGATAAGCAGGACTTTGGTGAATAAAGATGCGACTTCCGAGGCCAGAGAACTGATGAAGTACCTGGCAGAGCACTATGGGAAAGGGGTTCTGACGGGTCAGCAGGATTACGGCAATCTGAACTGGATTAATGAAAACACAGGCCGGAAGCCCGCTGTGATTGGCTTTGATCTCATGGAATACTCTCCTTCAAGAACCGAGCGGGGGGCAACCTCCGAGGAGATTCGGGATATGATTGCATGGCACCGGCAAGGCGGGATCGTGACTTTATGCTGGCATTGGAATTCACCATCCAATCTTATCGATGAACCAGGTAAGGAATGGTGGCGGGGATTCTATACGGAGGCTACGACATTTGATCTCGCTGCCGCGCTGGCTCATCCCGAATCGGATGAGTATGCGTTGTTGATCCGGGATATCGATGTGATCGCCGGGCATCTGCAGGAGCTTAAGGACGTTGGAGTGCCTGTGTTATTTCGGCCCCTTCATGAAGCTGAAGGAGGTTGGTTCTGGTGGGGAGCGAAAGGGCCCGAGTCGGCCAAACAGTTATATCGTCTGATGTACGATCGATTAGTCAACAAGCATGAGCTGGGCAATCTCATCTGGGTATGGAACTCGGAAAAGCCAGAGTGGTATCCGGGTGATGATCTGGTGGACATCGTGAGTGTTGATGTATATCCGGAGGCAGGGAATCACAGCCCGCTTGCTGAACGCTATGAGAATCTGCGTGAACTGGTGAATGACAGTAAAATTATTGCACTGGCCGAGAACGGCTCCATTCCTGATCCGCAGCAGATGAAGGAGCAGGGCGTTCATTGGAGCTGGTTCTGTACCTGGACAGGAGAATTCCTGAGGGGCGGCCAGCATAATACAGTGGATTTCTTAAAGGAAGTGTACAATAGCAAATATGTCGTAACTTTGGATCAGCTGAGTGGAGTTGGAAATAGTCATTCCAACTTAAACTGTACAGCACATCGTGAACCTAAAAAAGCGTTAGCATGGCATAAGAATTTATGCGGCTGCTGACGCTTTTTTTATTGTTTATTGTGTACGATACGATGTGGCCTGAATGAATGAAACAGGGCATTTTCTCTGGTTCTAGCCTAGTTGCTGCGAACCATTGAACCAGACCGATTTGATTGACAATGTATCCGAAATATTAGTGGTCGGATCACCATTAACGAGAATAAGATCTGCACGAGCACCTTCGGTAATCCGGCCGCGATCATGGAGACCGAAGCAACGGGCTGGTTTCGAAGTAGCCGACTGAAGAGCTTCGATCGGAGTGAACCCGGCCTTCACCAGCAGCTGCATTTCATGGTGAACACTGGCCCCATGAGCAAGGCCGCCAAGGTTCGGAACGGGAACCGGTGCAACATCCGTCCCTACCAGAATATCAACTCCGGCACGGTGAAGGTCCATCACATTCTTAAAGCTGTTCTCCAAATTGCCTTGCGGGAACGTATTGAAGCTTGAGTTCAAAATATCGATCCAATCCGGACTTAATTTGGAATGAACACGAGGATCATTTGCCAATTCCGATGCCGGATTTCCAATAATCGATGAGTTCAACACCAAGCACGGTGTAACAAAAGCACCTGAATCGGCAATGGATCTTACTACATCGTGCGTGTACTCGGGTCTGTCGATAAACAAGTGGCCCAAACCGTCGACTCCAAAATCGATGGCTTCTTGCGATGAAAGAGCGGTCAAGACGTGAGCGATGACCAGCTTATCGAACTTGTGTGCTTCGGTCACGGCTGTTTTTAGAATCTCGTCGCTAAGTACTGGTAGGCCAGGTGCACCCATGACCGTTCCTTCTTCAATCATAATCTTAATATAGTCGGCTCCATTTTCCACTTGAGTATGCACATGTTTAATCGCTTCTTCCACTGTCGTCACTTGCGGTATTTCTTCATGATCGTGAGCGTATGCGGCCAGCATTGCTTCCCGGTCTTGCTCCGACAACTTCTCTAGTTCCTTTAATATGAATTCAGGTATTTCACCATCATCAGGCACTAATTCATCCGGATGTCCGCCCGGAGCGCTGATCGCGGTGCCAGCAGAACGGACGTCTGCGACGTCATTCAAATTATTCAGCTGAATTTCGCGCCCTCTTTGAGTAAAATCACCGTTCATTTCGAGTTCTGTTGTAACGCCAAATTTTAAGGCATCTCGTAATCCGCCGATTGAGGTATGGACATGTGCATCAATCAGACCAGGTATCAGAGTCGCATTTTCTCCATTTATAATCGTTGCATTGGCTGGAATGTCTCCGCCCACTGAAATAATGGACTCCGCTTTAATGACAACATGCCTGGGTGTAATCATTTGATATCCATCAAATATACGTACATTTGTAATCGCCGTGACTTGTTCTGACGCAGAATTTCGAGTTAACTTTTCCATTTGAATTCTATCCCCCTAAGTGTTTGGCTTCCAACAATTCGGAGTATAACTGTTAGGTTTCTAACTGTCAATGAACTAATGTTTTTTTGACAATCTTAAACGATCGCTTTATAGTTTATTTACTTACAATTAGACTTCTAACAATCGGAGGAGGGGCGATAATGGAATCTCGAAAGGATACGCCTTATCTGGATTTGTTTCAGATTATCGGACTTAAGCTAAAAAAAAGAGCGGACGAGAGTATAAAAGAGCTAGGATTAAGCTCTCAACAAGGAAAAGTAATCGACTACATTTACGAGAATCAAGACAAGGATATTATTCAAAAGGATCTAGCAGATCGGTTTCATCTGCGTGGGGCTAGCATTACAAGCATGCTTCAGGGTCTAGAGCAAAAAGGGTACATTGAGCGCAAAATCCCGGCCAATAATGAACGGCAAAAAAATATATATGTATTACCAAAAGCGATTGAATTGATTCAAAGCTTTAATGATTCATTCCAAAAGGTGGAGGATGAAATCGTTCAAGCCCTTACTGACGAGGAAAAGCAAATCTTAAAGAAATTGCTGACCAAAATTAATGAAAGCATATAAAGAAGAGGATTCCCGATGAGAATATGGAGGCGTGTAGAAATAAGATGGAAAACCCAATGAATTGGCAACAGGCTCTCCAGTGATAAAAGAAAGATGGAGGAACGATAATATCATTTCAATCAAAGTTCACATGATGTACACTATGGCTAATAAAAGTAAGAGACTGAAAGGCGTAAACCTATTATGAAAGAAGAAGTGATTGTATCCGAATATGACCCAAGTTGGGTAGAGGATTATAACGCAGAACGCGTAGAAATCATGAGGGTCCTGACAGATATCTGTGTGGATTTCGAACACATCGGAAGTACATCCGTGCCGGGTCTGGGCGCGAAACCATTAATCGATATGATGGCAGGAGTGCATGATTTGGCTGATGTACAAACATTACATATTGAAGCTTTGGCGGAACTGGGTTATGAATATGTGCCCAAGCCGGAATTTACGGAGCGCCTGTTTTTTCGTAAAGGGCAATGGAGAGCAGGTACCCACCATCTTCATGTATATAAGTATAAGAGTGTGGAATGGAATGAACATTTGCTGTTTCGCAATGCTCTCAGGAGAGACCCTGAAGTTAGGCAAGCGTATTATGTATTGAAAAAGAAGCTGGAACAGCAGTTCAGGCATGACCGTGTTGGATACACGGCTGCCAAGGCTCCGTTTATTCAATCTATTATTCAGAAAACCAGGCTGTACGAGGAATAGACGATGTAAACGCAAAATACATACACACATTAACGGAGAGGCAGAACCGGAAGATGGTACTGCACTCGCAGTGGCCTTGTGTGATTGAGTAGTGAGGTTTATAAAGAATTTGTATTCACATCGCTAACAAAAAAGGCCGTGATCTGTATGACAGAATTGAACGCATATCATTATTTTGAAAAAAGTGTCGGACCGTTCGCTACTTATCGGAAATCCTAGACGTCATTCAATCCTATGGATGGCCTCAGGAATGGAACCGAAATGGCGATCTCGGTCCGGAGCGTTATATTGAAGTACAGGTGTGGGACGAGCGTATCATCCAACCGTACACGGGTATATAAGGCTGGTTGAAAGCCGATTTACGAGTGCAAAAAAGTGCAATTGCAGGAAATACGGGTGTTCGTTATAGTGAGTGAAAGCTTTGATTTGGCAAGGAGGATCCTTCCTCATTAGCCTGTCAAAGCCCCTTTTTTAATCGTTAATCCGATTAATACGATAGGTTTAAGAGACTAAGGAGGATGAGGAAGCCTATGCAAAAAGTGGGGAGACGTAACACCCGTAATCTGGCCTGGATCATATCCATTGTCATGGTCATGTCTGTCGTTCTCAGTGCATGCGGAAGTAAAGGAGAAGCGCAGACGAATGGAAGCAGCAGCGGAAATCCAGATGCTCCATTGGAAGTTAGCATCATGACGATTACACCAAGTGCAGTTCCTGCAGCTGATGATAATGTAATCAAACGCGCGATTGAAAAAGCAACCAACTCCAAAATGAGTATTCAGTGGGTCTCGAACAATATTTATGGCGACAAGCTGAACCTGACGCTTGCATCCGGGGATCTTCCCGATTTAATCATGATTAATGATCCGTTTGGAAGCACCTTCACCAAGATGGTCAAGCAAGGTGCATTCTGGGATATAACACCTTACATCCAGGACTATCCAAACCTGAGCAAGGGCATTCCGGATATTGCCTGGGAAACAACTAAGGCAGCAGACGGCAACAATTACGGCATACCGCGGCCTCGGCCGGTAACGGGAGATTCTTTTTTCATTATCCGCAAGGACTGGCTCGACAAATTAAACCTGCAGGTGCCGGAGACGACAGATGAATTGTTCGATGTGATGAAGGCGTTTGTGGAACAGGACCCGGATGGAAACGGACAATCCGATACCACGGCACTTGCCGCTTATGTCAGTCCGGATGATCTGGGTTGGGGCGGTAATCTGGGACCGGTACTGGGTGCCATTGAAAGTTCTTTTATTGGAACCAACAGCAGTTGGAAGTGGGATGAAACAGAGGGCAAATTGGTCTACAGGGAACTGCTGCCCGAGGTAAGAGAGTCCCTTCAATATCTGACGAAAGCCTACAGCAGCGGCATGATGCCTGAGGATCTTCTTTCGCTCAAGCTGACGCAGGCAAGAGAACTGTTCAAGCGTAATCAGGCGGGCATTATTGTGGACAAGACAGGCACGATGCGCAAAATCTATGCCGATGATCTGAAAAAGGTTGATCCTTCTTTTAAGTATACGGATTTTTATCCTCTGACCAATCTGAATGGATATAACCCGAAAGGATCAGGGTACAACGGCATTTTGGCGATCCCTGCTAGCGTGCCGGAAGAGAAAATGAAACGAATTCTCCAACTCGTCGACACCTGGATGAATCCGGAAGTGTTTGAAATTCAGCAGTTCGGAATTGAAGGTACGCATTATAAAGTGGTCGATGGCAAAAAGGTAGCGAGTACCGAGAAATTAACGGCGGACAACGCCTCGGATTTCAATCATATCGTTAACGTCATTGATCTGCCTTGGGATACCACAGGCGAAACGGATGAGGAGACACAGGCGAATGAACTGTTCAAGAAAGTGGAGGCCGAACGGGACAAAACGAGTGTGGCCGACCTATCCGCTGGTCTTCAATCGGAAACGGGACAGAAGATTCTGCCTGAACTGAACAAGAAGATCCAGGATCTCAAGGCGAAAATCATTCTGGGTCGTGAGCCAATGGAAGCGTGGGATACCTTTGTAGAGTCCTTGCGCAATGATCCGAATGTTCAGGCTATGAGTGATGAGATGACGGAGGCTTACAAGAAAAGAAACGGACAGTGAATCTGAGAGAAGGAGCTGCTAACCATGAGCGTAACCGAGCAACATCTCAGCACCCACAAGGGAAAGCAGACTTCAGCCAAAAGAAACAGACGGACGAAATGGCTCTCCGCGCTGCGGCGCGATCGATCGTTATATTTGCTTGCACTGCCCGGCATCCTGTTCTTTCTCGTTTTCAAATATATCCCGATGTGGGGCATTGTCATTGCGTTCCAGGACTATTCCCCCTTCAGGGGGATTCAGGGCAGCGAATGGGTTGGATTGCAGCACTTTACTGCGCTATTTGCCAACCCGGACTTTGCCTTACTGTTTCGAAATACCCTTGCCATCAGCCTGCTGAATCTGATCTTGTTTTTTCCTTTTCCGATTCTGATCTCGCTGGGGCTCAATGAACTCCGCAATGTGACGTACAAGAGACTGATCCAGACGGTCATATACATGCCGCACTTCCTCTCCTGGGTGATTATTGCAGGACTGACGTTCCTTCTGTTCGCCAAGGGAACAGGACTGGTCAACGAGCTATTTGCCTTATGGGGCTGGCCGAGGGTGGACATTCTGACGAACCCGGACAGCTTCTGGATCATGGTCACCTTGCAAGCCATGTGGAAGGAAGCGGGCTGGGGAACGATCGTGTTTCTGGCCGCCATGGCGAGTGTAGACACCCAACTATATGAGGCAGCACGAATGGATGGAGCAGGGCGGCTGCGCCAGATCTGGCACATTACGCTGCCTGCCATCCGCAGTGTCATTATAGTGCTCTTTATTTTAAGACTGGGGGACATCATGGAGGTCGGGTTCGAGCAGATTTTCCTCATGTATAACGGCGCTGTATCTGAAGTGGCCGAAGTATTCGACACCTATGTATATCGTACGGGGATCGAGCAGGGCGATTTCAGCTATAGTACGGCGGTTGGACTGTTTAAATCAATTGTCGGGCTGGTGCTCGTAGTGGCTGCAAACCGTTTGGTGAAACGCATGGGTCAGGAAGGGGTTTATTAGTGTCCGCTTCAGCCCATGCCCCTAACCATATCAACTAAAGGGAGGAGGATTAGGAATGTATCGCTTGAAATGGAGTGAGAGGATCGGTCAGTCCCTGAATGCTGTCGTGCTTGGGCTGCTGGCAGTGGTCATGTTTTTTCCGCTTTATTATGTTTTTGTTGTTTCGTTCACGGATCCCGGAGAATATTTGCAAAAGAAAATCGTACTCTTCCCGGAACAATGGTCTGTCGAAGCATATACCTATTTGTTGTCCACGCCTGCCTTTGCACGCTCACTGGGAAACAGTGCCTTTCTGGCAACCGTAGGTACAGTGTGCAGCCTGGCTGTATCCTCTTCCCTGGCCTATGCCCTTTCCCAGAAGAGGTTTTATTTCAGAAAAGTACTGATGTTCCTGATTGTACTGACCATTTTGTTCAGTCCGGGAATTATTCCGAATTACCTGCTGGTCCGGGAACTGGGGCTGATTAATAACATCTGGGCATTGATTCTGCCTGCGCTCGCCAATGGCTGGACGGTGCTGCTCATGAAAAATTTCTTCGACAGCCTGCCTGCGGAGATCAGCGAGGCGGCTTCCATTGACGGTTGCAGTGCAATCCGAACCTGGTACACCATTGTGCTGCCTTTGTCGATGCCGGCGCTTGCTGCATTTGGTTTGTTTTTCGCGGTGGGGTACTGGAACCAATTTTTCGCGGCACTGTTATATCTGAACGATTCTGTGAAGTGGCCCATCCAGGTGCTGCTGCAAAACATGTTGCTGAACGCGTCGAACATTGACCTGGTTGCACCTGGACAGCAGGTAGAGACACCTCCGACAGAGATGTTGAAGATGGCAGCTATCATTGTAGCCATTTTGCCTGTGCTGGTGGTATACCCTTTTGTACAAAAGCACTTTGCCAAAGGAGCCATGATCGGCTCGGTCAAAGGATAAATCTGCATTCAGGCCGGTATTCCCGGGAAGGAGGTACAGACAGATGTTGTTCAAGCGCACAGGAGACCCCATGCCCAAAGGGCGTTATTTCAGGCGCAGCCTGATGATGATTCTGTTGATCGCCTGCATTCCGGGAGTCATTACAGGTGTACTGCTGTATGGATGGGTTACCGTCAAAATGGAAAATATTCTGCAGCAAACCCATCTGCGACAGTTTGAACAACGCACCGCATGGGTCGGCGGACAATTGGATGCGCTTGAACTGACCTTCTCCCAGTGGGCTTTCGATCCGGTTTTCGATAATCGCCTGAAAGAACTCGATTTTGTATACAAGTATAAGCAGGTTCATGAGCTCTACCGTTTGCTGCTGATGATTCAGAATTCCAATACACTCATTGGCAAGATTCAACTGTATCTTGAAGAACCAAGGGCAGTGAAGATGGATTCAGAGCGCTATGATTTTATGGATGACCCTAATGAAATTGAAAAGTATAACAAGTTAACGGAACAGCCGCGGGCCACCTATTGGTCTCGTTCCATGGATGACGCGTCCATGATGATGGTGAATCGACTTCCGGGTGGAAGTGACGATGCTCTGGGTGCATTAACCATTACACTGGATAACAAGCAGCTTGGCAGTATGCTGCAGACCTTGTCTCCGTATGAAGGCGGGACGACATTTTTGCTGGATGAGCAGGGGAAGCCCATGCTTCCACAGGACCAAGAGCTGGGTGGATTACAGAATGAAGTCCGTGATCATGTGCTTAATCTTGAAGAAAAACCTGCTTCCTTCCTGATGGAATACGAGGGCATGACCTATTCGGTGCAATCAGGTACTTTTCGCAGATTGGGTACAGATTGGACCTATGTGTCCGCCGCTCCGTTAAATGAAATTGTAGCTCCGATTGTGTCGGTACCCCGAATCGTTCTGCTCGTAAACGGATGTGGACTATTACTGGCTTTACTCCTGTCATGGATCGGTTCGCTTCAGCTCTACAAACCGTTCACGAAATTGCTGCGAATGTTTACCGCAACCGGAGAATCTGCAGAGGCTGTAAAACCTGTTCAGCCTTCATGGCAAAGAGGAACGGCAGCTTCTGCGCTGCCTCAAAGCCCGTCCCTGCAACTTGATGAAATTAAGCATATTGAACAGCACTGGATTGGTGTGAATCGGGAACGGGCATCCTTGCAGCAGCGCTTGGAGGAACATCTCCCGCTCGCGAGGGAAAGCCTGCTGCTCCAGCTGACATTAGGTCATCTGTTGTTACCCTCTGATCGTGAATGGCGGGAACGTTTGTCACAGCTGGGATGGGCTCTGCATGATGAGCAGTTCATAATCATGCTGGCCCACATTCGGCCGGGTGCTGCTGTCCTTCATGGGAGCGGCTACGCCAATCGGAGTGAATCACAGGAATGGATCAGCTTGGCTGCAGCTGATATTTTGAACACACAGCCGGAGGGGTTCCCTTACCGAGCAGAAACGCTCAATTATCACGACATGTCGATCGCTCTGCTGCTCGCCGTTCCTCCAGAGGCCCAGCCAGAGACTCTTGCATTCCGCGAGGAATTAATGGGAATGGGGCAGCATTGGTTGGAGACATTGCAGTCCGAATTGGATGTGCGCATGATGATCGTTATCAGCAAGCCCACATCGGATGCCTCGCATATTCCACAGCTGGTCAGAGAGTCAAGATCTGTTTTGAGGCAAAAGCAATTTTCTTCAGGTCCAGCCATTATCGATATGAGTGAAGAGGCAGAAGAGCATGTGAAGGAACAGGGGGTTTATCCGCTTGAATTGGAACAGGACATCCTCTCGGCATTACGAAACGGCGATCAGGAAGCAGCCATGGAGCATTTCCGATTGTTCATTGGCAGCTACGCCCGTTCTGAGTCAGCAGAAGATCATGCCAGGCAGGCTCTGTTTCAACTGCTCGCCCGGATCCAACATACGCTTTTGCAGTTAGGCGAAGACCCGGTTAAACTGTTCGGTTTGGCGGTATATGAAGAGGTTATGCAGCTGTATGAGCTGGAGGAGTTGTTCCTATGGTTCAGGGAACGAATCGTGCACGTATGTGTAGAGGAATTCACGGGCAAGGAGGAGAAGCAGATACAGATGGCAGTTCATCAGATCAAGGAGCATGCCGACCAGCAGTATGCTGAAGCGTTATCGCTGGATGAACTGGCAGACCTTCTCGGGATTCACTCCTACACGTTAAGCCGGGCGTTCAAGCAGGCATTCGGGCAAAATTTTGTGGATTATTTGACAGAGGTAAGACTCAATCGGGCTAAGTTGCTGCTTGAATCCACTGACGTCAAAATCAATGAAATTGCGGAGCAGGTCGGCTATCAGCCCAGTTATTTTAACCGTTTGTTCAAAAAAAGCGAGGGAACAACGCCCAGTCGTTACCGGGAGGACGTTCGTAAGCAGAGCGGGCATACTCGGGGCAACTGCTCCGTCTAATTTTCCGATCAAGGGAGAGTGGAATGCATTGTGTCACAGGACAAACCGAACATTATTTTTCTCATGACGGATCAACAGCGATGGGACTGTATTGGAACATTTAACGAACATATTCATACGCCGAACCTGGATCGGCTGGCTTCCGAGGGAATCACATTCCGTGAAGCTGTATGCCAATCCCCCATGTGTGCACCAAGCCGGAGTTCCATGATGATGGGATATTATCCCTCACAGCTTGGGGTTCGCACGAATTACGGCGGTTTGTTTGAGGAAGACAAATTGCCATCCGAGCCATTGCCGGCATTGATGAAGCGTGCGGGGTATCAGACAGCCGGATTTGGGAAAACGCATTGGAATCATAGCGAAGGTGTAGACGAGCCGTCCACGCGCGGGTTTGAGGTGAGGTCGATCGGTCTCTCCCGTCAGAGCGGTCATTATGAGCAGGGTGCAACGATGATGGGGGACACTCATCCTGAAGCGCTTGAAGCGTATCATCAGGAGACGAAGGACTTTGGCGGCGGGGAGGAAAACGTCAACGGCTACACGGGTCTTACAAGCCAAATTCCGATGAACCAGCATCGGGATGGATGGGTGGCCGAGCAGGCGCTGGAGTTTTTGGATAATGGGCTTGATCCGGAGAGACCGCTGTTTTTTTATCTGTCCTTTCTGAAGCCGCATGCCGGATTCAACGTGCCTCAAGAGTTCGAAGATCTCTACAGGCTGGAAGATATCCCGGACATTCCCCAGCCGCCATGGGAGGATGAAACTCACACGCATCTGGCCGCTTCGGATGATCTGAATGTGAACAGCCGTGAGTCTTACCTGGACAAGAAGAGAGTATGGGAGCAGCGCAGTCCGGAGGAGCGACGGAGAACAACGCTGAGGTACTGGGCGAATTGCTCCTGGCTGGACCATTATTTTGGACAGGCTCTGGAGAAGTTGGAGGAACAGGGAAGGCTGGACCATGCGCTGATTGTATTTGTATCGGATCATGGCGAGATGCTGGGGGAACGGCAGTATCGCTTCACCAAATATAATCTGTATGACAGCAGTGTAAGGGTGCCTTTCATACTGGCTGGTTCCCATATCCCGCCGGACAAGCGAGGAACGATTGATCTGCAGCCAGCGGAATTAGTGGATCTGGTACCGACACTAACACGTGCAGCAGGACTTGCAGCGAACCCGATGCTACCGGGGGTGGATTTGCTGGGCGAACTCAGACACCGCGGAACCTTTTGCGAATTTCATGGCAAAGGTGTTACGGCGCCTCATTCAGCGCCAGCTTATATGTGGCGGACAACGGAGTGGAAGCTCATTCTGTACATTGAAGGTTCCGTAGCGGAGTCTGCATCCAGAGTGCATGAAACGAAAGGCGAATTGTATCATCTGACCGTTGATCCGTATGAATGGACGAATCTATATGAAGATCAGCAGCATGCAACCATCAGGGAGCAGCTGAAGACGGAGCTGCTGATGCACCTGGCGATTAGCTGGGCGAAGGGCCCTTTTTTCTACGATCGTGGAGGAACCAAACCGTTAGAGAAGTGAGAGCGATCGTTGTTCTAAACCCCGTCCAGCTCAGGCAATATCTACAATGTGGACGGAGAAGAGATCAGTTCGGTTCAGCCTTCGACCAATTTTAGAATTTGGTGGGATGGTGATGTGCTCGGCGAGCTGCTGGATAAGGACTTTGTAGAAAAATGGGATTGGGAGCAGAACACGACCACACGTTTGTTTACAGCCGATGATGTTCGCATAAATTCCAGAAATGCCCCAGTACTCTATGGCGATCTGCTGGGGGATTGGAGAGAGGAAATTCTCTATGAAACGAGTGATTTCAAAGAACTGCGTCTATACACGACAACGATACCGTCGGATGTTCGCATCTACACGCTGCCGCATAACCCGGCATATCGCAATGGCCTGGCTGTAAAAGGGTAATGCAATCCCTCCTGACGGATTACTATCTGGGTGACGGCATGTCAGAACCTCCGTATCCGAATATTCGTCCAGCCGTGTACAATAGGGATACGGAGTCATAAACCTGCGGAAGGAGATGCGTCAAATGCCTGAAGAGATTCCTCAAATAAAATCTTCTTGCTGCTGCGCTGCAAGCCGAGGAGGTCGGTTGGAGGAGAAGATCACCTCACAGGATGCACCAGAGATTGCAGTTTCCAGTGAACTTAATACGCCAGCCACTTACACATCACCGCATTCGGACATCCTTCATGTCAATGAGGCCGAGGGAAAGGCACATCATGGCAATACGGATGATGCTGGTAAGAAGGATACGGAGCGCCTTCTAATCACAGGTGGGCGTTTCCTGATGGGCACAAATGACCCCGAAGCCTTTGCGGCCGATGGGGAAGGCCCTGTGAGGGAAATCCAGGTAGACTCCTTTTATCTGGACGCCTGCGCGGTCACTAATGCCGAGTTCGAACAGTTTATACGAGAGACAGGGTATCGGACTGAAGCAGAGCAATTCGGCTGGTCCTTTGTTTTTCACTTGTTTGTTTCTTCGCAAACGGCGGCACAGGTTCGAACGGTGGTGCAGCACACGCCCTGGTGGTGGGTTGTCGAAGGTGCAGACTGGGCGCACCCCGAAGGTCCGGACACTCATATCCGTGACAGGGCTGACCATCCGGTTATTCATATCTCCTGGAACGATGCTAACGCCTATTGTCATTGGGCTGGTAAACGACTGCCAACAGAAGCCGAGTGGGAATATGCAGCCCGGGGCGGCTTGATTCAGAAAAAATACCCCTGGGGTGATACCTTACGGCCTGAAGGCCAGCACTACTGCAACATCTGGCAGGGCGTTTTCCCAACAAAGAACAATGCAGCGGATGATTATGCGGGCACGGCTCCATCCAGATCTTTTCCACCTAATGCATACGGGTTGTATAACATGTCGGGCAACGTGTGGGAATGGTGTGCAGACAACTACGTCACAGATCACGAGAAATCAATAATGGCTGACATTGCGGCCCCTTCCCATGAAGTTCGCAAGGTGTTAAAAGGGGGTTCCTACCTATGCCACCGTTCCTACTGCAATCGTTATCGAGTGGCAGCAAGAATCCCCAACACACCGGATACATCCACTGGACACATCGGTTTCCGATGTGCAGCGAATGTATTGACCATATAGCTTGCGTAGTCGTCAATCTGCTACCTTAACCCGAATCAGCAATCCGAACAGTCCAAGAACAGCGAAGGCCAGAAATGCTGTTGTGTTGGAGAACAGATCAATGGTATACCCTGCAATGGACGAGCCGAAGAACTGTCCCGCACCCAGTGCAAGAAAGGCAAGGCTGATTCCGATCGACGTATTCGGACGAAATAGTCTGGTCGCCCACACGATAAACACGCTGGTCAGAAAAATATAGGTGCTCCCGAACATGACGGCAGAGCTCAGGCTGGCAGTCATGGAAGGCAGAATAATCACACCGAGTGAAATGGCTAGCAGCAGGATGCCCACATGATAGGAACGTCCAATACCGATGCGTTCAATGATTCGACCGGCGCATCCACCCAAGATACCCATAATCCCCATCACAATCCAGAACACTACGGCTTCCATATCGGAGGCCCCTTTTTCGTCGGTCAGAAAGCTTCGCGCGAAGGTCCAATAGATCGCAGAGCTGAAGCCTGTCAAGAGGGAAGCCATAAGCAGAGCCATACCGGGTCTGGTTGGTTTCATGCATGCCCAGAGGGATTTGGTGCAAGGTTCGGTTTTGCGTGTCGAAAGAACACGTCTGTTCCAAAACAAAACCAAAACACCGAGAACAGCGAAAAAAATGTACGACCAGCGCCAGTATTCACTAAACAATAAGTAGATCGGACCGGAAACGATAATGCCAAAGCTTGTTCCCGTATTAATCCAGCTGTTGCCTCTGGCCTGCTGCTCAGGCGGAAGTTCAGCATGGACGGTGTTGCCCAAGGCAGGAGAAGCCAGTCCTGTACTTAGTCCTGCCAGAAATATGGCTATGGTCAGGACCAGAGCATTCGGAGAAAGGGCAATGCCAAGTAAACCGAGTATCGCGCTGATTCCCGCCATATGAATAACGTGGTAGTGACCGATACGATTAATAAACAAAGGTGCTGCGAGTAAAGAAAGACAATAGGCAATATAAGTAGCAGAATTGATTGCACCGGACTGGGTATCATCCAGCTGCAGGGATTCTGAAATTTCCGGCATAAACAGGCCATAACTGAATCTTCCAAACGCATAACATACCGAAATAAGTGCAATCCCAGGAAAAACAATTTTTTTCAACATATCCACCGCCTTTTTAGATAGAACGATCATTATATTTCTGCTGAAATAAAAAAAGTGAGTTGAACTATAACTCACCCGTTGTGGGACTACTTGAAACTGTCACGTGTCATACCCAGAAGCTCCTGGCAGACGATTTTTACATCTTGAGTCTCAGCGAGCGCGGTGGAGCCCTCCAAGAGCAGGGAGAAGCGGATTAAGTCCTGATCCGTAATGGACGAATCCAATTTTTTTATCAGGGTCATCACATGTTTTTTGTGCGCAATGACAGTCTGGACGATTACGTGATCGGGATCGGCGCCAAATTCTTCCTTGGCACGCAGAAACATGCATCCTCGGGATTCGTGGTCCATCAGCCAGCGTGCATGCCCTTCGGCTAGATTCTGAAACAAGGGCTGTGCCTTGTTATCTGCATACTGTCTCAGTTGTTCCAGATATCGCTGCTCTCGCCGAAGAAGCACTTCGACGATCAGATCATCCTTGGAATCAAAGTGATTATACAACGTCATAATGGCAATCTCGGCATCCGTGATGATCCGCTTCAAGCCGATAGAGTGAAATCCATGGTGATAGAATAAGTCCTCCGCCACGTTTAACAGCATTTCCTTCTTGCTGCTCATATCCGCAATTCTCTCCCTTTATGCATCAGATAGAACGATCATTATACCACCCAAAATATAACAATCGGATCCAGTTGTCAAATGCTGTGCACCATCTCGATTTCCATTTGATGGAGAGCATTCACCCATTCTGCGGGACAACCCGAGTCCGTTATCACCATGGAAATCTGGTCCATGGGAGCGATCTTCGCAAAGGTAGAGCGTCCAAACTTGGTATGATCGGCTACCAGGACAGATTCCTCTGCACATTCCATCATCTTGCGGGAGATCAGGGCTTCCTCCAGCATATAATCCGTGATGCCGTCCGTTAACGATATACCTCCGGCAGAGATGAAGGCTTTGTTGACTTTGAACTGATTCAACAATTCATGAGCTACAGGTCCGGTCGAGGCTTGTACCGCGTTATTGATTTCGCCTCCGGCAAAAATGATTTTTCCTGCAAAGTCCTCCAACGCACAGGCAAGAATGGGCACAGAGTTGGTAATAACGGTGACCTGTGACCGACTTCGCAGCTGTCGCATGATCTCCAGCGTGGTTGTCCCATTGTCGAGCATTACTGTTTCCCCATCTTCAATGAGTGAGGCTGCCGCAGCACCGATGCGCTGTTTTTCGTTCAGTTGCAGTAACGAACGCTTCTGGAAGGGGGCTTCAATCATTCCCGAGCGCACACGAACCGCACCCCCATATACTTTGCGCAATTCTCCTTCCTTTTCAAGCCGATCCAGATCCCGCCGGATGGTTTCCGTGGATACCTGGAAAAGTTCAGCAAGTGCTTGAACCTGAACCTTGCCCTGAGTCGCCAGTTGAGCAAGAATGGTCTGTCTGCGTTCTTCATAGGTTAACGACATGAGTTATACCTCCCGGTTTTCTGTCTAGTTCTCTTCTTATTCTACGTCAGTTTTCATACTGCTAGCTACACGGATGGTCCAAATCATGTATTGACAGGATGAAGAGGGGGAGATAAGATCGGATCAAACAAACAACATAAAACCACAAGATACCACATATCTGTGGTATATGTACATAACGCACTTATAGGGGGATCCAAGGTGAAACGACAGTTAGCATTTCAAGCAAACGAAACCTTCAAAATCGTTCAGTTCACGGATTTGCACTGGAAAGATGGTCGGCCAGAAGACATCCGCACCCGTCAATTAATGAAAACGGTGATCGAAGCGGAGCAGCCGGATCTGGTGGTATTTACGGGAGATGTCATTTATACAGGCCCTGTCGATCCTGGGAAGAAGGCATGTGAACACCCTGAACAGGCCTTTCGTGAAGCCGTATCGGTTGTGGAGGAATGTGGTATTCCTTGGGCGTTTGTATATGGCAACCATGATACGGAAAATCGGATTACTCCAGCTGGTCTGATGGAGGTTGTCCAGGAACATGCCCATACGGTGACAGAACCGGGTCCAAGCGGGATTGCAGGTTTGGGCAATTACACACTGGAGATTGCAGGAGTGGACGGCAGCCCGGCAGCGGTATTGTACTTTCTCGATTCGGGGAGCTATTCGGAGGTCCCGACGGTACCTGGTTATGGCTGGATTCAGCCCAATCAGATCCAATGGCTGATGTCTGAATCCACACGCGTGAATCCCGGCCGCAGCCGCGGGGAGAAGCTTCCAGCTCTGGCGTTTTTCCATATCCCGATTCCGGAATATCAGGTCATGTGGGACACACAGACTTGTTACGGCAGCAAGCATGAACCCGTCTGTTCTGCGCAGGTTAACTCCGGTCTGTTCTCGGCGCTGCTGGAGATGGGAGATGTAATGGGTACCTTTTGCGGGCATGATCACGTCAATGATTTTCAGGGGGAACTCCACGGTATTCGTCTCTGTTACGGGCGTTCGAGTGGGCATAATACCTATGGAAGAGAAGGCATGCTGCGCGGAGGAAGAGTCATTCAATTGCAGTTAGGACAGCGCAGTTTCGACACCTGGATTCGTTTGGAAGACGGATCAGTCGTCATGGAACAGCCAGAACATCACCCGGAGAGCGCTGCGGCGAAGTAAGTTGGAAGGGCATCGGTTTAGAGAGGAATTTTAAATGATGATTTTACCGATATTTCTGGTGCTTGCATCCGGCATGGCTCATGCCGTCTGGAGCATGTTCACCAAACGAAGTTTGAATAAGAGTGTGTTTTTGTGGTCCATTATGATGATCCCTACGGTGATATTGCTGCCTGTGCTCATTGTGGAGCTGGTGCGTGTGCCCTTATCCATGTCAGCTTATGCACTGCTGGTTCTGTCGATGGCTTTGCAGGCTTTGTATTCCTGGCTGTTGTCTCAGACCTATGAACTCGGTGACTTGTCGCAGATTTATCCGATAATGCGGGGAACGAGCACCTTGCTGGTGCCTTTGATCGGGGTGATTTTTCTTGGGGAAACATTATCTTCGTTCGGGTGGATCGGCATTGCCTGCATGCTTGGTGGATTTATGGTACTCGGCGGTGTGGGAAGCAGGAGGGCTAAGACAGGCTCACAGGTACAGGGAACGAAGCCGGTCTTGATGGCACTATGTGTGGGGCTATGTACAACCAGTTATGTATTCGTAGACAAATTGAATCTAGAGCATATCTCGCCTTTGTCGCTGCTTGAGGTGACGAACATTGGCTTTGTCGCCGGACTGACTCCAGCGCTGCTCGCTTCCCGTCAATTGCGTCAGGAATGGAAAGTGAATCGATCCACCATCCTGCTTGGAGCGCTGTTAAACCCGGGTTCGTACCTGTTATTCCTGTTTGCGCTGCAGCAGGCACCGATGGCGAGACTGGGCCCTTTGCGTGAGGTGGGAACGGTATTTGCAGCGTTTCTCGGCATTCTGCTATTGAAAGAACAGCAGGGGAAGAAGCGCATCCTCTGTTCAATCGTTATATTTGGTGGCATCCTGCTTATTGGCATGTGGGGATGAATGGAATTCCAGATTCTGGAGATATGGTGTATACTCGTGAATATTGAACCGCTTTCACAAGGAGGATGAATCATTGAACATGCACCGTTTGGAAGATATCCATTTTCGTGACCCCTACATACTGGCTCTGCCATCCCGGAAGAAATACTATTTGTACGGCTCCATCGGACAAAATGTGTGGAGTGGCCCAGCGATTGGCTTCGATGCCTATGAGAGCGAAGATTTGGTTCATTGGCATGGCCCTATTCCGTGTTTCCGTCCGCCTGCGGACTTTTGGTCAGATCATCACTATTGGGCGCCGGAAGTGTATGAATGGGAAGGGCGCTATTATATGTTTGCCAGTTTCAAGGCGGAGGGTATCCCAAGGGTAACCGGAGTGCTGGTGGCTGATCAGCCGGAAGGTCCGTTCACATTGTGGAGCCGCTCTCTGACTCCCCCGGATTGGGAATGCCTGGACGGCACACTGTATGTGGATGATCATGGTGATCCCTGGATGATCTTTTGCAAAGAGTGGGTACAGGTCGAGGATGGCGAGATGTATGCAGTTCGTCTGACGCCCGATTTAAAAGGTCCGATTGGTCAGCCCGTTTTGCTATTCCGAGCTTCGGAAGCTTCATGGTCCATCGGAAGCGGAGAACAGCATAACCGCTATGTCACGGATGGTCCCTTTCTGTATCGGATGCAAAATAATGAACTGGTCATGATGTGGTCCACAACGGGACAAGATGGCTATACCCTGGGTCTTGCCCGCTCGATATCGGGAAAACCGCAAGGTCCATGGAAGCAGGATGACTCACCACTATTCACCAAAAACGGAGGGCATGGCATGTTATTTCGTACGTTCGAAGGACAGTTGTGTCTGACCATCCATGCACCAAACGATCACCCCAATGAACGCCCGGTTATTTTCCCCATCCAGGAGAAAGACGGACAACTTAAGCTTCTTGATGATGATTCAAAGTAATTTATTTGTAATTTATTTAATCCCCTCAGATTAACCGAACCTCAAGGAACATCTGTCCAGATGCTCTTCAAGGTATGGACTGAGGGGATTTGTTCATTTTATCGCAGGTACATAAACATGATATATTGGAGTCAGACGTGTTCAAAAAGGTAGAGTAAGTAGAGTCGGCTGAAGAGAGCATGCAGTAAGGAGAGGGTTCAAGTGCTACACGAGGCGAAATTAATCCAGTCAATAAGAGCACATGAGCGGTTGATGCATGACTTGCGGCAAGTCCGGAGCCTTGCACTGCCTCAGTGTTATATAGGTGCAGGGTATATTCGCAATTATATATGGGACGTTCTTCATGGATATGCCCAGCGCGAGCTGCATAGTGATATTGATGTCGTTTACTTTGATGCCGAAGACATGGATGAGGTGCGGGATGTGCGGCTGGAAAATCAGCTGCGAGACGAAACGGGTAATCCCAAGTGGTCTGTAAAAAATCAGGCCAGAATGCATCTGCGCAATGGCACAGGACCCTATCAATCCACAGAAGACGCCCTTCGGTACTGGCCCGAGATTGTAACAGCAATAGGCGTGCAGCTGGATGAGAAGGACCAAATTGGCATCTGTGCCCCGTATGGGTTGGATGATCTGTACGCGTTAACCGTTCGCCGAAGTCCGTTGTACACGGATGCGAAGGGGTACAACCAGCGTGTAGAGCAGAAACGTTGGCAGGACCAATGGCCGAAGCTTACCATCTTAAAGCATGAGTTTTCTTATGTTGTTTATTTGGTATAAAACAGCCTGAGATCAGGTTTAGTGAAATGCGGTGCAGGTACAAGAAGGAGTGTTGCTGGATTTATGAAAAAGTTCCTACGAGAAAAAGGCCTGATTATTGATCTTGCTCTGCTCGTCTGTTTTATCATTTTTCTGATATTCTGGGGCCAGAGGTTCGCGGTGATATTTTTTGGCTTGCTCACGGTGGCCTTTATCGTGCTTCGACGGATTGATTATCAGAAACATGTGGTACTTAAGCGCATTTTGTTAACGGGATTCGGGATAGCGGCCGTTTCCTTTGTCATCATCGAAGCATTGGTATTTACACAGTTGAATGCGAATGATCCGGAAGAAGCAGATTATGTCATCATTCTGGGATCAGGCATCAAAGGTACAGAGCTGTCGTTGACCTTAAAGCAGAGGCTGGATGCGAGCCTGGATTACATCCGTAACCATCCGCAAACGCCAGTGATTGTGTCCGGAGGGCAGGGACCGGGGGAGTCGATTCCTGAAGCTCTCGCGATGAAAAACTATCTTGTGGATCAAGGCATCAAGCCATCCCAGGTCATCATGGAAGACCAATCAACCAGTACACAGGAGAATATGGCTTTTTCCAAAAAGATAATAGACAAATCAGGGCTGGAGCATCCTGAGATTATGATTGTCACCAGTGACTACCATATGTTCCGGTCGAAGTATCTGGCTGCCAAGAATGGATACGCTGCCGAATATGGCATATCCGCTCCGTCACCGGGTTACCTGAAACCGATCAATATGATCCGTGAATATTTTGCGGTGGTCAAGGCTTTTATGTAGAGTTCATTTTTTCTATTCTCTATTAAACGTTTTACAAGGTTCCTGCATTACAGAACATGCAAAAAGCAGTTGAGCAGAATGTATTCAGGCTTAACTGCTTTTTGTCGTTCTTCAAGTGAATTCAAGGGTAACCAGCCAAATCATGATATAATATAGGTTACGAATAGAAGAATGATGTAGGAGTGAACGATGATTACAGCATATCCATTACCCGCTCTCTATGAGCAAAAGAAGATTTCAACGAACGATTTGGAAGAGATTGTACGCCTGCTCGCACACGCACCGTTACTATATGATGACGGACTAAGCATTCAGGTTGAGGATTTTACCGAAGGTTTGGAAATGGAGCTTAAGCATGAAATACGGCCGGCTGTCATCGAGCTGTATGAACTGGCTGTTAAGGCTTGCCGACAATTGTCCAATCCCTCTGCGTATGAGCAGCTTCAGGATACTCTGGGATTACAAGCAGAACTGTGGCAGGAAGGAGTGCTTGATCTTGCCTCATGGATGGATTGGCTGAAGCAGGTTGGTGAAGGACGCAGAGCCCTGCCGGAGTATGATTTCACGACCATGCTTGGAGCACTCCCTGAGGGGTTTATGATTCATGACTTCTATGATGAACTGCGATATCAACTAGAGCAGAACTCCTCGAATGCTTGGGCTATTCAGGAGCGAGATCGCTTATATGCAGCCATGGGTGTCAGATAATATCGAACGAAACGTGTAGAAACCGTGTTTATCCATATATAAGGGTTTGTCTTATCGCTTATGGAAATGAGGGGATACCGTGAAGAGGGTTGTTTTGGCTGGAGGTACGGGATTTGTTGGTCAGGATTTTGCGCAAAGATTCAAGAACCTTGGATATGAAGTACTCATTATCTCACGTCAGTCAGGTCATATTGCCTGGGAGGATCGAGAGGGAATCAGACAAGCGCTTGAAGGTGCAGAAATGTTGATTAACCTTGCGGGTAAATCCGTAAACTGCCGTTACACGGACGAGAATCGCAGGATTATTCTGGAATCCAGAACCCGGACAACCCGTATTCTTGGCGAATCTGTCCTTGCTTGTGACCATCCGCCTGAGCTATGGATTAATTCGAGCACAGCCACGATATACAGACATGCAGAAGACCGCCCCATGACGGAAAAAGAGGGAGAGATCGGCTCCGGTTTCTCGGTCGACGTTGCCAAGGCGTGGGAACAGGCTTTCTTCGAATTCAGTCCGCTGCCGTCTACCCGTCAGATTGCCCTGCGAATTGCGATTGTGCTCGGCAAGGGCGGTGTCATGGAGCCGCTTACGAATCTGGTTCGTTTTGGCTTGGGAGGATCACAGGGGTCCGGATCACAGCAATTTAGCTGGATTCATATCGAAGATCTGTTTCGCATGGTACTCTATTTTCAACAGCATCCAGACCTTGAGGGAATATTTAATGCTTCGTCTCCGCATCCCGTTACGAATCGTCAACTGATGGAGGGTCTGAGACGACAGATGGGTGTTGGTATCGGACTGCCATCCCCTCGCTGGATGCTGGAACTGGGAGCTCGATTGATTCGGACGGAAACGGAGCTGGTGCTCAAAAGCCGATGGGTCATTCCCGAGAGGCTTGAGCAGGAAGGTTTTACGTTTATCTACGATACGCTCGACACCGCACTACATGAGATTTTGAAATAGACAGATCACTAAACAACAGTTGAATAAAAAGGTTCATCCAGAAGGGCAGATGCATCTGCCCTTCTGCTGTATGTTCCAAAGAATTTTCGCTGACGTTTCGCCATCTCAGGTGCAGTGTATGAGTCATTTAATTCAGTCCGATGGAACAGAAAAAGGTTGGGGAAATGCAACTGAGAAGAGTGAGAATTGTTGGAACCGGCAAATATCTGACTGAGCGGAAAGTGTCAGACGAGGAGTGGATCTCCGCTTGAATGTGCCCTCTGGCTGGGTCACCAAAGCTACTGGTAGGTGTGCGTCATTATGCTTCTGGCGAAGAGACGTCTTCGTTCATAGGCGCAAGGGCTGCAGAAGCTGCGCTTGTCGATGGAGGATTGCAATTCTCAGATATGGACAATATGGTGGAGCCGGTATGCTCAAGGTGAGATGAATACATTCAGCAGAGGAAGGTGGAGAGGGAGCTGGTACAGAAGACTAAGGTGGAGACTGCACCCGTAACATTAATTACGGGTACTTCGAGTGGGTTCGGCATGCTTACTGCCATTTCACTTGCGAAGCAGGGATACCGGGTTGCCGCAACCATGCGAGATTTGAGCCGGAACGGAGAGTTGGTTAACCTGGCGGAACAAGCAGGTGTTGCGGATCGATTGCACTATATGCGTCTGGATGTGACGGATTCGGATTCAATACAAGCGGCTGTCGCGACTGTTCTTCAGATATATGGCCGGATCGACATGCTGGTCAACAATGCAGGGTTTGCGGTTGGTGGTTTTATTGAGGAAGTATCGATGGATGATTGGCGGCGGCAAATGGAGACAAATCTCTTCGGTCTCATTGGGATGACACGTGCCGTTATTCCTGTCATGCGTAAACAGCAGCAGGGACTCATCATCAATCTCTCCAGCGTTAGCGGGTTATCCGGTTTTCCGGGCCATGCGCCTTACGCGGCTTCCAAATTTGCCGTGGAAGGTTTCACGGAAAGCCTTCGCCATGAAATGACGTCGTTTGGGATACGGGTTGTTTTGGTTGAGCCGGGAGCTTATCGCACCCCCATTTGGGACAAAGGACTGGGTGAAATTCACCGAAGTGATGACTCTCCGTATAAAGATAAACTGGATGCGGTTCTCCGGTATTCCAGGCATGCGGGTCAGACTGCGCCCGATCCGCAGGAGGTGGCCGACTTGATTGTCCGAATTGCCCGGATGCGTTCACCACGGCTTCGCTATGCTCTGGGTAAAGGTTCACGTCTGCTCATCATTGGCAAAACGCTGCTTCCCTGGAAGTGGCTGGAGTGGATAATCGCCCGTGGTCTGAAATAGGGCAGTCAGGAATTCAACGCAGGAGGTACTTGGTCATGTTCGAAATGATCGTTATCGTATTGCTTGTAGCTGTTGTGGGACTGCTTTTTCGAATCAATAGTAAGCTGCCTGAACGTAACTGGGTCAAGGAAGCAATGGAACGTGACGCGTTGAAATAAAAATACGGGAGGTCTTTTCGATGAAAATGGCTTTTGTTTTGTTTGATGGCCTGACTTTTCTTGATTTTGCAGGATTTTATGATGTGATCAATCGGCTGAATTTCTTTGAACCAACCAAGGGCAGCACATGGGAAACCTGTGCGATGACAGATCAGGTCACGGATGAATCCGGATTAACGCTCAAGGTGGACCGAGTGAAACCGGACTTGGGGGAGTACGATCTTGTGTTTGTGCCTGGTGGCATGGGTACGCGCAAGCTTCGGTTTGATGAGGCTTTCGTGGGATGGTTACGACAGGCGGAGAAGGTGCCGTTGAAGGTGTCGGTGTGCACAGGCTCATTGCTGCTGGGTGCAGCGGGTTTTCTTACTGGTAAAAAAGCAACGACACATCCCAATGTGTATGATCTGCTTCAGCCTTACGTCGCGGAAGTTGTTCAGACCCGGATTGTAAAAGACGGGAATGTAATCACAGCCGGAGGCGTAGCCACGTCGATTGATCTTGGAATTTATGTGCTCGGATTGCTTGCCGGGCAGGAAGCGGCAGAGAATGTGAAGCTTCAGATCGATTATCCATATGTCATGCAGGGAGTGGTGGAGCAATGAGTGAAGAGCGGAAACAGGACATGTTTACTATTCGCAATATTCGGCGGGATGAGGCGGACAAGTACTGGCCTTTGCGCCTGGAGGCTCTGAAAAATCATCCGGAGGCCTTTGGATCATCGTACGAGGCGTCCGTTCCGCTTCCCATGAATGAAGTGCAGGATCGCATACATAACGAACCCGATGATTACATCCTTGGAGCGTTTACAGAAGAAGGAATGCTCGTTGGAACGATGGGGTTCAAAAGAGAATATGGTCTTAAACTCAGACACAAAGGGTTCATCTGGGGAGTGTATCTCGCTCCGCAATTTCGGGGGAATGGGCTTGCTTCCCGGTTGCTCCGTGAAGTGTTGGATCGTGGAAGTGAACTGGAGGGCATCAGGCAAATTAATCTGAGCGTGGTTACAACAAATGAATCAGCCAAACGTCTATACGAAAAATATGGATTTGAAACGTATGGGATCGAGAAACACGCCCTCGAAGTTGAGGGACAAGGTTATGATGAAGCCCACATGACGTACGTTTATCCCCTCAGGAGGTCTATATGACAGATCAATTTCAGCTCGAAATGGACGGTGTTTCGTTCGTTTTATTAGAGCCTCATTCTTTCGAATGGCTGCGGCCTTTGGGTAATGTATTTCGTGTGTTTGATCAGCAGGATTCAGGGAATCTGTCTTTTGGCATTGTGCAACAGGATGGACACAGGCTGTTTGTAAAATATGCAGGAGCAAGCACCATTCATGCGAGTAGTACAAATAGTCCTCCGGAAGCGATTCGTAATCTGAAATCATCTGTTTCAATCTATGAAAATTTGGCGCATGATACCCTGATTCGATTAACGAATCATTTTGCAACAGACCAGGGTTATGCCTGTGTATTTGATTGGGTGGATGGAGAGGGTCTGCATCCGCATTGGAGTTTTCCGCCACCTGCCAAATATGAAGATCCGCGTTCACCGTACTATCGTTTCAAACAGCTTCCTGTAAAGGCACGGATTCAGGCGATGGAGCAGATTCTGGATTTTCACATGGAGGTGGAACGGAAAGGGTATGTGGCTGTTGATTTTTACGATGGCAGCCTGATCTATGATTTTGAGCAAAACAAGATCAAGATATGTGATATCGATCTGTATAATAAGGGCTCTTTTACCAACACCATGGGACACATGTGGGGCTCATCCCGCTTTATGTCTCCGGAGGAGTTTGAGCTTGGCGCACCTATTGACGGAATAACCAACGTATTCAATATGGGGGCGATGGCATTTTCGCTGCTTGGAGGGGAGAAGGACCGCTCGTATGCCAAGTGGGATGCTGAAAGAGCGTTGTATGAGGTTGCTGTTCGGGCAGTTGATCCTGATCGGGCCCATCGCTATCCATCCGTTGCGGATCTGGGTGAAGCCTGGAAGCTGGCGATGAAGCAGGGGCTATGAGTTGTTGTTCGTGAATGGTGGATAAAAAAAGATCGGTACATGCTCCATTCGCAATTGCGCAATTTACATTCGTATCTGCATGAAATATCCCGTATAATGGAAATTAATGAGGGGGTGCAGCCCGAGCATGTGTCCAATATCAAACATCGCACCGTCGGAACTGATGGAAATACAGGCACAAACCCTATATACGATGAACACACAGCAGCGTCTGACAGGCATTAACGAACCGGAAGGTGGTCATGCTCCGGCCCTGTTTATTGGCGTGTCGTCTGCAGGCCCTCTTCCTTATTACCATGAGCAGTTGCCGCTGGAACTGGTTCATCAGATGGGTCATGACGTGAAGCTGGCAATTGATATTCCGAAGTTGGAGTTAATTCAGTTCGGCATGGATTTCAGCATCACGACTACATCATAAAGGGTGGATTCTGTTGATTCGAACGTATGTACAAAAGGATCTGCAATATGTCATTGAAGCCCATATCCGTATTTATCGGGAAGAGTATAATTATGATGATCGCTTTGCTGAATTTATCACGAATGCGGTGAATGCATTTGGACTTTCGGACAATGACACAGCTCTCGCTCTGGAGCAGGAACAGGAGGCTTGATCATGAAAACAGAACCGGTCTATGCGCAGAATACCATTACAGGAGTCCAATTTCATGGAACGTGGTGCTGGTATGTAACCGAGCGGGAGTACTGGTTTCTGAATGTGGAGATGGAGGAACGGTTCGGCATTGAAGTGCTGAATGAGGACACCGCTGCCCGATTCCTGCAGGCCATTCAGGACGAGCAAGTGACCGCCACAGAGCTGAGATACTACCTGCATCAATTCAAGGAACAGCACAGGGAAGGCGATGAATGGTTGAAGTTCGTACCGTCATTCCTTGTGGATTTTGACAAAAGGCAGTTTTGCTCCATGTTCCCTGAGCCTGCGTCCTTTGAACATTACATGCCTGAAGGCTGGATTGGAACTTATGAGGATTTCCTGGGTCGGGTGCCTGCGGAGGAACGATACTGGGAAATGGACGGCAAGTCCCTGTTTTATTAAACTTTTTGTTGAAAGGAGTGGTACAGTGATTCGTAATCGTTTGGTACGCGGCTTGGTATCTCTGAGTACAGTATTCATGATGGCTGCGTGCTCCACTCAGACGGAAGAACAAAATATAGCAGGGACAATTGAACGCAGCCTGCAGCAGATGGTTAGTAAACCTGTTACTATGGCCAGCAGTAATCCGAATGACTATATTGCTGGCAGCCCGGATGCGTACGAACAAATCTTGAATACGGGTGAGGAAGGACTGCGCGTTCTGCTGCAGGAACTTGAATCCAGTCGGGAGAACGGTCTCAAGGAATGGATTATGGCCCAGGCGAGTACGGAGCTGCTCGGGGAGCGGAATTTCGTGAACGAATGGCATAGTGGCAAAGACTGGCTCAGGCAGTATAAAATAAACGAAGAATAAAACAATTCTCGATGAACATACCTCACCTCCAGTCATCATGAGCAGGAAATAGAGGTTCCTGGAACCCAAAAGAATACGTTATAGAGGTGAAACCCTTGAATAAGAAAATTGCATTTTTTGACTCGGGCATTGGCGGCTTAACGGTCCTGCATAAGGCTATGCAGCAGCTGCCGCAAGAACAATTCCTGTATTATGCTGATACACTACATGTTCCCTATGGAACCAAATCTGCAGATGAAGTAAGAGGTCACATCTTCGAATGCGCTGAAGCAATCGTTCGGGAAAACGTAAAAGCGATCGTTATTGCGTGCAACACGGCGACAAGTCTTGCTGTGAAGGATTTGCGTGCCATGTATGATATCCCGGTCATTGGGATGGAACCTGCTGTGAAGCCAGCAGTAGAGATGAACCGTGAAAGCGGAAGAAGAGTGCTTGTATTTGCAACGGCTCTGACCTTGAGTCAGAACAAATATAACGAACTGGTATCGCGTGTGGATGACCACCACAGTGTGGATTCCATACCGCTTCCTGAACTTGTGGAATGGTGTGAGCAGCTGGATTTTGATCCGGAAAAGAGTGCAGCGTACTTTCGCCGGAAGCTGGCTGATCTTGACCTGAATGCATACGGGACGGTTGTTCTTGGCTGTACGCATTATCCGTTCTATACACCAATTTTACGTACCGTTCTTCCGGATCACGTGCAAATTATTGATGGCAGCACAGGCACAGTCAACCGCCTGAAGCACCTGCTCGGATTGACGGAGCAAACTGGAATGAGACCGAGGGAGCAGGTGACATTTCTCAGCTCATCAGGTCGTTTGGAAGATCAGGAGAACATGAGACGTGCACTGGAGTACCTTGACACCAATTACATGTGAATGGATCCCTAGGAGGTGAGAACCCTGCAGTCTATTTACCTCATTCGTCACGCCAAGGCTACAGGACAGGAACCGGATGCAGAGCTTACAGATGAAGGACTTCGTCAGGCGGAAAATTTGGCCGAAATGCTTGCTGTACATTCCATATCCTATATTGTATCCAGTCCGTGGAAAAGGGCGCTCCAGACGGCAATGCCGCTCGGTAGGGCAGCAGGGCAGCATATACATACCGATGAGCGGCTTCAGGAAAGGGTGCTTAGTACCCGTCATCTGGAGAACTGGATGGAAGTACTGGAACGTACATACACGGACGAGGACTGGATCGAAGAAGGCGGAGAGTCATCGCGTTACGCTGCTGCGCGCGGGATGGAAGTGTTGGAGGAGTTATGGAACCGTCCAGAGTATTGTGCAGCTGTAGTAACTCACGGCAACTTGTTATCTCTGCTCATTCGTCATTATGATATGTCCTTTGGATACGAAGAGTGGAAGCTGCTCACGAATCCTGATGTATATGTGCTGGAACGGCAGCAAGGAGATCATAAGTCACCCTCCATTCGCAGAATCTGGATCGATTAAACAACAAAGAGTGCTCCAGCGATCATTTACATCGGCTAGAACACTCTTTTTCGTCTACAATTCAAGATTACATTACAACGCGGCAATCATCACCAAGATCCAGCCGGCCAGAAATGCGACTCCGCCAAGTGGCGTGATGGCACCAAGTTTGCGAACTCCCGTTATGCTTAGCGCATATAGGCTGCCCGAGAACAGGAGAATGCCTGCGAACAGCAGCCATCCGGCTACCATAATGAGGGAAGGCTGTTCCAGGCGATCAGCAATCAATCCAAGCAGAATTAATCCGAGACCGTGAGCGATGTGATACTGAACCCCGGTTTCGTAGATTTTGATCATGTCAGCAGATAATTTGCGCTTGAGCGCGTGTGCACCGAATGCTCCGAGTGCTACGGCGAGAAACATCATGATACTACCGAGTACAACTAAGGTTTGCATAGGCTATTGTCTCCTTTAGAAGATGGGTAGATTGACCTTCAGTATACCTTGCTGAGAGCACCTACAGTTTACGCAGTTTAATGTGCTGAATAGAGTGGTCGGCTTCTTTTCTTAAGATTAGTCTGGCCCGCCCCTTGGTTGGCAAAATGTTCTCGTGCAAATTTTTGGCGTTAATATCCTGCCAGATTTGACTGGCCGTAAGTACTGCTTCCTCTTCACCGATATTCGCAAAGCGGTCATGGAAAAAGGAATTCGCATTTTGAAACGCTGTGCTGCGCAGCAGCTTGAACCGCTCAATGTACCAATGCCGGATGTGCTCCTCTTCCGCATCAATATAGATGGAAAAGTCAAAAAAATCGCTGACCAGCAGCGGAGTTTCCTTTTTCACCTGCAGGACGTTAATGCCTTCAATAATGAGTATGTCCGGTTGGCAGATCGTTTGCTCTTCCCCTTGAATGACATCATAGGCAAGATGGGAATACACCGGTGCTTTTACTTCGGGTTTACCCGATTTCACATCGCCCATGAACTGAATGAGTGATTTGATATCGTAACTTTCGGGGAATCCCTTCCGGTTCATGATGCCCTTCTCTTCCAAAATGGCATTGGGATATAGGAAACCGTCGGTCGTAACGAGATCAACCTTGGGTTTGTTTTTGCCTCTGGCAAGCATGGCTTGGAGCAAACGGGCAGTTGTGCTTTTGCCCACGGCAACACTGCCCCCAATACCAATGATGTAGGGAGCGGGATATTGTTCCTTTTTCAAAAAAGAAGCGGTCAATCGATTCAATTCGCGCGAAACTCTTGCATATAAGTCAATAAAGTGGGTAAGAGGTAAGTAAATATCTTCCACTTCCTGAATGGATACCTCTTCATTCAATCCCTTTAGCTGTTCCAATTCGGCTTCCGTCAGTGGAAGAGTGGTCTGATGTTCCTTCAGTTCAGCCCATTCCTTGCGGTTAAACTCGATGTAAGGAGAGTATAAATTCATGAGATCCCGCTTTCTGTATGTAATGTAATCAGTGACACAATCTTTAGTGTACCAAATTTCAGGGAACTGACAACACCTTTACATTTGCAATTCTGTTACGCTGCCCCATGAAGATGAATAAATGAAGTGATATCCGAAAGATTTGTACCAGTAGTTGTTAAATTCGAAGTATACCATGCGGAAGGGTGACAGCAAATGATCGTATATGAGAGAGAGCATGATTTTGTTTTGACCGCACAGCATGAGCATGGACAAGTAGCCGGTGTGATGGCTTCCCATTGGAAAAATGAACTGCTCGCCGATTCCCGTCACCGGGAGGAGCTTATCCTTGCTGCAAGAGAACATGACCGGGGCTGGATCGAGCTGGATTCTGCACCGTTCTGGAACGATTACAGCCAGTCGCCGTATTCATTCCGCGATTTTCCGCTGCGCCCGCGTTTTGTATTTTACCAAAAAGGGATTGAGGAAGTCCGTCAAAAAAGTCTGTATGCAGGATTGTTGTGCAGTATGATGTACACCGAGCTGTTCCAGAAAACCCTTGGTGCTAACCCTATTGATGATGATGATATCAGGGACTATCTGAACGAAGAACAGAAGCTGCAGACGGATTGGGAGCAGCAGTTGGGCGGAGGAGAGCCGCTTAAGAAGAGACTGCAGAGCGATTTGGAAATTATGCTCTTCTGTGATCAGCTAAGCCTCTTTCTCTGTATGGAGGAGCCGGGCACCCCTGCGTCACGTTATGACTTTTTTGCCGAGGGACTCAGCTGTACCTTTGATGCATGTGGGAGACAACCGATTCGGGCCGAATGGCTCACCAGTGATAAAGTAGGACTCTCTTACTTTCCATTTACGCAGGAATTCACAGTTGGTCTGCCTTACAAATCGGTACCCAAAGGAAGTATCCGCAAATTTGGTCTGCTTCAGGCATACCGGCGCGCCGAGTGGAAAGAACGCAGAGTATTGATTACAAGTATGGACTGAACATGGACGATTAATAGCAGGCCTCGAAGAAACCTTCGGGGTCTGTTTGCTTTTATTTTTTACCTATACGAAGAGGCAGGAAAATCCATGGGTTGACCAGAAATGTTAATGTACAACCATGTGAGATCAGCAGTAGGGGGAACGTAATGAATAAGCGAATTGAAATATTCACGATGTGTATGGTATGGGACAAGTTGAATGGAAAGGTTCTGTTGATGAACAGGCCTGATCGCAAAGGATTTCCGGGATACATTGCGCCTGGAGGCAAGGTGGATTTTCCGGAAAGCATCGTGGACGGAGCCATGCGGGAAGTTCAGGAAGAAACGGGACTAATGGTCAGTGAGATTACATATAAGGGATTGGATGAGTTTTGTGACCCGGAGCAGGGACTGCGTTATATGGTATTTAATTATTTGGCAACTTCATTCGTGGGTGAATTGCTGCAGGATCCGCCTGAAGGTGAATTATTATGGATCCCGGTTGAACAGGCACTTGATCTGCCCATGCAGGATTGGTTTGCGGAGCGATTTCCGCGATTTTTTCAGGAGGGTACGTTTGAACGAAGTGTCATTTGGGAAAAGTCGACGAACCGTACGCTAAAAGAAACGTTTATGATGTATACCGATGCGGTATTGAAATAGTAGGCCGCTTGAAGGATACATGCAGTAATTTAGCCTTAATCCCAAATAAGGATTGAACGAATGTATCATCCATTTCTATGTATACGTATCCATATATTGTGATATAATGAAGTTTGCTTTTTAAAGGGAGATATGAACGATGAAGGTGTCATACCGATCGAAGCTGGACGGAATAGGTGTTGAACAGCTAAGCGGAAATTTTTTTGATGGCTGGCCGAATCCCCCATCACCGGCGACTTTTCTAAAAGTGTTGGAACAATCCTATGCCGTTGAACTGGCAGTGGATGATGAGACCGGAAATGTCATAGGTTTTATTCAGGCGATTTCGGACGGGGTGCTCAGTGCGTATATCCCTTTGCTGGAAGTGGTACCGGAGTTTCAGGGCAAGGGAATCGGGACAACGTTGACAGAGAGAATGCTGAATAGGCTCCAAAGTCTATACATGATCGATCTGTTGTGCGATGCAGAAACACAGCCTTTCTATGAGAAACAGGGTATGTCCAAAGCCAGCGGCATGATGGTGCGCCATTATTCCAATCAGGATGGAGCAGCAGAACAGTAGAGTTTTGACCACAAGTGGATTATAACCAGATTAGAAGATAACTTAATACGTTACGCTATTACGATATAAATCTAGTGGCGTGATTGACGAGAAACATCAAGTTTAGAGATTTTGCCGATACATAGGCTTCCGCAAACGAGCCGTAAATGAATATTGTACGATGAAAAGGTGGAGATTGGCATGAGACTAACGTTCCGGATATTGGACTGGGAAGAAGAAAAACCATACGATCTTTTGTTAATGGCTGATCCCTCCAAAACCAAGGTGGACGAATATTTAAGTCGAGGAGTTTGTTTTATTGCTGAATATGAAGGTGAGATGGTAGGCGAGTTTGTGCTGCTTAAGACTCGGCCCGAGACTGCAGAGATTGTGAATATTGCCGTTCAGGAAGAATTACAGGGACAGGGCGTTGGCAAGCACATGATCAAGGAAGCGATCGAAGCTGCAGGCAGGCTGGGCTGTCGTACCGTCGAGATCGGAACAGGCAATTCAAGCTTTCACCAGTTGAAGCTCTATCAGCGCTGCGGTTTCCGTATTGTAGGGGTCGATCGCGATTTCTTTGTGAGACACTATGAGGAAGAGATTGTGGAAGACGGTATTCGTTGTGTGGATATGATTCGTCTGGCCTTGGACCTGGATACCCTTACAAAGGAGAACGACAAGTGAAATTATATCGCATGGAAGCTGAGAATTCGCGAGTCATTGCGGCCTTTGGCAGTAGCGGAGCAAATATTACACCGATTCTCCAAAACGCATCAGGATGCCATGTGTCTCATCTAAAACTGGCAGCGGGAGGGCATCTAGGGCTGCATCCAGCGGTGGGTGAGCAAGTATTTATGGTGCTGGAAGGTGAAGGCTGGGTTGAAGGAGAGGCAGGTGAACATGTGGTTATCCGTGCTGGAGACGCTGCGTTCTGGAAGGATGGCGAACATCATCAATCCGGTTCTGAACTTGGATTAACTGCCTTGCTGATTGAAGGAGATGAGCTGGTTATTCGTTTGTCGTTACAGGCAAGTGAATCTGAGAAGGGGAGCTGAAGCTTTTGAGTATGATCTGGGTGGTTGTGATTATAACGGGGTTAATCTTCACTCCATCGTTTTATCAGATGAATAAGCGGATACGTAAACTGGAGGAACAGGTCAGGTATTTCACAGACGAAAGAAGGAGTCATTAATGGATCGACATACACATCTGGGAGTATACGGTCTGGTCCAATGGCAGCACAAGGTGCTGTTGATTCATAAGGCACGCGGTGCATATGAGGGGCATTGGGATTTGCCTGGTGGCAGGCTTGAGTTTGGAGAAAAACCCGAAGCTGCTCTTCACCGCGAGATTGAAGAAGAAACGGGTCTTACGGATGTGCAAGCGATCATTCACTCTACGGAATCCAATGTGGTGCATTGGGTCCATCAGGGAAAGCCGGAAGAGATGCATCATATCGGTATTTTGTATCATGTGTATTTGAAATCAGACAGTCAGGCTAATGAGATCAGGAAGGAACGGATGGTGAGGATTCACTGGGTGCAGATTGGTTTACTTTGGAGCAGGTTCGACATCTCTCCCTAACACCATTTGCATCGCATATGATCCATGGGCGTAGTTGAAATCCGGGATTCAATTTAAAAATATGGATGAGATGTACTAAAGTTATTTTGGGAAAATAGACATGATGTTATATATTGCCAGGCAAAGTTGCTGTAAGGTATAATCTGGATAATGTTTGAACTAACAGCCCGATTAGAGGTCAGATGACCGGTTGTATACAAAAGAGATGCAATTTATAATTCGCGAATTCGATTTGCGATTATATCGGGGTATAGCGCAGCCTGGTAGCGCGCACCCTTGGGGTGGGTGAGGTCGTGGGTTCAAATCCCGCTACTCCGATTCGGATTTTTACACAGGGCAAAGGCTGTGAATCTGCGGATTCACGGTCTTTTTTTGTTGAATTAGTTCTCAAATGGTTAATGTTTAACTTGACGGTTTGTTTTGGCTGGTTATGGACCACAATTCTTATTAAAGGGGGTTAACGCGGAAAATTTGGAGCTTATTCATCTCCGATATGCAGAGTTTATGCTTCATTTATCTGATTCATCTAATTTATGCATCAATTGAACTAAAAATAGGAAATGCTCCTGAGCGCAAAAGTTTATAGAATAGACAGTAGAACACGACTTCAATTCTAAGTTGAGCTAGGTGTAACCCTCGAACGGATCCGGACAGTATTCGACATCTGTGCGACGGTATATACAATTATTGTTTATTATGTTATTGAAAACGCAGACAAACCTTGACGGGAGCGTCGAAACAACGTAATTTACCTCCAACAGCACGATGATTGGACTTCATGAAAAATTTCGCTTAAAATGTTGAACGAACGCAAATTACGGCTTAGTCAATGATTTCCGTCAAAAAACACGACTAAATCAAGACGGAGGGAACGTCGATGACGATCGAGGAAGGCAACAAGAAGCCCTGGGAAAGTTACTATGGACCCAATCTGGGATACGTACAGGAACAATATGAATTATTCTCTCAAGACCCTAATTCGGTTACACCGGCATATCGGGATTTATTTGAACAATGGGGTGCTCCGCCGATGCCCGGCAGAGATGCACATACAGCCACTTATTCCGGCAACGCCCAAACGGCTTCCGGGAGCGTGGATATTCAGTTATTACAGAAAGCGGTTACAGCCGGGAAACTGGTTTGGAATATTCGAACGTATGGACACCTTGCCGCGGATATTGACCCGCTTGGCATAAGTGAAGATTCAGATACATCTTTATTGGAACCGAAGCATTTTGAATTAAATGAAGAAGATTTGAAAGCACTGCCCGCTTCCCTGATTTGGGAAGGTGCGGATGGACAGACCACAAACGGCTGGGATGCAATTCAGCGTTTGCGTCAGATCTATACTGGACCGATGGCATATGAATTCAGCCATGTTCATGAAGTGCATGAACGTGAGTGGCTTAACCGTCGTGCGGAATCCCGCACGTCTCCTGCACCGTTGGATCAGGAGGAACGGAAGGCATTGCTGGAACGTCTGGTTGAGGTGGAGCAGTTCGAGGATTTCCTTCACAAAACATTTGTGGGACAAAAGCGCTTCTCCATCGAAGGGAACGATGTGCTTGTACCGATGCTGGATGAAGCGGTACGCATTATGGCGCAAGCAGGCTCGAGTCACATTTTGATGGGGATGGCCCACCGTGGTCGCCTGAACGTACTGGCTCATGTACTGGGCAAACCGTATAGCAAAATTTTCTCTGAATTTCATCATTCCCCGAACAAGGATCTGGTTCCGTCAGAAGGATCGACTGGAATCAACTACGGATGGACGGGGGATGTCAAATATCATCTCGGTGCGAATCGTTTTGTGAAAGATGGCGAAGCAGTACAGGCTCGTCTGACGTTGGCTAATAACCCAAGTCACCTTGAATACGTGAACCCTGTAGTTCAAGGTTTTGCTCGCGCTGCACAGGATGATCGGCGTGATCCGGGATATCCGAAACAGGACGTAACAAAAGCAGCGACGATTCTTATGCATGGTGACGCGGCTTTCCCTGGTGAAGGCATTGTGGCGGAAACACTTAATTTCAAAGCACTTCCGGGCTACCAAAATGGCGGAACAATACACATTATCGTGAACAACCGCCTCGGTTTTACAACGGATAGCAGTGATTCCCGTTCCACGTATTACGCGAGTGACCTCGCCAAAGGCTACGAGATTCCGATTGTCCATGTAAATGCGGATAATCCGGAAGCATGTATCGCAGCTATTCGTATGGCAGCAGAGTATCGCAACAAGTTCAAGAAGGATTTCCTGATTGATCTGATCGGTTACCGTCGCTACGGTCACAATGAAACAGACGATCCGGAAACAACGCAACCGAAAGTATATGAAAAAGTGAAGAATCACCCTACAGTGAGTCATCTGTATCAGGACCACCTCAAACAGGAGTCGGTTATCGATGACACATCCATTAATAGCATACGTGATGCGGTGACGGGCCGCCTAAAAGAAGCTTACGAACAAATGAAGAAAAACGAAGTTCATGAACAATCCCAATTGAAAGCCAGTCAGCCGGAGGCAGTGTCTCTTATTCCAACAGCAGTACCGCTGGAGAATCTGCGGAGCATCAATGCCGATCTGCTGAAATGGCCAGAGAACTTCAATGTGTATCCGAAGTTGCAGCGTATCCTTCAGCGTCGCAGCACTGCCCTGAACGAGGGTGAAAAAGTGGACTGGAGTCTTGCCGAGACACTTGCTTTTGCTACGATCCTCGCTGATGGCAAGCCTATCCGGATCAGCGGACAGGATGCAGAGCGTGCAACATTTGCTCATCGGAACCTGGTATTGCATGATTCAGAGAACGGCACGACGTTCTGCCCGCTGCATCACTTGCCGCAAGCACGTGCGGCATTTGCGATCTACAACAGTCCATTGTCTGAGGAATCGGTGCTTGGATTCGAGTATGGATACAATGTATATTCCCCGGATACGCTTGTCATCTGGGAAGCTCAATTTGGTGATTTTGCCAACTGTGCGCAGGTTATTTTTGACCAATTTGTATCCGCTGGCCGTGCCAAATGGTCTCAAAAATCGAGTCTGGTCATGCTGCTTCCTCACGCAAACGAGGGACAGGGACCTGAGCATACAAGTGCCCGTCTCGAACGTTTCCTGCAGCTCTGTGCAGAAGATAATATGACGGTTGCCAATTTGACGAGTGCATCCCAGTACTTCCATCTGCTGCGTCGTCAGGCATCGTTGACAGAAACGGAAGATGCACGTCCACTGGTATTGATGTCGCCGAAAAGCCTCATTCGCAATCCGCGTGTGGCGTCACCCGCTGCAGCATTTAGCGAAGGCAAGTTTGAGCCTGTACTGGAGCAAGCTGGGTTGGGAGCCAAACCGGATCGCGTTGAACGCATCATTTTGTGCAGTGGTAAAATCGCCATTGATCTCGAGGATGCTTTTGAGAAAGACAAATCAGACTGGTCCTGGCTTCATATTATCCGTGTTGAACAGCTGTATCCTTTCCCGGCGGAAGAAATCAAGCGTGTACTTTCACGTTTCAGCAATCTGAAAGAACTGGTTTGGGTTCAGGAAGAGAACAAAAACATGGGAGCCTGGACATACATGGAACCTCGCTTGCGTGCCATTGCACCGGAAGGAACAACCGTGAAATATGAAGGCCGTCCGGAGCACGCGAGTCCTTCCAGCGGTTATCAAAGTGTGCATAGCATGGAGCAGCAACTGATTATTACATCCGCGTTGAAGCAAACGACGAAGAATAATATTCCACTGGGGAGGTAACAGCTGTGAGTGAAATTAAAGTACCTGCAATGGGTGAATCAATTACCGAAGGAACGGTTTCCAGATGGCTTGTCAAAGAAGGGGAAACCGTGAATCAGGGCGACGTTCTTCTGGAACTGGAAACAGATAAGGTCAATATCGAAATCAGTGCGGAAGAGAGCGGAGTACTCGAGAAAATCATTCGTCAGGAAGGCGAGACTGTTGAAATCGGAGAAACGATTGGTACGCTCGGCGCTGGAACTGGAGGAGGAAGCGGAGCATCCGCTTCTGAGCCCGCAGCAGAACAGAAACAGGCAGCGGTGTCAGCACCGGAAGCAGTAGCGGTAGCAGCACCTCCGGCTCCTGCTGCTGTAGCAACGGAATCTTCCGATAACGGAACCAAAACAGCGTCACCGGCGGCACGCAAGCTTGCTCGCGAGCGTGGCATTGAGCTTGATCAGGTTCAGAGCAAGGATCCGATTGGACGTGTATACCAGGAAGACGTGAAAAGTCATAGCACGCAGGCACCCGCTCCGACGCCAGCTCCCGTAAGCCAAGCCCCGGCAGCACCAGCAAGTGCTCCTGCAGCTGGAGGATCGACCTATGCGAAACCGGTAGAACGTCAACGCATGTCTCGTCGCCGGGCTACGATTGCGAAGCGTTTGGTTGAAGCACAGCAAACTGCGGCGATGCTGACAACTTTTAACGAAGTAGACATGACTGCGATCATGGATGTTCGTAAGCGTCGTAAGGACAAGTTCAAGGAGAAACACGATATTGGTCTTGGATTCATGTCTTTCTTCACCAAAGCAGTTGTTGGGGCACTGAAAAAATTCCCAACGATCAATGCTGAGATTGATGGGGAAGATGTTGTCCTCAAAAAGTATTATGATATCGGAATCGCGGTATCTGCCAAGGAAGGTCTTGTTGTTCCTGTCGTTCGTGATGCAGACCGTCTGGGCTTTGCCGAGATTGAAAAGAGCATTGCGGACTTAGCTTCCAAAGCGCGCTCGAACTCACTTGCGCTTTCCGATCTGCAAGGTGGTACATTCACGATTACTAACGGCGGAACATTTGGCTCCCTGTTGTCGACCCCGATCCTGAATACACCTCAAGTAGGTATTCTCGGGATGCATAAGATTCAGCTTCGTCCTGTTGCGATTGATGCAGAGCGGATGGAAAACCGTCCAATGATGTATATCGCATTGTCGTACGATCACCGTATTATCGACGGAAGCGAGGCAGTGCGTTTCCTTGTCACAGTGAAGGAACTGCTGGAAGATCCGGAATCCCTGTTAATTGAAGGGTAACTCGATTGAAACATAAACAGCTATCATTATAGATTTGTGAAAGTGAAAGCCCCTACGGAAGCGCAGCATAAGCTGTACTCATCGGTAGGGGCTTTTCGTTTGTATAGATATGATGAAGAACATTATACAGAATCAGCGATAACCTCATTAAACTCAGGAGGGCTGTCTTGACCGAAAGCCGGCATATGACGCTCTAGCCAGTCCACCACATGCAAGCATACTTCTTCACGATTGGTTTCGTGCAGCATCTCATGGCGTCCATCAGGATACAGGCTGTACTCCACATCATGAAGTTGAAGCTGCCTATATTGGGCGACCAGGTTATGGACGCCTTTACCATGCAATCCCACCGGGTCCTGTTCCCCGGAGAAGAGGTACACCGGTTTATCTTTTGGGATTCGCTCCATATTCTCGGGCATATGAATTTCCAGCAGCAGCTTGAAAAAGTCACGAAAGAATCCGGCGGTACAGATGGCCCCGCATAATGGATCGTCGATAAATCGTTTGACTTCGTCTGCATCTCGCGATAGCCAATCAAAAGGTGTGTTTGCCGGACGGAAGGCACGATTAAATCCGCCGAATACAATGGCATTGAGCAGCATACTCGGATGCGTGGCACCCTGAATACCACATTGCATAACAGCAAGTTTTTCACCAAAACGGAGAAAGTTGCGTTTCCCATTGGTTCCGGACAAAATGAAAGCGTGATAAGGCTCATGGCCTGCATACATCAAATGCTGCACCAAGAACGATCCCATACTATGCCCCATGAGACACAAAGGAACACCCGGATGCTCCTTGGCAGCAACCTCGCCGAGGTTAATCATATCACTTGCCATCCAGCGGAAAGCATCAACTCCGGCATTGCCAAGCAGTTTCGGGCTTTCCACAGATTTTCCATGTCCTCGGTGGTCATTGGCATAGACAGCATACCCGTGGCTGGTGAGACACTTTGCGAATTCCTCATATCGTGCTGCGGTCTCAGCCATGCCGTGAGCAATTTGTACAATACCTTTGATTTTGCATTCCGGATCGGGAAGCCAGCGGTAGACATGAATACGGGTACCATCATTACCCACAAGGGCAAAAGTAGATTCCTGCATCGTGTAACCCCTCCTTCACTGGTTGATTAAGGTAGATAAGAACGAAGAACGGTTGTATTGCCGTCCAGTGTATAAGAACCCAGATTGGCAGGCAGCAGGTAGCACTGTCCCGAGCTTAATTCGATTTTCTCCTGTGCATCATTGTCCCATTCCAGGGTTCCATTACCTTCACAAACCACAAGAATAGTGAAGCTGTCAGCATGGGTAGAGAGTTCCCAGCGATCCGTAACAATCCCTTTTTCGACGACAAAATAAGGACATTCCGCAAGCTTCAGCCATTCGCCTGGTGTGGCGTTATTGGTTTTCATTGTGGTTGCTCCTGCACCCTCATAGGCAGTCACATTCAACGAATCTTCAACATGAAGTTCACGTGGTTTTCCATCGAGTCCTGGACGATTGTAATCATAGATCCGGTAAGTTGTATCCGAATTTTGTTGGATTTCGGCAACGACAACTCCTGCACACAGCGCATGCACTGTTCCGGCAGGAATAAAGAAGGTGTCTCCTGCCTCCACGGGCACTTGACGAAGTGTGTCCATTACCGTGCCATTCTCCAGTGCTTCCTTCAGTACCGCACGATCGACTCCTTCATTCAAACCATAGATGATGTGCGCTCCTGGTTTGGCATCAAGCACATACCACATTTCCGTTTTACCCAGTTCGCCAGGAGGAAGTGCCTCATAATCATCTGTAGGATGGACCTGTACGGACAGATCGTCATTGCAGTCAAGCAGTTTGATCAGAAGGGGGAAACGCCCGCCTTTTTCGGATACGCCTTTCGTTCCGAGCCATGCCGTTCCCAGCTGTTCCCGTACTTCATCCAGGCCTTTGCCAGCAAGTGCACCATTGATGACTTTGGTTGTACCATTGGGATGATCTGCAATCATCCAGCCTTCTCCAATATGTCCTTCAGGTGGTGTCAGACCGAATTGCTCCAGCGCCCGACCTCCCCATACACGTTCTTTGAACTCGGGTTGAAATTGCAGTGGGTATGGCTTAGACATCGTAATCTCTCCTCTAGTATATGAAATGGTGAATCGATTTAATCAATTCATGCCTGTTGCATTTCCCGATTGTATACGGTTGCAGCAGACGAATATGTAAAGCACGCATCGTCATGACAAGCGAACCGGCAATAAGGCTTGACCGTTATTCATGTACGGCGATGTCGTGCATTTTAATGTGTTCATTTTATGGCATTTGGAGAGTAAAGGAAATTACTTTTTCTCAATGCCAATCAGAAAAGGGGAAGATGACCGCTGCATCTGGCGGTACATTACCACTTGCGCCTGGTCAACAGGCAGAGCGGAGCACCATTCCACGACTGCATCTGCTTCCTGTGCACCTCCGTCGTGGCCAGGGTATAATACTGCAGTTATAATGCCGCGTGGTCTCAATAGACTCAATGCAGCTTCCAGTGCAGCAATCGTGCTGTCCGTTTGAGTAATGATGGAGGCGTCTGCTCCCTCTGCGGGAAGGTAGCCCAAATTAAACATAATCGCGCCTACTGCACCCTGCCATCGTTCAGGAACAGCTTCAGCCATTCGGTCATGGCTTAACTCCATCAAGGAGATGGAGCCGAGCTTCGTACTGTCTTCCTGTTTGCGAATTCGGGCTTGTGCCAGAGTCAGCGCTTGACTTTGAATATCGAAGCCGATCACCTGGCCGCGTTTGCCAACTTGCTGTGCCAAAAAAAGTGTATCCGCACCAGTCCCTACTGTGGCATCGATCGCATATTCCCCAGGCTGCAAACGGGAGGATACCCATTGTTGGGCACAGCTTAGAACAGAAAGAAATCCCATTTTATGCTCCCCTCCAATATTTACCCTGCCATGAATCGCGTAATCGCAGTTCCCGGTCAATGGAATTCAGCACTTCCCACTTTTTCATGGACCACATTGGACCAATCAGCAAATCACGCGGAGCATCCCCAGTAAGGCGGTGCACAATCATGTCCGGTGGAAGCATCTCCAGCGTATCGACAATCAGTTTAATGTACTCGTCCTGTTCCAGGAAACGAAGAAGTCCGGCTTCATATTGTTTAACCATTGGCGTTTTGCGCATCAGATGCAGCAGATGGATCTTAATGCCTTGCACGTCCATATTGGCTACAGCACGTCCTGTATCCAGCATCATTTCATGCGTTTCTTGAGGCAAGCCATAAATGATATGCGTACAAACGCGAATATTCCGTTTCCTCAGCTTCTCAACCGCTTCTTCATAACATTTGGTATCGTGCGCACGGTTAATGAGCGTCGAAGTGGACTCGTGAATGGTTTGAAGCCCCATTTCAACCCACAGGTATGTACGCTCATTCAGTTCGGCCAAGTAATCGACAACATCATCTGGCAAACAATCCGGCCTTGTGGCGATGGAGAGACCAACGACGCCAGGCTGCTGTAAAATGACTTCAAAATACTCACGCAGTTCTTCAACAGGAGCGTATGTGTTCGTGTAAGCCTGAAAGTAACCGATGTATTGGGCCGTTGGCCACTTCAGATGCTGTTTATCTCTAATTGTATTAAATTGAGTGACCAGATCATCCCGTCTGCTGCCGGCAAAATCGCCTGATCCCCGGGCGCTGCAGAAGGTACATCCGCCTTTGGCAATCGAACCGTCACGGTTCGGACAGGTGAATCCCGCGTCAAGCATAACCTTGAACACTTTATTGTTAAACTCGTTTCGCATCTCATAATTCCAGGTATGGAATCGTTTATCTCCCCAGGAAAGAGGAGTTTGTATTGCAGGTGCATTCATCTTCAAGGTGCTCCTTTGGCTGCCGCATTCCCTCTTGGAAGTGACATGTGTTTATCTATTCACGTGATAGAACGGATCCTCAAATCCGTGTCTCCATGGACTTTATCCATTGTATCAAAAAACTCAAAAAAAGGGGAATCCGAACGCAAAAATAGACTGTAAAATCAAGGTTTTCCCCTTGCTAAAGTTTACACCTTGTGTTATATTTAACTTAACGTCAGACAGCATCCAATGGGTACTATTCATCATAGCATTTGAATCAAAATTGACGTCATGGACCATACTATACCGTGAGGTGATATGAATGAATTCCCAAGTTAAAAACAGTAATCTTCATCATGTTTCAGTAGAACTGACGGCAGAAGAGGCACTGGCCTTGACAGGTGTTCGTTTCAATGGCAATCCAAAAGTGGAAGCGGCTGCAAGACAAAAAGTCCGCAATGCTTTCGAAAAGACATTTGATTTTTCACACCAAGATAAGGTAGACTATGAACTATTAAAGTAGTTGGACCCCAATTCCAAATAAATCGAAGAGGGAATCTTTGAGATTTGCCCCAAGTGGCAGATCCGAAGATTCCTTTTTCATTGCTCTTTACAATTGGCCGGTTCTTCGGCAAAATGAGTCTGAGACAAGTATGGACAAACGGAGGAATAAAATGCGTTTACGTGGCAGAAAAGGGATTCGGGAAAATCTGGAGGAGCAAGTGGATCTCGTTGTTCTGGATCCCAAACAGTTCAAGGGGAAATGGTCTGAACTGTTTGGCAATGACCACCCGATCTTTGTTGAATTTGGCATGGGTAAAGGTCAATTTATCAGCCAAATGAGTTATAAATATCCGCAATACAATTTTATCGGCATTGATATGTATGATGAACTGGTGCGCCGGGCAAGTGAAAAGGCTCGCAATGCGTGGAGTCAGGCCGATGTGGAAACCCCGCCCAATGTGAAGCTTGTACTGGCGAACATTGAACAGATCGAGGATGTATTTGAAACGGGAGAGCTGGAACGAATTTATTTGAACTTCAGTGATCCATGGCCAAAAGCCAAGCATGCACGCCGACGTTTGACGCATCCGCGTTTTTTGAAGAAATACACGGAATTGCTTAACAGCAAGGGACAAATTCATTTCAAAACCGATTCGGAGACATTGTTCGAGTTCTCACTTAACGCAATTGCCGACTTTGGTCTGCAAATGACCAATCTGTCCCTCAACCTTCACCGTGATGGATTGAATGAAGAGCATGTCATGACCGAATACGAGCAAAAATTCATGGGTAAAGGCATGAACATCCATCGTGTGGAAGTGATCGTAGGCGAAGAAGCGCTGCGTGAGTATCAGCAAATGCGTCTGGACAAGTATAAAGTACGTGAAGCTTCGGATGAATCCGGAGACGATCAGGAGTAAAAATGTACAAGCGACACAGTGAGGAAGGATTCGTCTGCCTCGTGTGTCGCTTTTTTTGTTCGTAATTCGTGTGATAAAAAATGGATATGCTGCTGTCTCATTGACAATGTCAGTATAGATTTGTTTGGCTACGCACGTTTTGCCTGTCTTCGGGCAATCAATGAGCTGCCGTTCTGTACTTCGTATTCGAAGTCGGCAGGCATTACAGTAATTTGTATTTTATTGCATCCATAAAGACCAAAAAAAGGCACCTTCGATTGAAGGCACCTTTTTTTCTATGCATATGTGCACACGGCTTGTTTGTCGCAGTCCATTCATGGCAATCAGGCCTGATCCGGCTGAAATGGCCTCAGATCCAGAAGATCGATGATGCTTTGTGCACTTTCCATCGGACGATATTTGGCGATCTGTGCCAAATGGCGTTTGCGTTTGCGAACGATGTCGGGATATTTATGTACCAATTTGTTCATCCATTTGACCACAACATCAAGGGAAGTAATCGGCTCTCCCAGTCCTCTAGCTGTAAAGTATTGAACATTCTCTTCTTCCTGACCCGGAATGGGATTATGGAACAACATCGGAATGCCTTTGGCAAGACCTTCGGTGCAGGTCATTCCACCGGGCTTAGTGATAAGCAGATCGGATACTTCCATTAATTTGTCCACTTCTTTGGTGTAACCGATAATGTGAATGTTTTCCTTCCGATATTGCGGATTCTGTTCCATGCTGATCCGGATTTTGTCATTCCGTCCGAGACAGAAAATGATCTGAATATCATTGTGCCATCTAGTCAGAAGCTTATTAACAACTTCGTCACTTAGCATTCCCCAGCCGCCGCCCATAACAAGAACGGTGGGCATATCTTTCAGGTTGAACTTGTTGCGAATCTCATCCCGGCCCGGATGTTCCCAGAAGTTGGGATGAACCGGGATGCCTGTAACTCGTATTTTGTCTGCGGAAACTCCGCGAAGCATTAGTTTGGACTTTACCTCATCTGTAGATACCAGATACAGGTCCACTTCGGGACTAATCCATGTGCCATGAGCGTCATAATCTGTAATGACAGTGCAGAGCGGCACTTGAACCCCCAGACGCTTCAATCTGGATATGACGGCACTCGGAATCGGGTGTGTGCATACAATGGCATTTGGACGCAGCTGCCGTACGATGCTGCGTGTATGAGTGTAAAACAGCTTGTGCAGCGCCAGTGTAGTCAATCGGTTTAATGACTTTTTATATTGATGCCTGTATACGTATCCTACAAGTTTGGGTTGGTTGGTTACCGTTTTTTTGTATGCCGTAATAATGAGTGGTGCAACTCTGGGATTCAGAAAACTTCCGAGCTCAAGCACTTTGGTTTGTACTTCCGGAGAGAGCTTTCTCAAACTGCTGGACAGTGCATAGGCAGCTTGCGTATGACCTGCTCCAAAGCCTTCGGATAGTAGTAATACTCGTTTTTTTTCCACGCTTGCTTCACCTGTTCCTGCTAGGTTTTCCTTAGTCTAACATATCCGCTTTAAGTCCATAATGCAACTGTTGCAAGTGCGACTAAAGTACCGATTGTAGCCCCTGCGAGCACATCCGAAGGATAGTGCAATCCCAGATAAATTCGGGAGAATCCGACAATCAGCGCAACCGGCAGCAGCAGCATCAGCAAATAAGGTTCCATAGCCATAAACGGTACGGTTACTGAGAAGACAGCGGTTGTATGACCTGAAGGAAATGAGTGGTCCGTCAGGGGATTGCGGAATGTAATCGTATCCGGCATGGCCAGATAAGGCCGGATGCGGGGATACAGCCTTTTGGCAATCGCCACGGGAATATGGCTGACAGCCAGTGCGATGCAGGCCTGAAGACCTGTCGTATTCCAAGGAGCTGGAGCGAGCAGCCATACCAATAAGGATACAGCAATAGAAAAGGTTGCTCCGCCCAGATGGGTGAGATAATACAGCCAAAAATTCATAAATCGATTATGAAGTCGACCATTAATCCACATAAACACGTTGCGATCGTACTCTTGAAACTTAACGAATAAACGGCTCATATTGGCCTCCTGCCAGTCAGGCCGCCCGAATTGGCGGCAGTATTTCCGGTATGTTTCCTGTGTCCGGTGTTGTCCTGATTACTATATAACCGTTTTTCGTGAAGTTCAGGTTATTTCAGGTATATGTTTATCATATTTTTAAATGTTGTCCTTTTCAAGAAGAAGACATGTGAACAACGTAAAATTCATGTTAAAGAGTGGTTAATCATCCAACTTAACTTTTTGACTCGGACGAGCTAAAAAAGATACAATGATTCAACATGGCTGAAATGAGGTTAAAAAAATGTGAGTTTTATATTGAACTTTTTGGTGCCTGTTTGCGTTATTTAGGTAAAGCCTCTGGTTGGACAGTACTGGGTAATGAAAAAAGCAGGGACTTTAGAAATAAAAATCAAGCAAACGGCTGAAAATAAGATATAACAGGCATGAATGCGAGGGTGCAGTATCACGAAGTGCCAATTCAGCGTTTAATGTTCACATTTCTGCTTCAGGAAGTGAAATTGCGGTTTTGACAAATGGCTGAAAAGCATCCAAAATCGATAAAGCAGCCAAATTGGTAGCAACCATGCTTGAAACACATGCGTAATAAACAAAAGACCAGGGTCATATTCTGCACATTACAAAAAAACAAAGATGCAGAATCAGGTAGAGAAACGCTAAAGTAAACAGGGTTTGAAAAAAAGGGGGTAACAGAGAACGATGTTGGACGCTATATTCGTCACGATGCAGGTCATATTGGCACTGCTAGCCGTGTACCAATTCACGTTTTCGCTGTTCGGTCTGTATAAGAAAAAGAAAAAGAAACATTATCCTGCGACAAAGTCATTCGCTGTACTCGTTGCAGCGCACAATGAAGAACAGGTCATTGGTGCGTTGATGGAAAACCTGAAACAACTCGATTATCCGGAAGATCTGTACGATGTATTTGTTATCTGCGATAACTGTACGGATGGTACGGCTCAGATCGTCAGAGAACATGGCTTGAATGCATGCGTGCGTACAAACGCCGACCTGAGAGGTAAAGGCTACGCGATTGAATGGATGCTTAAGTATCTGTGGAAATTGCCGCGTCAGTACGACGCCGTTGTGATGTTTGATGCCGATAACCTGGTTGATCGCAATTTCTTGCTTGAGATGAATAACGACTTGTGCAACGGTTCGCGTGTTATTCAAGGTTATATCGATACGAAAAATCCGGAGGATTCCTGGATTACTGCAGCTTATGGCGTATCGTACTGGTACATCAACCGTTTGTGGCAATTGTCCCGTCACAACCTGAACATGGCCAACTTCCTTGGCGGTACAGGTATGTGCTTTGAAACGAACTTGCTGAAGGAAATCGGTTGGGGCGCTACGAGCCTGGTTGAGGACTTGGAGTTTACGATGCGCAGTGTGCAGCGTAACGTATATCCCGTATTTAACTATGATGCAAAAGTATTCGATGAAAAGCCTTTGACATTCAAAGCTTCGGCCAGACAGCGTCTGCGCTGGATGCAAGGCCACTTTACGGTTGCGCGGAGATATTTCTTCCCGCTGCTGTGGCAAAGTATCAAGGAAAGAAGTTTGGTCAAATTTGACCTTGCAGTATATGGAGCGAACGTATACGTTGTATTGCTGACCTTCCTGATGACAGCTGTTATGTGGGTTGATACTGCCATATTCAGTGGTCCGCACATCGCCAACATCTACGGTTACTTCCCATTATGGGTAGGATTCGTTGCCATCGGTTTGAACATTCTCACGTTCCTGCTGTCGATGGCACTGGAGAAGGTTACTTTTGCGAAAGTGTATCTGTATCTGATTGTGTTCCCGATTTATCTGTTATCTTGGTATCCAATTACGTTCTATGCGTTCTTCACGCAGAACAACAAGCAATGGAGCCATACCCAGCATACGCGTGTTGTACGTTTGGATGAGGTGCAGAGCAAGCAGGGATAGAATGGTAAATGGTTAAGAAACCAATGTTTTTAAGGAAATTGTTTAAAAGGTGTTGACTATAGTCAACAATGATGGTATAGTATTCAAGTGCGTTAAATGAATAGTGATGGAATCACAAGCAGAAGTCCGACTTCTCACCTGACCAACATTCACGTTGGCTGGTCAACGATCCCAATAATTTATGAAGTGTATACTCATGAAGAATTGTGTTGATTACAGGGATGTCGGTAGCTTGACCGGCATCCCTTTTATTTTTGTTTAACAGTATTCAAAATGACCTGGAGGTGGACGGTTATTAGTAAAGATCACATGATTAATGATGAGATTCGGGCGAAGGAAGTACGCCTTGTCGGAGCTGAAGGAGAACAAATTGGGATCAAGCCCATTCGGGAAGCACTGCAAATGGCGATTGATCTGAACTTGGATCTGGTCAATGTGGCACCACAGGCTAAACCGCCGGTGTGCCGCATCATGGACTATGGCAAGTTCCGCTATGAGCAGCAAAAGAAAGACAAAGAAGCCCGTAAGAACCAGAAAATTGTTGACATTAAAGAAGTATGGTTCCGTTCCAATATTGAGGAGCACGATTATCAAACGAAGCTTCGTAATGTAGTTAAGTTTTTAAAAGAAGGCGACAAGGTTAAATGTTCTGTTCGTTATCGCGGACGTGAAATTGCGCATGCCGCCATTGGTCAACGGATTCTGGAGCGCGTTAAGGTGGAGGTTGCAGAACTCTGCACCATCGAACGTCAACCGAAACTGGAAGGCCGCAGTATGATCATGATTCTGGCTCCTAAAGCCTGATAACATTGAAGGAGGAAACACAAAATGCCTAAAATGAAAACACACAGCAGTTTGAAAGGACGCTTCAAAATTACCGGTTCCGGTAAAGTCCTTCGTTACAAAGCACACAAAAACCACTTGCTTTCCCACAAATCCAAACGTGCTAAGCGCGTTCTGAACGGTAACCCAGTAATGGCAGCCGGGGACGTAAGACGTTTGAAACAAGGTTTGGCTAACTTGAAAGGCTAAATTTAAAATTAGTACATTCCGTATGGGGGATCGGCTACGGCCGTACACATACCACGGATACATTTATATTTATTTGGGAGGTTCTTTAATATGGCAAGAGTAAAAGGCGGTTTTGTAGTACGTCGTCGTCATAAAAAGGTTTTGAAACTGGCTAGAGGTTATTTCGGTTCCAAACACCGCATTTTTAAAACAGCTAACGAGCAAGTAATGAAATCCCTGGTTTACGCATACCGTGACCGTCGCAACACAAAACGTAACTTCCGCAGACTGTGGATCGTTCGTATTAACGCAGCAGCACGTCAAAACGGTTTGTCTTACAACAAACTGATCCATGGATTGAAACTTGCTGGAGTGGACATGAACCGCAAAATGTTGGCTGATCTGGCCGTTAACGACATCAATGCGTTCAACTCTTTGGCTACTGTAGCTAAAGGCAAAATCAACGCTTAAATTGTATTATGCAAGCCGCCGTACCTTATGGCGGCTTTTTTCACGCCAGAAAGCGCCGGACGAATACAGTGTGGTCCGAGAGGACAAACTTAGATTGGATGCGGTTGACAGCTATCAGACCACTGGCAGATACATAAAAACCGAACGGTCATATAATGCAAATGAAAACTAGGAGTTACTGGTTATTGGTGATAATGATGGTATAATTTTGTTATATAACATCACATCGTTGTAACGTTAGTGTGTTAAACCGCTAAAATTTTAAGCGTTTTCAACAATAAAAGACTAAAAATATGTGATTTTTGGTCATGAAACATCTGGATTTTAACACTGGTTGAATGTATAATCACCTCTAGTAGGCAAGTCCTAAACATTTCTCTCCTAGTCATAATGTTCGGTTTTTCGGCTGATGATCCGGTAAAGTTAAGACGTGAATGTGCTCTTTATGTCGAAGAAACCATACATTCCGCTTGAAAATGATATCTGACATCTGTTCATCGTTCACTATCGACCTGGGTAGGAATTAGGTATATATCATTAAGGGGGAACAAGAGAAATGAAAAAGATGCTCAGCTTGTCTTTGGTCATGTTGCTGGCAGTTTCGGTAATGCTCGCAGGTTGCGGAAGCAAACCGAAGGAAGAAACAAATGCCGGAGGAACTACAGGTGGAGAATCCACTGAAGCAAAATCCGATTTGCAGATCGGTATGGTTACTGACGTAGGTGGCGTAAACGACAAATCCTTTAACCAATCCGCTTGGGAAGCCCTGCAGGCAACTGAAACTGAAACAGGTACTGCTGTAAAATACCTGCAAAGTAAATCTGATGAAGAGTACATTCCTAACCTGAACGAGTTCGTTAAAGGCGGATATGACCTGACTTGGGGTATCGGTTTCCAATTGGCTGATGCAATCAAAACGGTTGCTGACCAAAACCCTGATTCCAAACTGGCGATCATCGACAGTGTCGTTGATTCTCCTAACGTTAAATCCGTAACATTTGCTGAAGAGCAAGGTTCCTTCTTGGTTGGCGTTGTTGCCGGTCTGACTACAAAAACGAACAAAATCGGTTTTGTTGGCGGAATGGACAGCCCACTGATCAAGAAATTTGAAGTTGGTTTCAGAGAAGGCGTTAAAGCAGTTAACCCTGACGCTGAGTTGATCTCCAACTATACAGGTGCATTCGACAAACCAGACCTTGGTAAAGCAGCAGCTGCTACAATCTACAACCAAGGCGCGGATATCATTTTCCACTCTTCCGGTGCTACAGGTAACGGCGTGTTCAACGAAGCTATTGCCCGTAAAAAACAAGGACAAGATGTTTGGGTAATCGGTGTGGACAAAGACCAATCCCTTGAGTTCGGTGACGATGTTACCCTGACTTCCATGATCAAAAAAGTTGACGAAGCAGTTAAGAAAGTAAACCAAGAAGTTATCGACGGTACATTTGCTGGCGGTTCCGAAAACCTGACTCTGAAAGAGAACGGTGTAGGTATTGCTGATACTTCTACAAAAAATGTTTCTGCTGACATCCTTGCTAAAGTAGACGAATACAAAGAAAAAATCATCAACGGCGAAATCAAAGTACCTACAGAGTAATTCGCCTGCGAATTGAATAATCACAGGGCCGGTCTTGACCGGCCTTATGATTGTCAGGATAGGAAAATTTGCTCAGGCCATCATAACATTTGTACGTTGTTTTATAAGATGCTTGTTGGAAACCTTCCAAATGCAGAATCAATGTTTTAGCAATATGCTCCGTAAGGAGCTTTTCTTAAGATTATGGAATTTATACGTTTCAGCTGAGCTGAATGGATTCGATAATCTCAAGAAAAATAACCGCAATCGCGGTCTTTTCCCTTGAACATACGTCGATAGGACGTTTTTCTTACGTTTACGGAACCACACTATATCAGTTATAAGGGTGATTACATGGGTGCAGCAACCCCCGTCGTTGAGTTAAAACAAATCACGAAGCGTTTTCCAGGCATTGTTGCCAACGACGCCATCAGCCTTCAGCTTCGTAAAGGCGAGATTCATGCCCTGCTGGGCGAAAACGGCGCTGGTAAGTCAACGTTGATGAATATTGTATTTGGTCTCTATCAGCCAGATGAAGGTTCCATTGAAGTGAATGGCAAGCCTGTCATGATCGACAGCCCTAACAAAGCAATCGAACTGGGTATCGGCATGGTGCATCAGCACTTTAAGCTTGTACAGCCGTTCACGGTAACAGAGAACATTATTTTGGGATCTGAACCAACGAAAGGTCTCAACATTAACTATAAAAAAGCGGCTGCCGAAGTGCAGCGTTTATCCGAGCAATACGGACTCAAAGTGAATCCGCATGCCAAAATTCATGATATTTCTGTCGGCATGCAGCAGCGCGTTGAAATTGTAAAAACGTTGTACCGCGGTGCTGACATCCTGATCTTTGATGAACCAACGGCTGTTCTGACTCCTCAGGAGATCAAGGAACTGATGGTCATCATGAAAAAGCTCGTCGCCGAAGGCAAATCCATCATTTTGATTACGCATAAGCTGAAAGAAATCATGGAGATCTCCGATACGGTCACCATTATTCGTCGCGGAAAAGTGATCGATTCTGTAAAGACGTCGGAAACGAATCCCAATGAGCTTGCCGAAAAAATGGTTGGGCGTAATGTTACGTTCAAGGTGGATAAAAAACCGGCTACACCTGGAGCCAACGTGCTTGAAGTCAGTAAACTGACTGCCAAGAACAAAGAAGGTATTTCCGTCCTGAATGAACTGAATCTGAATGTTCGTGCAGGTGAAATTTTGGGCATCGCGGGCGTTGATGGTAACGGGCAGAGTGAACTGATTGAAGCCCTGACCGGATTGCGTAAGGTAGATAGCGGATCAATCCGTCTGCAAGGGAAAGAATTGTCCAACCATTCGCCGCGTCATATTTCGGAATCGGGAGTAGGTCATATCCCGGAAGACAGACATAAACACGGATTGGTTCTGGATTTCTCTGTCAGTGAAAATATCGTTTTGGAATCTTATTATAAATCTCCTTACACGCGTAAAGGATTCCTTAATTTCGATGCGATTAAAAAGCAGGCAAAGCGTCTTGTTGAGGCGTTTGATGTGCGGACACCTAGCATTGAAACGAAAGCACGTTCTTTGTCAGGGGGTAACCAGCAGAAGGCAATCATTGCACGGGAAGTCGATAAGAACCCGGAACTGCTTATTGCGGCTCAGCCAACGCGTGGCTTGGACGTAGGTGCTATTGAGTTTGTCCAGAAACAGTTGATTGCTCAGCGTGACCAAGGAAAGGCGGTACTGCTCATTTCCTTCGAGCTCGATGAAATTATTAACGTTTCGGATCGGATTGCTGTCATTTATGAGGGCCAGATCGTCGGTGAGGTGCTGCCGGAAGAAACGAATGACAGGGAGCTCGGCTTGATGATGGCGGGCAGCACCCAAAAGAGAGGTACTGTACATGAGTAAAGTATTGAAATGGTTTACCCGTGATTCCTTTATTCTGCCTATTGTTGCGATCCTTATGGGATTGATCTTGGGCGGTATCGTCATGCTAATTGGAGGATACAACCCCATTGAAGCATATGGCGCACTGTTTAAAAAGGTCTTTGGTGACATGTACAACTTCGGAGAAGCCGTACGTGAGATGACGCCACTCATCATGACCGGTCTTGCGTTTGCCTTTGCGTCCCGTGCGGGACTGTTTAATATCGGTGGGGAAGGACAATTTCTCGTTGGTATGACAGCAGCTACATTTGTGGGGGTTAAATTCGCAGGTCTTCCGATCTATATTCATGCTCCACTGGCACTGATTGCTGGTGCAGTATTCGGTGGTCTGTGGGCAGCGATTGCGGGTTATTTGAAGGCCGCTCGCGGAGTGAACGAAGTTATCAGCAGTATTATGCTGAACTGGATCGGTCTGTATTTGGCTAACCTGATTGTACGCCAGTTTTTGCTGCTTCAAGGGGAGAACCGTTCAGTCGATATCAGTGAATCAGCTTCTATCAGTTTGACTTGGTTATCCGAACTCATGGGCAATTCCCGTGTTCACATGGGAACATTGATCGCCCTGGTTATGGCTGTGCTCTTTTATATCTATATGTGGAAAACCAAGCAAGGATATGAAATCCGTGCTGTAGGTTACAACCCGAATGCGGCTGAATATGCAGGTATGCATGTCAATCGTAATATCGTAAAAGCTATGTTTATCAGTGGTATGCTTGCAGGTCTTGGTGGAGCTTTCCAGGTGCTTGGCGTATTCCAGTACCAGACAGTAATGTCGGGATCTCCAGGAACAGGTTTTGACGGCATTGCCGTTGCCTTGATTGGTTTGAACCATCCGTTTGGTGTGCTCCTGGGAGCGTTGTTGTTTGGTACGCTTACCTATGGATCTGCTGGTATGAGTTTTGCTGCGGACGTACCGCCGGAGATTATTCGGATTGTAATTGGATCGATTATCTTCTTCATTGCGGCACAAGGCATCGTGCGCTGGGTACTTAAACCGTTCTATTCCAAGCGCAAGAAAGAGAAGGTGTTGTAGATGGACTTGTTGACAATTGGGCAAATTATCAATACGACGCTTGTCTTTGCTACCGCATTGATTTTTGCTTCCCTTGGCGGGATATTCTCAGAAAAATCCGGTGTAACTAACCTGGGACTCGAAGGTTTTATGGTCTTCGGTGCATTTGCAGCCGGGATCGGGGCGCACTATGCCCAAGAAGCAGGTATGGGTGGTACAACATCTGCCTGGATGGGTGTTTTGGTTGCTGTGGCATTGGGCGTGCTGGTATCTCTTATTCACGCCGTTGCGTCGATTACGTTTAAGGCAGACCAGATTATCAGTGGTATTGTTATCAACTTCCTGGCAGCAGGAAGTACGCTATATTTGGTTAAATTGCTGTTCGAAGGTTCAGGAGACTCGCCTTTGGTACAGGGCTTCAGCAAATTTGATGTGCCGCTCCTGAAGGATATTCCTTTGCTCGGAGAAGCGTTGTTTAAGAACGTCTACCCAACAACATATTTGGCGATTATTCTAGTGTTCCTGACGTATTATGTACTCTTCAAAACGCCATTTGGACTTCGTCTGCGTTCTGTGGGTGAACACCCGAGTGCAGCCGACACTGTAGGTGTGAAGGTTCGTCGCTATCGCTATGTTGGCGTAATGATCAGTGGTGCACTTGCGGCTATTGGTGGTGCTGCTATCACACTGACAACAACAGGCACGTTTTCACATAATACGGTTTCCGGTCAAGGATACATTGCAATTGCAGCCATGATATTTGGTAAATGGAATCCAATCGGAGCTTTCGGTGCTGCTGTATTCTTTGGATTTTCACAAGCGATCCGAAATTATGTGCAGTTGTTCGAATGGTCTCAAAGTATTCCCCAGGAAATTATTTATATGCTGCCATATCTTCTCACGATTATCGTGCTTATCGCGGCAGTCGGGCGTTCTTCTGCTCCGTCTGCACTCGGCGAACCATACGATCCGGGGAAAAGGTAAGACAAGCAATCGATTAAATTTTTTAACAAGTTTTACAGAGAAAAGGGTCCGCTGCGTGCGGGCCCTTTTTTTGCTTTCTAACAAGCTATTTTCTCAAATCAGAGTGTTAGGTAGAATACCCATATTTTTTAGTAGGGACAAAGAAACAGGCGAAGCAGGTCTTGGACGAATACACTGTTTTGAATGATCCGAGGAGGAGGGGAAAGTATGAAACAACATGTTACGCGTCGTGAAGCGGTGAAATTCATAGGCAAAAATATCGTTGCGGTGAAAAAAGACGGCACTCGGGTAACGGGAAAGCTGTTGAAAGTATCCGGCAATAAATTAGTGCTAAAGCGCATGGATGGTAAAAAAGTGCGCACAAAAGCTATTTTGCCACTGGTATTGTTTGATCTGCTCGCTATTGCTACACTGCCTTATGCTTATGGTCCTGGCCCTGGATTCGGTCCCGGATATGGACCTGGACCGAAACATGGCCCTGGATATGGTCCAGGCTACGGACCGGGATATGGACCTGGCGGCGGCTTTGGCCCTGGCCCTGGATTCGGCCCTTATGGTCCGGGTCCACGTCCACCAGGGTTTTTCTAGGCCATTCTACAATGTTTTTTCCATCTCGTAACAGCGGCTTATCATAATATAACGAACGGTACTGTAACCATTTTTTTGATAAAATTGCAGTCCCTTCATGTTGCCTTCGTCGACCATCACTTTGGATCTCTTACAGCCCCGCGATGCAGCGAAGTTTTCGGCCTTTTGCAGCAAAGTCTGCCCGTACCGTTTGCGCTGCTCCTTCGTAGCCACAGCCATCATATCCACATATAATAGCTCGCCATGCATGAGAAAATGAACAAAAGCAACAGCCTCTTTATTCTGTTCCGGCGAGATCACAAAGGTCATGCCCCTGTTCATTCGCAGGGGTATCTCTTTGCGGATTTTGTTGATTTCATTTGTACTCATATGGGAAAGAGGAACAAGTTGTGAGTCAATTAAACTCATGATGGCCCCATCATCCAGCCTCGATTTGCGTTGCCGAATCACCATGCGTATTCTCCTTTCAGGACCAGTCGTGCTGCTCGTATATCCTATGCCTGCAGCAAGAGAAAAGGTGACTGTATGAAGTGCAGGGAATGGGGATACGTTAAGAAGCGAAGAAGTGTGATGGAAGAAGTTTAAAATTTTTATCTGAATCAGGTATTGACTTATCGGTTAGAGGAATCATATAATGTTCCTAACATTTAACGAGAATATTTAATCGGCTATGAAGAGGACGAAGTTTTAAGGGCTCTTTTGCTCAGAGAGTGGCTGGATCTGCTGAAACCACCACCATAATCCCTTATATACGAGCTCACCTCGGAGCTGTTTTCCTGAAAAGCACTGGATGTCACTCCATCTGCGTATTAGGGAAAATCGTATGTCTGCGTTACAGACAACAGGTATGGAAAACGGCTGTGTCCGTTTGATCTATCGTTTTTTGTACCTGGTAAGGTCCGTTATTGCGAAATTTCGGACAAAGTTGGGTGGTACCACGGAAGCAACAACCTTTCGTCCCTCGCAAGCATTAACTTGTTTGCAGGGATGAAAGGTTTTTTTTGTAACTTCAAATGTCAGAATGGTGTAAATTCCGAGAGGAGGATGACTGATGGGAGCTCAAATTCCAGAAGTACGATCAACAGATGAATTACGTGAAAAATGGATGAAGCCGGAGGTCATTAGCGGATCCGAAATTCTGCTAAGAAGCTTGTTGCTGGAAGGCGTAGAGTGCGTCTTCGGTTATCCAGGTGGTGCAGTGTTGTACATTTACGATGCCATGTATGGTTTTGAGGATTTCAAACACGTATTAACACGTCACGAACAAGGAGCCATTCATGCAGCAGACGGATATGCACGTGCGAGCGGCAAAGTGGGGGTTTGTATTGCTACCTCCGGTCCGGGTGCGACGAATCTGGTAACCGGTATTGCAACGGCTTATATGGATTCCGTACCACTCGTAGTTATTACGGGTAACGTCATTTCCAGCCTGATCGGCTCGGATGCTTTCCAGGAAGCGGATATCACCGGTATTACAATGCCAATTACCAAACACAGCTACCTGGTAAAAGACGTTAAAGATCTGCCGCGTGTCATTCATGAGGCATTCCATATCGCGAATACAGGCCGTAAAGGTCCGGTGTTAATCGACATTCCGAAGGATGTATCAGCCAACAAAACGTTGTTTGAACCAATCACTGAACCGGTTACGCTGAGAGGTTATAACCCTCGGACGGTTCCCAACAAGCTTCAGGTTGATCGTCTGGCTCAAGCGATTCAGGAAGCAGAACGTCCGATGATTCTTGCAGGTGGCGGGGTTGTTTACTCGGGTGGACACGAAGAGCTGTTCGAATTTGTTGAAAAAACGGGCATTCCAATTACGACAACGCTGCTTGGACTCGGAGCATTCCCAAGCGGACATGAACTTTGGACAGGAATGCCGGGTATGCACGGAACATACACATCGAATCAGGCGATTCAACAAGCGGATTTGCTGATTAACATCGGAGCACGTTTCGATGACCGGGTTACGGGTAAACTGGACGGTTTTGCGCCACATGCCAAAATTGTACACATCGATATTGACCCGGCGGAGATTGGCAAAAACATTGCAACAGACATCCCGATCGTTGGTGATGTGAAGACGGTACTCGAAATAGCGAACAAGGAAGTGCAGCGTGCAGAGCGTGCGGATGCTTGGAGAGACCAGATCAAGCAATGGAAACAAGAGAAACCTTACAGTTATACAGATTCCGAAGACGAGTTGAAGCCGCAGTGGGTTGTTGAACTGTTGAATGATACAACCAAAGGTGAGGCAATCGTTACCACAGACGTTGGTCAGCATCAGATGTGGGCAGCGCAATATTACAAGTTCAATCAACCGCGTTCATGGGTAACCTCTGGCGGTCTGGGAACAATGGGCTTTGGATTCCCTTCGGCAATCGGTGCACAGATGGCGAATCCTGACAGACTGGTAATCTCAATTAACGGTGATGGCGGAATGCAGATGTGTTCACAGGAACTGGCAATCTGCGCGATTAATAACATTCCGGTCAAAATTGTCATTATCAACAACCAGGTGCTTGGAATGGTTCGTCAATGGCAGGAAATCATCTATGAGAATCGTTACAGCCACATCGATCTTGCGGGAAGCCCGGATTTTGTAAAACTGGCTGAAGCATATGGTGTTAAAGGACTGCGTGCCACGAACAAGGAAGAAGCTGAACGGGCATGGCAGGAAGCGCTGGATACACCGGGACCGGTCGTTGTAGAATTTGTTGTACGCAAAGAAGAAAATGTATATCCAATGGTTCCGCAAGGAGCAACAATTGATCAAATGCTGATGGGGGATGCTGAGGAATGATTAGACATACGATTTCGATTTTGGTCAACGATCAGCCTGGCGTCCTGCAGCGGGTATCCGGATTGTTCGGTCGACGTGGATTCAACATTGAGAGTATTACGGTAGGCCAGTCGGAAGAAGCGGGTTTGTCGCGTATGGTCATTGTCACCATTGGTGACGACAAAACGCTGGAACAGATTGAGAAGCAGCTCTACAAAATCATTGACGTAATCAAAGTGGTGGATTTCAGCCTTAAGCCGATGGTCGCCCGTGAACTCGCATTGATTAAAGTAAAAGCAGAACCTTCTGAGCGTCCTGAAATTATGGGTGTGGTAGAAACGTTCCGCGCGTCAGTTGTAGACATTGGTCCAAGCAGTCTGATGGTTCAGGTGGTTGGGGATACCGACAAAATTGATGCCATGATCGAATTGCTTAAGCCTTATGGCATTCGCGAACTGTCGCGGACTGGAGTAACTGCACTGGTACGTGGCAACGTATAATTGCCAATAGATCTAAATGTATGGTCTAATATGCATATCGGGAAAGTGACAAGGGTGCGAAAAGAAGCAGTACCAACATACTTCGACTGATTCTTGAATGACATCGTAGTCCTGCATCTGCTGCAAGTCGACATTTTAGTGATGTAACGCTTGAAAAGATAGCTACACCCCCGCTTTAAAGGGCGGGTGTCTGAACGGATCGGATCAGACCCGAGTTGCTGGAACAACCAGCATGCCGGTCCCTTGAGACACCCGCTCATTAATGAAGGGTTCTTTACAATACAAAGGAGGACTTATAAACATGCCAGTAACTACTTATTATGAACAGGATGCAGAGCTTAGCGTATTGAAAGGAAAAACGATCGCCGTAATTGGTTACGGTAGCCAGGGCCACGCCCAAGCACAAAACTTGCGTGACAGCGGCTTGAACGTAGTCATCGGACTTCGTGAAGGTAAATCGTTTGACACTGCGAAAAACGACGGATTCGAAGTATTGTCCCCGGCTGAAGCAACTAGCCGTGCAGATGTGGTTCAAATCTTGCTCCCTGATGAAACGCAAGCTTCTGTATACAAAAACGAAATCGAACCAAACCTGAAAAAAGGCGCAGCATTGCTCTTCTCTCACGGTTTCAACGTTCATTTCGGTCAAATCGTTGCTCCAAAAGACAGCGATGTTCTGCTGGTAGCTCCTAAGTCCCCTGGCCACATGGTACGTCGTACCTATGTGGAAGGATTCGGTGTACCAGGCCTGATCGCGATCGAGCAGGATGCAACTGGTAAAGCAAAAGACATCGGTCTTGCTTACGCAAAAGGTATCGGCTGCACACGTGCAGGCGTTATCGAAACGTCCTTCCGTGAAGAAACAGAAACAGACCTGTTCGGTGAGCAAGCTGTTCTGTGTGGCGGTGTAAGTGCCCTGGTAAAAGCTGGTTTCGAAACATTGACAGAAGCGGGTTACGCTCCTGAAATGGCATACTTCGAGTGTCTGCACGAATTGAAACTGATCGTTGACCTGATGTATGAAGGTGGACTGGCTAGCATGCGCGATTCCATCAGTAACACAGCTGAGTACGGTGACTATGTAACTGGACCTCGCGTTGTGACTGAAGATACGAAGAAAGCAATGAAAGAAGTTCTTTCTGATATCCAACAAGGTAAATTCGCACGTGACTTCATCCTGGAAAACCAATCCGGTCGTGCTTTCCTGACAGCAACTCGCCGCAACGAAGCTGAACACCCAATCGAAGTGGTTGGCGGACAATTGCGTGAGATGATGCACTGGATCAAGAAGTAAGCATTTGCACTTAGAGGTAGTCCAAAAAGTCCTCAATTGATCACGAAGTAGCCCATGAAGCGAACTCGACATCGAATCTTGCGTTTACCTTCGGAGTCCGGTGCTCATGTAGGTTTGCCTACATTCCGCTCCTCCTCCTTCAGGTTCTCGCAACCTTCTCGGTGCTGAATCGTTGACTTTTTGAACATGCACTTATAGAATAAGCAATTTTACAGCTTTAACCGGAAATAGCGGCCGTGCTTATGCGTGTGCCGCTATTGCTGGTTTAGAGGCAATCATACATTACAGTCTAGGAGGTGCGAGGCGTGCGTAAAATCTATGTATTTGACACAACGCTGCGTGATGGTGAGCAATCGCCGGGAGTCAATCTGAACACTCGTGAAAAGGTAGAAATTGCCCATCAGCTCGAGCGGCTTGGGATTGACCGGATGGAAGCCGGTTTTCCGGCAGCATCTCCAGGCGATCTGGCAGCCGTAAATGCAGTAGCGAAAGCGGTTAAGAATATTACAGTTATCGGCTTGTCCCGCTCCAGAGAGCAGGATATTGATGCGGTTAGGGAAGCGCTGAAAGGTGCGCAGGACCCGTGTATTCACGTTTTTCTGGCAACCTCACCTATTCACCGCCAACATAAATTGCGCATGGACAAAGGGCAGGTGCTGGATACTGCTCGTTCAGCCATTCGTTATGCGAAGAAATCTTTTTCCAAAATTGAATTCTCCCTGGAGGATGCAGGCCGTACCGAATATGACTTCCTCGTCGAGATGGTAAACATGGCCGTAGAGGAAGGCGCATCGGTTGTCAACATCCCGGATACGGTGGGATATCTGAGCCCATACGAGTACGGTAACATTTTTAAACATCTCAAAGAGAATGTGCATGGCATTGAAAAAGTACAGCTGAGCGCACACTGCCACAATGACCTGGGAATGGCAACAGCCAATACACTGGCTGCCATTCTGAACGGTGCCGATCAGATTGAAGGTACGATTAACGGAATCGGTGAACGCGCAGGGAACACTGCAATCGAAGAGATTGCCATGGCGCTGGAGACACGTCAGGAATTTTTCAAGGCGAAAACTTCGCTCCAGCTCTCGGAAATTGCACGCACCAGCAGGCTTGTCAGCCGTTTGACAGGGATGGTTGTCCCTGGAAACAAAGCCATTGTCGGCGCCAACGCCTTCGCACACGAATCCGGTATTCATCAGGATGGTATGCTGAAGGAGAAAACAACGTACGAGATCATGACGCCAGAGACCATTGGTCTGAAGGAAAGCAAGCTCGTACTGGGTAAACACTCCGGGCGCCATGCCTTCCGTGAGCGTTTGATTGAGCTTGGATATGAGCTGGAGGACGAAGCATTAAATCGTGCTTTTGCTCAATTCAAGGATCTGGCCGACAAGAAAAAAGAAGTTACAGACGAGGATTTGCTGGCCGTAATTGAAGAGAAATTGCAGGATGCACCTGAGGTGTACAAACTGGAATCCATTTTTGTGACGTATGGGGACGAATCGACTCCGACAGCCAAAGTCCGCATTGCTACACTTGACGGCAGCACGGTTGAAAAGCAAGCGGAAGGAAACGGTTCCGTAGATGCCATTTACAATGCGATTGACCAGGTAAGCGGGGAAGAAGTAACGCTGTCCGATTACTCCATCAAATCGGTTACACATGGTAAGGATGCGCTCGGCGAAGTGCATGTTGTATTGACTCAAAATCAGGTTTCTGTTCAGGGACGCGGCGTAAGCACCGATATTTTGGGCGCAAGTGCACGTGCCTATGTGGACGGCCTTAACCAGCTGATTGAGAAACGCAAAACATATACCAATCGGGTTAACGTGAACCTCTAATAATTATTGCAGCAAGCATAGGATGCATGGATATCTGCGAAGCAGATGGATGCACAATCTAAAAAGTCTGACCCTCAACGATTTCGGAAGGGTCAGACTTTTTGTTATAACTTTAAGTGAACAGGTTTATGAATTAGGACGGATTACGGATTATTGTTTAGCTAGCTCTCATTACCATGCATACGCGTTAGGCGCATGTCCACCCGGACCAGGGAAAATCTCATCAAGACGTTTAAGTACCGCTTCATCCAGAGTGACTTCCAGACATTTGAGCGCGGTTTCGAATTGTTCCAGCGTACGAGGTCCGATGATCGGTGCTGTAACGGCCGGATTGGCCGCAACCCAGGCCAGAGCGATAGTGTCCTGTGGTTCACCGAGATCACGGCACAGTGCAGCAAATTCCTCAAGCTGTGTTTTATGACGCTCAATATGCTCAGCGATGCCGCCACTGCGTGTGCCCTCCAGTTTCTGAAGTGCATTGCGACCCAGCAAGCCACCATCAAGTGGGCTCCAAGGAATCACGCCGAGACCCAGTTCTTTGGCTGCAGGCAGCACCTCAAGTTCAGGCAAACGGCAGTTGAGACTGTATTTATGCTGCTCGGAAACCAGGCCGAGGAAATGACGATTTTTGGCTTCACTTTGAGCGATCGCAATCTGCCATGCAGCGAAGTTGCTTGATCCAACATAACCAATTTTGCCTTGATGAACAGCATTTTCGAATGCACCCCACAGCTCGTCCCAAGAAACCGCCGGATCAACATGGTGCATCTGGTACAGCTCGACATGATCCGTTTGCAGGCGGCGAAGGGAACCCTCCAGATGACGTCTGATTTTATAGGCAGAAAGGCCGGCGTCGTTGTTGGGACCATCTGTTTCGTCATGCATGGAACCATACACTTTGGTCGCGAGTACCACTTTTTCACGTCTGCCGCCACCCTGGCTGAACCAGCGTCCGATGATTTCCTCGGTGAGGCCGGAATTCTCACCCCAGCCGTAAATGTTAGCGGTATCAAAAAAGTTAACGCCGGCATCGAGTGCTGCATCCATGATGCGGAATGCTTCTTTTTCGTCTGTAGCAGGCCCAAAATTCATGGTGCCAAGACATATCCGGCTGACTTTGAGACCTGATTTTCCCAAGTACGTGTATTGCATGGTTGCAATCCCTCCTGAGTTACCTGAATTTGACTTCAAGTTATATTTTACCCCAGCCAGACGAGCAGAACAACAGACTCTAACCCTCTTATAGGCAAAATCTATTAAAGTCATAGATTGTATATCTTGGTCAAATGACCACTGAATATGATACAAAAGAGAGAGTTAAGTATGACACGTACGTAGATGAATGAAGGAGTTGGACAACCCATGACAGACGTAAAAAAAATTGCAGTCATCGCAGGTGACGGAATCGGTCCGGAAGTTGTAGCAGAAGCAGAGAGAGTACTCAAGCGCACGGAGGAAGTGTTTGGATATCGTTTTGAAACTGAACATGCACTGTTTGGCGGAATTGCCATCGACGAGAAAGGCACACCACTTCCAGAGGAGACGCTCAGCGTTTGCAAAAGCGCAGATGCAGTACTGCTCGGAGCTGTTGGTGGTCCAAAATGGGACAACAACAGCAAGGAACTTCGTCCCGAAACGGGCTTGCTGGGAATTCGCAAAGCACTCGGATTGTTCTCCAACTTGCGCCCAGCTGTTGTGTTTGACTGCCTGAAGGATGCATCCACCTTAAAACCTGAAGTACTGGAAGGTACAGATCTGATGGTGGTGCGAGAGCTGACGGGAGGCATTTACTTCGGGGAGAAGTTCAGACGTGAAGGATCACAGGGTGAAGAAGCAGTCGACACCTGTGTATATAATGTAACGGAAGTGGAGCGGATCGTTCGTCAGGCGTTTGAGATTGCTCAAGGACGCCGCAAAAAACTGGCTTCTGTCGACAAAGCAAACGTCCTGGAAACCTCCCGTCTCTGGCGTGAAGTCGTTAACCGGGTAGCCCCGGAGTATCCGGATGTTGAAGTGGAACATGTACTCGTAGACAACTGTGCAATGCAGCTGTTGCGTCGTCCAGCAAGCTTTGACGTTATCGTAACGGAAAATATGTTTGGAGATATTCTCAGTGATGAAGCAGCAATGCTGACAGGTTCGATTGGCATGCTGGCCTCTGCGTCACTGGGCGAAGGCAGCTTCGGATTGTATGAGCCGGTACATGGTTCGGCGCCGGATATTGCCGGTCAAGGGTTGGCGAATCCAATCGCAACAATTTTGTCTGTAGCGCTTATGTTCCGTACAACCTTCGGTTATGCCGAAGGCGCGGATGCCATCGAGGCAGCCGTATCCGAGGTACTGAATGCCGGACATCGTACGAGTGACATTGCAGTAGATAAGAGCAAAGCCATCAGCACTACGGAAATGGGCGATCTGATCGTTGCAGCGATCCGTAAGCAATAATAAGACATCATGATCAGGCAGCCCTTAGCTTTCCAGCAGGAAAGATAGAGGGCTGTCCCTTTATCTTTTTGGCACGAAAATTTCTTATTTATAATAATTATAAAAAAATAACGTTTATAATCTTGACTTTGAGAAGTCCGGATGATAACATTTTACTTGTACTTGTTATCAAGTATCAAACCGCTTTAATAACAGGAAAAACGTCCGCGTTTTTCTTGATGATGAGCAATCCATAGGATTGCTTACATAATCCCAAAGGAGGAATTTTTAGTTATGGCAGAACGTTTGGTTGGTAGACCAGCACCAGATTTCGCAATGGAAACAGTATCGGGAGACGGACAAGATTTTGGTTCCGTGAAACTGTCCGATTATCGTGGCAAATGGCTCGTATTCTTCTTTTATCCTTTGGACTTCACATTTGTGTGCCCAACTGAAATTACAGCTTTGAGCGATGCTTCCGAGCAATTCAAAGCTTTGGATACTGAAATTCTTGGCGTGAGCGTTGACTCGGTACACAGCCATAAAGCCTGGATCAACACACCTAAAGACAGCAATGGCCTGGGTCAATTGAACTTCCCACTGGCTTCCGATATCACGAAGCAAGTGGCTAAAGATTACGGCGTTCTGATCGAAGAAGAAGGCGTTGCATTGCGCGGTCTGTTCATCATCGATCCAGAAGGCGAACTGAAATATCAAGTAGTTAACCACAACGATGTAGGCCGCAGTGTTGAAGAAACACTTCGCGTACTGCAAGCTCTGCAATCCGGCGGATTGTGTGCAATGAACTGGAAACCAGGCGACAGCAACCTGTAAGCCTGATTAACTTGAACGTTTATTGTTCAAGCCCTCATCCCTATCGGGATTGAGGGCTTTTTGCACCCTTTTTCCCAATATAAGATGAGGCTGTACAAGGGTGTTTAGACAGGGTAAGAAACGTGTTAATGATGTATTATAGGAATGAGAGGTTTTTTACATCTCTCGAAAGAGGAATTGAAGAGCCTGAAGGCGAATAGGGTATGGAAACCCCGGAAAAATTTCGGGGCATGGCAATGATAATATTTTGATGAATGTGTTACACTGATGGAACGATTCCTTTTCAGTAAAGCTTCAAGTGTACGGGAGAGCCGGTTCTAATATAAGATCCCGACACGTAATAAGGAGGGTGAACAAAAATGAGTTACTGTTGTGGGGCAAGTATGGTGGGAACGAAGGGCACGCTGAAGCATTACCGCACCCAGGTTCATAATGTTCCCCTGCTGTTTTGTCCGGTATGCCACCGGGTAGAGGTGCATTACAAAGTGGAAAATGAATATGAAATTTTGGCTGAATATGCGCATGGTGACGGTGCTTCCGAAATTGATTTTCAGGATTATGTGACTGAGGATGAAGATGCAATCTTCGAAAATTGTGTAAACCGCGAGAGCGAGGATGCAATGGTCATCGTGCAGCGACAGATCGACATGGCCCTGGACCTGCTAAGGCTTGCCAAGGAAATGAAGGATGAGAAGTGGGAGAGCGAACTCAAACGCCGATTAGCCGTAATGAGCCAGCGCAGACTTAAAATTCAGCATAACAAAAGCGGGCTATAGATGTAATATGCATGATATAGATCGTGATCGGATACGAACGGAGCTGATTCGCAATTTAAGCGAAAAGGCTTCGTTTTTGTGTTTTCGAAAACGCTATTTCGAGGTTTTTCTTAAAATAATTTCCATTCGACACTTTCTCCGATTGACTCTCTTCTATAAACTTGTCTATGATAAAAACAGACTTGCAAAAGAGGCGGAGCAAAAAAGTGTTCGTGTTTGGGAATAGGAGATCGGTTAGAATGGAACAAACGTATATTATTTTCCGGATCAACTGTTGGTTACCGGGAAAAGACCAGCTAGGGTTCCGGACGTGCCATCCATATTTTCGGCTCAGCCCCCCAATGAAAGGGCACCGGTAATGAAAAATAAAATCGGCCCTTCCTGTTTCTGTGATGATATGATGTCCGAATGGCAAGTTTATCATTTACGTGAAAAGGAGGAACCTGACATGATTAGTGAATTTCAGGACACAGTGCCTCACCCAACGAACGGATTCCCGCCTGTACATCTCGATAACAACAAATATGAAAATGTTCTGGAACATTTGGATAGTGGTATTATGTTGTTTGACAGCAACGGTGTATTGACGTTTATTAACGTTCAAATGGCAAAATTGTTGGAGCTTCCCCGAAGTCTGTTGAGCGGCTGCACCCTGATGCAAATGCTGCATCATCCACAGATGAGCCGATTCAAGAAAAAGAAAATTTTACGTATCTATCGGGAAACCATTTTTCACCGTAAGCGCTATCATGAACTGATTGACGAGTATGGCAGACACTGGCTGGTCACGGTAACGTACGGAGATCAGATGGATGGAGATTTTTTGTTCAGTGTCAAGGACGTATCCGATTATAAACAAATAGAACAGACCGCTTATCAAAATGACAAACTTGCCATGCTTGGGCGCATTTCGGCATCCATTGCTCATGAAATTCGCAATCCTTTGACAGCGATCCGCGGGTTTATACAGCTGCTGCGCCCCCATTTGCTGCAATTGGGAAAAGATGAATACGCCAGGATCATATTAACGGAGATCGACAGGGCGAACGATATTATCTATGAGTTTCTAAACTCATCCAAACCGTCAGCACCGCAGAAGACGATTATGTCTGTAGACTCTCTGCTCAAAGAAGTGGTCCTTCTGACGGAAAGCGAAGGCTTGATGAAAGGTTGCGAGATTACGCTCGATGAAGGGGACTCGCCGATGAACGTCTCCATCGATGTCAAACAGATTAAGCAGGTTATTTTGAATATGGTAAAAAACGCGATGGATGCTATTGAGGACGTTGGTGAAGAGCATACAGGTCTGATTCGAATTTCCACTGGAGCCGAGAACAGATACGCACAGATCTCTATTGCCGATAACGGTCAAGGCATGGATCATAACACGCTTGTACGTCTGTTTGATCCATTCTTTACAACCAAAGAGAGCGGGACAGGTCTTGGACTCTCTGTAAGTTATCGTATTATCAAAAACCATGGGGGTACGATCTCTGTTGATAGTAAAAAGGGTGAAGGAACCCGGTTTATGATTATGCTCCCATTGGTGTAACTGCAGGACATTGGAAAGGAATCGGCGCGTACGTCGATTCCTTTTGTTTTTTTTGGGAACAATTCGGGTTATAGTTAGGATGAATGCGGATACATAATCATAGCTGCGAAAGGAAGGTCATTATGGATATTCAGGGAATGGAACAGATGAACAGGCATCTGACAGAGCATGTGGGTCAGGTTATTGTAGGCAAGGAGCGAACCATAGAACTGATCATGACAGCCATTATCGCATCAGGACACGTTCTGCTTGAGGATGTGCCGGGTACGGGCAAAACGATGCTGGCGAAATCGGTGGCATCATCTCTGGATTGCACGTTTCAACGCATACAATTCACCCCTGACTTGTTGCCGTCTGATTTAACAGGGATTCACTTTTACAACCAAAAAGCCGGGGATTTCGAGTTTAGAGCCGGTCCGTTATTTGCGAACCTGGTGCTGGCCGATGAGATCAATCGCGCCACACCGCGTACCCAATCAAGCTTGCTGGAATGTATGGAAGAGCGGCAGATTAGTATCGATGGATCAACGAGACAGCTGGAGCGACCGTTTATCGTCATAGCAACCCAGAACCCGATTGACAACCAGGGGACCTTCCCGCTGCCTGAGGCACAAATGGATCGATTTATGATGAAAATTCGGATGGGTTATCCGACCAGTGATGAAAGTGTAGAAATTTTGAGACGTACTGTCGCCGGTCGTTCGGTCGACGATCTTACATCAATTATAAGTCGCGAGAAATTGCTGGAAGCTCAGCGTACATACCAATCTGTCCAGGTTGAAGAAGACCTGCTAAAATACATCATCCGTCTCACGGAAGAGACACGCCGACATCCCGAGCTGTCGCTTGGCGTTAGCCCAAGGGGAGCCCAAGCCCTGCTGAAGGCAAGTCAGGCATGGGCAGCGCTGCACGGCAGAGACTACGTGCTGCCTGATGATATCAAGGTGCTTGCTGAGCCTGTGTTGGCTCATCGGCTAGTATTCCGTAACAGGGTTCGACAGCAGGAGGGGATGGCTGAGCGAATGATTCAGGAGATTCTGAGCCAGGCTGAAGTGCCTACGGAGAACATTGGCACCGCCAGTGGACGGTAAGTATGGCATTGTTATGGCTTGTCGTTGTTGGGAGCATTGTCATTGGTTTACAAGGCATAGCGTTTGGACGTCCGGCATTGCGAAAACTGAAGTATACACGTGAATTCAGCAAACTTCGCTGTTATGCAGGGGACGAGCTGGAGATGGTGGAAACGATAGCCAATGAGAAGCGGGTTTCAGTTCACTGGCTGAGACTTGAGGCGATGATGCCTGGCTCTTTTGTATTTCGCAGCGGTTCAGGCATGGATATCAGTCAAGGCGACATTTATCAGAATCATAAAAGTATCTTTACATTAAAACCGTTTACGCGTATCACACGCAAACATCCCTTTGTTTGCACTCAACGCGGTATATATACTCTGAACACGGTGACAATGACCGGTGGAGATCTGTTTGGCATTTGGCGCACTTCAAAACCCATTCCTGTTCATCTGACCATGATCGTATACCCTTCTCTGGTCCATGCAGAGGAACTGCCCGCCATCTATCAGGTGTGGCAAGGTGAAGTTGAGGTGTCACGCTGGATCGTGGAGGATCCATTTCTCATTCTGGGTGTCCGTCCCTACGGTGCAGGAGACCCCATGAATCGTATTCATTGGAAAGCGAGCGCACGAACAGGTGAGCTGCAGGTATACAAGCAGGGATGGACAGCTGATCCACAGTCCTGGATTATTGTAAACATTCAGGAATCAGCGGATATGTGGAGCGTGGTGACACGGCCTGAGGTGATTGAACGTGCATTGCGATATGCTGCAACAGCTGTGGTGGATGCGATCGGCAGAGGGCTGCCTGCAGGTTTTGCCCATAATGGCTATCGGGTAAACGGAGGGCGTGATCCGCTTCGGATTGAGCCCGATTATGGCAGCCCACATCTGGAGCTGCTGCTGGAAGCGATGGCGGAGACAGAGCTGAAATGCATGGTTCCCATGGAGCAATTTCTGCATGATGAAGTGGAGCGCAATGAGGAAGCTCAGCAAGTTCGGAGTTATCTTTTGATCACATCCTATGTTTCTTCTGCGATGGAGCATGAAATTGCTTGCCTGCATGAGCAAGGTCATCGGGTAACTGTTCTGCCTGTAGAGCGGGAACAAAGCGGCGTGAAGAACAACAAGGCGGTGAGTGCATGAGTGAACCGACTTCGAGCAGATACAGACTCGGAATACCTCTGTCAGCAGTCCTACTGACAGGTATTTATATGTATCCGCTGCTAACCCTGACCTCGCTCTATGCAACCGGTTATCTGCCATACACATTAATGATCATTTACTTTTTAGCAAGCGGGTTAAGTGTGGTACTGAAACAAAAATTTCAGCGATTGGGAATGAATGCCTGGATTCGGTTAGGTGCAGCTCTGCTTCTGGGAGCACTTGTCTGTTTGGTATTAACTTCGGCAGCCGGACTTTCATTGCCGGAGTTGTTCACAGCTCTTATATGGGGAATCATATCAGCCTACATAGGTTTGGCGCCCGAACCGACACTTCGCTCCACCTTGATGTGGAGATGGCAGATTTTCGGTGTGGTTGGTTCCATTATACTGAGTAGTTTCTCACGCTGGCTGGAACCTCTTTACCCGCTGCAGCCGTATGTGGGAACGTTATACGCATCAGGTCTAATCAGCTTTATGGGCTGTTTGCTGGTCGTGTACAGCTCGCAGCTGGACAGGGCTGTACTAAACGATGGCAGCAAAAGAATGGTGCTTCGGGAGTTTGCCAGATCGAATCATCAGCGGTTGATATGGATGTTGATTATCATTGCGGGAATTGGAGCATTTCCCAGTCTTGCCGCATGGCTAGCTCCTCTACGGGATCGTCTGCTCGTATGGATCAGGGGGTTAATAGGCTCATCTTCCAATCAGCAGCTGCCCATTACACCAATCTCTGGTATTGACCCGTCAATGCTTCCGGACAGAGTGGAGGAGCCTTCAGAACCATCTGTTTTCTGGGACATACTGGGTTGGGTCGTCTTAGGTGTATCTGCTGCTCTGATTCTATGGCTGATCTTCAAATTGGGACGGAAGGTGATAGATCGTCTTATGGACCGATTGAAGGGGATGATGGAACCCAAGGAACGGAGTGCCGAACCGCGAACCGAATACATCGATATTAGTGAAACGCTGGAAACGCCTGTGAGAGAACGAAAAACCTGGTTTCGAAAAAAAGAATTACCCCCATCAGAGGAAGCCGAGCGTGTACGTTACTATTACAGGAAATGGATCGATAGTGCCAAACGTCGAGGGGTTGAAATTGAAGGCGCGCAGACTCCGCTGGAAGCAGCAGAGACGATCCTTCATCATAAGCGCTCATCAGGCAAGCAAGAGGAACGGAAACTCTCAGAGGTGTTGCCTGGTGCCTATAACGCAGTGCGCTACGGAAAAAAAGCTCCGGATCCTTCCGAGATGACCGAGATGGATCGGATCTGGAAGTCCCAATAGACCCAATAACGTGTTTATCCCTTTACTTTTCTTGTCACGTTCAAGTATCATGAGAGGAATACACAAGTTGGTCAGAAAAGGAGCAGACAAATGAAGACAAATCATTGCAAAATTGTAGATTGCACCATTCGTGATGGCGGATTGGTAAATAATTGGGACTTTAGCGTGGACTTCGTTCAACAGCTGTACGCTGGATTGAATGAGGCAGGCGTTGATTATATGGAAATTGGCTATAAAAACTCGCCGAAACTGCTGAAAGGTGCCGAAGAGGCAGGACCTTGGCGTTTCCTGAATGATGATTTCCTGCGCAAAGTGATCCCGCAAAAAGGAAATACCAAATTGTCTGCTCTGGTTGACGTTGGACGTGTGGACGAGAATGACATTTTGCCACGCAGCGAGAGCATGCTGGATCTGATTCGTGTAGCCTGCTACAGCAAGGATGTAGACAAGGCGCTTGCGCTTGTTCAAACATTCCACGATCGTGGATATGAAACGACTCTCAACATCATGGCATTGTCCAATGTTATGGAAAACGAGCTGCTCGAAGCCTTTGAATTGATCAAAGATAGCTCGGTAGACGTTGTGTACATTGTTGACTCCTACGGAAGCCTTGATCATAATGACGTGAAATATCTTGTAGAAAAATTTAAAACCCATTTGCCAAACAAACGTCTTGGTGTGCATACTCACAATAATATGCAGCTTGCGTTCTCCAACACCCTTGTGGCGGCTGAGCTAGGCGTTGAACTGCTGGACGCTTCTGTGTATGGTATGGGCCGTGCAGCAGGTAACTGCCCAACAGAACTTCTTGTTGCTCATCTGAAGGGAACGAAATACAATCTCCGTCCGGTTCTGGGCGTTTTGGAACAATTGATGGTTCCGCTGCGTGAAAAAGAAGAATGGGGTTACATCCTGCCATACATGATCACAGGTGCACTGGACGAGCATCCTCGTTCGGCTATGGCGCTGCGTTCGTCATCGGAGAAGGATAACGTAGTGGATTTCTACGATAAGCTGACAACACCTGAAGTGAATTTCGATAAATAATTGCCGGTCAATATTCACAAATTGACTGTCGCTTTTCTGGACGAGACTCAATCGATTTATCAACAATATAGTCTGAAATACAGTTGTAAACTAAAAAAACATGGACTCCAAGCGGAGATTCATGTTTTTTTAGTTCTTAGTACCTTGTTTTCTTACACAGATATGAATACATATTCCTATTTTAAACTAAATTTGTAGTTCACGTCCGCAGAATTAAATGTTATTATGTACCAGATAGCATGTATGGGCATGTGAATTGAACGTTGGTAAATATTCATTGTCGAATGGTGTAACAATGAAAGTTTTCAAACCTGAATGTCACAACGCTGGCTAAAGGTTATTCAGGATAGGTGATCCCGGGAAGGAAAAACACGGCATGAAGGCAAATTCGCAAGATCAGAGAAAAGTAATTTGGGTCGCGCTAGGCGGCTTATTGTGTTTTCTCGCAAGTCAATGGTATCGTTCCTCTGCAAGCTCTGATCTAATCATATCCGGATACCCGGTTCTGACGCTATTGGGCGGATTCGTTGCAGCAGCAGCCTGTATCGGCATTTACAACCAAAGCTGGTTGTTCCAGACCCAAAAGCTAACCCTGCGCAGGGTCCTGATCACAACACTCTTCTTATTAATTGGTCTGTTTGAATTGATTCATATCGTTTCATATGCAGAAGAGGTGCCGACCGGAGCGATGATGGAATCAGAGTTCTCGCTGAAAATGATGACCCTTGGCTCTGTGGTCTGTACAGCCGGATTACTGCTCATTTATGTAGTGAGAGAAAAAGAAATAGCGTTACCACGTAAATTTTTACTGTTCAGTGGAACGTTGGGTACGTTTGTCATATTATACACACTGGGTGTCCAGGAATGGATCTGGTTGCCGAAGCTAACCGAGGAAGGTCTGCTCAGCGGAACGTTTACGAGAATTCACCTTTTGACAGGTCTTCTGTGCGGTATTACTGCAGTTGTGCTGTTTCTGAAATGGAAAAAGGGCAAGGATGGAGATCTTCCCTCTATCCTGTGCGGAGCCCTTTGTTTTTTCTACGGAGAAGGCTACTTGGTCTCTGCTGCGGAAGTGAACGACCTGAATCTGTTGTTTGCAATGTGGATGAACTGCATGGGTTACTTTTTTATACAAAAAGGACTTTACACAACGGTCGTGGACACACCGTTCCTGAAACAGCAGGCCGCTGAAGCCAAAATGAACTATATTGCTCATCATGATGATGTGACAGGCCTGCCGAATCGTCGCCGCCTCTCCCAACGGCTGAGAATGTTACTGGACGATGCAGTGGAGCAGGAACAGCTAGTCGGTGTGCTTGTGCTGAATATTAACCGGTTCAAAACGATTAACGATTCACTTGGTCAGCAGGCAGCCAATCGCGTCCTCCGTCAAGTGGGGCAGCGCCTCAAGCATTCTTCTCTGCCGGGCGAGGAAGTATATGGACTTGGGCGGGACGAGTTTGTGATCACGATGACGGACTTCTGGACCACAGAAAATGCACTGCGCCGAACAAGATCGATTCTGCAGCTGTTTGAAAAGCCGGTTATGGTTGATGGCAATGATTATCATATTACGCTTGGCATAGGCATGGCCATCTATCCCCATGACGGGGGATCACCGGAGGAAATTATTCAAAATGCGGATACAGCCCTGCACAATGCCAAGGAACAGGGCATCGAGCTGAATCGGTATGCCCATGCAATGCAGATGAAGGCACAGGAACGCCTGCAGCTGGAGAATGATCTGCGCAAGGCATTGGATCGGGGCCAGTTCTACCTCGTATATCAGCCACAGATTAATCTCGCAAGTGGAATGATTGTAGGCATGGAGGCACTGGTACGCTGGCAGCATCCGCAGCGTGGACCGATATCCCCGGCAGAGTTCATCCCTCTGGCAGAAGAAAGTGGTTTGATCGTGCCACTGGGTGAGTGGGTGCTTCGGGAGGCATGTGCGCAGAACAAGCTGTGGCAGGAAGCTGGGTATCGCAAGCTATGTGTATCGGTCAACCTCTCAATGAGACAATTCAGACATTCCCATTTGCTGGACAACATCAGTGGTATTCTAAGGGAAACCGGATTGGAGCCTGTTTGGCTTGAACTGGAGATTACCGAGAGCATGACATTTGATAAAGATCGTGCGTTTGAGCAGCTGCGCAAAATCAAAGAAATTGGTGTTCATATCAGTATTGATGATTTTGGAACAGGGTACAGCTCACTGCATTATCTGAAGGATCTGCCGATTGACCGGCTCAAAATTGATCGCTCATTCGTCAATGAAGTCATGGAGGATAGCAACAATGCGGCGATTGTATCGACCATTACATCCATGGCGCATCACCTGCAATTGAAGGTGACGGCCGAAGGGGTAGAGAACGAGGCACAACTCCTTTTCCTTCGTGATCAGCATTGTCATGAAGCACAGGGCTACTTTTTCAGTAAACCGATCGTTGCAGCCGATTTTGAGAAGCAGTTTCTACGAGATGTGGATAAACCTACAGGATAAACATCGGGCAGGGGCGTGGATCGCTTCTGTCTTTTTTATGTACCAAGGAAAAAGTGGGAAATGGAACTTGCAAGGATTGGAGGAACATGTTATATTAGTTTTTGTAAAAACCATGTTAAGATTCTTAGGAACTTAACGAACGTAGCTCAGCTTGATAGAGCACCTGGTTTTGAGATCAGTCGCATGTTCAAATTGAGTCGTCCCGATCATCAATCGTGCGGGTGTAGTTCAATGGTAGAACTTTAGCCTTCCAAGCTAATAGCGTGGGTTCGATTCCCATCACCCGCTTAACTTCATTTAAGAAACCCTCTTGTTAATCACAAGGGGGTTTCTTTTTGTCCAGAAAATGAGAATCCTCAGTGTTGTTCTAGACCACTCAAACCTTTGCATTTACTCCATCTTCTGGTACAATAATGGAGAATTGATACTATACATGAATGAGAGGTAACCACACGTCCCATGAAGTAAGACACATGAATTGAACCCCAGTAACTGCAGAACGTGTATGACGCAGTCAGCCGCAGCGGCTGAGCAATGAGGGGATTCGTGTGTCCAAATTCAGCAATGGGATCAGGTGTGTGTGCGAGCCGTTTGTTGTGGTTTGCGTTTACCTTGTTTAGGGGTATATTTCTTCATGCCTGGAGTATCTTATGCTCGTTTTTTGACGCTTGATTCCAAACCTGAATTGCCAGACCGCCGGCGGATGCCAGCGGTTTTTTTTGTTCAGGAAATATTCGTTATGGATTTCCTGTGAACCGTGGCAGCTCCAATAGTGACTGAGATTAACGAGAAGATCTCTCATCAATGTTGGAGATGTATTCGATTTCAACACAGGAAGGATGAGGTCTTATGATGACATTGGTGCGCCTCCATGAAGTATCAAAAGAGTGGAACGGGATGGAATTGTTTACAGGATTGAATATGGAAATTAACGAAGGTGAGCGGCTTGCCATTTTGGGTCGCAATGGATGCGGGAAAACGACATTGTTACGTATCATGCTAGGAGAAGAGGAGGGTGGTGGACGCATTGAGCGCCATATTCCGCAGCAGGAGTGGGGATTCATGCGTCAGCGCTCCCTAATCGAACCCGGAATGAAGGTGCTGGATGCTGTACGGAAGGAAAGTGGCCGGATTTATGAAGTGAAACGTGAGTTAGAAGAACTGGAACGGAGCATGGGGAGGAGTGGGAGTGAAGAGGAGCCGCGGCTGCTTAAAGCCTATACCACAGCCATAGAGCAATATGAGCAGCTGAACGGATACATGTGGGAGACCGAGGTGGAAAAGATACTGACCCGTCTTGGGTTAAGCTCGGAATTTTGGAGCAGACCCTATCAATCCTTGAGTGGTGGACAAAAAACCAAGGCGAGACTGGCAGGACTACTGGTCAGCAAGCCTAAATTTCTGATTTTGGATGAACCGACGAATCATCTGGATGAAGACAGCATGCGATGGCTCGAAGAATGGCTATCTAATTATACAGGCACACTGCTCTTTGTTTCGCATGACCGAACCTTTATAGATCAAGTGGCAACAGGCGTCATTGAGTTTACCCCACAAGCGTTGACCAAGTATAAAGGCGGGTACTCTGACTACAAAGTTCACAAGGAGAGGGAGCGGCGTGAGCAGGAAAGCCTTTACCGCAAACAGGAACTGGAGCGAAAAGCGCTTGAAGAGACCATTCGCAATTATCAGCAATGGTTCCATAAGGCCCACAATTCGGCAACGGATGTGGAGGTTAAGATCACCCAAAGCTTTTACAAAGCTAAAGCCAACAAAAACATCTCGCGTTACCATGCAAAACAGAAGCAGTTGGAACGCCTGGAGAATGAGCGGGTAGATAAACCTCGTGAAGCAGCAAAATTAAACATGGAACTGCAAGTCAACACGCTGGCGGCACGCCAGCTACTTGGACTGAGCGAAGTCAGTTTTGCTTATCCGGGAGGAAAGCCGTTATTTCACGATCTGGGAATGGCTGTCGAGCGTGGTGATCGGCTTGCCGTACGTGGGCCAAATGGTACGGGCAAGACGACCCTGCTTAAATTGATGATCGGGGAGCTGGAACCGGAGCACGGTAAGGTGACACGGCACCCACAGCTGAAGATCGGATATTTTTCACAAGAGCTCGAGGGACTTCCCGAGAATCTGACCCTGCTGGACAGTTTACTCAGTCTTCCGTCCATGACCCAGAGCGCAGCACGAACCATTCTGGGATGTTTTCTGTTTACCAGAGAAGATGTATTCAAGCACATCGGGGACCTGAGTATGGGAGAGAAATGCAGAGTGGCGTTTCTAAGACTATACTTTGGCGGTGCCAACTTGCTGGTGTTGGATGAACCAACGAACTATCTGGATATCGATACCCAGGAAGTCATGGAAAATGTATTAAAGCAGGCTTCGGGTGCATTGGTGCTTGTATCTCATGACCGAATGTTGACCAAGATGCTGGCTAACCGTTTGGTTGATCTGGAACCTGGAGGTAAGGTTGCGGTATTCGAAGGAGGAGTCGAAGATTGGGAACAGTCAAGAAAACTTCGAAATTCTGCGCTTAACCAGCGGGACTCGGACGATGAACGATTACGCCTGGAATTGCGGTTGTCCGAGTTGCTGTCTCCAATGAGTGATGCGGGTAAAGGTGTGTTTTCACATCAAGGGGCTGATGAGGAACGAGCTGTTGAAGCAGCCGAGATCCGGGAAATCCAAAAGCAGTTAGAACAGCTGAAAAAGAAGGATGGGAGCAAAAATTAGATGGATGACTGGCTTGCTATTTCGATTGAATTTGCATATAATTATGGACGATCATCTATAATTACGTCGATACAGGTTTGACTAACCAACAAACGTGATGATGGAGACAAGTAAGCAGTGCCTCTGGACAGGGAGGAAGCGCCGTAGATTGAGAGCGTTTCTGTAGAACAAGGCTGCCGAAATTCACTCCGAAGCGGTTCCCTGAACTTGGCTTTGCATTCATTTGCAGAGTGTCAGCAGTAGGGGCAAACGGTTAACGGTCGTTATTCCGTACAGAGTGAGACAGACGTGTTGCAGGCCGGAAGGGCTACGCAGCGCCGAATGTCTAACAAGGGTGGTACCACGGTCTTTTCGTCCCTTTTGGGGAGAAAAGGCCTTTTTTTGTTGCAATAACACCACATAAAGGGGGCAATTACACATGAAAGAACGTTTAGAAGCATTGAAGATCGAAGCGCTGGAACAGTTGTCCGGCGTAAATGATCCGCAGACGCTTGGTGATCTGCGTGTAAAGTATTTGGGGAAAAAGGGCGCATTGACTGAGATTTTGCGTGGTATGGGTGCACTTAGTGCGGAGGAACGTCCAGTGATTGGGCAAGTGGCCAACGATGTTCGCAGCGCCATTGAGGAAGTCATCGACAGCAAGCAGGAGCAGTTCCAGAAGGAAGAGACAGCGAAGCGCCTTCAATCCGAGAAAATTGATGTGACCCTCCCTGGACGTCGTGGACGTCAAGGCGGCCTGCATCCGCTAACCAAAGTGGTACAGGAAATCGAAGATATTTTCATCGGTATGGGATACCGCGTAGCGGAAGGTCCTGAAGTGGAAATGGATTACTATAACTTTGAAGCACTGAACCTGCCGAAGAACCACCCGGCCCGCGATATGCAGGATTCCTTCTATGTAACAGAAGACCTGTTGATGCGTACCCATACGTCTCCGGTTCAAGTGCGGACCATGCAGAGCATGAAAGGGGAAGTGCCTGTCAAAGTCATTTGCCCGGGTAAAGTATACCGCCGCGATGATGACGATGCTACGCATTCCTTCCAGTTCAACCAGGTTGAAGGCTTGGTCATCAGCGAGAACATTCGTATGAGTGACCTGAAGGGAACCCTGCTGCAATTTGTGCGTGAAATGTTCGGTGCTCACACGGAAATTCGTTTGCGTCCAAGCTTCTTCCCGTTCACCGAGCCGAGTGCGGAAGTGGATGTAACCTGTGTACAATGTGGCGGCAGCGGCTGCCGGGTATGTAAACAAACCGGATGGCTTGAAATTCTGGGCGGCGGTATGGTTCATCCGAAAGTGCTGGAAATGGGGGGATATGACCCTGAGAAATACAGTGGTTTCGCATTTGGTATGGGGGTTGAGCGTATCGCGATGCTGAAGTATGGTATCGATGATATTCGTCATTTCTATAACAGTGATATGGCATTCCTGAAGCAATTCGGACGGCTGTAACTTAACGATAAGCAAGCGCAACGCTTGAACTGCAAAACCAATTTATAGATTAAGGAAGTGAACGTCCATGAGAGTATCGACAGATTGGCTGTCTGATTATATTGCCCTTGAAGGTGTGACGCCACAGGAACTGGCAGAGAAAATTACACGCGCAGGGATTGAAATCGATGTAGTGGAAAACCGCAACCAGGGCGTAAACAAAGTGGTTGTAGGTTACGTGAAGAGCAAGGAGAAGCACCCGGATGCCGACAAATTGAACGTATGTATCATTGATGCCGGACAGGAAGAAGATCTGCAGATCGTATGTGGAGCGAAAAATGTGGATGCAGGTCAAAAGGTAGCTGTGGCCCTGGTTGGAGCGAAGCTCCCTGGCGGTCTGGATATTAAAAAAGCCAAGCTGCGCGGCGTCGTTTCACTCGGCATGATCTGCTCTGCAAAAGAGCTTGGCATGAACGACAAGCTGCTCCCTAAAGATCAGCAGGAAGGCATTCTTGTCCTGCCAGAGCAAACGGAGATTGGCACGCCAATCAGCCAAGTGCTTGGTCTTGACGATCATGTGCTTGAACTGGATTTGACACCAAACCGTTCCGACTGCCTGAGCATGCGCGGAGCAGCCTATGAAGTCGGCGCCATTCTGGGTCGTGAAGTGAAGCTTCCGGATCCGAAAGAGCAGCTGGTTGAGATTGGTGATGCTGCTGCGGATCATATCTCGGTGAAGATCACAGCTCAGGAACAATGCAGTCACTATGCAGCACGTTATGTGACAGGCATTAAACTTGGAGCTTCTCCCCTCTGGATGCAAAACCGTCTGGTCGCGGCTGGTGTTCGTCCTATCAATAACATTGTGGATATCACAAACTATGTGATGCTGGAATATGGTCAACCGCTGCATGCATTTGATGCAGATAAGCTGGAGAAAGGTCATATCGAAGTGCGCATGGCCAAGGAAGGCGAAACGATCGTGACTTTGGATGGCCAGGAGCGCAAGCTCGAACCGCACATGCTGTTGATTACGGATGGCGTGAAGCCGGTAGCCATCGCTGGTGTTATGGGTGGCGAGAATTCCGAGGTTTCGGAAAGCACCGTCAATCTTTTGCTCGAATCCGCCAAGTTCGACGGCGGTACCGTTCGGAAAACGTCGCGCCAACTGGGGCTGCGTTCCGAAGCAAGCATGCGTTTTGAGAAGGAAGTTGACCCGGGGGCTGTCATTACGGCACTGGATCGTGCAGCTGAATTGATTCAGCGTTATGCTGAAGGGCAAGTGCATCAAGGAATCGTGGAAGCTGGAGCAGAAGTGGCAGAGAAACGCGTTATACAGCTGTCGCTGGACAGATTGAATCGTTATCTGGGAACAGAGCTGTCACTGCTTGAGGTGAAAACCATTTTTGCTCGTCTGCACTTCGCGTGCGGAGACGCCGAGCAGGGGCTGCTTGATGTGGAAGTGCCGACTCGCAGAGGCGACATTACCCGTGACGTAGATCTCTTCGAAGAAATTGCACGGCTCTATGGATATGACAACATTCCAACCACATTGATTGAAGGACCAACAACACCAGGTGCCTACACGCGCTCCCAAGCAATGCGTCGCACCATCCGTGGCCTGCTTGCAGGAAGTGGCTGGCAGGAAATGATCAGTTACTCTTTTGTACATCCGGATAAAGCAACGTTGTTCCCGGCATTGACTGAAGGAAGCAAGGCTGTGAAGCTGGCTATGCCTATGAGTGAGGATCGCAGTGTTCTTCGCACAAGCATTCTGCCGCAAATGCTGGATGCAGCGGTCTACAACATGAACCGTAAGCAGGATTCACTGGCTGTGTTTGAAGTAGGCAGCGTGTTCTTCACTGAAGAAGAAAAGCTGACGAAACAACCGCATGAAATTCCGGTCCTGAGCCTGCTGCTTACCGGCAACCGTGCCTCCCAGCAGTGGAATGTGGCAGCAGAAAAAGTGGACTTCTTCGACCTGAAAGGTGCACTTGAGAACCTGTTTTCCTATGTCGGACTGGAACAACGTATTCGTCTTGTGGCAAACAGTCCTGAAGGCTTCCATCCGGGACGTTCCGCATCCGTATATTTGGATGGGAAGAATGGTGGCGAAGGCAAACTGATCGGTACCATGGGTCAGCTGCATCCTGAACTGCAGCAGCAATATGATCTGAATGATGTGTACATCGCAGAGATTGCGCTTGAAGCAATCTACAATGAAGCAGACGTGGACATTCGTTACCGCGAACTTCCGCGTTTCCCAGCCGTAGAACGTGATATTGCGGTAGTTGTAAGCAAGGACATTGAAGCTGGAGATATGCTGCGCACAATTCGTGAAGCAGCGGGTGAACTGCTGCAAACAGTACAGGTATTCGATGTGTTTACAGGCAGCAAACTGGGTGAAGATAAGAAGAGTGTAGCGATGGCTCTTGTGTATCGCAATCGTGAACGTACGTTGACGGATGAGGAAATTACTGAGGTACATGCTCGTGTGGTTGCCCGTCTGGAGGAGCAATTCGGAGCAGAATTGCGCAAATAGAACAGAACCCAATTTTTTGAACAAAGATTAGCAGGAATTGCTTGAAGTCACATCGAATCCTTAGCATTAGAGGATCGATGTGACTTTTTTGTCATTACAGCTTAGAATCAACATACAGACTTGAAGGAGGGCACAACAGTGACTACACCTGATCGTACACGCGTCACCGTAGAGATCTACGGGACTTCCTATAAACTGGTTGGCAGCAGTGCCGACTATATGAAACAAGTAGCTAATTTGGTAGATGAGCGCATGAGCGCAATTTCCAAGCATCACTCCCGTCTGGATACTCCGCGTATTGCGGTGCTGGCGGCTGTACATATGGCTGAGCAGTCTCTACAGACTCAGGAGATCCGGAATGAATTGAAAATGCTGACCGGTGAACGGACAGAACTTAGAAATGAAGTAAACAGGCTGAATGCGATTCAAAGTGAGCATCAGCAGGAACTAGAGCGTCGTGACCAGGCGCTTGCTGAAGCGACCAAGCAGAAGTCCGAGGTAGAGCAGGCCATGGCGAAACTGCAATCCGAGAAGCAGGCAGAGTTAAACAAGCTGAATGCCCTGCTCGAGCAGGAACGTGCACAGGCTGCAGCCCGTGAACAAAAATGGCAGTCGCAGACAGCCGCACAGCTCAAGGAAGCAGAAGAGAAGTTGAAATTGAGCCTGAGAGAAGCCGAAGAGAAGGCGGCAAACCAGCTTAAACAGGCCAAGGCTCAAGCAGCTGCCGAGCTCAAGGAAGTACAGGCACGTGCTGCAGCCGAATTGCAGCAGAGCCAGGCGAAAGCTGCTGGACAGTACAAGGAACTGCAAGAGAAGACAGCAGCCCAGCTCAAGGAAGCGGAAAGTCGTGCTGCAGCAGAACGCCAGAAAATCGAGGCGAAGGCGGTACAGCAGGTACAGGCAGCCAAAGAGGAAGCCGAAGCTGCGATCTTGTCAGAATTGGAGCAGGCTGAGAGTCAATTGAAAAAAGCTCAGGAAGAAGCCGACCTTCAATATCGTGAGCTCCAGGCCCAAACGGATCAGCGCTTGCAGGAGGCCGAGCAGCAGGCTGCTGAGCAATTAAGTTTGCAACTGGCCAAGGTGAAGGAAGAACAGGCAGCACAGCAACAACGATTGGAACAGAACCACGTAACCGAGATTGAAAAGCTAAAAGCCGATTTCCACGAATCCGCGGAGCAGTCTGAACTGGAATGGATGGAAAAGGAAGCTGCTTACGAGGAGCAATTGCAGCAAGCAAAAGAAGCTGCAGCCATTCAGGTTACAGAAGCCGCGGCTAGTGCTGAAGCTGCGTTGCAAGAAGAACGGGAAAAACTGTTGCAACAGCTTGATCAAGAGCGGGCACGGGCTGCGGATCACATCACGGAGATTGAAAACGAACTGGGCAATCTACGGAAGCAGCTGGCAGAGGCACAGGAAGTGGTTGTTGATCAGGAGCAGCAGCTTCAGCACGAACGCGATCAACTGGATACTTTGCGGAATGAACATGCGTTACGCAAACAAGAGCAGGAAGTTCATGTACGCCGGATAGCGGAACTCGAACAGCAATTGGGACAGCTGAAGGAAGACAGTGCCCAGCTGCAGGAGCAGCTTCGCGAAACGGAAAATGCCTTGCAGCAGTCTCGTGAAACCGAGCAAGAGTGGAAACAGCAATACAATGATACGGTGGAGCGAGAAAGTTCTCTCACAGCACAGCTTCGCAAAATTCAAGAGCAGCATGGACTCCTTGAAAAAGATATTCAGAAGCTGCGTGAAGCCGAAGAGAAGTCGGAGAATGAACAACGCAGATTACAGAAGGTTCTGGAGCAGGCACATGCTGCCGTACGTACATTGCAAAATGAAATCAGTATGCTTACCGAGAGTGAAAAATCTTGGAAGGACCTGGCTGAACAGCGTCTTGTCGAAATGGGAGAGCTGGAGACTCAAGTGCTTGAGGCAGCAGAACAGAATGAAACACTGGAGTATGGTGTACAGTCACTTCATGATGAATTATCCGTGGTTAAGGAAGAAGCTCGCGGGTACAGAGAAGAAGCGAATCGCTACAACGAGCAGGCAAGTCGTGCGCAGCAGGAACGTGTGCAGCTCGAAGATGAGCTTAATCGTATCCGTGAAGAGCTGAACAAACTCCAGGAATCCTATAAACAAATCCGGAATGATTATGGGGATGCACTTCAGCGCGAAGAGGATCGGACTCGCAAGCTGGATGAACTAGGTCAAGAAAATCAGTCGCTGGAACAGGCGCTTGCGAAGTCGAGAGAGCATGCCACCAAGCTGTCGGAACAACTTGCTGAACAGAGCGGTTTGCTTGCACAGACAGAGGAGGAAGCCCTGGAATGGCAAATCAAGCATGAAGAATTGTCTGCGTCACAGGCAGAGCTTGCATCACGGCTGGATGAGTTAAAAGAGCGGGAAGCTCAGCTTCTCGCTCGAGCTGAACAAGCTGAACAGCAGGATCAGGTCTGGCAGCGTCGTGCAGAAGAATGGGCTGTACAGGAACAATCCTGGCAGGAACGCTGGAATCTGCTTGAGAATGAATTAAGCGTATGGCAGAAGGAAAGTGCCGCCACGGTTGAAAAGGTGGAAGAGCTGGAGCAGGAACGACAGCAGCTGGACCAACTGCGCGCGGAAGCAATAGAAGAGAAGCAAACGATGGAAAATGAACTGCTGGAGATTGGCGAGCGGTACGAGCTTGCAGCGAATCAGCTGCGTTTGCTGCAGGTGGAACGTGAAATGGAGCAGGAGAAGGCAGAGCAGCTGAACATGGAGTATCGCCAGCTGCACGATGAATATACGAAGTTGCAGACGGAATATAACGAATGGATCGAATTGATTGAACAGGATCAGACCTAACGAAATTAGATCATGATTGGAATCATGGACATCGTACGAATGTACAATTTGTTATAATACAGAAAGAGCTCCCGTCGCTGCGGGGGCTCCTTGTCTTGGGGCTTATTATTCTTCGACAATGATTTTGGAGATCATGCTGCTATGCCCACTTCCACAAAACACGGAGCAGGACATTTCGAATTCTCCTACTTTGTCGGGGGTAATCACTTTAGAGCTGTTTTTGGTGTCGAGCCGTAAATTCAGCTCAGGAACGAGAATGCCGTGATTACCATTAACGTTTTCGTAAACAATGTTAACCGGGACCCCTTTTTTGAGATGGTATTCCGGTTGGTCGAATTCATAGTTGCTCGCCTTGATTACGAGTTCCTCGCTTGCGGTTACACCTGCATCGGTATCACCGCTGCTGCCCGAGCCTGCGGACTGTTTGCCTCCTCCACAAGCAGCGAGAACCAGGATTAACATGCAGGCTGCAAGCCAAGCCATAGTCTTTTTCATCATGTGCCTCCTTAAGCATGGTATAGATGAAATTTTAATCATTTCTCAAGTCATCATACCGCAAAATGATTAGGCCTGTACATGAAGGCTATGTCGTTTTTTTGAAGATTAACAAGTAGAATTTCTCTCTAATCCAGAGAAGCGGCTGAGATGCTATGGAAATGAAAAAACCTCATCAGGCATATTGGCCATCAGAGGTTGAAGGAGAACTCGTAGGTGTTTAAAGCAGTTGCAATATTAGGTGCTTCTTAGTTATTCTTGGAGCTTCGTCCCGCTTCGAAAGGTGTGGATACCGGAATGAACAGATCGATTATCCCAATCACCAGCGCAGCCAGAATGGCGCCAAGCAGACTAACTTCGACATGGTCAACAATATACTGACCGAGCCAGATCACCAATGCACTTACAATAAAGCCGACGATCCCACGGCCAAAAGGGGTGACTCTTTTGCCAAAGATGCCTTCAATGATCCAGCCGAGCAGTGCAATAACCAGAGCGAGCAGCAGAGCGCTCCAGAAACCACCGACAGCAAATCCGGGAACGATCCAGCTGACAACCATTAATACGATCGCAGCGATGATAAAACGTACGACATGTCCCAAGAAGTTCAACGTGTTTACCTCCTTTAAGTTCAGATCGGATTATGCGTTTGTCATCCACTTTCACGGAGAGGCTGCAAAATCCTGACACCTGTAGTTTGTAGCATGATGTCAGAACTTATGTGTGGAAGGATTCGTTAAATAGCGCGACATCGTTTCTTTCGTTATAATACAGATATAGTTTGGAAGGAGTTGTACACTTGGACACGAAAATTTTACACACACTGGAATACCGCAAAATTTTAAATACATTACAAAGCTATGCACAGACGACCATGGGAAAAAAGAAAGCGGAACAATTGGAACCCATCAGTGAGTTGGAAGAAGTAAAAAGATTACTCCAGCAAACGGATGAAGCATTCACATATGACCGTCTGAAAGGTTCACCTTCTTTTGGAGGCATTGTGGACATCACGGCATCCGTGAAACGAGCCGAAATCGGAGGAACCCTGAATCCGCATGAACTTCTTGGAATTTCCAATACAACTTTGGCAGCTCGCCGCTTGAAGCGGCAAATCGCGGCCCTTCATGAAGATGAAAAGATTGACTCATTGTTTTTTATCAGCGATCAACTGTCGGAGCAAAAGGCGCTTGAAGACGCCATTCGTGTCTGTATTGATGACAACGCTGAAGTTGCAGACAGCGCGAGTGTAACACTTGCACAGATTCGGCGTGAGCTTCGGGGCGGGGAATCGAGAATTCGCGAAAAGCTGGATTCCATGATTCGTTCCTCTACGGTGTCCAAGATGCTTCAGGATCAGCTGATCACCATTCGTGGAGATCGATTCGTCATCCCGGTAAAAGCGGAATATCGTTCTTACTTTGGCGGGATCGTGCACGATCAATCCGGTTCAGGAGCAACATTGTTTATAGAGCCTGAGTCCATCGTAGCGATGAACAACAAATTGCGTGAGACCCGAATTCGGGAAGAACGCGAAATTGAAGTGATTCTGCAGAAATTGACGGCACTTGTCAGCGAGCAGGCTGAATGGCTGTTATATGACGTCGATTTGCTGGGATCTCTGGATTTTATCTTTGCCAAAGCGCGGCATGCCCGTGAACTGAAAGCCACGTTGCCTCGTATGAATGACCGTGGATTTATCAAGCTCAAAAAAGGACGTCATCCGCTAATCGCCATCGAAAACGTGGTACCGACCGACATTGAACTGGGCAATGATTATACATCCATTATTGTGACGGGGCCGAATACGGGTGGTAAAACAGTAACACTCAAAACGATTGGTTTGCTAAGCCTCATGGCAATGTCCGGTCTGTTTGTTCCTGCCGAAGATGGCAGTCAGCTTTGTGTGTTTGACGCAATCTATGCCGATATTGGAGACGAGCAGAGTATTGAGCAGAACCTAAGTACGTTCTCCAGTCATATGACGAATATCATTCGAATTCTGAAAAATATGACGACAAAAAGTCTGGTGCTGCTTGACGAGCTCGGCGCAGGAACAGACCCCGCCGAGGGATCGGCACTGGCCATCTCCATTCTGGAGCATATGCATCAAACAGGATGCCGCATGGTGGCAACAACGCATTACAGTGAGCTGAAAGCTTATGCATATGAACGTAAAGGTGTCATTAACGCCAGCATGGAGTTTGACGTGAATACACTGAGCCCGACATATCGTCTATTGGTAGGCGTTCCGGGACGAAGTAATGCGTTTGCCATTGCTGAACGTCTTGGTTTGCCAGGATATATTTTGGACTATGCTCGTGGCGAGGTGAAGGAAGAGGATCAGCGTGTGGAACACATGATTGCTTCCCTGGAAGAGAACCGGCTTACAGCGGAACAGGAACGGGAAAATGCCGAGCGACTGCGTCGGGATATGGAGAAATTGCGCAGTCGTCATCAATCCGAGCTGGAGAAGCTGGAACAGCAGCGTGAACGCCGGATTGAAAAAGCAGAGGAAGATGCTCGCAATATTGTGGACAAGGCCAGAGCGGAAGCAGAAAAAATTATTGCGGATCTGCGTCAGCTCGCGATGGAAGAAGGCGCATCCGTAAAAGAGCATAAACTGATTGCTGCCCGTAAACAACTGGATGAAGCCGAGCCGGAGAAACGCAAGAAAACAGTGAAACGCACAGGGTCTGCATCCAAAACCCGGGCTATCGGCCCAGGCGATGAAGTGCATGTGTACAGTTTGAACCAAAAAGGTCATGTCGTCGAATTGTCCGGCAGCAAAGAAGCGGTTGTGCAGTTGGGTATCATGAAAATGAAAGTATCTCTGGAGGATCTGGAACTGAAGCAATCTGCGCCTGAAGCGAAGGTCAAACAGAAACCAGTCACTGGCATGAAGCGCACACGTGACGATAATGTGAAGAGTGAATTGGATCTACGGGGAACCAACTTGGAAGAAGCATTGATGGAGACGGACCGTTTTATCGATGAAGCATTCCTGGCGAATCTGGGTCAAATTTACATCATTCACGGTAAAGGAACAGGAATTTTGCGTTCCGGTATTCAGGATTATCTCCGTAAGCATAAACATATTAAAAGTTACCGGCTGGGCAACTATGGAGAAGGCGGAAACGGCGTAACCGTTGCAGAACTGGAATAGCCGGACCATGAAACAACGATGTTCCATTGCCAGTGGTGAGAGGGGCAGTGGAACAGGGAAGGGGAACAGTGAGTGAAAGGGACGATTGACCAATTGCTGTCTCATCCCTTGGGGATGGTACTCGGTTTTTTCTCGGTAGCCATCATGGAGCTGCTTGTTTTTCTGGCTTGTTTTGAACTTGTAACCAAATACAAATGTTGGGATGAGATCAAGAAAGGCAATGTGGCTGTTGCCATGGCAACGGGAGGCAAGATCTTTGGAATCTGCAACGTGCTTCGATTCTGCATTCAGGCCAAGTCTTCTGTGTATGAAGCGATGACATGGTCTTTTGTAGGCTTTGTTCTTCTGCTCATTGCCTACTTTCTGTTCGAGTTTTTGACACCCGTCTTCTCGATAGACAAGGAAATTGCGCGAGATAATCGGGCAGTTGGTTTAATATCCATGATTATTTCCGTCTCGTTGTCATTTGTAATCGGCGCGAGCATCATGTAGGGGGACCTGGCATGAAAATATTGATACGGATTTTGTTTGCGGCATCTATTGTGTTTTTTGCTATCGGTGTCATTTATGTCATGAACACCTGACAGGAAGATTGTATAAAGAAAGGTTGATCTAATTTGGAAACAACAGTATGTCCATGGTGCCACACTGAAATCGTATGGGATGAGGAATTGGGACCTGAAGAAGAATGTCCGTATTGCCACAATGAACTGAAGGGTTACCGTACGCTGAACATTAACATCGGAGATGAAGAAGATGATGAAGCAGACGATATTTACGATGTAGATGATGTTCAAGACCGTGACCAGACCTCTGATATTGCTGCATTGTGGGGAGATGAGGTAGAGCTGAAATTGCCTGAACTGCGTACCTTAACCAAATATGCAGATGAGGGCAACGATCTGATCCAATATGAAGAAGGTGTGGAAAAACAGCTTGACCTGCAGGAAGAAGTGCCGGAATGTCCACATTGCCGCGAATTCATGATTCTCGCTGGCACACAAACCTCCAAACCGGACACGTTCACACCTGTTGCCAATGCAGTTTCACGGGAAGATTCCCTGCTGGACGCACCGTTCACGGTTCAGATGTATGTATGCTCCGGATGTTTCCAAGTGCAATATAGTCTGTCCGAAGACGATCGGCTGCGTCTCATTCAAAATCTGAGCGCCAAGAAGTAATTTCCACTCCATTAAAAATGAATTATTCCTGAGATTCATCATGTTTTTCCTCTGCTTGGGGTAGGTTAACCTTAAGACCTGCCTGCGAAGTGCTGACTTCAAGTGGAATAAGGAGGGAGCAGATGAAGATATCTCTGGGCCGACAATCCATTCTGCTTCTGGGCGTGAATGGATTGTTTGTGTTAGCCGGAGCTTTGTCGGGAACGTTTCTGAATGTATATTTGTGGAAGAGTCGTCCAGACTATGCCATGCTCGGATGGTTTACGATAAGTCAGCAGCTTGCCCTTGGATTGACATTTTGGTTAGCCGGTAAATGGGTGAAGGAACATAATAAAATGAGTGCACTGCGGCTGGGCACAGCATTATCTGGCACATTCTATATGCTTGTTCTATGGGCCGGTCCAAAAGCGGTGGATTGGATATGGCCACTCGGTATATTGCTTGGATGTGCTTTGGGTTTATTCTGGATCGCCTTTAATGTGGTGTACTTTGAAGTGACCGACCGGGAAAACCGGGACCTGTTCAATGGATGGGTGGGATTGCTGGGCTCCATGACAGGAATTATTGGTCCATGGTTCTCGGGTTTGATTATTTCAAAGATGGTGGATAACTCAGGTTATCGGCTCATTTTTACCGTCTCACTCATAATTTATGTGATTGCAGTGGTCTTCAGCTTTTTTCTGAAAAAAAGAAAAGTCAGCGGTACCTACCGCTGGTCGGAACCCTGGCAGCAGTTATCCCGCTCAGGGAGTGAATGGAGGCCTCTTGGACTGGGATTGGTTGCCCAGGGGGTAAGGGAGGGCGTGTTTGCCTTTCTAATCGCGCTGCTCGTTTATGTAGCCACGGAGCAGGAATACAAGCTGGGTCAATTCTCATTGATTACATCCGCCGTAGCCTTGGTCAGTTATTGGATGGCAGGCAAGTGGTTCAAACCGCATTATAGATCCAAAGGGATGTTGACGGGGGCCATAATTCTATTTGTCGTTCTGCTTCCCTTAATCTGGAAAGTAAGCTATGGCACACTATTAATTATGGGAATTGGTTCAGCGCTCGCCATGCCGTTATACATGCTGCCCATGATTGCGGCAGGATTCGACTTGATGGGCATGAGCGGCGAAAATGTGGAGAAAAGGGTTGAACTTGTCGTATTAAGGGAGCTTTGCTTGATGACAGGGCGCTTGTCTGGTCTAGCTGTATTTATCCTCATCGTGATGAATGGTCCCTCCCTTCAGATGCTAACCTGGCTGATTGTGGTTTTAGGTGCTTTCCCGCTGATCGGCTGGATCTTTATGCGTAAAATGCTAACTCAAACACAGCAGTAACATTGCTGTCCCATCAGATTATCAGAATAAAAGAAGGTGCAGAAACAGGAAGGGATTCCTGATCTGCACCTTTTTTCATTTTACACAGGAGAAGGTTTATTGGTTCTGGTTAATGAGAACAACTCCATGTCCTCGTTCTTGCCCATAGTAATGACATCTGCAAGAATGGATGCGGCAATCATGCTGTATATCGTACCGTTGCCTCCATAACCTTCAATAAAATAACAATTGGGGTAATCGGGGTGCGGACCGACAAAAGGGAGTCCATCATGGGTGCTGCCAAATACAGCTTCCCAAGCATAATCCATTTTCAGATCTGGCAGTGGGAAGTAGTCAGCTATTTTATGCAATAGAGTCTCACCCTTATTTCTGGCTCTAATGGCACGTTGGTCTTCATGTGGAATTTCCTCATCAAGTCCCCCGGCAATAATTCTGCCGTCGGGGGTTGTTCGCATGTATAAATAAGGGCGAGCCGTTTCCCATATCAAGCTACGTTTATACCAGCTGCTGAGATCCTTCAGTGGTTTGGTTGCAATAGCATAAGTGCTCTGCAGGTAGGCTCCGCGGTCATTCTTAATCTCCTGTGTCTCGTATCCTGTTGAAAAAATGACCTGCTTGGCACGGATTGTCCCACTAGGCGTGTAACAGACGACACCGTCTTCATCATAATCACAATGGATCATCTCGGTCCGTTCGTAGATCCGGGCACCCTTACTGTAAGCAGATTGAAGCAAGCCGTGCACCAGCCTGAAGGGATTAACTTCCGCATCTCCATTGGTGAACAATGCGATCGGCTTGCTAAAAGGGAAGTGGGTGCTGATTTTGTCCCGATTCCACATCTCCACATCGAACCCGTAGGTTTTGAGCGTGTGGTACTCCTCTTCCAAAAGAGCAACATCTTCTTCGCTGCTTGCACAATACAAACTTGTACGGGGGATATACCATGGGTCAATCTCCAAACTGAAGGCCATGTCCTCCAGCTGCTGCAGGGCAATACGGCACAATTCATAAAATCGTACCCCACGTCGTTCTCCAAAGGTATGTATGCAGGAGGTGAGCGTCTTGTCGTTGGAGTATTGCAGCAGTCCCAAGTTGGCCATGCTGCTCCCATGGCCGATCTCTCTCTTATCAATGACTACCGTGCGCAATCCTCTTTCTGTCATAAGTTTGGCAGACAGGGCACCTCCCATGCCACCCCCGATAATGAGACAATCACAGATGATCTCACCTTCGAGAACCGGATAGTTGAAATGGGGTTGGAAAGTAGTAGACCAAAACGTATTGCCATTTATAAGTTCCATAATGAAATCACCTCAATTGAATGTTAAATAAGTATACTTTCGCAGGACAAGGTAAAAATAAACTCGCATAAACTTTAGATTAAGGAGGAAGACGATACATGCAAAATACACAAATGCAAGCACTTAGCCCCAAAGAACTGAACTATATTGCAGACTCGATCTCCAATGAAGAAATGCTGATCAAACAGTGTGCAGCAACAGCTTCTATCTCACATAACCCGCAAATCCAGCAGGCTCTTAACCAGTATGTTCGCACACATGAACAGCATCTAAGTACACTCGTCAATGTGCTTCAGCAGCATCAGTCCATTGCGCCTACACAAGCTCAATAGTCCCGGAAATCTAAACACATAGGAGGAAATCGCATGTACTCTCAATCTTTGTCATCTGGTGGGAATTTTATGCAGGAACAGGACCTGTTGAAGTCGATTCTTGCTGATTTAAGACGAACTTCGCGTGAATACACAACAGCAACGACAGAATCTTCCTGCCCGGTGACCCGCAGAATGTTTACAGACCTGACGAACAGTACCCTTAGATTGCAGGGGGAATTGTTTCATCTGATGCAGCAGAACAACATGTACTCGGCCTCTTCGAAGGCCACTCGAAGCGAATTAGACAAGACGGTTCAGTCAGCACAACAAACGCAGCAAAAGTGCCATCAGTTCATTCAGGAAAAGAATACGCAAGCCAGTCCATACAGTCAGGCACCTAATGTGCCTCAGCATCAACCCAATTATGGTAACCCTTATTACATGTAACCTTTTTAAGCTCAAGTTTTTATGGACCATACCACCGCTTGCCTGAATTCAGGGCAGGCGGTTTTTGTCTTTGCATGGACGTTAAATTCATGTAATATAAGTATTAATTCATTTTCAGGAACCTGGATGACGCTGGAGGGAAAGTCATGAAAGATTTGAACGATCTGCAATTAAAAGTTCTGGATCTGCTGAAGGAAGACGCAAGAAGGTCTCCGGCGCTGCTGTCTACACTGCTGGGGGAGTCTGAAGACAAGATCAAGAACGCTGTGGCCCAGCTTGAACAGGATCACGTTATTGTAAAGTATGCAACCGTGGTTAACTGGAGCAAAATTGACGATGAGAAAGTAACAGCCCTGATTGAAGTACAGATCACACCGGAACGTGGTCGTGGTTTTGAGGGCATCGCCGAACGAATTTATCTATATCCGCAAGTGAAATCAGTTTATCTCATGTCAGGTGCATACGATCTGCTCGTAGAAGTGGAAGGTGGCAACCTGCGTGAAGTCGCTAACTTTGTATCGGAGAAACTGTCACCGATTGATTCTGTGCTTTCGACCAAAACGAATTTTATTCTAAAAAAATATAAGCAGGACGGGATCATTTTTGAAGACCATCAGGAAGATAACCGTCTCATGATCTCGCCGTAAAGGAAGATGTGTCATGATAGTGAATGAACAGACAACAGGGAACAACAAGAAGATGACCTCGTATCTGGCACCTCTGGTTCAACAGATACCCCCATCCGGGATTCGCAAGTTTTTCGACCTGGTGGGTGACAACAAGGATATTATTACACTGGGTGTTGGTGAACCCGACTTCGTTACACCTTGGCATATGCGTGAAGCTTGTGTATACTCCCTCGAAAGAGGCATGACAAGTTATACATCGAATGCAGGGATGCCCAAGTTGAGAGAAGCCATCAGTAATTACCTGGATACTCAATTCGATACCAAGTATGATCCCAAGGATGAGATTATTGTTACGGTTGGCGGCAGTGAGGCCATTGACCTTGCGCTGCGTGCTTTAATCGTGCCTGGAGACGAAATTCTGATTCCGGAGCCTTCATACGTGGCCTATTCTCCCATTGCTTCCATAGGCGGAGGAGTTCCTGTGGGTGTTGAAACCTATGCGAAAGATCAATTTAAATTGACTGCCGAGGCACTTGAAGCAGGCATTACGCCGAAGTCCAAAGTTGTGATTTTATGTTATCCGAGCAATCCGACGGGGGCCATCATGACGTACGAAGACTGGCTGCCGATTGCAGAAGTCATCAAGAAGCATGATCTCATCGTCATTGCTGATGAAATTTATGCAGAACTGACGTATACACAAAAACATGTCAGCTTCGCATCAATTCCGGATATGAAGGAACGGACCATTCTTGTGAGCGGCTTCTCAAAGGCATTTGCCATGACAGGCTGGCGGATCGGTTACATGTGCGGTCATCCTGAACTTATCGCAGCTATGTTAAAGATTCACCAGTATACTGTAATGTGTGCTCCAGCTATGGGGCAGGTCGCAGCGCTTGAAGCGTTAACGAATGGGCTGGGGGAGAAGGACCGAATGGTGGAGTCCTATAATCAGCGCAGACGTCTTATTGTACAGGGGTTCCGTGATATTGGCCTGGATTGTCACGAACCTCAGGGAGCGTTCTATGCATTCCCTAGCATTCAGAAAACAGGTCTCAACTCTGATCTTTTTGCAGAGCGACTCTTAACCGAAAATAAGGTGGCTGCTGTGCCTGGGAACGTGTTTGGCCCTCAGGGAGAAGGTTTTCTGCGCTGTTCTTATGCCACTTCAGTGACCCAACTGAACGAAGCATTGGAACGAATCGGAAATTTTGTTTACAAACTGCAAAAAGAGGGTTAATAGGAAGTAGAATCATTTTGCAAATGTGTCCATTTTATAATTTAGAAAAAAATAACTTTCATTTACAAAATATTGTGATATAATTTCAATTTGAAATATGTTTTTCATATATTTGGAAACTAATTTTCCAAGGAGGGGTTGGCATTGTTTTGTGTTGAATATGATTTACCGACTAATCGTGGGCATTATCTGGCTGAGAGCGATCATGGCGACCGGTGGTCGGTGAGACCGGATCACGAATCTTTGCATGACATTTCCTTGGAAGATGAGATCCATATCCTTCGTCGCAAGATGGAACAGATTTTCCTGGAGGAGAAATCCTTTACTTCGGAAATTGTGATTGAAATCAGCAGCTTGCTGGATCTGAAGATTAATGAATATATGAAAGCTAACCCGATTAAAGGAAGATAAATTGCTGTTAACGAAAACGTTACCCATATGAAATGCAGAGAAGACCCTGACGGGTCTTTTTTTTGATATGGTTATGGAATCTCTTAAATGAACGGGTTATTTTTTTGCGTGGAACAATTGTGATATATTGTACTTAGGAGACTAAAGGGGGAACTGGAATGAAGAGATTTTGGGGGCTAACAGCAATCGTTTCATTGATTTTTCTGCTTGCTGGATGTGGTGGGAAGGACGGATTTACCATTTTCATCATTGATAATCAAGGTAATCCATCCGTAATCTCGGAGCAGTTACAGGCCAATTTGCAGCAGAAACTGGGTGAGGAGCCGAAAGTTGAAGTCATTTCGAGTGCAATGTACGATGTCCAGAAAATCATGGTTGAGTACGCAGCAGGGAGTCATGATATTTTCATCCTGCCGGAAGCAGACATGAAACAATACGGGAGCAACGGCTCCAATATCCCGCTTGATGATACATTTGATCCAGAGAAGTATAAACGTGGTGTGTTTGACGGTGGAGTTCTTGTTGAGCAGGGTCAAGGAGATGACGGTACTGACATTAAGAAGGAATCACATCTCTATGGTATCCCGCTGGAAGAGATGCAAATGTTCAAGGATCTGGATTATGCCGCTCAAAATCTGTTCGCTACCATTCCGCTATCGGCAGCCAATGTCGAAGATTCCAAAAAAGTGCTGAAGGCGCTGACAGAATAGCGTAATACAGCATGGTAACTGAAGGAGGGGAGCGGATTGCTGATTACGGTCACTGGCGGTATAGGGAGTGGTAAAACCAGGTTTGCCCTGGGTTTCGCAGCCCAAATCAGCCGGGAAGGAATCTATTTATCCACAGGCGATCATGATCCGGTGATTCCGGAACTGCCATCCGCTCATTATCGAGCCATTTCAGCCGGCAACGGTCATCATCTGACAGAGGTCATTCACCAGATCAATCGGGAATCGAATCTGTTTCTGGCTGATCAGCGAATAGTTATCGTAGACAGCCTGACCTCATGGATGGCTGCCGGGTTTAGAGCAACGGATGATCTGGATCAACAACGCGTACATACACAACAGCTGCTTGATGCCTTGCTATCTTATCAAGGCAAGCTGCTGGTCATTACTAATGAAATGCATGGTGCTCTGTATCCATCGGAAAAGGAACGTATCTTTGCAGCGAGGATGGCTTCGGTGAACCGTGCGCTCCAGGCCCACTCGGAACGCATGTATATGGTAGTATCTGGACTGGCGATTGATCTGAAAGATCAAGAAATGCGTTACGATGAGTAAAAGGGAATTGGATGAAAGAGATGTACAAGCATACAAAAGCCTCCGTACCACAATTGTGGTCGGAGGCTTATTTTATCTACGTAGTGTAAAATTACAATCGATTGTTGTGATGAACGATCTCTATTTACTTTTTTTCATACGTCTGATCCACCAGATGATGCAGCCAATAAGGATGATGGCGAGCAGCGCATAGACCACCAGAGAATAGACGTCCATAAAGTGCAAAATATTCTCCCAAGAAGCGCCAAGTGCAGCCCCGACCGAGACCAGAATAATATTCCAAGCGAGTGTCCCGATGGTTGTGAAGAGCACGAACAAACCGAATTTCATGTTGGACATGCCTGCAGGAATCGAGATGAGACTGCGAACAAGAGGTACCATGCGGCAAAATAATACAGTCCACATTCCATATTTGTCAAACCATGCATCGACACGGTGAATATCCTCTTTTTTGATTCGCAAAATATGTCCCCAGCGATCTACAATTTTCTCCAGACGATTCACGTCAATCAGAAGTCCGATACCATAGAGAATCATAGCACCCAGCACAGAACCAATGGTAGCTGCAATGATTACACCGGGAAGGGTAAGGCTGGTGTACGTTGTCATGAATCCGCCGAAAGGCAAAATAATTTCCGATGGAATGGGAGGAAATACGTTTTCTAGTGCAATAATGAGTGCTATGCCTATGTAGCCGTATTGTTCCATGAAATCGGTTATCCAGTTTTGCATAATCGTCTCCTCTACTTTTGATTTACCTGAATTTGACGTATACTCGGGCAGAGTACGCCAATTCATATATACGTGCAAAGGGTACAACCGGTTTCTGAAAAAAATGCATTTCCGTAACCATCTGAGGTCAAGTATACTGGTTAAGTTGAAGTTAGAAGGCATGAATACAAAAATGAACCGAATTAACCTAATGTTCTGCCATGTGAATTAAAATTAAACGTTTGGAGGGATGGCAAATGGGCATCTATACACGAACAGGTGATGAAGGACAAACTTCGGTCATCGGTGGACGGGTTATCAAAGATGATGACCGGGTGGAAGCTTATGGCACTATAGATGAGTTGAATTGTTTTGTCGGCCAGGCGATCAGTCTGATTGATGATGCAGAGGGGAAATTCGAGGATTTGCGCGAACATTTGCTGGAGGTACAGCAGGAATTGTTTGATTGCGGGTCGGATCTGGCATTTGTGAAAATTAGCGAAACCAAGTACAAGGTACGGGATGACATGGTTACCCGGCTTGAACAATGGATAGACCAGTACGATGCAGAGAACCCCAAAGTGGAACGGTTTATTATCCCTGGCGGCAGTCCGCTGTCTTCAGCACTTCATGTATGCCGTACGGTATGCCGCCGTGCAGAACGCCGTGCCGTAACATTGGGGCAGCATACAGATATTAATCCTTCGGTACGTCGTTATTTGAACCGCCTGTCGGATTATTTTTTCGTTGTAGCACGGACCGCCAATGCCAGACAGCAGGTGTCGGATATTGAATATGTACGGAGCAAAAAAGTGTTCCGCCGCAAAGAATGAGCGGATATTATTCGCCAATCGTCTACACGATTCCTGAACAGGAAGATGGCTGGCTGCTGAAAACCGTGCTTCAGCGTCGGCTGCAGGTGTCACGCAAGCTCTTATCAAGGCTTAAGCTCACGGAGCAGGGAGTCATGTTAAATGGAGAACGCGTGTATATCAGCGTCAAAGTATCCGCAGGCGATGTACTGGAGATTCGAATGGAACAGGAGGAATCCGATGACATTCTGCCAGAGTCCATTCCTTTTACCATTTTGTACGAAGATGAGCATCTGCTCATTGTTAACAAGGATGCCGGCGTAATTGTGCATCCGACACATGGACATTATACAGGGACACTAGCCAATGGGGTTGTTCATTACTGGAAGTCCAAGGGAGAGCGTTTCCGCTTTAGGCCTATTCATCGATTGGATCAGGAGACATCCGGGGTACTGGCCATTGCCAAAAATCCGTACGTGCACCAGCATGTGTCTGAACAAATGATCGCAGGAACGGTGGAGAAAAAGTATATCGCTTTTGTCCATGGATCCCCAGTTCCTGAGCAGGGTTCCATTGATGGTGCCATCGACCGTGATCCGGAGGAGCCCCATCGACGTATTGTCACGCCTGACGGTTACGCAGCGAGAACACTATACACCACGATAACAAGGTGGGCTGGTGGGACTGCAAGTGCGGTAAACCTGAAGCTGGAGAGCGGCAGAACCCATCAGATTCGTGTACATATGACGTCTGTCGGATGTCCGCTGATCGGCGATCGAATGTACAAGACACTACCTGCAGATGAGATTGATGAGCAGACGGCTGCATTGCGAGAAGAACGGGACTTGTGGATCAATCGCCAGGCATTGCATGCCTGCGAGCTGTCGTTTGTACATCCCCTTACACAGGAACGCATGACGTTCCATGCACCGCTTCCTGCAGATATGGCTGCACTGGAGAAGCGTTTGAATGATGAGGCAGCTCCCCGAGAAGAGTTGGAGTAGTTTTCGAATCTATGGTTTTAATCATTTTTAGACGTATTGCGATGGTATCGATTTGGAGTGACTTTTGAATTTGCGAAGCAAACCAAGGGAAGCGAGAAATCAAAACCGGAGCAGCTCTAGGAGGAACATTTGTAATGGGTAATCTGAAAGTATACCAGTATGCCAAATGCGGCACATGCCGCAAAGCTGTAAAATGGCTTGAAGCTCAAGGACATGAGCTGGAGTTAATCCCCATTTTCGACACACCGCCATCCGAAGCCGAATTAACCGATCTCATTCAGAAGAGCGGACTTGAAGTGAAGAAGTTTTTTAATACAAGTGGTGAGGTGTATAAGGAGCAGCAATTGAAGGACAAGCTGCCTGGCATGTCTGCAGAAGAACAGATTCGTCTGCTCTCTTCCAATGGTCGTCTGATTAAACGTCCAATTGTTACGGATGGAGAAAAGGTGACTGTGGGATTCAAGGAAGATACGTATGAACAGGAATGGACCAACGCATAAATAAGGACCGATTAGTGTGTTTGTCCGATTCTATATGAAGTGGCAATACCAGCCCTGAATTGTTCAAAATTCAGGGCTTTTTTGGCTGAACGATGCTTGGCGGAACTATGCTATAATGATAGAATTAGTTTCGATATTTTATTTGCTATATAAGTTGAATTTAACATTTACATGGGAACGGAAAGTGCAGAACCAATCTGGAGAAGCGGAGCGTTCGCCTTTATCCCCTGATTTTTCCCTTTGGAGAAGGGATTCAAAAAAATCAGGGGATAACAGTGATCGGAAGATGGTACTGCAATTGGAGTGGTCTAGTGTAATTCGTTAGTTTGAGTTATATAGAACCAGGATAGGAGAGAACAAAATCAAGTGAATCAACGTAATGAACCTACTTTGTTGCTGGTAGACGGTATGGCGGTGTTGTTCCGGGCATTCTACGCGACATCTGCAAGCGGATATATCAGACGTACAAAGGCAGGATTGCCAACCAACGCGGTATACGGATTTATCCGTTATTTCTGGGATGCGGTTCAGACTTTCGGACCAAGTCATGTGGTATGCTGCTGGGATATGGGAGGCAAGACGTTTCGCGGTGAAGAATATGCGGCATACAAAGGCAATCGCCCAGAAGCACCGAATGATTTGATTCCCCAGTTTGCACTGATCCGTGAGGTTATGGACAGCCTGGGTATTCCAAATATTGGAGCAGAGGGATATGAAGCCGATGATTGCATCGGTACACTGGCCAAGTATTACACCGAGCAGACCGAGATGAACGTGATGGTGCTGACCGGTGACCACGATATGCTGCAGCTGATCAATGACCGCACAAGCATTATTATTATGAAAAAGGGTCATGGCAACTACATGGTATACACCCCTGAATCTCTCATGGCAGAGAAGCAGCTGACACCTCGTCAAGTGATTGATATGAAGGGTCTGATGGGAGATGCAAGTGACAATTATCCGGGTGTACGTGGTATTGGTGAGAAAACGGCTCTGAAGCTTGTGCAGGAATACGGCTCTATTGAGGGAATCCTGGATAATCTGGATAAGCTGACACCTTCGGTGCGCAGCAAGATCGAGAACGATCTCGACATGCTGCACCTGTCCCGCAAACTGGCAGAGATTCACTGCGCTGTTCCGGTTGCCTGTGCACTGGATGTATGTGAATTGCGTCTTGATCCGGATATGGTGATGGACAAGTTTGAACAACTTGAGATGAAGAGCCTGGGCTCTTGGATGGGAGTGGCAATAGGGTGAGCAACATGCAGACAAAACGGGCCGGTAGAAAGTGGTGGACAGGGGCTATGGCCCTCGTCCTGGCTTTGCCGGTATTACTATCAGGCGCAGTAAGCGCTCCGCAAACAGCTGATGCAAAAGCGGCAATCGGCACCAAAGTACAGAAAGTAAAAGCAGCAGGACGAAATTTCACCGTACAAACGGTAAGCATTCCCAAAGGAACACCGGTGACTGTAGGATTAGCCAAAAAACAGGTGGGTCAAACGGCCACACTGCCTTCAATTGTGAAAGCTTATGGCGCCCAAGCTGCCATTAACGGCGCTTTTTTTGAAGCTTACAATGGAGCACCAGATCCTTACGGCATGTTAATAGCAAATGGAAAAGTTATACATATTGGACGATACGGAACAACGATTGGTTTTAAGGAAGATGGTACAGCCATTATGGATTCACTCCAGGTAAGTCTTACAGGCAAAGTTACCGATTCAACAGGTAAATCACGCAGCTGGTATGCAACATTCATCAACCGTACGCCTTCCGCGAGTGCGAGCATTTCCATGCTGTACACCCCCGAACGCGGCCCAAAGGTCGGATTTAAAGGCGGTATTGCGGTTGTGATGGAAAAAGGGATTGTCACCAAAAAAGTGGCGAATAACAATGTGGCGATTCCGAAGAACGGGTCTGTATTGGTCTTCACGGGCAATCAGAAATCCTCTGCCGACCGCTTCACCGTAGGTTCAACAGTGGAAATGAATTATAAGTATACCAATGCAGCAGGCAAAGAAATCCCTTGGCAGGATGTGGTTACTGCCGTTGGTGCTGGCCCCCGTCTGGTGAAAGACGGTAAAATCGCCGTGAATCCAACAAGCGAAGGCTTCAAGGATACCAAAATTCTGAATGCCTCGGGGGCCAGAAGCGGGATTGCCATCATGGCAGACGGTTCGATCATGCTGGCAACCGTTTCGGGAGCGACAATCAAAGAGTGGGCGGCAGTCATGCAGAAGCTGGGTGCCAAGCAGGCGATGAATCTGGATGGTGGTGCATCCTCAGGGATGTATGCGGGTGGTAAGATGCTGACATCACCAGGGCGTCTGTTAAGTAATACACTTGTTTTTGGTGGCTCAGTCCGTTAAAGAACAGTTTATGAATGGGAGGTATGAAGCAGATGACACTCACACCTGATCAACAGCCAGCGGAGCAGGATACAGCTGTTCTTGCCATCAACGTGGGACAGCCTCAGCCCCTGTCTGGCCAGAAGCGTGAAGTGCTCAGCGGCATTGTGAAACATCCCGTATCCGGCCCGGTTTTCCTGTCATTCACTGGAATGACGGGAGATGCCCAGGCGGATCTGGAGAATCACGGGGGACCGGATAAGGCTGTTTGTGTATACGATTACAGTCGATATTCTGTGCTCGAACAACTGATGAATCGCAAGCTGGACTGGGGAGCCTTTGGTGAAAATTTGACGGTTAAAGGGTGTCCTGAGGATCAAGTACGGATTGGTGATGTATTTGAATTTGGTGGAGCCGCGGTACAGATTAGCCAGCCAAGACAACCCTGCTTCAAGCTCGCTGCCCGGTATGATTTCAAAGAGCTGCCTGTATATTTTCAGGAGAGCGGCTATACCGGATTTTATTTTCGTGTGCTGCAGGAGGGGGAAGTGGCACCTGCCTCTGCATTGCGGCGAATCCGCACCAATCCTGCATCCATGACTGTTCTTGAAGCCAACCGAATCATGCATCAGGGGAGGAAGGATGCTGCGGGAATGGGTGCACTACTGGCCATTCCAGAGCTGTCAGATAGCTGGAGGCAGACGTTATTGAAACGTTTGGACAAGCTGGAGAGCGGGCAATAGTTCTTCACCATACCATCGTCCAGAAACAAAAAAATGAATTCCATTTTAAACTAACTTGGGAGTGTGACTAACTTGACGATTTTAGGCGCAATTGAAGCTGGAGGAACCAAATTTGTATGTGGTATCGGTACAGAAAATGGAGAGGTGCTTGAACGGGTAAGCTTTCCTACAACGACACCGGAAGAAACGATGGCGCAAGTTATCGCATTTTTTGAAGGCAAGGGGATCGAAGCCTTGGGTGTAGGCTCTTTTGGCCCGATTGACCCGATTGAAGGAAGTCCTACGTATGGTTACATTACAACTACACCGAAGCCTCATTGGGGTCAGTATGATCTCATTGGTAAACTCAAGGAACATTTTGATGTGCCGATGACATTTGATACGGATGTGAACGGGGCGGCGCTCGGCGAAGCGACCTGGGGAGCAGCACAGGGGCTTGAGAGCTGCCTGTATATTACTGTTGGAACAGGGATCGGTGCTGGAGCCGTTGTAGGCGGCAAAATGGTGCATGGTTTGTCTCACCCTGAGATGGGTCATATTATTGTGCGCAGACATCCTGAGGATACATATGAAGGCTTCTGTCCGTACCATGGGGATTGTCTGGAAGGCCTTGCAGCTGGCCCGGCGATCAACAAACGTTGGGAGCAGCCAGCATACGAACTGCCCGCAGATCACAAAGCCTGGGAGATTGAAGCTCACTATCTGGCACACGCACTCATGAATTATGTACTAATTCTCTCTCCGCAAAAAATTGTAATGGGTGGCGGTGTGATGAAGCAGGAGCATCTTTTCCCTATGGTACGCAGCAAATTGCAGGAGCTGTTGGCTGGATATGTTCAGCACCCTGCTCTTCACTCCGGAATCGACGAGTATGTTGTTCCGCCAGGTCTGGGCGATAACGCCGGACTGTGCGGCTCGCTGGCTTTGGCAAAATTGGCATTGATCAAGTAAATACTTTTCACAAATGGTTGACGAATTTTTCCATTGTGGTAAGATATGAGCAACAGCATAATACGGTTAATGAGGAAGCACCTCTCTTGCATGAATTTGCAGGAGAGGTGTTTTTTTGTTGCCTGAAGGCGGCTCATTTAACTGTGAATAGCTGCAATATTGAGGAGGGGAAGGAAACCAATGGAAGTTATTTTTATGAACAGATTATCCAAATTGTCCGGTCAGCATGAAGAACACGCTCAGTTATGGATTGGCGAGGAAGAAGGTGCCTGGCACCTTGGGTGGAGTCGTTATGAGGAAGGGGATCGAGAAGACAGCAGCTGGTATGAGGGGAGCTCATGGGATGAACTGCTGCATATTTACCGCCACCAGTTGGCGATCCAGATGAGCGAAGGATATCGTCCACTGATTCAGGGACTCTTTCACGAAAGTGAGGATTTAAAGTCACGCAGTTATGGGGGACAGCGTCTCCATTGTTATAGTGAACGTTATGGGAATGAAGAGCTGTATGCAGATCTGTGCACATGGCGTAGAAGGAGAGCCGCAGCTGACCGGAAGGCGCCCTATTTTATTGCAACGAATCGTTTGCTGCGCATGATCAGCGCATTTGTTCCACAAACGATGGATGAGCTGATGCAGTTACCGGGTGTTGGGGAGAGCAAGGCAAATGAATATGGGCAGGAGTGGATGGAGCTTACGAGCGGGGTAGAACGTACGACCGCATTTCCTCTCGATTGGGTACAGTCTGTTTTGTCCGAAGATGAATATGAGAGCTGGTTATACAAACAGAAAGAGCAGAAATACAAGCAGGAGCTGGACAAGTTCACCACCCGCAAGCAGGTGCTTGAGGGCATGAAGGAAGGATACACGCTTGAAGAGATTGTGAATCGCTCCGGATTGTCCCGCAGGGAGCTAATCGAACTGCTGGAGTCACTTGATCTGGAAGGCTATGAAACGGATAGTCTTTTGGACGCGGAACTCGCGGTCATGCCCGAACAGGAGCAGGAGGCCGTTTGGAATGCATACGAAGAACTAGGAGATAGCTTCCTGAAACCCGTATTACATAAAGTTTATGGTGGAGATAAGCCAGGTGGAGGTAATCTGGAGCAGGTATATGAGAGATTGCGCATGATACGCATTCGGTTCCGGAGACATGCAGAGGCGGAGCGGAATGCTGGATAAGAACCAAAGATAGAGTGACAAAGGTTACGCAAAAGCCAAAAAAGACGAAGCAGTCTCTCCCTGAAAAGGAGCGCTTCGTCTTTCTATTTGGTACGTTCAGTTCAGATCCAATCTTTTTTACGGAAAATAAAGAACATGCTTAAGCCCAGGGTTACCATCAGGCCAATGACGACAAAATATCCATACTTCCAGTCCAGCTCAGGCATGTTCGTGAAGTTCATCCCGTAGATCCCGGTGATGACCGTCAGGGGCATGAACACCGTTGTAATGGCGGTAAACACACGCATGATTTCATTCGCCCGGTTGGCGATACTGGATTGGTAAGCTTCTCGCAAGTTCCCCATCAGGTCCCGATAGGTCTCAAATGTCTCGGATATTTTCACGGCATTCTCATAGATGTCACTGAAGTACTTTTGCAGTTGATCATCGATCAGCCGCAAGTCTTTTTTATTGAGCGTATTAATAACCTCTTTTTGAGGCCCCAGCACCTTTTTGAGCCACAGAATCTCACTGCGCAGCCCGATAATTTCATTCAGATGGGATTTCTTGGTGTGCATCAGAATATCTTCTTCGAGCTTCTCGATGCGTGCTTCAATCCGGTCTCCGACCGTAAAGTAGTTATCCACAATCAAGTCGACCAGCAGATACAGGAGACGATCGGGTGTACTGACTTCCTGTTCCCACAGAATTGGCTTCAATGTACGAAGTTCGCTGACTTTCTGCTTCGTCACACTGATGATAAAATGTCTGCCAAGAAACAGGTTGACGGCACGTAAAAAGATCTCTTCATCATCAAAACGAATACTGTTGATTACAATAAAATAATGGCTCTCATAAATTTCAATCTTCGGGCGCTGTTCTTCATCACTCAAACAGTCCTCTACAGCCAGATCATGCATCATAAACAGCGGTTGAAGCACCGCCAGATCATCCACGTCTGCATCGATCCAGTAAAATCCCTCTGCTGGTGGCGTCAGCGCCTGCTGGATATCGTCCACCGGGATAAATACACCGTTGTTTACCAACCGGATTTTCATCGTTCATCCACTCCTTCTGCACCCGCCAAACAGGCGGATTTTCATCAATATGGGCGCAAAAAGAACAGATCAGCCGGTCGGCAGCGGAGCCTGGAGGTCAGGACTGCGTTCGCTCTATAATCAAACGGAAGTAACGTCCCGCTGCCGGCATGCTGATGTCAATTCTCTATGCAGTTTGTCGGAATACGGCTGACAGTCAGGCCTCGGGTCGCCATCCATTGAATATGTCACCTCTCACATAAGGGTATGCAACACTTGTTTAGTATACCGCTGGTACATGGTGCTTTCAAGCGCAAAAATGTGTCTATTTCGCGCCCTGAAGCAGTGTATGACAGCGAGAGACAAACGGTTCCGGCCTACATGAACAGACACAAAACTACATGCTTGACGTGAGAGGATTAATGTTTTAAAGTAGACGGTGAACCACACTAAGCACACAATTGAATATGGCGAAATCTTATCAAGAGTAGGTGGAGGGACTGGCCCGATGAAACCCGGCAACCGGCGGTATACCGCACGGTGCTAATTCTTGCAGCGACTAAGTGTCCAAGGAGACACTGTTGTAACTGAGAGATGAGAGAGGCGCATATCTATTTACATATGACCTTTCTCGGAATCCGAGAAAGGTCTTTGTTATATGCACCGACTTCTCAGCACTGATTTTCGCTACGAAACTTGAGTTTGTCACATGTGAGGGTTTCAATTCCAACCATCCCTGTAGACAAGCTCATGGCTGCCTAACGCTGAATTGACGCGAACACATCAAGCCAGCGGGCTGCATCTATCTATGCACAAGGAGGAGTTGTACATCATGCCAATCAAAATACCAGACACATTGCCTGCCAAGGAAGTCCTTGCAGGAGAGAACATTTTTGTCATGGACGAGACACATGCTTATCAGCAGGATATTCGTCCACTACGCATTGCTATATTAAACCTGATGCCTACCAAAGAAACGACAGAAACCCAGCTGCTGCGTCTCGTGGGGAACACCCCGATTCAAGTGGATATCGTCCTGGTACATCCCAAATCGCATACGTCGAAGAACACGTCACAGGAGTATCTGAATCTTTTCTACAAAACCTTTGACGAGATTGAACATCGCCGTTTTGACGGGATGATCATTACAGGTGCACCGGTGGAGCAGATGGATTTCGAAGACGTCAATTATTGGAAGGAAATTCAGGAAATCTTCGAGTGGACTAAAACCAATGTGACTTCGACCATGCATATATGTTGGGCTTCCCAGGCTGGACTGTACCATCATTTTGATGTACCTAAGGTCGCGCTGGATGAGAAGTGCTTTGGCGTATTTCCACATACGATCAACAAATCTCATGTGCCGCTGCTGCGTGGGTTTGATGAAGTGTTTAACGTTCCTCATTCCCGTCACACTGAAGTGCGGCGTGAGGATATTGAGAAAAACGAAAAGCTCGAAATTTTGGCTGAATCAGAGGAAGCAGGCATCTTCCTGGTTGCAACCAAAGACGGCAAGCAAATTTTTGTGACAGGGCATGCAGAGTATGATCCATTGTCTCTGAAATGGGAATATGACCGTGATGCATCCAAAGGATTGGATATCGCCTTGCCAAAGCACTATTTTCCAAACGACGATCCATCCCGTGTTCCTCCGGCAACCTGGCGGGCACATGCAAACTTATTATTCTCTAATTGGCTCAATTACTATGTGTACCAGGAAACGCCTTACGACATTGGCCCGCAAATCTAATCGAGATTACAGGAGGATGCTGCAATGGAAGACAATAAGTTGAAAATCGAGAGCCGCTTGGCTCAAATCGGGTCCGTTAATGAACCGGTGACAGGTGCCGTGAATTTTCCAATCTATCAATCGACAGCGTTTCGTCATCCGAAGCTTGGACAGAGCACAGGTTTTGATTATATTCGTACAACTAATCCAACCCGTAAGGTGTTAGAAGAAGCAGCAGCTGCACTGGAATCTGGCGATGCTGGTTTTGCCTGTAGTTCGGGCATGGCAGCCCTGCAAACCATCTTTGCGATGTTTGGACAGGGAGATCATCTGATTGTATCGCTGGATCTGTATGGAGGAACGTATCGTTTGCTTGAGCGCATCCTGTCCCGTTTCGGCGTGACCGCAAGTTATGTGGACACCAATGATATAGCGGCAATGGAAAGTATTCGTCAGCCGAATACCAAGGCCGTATTTATCGAGACGCCAACCAACCCACTTATGATGATTACGGATATCGAGGCGGTCAGCGCTTGGGCGAAAAGCCATAACCTGCTGACCATCGTGGACAATACGCTGCTGACTCCATTTTTCCAACGTCCTATTGAGCTCGGAGCAGATATTATTATCCATAGCGCAACCAAATATCTGGGTGGACACAACGATGTGCTGGCTGGATTGATCATTACCAAGGGTGAAGAGTTGTCGGCCGAAATGGCATTCCTGCATAACTCCATTGGTGCAGTGTTATCTCCAAGCGATTCCTATCAGTTAATGAAAGGCATGAAGACTTTGGCGCTTCGGATGGAGCGTCATGAGTATAATTCACTCACCATTGCCAAATATCTGCTGGAACATCCAGCTGTGGGTGAAGTGTATCATCCGGGTTTGTCGGATCATCCAGGATATGAAGTACAGAAAAAACAGTCCAGAGGTAATACAGGCATATTCTCATTTAAAGTCAAGGATGCCCGTTATGTTGAACCATTGCTGCGACATATCAAGCTGATAGCTTTTGCCGAGAGTCTTGGCGGGGTTGAATCGTTGATGACGTATCCTGCGGTGCAGACGCATGCGGATATACCACTTGAGATACGTGATGCTGTGGGTGTCGATGATCGTTTGCTGCGGTTCTCCGTTGGTATTGAGCATGCAGACGACCTGATTGCAGATTTGGGCAACGCCCTGGAAGCTGCACAGCGCGAGGTTGAAGGAGGCGTACATCATGAGTGAGCAGAACAACAAGCCCAATTCCAATGATCATTCACCTGAATTGAAATTTGATACCAAGCTGCTGCATTTCGGTGACGAAGTAGATAAAACGACTGGTGCTTCCAGTGTGCCGATCTATCAGGCGTCCACTTTCCATCATTTTGACATCTTTAATCCACCGCAGCATGATTACAGCCGTTCAGGTAATCCTACACGACAGGCATTGGAAGATTACATCACCCTGCTTGAGGGCGGGGCCCGGGGATTCGCTTACTCTTCAGGTATGGCTGCGATCTCCAGTGTATTCCTTATGTTCTCGGCAGGAGACCACATGATTGTGACGGAAGATGTGTATGGGGGAACATATCGCCTGCTCACGTCGATCCTTAGCCGGATGCAAATTGAGACGACGTTTGTGGATATGACCAATATCGAAGAAGTGAAAGCGGCCATTAAACCGAATACGAAAGCTGTATATATGGAGACACCTTCAAACCCAACGCTCCGGATTACAGACATCGCTGCTGTCACATCCTGGGCACAGGAACATGAACTGATTACAATTCTTGATAACACATTCATGACGCCATATTATCAGCGCCCGATTGAGCTTGGCGTGGATATTGTCGTACATAGCGCAACCAAGTTTCTGGGCGGACACAGTGACGTGCTTGCAGGACTTGCGGTTGCCCGTACCGAATCGCTGGGAAGACAACTCAAGCAGCTTCAAAATGGGCTTGGTACCGTGCTCGGAGCTCAAGAATCCTGGCTTTTGATGCGCGGCATGAAGACACTTGGAGCCCGTATGGCACACAGTGAACAGAGCACAGCCAAGCTGGCGGCTTGGCTCAGCGGACGAAGTGATATTACGGCCGTATACTATCCGGGACTGCTGGATCATCCGGGCCGTGAGGCTCACGAGCGCCAGTCCACGGGATATGGGGCGGTTGTCTCATTTGATGTTGGCTCAGGTGATCGTGCCAAAGCAGTGCTGAATCGAGTCAAGCTTCCAATCGTTGCGGTCAGTCTCGGTGCGGTAGAGAGTATTCTGTCCTATCCTGCTATGATGTCGCATGCAGCCATGCCTGCTGAGGTTCGACGAGATCGCGGAATTACCGACGGATTGCTGCGTTTCTCTGTTGGCTTGGAAGATATTGACGATCTGATTGCTGATCTGGATCAAGCTCTCCAGGAATCATAATAGATACGTTCTGAATGAGTTACAAACACAGTTAAGTCTAAAAGAGCTGGAATTATAATAGAATGAATATGTAAATATTTTTACTTATTTTTAAAGCACCTGTTCATAAGGTGCTTTTTTTCACATGTAACCTGTGTTACGATAGACAGAGTACAGAAATGCGATGTTGCCACCAGAACTTGCAAGCCCTGCGTCTTTTGCATAAATCCAAAGAAACAGTCTTTTAATTACAAAGATATGGATCGAAACGGTCCAATTCGTCTAGATCTTGTACGCAAGCGTTTGGAATCGAATTATGCATCAGGCTGGCAAATATACAAGTCGGGACGGATCGTGAACATATTTCTCTTCATGAGGGAGGCTTTTTTACGATGAGTACGGTAGACCGTATCTTAGATAAAGCCCTTCGGGGCGAACGTTTAGACCTGGAAGACACGATTCAGCTGTTTGAATCGAACGAAGTCGACAAAATCGGGGCAGCTGCCAATGTTATTATGAAACGCATGCATCCTGAACCATACAGAACATTTGTCATCGGGCGTAACGTCAACTACACCAACGTGTGTGATGTGTACTGCCGTTTTTGTGCTTTCTATCGCAGACCTGGATCAGATGAAGGGTATGTATTACCAGATGAAGTGATCTTCCAGAAAATTCAGGAAACACAAGATGTGAACGGGACCGAGATTCTGATGCAGGGCGGAACAAACCCTAACCTTCCTTTCAGCTATTACACGGACCTGCTGAAAGCTATCAAGGAACGTTTTCCTGACATTACAATGCACTCCTTCTCGCCAGCTGAAATTATGAAAATGGTAGAAGTATCTGATGGCCTTACATTGGAAGAAGTGGTTCGTGCCATTCACGAAGCTGGACTGGACTCCTTGCCAGGTGGAGGCGCTGAAATTTTGGATGACCGTACACGCCGCAAAATCAGCCGTTTGAAGGGTTCATGGCGCGACTGGATGGACGTGATGCAAACCGCACACCGGATCGGAATGAACACAACAGCAACAATGGTCATCGGATTGGGTGAATCGATGGAAGAGCGTGCGCTGCATTTGCTTCGTGTGCGTGAGGCCCAGGACGAGTGTATTGCCAACAAGTATGACTCGGAAGGTTTCCTCGCATTCATTCCGTGGACGTTCCAACCGGATAATACGAATCTGAAACTGGAGCGCCAAACGCCGGAAGAGTATCTGAAGACGGTTGCGATCAGCCGACTTGTACTCGATAATATCAAGAACATTCAATCTTCATGGGTAACCATGGGGCCTGAGATTGGTAAAAAATCACTCGAATTTGGCTGCAATGATTTCGGCAGCACGATGATTGAAGAGAATGTGGTATCTGCTGCAGGTGCTACATACAAAGTCAACATTGGCTCAATCCTGCAACTTATTCGTGAGGCTGGTTATATTCCGGCACAGCGCAATACGAGATATGATATTTTGCGCATGTTTGATGAAGAAGAGAACTCTGTTCAACAAGATTTTGTCATGCAGAACTAATAAGTTTATATCCATATAGGTATTAGAATGAAAGACCACTGGTTGCTCGTATTATGGGGATCAGTGGTCTTTTTGTTGGTTACCTCTCCCTGAGAAGATCCGTCCCAGGTCATGAAAGAGTACATATTACACATTTGACGATATTTTATAATGATATTTAACTGATAAAATGAAAGAAACTCAGGTAACAGACATGCTGGGAAGGGGAAGCCAATGAAGAAAAGAATACTTGGAAAGACCGGTTTGGAAGTGCCTGTATTGAGCTATGGGGCGTCTTCCCTGGGTTCTGTATTTCGCGACATTGACCGTGAAGAAGGTATTCGTACGGTACATGCAGCACTGGATGCAGGAATGAATTATATAGACGTATCCCCTTATTATGGTCTGACAAAGGCTGAGGCGGTACTTGGAGAAGCAATCCGCAGCCAGCCGCGCAGTTCTTTTATTTTATCTACCAAGGCCGGACGTTATGGGGAGAATGAATTTGATTTTTCACGTAAGCGCATTCAGGAAAGTGTGCAGGAGAGTTTGAACCGATTGCATACCGATTATATTGATATTCTTTTCCTGCATGATATTGAGTTTGTACCGGCAGAGGTCATTCTTGAAGAAGCCTATCCAACTTTGCTGCGTTTGAAAGAGCAGGGCGTGATTCGTCATGCAGGGATCTGCGGACTGCCACTGCCCATGTTCGAGAAAGTGCTGCCGCAGATTGATGCAGATGCCATCATCTCGTATTGCCACTATGCATTGAATGATACATCATTACTGTCCTTGCTGCCCCTATTGGAAAAAGAGGGAATTGGCCTTGTGAATGCTTCACCTCTATCCATGGGCTTATTAAGCACGAGAGGCACGCCTGCCTGGCATCCTGCAGAGGAGCGCATCAAGCGAGCCTGTTTGAAAGCTGCACAATTCTGTGCAGAGCAAGGCGCGGATATCGCTAAGCTGGCTGTACAGTATGCAACGGCAAATGAACAAATTCCAACCACACTGGTCAGCAGTGCGAGTGAACTCAATATCCGCAATAATGCGGCATGGGTAGATGAACCGCTGGATGAAGAGATGCTGGCAGAAGTACTGCGCATTCTCGCACCAATTCACAACGAGACTTGGTCAAGTGGTCGTCCCGAGTATAACGAACAGCTGCAGAATGCATCGAAGGAGGAACAGTGATGAAGGCCATTGTGTGTGAAGATATCAATCGATTGGTATTAAAGGATATTGACGAGCCCGTTCGTAATGAAAATGAGGCTATTGTATCGATAAGACGGATTGGAATCTGCGGGACGGATTTGCACGCGTATAAGGGCAATCAGCCCTTTTTCACCTACCCACGAATTCTGGGGCATGAACTGGCAGGGATCATTGACGACATTGGCCCCAATACAGCTGGTTTTCAAGCTGGGGATCAGGTAAGCATTATTCCTTATTTACACTGTGGGCAATGTATTGCCTGTCGAAACGGTAAAACCAATTGCTGTGCATCCATGCAGGTCATGGGTGTACATGTGGATGGGGGGATGCGCGAGAAAATTAGTGTACCTGTCTCACATCTAATTAAGGCAGAAGGATTGACACTGGATGAAACGGCGATGGTTGAACCGCTGAGTATCGGTGCACATGCCGTCAGAAGAGCACGGCTGCAGCCTGGGGAACAAGTCGTTGTGATTGGCGCAGGACCGATCGGCCTTGGAGTAATGGCTTTTGCCAAACAGGCAGGGGCGCGAGTTATAGCCGTTGATCGGAACCGGGACCGGTTGGAACTAAGCCGAACCTGGGCAGGGGCGGATGTTCTAATTCAGGCCTCGGATCAGGCAGTGGAGCAGGTCGCCGAAGTGACGGAGGGAGATTACGCTACAGCCGTATTTGATGCAACGGGTAATGTAGAGTCGATGAATGATGCGATTCGATATGTAGCTCATGGGGGGCAATTGGTTTATGTAGGTTTGGTCAAAGCGGATATTACGTTTCATGATCCCGAATTTCACAAACGTGAGATGAGTATTCTGGGCAGCCGAAATGCTACGCGAACGGATTTTGAGCAGGTGATGTCAATCTTACAGCAGAAGAAGCTCAGCATGGATGGGTACATTACGCATCGGGAGCATTTCACTCGGCTGCCTTCCTCCATGGACAAGTGGTTGCTGCCAAATTCGCATGTGGTGAAAGCGATAGTTGAACTGTAATCATGGAGCACTAGAAATTGAAAAAACGTTGATAAAACAAAAAACTCTCTCTAAACCTGGAGTGGTAACATATCACAGGGCATAGAGAGAGTTTAGTTTATTTCAGGCCTTCTTCATTCATGGTTATTTCTCCGAATGAGTGACAATTCCCGCGTGGGGATCAATATGTCGCACAATGGATTTCAACCAGACCATTTCCAGAAAATGAACTTCATAGTACAATGCCCCTGGGATGTTCTGAACCCATCCTTCAGCAGGAACGGAAGAAGCCAGATCTGTAGATGGTGAGGGAGAACCGGGTTCACGGCGCAGACGTTTCCGGACTGCTTTTTCAACCTGTGAGCTTTGTGTAGTCAAAATGTACAGTTTGCGTGTGGACGAAAATCCACGGAATGCAATATATACCATTTCATAAGCAATGAGATAGGCAATGACAGAGTACATGGCTTGATCCCAGCCGAAGACAACACCAGCGGCTGTCAGAATCAGCAAGTTGAGCAGCATGATTATTTTTTCGATAAGCATCCGTTTCCCGCTAAATATTCGTTCAGGTGGCCGGGAAGACGGATCACCGATTTCCAGCGTATCCAGTGTCCCGCCATACCGCACCACCAGTCCGATTCCAACACCCAGACATAATCCGCCGAACATGGCGGCAGCCAGTGGATGTTCAACCAGCGGCGGCATGGGATGAAGCACGATGGCACCGATCGAAAAGACAACCAGACCCAGCACAGTAACGAGTACAAATTTCTTTTGCACAAGCCTGTAGGATAAAAATATAAAGGGAACATTGAACAAAAACAGGAACAATCCAATCCTCATCTCGGTCCAATGGGCGAACAGAGATGATATGCCTGTGATGCCTCCAATAATGATCTTATTAGGGTGCAAGAACAATTCAAGTCCCACGGAGGCCAGAATCCCGCCTACAATCACCAGTAAAAGATTCAATAAGCGACGAGTAGATGATATTCTGGTCTTGGCGGTTTGTGGCACCGGATTAGCCGATATCAGAGGTGCTTTCATATGTCATCCTCCTTTGTGCGGCTGGCGAGCCATTCTCCCTGGGTTAATCACAGAAAGATCGGCGAAGAGCCGCTGGTTACGATCACATGCCTATTCTGCACAGGCACGGGTGTTATCCTTCTTTCTGTAAAACCTTCGGTTCCTCTTTCTTTTTCCGAGGATCTTTGAACTTGAATATTTTATCCAATATTTTAAACACATGTTTGGACTCTTTCGTCAGCAGTGGTCCAAGAATGGCCAGAATCAGTACATATAGCGCGGCGAACGGCTGGAGAAGCGGTAAAAGTCCACCAGCTTTACCCATATTGGCCATGATTATCGAGAATTCACCACGGGATACAATGGTTAATCCTATATTGGCAGAAGCTTTTGGAGACAGTCCTGCACTGCGCCCGGCGAGCATGCCTGCCAGGAAGTTACCAAATAGAGTAATGACAACAGCAATCAATGCCAGCCATACGGCTTCGCCACCAAGGGACAGCGGATCAATGGACAATCCGAAGCTGAAGAAGAAGATGGCTCCGAAAAAGTCACGGAACGGCAGAATCAGATGTTCAATCCGTTTGGCATGTTCTGTCTCCGCAAGGACCAGACCAACCAGCAACGCACCAATCGCTTCAGCCACGTGAATGGTTTCAGAGAACCCGGCTACAAGGAACAATGCACCGAAAATCACAAGGGAAAACAGCTCGTTGGAGCGTATTTTAAGCAATTTATTGAGCAGTGGTGTCGCTTTGCGACCGAGAATGATAACAATGAGCATGAATCCAAGTGCAACAAGCGCGGATACGATGACACCTCCGATAGAGGATGAATCACTGAGTACCAATCCGGACAGGATGGAGATGTACACGGCGAGGAACACGTCTTCAAACATGATAATGCCGAGAATCATTTCCGTTTCCGGGTTGGCCGTACGTTTCAAATCAACTAGCACCTTGGCTACGATGGCGCTGGAGGATATGGTTGTGATCCCTGCAATAACAAGTGCTTCAGCAGGAGGGAAATCGGATGCAAATCCGAAAATCAATCCGAGTGTAAAGTTAATCGCGATATAGATCGAACCGCCGACGGCAATGGACTTACCCGATTTGATCAGACGACCAACCGAGAATTCAAGTCCCAGATAAAACAGCAGGAACAGGATTCCGATCCGGCCCATAAATTCGATAAAAGGCTGACTTTCAATAAAACGGAAGTCCAAATGCCATATTTTCATGGCATGTGGCCCAACGGCCATCCCGATCAGAATGTAAAACGGGACGACCGAAAAACGTAATTTGGCTGATAAGAGTCCAGCCGCTGCAATAAGCACGAGAGCCAGACCCACTTCAAAAATCAGATGATCCATCGACTCACCCCCTTCCGGTCAGGAGGAGGGATTTGAAGAGTTTCTGCTGGTTGCGTTCGCCAACGGCAACAACTGTTGATTCAGCAGTAATCACGACCTCAGGACCGGGGCTGATATGTTTTTTGTGGTTTTTCTCTACAACGGCAATAACCGTTGCCCCAGAGTTTTGACGTACATCCAATTCACCGATGGATTTGCCGATACTTCCGTAGGAGGATTCGACTTTGTACCATTCGATAATCAGATCGTCAAATGTAACTTCAATGTTCTCCAGCTGTTTTGGCTTATAAGTCAATCCGCCAACGATAGCGGCAATTTGTCTGGCTTCATAATCATCAAGCGTGATCATGGAGATGCTTTGATCGGGATCGTCGTATTCAAAATGGTACATTTCCCGACGTCCGTCATCATGAATAATGATCACAATTTTATCTCCGCTGCTCGTTTCCACCTGAAATTTTTTGCCGATTCCCGGCAAATCAGTTTCGCGTACATCCATGGTTAGTGTGCCTCCTTAAATTGAGGGCTGGCCACAGGAGACAGGCTTATTTCCCGAAAATAGAATGATCTGTATTTGAAAGGAACATTAAATGATGCGGGCAAACAGAGCCAGGTACTCCTGACACACAGCCGTTTACATTGAAATTTGAACAAAAGTGGACATAACAAATACAATATCGTTAATAAATAAAATCTGTCGTTATTTAACGTTTGCTGAAAGGGTTATGAGTTATGCACAAGCACACCGTCTATTTGGACAGAGGTGTCTCTATGCATGGCGACCAAACATACGGTGCAACGCCTAGCGAAGAGCGTTTACGTATCTCGGTGCAGTAGGGGCGAGGGACAAATACATACTGGTGAATTTAATGGGTAGCAGAAATAATCTGCGCTTAAACAGACAAATCAACGGTTTAAAGGGCAGACGCGGAGTAGGAATTCGCAGCATCAGCAACAAGGCAAGCACCAAAAATACAGGCTTGTTATTCGTCACTGCAATCAGCTTGACCATCACTTGTGAATATTTGCGGATGGCAGGTTTTTGCTGAGCCTCGGGTATTTGCAATAACACTTCCTTGTTGGAAGTGGCATCAATGGAAACACCAACAGCGGATTCTGTCTGCATCGGAATAGGGAAGCACAACGCTTGGAACAAACACAAAATGATGATTAAAGCACTGCGGAGCATTCTTGGTTGTTGTCTCATTTTGGCTTCCCCCCTTTTCCGTGAAACATACTGTTATCAAAATAATAACACATTTTTGTCGTAACTCCAAACCCCTTTACAAATATACTGAGAAATCATGACACGCTTTCCATCAATCCGCTTCGTATATCCCCATCCGCCTTGCCATATACTTTGAACAGGAAGGAAAGGAGTGATTCTTGTGGAGCTGTTCGCCGTATGGACCGATGTATCAGGGCAGGAGGAAGCAGATCAATTTTATCGTTGCATCAAAGAAAAAACCAAAGGTTTACATATAAGCAAAAGAGGTTTCAGGCTCACCTTCAAACATAATGATGGCAAAGCAGCCTGGGTATGCCGAGGGAATGAAAATCATGCTGAATTTCAACAGTGGCTGCCCCAAATCAGTGATTTGCTTGCCAAAGGACTGGCTGATTTTATTATGGATACCCGGGAGCGCTCCATTGTAGAAAACATGATTTCCAAAGCCTGTTCTGTCATGGACGAATATGAGGTGGAAAAGGTGAATCGGATCTGTATGCCCTTGCTTTTCAATGGCGATCTGGATCAGCCCGGACTTCGCGAAAAGCGCCGCTTAACGCTCGCGAATGGTCTCAGACATGATTTGGAGGAGGTTCATTTTTTTCATCTCGAGGGCATTCTCCACTTTCGGATGAAGCAATACAAGCAAGAGCTGCACGAACTGGTGGAATACGCTCTGGATGAGTTTTGGATGGATCGTCAATACGAAGAATTTATGGGATTGTTAAAATATTTCGTGTTCTTTCAGGAAGCTAAAGTTCCGCTTGTCCATCTGGTACACAAAGGTTCACATGAATTTCAGGTACTGGATGCGGGGCTGAATCCGCTCCCTGTGCAAAAAGATGAACAAGTCGTAGTGGAAATGCCGGGTCTTGAGCTTGAAATGGATATTGAAGACATGATTGTAAGCACACTGATATCGATATCTCCTGAAAAAGTAATGCTGCATACTCGCACACCGGATCTGCCGATTATATCTACGATTCGCCAGATCTTTGAGGACAAGGTGCAAATATGCCATCACTGTCCGGAATGTGAAGTGCTTCGTTCCGGTTTGCTGTCAGGCCTTGACGCAAGTGATCTCGGCAATTATAATAACTGTTGATCCATGAATTATGGAACGTATTTTATGGATAAGATATAACCAATAACCAACAAGCAAAAGCGTTGACAAAGACAAGGACCATACGCACGGTCGGTGCAGAGAGAGGAAACCAGGCTGAAATTTCCTCCAGATGCCACGTTTGGTTTACCCCTTTGTAGCTGCAGTTTTGAAAACGGAGGAATGTTACCTTAATAAGGTAGTGGTCCGTGAGTAAGGATATGCCGGGTCATGCCCGTTACCGTCATGCCAATGAGGGCTGTACGTTCACTATAGAATGAAGCAGCTGAATTAGGGTGGAACCACGAGTATACAACACTCGTCCCTTTGCCGGGACGGGTGTTTTTTGCGTTCCTTTGCAAACAAAGTGCAGGAATAGCAATAGATCATCAGTCCATTAACATGATGATGGACGTAGGTTACATTAACAGGAGGAATGAGACAAATGGCAGTTAACATTAAACTACCGGATGGTTCGGTACGTGAGTATGCCGATGGCAGCAGTATTGAGGACGTAGCAGCATCCATTAGCAGCGGATTGCGCAAAAACGCCGTAGCAGGCAAGCTGGATGGAATCGTAGTTGACTTGTCCACCAAACTTCACGAAGGAGCCTTGGTGGAGATCGTAACTTTGGATTCACCAGAAGGACTTGAAGTGATGCGTCATAGTACAGCTCACTTGATGGCTCAAGCAGTGAAACGTTTATATGGTAACAAAGAGGTACGCCTCGGCATTGGCCCGGTCATCGAAGATGGTTTCTACTATGATATGGACCTCGAACACCCGCTCAATCCTGAAGATCTGCAAAAGATTGAGAAGGAAATGGAACGTATTGTGAACGAGAACTTGCCAATTGTGCGTAAGGAAGTTAGCCGCGAGGACGCGATCAAAACGTTCGAAGAAGTGGGCGATCCTTACAAACTTGAGTTGATTCGTGACTTGCCAGAAGACAGCGTGATCACTATTTATGAGCAAGGTGAATTCTTCGACTTGTGTCGTGGTCCTCACGTACCATCGACTAGCAAAATCAAAGTGTTCAAACTGATGAACGTTGCGGGTGCTTACTGGCGTGGAGACAGCAAAAACAAAATGCTGCAGCGTATTTACGGTACAGCTTTTGTGAAAAAAGCTCAGTTGGATGAGCATTTGCACTTCCTCGAGGAAGCACGTAAACGGGATCACCGTAAGCTGGGTAAAGAACTTGAAATGTTCACATTCTCCCAACTGGTTGGACAAGGTCTGCCAATCTGGCTGCCAAACGGAGCCAAACTCCGTCGTACGTTGGAACGTTACATTGTGGATTTGGAAGAAAGCCTTGGATACCAGCACGTGTACACACCAGTTCTCGGTAATGTGGAATTGTACAAAACGTCTGGACACTGGGAGCACTATCAAGAAGACATGTTCCCGAAAATGGTTATGGATAACGAGGAACTCGTTCTCCGTCCAATGAACTGCCCGCACCATATGATGGTGTACAAGTCCAGTATGCACAGCTACCGTGACCTGCCGATTCGGATTGCCGAGCTTGGCATGATGCACCGGTACGAGATGTCTGGTGCTCTGACAGGTCTGCATCGTGTTCGTGCGATGACCTTGAACGACTCACACATTTTCTGTCGTCCGGATCAGATCAAGGAAGAATTCGCTCGTGTTATTGAATTGATCCAAACGGTTTACAAGGATTTTGGTATTCATGAATATCGTTTCCGTCTGTCTTACCGTGATCCGCAGGATACCGAGAAATATTTCCAGAACGATGAGATGTGGGAAATGTCCCAGCGCATGCTGCGTGAAGTTGTGGAAGAACTTAACTTACCTTTCTATGAAGCAGAAGGTGAGGCAGCGTTCTATGGTCCAAAACTCGACGTGCAGATCAAAACAGCACTGGGCAAGGAGGAAACGTTGTCCACAGTACAACTGGACTTCCTGCTGCCAGAACGCTTCGAACTGGAATACGTGGGAGATGACGGACAGAAACATCGTCCGGTCGTTATCCACCGCGGCGTAATCAGTACGATGGAACGTTTCACTGCATTCTTGCTGGAGAACTTTGCGGGCGCATTCCCGCTGTGGCTTTCCCCAGTTCAGGCAAAAGTCATTCCGGTATCCGGAAACTTCGACGATTACGCACGCGAAGTGGAAGCAAAACTGAAACGTGCTGGAATTTCGGCTGAAGCTGATCTGCGGAACGAGAAGCTCGGATATAAAATCCGTGAGGCACAGCTTGAGAAAATGCCTTATATGTTTGTCGTTGGTGAGAATGAACGCAGTGCTGAATCGGTATCCGTGCGTAAACGCGGAGAAGGAGATCTCGGCATGAAACCGGTAGACGAAATCGTAGCTCAATTGAAAGAAGAAATTAGCACACGCTTAGTATAAGTATACGTTTTGATTGAAGGCCGTCTGGAACATGGGTATTACACCATGTGCAGGCGGTTTTTCGCTGTCGCCCCTTTACTGAAAACACCTGTGATCGGCCATGTGTATAACAACTTTGGTTTTTGGAAAACCTTTGCAGTAAGGGGGAGGTTTTCAAATGAAAAAGCAGTACACAATGACAACAAAACTTTTACGGGTTCTGATCTCAAGTTGTGCCGTATCCATCGGATTAATCTTAACTTGGAATCAGGCAGGGGCGTATACATTCGAAGAGGAAAGCGCAGTGCTACATGTGGACAAACGGCAGAGCGTATTATCAACAACAGCGGAGCATATTGGAAATCAGCCAGAACGATCCATCCACGATTATGAATACAGTGATCAGGCACAGGTCACGACGATGGTCTATATGGCTTTATTGTGGTCACCACAGCCCATTGTCATTCCGAAGCCCGAGGTCCCGGGCAAGCAGGTGGTACTGGATCCTTCAATGCCTGTCATGGCACCACGTTCGGAACAGGTGCTGGGAACTCAGAAAGTGACAGCGACTGGTTATACGGCAGGTGTGGAGTCAACAGGAAAAGGACCAAAGCATCCTCAATATGGAATTACTTACTCAGGAGTGAAGGTGCGAAGAGACAAGGAGACGGTGTCAACCATTGCTGCCGATCCCAAATTGTTTCCTCTGGGTTCCATTCTCTACATTCCCGGATATGGTTACGGCATTGTTGCGGATACAGGTTCAGCCATTAAGGGCAATAAAATTGATCTTTATTTTCCGACAACGAAGCAAGTATATAAGGAATGGGGCAAAAAGGACGTCGAGGTACAGGTGATCAAACAGGGTGACGGAAAATGCACGGAAAAGATGCTGGATGAGTTGTCCGAAGCGATCGATGTATATAAATCTGTGCCGGATTCGTGGTTGGACAAGGCCGTTTAATTTGGCATGTTAAAGGATGAATAACTAAAGTGCTCTCTTCACATAATACTGACTGGGGACGAACCCCGCGCAGCAGCAGTGCAGCGTAAATATGAAGAGAGAGGTGATTCGTTGTGGCTAAAAGAACACAAGGACAAGGGTACCAAACGCCGAACGAGAAGTACAATGCTGAGTTTGGCCAAGAAACTGCGGCAAGCAAAGTGAAGCAATCCGAGCAAAATAAAGTACAAGAAAATTTCCAAACACCTGATGAAAAATACAATGCAGAGTTCGGTGTAGAAAACACTGGACAAACAGGCCAAAACGGCCGTGCAGGTAAATTCCAGAAATAAATAGAAGTATTCACCACCCTGGAGCTAATGCTCCAGGGTGTTTTATTTTTGATCCATTTACATAAAAATCCTCACGCCTCAGTCTCGAGACCGAGATGAATTCCATCTGCCGCCGCTGTTAACGAACACTCCTCTGAGGTACACTGGATACAGAATACAGACGAAGGAGACATGAGCGATGAAACGATCTACGCGGGACCGCTGGTGGGTTGGCATACCTCTGATTGCGATTGGCGCAATCATTTTGTTTCGGCAATTGGGTTATGACATTGATATAGGATATATATTCAGAACATATTGGCCGTTGTTTTTGATCTGGTGGGGGGTAAAAGGAGTGACCGAAATCCGGCGTAATGGCGGGTACGCATTCATTGGCCCTGTCATTGTGCTGGCTATAGGTGGGTACTTTCTGTCACGTAACCTGGGCTGGATCAACTACTCCATGGGTGAGTTCATCCGGTATCTCATTCCAATCATGTTGATTGGGGGCGGATTGTTTGTCCTGATCGGACCACGTCGCCGTGATCGCAAACATCAAGACAAAATGCAGCCACCTCCACCGCCGGAACCATACAAGCCGTTGTCTTCCGAGGATTTAGAGATGCCTTCATCTTTTGATGAACAATTCGAGAAGACTTTTGGCAAGCCGAAACAGGAGAAGAAGGATAATCCCTTTGACTCTTACTCGACTGGGCCTGAAGGTGAATCGCATCACGGACATCAGCATAAGAAAAAGCATCATTCTCATTCTCATGGCCCGGATGGTAACGGGTATGGAAACCACTATGGTGATGGCGGATACGGTAGTGAATATGAAGATTACGGCAACAGAAATACCATTAACAAATCAGCATTTATCGGTGACCTCTACATGGGACAGGAAGTGTTCTCCCTTAAACCAATGAATATCTCGGCGTTTATCGGCGACACGGTTATTGACTTGACGAAAGCGCAAATCCCTTATGGCGAGACCAAGATCAACATTTCCTCTTTTATTGGGGATGTGAAAGTATTTGTGCCGGAAGATATGGATCTTGGTGTAACCGTCACCACTAACTCGTTTATTGGAGATATGTCGCTGTTGAACCAAAAACGGGGTGGGTTTCTAAGCAGCGCTCAGGCTGAAACTTCTCATTACCGCGAAGCAGGAAAAAAGGTACGGATCGTTGTAAGTGTATTTATCGGAGATGTCAAAGTAAATAAGGTGGGTTAACACATGATTCGAACGATTCTCAAGGCCAACAAGTGGGAGCTGATGATGTATTTTGCCCTGACCGGGCTAATTACTCTGGGTGGGTTCTACTTGCTGTACGGAGAGGTGCTGATGGGTACGGGGCGCCAGCGCGCTTGGACGTATGCTGCTGTGGTCGTGCTGGCAACCGTAATTACCGGATATATTGCTGCTCTGCGGCTTCAGCGCAAAATTGATCTTCTGGATCTGAATATGCTTAAAGTATCCAAGGGTAACCTGGCGGTTCGCATGCCTGAGGCAGATGATGCCTCGTTCGGCAGAGTATACCAGGAGTTCAATGTCATGATGGATTCGATTGAGAAAAAAATGAGACTGCTCCAGCGCCTTGGGGAGCAGGAAGTAATTGAGAAAGAACAAGCTTCCGAACGTGCCGTGCTTGAAGAACGCAGACGGATGGCGAGGGATCTGCATGATACGGTTAGCCAGCAGCTGTTCGCCATGCACATGTCTGCCTCTTCCTTGCCACGGTTATTAGAGATGAATCCGGAACACGGGCAAAAGGTGCTTGACCAGTTAATCCAGATGTCGCATATTGCACAGCGGCAGATGCGCGGTTTGATTGCGCAGCTTCGTCCGGTAGAACTCGAAGGAAGGAATCTCGCTGAGGCGCTGGACAGCTGGTTTCCGGATTATTGCAGACAGAATGGATTAAAAGGCGTGAAGGAGCTGGAACTGGATGGCGGAGTCTCGGACGCCATCGAGCACCAGCTGTTTCTTGTTATTCAAGAGGCTGTTGCCAATGTGGTTAAACATGCGGAGGCTGGGCTTGTGAGTCTGTCCATCCGGGAAAGTGAACATCAGATCAGCATGAGCATTAGTGATGACGGTCAGGGCTTCATGCAGCAAACTGAGCGGCCGGGGTCCTATGGATTGTCCACCATGCGTGAGCGGGCAGAGAAGCTTGGCGGGCAGGTCCAGATTATATCGAAACCGGGAGCGGGAACGACAGTACGGGTGCTTATCCCGAAATTCCCGAATGAACCAGAGGGGGAAACGGAATGAACGGAAAAGTGAATGTAATGATTGTAGATGACCATGATATGGTGAGAATGGGTTTGAAAACGTATCTTATGCTTGAGCCCACATTTCATGTGATGGGAGAAGCGGGTAATGGACAGGACGCGCTTAACCAGCTGCGCAAGCTGAATAAGGAAGAGATGCCGGATCTCATTTTGATGGATCTGATGATGCCTGTCATGAACGGTGCTGAGGCTACGCAAGCCATCATGGGTGAATTTCCAGGGTCCAAGATTGTGATGTTGACCAGTTTCCTCGAAGATGATCTGGTCGTGCAGGCCATTGAAGCGGGAGCCGTCAGCTATGTCCTGAAGACCGTATCCGCTGAAGAATTGATCTATGCTCTTCAGGGAGCCTATCGGGGAATGCCCGTGATGACAGGGGACGTGTCCCAGGCTTTGACCCGTGGCATCAGGCAGCGCACAGCAAGAGAGAGCGAATCTGGTCTGACCGAACGGGAGAAGGAAGTCCTTTTATTGATTGCAGAAGGCAAAACCAACAAAGATATCGGAGAAGAACTACATATAAGTATCAAAACCGTCAAAACACATGTAAGCAACCTGCTCATGAAGTGTGAAATGGATGATCGAACACAACTGGCTATTTATGCTCATCGTCAGGGTTGGGTGAAGAACAAGGGTTAAAATGCTGATTTAACGGGAAAAATGTTCTATTATTGCGTGCTTTTATCTCCTTTTTAATTGTTTTTAAGGTACGGTTAAGGTTTAAAGTACAAAATAAGGACAGTTAAAGAATATCTCTTGCGAAGAAGAGATTGGGAGGTAGAAAGCATGGACGAACGTAATTACAGACCGAACCGTCAAGACGAGGAAAATCAAACAAAACAAGCGGAGAACCGCAATTCATCCGGAACGGACGAATCCTCCTACTATTATTCTTATGGACCTTTTCAGTCCGTGAATCAGGAAGATACAGCAAGCAGTCATGTGAATCATAACGACCGTGAAGAAGGCGACGTACAGATTACGAGACCGGAGCCTGTTAAGCCGCTTCCGATGTATTACAACAATGGATCAACGGACCAGGCTAGCCGCAGCAATGGAGGCAGCGGTAACGGTTCTGGTAACGGCGGAGATAGCGGAAATGGTGGCAAAAACGGCAATGGAAACTGGAATTATAACAATCGCAAGCCGCGTTCCTCGGTCAGATCACTTTTGTTCTCTTTTATCGCGGGGATGCTGGTCATTACGGTATTAATGTACACGGCAGACCGCACGAACATGTTCACACCACAGGAAGCGTTGACAAGTGCAGAAAATCAAAGCACAGCCAAGGAATCAACTTCTACGAATACGGGCAGCAGCAACAATGTAACAGCATCGCTCCTGCCAACGGGCAAAGAGGATGTATCTTCCGTAGTCACGAGCACAAGTCCTGCGGTTGTCAAAATTGAAACGCTGGCTACACAATCCACACGCAGTGGAAGTCAAGGTGGATCGACGATGAGTGATCCGTTGTACCAATACTTCTTCGGTAATGGAAGCAATGGGGGCAATCAAGGGCAAAGCGAACAGCAGCAACAAGGAAGCAATCAACTTGTTCCTCTGGGTATCGGTTCCGGATTTATCTTTGACAAAGAAGGATATATCCTGACGAACCAGCACGTCATTCAGGGAGCAGATGTCATTCAGGTTACACTGGAGAACAACAGCAAACCATACGAAGCCAAACTGCTTGGAAGCAGCTTCGATCTGGACCTTGCTGTATTGAAAATCGAGAAAAACAGCGGTGACGAAGATTTCCCTGTTGCTCCGCTTGGCGACTCGAACAGCACACAAGTTGGTGAATGGCTCGTTGCCATCGGTAACCCCGAAGGATTCGAACATACCGTTACTGCAGGTGTACTGAGTGCCAAAGAACGTACGATTAGCATTCCGGACGAAGAAACAGGCAAAACTCGCGAATACAGCCACCTGCTGCAAACCGATGCATCCATTAACCCGGGTAACTCGGGTGGTCCGCTGCTTAACCTCAATGGTGAAGTCATTGGTATGAACGTTGCCGTTAGCGCTGATGCGCAAGGTATCGGGTTTGCCATCCCTTCGACTGTGATCTCGGATGCAGTGAAATATTTGAAAGAAAACAAAGAGGTTCCAAAAGAGCCTGTACCGTTCATTGGTGCATCTCTGATGGCTCTGACGCCAGAAGTGGCGAAACAAATGGGAACAGATATCACTGAAGGTTCTGTCGTAGCCAGCACCATCTATCAATCTCCGGCATACCAAGCCGATCTGCGTGCCTATGATATTATCACTGGTGCGAATGGAACAGCCTACAGCACAAGCCAAGACCTGATTGATTTCATCAAAACGCAGGAGATCGGCAGCGAAGTCACACTGAATGTTGTTCGTGATGGCAAGAAGATGGATATCAAAATTAAAATTGGCAACAAAAACGATTATGATACTTCACAAACATCTGAACAACAGCAGCAAACACAACCATAATTAAGAGTGGTAATCAGAAGGTTCAAAAGAGCGGAAGGGTTTGAGGGCCCTTTCGCTTTTTTTGTCCCACATGAGACGGATGTTGAAGATGACTGGAAGAGGTGAACAGCAAAAACCGTTTCAAGATGCAGATTGTGCTAGTGCCTGTTACAATGGGAATAAAACGTGAGGATAAAGGAGAAAGACCATGCGCTCAACTATATTGATTGTCGATGATGATGAAAAAATCGTGTCCATGCTCCGCCGGGGGCTGGCATTTGAAGGTTATGAGGTGCAGACAGCCTCCAACGGGGCTGAAGGCCTCAGTAAACTGATGGATAAGGAACCGGATGTGGTGGTGCTGGATGTGATGATGCCCCAAATCGATGGATTTGAGGTATGCCGCAGATTAAGAGAAGCGGGCAGCAAGGTGCCTGTACTGATGTTAACAGCCAAGGATGAGGTTCAGAGCCGGGTTACCGGGCTGGATACAGGCGCGGACGATTATTTGGTAAAACCATTCGCACTCGAAGAATTGCTGGCACGCGTACGCGCATTATTGCGCCGCAAATCGGACATCGCAGATACGCCGGACAACCGGCTCGTGTATGAAGACATCATTCTCGACAACGATTCTCGCGAGGTAATGCGCGACGGACAGCGTCTTGAACTGACAGCCAAGGAATTCGAATTATTGAATTTATTTATGCAAAATCCAAAAAGAGTGCTCTCTCGTGATCTGATCATGGATAAAATCTGGGGCTATGACTACAGCGGAGAGTCCAATGTTCTGGAAGTATATATTGCAATGCTCCGGCAAAAAACGGAAGAGTATGGAGGCAAACGCTTAATCCAGACGATTCGTGGAGCGGGTTATATTCTGAGAGGTGACTCCTGACATGTCCATTCGGTTAAAACTAACCGCATGGTATTCTGGCATCTTGGCAGCTGTGCTTATTTTTTGGGGTGTCGTAATCTATGCCTTTGTTTATTTCAATACGTATCAGGAAGTCGAACAGCAGCTGAAGTCGAAGAGTGCACGAATTACGGACCAGATCGGGGTTAACCCGTTATCACAAACGCTTGATTTGGACCCGTTTACCGAGAGTCAGCTGCAGGAAGCTCAAATTTATATTCAACTCTGGGATTACCAGAGCCAGTCGGGCAAAATCTCCGGGAACATGGAGAAGGTTCGCATCCAATTTCCGGTTTTGAAGACGAATGAAATCCTTGAAAAACGCGGAATATCCAAGATTTACGTGAATGGCACTCCTTTTCTGGTTAATCAGCAGCCCTTGTCTCTTTCGGGAACCAATGAAATCAGAGGGCTTCTTCAGGTCGGTGCCAATGTGAGCTCACAGGAACGATTGCTTGAAGCACTGCTTAACATTTTGATCTTTGGCTGGCTTGTGGCTATGGCCCTTGCCATAACTTCAGGTCTCATTCTAGCACGCAAATCGATGCGTCCACTTGTGAATGTCATAGATGCAGCCAATCAGATTCAATCAGGCGATGACCTGAGTGTCCGGATACAGTATACCGGTCCCAAGGATGAAATCGGCCGTTTAATTGAAACAGTGAATAACATGCTCGAACGGACGGAACTTTCTTTCCGCGGCCTGGAGGAGACGAATGCTGCCCAGCGCAGATTCGTATCGGATGCTTCGCACGAACTGCGTACACCGCTGACTACCATTCGGGGGAATGTGGATTTCCTGAAAAAGTTATGGGATCAAGAAGGTAACGATCGACCGAATCTGGACGAGGAGACCGTCAAGGCGATGTCGCTTGAAGCGATTGAAGACATGGCGGATGAAGGCAAACGCATGAGCAGGCTGATTAGCGACATGCTGTCACTGGCGAGAGCAGACACTGGACAAAAGATCGAGCTTAATCCTATCCCGCTGCAGATTTTGGTGCAGGAGGTTGCGCGTCGTTCCCAATTCCTTGACCACAAGGCGGAGTGGCGGGTGGGCGATTTGTCCATTTTGAATGGGATATATGTAAACGGCAGCAAGGACTATCTCCAACAGATGCTCTTTATTTTTATTGAAAATGCATTCAAGTACACACCGGACGGTTCGGTAACGCTTGATGCGATTCTATACAAAGGTCAGGTTGGTCTCCGGATCAGTGATACAGGAATAGGGATGGATAAAGATGAGGTACCGTTTATCTTCGATCGTTTCTATCGTGCGGATGAATCTCGCGGAGCTACACCGGGCATTGGTCTGGGATTATCCATTGCCAAATGGATTATTGAGGAACATCAGGGCTCCGTTGAGGTAGTAACCAGACGCGGTGAAGGAACAACTTTCATCGTCTGGATGCCGGTTGTCTTTGCTCCACCTATCGAATAAAGGTATAATAGACTGGACTGCAATTACATCGGCAGCTAGTGCCGAAAAAGAAAGCGGGTGGCAACCAAGTGGAAGTACTGCGAATTTCGCCGCGAGGGTATTGTTACGGAGTTGTGGATGCCATGGTTTTGGCACGTCAGGCAGCACGCAATCTGGACCTACCACGGCCTATATATATATTGGGTATGATTGTGCACAACAAACATGTGACGGATTCCTTTGAAGATGAGGGTATCATTACATTGGACGGTCCAAACCGGATTGAAATTTTGAGTCAGGTGGAGAGCGGTACAGTGATCTTTACGGCTCATGGAGTATCTCCTGAGGTACGCAAGATGGCACGGGACAAAGGGCTGACTACAGTAGATGCAACATGCCCTGATGTTACCAAAACGCATGACCTTATTCGAGAGAAGACGGCTGAAGGTTATCAGATCATCTATATCGGAAAAAGGAACCATCCCGAACCTGAGGGTGCTGTTGGAGTGGCACCAGACCAGGTCCATTTGATCGAGAAGGAAGAAGAAATTGATGAACTGAATGTGCCATCTGGCAGAATTCTCATCACCAACCAGACGACAATGAGCCAATGGGATATCAAGCACATCATGAGCCGTCTGTTGGAGAAGTATCCAGGAGCGGAAATTCACAACGAAATTTGCCTCGCTACACAGGTTCGTCAGGAAGCTGTGGCAGAGCAGGCGGGTCAGTCTGATCTGGTCATCGTTGTGGGTGACCCGCGCAGCAACAACTCGAACCGGCTTGCACAAGTGTCGGAAGAAATTGCGGGTGTAACAGCCTACCGGGTATCGGATGTGTCCGAGATCAAGCAGGAATGGCTGAAAGGCGTGAACAAGGTAGCTGTCACTTCCGGGGCTTCAACGCCGACACCGATTACGAAGGAAGTCATCAGTTATCTAGAGCAATACGAGCATGATCAGCCGGAGACGTGGGAAATTAAACGTACGGTCAACATGAGCAAGCTGCTGCCTCCTGTGCGGGAGAAGACACGTACAACTTAAATGAACAACGAGGAATCCTGTGTTTCAGCCCGAATTTTGGGTTGCGGCACAGGTTTTTTTGTACTTGGTGGACGAACAGTTATCTTGACGAGAAAGGCAGACTATGATATATTTACTTTAGTGGATAAAAGCTTAAAAGCGAACAAGCGTTTAAGCGCGACAGAACTTTATTTATAATCAGACGCACATCGAAACAGTTAGGTGCTCTTATACAAGGAAGGATGGGAATTAATTATGATCGTTATTGCAGGTAAAGCAACACCAGAGGAACAGATTCAGGATATCGTCGCTGTGATTGAAAAGGAAGGACTTCAGGTGCATATCTCCCGCGGGGAGGATCGTACCATTATCGGATTGATTGGTAAAGTGGAACCCAAAATGCAGGAGCACCTTCGTCAAATGAAGGGCGTAGAGAATGTCGTAAGAATCTCGAAGTCCTACAAACTGGCCAGCCGTGACTTCCACCCTGAAGATACAGTCATTTCCATTAAGGGAGTGGATATCGGCGGAAAAGAACTCGTCGTTATGGGTGGACCATGTGCGGTAGAATCCGCTGCCCAAATTGATGAAATTGCTGGTCTTGTTAAAGCTGCTGGTGGCCAGGTACTGCGCGGTGGTGCATTTAAGCCACGTACAGGTCCTTACAGCTTCCAGGGCACAGGTGTAGAAGGGCTCATCATGATGGCTGAAGCTGGCAAGAAACATGACCTGCTGACCATCACGGAAGTGATGACACCGGAATACGTTGATATTTGCGCGGAGTACGCGGATATTCTGCAAGTCGGTACTCGGAATATGCAAAACTTCGATTTGCTTCGTAAGCTGGGTGAATGCGGTAAACCGGTATTGTTGAAACGCGGCTTCAGTGCGACGTACGATGAGCTGTTGAATGCGGCTGAGTATATTCTTGCTGGCGGTAACCCTAATGTAATGCTCTGCGAGCGTGGCATTCGTACGTTTGAATCCTATACTCGCAATACGCTCGATCTGTCGGCTATTCCTGTGCTGCAGTCTCTTAGCCATCTCCCTGTCATTTCGGATCCAAGCCACGGCACAGGACGCCGTGAGCTGGTAGAACCAATGACGAAAGCTTCAGTGGCTGCTGGTGCCAATGGACTGATTATTGAGATGCACACAGATCCAGACAATTCCATGACCGGTGACGGGGTACAATCGCTGTTCCCTGACCAATTTGCCAACTTGCTGCAGGATCTGGAGAAACTAGCCCCAATTGTGGGCAAAACGTTTAATACGACCAAACAACCGGCTGAGTTTTTCCCGGCAAGAGTAGGCGTTTAATTTTCAAGAATATTGTGAATATACCCGGGCATTTCCCATGTTTCCGTTCTTAGTGAATGGAAGTGGGGGATGTCCGGTTTTTCATATCAAGGGGCTGCTGAATGCATTTATTAATCAATAGTGATAAGAAACATTTATGATGTAATGTTTTTCCCATGTTTTAGGAAATTAAATCAGTCACTTTACCGCATTAACTCAATTAAATGCTATATAAATTCGTTGTTATATGAAGTTTTGGTATTTATAAAATGTGAGTATAGCTAACATACTCGCAAAAAATACCTTACATAAGTATTGACGATGTCATGTTTGAGATTTTATAATGACGACAGAAAAAAATTCGAATATGGACATTTTCTTTCGTGGGGTTGTTTATTGTTCGGAATATTTGGGAGGACGAATACATGTCGGTTGAAAACGTATTGAAATCAATTCAAGAGAACAACATCGAGTGGGTAGATTTTCGTTTTGTAGATTTAGCTGGTCGTGCACATCACATCTCGTTGCCAGCTTCGGCTGTTGATGCAGACACATTCGTAAATGGAGTAGCTTTTGACGGTTCTTCTATCCAAGGTTTCCGTGGAATTGAAGAGTCCGATATGGTTATGATGCCAGATCCTGAAGCGACTTATGTCGATCCGTTCACTGCACACCCTACATTGAATGTTATGTGCGATATCTTTACACCAGATGGCGAGCGTTATGAGCGTGACCCACGCAGCATCGCTGTTAAAGCTGAAGCTTTCCTGAAAGAGAGCGGAGTAGGTACAGCAGCATTCTTCGCACCTGAATCCGAGTTCTTCATCTTCGACGATGTACGTTATGAGAGCGGCACGAACAGCTCTTCCTACTACGTTGATTCCGAAGAAGCATCATGGAACACGAACCGCAAGGAAGAAGGCGGCAACCTGGGCTTCAAAGTTCGCACTAAAGGCGGATATGTACCAGTGGCACCAGTCGACACACAACAGGATATTCGTAGTGAAATGTGTCGTTTGTTGGAAGAAGCTGGCCTGTCGATCGAGCGTCATCACCACGAAGTGGCAACAGCCGGTCAAGCCGAAATCAACTTCCGTTTTGATACATTGAAGAAAACAGCAGATAACCTGCTTGTATACAAATACATCGTGCACAACACTGCACGTCAATATGGCAAAGTAGCTACATTCATGCCGAAACCATTGTTCGGTGATAATGGTAGCGGAATGCACGTTCACCAATCCATCTTCGATGGTGATTCCCCATTGTTCTATGACAAAGCGGGATATGCGAACCTAAGCGAAATGGCTCTGCACTACATCGGAGGAATTCTGTACCACGCACCGGCTCTGATCGCCTTGACTAACCCAAGTACGAACTCATTCAAGCGTCTTGTACCTGGTTACGAAGCACCGGTAAACCTGGTTTACTCCAAAGGTAACCGTTCTGCAGCAGTACGTATCCCGGTTGCAGCCGTGACACCTAAAGGTTGTCGCATCGAATTCCGTACGCCTGACTCCACAGCTAACCCTTACCTGGCATTCTCTGCAATGCTGATGGCGGGTCTGGACGGAATCAAACGCAAAATCAATCCAACTGAGCTTGGATATGGTCCGCTCGACAAGAACATTTATGACTTGTCAGATGCAGACAAAGAAAACATCCGCAGCGTACCAGCTTCCCTGGAAGAGGCACTTGATGCACTGGCAGCGGACAACGAGTTCTTGACTGAAGGTGGCGTATTCACCAAAGAATTCATCGAGAACTACATCAACCTCAAACGTGATGAAGCAAAAGCAGTGGCGATTCGCATTCATCCGCACGAGTACAGCCTCTACTTCGACTGCTAATCCGGTCGGAACAGATTCTGTTCCCAAAATAAAAGCCTCCGGGACTCGCTCTCGGAGGCTTTTCCATGAATGGGTGATGTAGTGCGTTAACTTTGCAGGGTGATAAAGTAATTTGATAACCCTAATCGGTGGCTTCAGTGCTTATTGCCCTTGAAGCGGATGGGGAATACTGATATCATAGCGATAATATTCACTTCATATGTAAGCTACGGATGGAAAGGGTGGGGGAAAAATGACAAATAGAGCGTATAATTTTAATGCAGGACCAGCGGCACTGCCACTTGAGGTTTTGGAGCGCGCGCAAGCAGAATTTGTTGATTTTCGTAATACAGGCATGTCGATTATGGAGATGTCACACCGTGGGGCAGTGTACGAGTCCGTACATAATGAAGCTCAGGAGCGCTTATTGTCGCTGCTAGGCAATCCGAAGGGGTACAAGGTTCTATTTCTTCAGGGCGGAGCAAGCACACAGTTCGCCATGCTGCCGATGAACCTGCTCGGGGCTGGCCAAACTGCAAGTTACGTAATGACGGGCAGCTGGGCCAAAAAGGCGTTGTCTGAAGCGAAGCTGATTGGTGAAACCCACATCGCGGCTTCTTCCGAAGCAGATAAATACATGAAACTGCCGGATGTATCCAATTTGAGTTTGCCTGATCGTACCGCTTACGTGCATTTGACATCCAATGAGACGATCGAGGGTACGCAATTCAAGTCTTTCCCGGATACAGGATCTGTACCGCTAATTGCTGACATGTCGAGTGATATCTTCTGTAAACCATTCGATCTTAATCAGTTTGGCATGATTTATGCGGGTGCACAGAAAAACCTTGGACCGTCCGGAATTACCGTGGTGATTGCCCGTGAGGAGCTGGTAAAAGAATCACCAAAAACGATTCCAACGATGCTTCGTTACAGTATCCATACCGAAAACAATTCCCTGTATAACACCCCGCCTTCTTTCTCTGTTTATATGGTGAATGAGGTTTTGAAATGGATTGAAGAACAAGGCGGACTGAAGGGTATCGAGCAAAAGAACATCAAAAAAGCGGAATTGCTTTATAACACGATTGATTCCTCTGGGGACTTCTATCGTGGTTGTGTGGATGCTGCAGACCGATCCCTGATGAACGTGACGTTCCGCCTTGCTTCGGAAGAATTGGAGAAACAATTTATTAAAGCTTCCGAACAGGAAGGGTTCGTTGGATTGAAAGGACACCGCAGCGTTGGGGGCCTTCGTGCTTCCATCTACAATGCAGCTCCTTATGAAAGTGTTAAGGCACTGACAGACTTTATGAGCCACTTTCAGCAAACAAATGGATAATTGATAAGGGACAAGATGATGAACCTTAGCATTCACATCTAAGCCCTTCCAGAGCCTTCCACATTGACGTGTGGGAGGCTTTTCTTTAGAATTAGAGGATTGCAACAGATACAACAGATACATGAATGTAAAGGAGATTGAACACATATGGCTTTGCATATCGTTCTGGTTGAACCGGAGATTCCCGCGAATACCGGCAATATTTCTCGCACATGCGCGGCTACGGGCACTCATCTGCATCTGGTTCGCCCGCTCGGATTCCGGACGGATGATGCTACCCTGAAACGGGCTGGCCTGGATTACTGGCATGCAGTTCACATTGAATATCATGATTCATTCGCTGAGGTTCAGGAGCAATACCCTGAAGGACGCTTTTTTTACGCAACCACGAAGGCGAAGAACCGATATACCGATTTTACATTCCAGGATGGAGATTTTTTGGTTTTTGGCAAAGAAACCAAAGGGCTGCCTCCCGAACTGATTGCTGCTAATCCGGATACTTGTATGAAAATGCCCATGACAGGGGATGTTCGTTCGTTAAACCTGTCCAATTCGGCTGCGATTATCGTGTACGAGGCATTACGACAGCTTAATTTCCCGGGTATGGATTGATCCTATTTCGTGATCAGGTGACTGTTAGAATTCGCTAAAAAAACATTTTTCAAAAAAAAGGACAAAAAATGTTTATTTCCAGCAGGATTCGACAAAATCTTGGCGAATCTTTAAACATAGTACAATTGTACCTAGAAATTTAGAGTAAGATAGGAGAGGTGTGCCGTAGCTATGAAGCCAGCTGGAGTAGTTCGCAAAGTTGACCAATTGGGTAGGATCGTATTGCCTAAATCTTTGCGTAAAAGGTATCAAATGAATGAGGGAGATCCTGTAGAGATCTTAGTACAAGGGGACCATATCATTCTGGAGAGATACCGTCCAAAATGTATTTTCTGCGGATCGATGGAAGAAGTCAATGAGTTTAAAGAGCGTTACATATGCGCACAATGTCTGGATGAAATGACCCAGCTTCCACAGCACGGGTAAGTAAAATAAAGAAGTATCATGACCGATAAAGGCATGATGCTTCTTTTTGTTATCCGATATTTTTTTGCTGAATAGGGCTAGTCTTGAATAACTTATAAATCAGCTCTATAGATTGGTTTCAAGATGGGGGAGGATCTCGGACCAGATCAGGTCCAAAATGGCCTGCATGTTCAGTTCATCACTATTGATGGCAACAACAGCGTTGAGTTCGGGAAGGACCACGCATAATTGGCCATAGGCCCCGTCAGCGCGGTAGGCGTTATGGGAACACAGCCAAAACTGATAACCGTAGCCTTGACCCCAATCCCCTTCTCCAGACGTGGCGATCTGTCGAGTTGTGGCGAGATCTATCCATTCCGCAGGAATCAGTTGAGTGCCTTTCCAGTTCCCTTTTTGAAGCAATAGCTGTCCAAATCTGCCTAATTCCTCAGTTGTAAGCTGCAAACCCGCACAACCCAGGGTAATGCCCAAGGGAGAGGTCTCCCACTCCACGTTGAAAATCCCCAGTGGTTCAAACAATTTGGGAATTAAATAGTCCTTCACTGTCTGACCTGAGGCTGCCTGGAACATGGCCGAGATCATAAAAGTATCGGCACTGCTGTATGTAAATGCTTCACCAGGGACTCTGTCGAGTGGCAGTGACATGTAATATTTAGCCCAATCCTTTTCCTTAAGAGTAGCCCGCTCCTCTGCCCAGAGCACTGGAACGTCATGCCCTGAAGACATCCGCAGCAGGTCATACAACGTGAGGTCTGAAGGAGAAAAGGCTGTTAAATCAGGGGCAGGTGTCGGCCAAGTAAAATATTCTCCCAGCTTGGATTCAAGCGTCAATATACCTTCATCAAGAGCCATTCCTATAGCCATACAGGTAAACGACTTACTTATAGAATGCTGTAAGCGGCGAGTATCCTCGGTGCGGTTCCACTGTTCCCTTGTTTCACCGTGCTGCAGCACCCGAACAGAGAGTACGTTTAATTGCTGAGCTTCGATATGATGAACAAAAGTATTTACGATGCTGGACATAATAACATCCTTTCTGCAAAAAAAGACGCAATTTTAGAGTTGGTGAAACGTTTCCGCAATCTGTAACCAAAATTAGGGTTTATGTTATTACAAACCTGAAGTGATGTCAATGAAAGATGTGCAACCGGTTACCAAAAGATTATATTTTCACAATAAAAGTGCCTTTTGACGCAAATTTACACTTGAACAAGAAGTTTTTTGAGTAAAAAACGCGAAATTTGTAAAAAGGTTATTGACAGGATTTACTCATCGGGATTATGATTTATTCGAAACGATTCGAAGAAATCGCTTCCAAGTAATAAGTGCTGTTTTTAAGACCATATGAATCAACGTTAGCTATGTTTTGAAACGATTCGAGAAAATCGTTTCGATGACCTAGTAGGCTACGGGGGAATGGCAAGGAGTTGTAGCAGGAAAACAAAAGTAGAGAGAGTACAGGCGACAACTGATGATGAAAGGGGTTCCATATGGCGCACATAACGATCGAAACCGGATCGCCTACACTATGCATGAACACAAGCATACATGTAGTGTCCTGTGACTCCGGAGAGACTTCAGGCGGTACGCTATATCTGCTGCATGGGGCAGGTGATAATGCGAGTACATGGCAACGATTGACTACAATCGAAATGTACGCTGCACAATATGGCTGTACCATCATCATGCCAGAGGCAAACCGAAGCTACTACACCGATATGGAATACGGCCTGAATTACTTCCATTACATTACTCAGGAATTGCCTGAGTTTTGCAGGCGTCAGCTCAACCTGAATACGGATCCTGCGAAGACTTACATTGCGGGTTTGTCCATGGGGGATATGGTGCTTTAAAATGCGCACTGACTTATCCTGAACGTTATCGCAAAGTGGTCTCCTTATCCGGGGTAACCGACATTCGGACACGGCTTCATGATCCTCATATGCCACCAGGCATGATCAAGGAAATGAAAGCGGTTTTTGGAGAACGGTTACAGGTGAAGCCCGATCAGGACATCTACGCACTGACAGCAAAATTGCTGCAAGAGGGCCGGCCCTTACCAGAAGTACTTAGCTGCTGCGGTGAAAGTGATCCATTTGTTGAAATGAACCGCAGATTCGCCGCGTACATGCAGGGGACTGCGTATCAATTCCGGTATGTTGAATCTCCGGGAGCTCATGAATGGAGATTTTGGGAGCAGCACCTGAGAACCATGTTTGATTTTCTGTATAACGACAAGACCATAGTAGAGTGAGGAGATGCAAATTGAAACCTGCAGCCGAAGGACCTAGCAAAAAGCTGAAGGGAAACTTGAAAGGCAATTCGCTCTGGAGTGAAATCTGGAAGCACAGAATGACGTACACCCTGCTTATTCCGGGGCTTGTCTGGCTAATTCTGTTCGCCTACATGCCAATGGGCGGCCTGTCCCTGGCATTCAAAGATTACAAGGCGAACCTGGGCATCTGGGGAAGTCCATGGAGCGGATTTGAGAACTTCAAATACGTTTTCCGGGATCCGACGTTCATAGATGCGGTATGGCGGACATTGTATATCAACATTTTGAAGCTGATTATTCAATTCCCGTTCCCGATTATCCTGGCCCTTTTACTGAACGAATTGCGGATGCGCAGAGGGAAAAAGTGGTTCCAAACCGTTCTTACTTTCCCACACTTCCTGTCCTGGATTATCGTATCCGGGGTTGTCATCAACGTACTGGCGTATGACGGTTTGGTGAATAGTACGCTTGCGCTGCTTGGATTGCCAACCATTAACTTCCTTGGTTCCGAGTCGAACTTTGTACCGATGCTTCTGTTAACTGATATCTGGAAGTCAAGTGGTTGGAGTGCCATCATCTTCCTTGCAGCGATCTCCGGTATCGATCAGGATCAATACGAATCCGCACAGATCGACGGAGCGTCCCGTTTGCAGCAGATGTTCCGAATCACATTGCCGAACATCATGCCGACCATTACGGTTATGTTTATCCTGTCTGTCGGCGGATTAATGTCTTCCGGTTTCGATCAGATCTTCAACTTGGCGAATGCCGCTACCAAAAACGTATCGGAAGTACTCGATGTATACATCTATCGGATTACGTTCCAATCATCAACCGACTTCTCCTTCTCAACGGCGGTCAGCTTGTTCCGTTCCCTTGTGAATATGGTCTTGCTGCTTCTTGCTGACAGATTTGCGAAGCTGCTTGGCGGAGACGGATTGTTCCGATAAGAAAGGAGGAAAAATGAAATGAGCATGAAAGCTACCAAAAAGTCGAAGATTGGTACAGAACGAATGACGCTTCTCGATTATGTTATCTTCGCCATATTACTTGTGCTTGCCTTGATGATCCTGATTCCGTTCTGGAATGTCATTATGATTTCGTTCGCAACACAAAAAGAATATGCCGACAATCCATTATTGATGTTTCCTAAAGAGTTCACTCTGGATTCCTATAAAGCGCTGTTCGCTGACGGAACTATTCTTTCGGGGTACAAAAACACACTGATCCTGCTTGTTATCGGCTTACCTCTTAGTATGTTCCTGACAACAAGCATGGCGTATGGACTAAGTCGGAGCAACTTTCCGTTTAAGAAATTTATCTTTTTCCTGGTGCTGTTCACCATGATTTTCAATGGTGGTATCGTACCACTTTACCTGATCATGAAATCACTTCACCTGACAGGGTCGCTATGGTCCGTTATTCTGGCGGGAAGTTTCAGTGCATTCAACATGATCCTGATGATGAACTACTTCTACACTTTGCCGGAATCGCTAATGGAATCAGCGCGACTGGATGGTGCAGGAGAGTGGAGAATACTGTTCAACGTCGTTCTTCCGCTCGCTACACCTATTATCGCAACGATCACACTGTTCTACGGCGTGGCCTACTGGAACAGTTGGTATGATGCGATGATCTTCCTGCGAAAGGCGGATCAGTTACCACTGCAGAATGTACTTAGGACGATTATCTCTACATCGCAGACCAATGCCTCCAATGCTTCCAGCGTGGATGCAACCCAAGTCAGCAATTTCTCAATGGGTATGAAAATGGCCGCGGTATTTGTCACTATGGTACCGATTATGTGTTTCTTCCCAATGCTGCAAAAACATTTTGCCAAAGGGGTATTAACAGGGGCTATCAAGACCTGATTATACGTATAGGATTTTGACTTAAAATTCTACTAAAAACATGGGGGTAAAAGCATGAAGACGAACAAAAAGTTGTCTGTTAGATCCATTTTTGCCATCACGCTCTGTCTGTTGATGTTGGTGGTGACAGCTTGTTCCAGTGGCAGTTCAGAAGGCAGCAACGAGAAGGATGCAGAGGGAAATTATACAGATAACCTGACCATCTCTGTAGCTAACCTGACGGAAGTGAAAAACGGGAACATGGATAACGAGTTCCATAAATTCTGGACAGACAAATTCAATGTAACTTGGGATTACAACTATATTGATTGGGATTCCTGGGGCGAGAAACTTCGCCTGTGGATCAACTCAGGTGATTTGCCGGATGTATCCGTATGGAACTATGTTCATGGTGATGCCTTGAATAATATTGATCAAGGACTCTTCTACAAATTCCCGGATGACTGGAAGGAACGCTGGCCAAACGTGGCAGCAGCCTACAACTTGACAGGACTCGGAGATAAGTTGGAAGAACTGACTGGCGGAACGTATCTCTTGCCTAGACCAATTTATTATGAGAACAAACCTGCTGATCCGCTGACAAACCAAATCGGGGTTATTGCTCTCCGTAAAGACTGGGCTGAAGCGGTTGGTTTCGAACTGAAAGATGCGTATACAACATCTGAAATTAATGAATATGCTGCGCTTGTGAAAGAAAAAGATCCAGGCAAAGTAGGCAGCAAACTTGTACCTCTGTCCTACAATGCGGCAGACGCTATGACAAACATGATTATGCCGAACAGCGTGCATGCCATGACGGATTCTCCGTTCTATAAAGGTGAAGATGGTCAGTTCCACTGGGGACCAGCAGATCCTGAGACGCTGACAGGACTGAAATTGATGCAAAAAGCCTATAAGGATGGATTGCTCAATCCAGAGTTCTACACATGGAAAAACAATGAAGGTCAAAACAACTTTAAAGTAACAGGTACTGCTGCAGTTACAAGTTTGGGTGGATTGGCTTCATACAGACAAGGTTTGGACACTGATATGAAGAAGAATCTGGGTGTAGATAGTGATGAGCTGGTACACACTGCAATCGTTCTTGGAGATGACGGGAAATACCGCAACCTGGAGCAAGCAAACTTCTGGTCCGCGCTGATTTTCAACCCTGAGATCAGTGACGAGAAATTTGAACGAATTATGGATCTGATCGACTACTCCGCGACAAAAGAAGGACAACTGCTTATTAACATGGGCTTCGAAGGAACGGACTGGAAATATGATGAGAACAACGAACTGGTTAGCTTGTTGCCAGAAGGAACAGTTCTGGAAGACAAATACCCAGCACGCTTCGAAGGTCTGTATCTCTTGGGTGACGACTTCAGTGTTGTAAACCCTGCTATTAAAAAGGATTACCGTGATAGAGCTGTAAAACTGTTCGAGGAAAAAGCAAAACTCGGTACAGAAGGTCAATCGCTCGCAACATACGACTGGGATGTCAACCTGTACGATTCCAAAGCTAAGAGTCAAGCTTCATTCGATTACCAGAACGAATATGCCAACCTGATCCTCAAAAGTGGAGATCTGGAAGCTAACTGGAAAGAATGGGTGAACAGCAAGATGTCCCTGGTTCAACCTTACCTGGATGAACTGAACAGCGAATTCAAGTAATCATTCAGTAGTTAACAAGATGGGACATGACAGGACGATTCTGTCAGCCCACCATTCTGAACCCGGTGCGCGGTCTCTCCCCGAACGCAGCCGGGTTCTTTATTTCAACAACGTGCAGTGGAGGATAATAGATATGAACAATGAGCAGCTGCTTGACCTTGTCAAACAAATGACGCTGGAGGAGAAAACCGCCCAGCTTCTTCAGCTGACCGCCAATTTTTACGAAGGAACAAATGTGGAGGGTCAGATTACAGGACCGATGGAAGAGATGGGCATTACAGAGCAATCTGTCGATGCCAGTGGCTCGATCCTGGGCTTGTCAGGCGCACAGGCCATTATTGATGTGCAGCAAGCTTATATGAAAAAAAGCCGACTTGGCATTCCGCTTTTGTTTATGGCAGACGTGGTTCATGGTTTCAAAACCATTTTCCCGATCCCGCTGGCTATTGGCTGTTCATGGGATACGGACTTGGCAGAGAAAAGTGCAGAGATTGCAGCCCGCGAATCGGCAGTATCCGGTTTGCATGTCACATTTGCACCAATGGTCGATCTGGTTCGTGACCCGCGCTGGGGCCGTGTAATGGAAACGACAGGCGAAGATCCTTATCTCAACAGCCTGTTTTCGGCTGCCTTTGTACGCGGATATCAGGGAGACAGCCTCAAGGATGAGCCGGACCGTCTGGCTGCTTGTGTGAAGCACTTTGCGGCGTATGGAGCAGCAGAGGGTGGACGCGACTACAACACAGTAGACATGTCCGAACGAAACCTGCGTGAATACTATTTGCCGGCTTACAAAGCTGCTTTGGACGCAGGCGTGGAAATGGTGATGGCTTCGTTCAATACTGTAGATGGCATTCCAGCGAGTGGAAATGAGAAGCTGATGCGCGACATTTTACGTGACGAGTGGGGCTTTGATGGTGTATTGATCTCGGATTGGGCCTCCATCCGCGAGATGATTGCACATGGCGCAGCTGAAGATGACCGTGAAGCTGCATACCGTGCCATCCGTGCAGGAGTGGATATCGAGATGATGACTCCTTGTTATGTTAGTCATCTGCCTGAACTGATCCAGAGTGGTGAAGTGGAAGAAAAGCTTATAGATGAAGCGGTATTGCGTATTTTGCAGCTGAAAGAAAAACTGGGATTGTTCGACAATCCAATCCGTGCAGCGGATCCGGAACGTGAGAGCGAAATTGTATTTTCGAAGGAACATCGTCAGGTATCCTATGAGCTGGCAACCAAATCGGCAGTCTTGCTGAAAAATGAGAACGGTGTTCTCCCGCTTCAGCCAGAAGCGAATGTGGCGTTGATTGGTCCCTTTGCCCAAAGCGAAGACATTCTCGGCTGGTGGTCCTGTGAAGGCGTGAAGGAAGATGCTGTCAAACTGGGATCCGCACTGCAGGAGCGTCTGCATGACGGACAGGTTCACATTGCCCAAGGTAGCGGTGTTCACACCATTACAGCGGAACAAATCGCTGAAGCACTGGAAACGGCGAGCAAGGCAGATCTTATCGTTCTGGCTCTGGGAGAAGACGCTGAAATGAGCGGTGAAGGCGGTTCGCGTACCGATATTCGTCTGCCAGCAGCTCAGCTTGAACTCGTCAAGCAGTTGAAGGCAACCGGTAAACCAATTGCCAGCGTGATTTTCAATGGCCGTCCTTTGGATCTGCATGGTCTGTTCGAAGAATCGGATGCCGTGCTTGAAGCATGGTTCCCGGGCAGTGAAGGCGGAGCAGCGATTGCCGATGTTCTTACCGGTGTGGTGAATCCATCCGCACGTCTGACCATGTCGTTCCCGCAATCCGTAGGTCAGATCCCGGTATATTATAACCATTTCAATACCGGACGTCCTCTGAATCCGGAGAAAACAGAAGAACGTTATGTTTCGAAGTATATTGATAGCCCGAACGAGCCGCTGCTTCCGTTTGGTTATGGCTTGTCGTACACCACGTTCGAATACGGTGATTTGGAAGTATCGAGCCAAGAAATGACTGCCAATCAACCGATCAGCATTCAGGTTCGTGTAACTAATACCGGCCAGCGCGCAGGTGTGGAGACTGTTCAACTATATGTACGTGATGTATCCGGTGAAGTGGTACGACCAATGCGAGAGCTGAAGGGTTATGCGAAACTTGCACTCGCACCGGGCGAGAGCGGTACTGCAACATTTTCTTTAAATGAGAAACAACTTCGTTATCATCATTCCGATTTGAGTTATCGCAGTGACAAAGGGACGTTCCAGATTTTTGTCGGTCCTAATAGCCGCGATACGCTGGAAAGTACGTTTAAGCTGGTGTAATTGCTCAGAACGTTAAGAACATTTCAGGTGAATGGACTTCACATAAAAATGCAGTGAAGCTGCACTGCCTTCTTCCTTTGCTGATCGGTAGAGGGACTAGGTAGGATAGGAGGATAAGAAAAAATATATGAATACGATGACTAAGTCGCAAATTAACGTTCAAGCCGGCGAACTGAGTTTTACGTTCTGGGAGAGCGGTGATTTGTTCCAGGCCGTAAGTGGACAGGCCATGATCAATCAATTAATGACGAGCCCGGTGGACGGTGCTATGAACAATCTCTATTTGCGTTTTCATAACAAATCCGGTATTCGTTTTGTTCCAATGCTTGGCATACATTCCGACAGTCAGGTCCATCATGACGGAGACCGTTTGGTGTGGACGGGAAATGCCGAAGGTGTGACGTATCAGGTTGTTTTAGCACCTGCTGCCCAAGGAGTTTGGTTCTGGGATGTCACGGTTAACGGGGAAGGGGAAGAAGTAGATGTTATCTACGGCCAGGACATCGGCATTGCCGATCCGGGAGCTGTACGTAGTAACGAAGCTTATCTGTCGCAATATATTGATCATGCCGTGTTTGAAGATGACAAGCTGGGCTATATTGTAGCTTCCCGGCAAAACCAACCTCAGGGCGGGGTGTTTCCTTATGTGCAGCAGGGTTCATTGACCCGTGCCATCGGTTATTCGACAGATGGTTTCCAGTTCTTCGGCTTAAGTTACAAGGAAACGAATATTCCGGAGAGCCTGCTTAAGCCGTCACTGGCCAATGAAGTATATCAGTATGAATTTGCGTATACGGCCCTCCAGTCGGAGAAAGTGGTTTTGAATGGCGAAACCCGCTTTGTCTTTTATGGCCTTTTCCAGGCGAATCACGCAGCAGCCGTGAAGGAACTGGAATATAAGGAAGTTGTGGAACAAGCCTGGGACGAATATGAAGCGAAACGTACAGCGAACGCAGCTGCAGCAGCTGGCTCTGCCAACGCTTTGCCCAAAGTTTCCCTGAACCCGGCTCTGGGTGAGCCGCTTCGTACTTTGGCTATGTCCGAAGACGAAGTGAATTCCCGTTTCCCGGCTTCAAAAAGACATCAGGAAGAACGCGTCGATGGCGAGCTGTTGGCTTTTTTTACAGACAAGTATGAACATATAGTTCTCAAGGAAAAAGAAATGCGCGTGGAGCGTCCACACGGCCATATTCTGATGAGTGGCAACAATGTGAAACTGGGTCAGAACGTGATCACAACCACTTCATATATGTACGGAATTTTCAACTCCCACATTGTTGTTGGTAATACGAATTTCAACAAGATGATGAGCAATGCGCGCAGTGCGTTGAATGTCGCCAAATCCTCCGGCCAGCGGATTTACGTGGAGATGGATGGAGTCTTCCATTTGCTTACGATGCCTTCCCTCTTCGAGATGGGCTTCAACTATGTACGCTGGTATTATAAAACGGCTCAGGACACGCTGATCGTCACCAACTATACAACATTGGATACTCCCGAAATACGTTTGCATGTGAAATCGGAAAAAGGAATTGCCTATCGCTATCTGATTACCAATCAGATCACCATGAATGTGAATGAATTCGAGCTGCCTGCCCGTGTAACCGAACAGAATGGCGAACTGAGCATTAAGGCAAATCCAAGTTCTCTTAGTGCCAAAGAGTACCCGAATCTGGAGTACCGCATGTCCGTAAGCGGAGCGGCAGTGAAGGTTGGGGATGAAACCCGACTGGCGAGTGGTGTAAATTCGGGCGATGGTTCACTCTTTACATTGCAGCTGGGCAGTACGGAAGAATGGACAATGACGATTCAAGGTCTGCTTGAAGGTGGACATGTGGTGTTGTCCCCACGCAGCTTCGAGGAAGAAGTTGACGCGTATCGTGCCTTTTATGGGGAAGTCATGAACGGGTTCCATCTGTCACGTCCTGGGAAGCAAAATGCGGAAGAGCTGTTCAAGGTCAATGCACTTGCATGGTGGTATACCCACAATATGCTGGTACATTACTCTGTTCCACATGGTTTGGAGCAATATGGCGGTGCTGCTTGGGGAACGCGTGATGTATGTCAGGGACCGGTCGAATACTTCATGGCTACACAGAAATATGAACAGGTCCGCGATATTCTGAAAATGGTGTATTCGCACCAGTATGAGGATGACGGCAACTGGCCTCAATGGTTCATGTTCGATCGTTATTTCAAAATTCAGCAGGAAGAGAGCCATGGAGACATCATTGTATGGCCGCTCAAAGTACTGAGTGACTATCTGATCGCCACCAAAGATTATTCCATTCTGGATGAAAAAGTTCCTTACACCGTTAAACACGGTTTCCACTTCAGTGAGGCTAAGGCAACGGTGCTGGAGCATGCACAAAAAGAGCTGGAGTATATCCGCAGTCACTTCCTGCATGATACGTTCCTTTCTTCATATGGGGACGGAGACTGGGATGATACACTTCAACCGGCAAATGCCCAATTGAAACAGTACATGGTCAGCAGCTGGACCGTTGCTCTTACGTATCAAACGCTGAGTCAGTTATCCAGAGCACTTGTGCCTGTACAGCCGGAACTTGCAGCAGAATTAAGCAGCATGGCAGCAGGTGTGAAAAAGGATTTTAACAAATACATGCTGGATACAGAGGTTATCCCTGGTTTTGTATATATGGAAGACCCGGAACAGGCTAAACGCATGCTGCATCCGGATGACAGCGAGACAGGCATCCAGTACCGCCTTTTGCCGATGACGCGCAGCATGATTGCCGAGCTTCTGGAGCCTGAACAGGCCGCTTCCCACTATCGTCTGATTAAGGAGAAGCTGTTCTGCCCGGATGGCGTAAGGCTCATGAACCGTCCAGCACAATACGATGGCGGGGTCAGCACACATTTCAAACGTGCAGAACAGGCATCGAACTTCGGACGGGAAGTAGGTCTGCAATATGTGCATGCACATATCCGCTACATTGAGGCAATGGCGAAGCTTGGTCATCCAGAGGAAGTCTGGAATGGTCTGGGCATCATCAACCCGGTAGGTATTCAGCAAGTCGTGCCTAACGCGGATCTTCGTCAAAGCAATGCTTATTTCAGCAGTTCTGACGGCAAATTCAACAATCGATATGAAGCACAGGAACAGTTTGGTAAACTTCGCACTGGTGAAGTTCAGGTAAAAGGCGGATGGAGAATCTACTCCAGCGGACCGGGGATTTACATCAACCAGCTGATTTCAAACGCGCTGGGCATTCGTCAAGAGGAAGAAGATCTCGTACTTGACCCGATCTTGCCAGCCAGTCTGGATGGATTGCATTTTGACTTCCAACATAACGGGAAGAAAGTGACATTTGTCTATCATCTTACCGGAGAACCGATACAACACATGCTGTTGAATGGCAAGGAACTGGAAGCGACGAGACTGCAACAGCCATATCGTCAAGGAGGACTGCGCATTTCTCGCACAACCCTTGAACAGAACCTTGGCGAGAGCAATGTGATTGAGATTTACTGCTAAAAAAGAAGTCAGGTCCTCCAACCCGGAGGGCCTGATGAACATAACAGGGGAGCGAAGATTGTGGTCAGTATCAAGGATATCGCCAAAAAGGCGGGAGTTTCGATCTCTACCGTGTCGTATGCGCTGAATGGCAGCAATAAAGTGACTGACGAGACCAGCTCCAAAATTTTGGCCATTGCCAAAGAGCTGAACTATGTTCCAAACGCTGCCGCGAGAACGTTGAAGAAACGCGAGTCCAAAATTCTCGGTGTATTTCTGACAGACTTTAGCGGAGATGTATACGGGGATTTGCTTAGTGGTATGAAGACCGTTTGCAATGCGCAAGGTTATGACCTGATTGTCTGCAGTGGTGAGCAATCACATCGGATGCTTCCGGAGCGAATGATTGATGGAGCGGTTATACTCGACCACACATTTGCCAGCAAGGAACTGCTGCAATATGCCGATCGGGGTCATAAAATTGTCGTTCTTGACCGGGAATTGGATCATCCCAACATTAATCAGGTACTGCTGGATAACAAGGCAGGAGCTACACTGGCAATGGAGCATCTTATTGAACAGGGACATACGAAGATATATGTTGTTACAGGGCCAGAAGGTTCATTTGACTCTGCCCAGCGGATGAAAGCGGTGAGGCAGGTCACCGAGCGTGAAGCGAATGTGGAATGGATAGAGATTGAGGGGGATTTCGAGAAAAGTGGCGGAGAACAGGCAGCTGAGTTGATTATTCGGGACTATACGGAACCCGTTGCAGTATTTTGTCTTAATGACGAGATGGCGATTGGGCTATGTAACCGTCTTGCGGAAACCGATCTGCAGATCGGCCGGGATGTTGACGTTATCGGTTTTGACAATATTGAACTGAGCAAATATGTTCAGCCGAGATTGGTTACTATCGATTATTCCAAACGGAAATGGGGCTCCCTCGCAGCCGAGCAGTTAATCAAAATTATCGCGGGAGAACCCGTGGATCATGAACGGATCTACGTCACTCTGGTGGAAGGCGGCTCCGTTCGCAGCCAGGTTCAACAAGAGACTCGTTTGCCGAATCGCCATGAACGGGCGGTCAGCTATTAATGGCAGGGATTGTTTATTCAAAATGGTTAATCAAGACCAGCTATAAACCGTGCTGTTGCTGCACCTCAAGAGACAAGGCTTAGAAGAATTACAGCATTCTTTTAAGCCTTGTCTCTTGGTATATACACGTATCTAGGCATAAAAAAACCTCTCCTAAGAGAGGCTCGGCCTTTAGAGGCCCTTGGTTTTGTCGTTGTTGTAGGATGCAGTGAAAATGCCTGTCATATACAATGCGAGTACAATTGCAATAATCCAGAATGTCAATGAGAACGACATACACTTGCCACCTCCTGCACAATTAGCACTTTCTTCTATTATAACCAATAAAGGAAGAAAAGGAATGCCTATTGAGGATCATTTGTAAAATAAAAAGTGAGTAGGCACGGGTCTGAGATTGCCATCCGATGGATTGTTCACAACCCGGTTGTTCAGGATCAGCGAGGAGGAACCGCCGCCATCCAGATTATAGGCATCAACCACGCCCAGCTTGTACAACCGGCCTTGAAGCTCTTCAAGGGTGGCTCCCGAGCTGCCGTTTTCGTTATATCCATCCACAACAATAATGAGCAGCTGATCGTCCTTATAATTACCGATCACGGTACGAGGGGCTCTCTTGGGTGAAACTTTCCATTTGGCTGGGATAACTGTTTTCTTACCGTTCTGGAGCAGGACAGGCACAAAGGTTGCTCCGAATTGTGGTTTTAGGCGATCCAGCGAACTTTTATCGAAAAATTTACCGCCGACCAGTTTGCCGGTATCGTTGAGTCCTACAAAAAACAGGTCCTTGAAGCTGGCCTGGAAGCCGTTCACATACTTACCGTCCATGACCGTGGTACTGAGCGGGTAACGTTTGCCGCCACTATCTGCGAATCCGCCGGCATTGATTCCGGCGATTGCACCATTTCGCTTGACGGCCTGCATGGTCGTTTCGGCTTTTCCTGGTTCGCTGCTCAGAGCCATTTTCATGGCCGTAGGGTCTTTGAGTTTTATTTTCATGGCATAGCCCTTATACGAGCCTGGGTTCACTCTGTAGAGTTCGATCGTAAGCCGATCACTGTTAACCCGTTCGAGCGGAACGCCCAGCTTGGCTGAAATACGCTGATTGTAAATTGTTTCCGGACGTGCTGCCTGAACGGATGCCGATTGTACAATGGTAGACATCGTACTGGTCGTTCGATTATACAGCTCTGTCGTTCTTTTAATAGAAGAAGAAGTTTGAACGGCAGCTTCCTTAGCCCCAGCTAGCTCCTGACGAATGGCCTGGGTTTGGGGAGTAATGGTTTCCTCCGACAGTTCAGAATAAATGAAATCCCCGGTTTCGAGCGGGGGACGAAGCAGCAGCAAACAGAAGATCAGTCCAATAAAGGGAGCAAGTGCAAGCATAAAAAAACGATTAACCTGTTTGACGGGTGTAATCATTTGAGCAGGTCCATCTTTTTCTGGAGAGTTTCCAGTTGCTTTTTGACTTCGCTCAGTTGGGTGTACAACTTGTTGCTGTTATCCGTTTTGTCGCTTGCATTATCCTTGGTAAATGTCAGCAGCTCATTGAAGGATTGTACTTGTCCCTGCAGGTCCGCTACTTCCTTAGATATCGTTGTTAGCTGCTTTTCATAGTCCGCCTTTAGCGCGGCAATCTGCTGCTGATTATGGGCCTGAATCTGACTAATCATCTGTTTCTGAAGGTGGTTGCTATAATAGTAGGTTCCCACAACTCCCAGTGCAATGAGAACAATCCACATGACCAGAAATAGCTTGACTGAAGATCCGGCCTTGCCTTTGGCGCTCCGGGTGTGATGGATGTCAGAAGGTTGAGCAGAAGGTTTCATATCATCACTCCTGGTTATTAATAGGTACTAAAAAAATTCCAGTCCTCATTCTATCATGCCACTATTGATTACGCAAAAATGAAATTCTTTAAGTAATAGGATAAAAAGAGATTGCATCGGAAGGAAGTCCTAGGATACAATTTCTTATAGATGCAATAAGTAGGAACTTTGGGCAGGATTTTCGACTTTTTTAGCTAGTGATGCAGGAAAATTATACTATATTTTGCATGGATGAGGTATATGAAGTCCAGTGTCATGACGCTGTTGTGGTGAAATAAAGAAGAAAAATAGAAGCTATGCAGCTGTATCAATTGTTTTCCATCATATTTCGACATTTTTCGACTGTGCTTCCTCTATAAGCGGACTGTCGCAGGTATGGTGGCGAATCAAGGCAAAAAAGCAGAAAAGTATTTGTCCAATACATAACCAGGGGGAACAACCATGAAAAAAGTATGGCAGGTGGTCATCGTAGATATCCACCCGACCAGCATGCTGGGTACCAAATTGATATTGGAAGAGCAGCAGGATTTGCTTGTACGGGGCATGACATCAACAGGTACAGAAGGACTAGAGTTGGTTAAAATCCATCAACCCGACCTGATCTTGATGGATTATCGGCTTCCCGAAGGACAGGCCGATCAGTATATAACCCAGATGAAAAATCTGTCCGCACACAGTCATGTCATTATTTTGACAGATGAAGACAATGTGAAGCTGTTTCGTCATCTGATGGGTCTCGGTGCAAGCGGAATGTTGTCGAAACAGGCTTCCCCTAGCCAGCTGATTCACCTTATTTCGGGGTTGCGGGAGGGATGTGTGTCCATTCCGTTGTCCTGGCTCACAAGCACGGACTGGGCTCAGCCGGCTGACTCTCCGGTAGAAGAGTTTCTTGTTGAACTGACAGAAACTGAAACTTTTATTATGGAAAGAATTGTTCAGGGCGTAACCTATGATAAAATAGCCAGTGAGATTAACGTCAGCCGACGTTCCATTGATAACTACCTGCGCAAAATCTATGTAAAGCTGGATGTAAGCAGCCGCGCGCAAGCGATTGAACGTTACGCCTTATATGCGAGACAGGCCAAGACACTCTCCTGATCACCGTGCTTCATTTTTAAGCGTAAAGGTTTGGAACAGTAGGGAAGGTCAATCGTCATATTCGGCGTTCAGCAGGAATAGGTTGTAGTGGCTGCGGACTGCGAGCACAGTTCGGAATTGATGAAAGGGGAACGGACCGATGAAATATTTCTTCGCCTCCCGTACAAACAGGCTGTTGTCTTCACCACTCCGGGATATTCGTGAGATGTCTGGCCGTGATTATTTCATTTCTCTGGCCGAAGAGTTACCTGCAGAGGAATTATTTCCGTTCAAGCTGCTGGAAGAAGCGGCAGTATCTGTATTCAGTTCTGGACCATCTGCTCTTCAGTATGGTGAGCCGGCCGGCTACAGGCCTTTAAGAGAGTGGCTGGGCAAGGACTGGAATATCCGAAAAGACATACGTACAGTACCTGAACAGATTTTATTAACCACAGGAACCCAGCAGGCGATTGATTTGGTCATGCGTCTGCTGCTGGAGCCGGGGGATTCCGTTTTGGTGGAGCATCCCACCTCTCCAGGCTGTCTCGAAGTTTTGGAAATGCAAGGAGCCAAAATTGTACCTGTCCTTGGCGATTCTGACGGCATTTTACCCGATCTGTTGGAGCACCACATGCAGCAGCTGAGACCCAAGCTGCTTTTTGCTGCACCCAGTTTTTCGAACCCTACAGGCATATTATGGTCCATGGAACGGAGAGAGGCGGTGCTTGATCTGTGCTCCCGTTATGGAGTATTGCTGGTAGAGGATGACTCGTATGGCGAGCTTCACTTCGACGGTCTGGAGACGGCAGACTTTTATCGCAAGTTTCCCTCATTATTTGCGCTGGATACGGCTGATCAGGGCGGGCATGTTTTGTATATCGGCTCGTTCAGCAAAACGGTTGCACCTGCACTTCGTACGGGCTGGGCGGCAGGCCATCCTGCCCTGATACAAGCCATGGCTTCGGTCAAACGGATTGCGGACGGGCAATCCAGTCCAATGAATCAACGGTTGTTGTACCAGCTTCTCGCTCAGTCTCCATTTAAATGGAGTGACCATCTCTCCATGCTGAACCGGGAATACAAGATCAGACTTAAGCTGATGCTTGAATTGCTCAAAAGGCCTGGCTGGAAAGGTGTGCAGTATACGATCCCCAAAGGGGGCATGTACCTGTGGGTGCAGCTGCCTGAGGGTCTGGATAGCGGAGCATTGCTCAAAGTCGCACTGTCCAAAGGGGTATCCTTTCTGCCTGGCTCCCTCTGTTCCACAGGTGTTCCCGATCAGCGTCACATTCGATTGAATTTCAGTCATCCCGGCCGCGATGAGCTGCTGCTTGGAATGAACCTGATCAGTGAGGCCATCTCGGAATTTACGGCGCGCAATTAACCAGGTCAGATGGGAGAGATCGAGAGAGGGCTCCTTCAGATTGCAGCTGCAGCTATGGGGTTTAGGAAGTTTGAGATATTGAATTGTTTATAAAGGGTGTCATATCCCAAAGTAATTACGTTATTGCATCCACTAACATTTTTATATATAATATGTATTAATGAGTTGTTATTTTCTTTATATAAGCTGAATTCAATGCCATTTCAGGAGAAGCACTCATATATTTTAATTAACGGGGGAACGAACATGTCCAACATTTTATTTGTAAAAGCAAACGACCGTCCTGCGGATCAAGCAGTCAGTGTCAAATTGTACGATGCATTTTTGAGCGCATACAAAGAATCCCACCCAGGTGATACGATCACTGAGCTGGATCTCTACAATACAGATATTCCTTACTACGGCAACACTGTAATTACAGGTGGATTCAAAGCAGCTAACGGAATCGAAGCAACTGCTGAAGAGCAACAAGCTGCTGCACTGGCAGCTCAATTGCAAGATCAATTCCTGGCAGCTGACAAAGTGGTATTTGCATTCCCACTGTGGAACTTCACTGTTCCTGCACCACTGGTAAACTACATTTCCTATCTGAGCCAAGCTGGCAAAATGTTTAAATACACAGCTGAAGGCCCAGTAGGTCTCGTTGGCGACAAAAAAGTGGCATTGCTGAATGCACGTGGCGGCGTTTACTCCGTAGAGCCGATGGCATCTGCTGAAATGTCCGTAAAATATGTAACAAACGTACTTAACTTCTGGGGTATCCAAAACCCTGAGCTCGTTATCGTTGAAGGTCACAATGCTTCTCCTGATCGTTCCCAAGAGATCGTGGACGCTGGCCTGAAATTGGCTGCTGAAGTAGCAGCAAGCTTCTAATCGCTATTATATAGAATCATTTCAAAAAGAGCCTGTTATCTCTGAGGAGATAATAGGCTTCTTTGTGCATCATGAGTGCTGCATGCTATTCAATCTTTGGACGCCGGGGCGGAAGTCCCCCCTTGATGCACCAGGTACGGTTCAATTACCTCTGCAATTTCCTCTAGTCCTTCAACGTTGAAGTCATCTATAGAATTCCGGCTGCCTGACACATGCATATTTTGTTCCAAAACCTCGTGGTCTTCCAGCATGTGCGCATGTTCGGTCAGGGCTTGAACCCCCATAATCGTGAGCACGTATTTCCCACGTGACAATCGTTCGAACCAGCCATAATAATTCTTCTGCAAAATGGCCGCAGCTGAGCCGACACCCGTTTGTCTCGCCAATACGGCAGGGGAGGCCTCTCCATGGCTTCGAAGGGCAGAAGCGACGCGCAATGCCTTTTCCCGGTATGCAGTTACCAACTGTCTGCGGGTACTGCCACCCGTATTATAGTCTCCGCTGCGCTCTTCAAACTCTCGCAGCAGCCGTTGACGCCTAACTCCACCTTTGCGGGAAGGGGCACGGCTTGGAATGTTCTGTGCCGCAGGTTCGCACAGCACATCAATGAGTGGTGACTTTGTTTTATAGAACGTCACGGTAATCAGGCCCAGCCCAAGCTGTTGGCACAGTGCTGCAAGTTCACTCCAGCGCTGATTGACAGCACCCCGTTTGCTCCGGTTCCGTTCTACCGCGAGATAAACGAATGGGCTGAGCTTCAATCGCTGCATCCCCTGCAGCAGCAGGGAGAGATTGAACGTTTTTTTCATCTCCACAATAAGTGGTTCATCCTGACCGGGTTTAACCCCAACCAGATCGCAATGTCTGACCTCAGCCTTGATGATGAAGCCGCGCTGCTCGAAGAAGGTTTTTAGCGGCGAATATAACTCGGTCTCGTATTTTACTGCCATCGTTTCTGCCCCTTTCCCAAGAAGTTGTCCGTGGCGGGACGTTGTCCGGTTTCCTGAATTTAGAACCTTTATTATATCATAACTGTGCTTTTTTTTCTGAGGGCACAAGATGTCTGATAGAACAGGGAATAGCCGAAATTAAGACCCTTGAATTGAAAAAAAGAGGTCAACTTATCCGATTTGCCGCATAGGTATGTAATACACTTTTCACAACAATACAACACGTTTGGACAGAGGGTGGCGGGACTAATCCGGACCGCAGATTGGTATTCAAGCAGGAGTTGCAATTCTATTGATTTCTTCATACCATTCGGAATGGTTGACAATCACACTAAAGGAGCCATGGGAGGTACCAAGCATGAATATTTTTGAACGCGTTGCGGAATATCGGGCAGAGAGTGACCGTTTGTCATGGAATGGAACATTTGAAGATTATATTGCATTGTTGAGAGAGGACCCGACTCCGGCAATGACGGCTCACGCACGAGTGTACCAGATGATTGAATCGTTTGGCGTGGAAGAAGTCGGGGGGCACAAACGGTACAAGTTTTTTGAACAGGAGATATTTGGGCTGGATCGCTCCATTGAGAAGCTGGTCGAGGAATACTTTCATTCAGCAGCACGCCGTTTGGATGTACGGAAACGGATTCTGCTCCTGATGGGTCCCGTAAGTGGAGGGAAGTCGACGCTCGTGACACTGCTAAAGCGTGGTCTTGAGCAGTTCTCACGTACAGAGAAAGGCGCCATATACGCCATTGAGGGATGCCCAATGCATGAGGAGCCGCTGCATCTGATTCCGCTTGAGCTTCGTCCAGAAGTGGAGAAGGAAATTGGTGTCCGCATTGAGGGTAACCTTTGCCCATCCTGCCAGATGAGACTTCGGACTGAATATGATGGTGATATCAGCAAGGTGCGGGTGGAGCGGGTCATTGTTTCCGAAGATAACCGGGTGGGAATTGGTACATTCAGTCCATCCGATCCGAAATCGCAGGATATTGCCGACCTGACCGGCAGTATCGACTTCTCGACCATTACCGAGTTTGGTTCCGAATCCGATCCGCGTGCGTATCGTTTTGATGGCGAATTAAACAAGGCAAACCGTGGATTGATGGAATTTCAGGAGATGTTGAAATGTGATGAGAAGTTTCTGTGGAATCTCTTATCGCTCACACAGGAAGGCAATTTCAAAGCGGGTCGATTCGCTTTAATTAGTGCCGATGAAATGATTGTTGCTCATACGAATGAATCCGAGTACAAGTCGTTTATTTCAAATAAAAAGAATGAAGCCCTGCAATCCCGGATGATCGTTATGCCCATTCCCTACAATCTGAAGGTCTCCGAAGAAGAGAAGATTTATGGAAAGCTCATTCAGCAAAGTGACATGAAACATGTTCATATTGCACCGCATGCCCTGCGGACCGCAGCCATTTTCTCCATACTTACCCGCTTGAAGGAAACGAAAAAACAAGGCATGGATCTCGTCAAAAAAATGCGGATGTATGATGGTGAGGAAGTCGAGGGTTACAAGGAAGCCGATCTGCGTGAAATGCAAAATGAGTATTTGGATGAAGGGATGTCCGGCATTGATCCACGTTATGTCATCAACCGGATATCCAGTGCTTTGATTAAGCAAAACCTTCAATGCATTAACGCATTGGATATTCTGCGGGCAATCAAGGACGGTCTGGACCAGCATGCTTCCATTACCAAAGAAGAGCGTGAGCGTTACCTGAACTTTATTGCCTTGGCACGAAAAGAATACGACGAACTGGCTAAAAAGGAAGTCCAAAAAGCGTTTGTGTACTCGTTTGAGGAGTCTGCCCGAACGCTGTTCGAAAATTACCTCGATAACATCGAGGCCTTCTGCAACTGGTCGAAAATTCGTGATCCGTTAACCGATGAGGAGATGGACCCGGATGAGCGCTTGATGCGTTCGATTGAGGAGCAGATCGGCATTTCCGAAAATGCAAAAAAAGCATTCCGGGAAGAGATTCTCATTCGAATCTCGGCTTACTCACGGAAGGAGCGCAAATTCGAATACAGCAGCCATGATCGTCTGCGTGAAGCCATTGAGAAGAAGCTGTTTGCTGATTTGAAAGACATCGTTAAGATTACGACCTCAACCAAAACACCGGATGCGACACAATTGAAACGTATGAATGAAGTGATCAAACGGTTAATTGAGGAACATGGATATACTGCAGCCAGTGCGAATGAACTGCTGCGTTACGTGGGCAGTCTGCTCAATCGTTAATCTGAAACAAACCATTCCGGATCAGGCTCCTGATGTCTGCTGTGAGGCTCCTTCACGGCAGACTAAGGAGTCTTTTTGCGTGAATATTCATTTAAACACCCGAAAAACTGACACAAAAGGTTAAATCCATGACAAATTAGTTCTAAAGATATATGTAAGTTTAGGTAGTTTAGTCTATAATCGGAACAGTAATTTTATAAACTGGAGTATTTTAGTAGTTATTAAGGAGTTGACGGAACTAGATATGAGTATTACTGCAGCAAGACAAAAGCAACTCGATTATATTGGACTTACCAGGGCAGATCTTCAATTGCTTGCAGACCACAGGCCGGTATTTAAAAAGGTTGTGCATGATGTGGTGGATCACTTCTACAATCATGTTGGGAATTATCCTGAACTCGCAGAGATGATTACCCGATTTTCATCCATTGACCGTTTAAAAGAAACACAGCAAATGTACTGGTTGTCCATGACTGACGGCATCGTGGATGAGGCTTATATTGAACAGCGTATTGCGATTGGACTGGTGCATTCCCGCATTGGTTTATCTGAAGATTATTATTTGGGGACATACATGGTTTATCTCGATATTGCCACAAGCATATTTCAGCAGGTCATTCCTGATTCCTGGCATCGTGTCATTCAGGCACTAAGCAAAATGTTTAATCTCGATTCCCAACTTGTTCTTGAGGCTTACGAGAAGAAGGAAAAAGAAAAATTGCATCAGCTCGCCGCGGATCAGCAGCATACATTGCAGTCCGTTACGCAGATTACCCAGCAATTGACGGGCATGATTAGCGAACTGAACGAGAATGCTCAAGCCATCTCGGACGTTGCCAGAGAAACGGCAGCTTCACAAGACCAGGCCCATGAATTGCTGGAGGCATTGACAGGGGAAATCCATCAGATTGGCAAGATGGGAGAACTCATTCGTGAAATCTCGGAGCAAAGCCATCTCGTCGGTCTGAATGCAGCCATCGAAGCTGCACATGCAGGTGAATTCGGCCGGGGATTTGAGGTTGTTGCAAGCGAAGTCCGCAAGCTAGCTGCGAGCTCCCGGGAGGCACAAGGGAAAATTCAGGCGAACCTTGAACAGATTATGAAAAAGCTTGGAAGTGTACAACATGAATCGGAGCACACATCCCAAGGAGCAAGACGCCAGGCTTCACGCTCGGAGGAACTTGCCGTATTCGCAACAACGATGGAGAAACTTGCGCTCGATCTGAAGAAACTGGACCGCCCGCTATAGACATAAGCACCTCCTGATCCTGCGATACCGTTTCTGGCTGTTTTGAGCTATAATGGGGAGACAAACCTGCCGAATGTTATAGTGATGCAGCCGGAGACAGGGGATTTGAAAGAGGTTGAGGTGATCAGGTGGCTTCTATCCATGATGTGGCCAAAGAAGCGGGCGTATCTGTTGCAACCGTTTCCAAAGTGCTGAACGATTATCCCGATGTAAGTGACAAAACTCGCAAAAAAGTCAATATAGCCATCGAACTATTGAAATATCAACCAAATGTGGTGGCACGGGGACTTGTAAAACGCCGTTCTTGGACGGTGGGAGTACTGTTGACGGTTCCTTTTACCAATCCATTTGTTTCGGAATTGCTTGAAGGCATCAAGACAGCACTTGAGAATAGCGGTTATGATCTTGTCCGATTGTCCACACGTTTCGATGATCCGGGGTACTCGTTTATCAAACACTGCCGCAGCCGGAATGTGGATGGCGTTGTTGTGTTCGGGGAAGGCAGAGACAACAAAAGTATCGAGGAATTGGTCCAAGCAGAGATTCCAACCATGTTTATTGACACGGACTTGTTTGGCAAACGGGCAGGGTATATTACTACGGACAACTCCAATGCGATTGCGATGAGCGTCAGACACCTGCATGAGCTGGGGCATCACAAAATCGCCTATATCTCGGGTACACTTGGACCGGCTGTAGCCAATCTTCGGCTGGAAGGGTACCGGGAAGGATTGCGTGAGTGCGGCATTCCGTACTCGACCGTATATCTGGAGGTATGTGACTATTCCTTTGAAGAGGGAAGTAAGGCAGCGAGACGATTGCTTGCATTGAAAGATCAACCGACAGGAATCGTTTGTGCCTCGGACATGGCCGCATTTGGTGCGATCCATGAAATCGAGAAGCACGGCCTGAGTGTGCCTGAAGATATTTCCGTTGTTGGCTTCGATAATACGTATTATGCTCAAGTATTCAAGCCAGGGCTTACAACGATTAACCAAAATATATATTCCATCGGCATTAAGTCGATTGAGTATCTGATTGCGATGATTGAGAATCCGGATTATTCTCCTCCGGTTGTTACGGAGCCATCCAATCTGGTTATTCGTCAGACCACTGCGCCTGTCAAAGCGTGAGGACGTACGAACCAAGCACAGCCGGTTGGCTGTGCTTTTTTTGGCGTGATCATATATTGGTTCTGTAACGTGAAAATACGGAAGGGCTAGGAAGAAACGGTTATAGGATATATCACTGTAAATTTGAAGATTATTAACCTTAATAATCCTTCGTTTACTGGAAAAAAGTGTTGATTTCCGACTCTAGGACGTTTAGACTATACACATCACAAATAAACGGGTTTCTGATGTATGGCTGCGGTGTTTTGAAAGTTAGTGGTCATTAGTCAAAATGATGCGAAGGGAGCGCCTGTCACCCGGACAGTGCGCCCCTTCTTTTTTACATTATGCCTACATACAACAAGATCTTCCCGGTTGAAAGGAAAGACGGAGTGGAACAACACATACATGGAACGTATAATTTGGAACTGGTTATTTTATCATACATTATTGCTGCCCTTGCTTCTTATGCTGCGCTTGACCTTGCCGGCCGCGTAAGTTTGGCCAAGGGAATGTCCAGAATCGTATGGCTTACCAGCGGTGCTATGTCCATGGGACTTGGTATCTGGTCGATGCATTTTGTGGGCATGCTTGCGTTTGTCCTTCCTATGAATGTGTCCTATTCGATGGACAAAGTCGTTCTGTCCGTCCTGCTCGTAGTGGCTGCATCGGGTATTGCGCTACACATTGCGGGGCGTAAGTCTGGCAATTTACGACAAATTATTGTTGCTGGTCTGCTTATGACAGCAGGGATCACCAGCATGCATTATGTGGGAATGGCTGCCATGTCGGTTCCGATTAGTTATGAGGCAGATAGAGTATTTGTATCTGTACTGATTGCAGCAGGTGCTTCCTTTGCAGCATTATGGCTGATGTTTTCTCTGAGCCAGCATCAAACGCGGTTCACTTGGATGTACAAAATGGGTAGTGGGCTCATTATGGGGATCGGTATCACAGGCATGCATTATACAGGAATGTCAGCGGCACAATTTTATCAACATACGCATGTTCCGACGGCAAATTCCGTCATGCAGATTGAACCGGGATTATTGGCATATCTGATCGCAGCAGGTACGTTCATTACGCTTGGGTTTACACTTTTTGGGATTTATATTAATCAACGAATGTCCATAAAGGATCAGCGAATTCGTGAAAATGAACAGTGGTATCAGGCTTTGTATGAAAACCATTCGGATGCCATTATTTCGGTGGATAATGTGGGGATTGTCAAAGGCATAAATGCTGCGGTTACGCGTATTACAGGATATCCGGAGAGGGCGGTTATCCATCGCTCACTGGATGAAATTGTGAAGCACGTCAATATTCAATGGAGTTCCGAAGGGCTCCAGAGCTCGGGCTGGACAAATAGCAGTCTTGAACGTCGTTATTATACGGCAAGCATGAGAGGGTTTCATGGGCAGCATCTGGATTTGAGCATAAGTGTAGTGCCTGTATTAATTGAAGGCAATGATGTCGGCAGTCATATTTTGATCAAGGATATCACTGAGGAGAAGAGGGCGCAGGAAACGATCCGTCATCAGGCTCTGCATGATCCGCTTACTGGACTGCCGAACAGACGTAAACTGGATGAGGTACTTGCCGAAACGATTGCATCTTCAGCAATATCTCAAAGTTCGTTTGCCGTAATGGTGATGGATATCGACCGTTTCAAAATGATTAATGATTCACTGGGACATTCCATCGGGGACGTATTTCTAAGGGAAGTTAGCGACAGAATCCTTAAGGCGATCCGTATATCCGATTCAAAAGGCATGGATAATGTTATGCTGGCCCGTATGGGTGGGGACGAATTTACGCTGGTGGTTACAAACGAGCAGGGGAATGTGGAACGTGTCACCAGCCTTGCGGAACAGATTGTTGGAGCCATCCAGCTGCCATATCGGTTAAAAGAGAATGACTTCTACGTTACAGCGAGTATCGGTATTGCCATGTATCCGGAACATGGAACAGAAGCGGATGCCCTGTTGAAACATGCGGATACTGCCATGTATGAAGTGAAGAAGAATGGCAAAAACGGATTTCAGTTCTATACAACCGAGCTGGATTCGGAATTGTATGAGCGCATTGAACTGGAGGGATATCTTCGCAAAGCGCTGGAACGTAATGAGATGGTGCTGTATTACCAGCCCCAGATTCGCACGGAGGATAGCCGGATGATCGGTGTGGAGGCTCTGATTCGCTGGAAGCATCCGCTCAAGGGGATTTTGGCACCCAATGTGTTCATTCCTCTTGCCGAGGAAACAGGCATTATTTATGACATAGGAAACTGGACTCTGCGTGAAGCCTGCAGGCAGATGAAACGATGGCATGCCAGCGGTGGTCCACTGATCCCGGTATCGGTTAACCTGTCCAGCCAGCAATTTCATCAGTCCAATCTGGTGGAGCAGGTTCAGAGTGCCCTTGCGGAAACGGGGTTGGAAGCCCGCTATCTGGAACTTGAAATAACGGAAAGCATGATGATGGATGCCTCAGTATCAACAGGCATACTAAATGAGCTTACTTCGCTTGGGGTCAAGATTAGTCTTGATGATTTTGGCACAGGATATAGCTCGCTGAGTTACTTGAAGCATTTTCCGATTCATAAGCTGAAGATTGATCGTTCGTTTGTTACGGACATTACGGAGAGCCAAAGTGACCAGGCTATTGTGGCAACCATCATAACCATGGCGCAGAATCTGAAAATGGATGTTATTGCCGAAGGGATTGAAACGAAAGGTCAGCTGGATATCCTGATGCAGAACGATTGCCGGGAAATCCAGGGATACTATTTCAGCCGTCCGCTGCCGGCAAATGAAGTGGAACATGATTTCTTTGTGCCGCTGCGACTACAAGGAGACCCCATCAATCTTGGGTGAGTTTAAATGCCAAGCGGCAAGTCCCCGCCATCTGCCAGGGACTTGCCGCTTTTTTTGTCTTCCATTATATAGAAGGAAGTTCACATAAATTTGCGATGGTGCTTCTTGCCATCATACGTAAACCAGATCGGTTTATCCTCGACGCGTGTCTCGACATGCACGGTTCGCCCCCAGAGCCGGTACAGATAAGGAAGGGTGCGTTCCATATATTTCAGATCGAGCTCAATGCCTTCATACTGGTGTTTGAGCACGAGCTCACCGGTGCGCAGGTAATCTGCATCCTGAACGACCAGATACGGAGATCCTCCGTTAATGCGTGAAAACACAAGTTGATCGCGTATGTTTTCCCAGGACTTGTCGGTAATTTTCCAGTCCGGGCCTTTTTTCTCGAATACGTAGAGGTCGAGGTCTTCGGTTAGCTGCTTGGTCATGTAGTTTCGAATGAAAGAGGTGTCCGAATCAAATTCACGAACCTCGAACATTTTGGCTCGGCCTTGGGCAGGTTTACGGCCCCAACGCTCCTGTTCTTCCCTGGACGGATGATCCCAGCGGCGTTCAATATCTTCAAAAATTTTCAGCCCCAAATAGTAGGGATTCAAACTTTGTTTGGAAGGCTGCACGACAGAAGAGTTCAATTTGGCAAATTCGATCGTGTCTTCACTACTCAGGTCCAGCTCGCGTATAATGCGTTGATGCCAGTACGAAGCCCAGCCTTCGTTCATGATTTTAGTTTCCATTTGTGGCCAGAAATACAGCATTTCTTCACGCATCATGCTCATGATATCCCGCTGCCAATCCGTCAACACTTCCGAGAACTCCTGAATAAACCACATGATGTCTTTTTCCGGTTCTGGTGGGAAGTGATGAACCTGTATTCCTTCAGCAGGGGACTCCTCGTTCTGCACATCATCAAGCGACCATAAGTCGTCATAACGTCCTTCCGGACGTGGTGGTTTTTCGCCACGCTGCTCCCGCATTTTCATCTCCATATAACGTTGTTTGTCCAAATGACGGGGTTTGATGAGTTGGGGGTCCACATGTTCCTGAATGGCAATAACGGCATCAATGAACGCCTCAACCGCTTCAGTCCCATACTCCATTTCGTAGTTGCTGATCCGGTCCGCCGTGGCGGCCATGCTTTCGACCATATTGCGGTTCGATTTGGAGAAACGGGCATTATTTTTGAAAAAGTCACAGTGCGCCAGCACGTGTGCGACAATCAGCTTGTTCTGAATCAGGGAGTTTCCATCCAGCAGGAAGGCGTAACAAGGATTCGAATTGATAACAAGCTCATAGATTTTACTGAGACCAAAATCATACTGCATCTTCATTTTATGAAAAGTTTTTCCGAAGCTCCAGTGACTGAACCGGGTTGGCATCCCGTAAGCCCCAAAAGTGTAAATAATGTCTGCGGGGCATATTTCATAACGCATTGGATAATAATCGAGACCGAATCCATCGGCAATCTCCATAATCTCGGCAATGGCGTATTCAAGGTCGCGGATTTCATCTGTCATCTTACGCTGCCTCCTTCCCGTTTCTGGAAAAAGCTGCGCAAAGCTTTGTACACTTCGCCTTTTTCTTTGATTACATAGTACATAAACTGATCCATCTTAATATGACGATACGCCGACATTAATGTGCTGCTGCGATTATATTGATTGACCTCGCCATATCCAAACATGTTGCTGCGTTTCATCAACTCACCGATCAGTTTTACGCAGCGCTCGTTATCCGAGGTGAGGTTATCGCCATCCGAGAAATGAAAAGGGTAGATGTTGTAGCTTGAAGGCGGGTAACGCCGGTCGATGATATCAAGGGCCTTCATATATACAGAGGAGCAGATGGTGCCTCCGCTCTCGCCACGGGTGAAAAATTCTTCCTCCGTCACTTCTTTGGCTTCTGTGTGATGGGCAAGAAATACAATCTCAACCTTTTCGTACTGACGACGCAGAAACCGGGTCATCCAGAAGAAGAAGCTGCGAGCGCAGTATTTTTCAAAGGAACCCATCGATCCGGATGTATCCATCATGGCGATAATAACGGCATTGGACTGCGGAATAATTTTGTCTTCCCACGTCTTGTAACGCAGATCATCCGGACTGATATGGTGAATGCCCGGATTGCCCGTTGTGGCATTGCGACGCAGATTCTCCAGAATGGTGCGTTTCTTGTCAATGTTGGACTGCATGCCTTTTTTGCGGATATCGTTGAAAACAACCGTGTGGGTTTCGATTTGATCCTTATCTTTCTGCTTCAGATCCGGAAGCTCCAGTTCGGAGAACAGCATATCTTCCAGTTCTTCAATGCTCACTTCGGCTTCTACAATATCATGACCAGGCTGATCGCCGGCTTTTTCGCCTTTACCCGGCTTTTGCGAGGCAGGATCACGACCGATGACATCTCCGACCTGACTGTCACCGTCGCCTTGACCGACATGTTTTTGCTTTTGGTAGTTATACACAAAACGGTACTCATCCAGACTGCGGATTGGTACCTTAATGATTTGTTGTCCATCGGACATGATAATGTTTTCTTCTGTAATCAGATCAGGCAGATTTTGCTTAATGACATCTTTAACCTTTTGCTGATGGCGCTGCTGGTCCTGGTACCCTTTGCGGTGAAGCGACCAATCTTCCCGGGATACGACGAACGAGTAAGGCTGGTGTGAATTTGACATGTAGGCACCCCCCATTGATTACGCGGCACAGTTTGGCCTGTCGGTAATTAAGTATATTCACGGGCGGTGACGATATGTGATGCGAGAGGAGATAAAATGATACAATTATGCGACTGCGTTTTTGGATGCAGCTCCAAATGCCTGCCGTATGCCGAACTTTTTACAGAAACGATGAACAAGCGTGACAAACTTCCTTTACAATAAAAACAGGCATTGAATTGGCATTCTGTCACGGATGCATGCAAAGGAAGGATCTGACTTGGATAAACGGGCAGTTAAAGCTTGGATTATGTATGACTGGGCCAATTCCGCATACGCAACGACGGTGCTGGCCGCGGTACTCCCTGTCTTCTATGCATCGGTAGCGGCAGCAACTCTGGATGCAGACACAGCCGCATCTTATCTGGCCTACACGCATTCGGTCGGAATGTTATGTGTATCCTTGTTAACCCCGCTGCTGGGAGCACTATCTGATTTATCCGGCCGCAAAGGGGATTTTCTACGGGTATTTGCTATAACTGGAATGATTGCAACCCTTGGTTTCAGCGCGGTTGGAGAAGGGGACTGGCTGCTTGCTTCTGCCTTGCTTGTCATCTCGACCATAGGATTTGCGGGTGGTAATACCTTCTACGATGCCATGCTGCCTGATCTGGTGGCTGCAGACCGCAGGGATATGATCTCGTCCAAAGGGTATGCGTATGGTTACATTGGTGGTGGATTGCTTCTGGCCATCAACATGCTCATGATTCAGCAGCCTGGCTGGTTTGGCATGGGGAGCACCCTGGCAGGTACCAGACTCGCCTTTATTTCTGTAGCGCTCTGGTGGCTGTTATTCTCAATCCCACTGTTCCGTCATGCTCCCCGTCGTCCTGCTGCACCGGACATGCCTGGATCCTGGAAAGGTTATGCAGAGGTAGGGATGCGAAGGTTGCGTCAAACCTTTCGCCAGATGCTGCGTTTTCCCCAGCTGATTCGGATGCTGGTGGCTTTTTGGTTTTTCAATGATGGGATTAATACGATCATATTGATGGCGACCATCTATGGGACAAGTATCGGAATCGGGACAGCTGATCTGATGCTTGCGCTGCTGCTCACCCAATTCATCGGTTTCCCTTGCACATTGCTGCTGGGTGCGTGGGCACAACGCTGGGGAGCGAAGCAGGTACTGATGTTAAGTTTGTCTATCTACATATGTATTGTCATACTCGGATATTTTATGACGGAAGCGATCCATTTCTACTTGCTTGCGGGTCTGGTTGGCGTCGTACAAGGAGTCAGTCAATCGACTGCCCGCTCACTGTTCAGCAACCTGATGCCTTCTGGCAGAACAGGAGAGTATTTTGGCTTCGTAAATATTACTGGCAAATTCTCATCCATTTTTGGCCCATTTGTCTTTGGCTGGGTAGGTCAGATTACGGGTTCAAGCCGTTGGGGTATTCTTTCCCTGCTCTTTTTCTTCATTGCGGGTATGGCTGTTTTGATGACAGTAAAAGTCAAGCAGGGCATGAACGACGCACTTGAAGCAGATCGGGAGGATAACCGCATTTTGGAGGGAACCGTGCCTATCCATGGAGCGAATGCTGGACATAGCGGGTAATATTCCGTTATTTCAAGAAAACATAATAAAGAAATAGCTACTCCGGGTCTGTTCGCAAGAGACAGATTCGGAGTTTTTCATGTTTGTGCACAGTCATATTGGAGAGGGGCAGTGGAATAAGTATGGAGTGCTGAACTGATCCGGATGAGAATAGAGTGAAACGAAAAGGAAATTATGAAAAAGTGAAAATAAAAGATTGACATGATACATTTTGTATCATAGAGTAAAACTATGAATACACAACGTATCTAAAAGGTGTCGAAACTTCATAGAATTGCGATCGTACATCTTCTGTTTCAACAAAAAAAGGATGAGAATTCGATGATACCAACTGCATGCTCATTATATTTGGACAGAGGAGGAGATGCCAGTGGTAGATGTTCAAGGTAACGGACTTGTCTTTTTACTCTGTGTCCCTCGTAGTGGAAGCTCACTCTCCACCGTTATGCTGCAAAATCACAGCCGCATATTTGCAACACAGGAAATGTGGTTTCTGATGAGCCTGGTGGATCTGTCAAAAGCGGATGCTCGTCCTTACGGAGGAAGCCCCATTATTCGTCAATTTTATAGTGCCATGGTCTCGGATGATGTATTTGAGAAGGCATGCAGGAGCTTTGCTCTTGAAATATATAACGGATTTCTGCAGGGAAACGGAGCAGATTTCGTTGTCGATAAATCTCCGCGTTATTATTACATGCTTGAATGGCTGGATCGACTTTTTCCAGAGTCCAAGCGCATCCATCTTCAGCGTAATCCACTTTCCATCGCTGCTTCCTACAAGAAAGTAAACCGTAACAATGGAGAAGGGTTTAATCTAATCAGCAGTCTGCAAAGTCCAAACATGAATATGAAGGCCGTCGATCTAACACTCGGATTACTTCGGTTAAATGATTATTTCGCAGTACAACATGCGAACGCGTATGAGCTCCGATATGAACAGCTGGTCTCCCAACCGAGAGAGGAACTGGAGAAGTTATGCGAATTTCTCGGTGTTGGATATGAACAGGGCATGGAGCAATATGGTCGTCATGTGGAAAGTACGAAATCCAATATGTTCTACAGCATGGGGGTCGGCGACCCATTTTTGTCCACACATCAAGAAGCACACAAAAATTCTGTTAACAACTGGAAAAGTATACTGGATGCTCCTGAAGTAGAAACATACTGCCGCGTACTGGGCGCAGACGTATTTCACCGCATGGGTTACTCTGAACAGCTGCATGAGGCGGAACAATGGACAGGGGTCCGTTACGAAGCTGACCCGGATCAGGAAGTCATTGAACGACTAAGCCGTCAGTTTACGGAAGCAACAGGCTGTATATGGCAGCCGCGTTATCACATACAGGGAGCTTCTTCTGCAGGTACACCGATCAATGAGTTACATGGAATTACCAATCCGTCAGAGCCGAATACAGACCCGACACTGGCTGCACTCGCAACGATCAGACAACTGGAAGCTGCCCTCCGTGCAGCAGATAACCGATTGGAGCGAGGCTACAGTGAACGGGAACGATTGAAGCAGCAGCTGGCTTCTGCTCACAGCAAGCTTCAGCGAATTAAATCCTGGATACCCTTTGGACAGCAAATCAGTGCCTGGGCATCCCAGCGTAAGATACTTCGGGGAGGAAAGTCATGAGCGCGATAGCGGGAATTGTTCATACCGATGGTCAGCAAGCGCTATGGGAAGACAGCTGGCACTTGTATGCAAGCCTGGGACATATTCCGGCGGATACAACCGGGGTATGGAAGGGGAATGAAGCATTTCTCAGCTGTCATGCTCAGTGGATCACACCCGAATCGGTCAACGAAAAACTGCCTCTGGCTGATGAGGGCAGCGGTCTCACGATTACCGCAGACGCTATTTTGGATAATCGGGAACAGCTCGCTGATCAATTGTTCATCTCCAGAAGTCAGTTGTCTGTACTCTCAGACAGTGAACTCATTATGAGAGCTTATCAGCGATGGGGTGAAGAAGCTGCGAGCAAGCTTCTGGGAGACTTCGCTTTTGCAATCTGGGATGAGCGCAAGCGGATATTGTTTGTAGCGAGAGATATTACCGGCATGAGGACGTTGTATTACCGTCATGACGGCAAGCGTTTTTCATTCTGCACTCTTATCGCTCCCTTGCTTGACTTGGAAGGGGTAACCAAGGATTTGAATGAGACATGGTTGTCCGAATTTCTGGCCATTCCAGAGATGCATGGATCGGCAGATATCCATATGACGGCTTATCGTGGAGTCAACCAGCTTCCACCTGCACACACCCTTGTCTTCCGGGCTGGAGTGGGAAAAGTGGAACTGAAGCAGTATCACCGCTGGAACGAAATTGAGCCGCTGCTTCTCAAATCGGACGGGGAATACGTCGAAGCGTTTCGTGAAGTGTTCGCTCAGGCAGTCAGTGCCCGCTTGCGAACACATCGGCAGGTGGCAGCTGCATTAAGTGGAGGGCTGGACTCCGGGGCTGTTGCCGGTTTTGCTTCGGGATCACTGCGCAGTCAGGGGAAAAGGCTAAATGCATACAGTTATGTACCTGTGTCTGATTTCACGGACTATACTTCGAAAACGCTGCTCGCTGATGAACGGCCTTTCATTCGCTCCACGATCGATCATATCGGAAATATTTCGGAGAACTACCTGGACTTCGAGGGCAGAAGTCCTTTCAGTGAAATAGATACCTGGCTGGACATGATGGAGATGCCGTATAAGTATTTCGAGAATTCATTCTGGATCCGGGGATTTTACGAAAAGGCAAGTCAGCAGGATGCAGGAGTTCTACTTACTGGAGCCAGGGGGAACTTCACCATCTCATGGGGGCCAGCACTGGACTATTACGCCAGTCTGATGAAAAGTGGACGCTGGCTCCGCATGCTGCAGGAGATGAGACAATATTCTCAGCGGACCGGAATGAAATTTTCGAGGATTGCTCGCATAACGGCGCAAAAGGCATACCCGGAACGTTTCCATAACGCTTCAAAAGGGGCAGCGAGTGCCTCTGCCAACCAACTCATTCATCCGGAATTCGCCAGTAGAACGGGCGTGCTGGAACGACTCGGATCACTGGTTCAGCTTCAGGGAGGCGCCAGAGCAGATGCACTGAAAGTCAGAGCTGAGAAGTTCAATAACCTGGCTATTGCCAACAAAAATGGAGCAGTGGCAACCAAATGTTCCTTGCGTTATCGTGCATGGGAGCGTGATCCGACCAGTGACGCCCGTGTCATTCAATTTTGCCTCTCCGTTCCGATTGAACAGTATGTCAGTAAGGGGACAGATCGCTCCTTAATCAGGCGTGCGACATCGCCCGAACTGCCTGACAAGGTTAGACTCAATCAACGTGTTCGTGGCATTCAGCCCGCGGATTGGCTGCACCGGATGATCCCCGATTGGGGTACCTTTACAGCAGAAGTACAATCTCTTTGTTCTGATAGCCGTGTTGCCGGCATATTAAACACCGAACGAATACAGTCGGCGCTTAAGAACATTCCCGAACCACGACCCGAGCTGGCATCTCACCCGGATATGCGTTTGATGATGCACAGCTTGATCGTATATCGCTTTATCCGCAAGTTCTGACCATGAGAAATGAACATGCGAGGTACCAATGTAAACTCTTGAAGGGAGGTGAACAACAATGGAAAAGAAGGAATGGCAAGCACCTGCACTGGAAGTGTTGGAAGTAAACCAAACTATGGCTGGAACTGGTTACAGACAAATTGACTGGATCTCCGATCATGATGCTGATCTGTACGATCCAACTTCCTAAGTTATTGAGCTTTACGAAGTGCCATCATACTTAAAGGGCGGAAAGACAACATGATCTTTTCGCCACCGCCCTTATATTTGAGTCATATGAATATAAGGGCTTTTTTACATTCAGCTTTGCTAAGGAGGAGTCATCCATTGGTGCCTGTGCAGTATGAAGCATATGGATTGCGTTGGCTAAGCCAATTTCTAATGCCAGAACTCCAGATCGTGCAAGACAGCACGGATGCTGGTGATATCGACGTACATATCCAGTCTGCCGACTTAACCCTACTGTGGGAAGAGTGGAATGTGGGAAATGAAAATTTTGTATCTCGTGACGGCTGTCTGTTTTTTCGAATTGAAGATACAGGCCTGTTCCTGATCGAGCAAGGACGCAGAATTATGGTTAGCCCTTCGCAAGATGCAGATGAAAAAAAGGTCCGATTGTTTATTCTCGGTACATGTATGGCGGTCATTATGATGCAGCGGGGTATTCTGCCACTGCATGGAAGTGCCGTCGTGATCGATGGCTGGGCGTATGCATTCGTCGGGCATTCGGGCGCGGGCAAATCCACTTTATCAGCTGCTCTGGCTTCGCGCGGATATCCGCTTCTAACCGATGATGTGGTTGCCATAACCTGGGACGCCGGAGGGAGAGCCATTGTATCCCCGGGGTATCCACAGCAGAAATTGTGGCAGCCCAGCCTGGAGGGGTTTGGCATGAAAGAACAAAACTATGCCACCGTACATGCCGAGATTACGAAATACGCGATACCGGTGCAGCATTATTTTCATGAGAGAGCTGTTCCGCTTGCCGGCATTTTTGAGCTGAATCCCAAACCGGATGCCCTTCACGAGCCCACCAAGCTGACACAGGTTCAGGGATTGGAAAGACTTCATATGCTGTGCACACATACCTTCCGAAGTGCTCTTGTGGCCAGGCAAGGTCTTGCACAGTGGTTGTTCGAAACAGTCTCCAGACTGTCTGCCAGCGTAGAAGTTTGCAGATTGACAAGGTCAGGCTCTGAATTTACTGCATTCGAGATGGTCGAACGAATCACAGATCATATACGCAAAGGAGTGCATACAGGACAATGAAAAGTACAAAACCATTCGATTGGAAAGATCGTGTGAAGCAGAAGGAAGGCAACCTCGTCAGTGACATGGGCGGGGAAAAAGTCATGATGAGTATCCAAAGCGGAAAATACTACAATCTTGGCAGTGCCGGCGGACGAATCTGGGATCTACTGGCCGAGGAACGGACACTGGCTGACTTGGTTGAAGTGCTGGCCTCCGAGTACGAAATTGATGCGGATACGTGTCACGAACAAGTTGTTCCGTTTCTTGAGCACATGTCCCGTGAGGGAATAATCGACATCGTTCACGAGGAATAGGACGATGCTGCGTAAAATCAAAGCTTATCTTTCGTTGCCACGCGAGGTCCGGCTTATGGTTTGGGAAGCCTACATTCATTTGGGGTGGGCACGAATCCTCAAAGCAAGACCTTTTGCCCAAATCGCCCCAGGGCTCGGTACAGCGCTGTATGAAACCCCTATGAACGGAATGACTCGAAATCAGATTTTAGCGATTAGGAACGTTTCCAAAGCCATTATGCTGGCAAGCAAGTACACCTTATGGGAGAGTCGCTGTCTAGTCATGGCGATCGCTGCAATGAAAATGCTGGAACGCCGCAAAATAGAGAGTACGCTATATATGGGAACTGCGCGCAACAAGCAAGGACAAATGATGGCTCATGCCTGGCTGCGAAGTGGGAAATTAATCGTGACCGGAGCAGATACTATGGACCAATATACGGTTGTCGGCGTATTCGGCAAACGTTGTCCGGAGAAGGGAACTGGAGAAATTGTCTATGAATCTTGAATTTGATGACTACACAAGAGGGTTTCCGCAGGAGCTCAAGCTGATTTTGATCATTATGAAAGATGAGCTGCAGGAGCTTGCTCCGGAAGCAGCCAGAGCTTTGACTGAAGGAACGGACTGGCAGCTCTTTTTGCGACTTGTCTATCATCACAGGTTGTACTCGGTCCTATATATGAAACTCAAATCATTGGAATCTCCATTTATTCCTGCTGCTGTTGTAGAGGGTTTAAGACAGGAATATACGGCTAATACGTTTCGCATGCTGCACTTGACGGCCGAGATGGAACAGGTTTGCACAGCTTTTAATGAAAATGGGATTCGGAGTATTACGTTAAAAGGGCCTGCGCTCGCCCACGATCTCTACGGAGATGTGTCTTTAAGGACATCCAAGGATTTGGATATTCTCATCCCATTTGAAGATGTGGAGTCTGCGGAACAGATTCTCGAAACACTCGGTTATGTATCCAAGGAAGGTAAACGCACGCCAACCGTGCAAAGCTGGAAATGGCGGGAGCATCATATCTGTTACAAGCATCCTCTCAAAAAAACACAAGTGGAAATTCACTGGCGGCTTAATCCGGATTCCGGTAAGGAAACTGATTTTGAATTACTGTGGCAGCGCAGCCGGTTTAGTACGTATACTCAAACTCCGGTACGCATGCTTGAACGAGAAGATCTGTGGGCCTATCTGGTGACTCATGGTGCCCGGCATGGCTGGTTCAGATTGCGCTGGCTCATGGACATCGATCAGATGATTCGCACCATGCCTCTGGATGTAAACCTGCTGACAAGGCGTCTAAAAGCGGAAGGGCGGCTCTCCATTGGTGCACAGGCTCTGCGGCTTGGTTCCGTGCTGCTGAACACACCATTGGATGCGAGTTATCGCGGCTTATTAACTTCTCAGGAACGTGCTGGCGAACGGCTTGCTAAACATGGCGTGTTATTCATGAATGAAATGCTGGAAACTCCGGCGAATTTACGCAGTTACCGTTCTTATCTGTTTGCGCTGAGAAGTACCAGACAGAAAATGTTTTTTTTCATTGAACGATTATATCCGAGTACCTGGGATGTGGAACAGCTGCCGCTTCCTCGCTCTTTGCACTTTCTATATTTTCCGTTACGTCCTTTTCTCTGGTTCTGGCGGCGAATGAAAAGGAACACGATGACGGAAAGGGGTTAATCCATGATTTCAGAACTTCGATTTTATATGCGCAAGCTGCATGATGTAACAGGACCCGTCCTCTATTGGAACTTGCTGGGTATGATCTGCATTAGTTTAATGGAGGGAATCGGCATTTATATGCTTGTTCCGATGTTAAGTTTAATCGGTGTGTTTGAAATGAGCTCAACCGGATTACAGTTACCCTGGCTATCAGAATTACTAGGTCGTCTCTCCGAAAATAGTCAGCTGCTGCTGGTACTGGGCGTTTTCGTTGTAATTCTCTCCGGACAGGCATGGCTTCAGCGTCTTCAGACGATTCGGAACACGCGGATTCAGCAGCAATTCATAAGAACATTGCGTCAGGAAACCTATCGGGCCATCATTATGGCCAAATGGTCTTTTTTTCTCCAAAAACGAAAATCCGATTTTAACCATATATTAACGACCGAACTCGCACGTGTAAGCCAAGGAACGAATTTGATCCTGCAAATGGCTGCGTCTTTAATCTTTACAGGCATTCAGATCGGTCTCGCTTTTTGGCTGTCCGCCAAGTTAACTGCCATTGTACTTGTCTTCGGACTTGTTTTGTTCTTCGTCCTCAAAAAATTCGTCCAGAGAGCCAAGCAGATTGGGGATCAGACATCCGAATTATCCCAGCACTACTATAATGGCATTACAGAGCATTTTAACGGCATCAAGGACATCAAAAGCAACATGCTTGAGAACTCGCATATCGGCTGGTTTGAAAGAATATGCAAACGAATCGAACGTAATGTCATCCAATTCAGCCAGTTAAACAGCGGTACACAGCTTATTCATCGGGTATCTTCCGCTGTGATTATTGCCGCCTTCATTTTTTTGTCACTGCGTGTTCTTGCCGTACCTCCGGCAAGTCTATTGCTTATTATCCTTATTTTTTCCAGGTTATGGCCCAGGTTTACATCCATTCAGTCCAATCTGGAGTATATTAGCTCGATGCTGCCGGCGTTTCAGCTTGTCCGAAAGCTGCAGGCTGAGACTGAAATGAGTCGCGAGATTAGCGATTTCACCAACGTAACCGCAGAAACAAGCGGAAATAAGGGGGGAGAGCTTCATCCCGTTCAACCACTCGAGTTAATGCGTTCCATTGAGTGTATGAATGTCAATTACCGTTATGAGGGCAGTCAGTCTTACTCACTCGAAAATGTTAATGCCTCGATCCCTGCGAAAGGCATGACAGCCATTGTCGGCAAATCAGGTGCCGGAAAGAGCACCCTGATTGATCTCATTATGGGACTGGTTCGACCAGAGAGTGGGCAGATTCTTATCGATGGTGTCCCACTGTCGGAGGAGCTATTATTGGCGTGGAGAAGTTCCATTGGTTATGTATCCCAGGATCCATTTTTGTTCCATACCAGCATCCGAGAAAACTTGAGGCTGGTAGATCCTGATGCGAGCGAGGAACAGATGTGGCAAGCCTTACAATTTTCCTCCTCGGCTGCGTTTGTCCGCAGACTTCCTCAAGGGCTGGATACGATGATTGGGGATCGGGGGATTCGCTTATCCGGAGGAGAACGCCAGCGCCTGGTTCTTGCAAGAGCCATGCTGCGCAATCCGTCTGTACTCATCTTGGATGAAGCAACCAGCGCATTGGATAGTGAGAACGAGCAGCACATTCATGCTGCACTTGAACGTCTGAAAGGCCATGTCACCATAATCGTGATTGCCCATCGTTTATCCACAATCCGTACAGCGGACCGGGTGATCGTATTGGAGGAAGGTCGGGTTATCCAGCAAGGAGGGTACCAACAACTGTCTACAGACCCTGTAGGAACCTTCAGCAAGTTATTAAATATGCAGGCGGGTGTCGTTGGGCAGTAATTGGATGGTTTTAAAAAATAACCCCGTACAATTCAAAAAGGCACAGGATGATCAATCACTGTGTCTTTTATCTGATATTTTCTATAATTATCTTCCTTCTTGTCTGTAAACGTTGATCAAATGTGGCTGGTGGTGGGAGCAAGAGGCAGCTGAAGGGCTCCTGTCAACTCCAGATAACGTACAATCTCCTGTACGGCTTCATGCAAAGACAGCTGTTCTGTATCAATAATAAGGGAAGGCTCTTCCGGTACCTCATAAGGTGCCGAGATGCCGGTAAAATGGGGGATGTCCCCGCTGCGTGCTTTTTTGTACAGACCTTTTGGATCACGTCGCTCACATTCTTCAATGGAACATTGAACATAGATTTCAATGAAATCTTCCGGTTCAAACAAATCTCTGACCATTTTCCGATCCTGTGCATGAGGAGAAATAAAGGCTGAAAGAACGAGCAACCCTGCGTCCACCATTAATTTGGCCACTTCACCAATACGGCGCAGGTTCTCTTGCCGATCCTCAGCTGTAAAGCCAAGGTCGCGGTTAAGGCCATGGCGTACATTGTCTCCATCCAGTACATAACAACGAACGCCTTGCTCATGAAGATGCTGTTCCAAGGCAAATGCAAGCGAGGATTTACCCGCACCGGATAGTCCGGTAAACCACAGTGTACGGCTGCGATGGCCGTTATGTATTTCCCGTTCCTGCCTGCTTAAGCTGGACTGCTGCCAGGTAATGTTGCGTTCTTCCTTCGACATGGATAACCGCCTCTCCTACTCATGATATGTAATATATTTTAACATATTTACAAGAATATAGCACGATTTTTAATGATTTAAGGTGCAGCGTGAACTTCATCATTTTCGGGTATAGATGTAGTACACCCATAGCAGGAGGAAGAGCAATATGAACGATAAAATACAGAACATACAGGTCAGCTTTCAATGTGCGGACTGTGAGCATGACATCCACGTGAGTTTTGCTGTACAGCAGGTAAGTACCGTGCGTTGCTCAGGGTGTAATAGGGCTTACACCTTAATGAAACCGACGATTGGTGAAGAAATATTGCTCGATTGGGAGCAGGAGGCGTTATATCATAAAATGAGGGCAGATCGTTCGGAAATGGATTATCATAATATGTCTGCACTGATCATAAAAGTCATAGAATTGCTGACTTGGCGTGACCGCGGTGACGGTCAGACTCAGGCCATCGAAACGGTTAGGGAGTGGTTATCCTCCAGCGGCAAGCCGCAGACATTGATTGAATTGCTGCATCAGCCCGAACAGAGCAATAAACGCTTCTGATTCTGTAAATCGGCGTGACATGATTCAAAAGTTACATACATTAGCTGTTCCTGTGGCATATTACCTGAAGGGGCTCGTGATAGAAAGCGACAACCAATTATTCAGGAACAGGAGCGGTTGAAATGAAGCGATGGGTTTCATACATGCTGTTGACTGCCGTATTGGCGTTCAGCATTTTTCCGGTGCACACTGAAGCATCGCCAGTTAACGGAGCGTTTCACTTTGGATTCAAGAAAAGCCAGAACGGGCAGCTGCCCTCCATTGATCAGGAAGGTTTCAAATCGATCCTGGAGCATAATGATGCCATCTTTTTGGGAGATACCAAACAGAAAGAACTATATCTCACATTTGATAATGGATACGAAAATGGCTATACACCAGCAATTCTGGATGTGCTGCGCGATAAAAAGGTGCCTGCCGCTTTTTTTGTTACCGGCCATTATCTGAAAGATCAGCCAGAACTGGTTAAGCGCATGGCTGCAGAGGGACATATTGTAGGTAACCATTCCTGGAGCCATCCGGATATGACACGGGTATCCAATGAAAAGCTGAAAACGGAGCTTGAACAGGTTAAGTCGGAAGTAAATCGTTTGACTGGACAGCAAGCAACCTTTTTGCGGCCGCCGCGTGGCATTTTTAACAACCGCACTCTTGCGGAGAGCCACGCTCAGGGGTACATCAATGTGTTCTGGTCCCTTGCCTATAAGGATTGGGATGTCAATGTACAGCGTGGAGCTGACTATGCACGTCAACAGGTACTCAAACAATTGCATCCTGGCGCCGTTATTCTCCTTCATTCCGTCTCCAAAGATAACACACAGGCTCTGGGCTCAATCATTGATGAAGCACGGAAACAGGGATACGCGTTCAAAAGTTTGAATGAACTGAAAACGAAAAGTTATTAGAGGGAAGATGAGCAATAAACAGAAGGGCATCCTTGGCTGGTACAGCCAGGATGCCCTTTGTTGGTTAATGTCAGACGTATAAATATGCTTATAACGTCTAGTTTCTTTTTATAAAACCGTGTTATAGATGATTCCGATTGTTTTTGGACCGCAATGACTGCAGATCACGCAACCTGCTGTAGTTAACTCAACACGAGCACCGGTCTGTTCCTGCAGAGACTTCTGCAAATCAAGTGCATCCTCTTCAGCCATGGTATGTACAACAATGATCAGGTCAGTATCGATCTGATGCTTCTGGCTAAGCGTATTTTGCAGCATTTGATCAAGAGCCTTCTCCCGTTTGCCACGTACTTTGTAGGCGGGCGACATCTTGCCATCCGCTACCCGAATGACAGGGCGAATTTTAAGCAGGCTTCCGATCAGGTTCTGCATTCCCGAACAGCGGCCCCCTTTGTGCAGATACTCCAAGGTATCAATGACAAATTCGGTCCGTACATTCGGTTTAACCGCTTCAACCAATTGGGTAATTTCATTCAGGTTCTGTCCTTTTTCCGCAGCATGCACTGCTTTCATAACAAGCAGTCCAATCCCGGATGAAAGATTGAGTGAGTCCACAACAGAGATGCGGCCTTCCGGAAACTCTGAACTTGCCAGCAGCGCGTTTTGATAGGTGGATGAAAGTTCAGAAGACAGGCTGATATACAGAATGTCGTCCCCTTGTTCTATGTAAGGTTGAAAAGCCGTTATAAAATCGGCAGGTGATGGAGCAGCCGTCTTGGGCAGCCGTCCTTCCTTGCTTACGCGCTCGTACAGCTGTTCTGGCGTAATCTCGGCACCATCCTTCAGGGATTCGTCACCGAATACCACATACAATGGAACAATGCCGATATCGTGAGTTTTAATCCAGTCTGGGGTCAGATCACTGGTGCTATCTGCGAAAATTTTAATTCTTGACATGTCAATCTCCTTTGGATACGAGAATTTGGCAATATGAACGATTTTCAGACCGTTTTATGTCATATACATGCCAGCTAGTATGAGTCCAGCAAATGCCAGAACCATAATCCCATTAAGTATAGTTCCGATGATAGGGAAAACCTTTTTGCGATTTTTCAGCACAAGACCGATGACCCCAAGAATAAGACCTGCCAGATTAAGAACAAGACAAACCAGGATAAATAAGGATGACAGCAGTACAGCCGGATGCAGAGCAATTTCCTCAACCTGCGCAGGTGTTGTCAGAGTTCCGATGACACCACTGAGTGCAATGGCTGCAAGGAAAAAGGTCAGAATATAACCCAGAAGTGCAACGAGTCCAATGACAAAACTGGCGATACCCGGGCCGGAATGTTTCATTCTGTTCTGCATAGGATCAATAGGTTCTTCAGGGTAAGTCGTAAATAGGTCATTGTTGCCGGAATCGGATTCATACGTATTTTTATGTTCCATTAATATCATATCCCTCCTTAATCATTGTTGATTGTTATTAACCTCAATTATGCATGGTGATTCTCCTGACAACTGCAGGAATACAGACCTTTTTACTTTTCCATAATTAACGATAAAAATCAAGGTTTCTCTTCACTCTGTAACCTAGTAAACAAGTCCTGATATAATCAGATCGTCGGGATAAGTATGGATGTCTCTCACAGACCGCTTAACTGGTAAACAGCTCAGAGATTCGCTAGAATATCATTAGTGTGACATGACATAAAGGAGAGAAGTATAATGCAACGAATATGGATGACGATTGGTGCTGTATTGACCATGCTGGCTGTAGCAATTGGGGCGTTCGGTGCCCACATGCTGAAGGAACGAATCGGCGCAGATGCCATTGCTGTGTATGAAACCGGAGTACAGTATCATATGATACATGCCCTTGCACTGCTGATTGTTGGATTGACAGCGGGTCAACTCGGAGCATCCTCCAAGCTTAAATGGGCGGCGCGCCTGCTGTTTATTGGTATTATTGTGTTCTCTGGCAGCTTGTATGTACTTAGTATTACGGACATCAAGGTTTTAGGTGCCATAACGCCAATTGGTGGTGTCGCTTTTATTGCTGGATGGTTGTTCTTCGCCGCAGATGTGTGGCAACGAGGAAATAACCGTTCCTGATTGGGAGCGAGTGCACAACCCCATCCGGTGAGTCTTCCTTGGGAAAATGCTGCGCTTACATAAGCAGTTTGAATCATCCGGATTTTCTACTCACTCCCGGGTCCAAACTATGGACAGGAGGAAGCATCCTGATCCAACCAACTGGTCACATAAGAATGGAAAAAGCAGCCTACGTGGAATGTTGTGAAATTTCCACGTAAGCTGCTTTTTGGTTGTTTGCGCTCGTTGAATGATCTACAAAAATTCGTCAATTTCATTCGTTCGGAATGAATAGACCTGCTTTTCATCAACATGGTAGACACTTACAATGCTGTTATCTCGATCAAAATTCAAAATGCGGCATGGAATGCTCTGATGTTTGCCGTTCTTGTTGTTTACCACAATCCGTGTAAGGCGGTTTTCCTTGATAAGGGTGTCAATCCATTCATCAAAAGAATTCCCTTGAGAAGCACTGGCCGACTCTGGTGCAGACGCCATCTGGGGAGTAACCGTTTCCTTTTGGTCTTGCGGTTTTGCCGAAATCGATGAATTTGTTGATTGATTCGATGGAGCTGTTTTCATTCCGCCCAATTGAGATTTTTTCCGTTCGATGTGAAGGGAGGTAATAGAGTCTTTTTTGGACTGAATCGTCGCTTCAATAATTTTGCCAAGCCCTAAGCCGGATTGAATCCGAAAGTCCGCAATCTGTTCCTCTTTGTTCATGAGCTCCAACAGGGACTGTAGCGCCAAGGCATTCGAGCGGCTCTTGATAAGAATGTCGACATTAAATAAAAAGCCAACTTCTTCTCCGTTGGATAAGGTTTCTTTCATTCATCCCAGCCCCGTTTGTAGATATGTCAGTCAATAAACCATTTCAATTCACTATATCATTAATGTAACAATAATCATAGTACTAAAGATGTAGAAAATAACGCAGCGCACCGGGAATCTAATAACAACTTCTATATGACATTTCTAACCGTTTTGGTTTGTTTTCCGCAGGTGTCCACACCGAGAAACGGAATGGGGCATACAATTATCCTGACCTGTGGAATAGGAGGTGGATCGTGAAATTATGGTGAGCATGGAACCGATTGTAGTTGGAGAGCATGTGTTGGTCGGGGTGGAAGTGAAGCTGCCCAAAACCACGTTACTGACGATAAACACATCCAAAGGATATATCATGTGTGGAGCACTTGATGTCGGATTACTTAACGAAAAGCTTGGGGAACGCAAGATCATTGCGGCTCGGGCAGTAGGGGTGCGCACGTTGGAACAATTGCTGCATGCACCTATGGAGTCTGTAACAACAGAAGCCGAAGCCATGGGCATTACTGTTGGCATGACAGGTGTAGAAGCCTTGCTGAAGATGATCTGATTGTGGACAAATTCCGATGGTAGGAAGACATTTGGATGTAGAGTCGGACGTCATTCTCATTTCTCAACAACAAACTCAAGTTACAAAAATAAGAAGGGCTCCCTCTGGAGCCCTTCTTGAGTATGCTAATCATACACGTGAAGCGATAAAACTAAGCTTCTTCCTTGGCAAACAAGGCTGCAAGATTTTCCTTGAACGGAGCTCGAACAACGCCTTTCTCCGTAATGATGGCTGTTACATATTCATTAGGCGTCACATCAAATGCCGGATTATACACTTTCACACCCTGTGGTGCTGTTCGTTTGCCAAATCCTTCGGTCACTTCCTCCGCAGAACGTTCCTCAATCGGAATGAGATCGCCGGAAGGCGTGGACAAGTCAATGGTGGACAAGGGGCTGGCTACATAGAACGGAATATTGTGCGCTTTGGCCAGTACCGCTACGCTGTACGTTCCGATTTTGTTTGCTACATCACCGTTTGCTGCAACGCGGTCTGTACCAACGATAACGGCCTGGATCCACCCTTTGGACATCACCATGCCTGCCATATTGTCGCACAGAAGCGTAACATCGATACCCGCTTGCTGCAGTTCGAATGCGGTAAGCCGTGCGCCTTGAAGTACAGGGCGAGTTTCGTCCGCGAATACCTTAAGGTTAATGCCGCGTTCCTGGGCGAGATACATTGGAGCGGTTGCCGTGCCGTATTTGGCTGTAGCAAGTCCACCAGCGTTGCAGTGCGTTAACACGCCCATACCATCTTCGAAGAGTGGAAGGGCATGCTCTCCGATCATACGGCAAACTTCTTCATCCTCTTTTTGAATCAGGAGGGCTTCGGCTTCCAGGGCTGCGTTGCTATCTTCAATGCCTGTGCCAGCTTCGGCCAGGTCACTTGCTTTTTGCATCATGCGATCCAGTGCCCAAAACAGGTTCACCGCTGTGGGGCGTGAAGTGGCCAGATGGGCACAGATGGATTTCACATGATCCAGCCAGCCTTGCACAAAGAGTCCATCATATGCTTTTGCACCCAAAACCACACCGAACGCAGCAGCGATTCCAATGGCTGGAGCACCGCGAACTTTCATGGAATGGATAGCCTCCCACACTTCTTCGGGAGTGTAAAGTTTCAGCATTAGTATGGTTTCCGGCAGCAGACGCTGGTCAAGCATTTCGAGCTTGTCCTGTTTCCAGATCAGAGAGGACAGAGGCTGATGTTCAGGGTTTGTCATGGATGTTCCTCCGTTCCTAAGTTAAACTTTGATTGAGGAGATGGCTGTCGACACAAGGTCCAGCACTTCACCGATGGTATTCAAGCGGCGATTGTTTTTAATTAGTGTTTTACCGATAGCGAGCGCTTTCCGCTGAGCATGTTCACGTTCAGCAGCATCCGGTATGGTATCAATATCGGCAACATGGGCAAGGCCCACAATACGACGGACCATTTTGGTGCCCGCAAAGCCGATCGAATCTCTGAATAATTGTTGTACATAGAGGTCTTCATAACCTGGCGCTTTAGCCATCGGATCAACGAGATCAGAAATCCATAATGCGCGGAAACGAGTTTCAAATTCATTCCATACATCACGAACCATGTCCAGCAAAAGTGTCTCACGCTTATGCAGGGCACTTTCATTCTGAATCCATCCTGGCAAAGAAGCGTAGTTCAAAAGCAGGTTGGCGAGTACGGCACCCACGTCAAATCCAATAGGGCCATAAAAGGCAAACTCGGGATCAATAACCTTTGTGGATTCTGGTGTGACAAAAATACTTCCCGTATGCAGGTCTCCATGAAGCAAGGCTTGTCCATGAGTCAGAAATTTTTCCCGTAGCAAAGCTACCTCAAGATGGAGTGCTCCATCTGTTCGAAGCGCTTCAGCTTCATCCTCAATCGATGCATCATAATTATTTTTTTCAGCGATCCGATAAGGCTCATCAAAGATCAGATCTTCCGTTATTTTACACTGATCCGGATTAACGAATCGACCTTGTTTTTCTTTTTTTAATTGTTGGTTCATGCCAAGATCGGATGTGAAAAATAGCGTTCTTGCCATGAACTCCCCGATATGCTGTGCAAAGAGAGGGTAGGTGACACCTTCAATAAGGCCTTTGCGCATGATTACATGATCACTGAGATCTTCCATCACCGTCAATGCGAGATCATCGTCATAGTGATACACTTCTGGCACCATTCCCGGGCAGAGGCGGTACTCTTCCTGAAGAATTTCACGTTCAATTCGGGCACGTACGAGAGATAGTGGCCAAGATTCCCCAACCACTTTCGCATAAGGAAGCGCCTGTTTGATAATGATACTTTTATCGGAGTTCTGATCGGTAATATGAAAAACCAAATTCAGATTGCCATCGCCGATTTCACGACATTCCAGATTCGCATCTGCCGTAAATGGACCCGGTAATGTTTTGGCCAGTTCGATTGCTTCCTGGGGTGTTAAAGGGTGATATTGGGACAAGGATGCCACCTCCATATATATGAAGAAACAGGAAAACCCACTTCTTTGCTTGGTATAAGTCAGTATATCGGAATTAACCCGTTTTTTGTACCCTTTTTTTGAGATGAAAGCAGCCTGTCTTGTTTCGAACTTCATGTGCAAGGGTAAAAACGAATAGGCCGGACGGTTCACAGATTGCTGCCGAAAGGCTCGCCGCCCTATAGCGGTGCCATATTGTTAAATCTCTATTATGCAGGGCAAGTTACACTGTCCACCATACATAATAGACTAATTTTATAATAAAGGATGGGATTCAGATGGCTACAAAAAACAAAACAGATCAAGCGAAATCCGTAGAACAAGTACTTAATCGTCAGGTGGCAAACCTGAACGTCCTGTATGTCAAAGTCCATAACTATCACTGGTATGTAAAAGGACCAAACTTTTTCACACTGCATGTAAAATTTGAAGAGTTCTATAATGAAATCACCGTACAAATGGATGAAATCGCAGAGCGCATTCTTACGCTGAAAGGCAGCCCTGCAGCAACAATGAAAGAATATCTGGAGCTATCCTCCATTCAGGAAGCGGCCGGCGGCGAAGATGCGAATACCATGGTGCAAAACCTGATTGAGGATTTTGCTACATTGTCCAATGAGTATCAGGAAGGTATTGAAGTGGCAGAAGCTGCCGAGGACCAACCGACATCAGACATGCTCACCGGGTTCAAAGCGGATCTGGAGAAACATATGTGGATGCTGCGCTCTTTTCTGGGCTAAGCCAAACTTATAGTGCTGTTTATGTAAGGTCTTTGTCTCACTATCAGGGTGTTTCCCGGATCTCGATCTAAGTTGTCAGGAACAAACAAAGCGTCTATACTGCTGACAAGACTCATTTCGGGAGGAGATACGCCATGTTAGGCACAACGACACCGGCATTAAAAGAGTGGGCTTCCGCAATTAAGGCGCTGGAAAACGGTCGCCAGATCCTGGTGATGCGTAAAGGCGGGATTGTGGAGGAAACCAGACATTTTGAGCTGAAAAGTCCAGCATTTTATCTGTATCCGACTTATGAACATCAGCGTAAAGAACTGATTAAGTCCTCGGATCATTCCTATGTTGAAGAATCATTGGCCGAATGGGTGCCTGAAGCTTCGACAATCCGTATCACTGCATATGCCGAAGTGACGCAGGATTTGGAGATCAGAGATCAGGAGATGCTGGACCGACTTCAGGACTTTCATATGTGGACATCGGATTTTGCCGAGGATCGCTTGAAATGGAAACGGAAAGATCCATTACATGTATTGATACTCCGTGTGTACCGTTTGAATGAACCGATGGAAATACCGGTACTGCCTGAATATAATGGGTGCCGTTCATGGATTTCCATTCCGAATGGTCCGGTGCCGCGCGAAATGACGCCGGCAGTGGATGTTGCGGATTTTGACGAACAGGTACAGAAGATTAACGATATGCTCAAAATATGAATGAAATAATGAAGGGCTTGTCCAAAATATGGATAAGCCCTTTTTTGGCAAGGGTTAATATCGGATGAAATAATGAATCACAGTGATTTTTCTCACTGTGAGTTGGAAGGAATGACTGTTTCTTATTTGATTCAAACCCGCTTTTATTATAGAATCAGGTAGAATCATATTTCCAGGATGGGACAACTGTTCTCGGAAATGACTTGATAATCAATGAGAATCAGTTTAGAATTATTCTAAAGTGATTATTGCTTTGAGAATTGCGGCACTTGTAGAAATTCAGGGGAAGCCCTGTTCAGATATTTAATAGGCGCTTTTTCGTTTTCGACAGCAAACATCAATTTAATCAATGGAGGGAAACAATACACATGGCTACGAATTTCGTCATTGAAGGTCTGAAAGCGACGATCGAAGGTAAAGAAATCCTGAAAGGCATCAACCTGGAAATGAAAGGTGGAGAAATCCACGCAATCATGGGTCCAAACGGAACAGGTAAATCCACATTGGCATCCGCTCTGATGGGTCACCCTAAATATGAAGTAACTGACGGTACAGTTACGCTTGATGGTGAAGATGTACTGGATATGGCAGTTGACGAGCGGGCGCGGGCAGGTCTATTCCTGGCTATGCAATACCCAAGCGAGATCGCGGGCGTAACGAACTCCGACTTCCTGCGCAGTGCAATCAATGCACGTCGCGGCGAAGGAAATGAGATTTCTTTGATCAAGTTCATCCGTCAAATGGAAGGCAAAATGAAAGAACTCGACATGAACCCTGAGTTTGCTCATCGTTACCTGAACGAAGGTTTCTCCGGTGGTGAGAAAAAACGTAACGAAATTCTGCAAATGATGCTGCTTGATCCAAAAATCGTAGTACTCGATGAGATTGACTCCGGTCTGGATATCGATGCTTTGAAAATCGTGGCTAACGGTGTGAACGCAATGAAGAGCGAAGAGCGTGGATTCCTCATCATCACTCACTACCAACGCCTGTTGAACTACATCACACCTGACTATGTACACGTGATGATGCAAGGTCGTATCGTGAAATCCGGCGGACCTGAACTGGCTCACCGTCTGGAAGCAGAAGGATATGACTGGGTTAAGGAAGAACTGGGAATTACAGACGAAACTGTAGGCCAAGAAGCGTAAAGACAAAACGGAGGAGGATAATCAATGACTACACAAACAATTCTTCCGGTTGAATCTGAAGCGCTTCGCGCCTTGTCGGAAAGTAACAATGAACCCGGCTGGTTGACCGAGCAGCGGCTTGAAGCCCTTAAGCTTGCAAGTGGTCTTGCGCTTCCGAAACTGGAAAAACAAAAAATTGAACGCTGGAATATCAGCGAATATGGCACATACAAAGCAAGCGAAGCTATTTCCTCGTTGGAAGAAGTACCAGCTTCGATCAAAGATCTCGTTCAGGACCAAGCAGAAGGCAGTCTGGTTATCCAGCGCAATTCCGGCACAGTTTACTCCAAGCTATCTGCAGATCTGGCAGCAAAAGGAGTTATCTTCACGGATCTGGCTACAGCGGTTCGCGAGCATGGTGATCTGGTAAAACCTTACCTGAACACAGCTGTGAAGGCAGATGAGCATTCACTTGCGGCTCTGCATGCAGCTCTTTGGAATGGCGGGGTATTCCTGTATGTTCCGAAAAATGTTGAAATTGAAGTTCCGCTTCAAGCTGTGCTGCTCACAGATGATGCATCTGCAACATTTGCACCTCATGTGCTTGTTGTAGCTGAGGCAAACAGCTCTGTGACCTACGTGGATAACTATGTTTCCGGTGAATTGTCCGCCCCTGTTTTCCACAACGGTGTCGTGGAAGTGTTCGTTAAAGCCGGTGCAAAAGTACGTTTTGCATCTGTTCACCAGCTGTCTACGAATGTTACTGACGTTTCCTTCCGCCGTGCAGTGGTTGAGAACGATGGAACAATCGAGTGGATCGTCGGGGAAATGAACAATGGCGATACAGCTAGCAACACCATGTCCGTGCTGAAAGGAAATGGTTCCAGCTCGGATTCGAAAGTAATCGCAGTTGGTTCAGGATCCCAAAAAATCAACTACACAACCGAAGCTCGTCACTTTGGCAAAAACACGCCAAGTCAGATGATTACTCGCGCCGTTATGCGTGAAGAAGCTTCTGCCATCATCAACGGAATTACCAAGATCGAAAAAGGTGCAACCAAAGCGGATGGACAGCAAACAGAGAAAGTACTGATGCTGAGCCCGAAAGCACGCGGAGATGCAAACCCAATCCTTCTGATTGATGAGGACGATGTTACAGCAGGTCACGCGGCTTCTGTAGGTCAAGTCAATGCAGAGCAAATCCATTACTTGATGTCGCGCGGGATTAACCGTACGGATGCGGAACGTCTGATTATCTACGGCTTCCTGGCTCCGGTGGTGGCGGATATTCCTCTGGAAGCACTGCGTACCCAATTGCAGTCTCTAATTGAACGGAAACTGGGACAATGAACCCATCGATTCGCGAGCAGTTCCCGATCCTCCACCAGGAAATCAATGGACACCCGCTCGTATATTTAGATAACGCTGCGACTTCCCAGAAGCCGCTGGCTGTTATCGAAGCGATTAAACATTATTATGAATTTGAGAACTCCAATGTGCATCGTGGTGTGCATACACTTGGAAGCCGGGCCACAGATGCGTATGAAGGTGCACGTGAGAAGGTTGCCAAGTTTATTAATGCCCGTCGTACACAGGAGATTATTTTCACCCGCGGGACGACCACAGCGCTCAATTTGGTGGCTTCGTCCTACGGTCGGGCAGTATGCAAGGAAGGCGACGAGATCGTTATCACACCGATGGAGCATCACAGCAACCTGATTCCATGGCAGCAGGTAGCCAAGGAAACAGGTGCGACATTGAAATACATTCCGCTTCAGCCAGATGGAAATATTGATTTGGCGGATGTGGAAAAGACGATTACGAACAAGACAAAAATTGTAGCAATCGCTTATGTATCCAATGTAATGGGTGTCGTTCATCCTGTGAAACAAATTGCTGAAATTGCACACCGCAATGGTGCTGTCATTGTTGTTGACGGCGCTCAGAGCACACCGCACATGAAGGTGGACGTACAGGACTTGGACTGTGATTTCTACGCATTGTCTGGCCACAAAATGTGCGGACCAACCGGGATCGGTGCACTTTACGGCAAAAAGGCGCTGCTGGAGTCCATGGAACCGGTTGAGTTCGGCGGTGAAATGATTGATGATGTCGGTCTCTACGAGTCCAATTGGAAAGAGCTTCCGTGGAAATTCGAAGGCGGAACCCCAATCATCGCAGGTGCGGTTGGTTTGGGTGCAGCGATCGATTTTCTGGAGCAGATTGGCATGGATGAGATTGCCCATCATGAAAGTGTACTGGCAGCTTACGCAACAGAACGTATGGCAGAGATAGACGGGCTGACGATCTATGGTCCAGCGAAGCGTCATGTTGGAGTAGTTACCTTCAACCTCGGGGATGTGCATCCACATGATGTGGCAACGGTTTTGGATGCGAGTGGCGTAGCCATTCGTGCCGGACACCACTGCTGTCAGCCGCTAATGCGCTGGCTGCAAGTCAGCTCAACGGCTCGTGCCAGCTTCTATCTATATAATAATGAACAAGATGTGGACCGGCTTGTCAGCGCCTTAATCCAGACAAAGGAGTATTTTGGCGATGCAACTTGATGATCTGTACCGGCGTGTCATAATGGACCACTACAAAAACCCGCGTAATCGCGGAACGTTTGATAATGACGCTGTCACGGTGAATTTGAACAATCCAACGTGCGGCGACCGGATTTCATTGCAGCTTTTACTGAAAGGCGGAATCGTTCAGGAAGCCAAGTATACGGGAGAAGGCTGCTCCATCAGCATGTCTTCGGCATCGATGATGACGGAGGCAGTCAAAGGCAAAACAATGGATCAGGCACTCGACATGGCTAACCGTTTTTCCTCACTGATGAAAGGGGAAGAAGTCGATTTCGACGATTATGAAGATCTCGAAGCCCTATCCGGTGTGAACAAGTTCCCTGCACGCATCAAATGTGCCACTCTGGCCTGGAATGCTTTACGCAAAGGAATTGACGAAGAGGACAATGTACAATAACGATAGGGAGGTAGAGCAAGATGGCTAAAAAAGCACCAGAAATGGAAGAGTATAAATATGGTTTTCGCGACGAGCACAAATCCATCTTTCAAACCGGTAAAGGTCTGACTGCAGAAGTGGTTACCGAAATTTCCCGGATTAAGAACGAACCGGAGTGGATGCTCGAATTCCGTTTGAAATCCTTGAAACAATTTGAGAAAATGCCAATGCCAAAATGGGGCGGAGATCTCGACGGTCTGGATTTCAACGACATTCAGTACTATGTTCGTCCTTCTGAGAAGCAAGGGAAAACATGGGAAGAGGTTCCTTCCGAAATCAAGGAAACCTTCGATAAACTGGGTATTCCGGAGGCAGAGCAAAAATTCCTCGCAGGTGTATCAGCTCAGTATGAATCCGAGGTTGTATACCACAACATGCAAAAGGAACTTGAAGATCAAGGCGTGATCTTCATGGATACCGATACGGCTCTTAGAGAGCACCCGGAAATCCTGCGTGAATATTTCGCTACAGTTATTCCACCAGCGGATAACAAATTTGCTGCACTGAACAGTGCTGTGTGGTCCGGAGGAAGCTTCATCTACGTGCCTAAGGGTGTTAAATGTGAAGTGCCTCTGCAAGCATATTTCCGGATTAACTCCGAAAATATGGGACAATTCGAGCGTACACTTATCATTGCAGACGAAGACAGCTTCGTTCACTATGTTGAAGGTTGTACAGCTCCAATCTACAGTACGAACTCACTGCACAGTGCGGTAGTTGAGATCATCTGTAAGAAAAATGCCCGTGTTCGTTACACAACGATTCAAAACTGGGCACCAAACATCTACAACCTCGTAACCAAACGTGCAGTTGCTGAAGAAAATGCAACGATGGAATGGGTCGATGGTAACATCGGTTCCAAACTGACGATGAAATATCCGGCAGTTGTACTGAAAGGCCGTGGAGCAAAAGGTTCCGTACTTTCCATCGCTGTAGCTGGTAAAAATCAGCATCAGGATGCAGGTGCGAAAATGATTCACTTGGCTCCAGATACAACTTCAACCATTGTATCCAAGTCCATCAGTAAACATGGTGGTAAAGTAACCTACCGTGGTCTGGCTTCCTTTGGACGTCAAGCGGAAGGTGCCAAGTCCAATATCAAATGTGATACACTCATTCTGGATAATGAGTCCACATCCGATACGATTCCTTATAATGAAATCATGAACGATAACATTATGCTGGAGCATGAAGCAACGGTATCCAAAGTGTCCGAGGATCAACTCTTTTATCTGATGAGCCGTGGTCTGACCGAAGCTGAAGCAACACAAATGATCATCATGGGCTTCATTGAACCATTCACCAAGGAATTGCCAATGGAATATGCGGTAGAAATGAACAGATTGATCAAGTTCGAAATGGAAGGCAGTATTGGTTAGTAGCTGCATGAAAAGGATCAGGGGTTTTGTCCCTGATCCTTTTTTATTTGAATCTGATCTACCTTAAAATGGATTACAGGTGCGTTTTTTAGTATAAAATAGGTTCAACAGCACAAGCGATTTCATAGATTGCTGCATCTATTGATAGAAAAGGATGGTGAATCTATGAGCTTCAATCCTTTTGCAGGATATCGTATCACAAGTTCGTTTGGCTATCGCATCCATCCGATCCATGGTGGACAGACATTTCATCGGGGGATTGACCTCGTAACAGAGCCTTGGAATGGCCCTGTGTATGCATTCATGGAAGGGACGGTACAATTTGCTGCTGAAGGAGCAACGGGCTCTGGATTCGGCGGTTATGGGCTTACGGTAGCTATACAGGACCATCGTGGGTATCTCCATTGTTATAGCCATCTTTCACGGATTGCGGTAAGCGAGGGACAACGGGTCAAACGAGGTCAGCTTCTGGGTAATCAAGGCAGTACTGGTCATAGCACAGGCCCACATGTCCATTATGAGATTCGTAAAGCGAGTACGCCTTCTTATGGGTACACGGCCAGTGTGGATGGAGTGGTTGAGCCGGAAGCCTATTTACAATCGGAATTCGGCTCTATATCTGAAGAGCAGGAGGCCCCGCCGATGACAAGTGAGGAGAAGAAAGCTTTTGAAGCGATGGAAAAGGCACTGCAAGCCCAAGCGTCCTGGATCGCGCAGCAGAAACAACTTTCCAATATGCCTTGTCCGCCTTGGGCAGTTGAAGCGTATAACTACTATCGTTCTTTTATAATGACGGATACAGGCAGTTACGACTTTTGGCGGTTGCTGGTTATTATGTATCGCAAGGAGAAAGGAATCAAAGTCCCGTCTGATTCGGAAAAGTAAAGCATGAATCTGAGCGATCCATGAGAAATCATCGCGCGCTAGAAGCAGGCTGAAGACCATTTAATGAATATTGCCATTTCGCCCGGTTCGTACCTCCTGCAAGATCATATGTTAGGGTATACCTTATGAAGAGGAGGCAATCACATGAGCGAAGTTGGATATGGCTGTGGTGGCAACGTAGGCGGCGTAGGCGGCGTAGGTGGATACAACATGTTTACAAGCACTGGTGCGATCTTGGTGCTGTTCATTCTGTTGGTTATCATCACGAAAGCGTTCTGCGTTTAATCCGGGCAGCAAGCCTGAATGAGCAAAAAGGGAAGCCGAGTCCGGCTTCCCTTTTTTTTCGTCTAGCAGTCATAAGTTCGTATGAAGTGCTCATAATTATATTTCTGGTTTAGATGCTGCTTTCAGAAAAAAAGTAGTTATTGAACATAAATTTCAACGATGGCGATATCTCTTTCTTTTGCTAAATCGATAAAGGCTGAAGATGTCTGAACGAGTGGGCGGAAATAGTCTGCAGGGTTATTCATGACGATAATGCCGGTTTCCCCTGATGTGAGCAGCACCCTTTTGCCTATAAAATTGGGCAGCATATGTTTGATGAGTTCCTGCGTAGCTTCCGCATTGAGTTGACCGAAGCTAAGGCTGTACAACTCGCATAGGACGGAGATTAGCTCCTGCTTGGTCTGATATACCCGATTGGTCGTCATGGCGCTGTAAACGTCAGCTACGGCCGTAATACGGGCATAAGGATGGATATCGTTCCCTTTCAGTCCGTGGGGATAGCCACTGCCGTCTTCCCGCTCATGATGCTGAAGGGCCACCGTTGCAAGAATTTCATCCTGGGTAGACTGTTTGACAATTTCGTATCCGTATAACGTATGTTTCTTCATTTCTTCGAATTCTTCCGGCGTTAATTTCCCCGGTTTATGTAGCATTTCAGGAGCAATCTTGGACTTGCCGATATCATGCAAATAACCCGCTTTGGCCACTGTCAGACATTCATCGGGGTTGTAGCCCATCCAGCCAGCGATATAAAACGCAAGCATCCCCACTTGCAATGAATGGTTATAGGTATAATCATTGTCACCGTCTAGCATCAGCAGGAGGGAAACGACATCTTTTTGCTTCTCCAATTGTGTGGTTAGGTTAATCAAAATCTCATCGACCTGAGCTTCGTCAATAAACCCTTTCTCTATGGCTTGCTGAAACAGGGATTCGGTACCTTTGATCGTATCGTCAAACAGGGTAGCTAACAGACGGGTTTGATCGGAAGGTAAGGTTTGCGTATCAGAGTGTAGGTCGGATGTTGTATGTTCTACATCTGCGTAATCGATTCCATGTTGCAGCAATTTGGTAATATCGTCTTCGCTGAGTAAGGAACCTTTCATCAGCATGTGGAGACCTGAACTGTTGTATACATCGTTTTTTAACAGATCCCCAGGTTTAAGATCAGTAACATGCACTCTCACGTATAAACCACCTTTTCCTCGACTTATATCGACACATAGGATTATAATAACAAGAAAAAAATGGGTTGACAACGACTTATTTACTAATTTAATTAGCCTTGCAAGAGGTGGAATGACTAATTATTAATTTTCCATGGGGTTCCAGGGTCCCAGTTGATGTCCCTTCCACTCGGAACCATCTTCCCATATTTCCTTTTTCCAGATCGGGACGGTTTGTTTCAGTCTCTCTATGGCGTAGCGGCTGGCATCATAACAATCGCTGCGATGAGGCGAAGAAACGGCGATAACGACACTGATCTCTGCCACGTCAACCTGACCAATCCGGTGACTGATTGCACATCTTACCCCTGGCCAGCGCTCGGAGATTTCACTTCCGATGGCAGCCATTTGAGAAAGAGCCATAGGTACGTAGGCCTCATATTCCAGATGGACCGTTCGCTGCTCACCGGTCATTTCACGAGTTGTTCCCACAAAAGTCAGGGCTGCTCCGTGGTTCGCCGTGATGACCAGAGCAGTTGTAGCTTCCACCGAAAGGGGGGACTTGGTGATCATATACAAACCGTCCTGGGTACGATGCTCGGAGGGCGAAGACCTATGCTCGGTATCTGAGTCTCCGGTGCCATCTCCTCCTGAAACTGGAGGAATTAATGCCAGTTCATCCCCGGTCTCAATGATTGTATCGGCAGGAGCGTACTGCTGGTTAACTGCCAGAAAGGAAGTTCGAATTTGTGAAGCGGCTTCCGGATAGGCAAGGGCAAGGCTTTCTTTCAGATGAGCTGCTGACAGGGTGCTCTCCGAGTATTCGTATTCAAGCAGGGAAGTGCCCAGACGTTCAGCAATACCTGCAAATAGTTGAATGGTTAGTTTCATACGTATGGTTCACCTCTTTTTGATCTCTAAACCCTTTCAATATATCATAACGACGCGGAAAATGTTATGCTTATCTATTAGAGGAAAGTGCGTTAAGCAAGGAAAGAGAGGAGGCGGTGTGATGAGCACCAAGGAAACACAAACCTTAACCATTCTGCATACGAATGACATCCATAGTCATTTTGGTTCCATGAGCTCTATCGCCGCCATGGTTGCACAGGAGAGAGAACAGCACGACAACCTTCTGGTTCTGGATATCGGGGATCATATGGACCGCATGGCCGTTGAAACGGAAGGAACATTGGGTGCAGCCAACGTCGATGTAATCAATCTGACGGGGTATGATGCCATAACGATAGGCAATAACGAGGGGTTGACATTTACACCGGAGCAGCTGGAACAGTCATATTCAGGACTTTTGTGTCCTGTGGTGTGCGGGAATGTTGTGGAAGAAGTCAGCGGCCTTCCTCCAGTATGGATGAAGCCTTCTCTTATTGTGGATAAAGGTCCATTTCGGATAGGTCTGCTCGGGGCGACCGCACCTTTTACGGCTTTTTATGACTTGCTGGGATGGAAGCTGCTGGATCCCGTGGAGACGCTGCGCAGGCAAGTCGAAGCATTACGGCCTGAAGTGGATGTCGTGATTATTCTCTCTCATCTGGGCCTTTCAACCGATCGGAAATTGGCCGAGCAAATTGAGGGCATAGACGTTATTCTTGGCGGACACACACACCATGTGCTCGAAGAACCTCTGGTCATTGGAGATGCGGTGCTCGGAGCCGCAGGGAAGTTCGGTCAGTGGCTTGGAAAAGTCGTACTGGAACGGGAAAGTGGGGCGAATCAGATTGCACTGGTCAGCAGCGGCTGTATTCCCTTGAAGAATCAGATGCTGGATGAGGATGTTGCACTCGCAATCGCCGCACATCGTGCTGAGGCAGAACGTACTCTTGGCCAGACAGCTGTAATAATTGACAGAAATCTTCCGATAAAATATGAGAAGGAATCACCATTTGCATCGCTGCTCGCTCAGGCTGTGAGACATTTTACGGGAGCGCAGTTGTCTCTCGTTAATGCCGGTCAGCTCCTGGGTGAACTTCCGCAAGGGGACATCAGCAAGGGAATGCTGCATTCCCTATGTCCTTCTCCGATCAATGCCTGTACAATAAAGCTGAAAGGCAGTGAGATTCGTGAGGCACTAGAGCAGTCCTTGCTGCCAGAATATACGGAAAAACCAATTATTGGGTTTGGATTTCGCGGAAAAATTCTCGGTACGCTTTGCATGGATGGTATGGAAGTAGAGTTTGATCCACAAGGACCTCCATATAAAAAAATTCGTGCAATATACACCGAGGGCAAGCCAATGGGGGATGAACAGGAATATGTGGTCGGGACTCTGGACATGTTTACGTTCAACGTGGGATATCCTTCGTTAGCTCAGGGAACCGAAATAGCATATCGGCTTCCTGAATTCATAAGGGACTTGCTTGAGATCGAGTTAAAAAGACCAGGGGCGCTGGATGACAGCCTGCGGTCCCACTGGCACGAAAGAATATAACGAGTACTTGCCTTCTGCTGAAGCGGCGGCTAGTGGAAATGACATCTACGGAGCGGGAGAGGATAGGCTGTGCGTTTGGTACATATAAACCTATTGCAGCCTGGCATGAAGCTGGGGAAACGGATTTATAGTGAAGAGGGTTTGGTTCTGCTCAGTGAAGAAGTGGAACTGACCGATCGGTTGATAGGACGTCTGAAGGATTTGGGCGTAGGTTACGTTTATATTAAGGAAGCAGCAACGGAGGATATTATTGTTCCCGATATGCTTCAGGAGGAGACCAGACGCAGGGCATTGGTAGAAATTAAGCAGCAGTTTCAGAGCATGTCGGGGTTGAAAACCAAAAGTCGGATTCCTCACTTTGGCAAAACGTTAAGTGGTCTGATGAATACCATTCTGGAGGACATTGGCGGCCAAAAGGAAGCCATGATTATGCTGATGGATATGAACTCCAGTGATTTTGACCTGTACAACCACTCGTTGAATGTATGCGTGTATACACTGGTTCTGGGCGTAGCCTCCGGTTACTCCAGGCAGCAGCTGATGGAGATTGGACTTGGGGCCTTGCTGCATGATATTGGAAAGACACAGATCGCTCCAGATATTTTGCACAAGCCTAACAAGTTAAGTGATGAGGAATTTAAAATCATACAGCAGCATACTACATATGGACATCGTATTTTAAAAGATGAACCCGGTATACCGCTACTCGCTGCACATTGTGCCCTGCAGCACCATGAACGAATTGACGGAAGCGGCTATCCGTTTGGCCTAAAAGGCCCCGAAATTCATGAGTACGCCAAGTGGATTGCTCTTGCCGATTCGTATGACGCGATGACAAGCAATCGGGTATACCGTCAGGCCCTGCTGCCTCATCAGGCGGTTGAAGTCTTATATACAGGATCTGGCTTGCTCTACGAACAGCGTATGCTGGAGAAATTCCGTGACTGTCTGGCCATTTATCCCATAGGCATTTCCGTGACACTGAGTACGGGGGAGGTAGGGGTTGTTGCATCCATTGACTCACGCATTCCACAGCGGCCACGGATCCGCGTCTTAAAGGATGCAGATAGACAGACGCTAAAGGCACCATACGAGATTGATCTGTCCACAGCGTTATCGGTTATGATCACAGGTGTTGAAGGGGATGAAGGGGTGCCTCCGGTACCAGCCTGTGATGAATTTTCCTGATGGCTGTGGAGTTCAGCCAGCAGCGGCTGCGCTCATAGCAATATCCGGGCCGGGCTGGCCTTGGAGTTGTATGGGCGTTTTTGTCATGTAATGGACAGAGCGCTTCATGCCGATTCGTTCAAAATTGTGCTATGATAAAAGATAACTCCAAAAAGATATTGGCGGAGTATGATGTAAATTAAACTTTTTAGGTTAATAAAAGGAATAAGGTGAAGAACAATGACCATGCTAAACTCAGGATCGGTAGAACCGATGCCTTTATCGCCGACTAATGATCCCTGGGATCCGATCGGCTCTTTGCGTACATATGGACGCCATGTGCTGACCAGTGTAGAAATGACCGTGACTCATCTGTGCAATATGCGCTGTGAGCACTGTGCGGTAGGGGATATGCTCACCATGCGTGAAGCTCCCGCGTTACCGTTGCCTTTGATGCTGAAACGACTGGACGAAGTGGAGCATCTGCAGACCATCAGTCTGACGGGTGGTGAGCCAAGTTTCAGTCAAAAGACAGTTGATGAAATGATCATTCCGCTGCTGAAATATGCCAAGGAACGCGGAATAAAATCACAGATCAATTCCAATCTGACGCTGGATCTCGCTCGTTACGAGAAGCTGCTGCCTTATCTTGATGTGATGCATATTTCATTCAACTATTTAAATGCCGATGATTTCCATCAAGTCGGATTTGCTAACAGCGGCAGACCCGTCAAGCGTGAAGTGGCGGTAAAAATGTATGAGAAAATGATAGAAAATTCCCGCAAACTCAGTGAAGCAGGCATGTTCATCTCTGCCGAGTCCATGATTAATTTTCGTACTCACGATAAATTGGAGGGCATCCATCAACTGATTCGTGAGATGGGTTGTGTACGTCATGAAGTGCACCCGATGTATAATTCGAATTTTGCTTCCACGCTGCCTGTTCTGTCTCTGGACCATATGCGTGCAGCCATTCATCGTTTGTTGGATGTGCGTGACAAGGAGATGTGGATGTTGTTCGGTACACTTCCGTTCTTTGCATGCAGTGCAGCTGATGAGGATCGGGAATTGATTAACCGTCTGTACCGTGAGCCTAACGTAACAGTGCGGAATGATCCGGACGGTCGGAACCGCGTTAACGTTAACATGTTTACGGGCAACGTGTATGTTACGGATTTTGCTGACATCCCTGCTTTTGGCAACATACGTGATCGCAGACTGGATGAAGTATTTCATGAATGGTCAGCGGAGCACCCGCTGAATCAGACAGTAAATTGTCACTGTGATGCTGCCTCCTGCTGTGGACCCAACCTGCTGGTGGCTGACATGTATTATAAAGGCGTTGACTTCAAATCGAGGAAAGCCATCACACGCTGATATTCCAGGTATATTCCTGAAATAGATAGAAAAGGGGAGTGTCGACTTGGATATTCATACCGAATTTCATTTCGGGCAGTTACTGTTCAATCTGGTCTGTGTATTTCTGCTCGTATTTTTGAATGGCGTGTTCGTCGCAGCGGAATTTTCCCTGGTTAAGGTCAGACAGACCCGTTTGACTCAGTTACAGAGTGAGGGAAATCGGCTGGCAGGTTATGCGCTAAAAGTGAATGGTAAACTGGATGCATATTTGTCGGCAACCCAGTTCGGCATCACCCTAACATCACTGGGGCTCGGCTGGCTCGGCGAACCGGCGATCTCCGAATTGTTGGTTGAACCGCTGATGTTCAAACTGGGTGTAGCAGATACGGGATTGATCTCTACAGTGTCCGTCATCATCGGTTTCTGTATTATTACGTTTCTGCATATTGTGCTCGGAGAACTTGCACCGAAGTCGCTTGCGATTCAGAAAACAGATGGAGTTGCGCTGCTATTATCAGCACCATTGCTGCTGTTCTACAAAATCTTCTTTCCGTTCATCTGGGTTCTCAATGCATCGGCAAACGCGTTGCTGCGACTGGCAGGGATCGAGCCTGCCAGTGAAGGCGAGGCCCATTCTGAAGATGAACTTCGCATTTTGATGAAACAGAGTGCGAAGAGCGGTGTCATTGATAAGGATGAAATCAAATTGATGGATAACATCTTTGATTTTTCGGATATGCTTGCTCGGGAGATCATGCTTCCGCGTACGGATATGGATTGTCTGTATACCCAGTTGTCTTTGGAAGAAAACCTGAAAATTATTAATGCAACGAAGCATTCCCGTTATCCTGTCGCGGTTGAGGATAAAGACGAAATTATCGGATTTATCCATATTACGGACCTGCTCTTGGCGGCACCGGAGCAGCAGCAGAACCTGGCCTCACTCGTTCGACCCATTTTGAATGTCCCTGAGTCCATGGAAATTAGTCATGTGCTGCGCCTCATGCAGAAAAAGCACTCCCAGATGACGCTTGTTGTTGACGAATATGGCGGTACAGCCGGCTTGTTGACAGCAGAAGAGATTTTGGAGGAGATTGTAGGCGATCTATATGATGAGTTCGAGGATGAGCGTCCCCATATGGAACGCAGCGGTGATTCCTTCTCCATTGATGGACGATCCCTGATTGAGGAGGTCCATGAGTGGACAGGGGCAATTATTGATGACGAAGAAGTGGATACCATTGGCGGCTGGTTGTTCAAAGAGCTTGAAGGCAGTCCAGCCAAAGGTAAAACACGGGAGCAAAACGGTTATATTTTTGAAGTGGAGGAATCCACCCGTTTGCGGATCACCAGAGTCAAGGTATACAAGCGCCCTGTATCTGAAGAAGAGGTTGTGGCATTGGAAGAGGGGCAGGACAAGTCTAAATCGGACAATTCGTTGTAAAACGGATTAGCATATTGTAATAAATGTGACCTTTGGAACATTCCTTTTGGGGAGTGTTTCAGGGGTTTTTTTTTGTGAAAAAGAAGGTTTGAGAAATTCTAAGGTCTGTTTCAGTTAAATTGGGTTTAACTTAAGGAGCGATGACATATGGATAGAGAGACGGGAACAGCAAGAGCTTGGTTGTTGATTGACGAATAACCAAATTTTCAGTGAAGGGAGGAGTTTAGTAGTGGTAGATCCACAGATTCGTGCATACGCCCCGTTTGTGGGGCCATTTGATCCGTGTAAGCCCATTAAAATCAAGACATACCTTGTTCCTCCGCAGCTATTTATCCCTTTTCAGCCGATGGGCTGGCCTCAGTACAGTCCGGCAGAAGCACTGAGACTGGGAACGTTGTGGCCTGCATTATACAGCCCTTATACATCCAAAAAAACAAAGGGGAGGGAGGTAGGGACAGATGGAACCTGAAGAAGCGAAAGCCTGTGACGCCAGATACTATGAGTTGCTGGAGGAACTGCAAGCCTTGGATTTTGTACTGGTGGAGCTGAATCTGTATCTGGATACCCACCCGGGAGACTATCAGAGTATCGAGCAGTATAACAAATTTGCCCAGGAACGTATGAGGGTAGCTCAGGAGTTTCAGCAGCTGTATGGTCCGCTCATGAACTTTGGTCATGCATTTTCCAAATATCCATGGCAGTGGTCTGAGGCGCCTTGGCCCTGGCAGGTGTAGTGGCCGCCGAGTTGATATTGAAAAGTATACAGCATCCGGGTTTCCAGGAATCATGGGCAGGGATACCCGGGAAGTGAAAGAAAAAACGCAATCTGAAATCGGATCATACTCAGATCAAAATGGTTTAAGGGGGAAGAGTCCAACATGTGGGTATACGAGAAAAAACTGCAATATCCTGTTCGAGTAAGTAAATGTGATCCTCATATGGCCAAATTGCTGATGGAACAGTACGGTGGAGCAGATGGGGAACTCGCTGCAGCACTAAGATATCTGAACCAGCGCTATACGATTCCGGACAAAATTATCGGTCTCCTAAATGACATCGGCACGGAGGAATTTGCACATCTTGAAATGATCGCAACAATGATCTACAAGCTTACAAAAGATGCTACAGTAGAGCAGCTGGAGAAGGCAGGCCTGGATGCTCACTATGTGAATCATGACAAGGCCCTCTTTTATAATAATGCCGCAGGCGTACCGTTCACCGCGACCTATATTCAAGCCAAGGGAGATCCGATTGCGGATCTGTATGAAGACATAGCTGCGGAAGAGAAGGCCAGGGCTACATATCAATGGTTGATTGACTTGACCGATGACGTGGATCTGCAGGACAGCCTGAAGTTCCTGCGGGAACGGGAGATCGTGCATTCGCTGCGTTTCCGCGAGGCAGTCGAAATCCTGAAGGATGATCGGGAAACGAAGAAGATTTTTTGAGGCAAACGCTCATAAATAAATATAAAAAAAGAAGGATGCCCCTTTTGAAGTGAAAAAGGACATCCTTCTTTTGTTTGAGTGAAGCTTAATATTCGACGACCATGGCAACATTTTGCCACCCGGCTCCGACGGTCCAGAACAGGACTTTATCCCCGCGCTGAATCTGACCTGAGGTTATCGCTCGATGCAGGGCAATAAAGGGACTGCTGGTTGAAGTATAGCCGAATTCGTCTCCGATATAGACGGCAACATCCTCGGTAATGCCAATATTCTCAGACACAGCACGGATATTACCGATGGACAGCTGGGAGAAGCAGGCTGCTTTGATTTCATGTGCACCGATTTCGTTACGGCTCAGCAGTGTGCGAATGGACTCGGATGCTGCATCAACACAGATGGAATCATCAAATGGTGTGAATTTGACATGGAGGGCTTCTGGGTCTACACCGGTTCTGCCCAATTTCGCCAGACCTTCAGCCGGAAAGAGTGAATTGTTGTATACACACGTATCTGTCTGATAAATTGAGTCGATGAATCCAACCGCGTGTTCGTCCCGTTCCACAATGACAGCCGCCGCTGCATCGCCGAAGTTGGCATAATAGACAGGATCGTCCGGACTGGCATGTGGGGCCACGTAATCCGAGCCAATAATTAGAGCGCGCCGAATTCTGGGGTTACCCAGCATCTGACGACTAACCTGCTCAAAGGCTGCAGTCATACCCGCACAGTTAGCATTGCTGTCAATACAGATCGTATGGGAAGCTCCGTTAATCAAGCGATGAGTCATTAAAGAATTCGTAGGGAAAATGTACTCCGGCGTTTGACTTGCGTAAGCAATCAGATCGATATCCCCACCGGTAAGCCCGGTCTTTTCCAGTAGGTTACTGGCTGCCTCAAAGGCCATGCTTAATGAGTTTTCATCTTCGTTGTCAATTTTGTAACGTTTATCACGTCCAAGTGCCTTTAACAGCCCCCGAATATCGATCCCCCTCGCATCAAAATGTTCAATGTAAAAATCATTGCCCACCTGGTGTTTCGGGTGATAAATATCGATATCCACAATACGAATTCCGGCCATCTTCATTCTCCTCTTGAGCGGATGGGTGAATCCACAACTTGTCCGCCTGATTTATTAGGTGGTAACGGTAGATATAATTTCGAGGTTATCCAGACCGACAGCACGTCCAAGTCTGGACAACTGCATTTTTAAAATGGCATTGTTTTCGAGGGTTAGTACAACTTTTTTGAAGCCATCTTTTTTAAATAGCGCCAGGCAGCCCTCAAGCAGAGGTACAATTTCCGGAGCAGTGACATTCAACTTTTTGCAGTCAATACGCAGGTCATATTCTGTGGTATTAATGGGAGCAATCGTATCCTGATAAGCCGAGATGGAACGCAATCCGTCTTCTTGTGAAAAAGAGCCCTCCAGTTCAATGTTAAGCACCTTGTTTGGAACATCAGTCTTGAGTATAAAACTTCCCATGATTGTTCTCTCTCCTTTAAGTGAGTTAAGGCTATCCTGCTACCAGGACACAGCCATCATCGCCATTGTTAAAGGCTTCTGAGATGTGAGCTGAGTTGGAGGATAATTCACCCATATTATAAAGGCGAGGATGTAAGAAGATCAATAAAAAAAGTCGAATCGTGTATAAATATGTAGAATAGTGAATTACTGGATTTCATCCAGTGTCGCGAGCAGTACATTAAAAGCACTAATAATACGCGGAGCCCCCACACAGGGTGCCAGATGCAGCAGGATCCCCTTGAGTTGATCGATGGTTACACCGACACGCAGTGCCATCACGTAATGCACTCCTAATTGCTCGAATTGTCCCTGCGTAATCAGTGAGGAAATCACAGCAACTTCTTTCCATTGATCCGAAATGGTATTGCGCTGAAAGATATCTCCGTAAGCCGTTCCCATTATGAACTCAGCCAATTCAGGAAATTGTTCCTTAATGGGTGCCAAGGCTGTAGCCCCGTACTTTCCTGAAAGATTTGCGAAACGCTCCATCCCCTGAGCAACTTGTTCACTCATTTGTATTCCCCCTAGTTCAAATTCACAGTACGGTGGGCCGTAGGCGGAATCTCGTCACGGTCCGTCATGAGTTCAATCACTGTAACCTGCTTCAATTCCTGAGCTGTTTTCAGGGCAGTGTTAAACTCAGCATGTGTTTCTGCCCGAAACGCGAGAGCACCGAGGGATTCGGCAAACTTCGCCGCATCCATGGGCACTTCGAACAAGGTGCCATCGATTCGGCCCGTTGTTTTCTGCATTCCTTTGAGAGCCATATCCAGCTGTTTATTATTCACTACGATGAAGATGACCGGCAGATTGTGGCATACAGCAGTATTAATTTCGGCTCCAAGCATCATGAAGCATCCGTCGCCTGTTATACAAACGATAGTTTCGTCCGGTGCAGCTGCCTTGGCTCCGATTGCCATGCCGATGGCATTACCCATGCAGGCGAAGTAGGCATCAAACACAAAGCTGCCTGGTTTCTTCACTTTATATCGCTGAACAGCATGGAAGCCGTGACTCCCATCATCAACAAACAGGGTGTGATCATATGGCAGCATGTCGCTCAGCTTATCCAACACAGATGCAAGGGAGAGGCTCGGCAGATCGGGCAGAGCAACACTGTAATCAACTGCTGACATTTCCCTTTCGGGGACTGCTTGTTCGGTCAGACTGCCAAGCAGAAACTGCATATTGTCTTTTAAATCGCCCGTAATATGTAAGGTTTGGGAGTTGAGGATTTTACCGACAAAGGCAGGATTGGCATCGAACTGAATGAGATGTACGGGATGATTCTCCGGTTTGAGATTACAAATCGTCATGTCACTCAGACGTGAACCGAGCACGATATAGAGGTCACTTCGATTGAGCAATTCATCTGCGTGGGGGAACCCTCCAACACCACAGGGCCCGTGATATAGCGGATGATCCCAGGCGATGGCACCTTTCCCTCCAGGAGTGGTGATAACAGGAATATGAAATTGTTCTGAAAATTGCCGCAGCTCATCATGAGCCTTCGCTCGATTGACACCTTTACCTGCGATAATTAATGGATGACTGGACTTTTGAAGCAGTGGGAGGATACGATTCAGATTGGACACGCTAATCAGAGGCTCGGGTTCAGGTATAATAACTCGGCACTCAGCGAGCCTTTCGGTCTGAACATCAAAGGGAAGACAGAGATGAACCGGGCCTTTGTTCGGACCAAGTGCAATGGAAAGGGCATGATTGAGCAGTGTGCCAAAGTGATCCCCACGCTCAACCAGTTTGCTAAATAATGTAGCCGGTCTGAACATCTCTGCGAGATCTGCCAGGTAGGAAGAGGAGTCCTGGCACTGGGGAATGCCCAGCTCCTGAATGGATTGATGTCCGGTAATAAACAAAACGGGAAGGTTGTTCGCTTTGGCATGGGCCGCAGCGGTTAAGAGGTTGGTTCCACCAGGGCCCGAAGTGGCAAATGCAACACCAAGTTTCCCTGTTTGAAGAGCATAGCCTGCAGCTGCAAATCCCGAACTGGATTCATGGCGGCCGGGAATAAATTCGAGGCCATGATCCACCATTTTCAGGACAGCAGGGCAAATGGACTTTCCGATAATACCAAAGACGTGAGTAACACCAAGCTTGTGCAGAGTTTCTGCCAAATAGTCCGCAACGGTTCTCATGCGGGACACCTCGCTTCATAAAATAGGTTTTAAGACCCATAGGGCATAATCCGATTTTTTCGAATGCAAGTGATTGTCTAAGGTTGTAAAAGGAAATAAATCCTTGTTAATAGGAAGGTTATCTTTTTTTGCGGTTTTTTGTCAACTCATTTTTATGAGTAAAAATACCTGATTCTTAGGTTGGTAACGCTTAAGTGCTTGTGACATATAAGAAATAAAATTAGTTATATATTCCCGTAACCAATGACTTGAGTAAATTTAATAACATTTTATGTGAATTGGTGACTGGAAACGTAGACTTATCTGTTAATGAAACATGGAGTAACCGATAAGGTTTCGGTTTGCATGTTAATGCAAAAGACTGGTAATTTTAACTTTCTGTTATAATGGGGTTTGGATTGGAGTGAGAAATAATGACCAAGTTGAAGATGGCAGTTATAGGGTTAGGAAAAATGGGTTTACATATGATTCAACAAGCTAAGCAAGCAGAATTGGACGGAAGTATTGAGCTTATAGCTGTATGTGAGGCGAACGAGGAAACACTGAAGGCATTTGCCGAAGCTCGTCCGGAAACGAGCATGTATAGCGATTATAAGCAGTTACTGGACGAACACAAAGTGGATCTGTTGTACATTGCCGTTCCGCCCAAATATCATTATCCTGTCGTCATGGAAGCCTTAAAACGGAAAATCCATGTGTTTTGTGAGAAGCCGCTGGCGAACAGTACAGAAGAAGCCCATGAGATGCTGGAGGCAGCGAAGCAGGCAGGTGTAGTTCATGCCATTCATTTCTCCATGCCTCATGAACCTTCCGTGTTGAAACTGCAAGAATTGGTGGGGCAGGAACGTATAGGTTCGATTCGCAAAATAGAGCTGATTTTGCAATTTCCCCAGTGGCCAAGGGCATGGCAGCAGAATTCATGGATTTCAAGCCGGGAACAGGGGGGCTTTATCCTTGAAGTGGGCATCCACTGGATTCACATGATCCAGCACGTGTTTGGTCCAATCACGGAGGTAAGCAGCCGGGTCCAGTATCCCGACGATGCGGAAGAATGTGAGCATGAGGTGCAGGCTGCCATGAAGCTGGAAGACGGAACCCGAATTCAGCTGAACGGGATATCGCATTTTGCAGGTGAGGAACGGGTATCCATGGTGGTTTACGGAACCAAAGGAACCATAGCCCTGGAGAATTGGGAAGAACTGATGATGGGGCCAGTTGGGCAGCCGCTTGTACCAGTAGAAGTGGATGAATCCATGGGGGAACTTCCTGTCCTCAAACATGTAATCGCTCGTATTCAGGATAAGCCGGCCAAAATATATGATTTTAACGATGGATATCGTGCACAATTGGTGCTTGAGGCTCTTCGTAATCCGCAGCCAACCGGAATGACGATGAAATTGTGAACTTGGCTCCTACATACAACAGAAAAAGAAGCAGTTACCTTAGGGGTAGCTGCTTCTCTTTGTTTTCAGGACTTGAGATGCTTACCTTAAGCCAGCTTAAATCGTTTCACCAATTCGTCCAGTGCATCCGACATTTGATTTAACTGTTTGGAAGTGTCACTCATTTCTTGCAGGGAGGCAAGCTGTTCTTCTGTCATGGCGGATACTTCCTCGGTGGCCGATGCGGTATCTTCTACAACGATGGATACTTCGTTAATCGAATTCATGACAGCCTCACTACCTGAAGTGAGCTCTTCAACCACGGCAGATACATCCATCATTTGACTGCTAAGGTCATGAATATGCTGCGTGATATTCGCAAAGGCATGACCGGCATCCTCAATGGTCCGCAATCCCTCGTTAACATGCGCCGTACTTTCATCCACAACATCAACCGTGCTATGTACACCTGCCACCACGGTTTCCAGAATGCTCGTAATTTCTTTGGCTGATGTGGCGCTCTGGTCGGCAAGGTTACGAATCTCGGCAGCGACAACTGCGAAACCGCGTCCATTTTCCCCAGCGCGTGCAGCCTCAATTCCTGCATTAAGTGCAAGCAGATTGGTTTGTCTCGCGATCCCTGACATGGCATCTGCAATGTTGATGACCTGATCGGACATTTTGGAAATGTCATTAATGGCTTCCTGCACAGACAGGAAGGATTGCTCGATAACTCCCATTTTGCCAACCGCATTGTCAATTCGCTGTTGTCCATCAAGTGCAATGGATTCGGTGCGTACCGCCCGTTCAGCCACATCTGCTGCGGATGCAGCCACCCGGCTAAGCCCAGTCTGGGATTGTTCCATGGCAGCCACCATCGTCTGGGTCAGTGCTACCTGATCATCTGCCCCTTCGGCTACACGCTCCATCGCTGCGGCTACTTCTTTTCCGGCCAGGTGATTGTCTGCCACGCCTTTATCCATCCGGTCCGATGCTGTACTGAGAACTGTAGCATTACGTTGGATATCCAACATCATCTGTTGCAAACCCAATAACATCGTATTCGCAGCTTCGGCGAGTTCTCTCGTTTCGTCCTTCATAGGAGTGGCAATACGCAGGGTCAGATCTCCATTGGATGAACCGATATCATTCAGCGCATGGGTAACTGTACGAATGTTTTTCACAATGGCACGGGACAAAATTAGTGCAGCAAAGACTGAAATCAGGGCGACAAGGATGAGAGCACCATATAATTCCCAGTTCAAAATCATGTTTTTCTGTTTTAATGCTTCTGTACGTGTATCCGTTAAAGCCAGTTCGTTATTTCGAAAAGTGGCGAGAGAACTACGGATCTCGTCCATGTCTCTTTTGCCTGGATCCGTTGCAAAAAACTGCCGGATTGCATCGAGATCATTAGCCTGACGCAGAGCCACAACGGGCTCTCCAGCAACTTGAATCCAATGTTCCATGGAGTTCTGTATATCTTGCAGTAGTGTCAATTGCGCTGGATTATTGGTAATTAGACCTGCTAACTGGTCATTGAGCTTTACAAGCTGCTCTTTCCCATTCGTATAAGGCTTAAGATAACTTTCCTGTCCTGTGATAACGTATCCTCGTTGCCCCGTCTCCATATCCACCATGTTTTTTTCCAATTCATACGTCAGGGCGTGCACTTTCATGTCGTGATCCACCAGATAGTCGAGCTCCTGCTGAAGCTGACCAATACTATTCTGAATCAACAGGATGCTTCCTGCCAGTACGGCCAGTACGAACAAATAGCCCAGTCCGATTTTATAAAAAATTTTGAATGTTCTCCGTTTCTTCATGATTCCTTTTCCTCTCTTTAGGGTATATGTATTTGTCGAAAAAACTAGAAAAATGATAATTACAGGACTTAGGGATTATGAGTCTTAAGAACTATTTTTCAGTATTATACTTTAAGAAAGCATCTTTGTACATAGATTGTTTAACTTTTGTATAATCTCCGTATTGTGTTGTGCGACATTATCATTCAAACCTTTTACAGTGTTTGGTTTACACTGCCGAACGTTTTTGTTTATCATGGGAAGAGAATGATGCCGATTACATATTTCAATCCGAAAGGAACGAACCTTGGAAATGAGTAAAGAGACTGTATTGAAGAAACCGGAAGCGATGATTTTTGATATGGATGGAACGTTGTTTCAGACTGAGACCTTGCTGCTGCCGGCTTATCAAAAGCTGTTTGATACACTTCGTGCTGAAGGACACTTTGAAGGGGAGACACCTCCAGAGGAACGGATGCTGGGAAGTCTGGGCATGCTGCTAGAAGATATATGGAAAGTGGTCATGCCGGAAGCCTCTGAAGCGGCACATCGTCGTGCGGATGAATTGCTGCTTCAATTGGAGATCGAGGGACTCGATCAAGGGAGCTCACAGCTGTATCCGCATGTAAAAGAGACGCTGGAAGCATTGAAGGAGCAAGGTGTGAGGTTATTTGTAGCCAGTAACGGGCTGGAGGACTATGTCAAAGGGGTGGCGTTTGCCCATGAGATTATGCCTCTATTCGAAGGGGTATACAGTGCGGGACAATACAAGACACCTTCCAAGGTCAACCTGGTGCAGCTATTGCTCGAAAAACATCGGATTCAGGATGCCTGGATGGTTGGGGACCGTTCGTCCGATGTGGAAGCCGGAAAAATGAACGGTCAGACCGTTATTGGCTGTGCATATGCCGGCTTTGGTCGGGATGAAGAACTCGCCGGATCCGACGTATTAATCTCTGACTTTACGGAACTTACTCGGCTCTATCGGGAAGCAGAATAGTTCATTGCCAGATGGATTGCTCTGAATCGCGAGTGAAAACGGAAAAGCCTTCATCTCCAGTGTCTGTCATGGGCCTGGAGATGAAGGCTTTTTATTTAGAATGAATATTCATTTGAGGCTTCAACAGAAGGCCCATGTTTTAAGTGGATCAGCTACTTTAATCTTGATTTTCGTGACCTTCGGGTTGCGGTTGATTTACCTCTTATAGGTTTAGGTTTGATAATTTTCTCTTTAATCGGAGTCCTTACGGTACGGTTGCGATACACCCATAGCGCATATTCCAACGGCTGAGTGATCGCTTTGTAATAAATATCCCGTTCGCCAATCCGTGCAAATACTTCACGTGCAGGTTTGGGATTCACTTCAAGCAGGAAGATGCGGCCATCCTTGTCGATCGCCAAATCCAGAGCAAGCTCACACAGATCGCCGTACGTATCTTCCAGAAATGAGGCCACCGAAATGCCGAATTTCTCTGCGGTAGCATTAATTTCTGTTCTCAGCTCTTCATCAGGAATCCATTGTTTCATCAGACGGTGCATGGCAACGGCCTGACCGCCGCCATGCAGATTCGAAGTCACACTTTTCTCTGCTCCCATACGTCCAGCACAACCGGTAAGCTCCCATTCTCCCTCGCCATTCTTCTGGACGAGCATGCGGTAATCATGTACACGCCCATTCGGAAGCTGGAGCTGGATGCCTTCCTGAACCAGGTATTTATCCTTCATGTTCCAATGCTGGAGCAGGGAACCAAGTCGTGATAAATGCACTTTGCGCGGAGTAATGATACGCCGTTTTTGGTCACGTCCCTGAACCAGGACCATGTTGGCTTCGCCACTGATTCGTTCGATCCGCAAGATACCACGTCCGCCTGTTCCGTTTATGGGCTTCAGATAGATCAACGAGGAGGCTTTAAGCATTCGATTGACATCAGACATGTCATGAAACAGAACGGTCTCTGGCAGATGTTCGTGAAAAGCGGATTGGGCTGAAAGGGTCTGATGTATGGTCCATTTATTGCGAAGCGGCCTGTTTAGGAAGAGCAGGTGACCATATTTTTCACGAAAGGCGAGCAGCTGCTGAAATCTGCGGTTTCGCTGTATGCGGCAGCGGTCAAAGATCAGATCCGGAAAGGAACGCCATTCCCTGGACCATCCCTTTTCCGAATGGAAGACCATGGCCTCGATCTGTTTGCCTCCGGGATGTACATCCGCAGGTGTGAACACATAGATGTCGAGTCCCCGCTTGCGTCCCTCGAGGATCATTCTGCGGTAGATGTTCCGTTCTTCCAAGGCGCGATGTTCGTTTAAGTACAACGTCATAATGCCTAGAACAGGTGAGGACACAAACAATCACCTTCTTTAGCTGTTATTCCTTTCCATTATCGTTTGGACTGGCGGGCAAGATAGGCACTGTATTGAAAAATGCGTTCCAATGATCTTTTCCGTATCTGGGGTTCATCGAATTTCATTGGTTTGGCATTGGCTTCGAAGAACCAGATCTCTCCCAGATCATCGATGCCCAGATCCATAGACATCTCGCCAAGCGTATGTCCGGAACCACGTTCAACTTGTCTTGCGATCATTAATGAAGTGGACTTGACTCTTTTCATGAGTGCTGCTGTTGTTTCTTCTCCGAACAGTTCTGTAAGAAGCTGCTCCGGATCCTCTACACTGCCCCCGCGTGGAACGTGGGTCGTAATGCTTCGCGAGCCAGCCAGTCTGGCACCGATACCTGTTACGCTCCACTGCCCTTTACCGTTCTTCTGCACAAGAACACGCAGATCGAAGGGACGTTTGCGGGAGGAAGCGAGTTCTATTCCTTGCTGCATGATATAAGGGGTATGACCCGTTTCTCTGCGAATTCGAGTCCACAACTTGGCAAGTGTAGCTGCCTTGTACGTGGTGCTCTTTCGGGAACTTTGTATCTTGAGCCGAAATGGAAGACGTTCCTTTTCCTGAAACTTCAACATCATGATGCCCTTGCCCGCCTTGCCGCTTTCCGGTTTCAGATACAAATAGGGAAATGTCCGCAGCACCATACCGAGAGTAGAGGCACTGCGCATCCGGCGTGTATGAGGGATCAGGCGCTGGGTGGATTTGGACTTTTTAAGCCATTCGAACAGGTCCCATTTATTGAAGAAAAAAGGGTTATACAGTTCGATCCCCGCTTGCTTGCATTCCTCGATTTTGCGCTGAACGGAAGGTTTTCGCTCATCCTCCCGGTAAGGGATGCGATTATACAGTACATGAGGGAGAGGGAAGGACTGCGAAGTCCATTTTCCACTCCCTTTGTTATACGTGTAGCCCATAACGGTTGGACCAGTCACATCCAAATCTCTTACAGTTACAATATACACCTGGTAACCCATGCTTTCGCCTGTCTGTATAATGTCCAGAAAATTTTGATGGTTTCCCCTGAATCCCCGCTGGTTATCGTGCATGGTCAACACGGCAATGACAGGTTTGAAATCATCATGAAGGCTCATCAAATGCCGTCCCTCTTCCGGAATTTGCTCAAATACAGGCAGTGTTCCAAAATGTGCTCCACTGACGATTTTCCCTCCACCCGGAGTGAAGGATGGCGGAAAATGGAGCGTCCGGGTTTGGCGTTCGCTTCGAACATCCATACATGTTCCTCCTGATCAATGCCCAGATCAAAGCCAATCTCACCAATCAGATGCTGGTGCTGGGTTTCAATCGCCTGGGCCAGTGTAATAGCGACGGTTTTGGCCTGCTGAAGCACTTCTCCCGCGCGGTCCCCAAAGTTGCGGCTGAGCGCCTGTTCGGGGGTCATCAGGGAGCCGCCGTTTTTAATGTGCGTTGTCACGCTGCCCCGACCAGCCTTTTTGGCGCCGATGCCGACGACGACCCATTGATTGTTACCATTTTTGTGCATGTGAAAACGAAAATCAATTGGACATTCGTCAATCTCAATCAGGCGGATTCCCTGCTGAACGACATATCCACGGAGCTGTTTGCCGTGTCTTCCCTGAAGCATGCGCATCAGGCTGTTGAATGAGCCGAAGCGCAGGAGGGCATTGCCGCCTTTTTTGCGGTAACGTGCGAAATATCCGCGTTTGGGCGAATAGGTCAAACGATAAATGCCGTTGCCGAGACTTCCAGCAGTAGGCTTATAGTATACAAACTGGTGTCGTTCCAGCATTTCTCTCATTTGATCCACGTTCGGATTGGTGATGGATTCGGGAATATACCGACCAGCATCAGGATCATTCTCGAGGAGGTGGTAGATATCCGACTTATTGAAAAAGCTCCAGTTGAAGAAGGGTATTTTGCGCCGGACAAACCGCTCCCGCAGTTGATTGATGGCAGGCGAGAAATCGGAACGGCGGCTGGGTAACCGATTGTAGACAACGTCCGGCAAGGGAACCGTTTTGCGAACAAAACTTCCGTTTTCGTTCAGAAAAAAACCGGATACTGTTTCATTCTGCCAGTTGATATCTCTCGGTGTGAACGCATATATATATGATTTGCGGCTTCCTTCGCGGAGCAATTGCTTGATAAACCCGGTACGAGAGCCAAACGGATTGGAGCTCGTCGCAGGTCCATCGGACAATACCCCGATCAGCGGTCCGAGCTGGACTTCATCATTTTGCAGATTGCGCAGATAGATGCTGCCCCGCTTGGGAACGTTCATCAGATTGCGTATGCCCGTGGCGAGATAGAGATGTTTCCCTGCCTTTTTGATCGGTTTGATGGTAGCAGGCACCCGGTCTCGCCCAAACCGCAGATGTATCGTTTTTTTGCCGGATAGATTCAGACTTTTCATTAATGCGTTGGATATATAAACCACTTTATCCGGTTGCTGCGTAAAATGCAGATTGCAAAAGGTCAAACTCATGATTTATCCTCCTATCCTGAAAAAATCCTTCGGCTCCATGGCAAGCGGGCGCTGCGGGCCTAGCCGCCGTGAATCGGGATGGGTTTCAGGCCAGCTGTGCTGGATGTATTCGGCATTTTCATTGGACGAACGACGTCCGAGAGAACATGTTGTTGCAGCAAATAACGTGCATAGGCAAGCGGCTGGGTGTAGGTCAGTGCCTGCATCTGTCGGTCACCTGCCTCTGCGAATGAAGAACGGCCCGGCTTCGAATTAACCTCCAGCAGCCAGAGGCGACCTTTTGAATCCACTCCGAAATCCAGTCCGAGTTCAGCAAGTCTGCCGAAATGACTCTCCAGTAATGGGGGAATCAGAGCAGCAGCCCGGCTGATCGATTCAAGAAGGGTGTCGGTACGAATGTCCCCGTATCGATCCAGCAGATAAGGGCGGGCAGGATGCGCTTTTCCCCCGCCGTGCAGATTGGAAGTGAGGGAACCTTCTGCGCCCTCACGCACCATACAGCCGGTCAAGGTCCATTGCCCATGTCCGTTTTTTTGAACCAGGGCCCGGATGTCAAATGGATGACGATCATGACTCAAATCCAGATATGGCTGCATGATCCATTGGCGATCGGCGATCTGGGATTCAAGCCAGGCCGAGAGCATATAACGAGTGTAAAATGTACGGTAAAAACGTTCGTTGTTCTTATCTCGGCCTTCCATAGTCCATGAGGACTTATCGTTTCCATGGGTGAGACGAAACGTTTCCTTGCCATGGGTCCCTGATACAGGCTTGAAGAAAAGCCCCTTAGGCCATCGTTGCAGCCATTGCTCCCATGCAGCATCAGGCTGAAGGAGAACGGTCGGGATGAGAAGTTTGCGCAACTGTGTTTCGCGAGACAATACCCGATGGACTTTCCATTTACCGGGCAAGGAGGCAGACCAATAAGGTCTTACGTGTGCACTACCGGATATAGTAAGCTCCCGAAGCTTCTGTCTCCATTTTCTTGGAAGTGGCAGCAGACACCGATCCATCAGCATTTGGACTCCGCGAATAGGTGAAGTTTCCCATAGCCCGTCACGGTAAATGTATCCTTTTTGAGGCAGAGGATCATCTCGGTCACTGGATATGGGCAGTACGATAATATCCAGGTCAAAATGATGGCTCTCCAAACTCAGGCGTCGGCAAAAGAGTTCATCCGAGAAGGGTGGTGCCCCTTCTGCTCCACGGACTAGTACCGCTAAGGTTTTTGATTGTGGCGATGATCGCATTGGAATGCACCTCCTGTATTGGACAACTCTTCAGAACCCCGCCAGAAAGGTGGAGTATTCCAGCATGGCTTTGACTGAGGGTCTAATTTTGCTCTCGCTCAGTGGCGTATTGTCATTCTTGGATGGTTTTGAATTAACCTCCAGCAGCCAGACACGTCCAGTGGTGTCCATTGCGAGATCGATACCAAGTTCACCGAAATGGGCGGGTATGGCACTTTCAATCCCTTTGGCAATATCGAGCGCTGCCGTATGGAGCCCCGCATAAGCAGAGGCTTTGGCAGACGCCGGCAGCTGGGTTTTCGCCACAGCGTCCTTCACCGTACTGAGGCTTCCGCCGCGAGCCAGATTGGATACATAGTGGCTGCCTCCGGCAATGCGGGCCACAATGGAGGTGACACTCCATTTGCCGGTACGATTTTTTTGCACCAGAGCACGGAAGTCGACAGGCCGGCCGCCATTGTCGATGAGAGACAGACCTTGCTGGATCTGATAACGCGTCGTTTTCATTTTTCCGGACAGACTCGCATAGAGTTTATCCAGAGAAGCATACGTTTGTTTGCGGGTGCCTCCGACGCTTGTTGCAAGTGTAAGGAAACTACCGTCAATTTGACGGGAAACCCGGATGATCCCTTTGCCAAGTGAACCTCGCACAGGTTTGAGAAATACAACCGGATGCCGGGTGCACATCGTTTTGAGCGTGGCTGCTGACTTCAGCAGATGGGATTCGGGCAGGACCCTTTTGAGTGTTGTAATGGACTTCAAGGCATCAAACACTTCATTTTTGTCCAGGAATTTTTCATTAAAGGTTTGTGTGCCGTAGAGAGATTTTACTTCTTTCATGAAATGCTGTACGCTAGGTTTGTTCTCAAGCTTACGGGATGTCAGCCTGTTATTGACGACGTCTGCAATGGGCAGAACCGTCTTTTTCCAGCCGTCATCATACACCCAGCCCTGAATATGACCTGTTACCGCTCCGATATCCTCCGGTGTAAAAAAGGATACATAGGCGCCTCGCTTACGGCAGGCGTTCACCAGTTCATGACAGAACATCGTGATGGAGCCAAAGGGCCGATCGGGCTGATCGGGATAGTCCTGGCTTACCAGCACACTGATGAAGGGTCCGAGGCGCAGCGTACGGCTGGCTGAACGATAGGATACACTCAGGACCGAGCGGGGAACCAGGCCGGTCTTGCTGGCTACCGTCTGATTGATACGAAGACCGTCATACCTGGGAACCGGGATAACAGTGACTTCATGACGGTAAGAGCCGAATTGTAGCTGAAGCGGCCTTCCCGAAGGGATTTTAAGTGCTTTGAGCACCCCTTCGCCCAGCATGATGACGTCGTCCTGCAGGATGCCCGAGCCGGTAACCTGAATCGTTACTTTTTTAGTGGACATCACGGATCTCCTTCCGGGCGGCAACTTGATGTCTGATCTCGAAGTTGAACGGCATCTGAACATGGCATGTGCTTCATCATATGAGGACATATACCCCTTTGTGATTGACCCATTTGGATTAAATGCAATTGATTTGGCATCGTAATCGATGACCTGTCTGGGCCAGCCATTGTTTGACGGAAGAGAAATACGTGTATTAACACGGATGAACGTTACGACGAGAATGATGAAGAACTGAATGAATAGCAGCAGAACGATCCAATTTTGAGGAGGAAATAATAGTGAACATTTATGACAAAGCCAATGATTTGGCCAAAGCACTGAGAGAAAGCAGCGAGGTGGAAGAAATTACTTCCGCGATGAAGCTGATTGAAGCTGATCCGGAGGCGAAGCGCATGCTGGACAGCTTCCGCGATCAACAGATGGAATTGCAACAGCGCATGATGAGTGGTGACATGCCTGCTCCGGACGAGATGGAGAAAATGGAGAAGCTGTTTGAGGTGCTGAGCCTGAATCTTAACATCCGTCGTCTGTTTGACGCCGAGCGTCGTCTGAGCGTTATCATTGAAGATGTGAACAAAATTATCGCAGACAGCCTGGGCCATCTGTATGGCGGCGCTGAAGCCTAGATCATTGTACAGGTTATTTGTCTAAACCTTTCATATTACATGGTTCCCGTTCATAGACTAGACATATAGAGTCGATCAAGAACGAAGGAGCTGTGAATGGTGAAAAGGTTAAAAAAGGCAAAACATGTGATCTATCTGCTGATCGCACTGGCCATGCTGGTGATCGCACTGCCGCGAATTTCATTCGCTGGTGGAATGGACTGGGTTAATATTTTTGGCATCGTATGGGTGCTGTTCTCACTATTAATCATTGGTGCACACCTTCATTTCATTCTCGGTGTAGATGAAGAGAAGAAGCGTGCACTGGAAGCTGTCCGGCGGGCCAAGCTGCGGCAGTGGGAGATGAAGCTGGTGGACAAGCAGGAGCAGAGCAAGTCTGTATAAGGTTTGGATCACTGGCCAAGTCGAGATATGTAGACCGAATATCCTTCAACATAGAGGGTATTCGGTCTTTTTTTACGTAAATAAACGAAGAGTTGGGAATGGGGTTATTTTCCTCAGGCCGTGTTATAATAGATACAGAATAGTACAGATGCAACTCCGGGGGTGGTACAGATGGACGGACAGGAAGAAAACGTGACGAAGCACGAACAGCTGCTGCAACATATAGAGCAATTAAAAGTGGGCAGTAAAATATCGGTTCGCGGCCTTGCAAAAGAGCTTGGTGTAAGTGAGGGTACAGCTTATCGTGCCGTAAAAGAAGCAGAGAACTTTGGGCTGGTGGTGACCAAGGAACGGATTGGGACGGTGCGTATTGAGAAGAGGCCACGCGGCATGTCAGAACAACTGACCTTTGCCGATGTGGTTACCATCGTGGAAGGCCACGTACTCGGAGGTAGTGACGGCTTGGCCAAACCGCTCCATAAGTATGTGATTGGCGCGATGAAAGAGCAGGCCATGGCCCGTTATATTGATGCCGGAAGTTTATTGATTGTTGGTAACCGGGACAACGCTCATTCCCTTGCCCTTGAGCAGGGAGCAGGTGTGCTTATAACGGGTGGATTCGGCACAAGCCGTGAAGTCAGATTGCTGGCTGATGAACTAGGACTTCCGATTATTTCCTCCAGACATGATACGTTTACCGTGGCTTCCATGATTAACAGGGCGATCTTCGACCGACTGATCAAGAAAAAAATAATGCTTGTAGAGGACATCATCGGTCAGAAGCCGCGTCTTCAAGTACTTAAGGTAACCAGCTCTGCGGCTGATTTTCACAAGCTGGTATCCGAAACAGGAGAACATCGCTTCCCGGTGGTTGACGAATGGAATCGTGTTATCGGGATTGTCAGCCTGAAAGATGTGAGCGAGCTTCAGGAAGAGCAGAGCATTGAGAAATGCGTAGTACGCCGCCCGATCACGGCTTCACTGCAAACTTCGCTGGCTTCCGCTGCACAAATTATGACATGGGAAGGTATCGACTTTCTGCCCATCGTGGATCGGAATCGCAAATTGATTGCCTCGGTCACACGTAAGGAAGTGCTGCAGGCGATGCGTGACGCCCAGAAGCAGCCGCAGCTGGGAGAGACCTTTGATCATCTGATCTGGAACGGGTTTGCCGAGGAACGCAGTGAACAGAATGAACTGATGTTCCACGGGTTCATTATTCCGCAGATGGCGACAGACCTGGGCACGATCTCGGAAGGGGTACTGCTGAATGTCATGACACAGGCAGGTCGGCGGGCAGCCTGGGACGTCACAGGGAATGATTATGTCGTGGATAATGTGACGACGTATTTTGTCCATCCGGTGCAGATTGAGGATCAGATCCTGGTTCGTCCGGTCATTCTGGAGACCAGCCGACGGACCTGCAAAATGGACATTGTCATTACCCGTGAAGGAAACGTGGTATGCAAAGCAGTAATGACGCTGCAGTCCATTGATCATGCTTAAATCAGATCATTGCTGTTACAATACGCATAAAAAAGAGGATATCCTCCTGACGAGCATTTCGAACCGCTGTTCCACAGCCGGATTTCAGACATGCATCGATAAATGGGGATAACCTCTTTTTGCTGTAAATCCATTATTAAGTGTGCATCAGACCGACTGTCTGGATGTGCTGCCTGCCTGATCTCCACTGTGCTCCTGAAGACGGGCATAGTAACTGCGGTTGCGCAAACCGGCAAACAGATTGTAGGCACCGATAATCAGAAAGAGCGCTTCCACAACAATGGAAAGACTGGAGCCGGTGAAGACAAACATTAGGATTACGGACAGAACAACCAGCATGCCACCCATCCAGATGTTGGTCCACGAACGATAGAGACCGGCATCAGCGGCACTCGCGGCCCGATGTGAACGAATGCTGTTCAGAGCTGAACAGACCATGGCTATAGCAAAAATGGCGATTAGGGCATACTTGAGTACATCGATCAACACGAATCAGCAGCTCCTTTTCTGGAAAGCATTTACTGCCCTCATTGTACCACGCGGACAGAGGACAAGGGCAGTTTTTTCTAGCTGCTTCCCCGGGGTTAAGCGGGGACGTGCATCCGGATTTGTACCCAAACCTGAAGTACGCCTTCCATAACGAGCATCGTTTTAACCTGGACGGTGTATTCTTTTTCTCTTACACTGTAAACTTTCTGGTTTAGCATAATGCGTGTCATTTTGCTGTACTCATCAATATTAAATACATCACGCCCCCGCAGAACCTCCAGCTCATCTCCTAGCTTCTGCAGCATGATTTTTAGAGAAGCCTCGTCCGGACCTTTGTCCGACTCTTCGGCACGGACCTTGATTTCCTTGATGACAGTTTGCCGTTTACTGTATTTTTTCAGCGTTTTGATATCCTCCTCATTCTGATGCAGCTGAAGCTGCAATTCTTGATTGTTGAGCCACAGCTCGTTATAACTTAGGTGAAATATACCGTTATATACGATGCTTCCTGCAATCATTCCCAGGACAAAAACAGCGGTCATGCGCATAAGCGGGCGGTAGCGTGAAAATGGTGGGATCCTCATAGGCGCTGTCCCAGTTTCATATTAACCCCGGCCTCCACCGCATACCCATTTTACGAGTTCGGTTCCCATGTGAGCTCCCATAAAGGCTGAGATCAGGTACAAAATCTGCTTGACCGCCGGAGACAGATTGCCGTCGAGGAAGTTGCTCTCAATGACACGCATGGGGTCAATGGTGCCACCCACCGCTGCTGCAAGCGCCCATATTTTTATTTTCCCGGAAATATCAAGCATCGTCTGAGTCGGAGGCTGGAGAGAGATAACGGCGCCGATTCCCCCGATCATCGCGCCGCCCAGCACGATTCCAAACGCAATAAAGAAATCAAGAATGGCTTTGGACAAAAATGTGCTCATCGGCAAACACCCCTTTCAGACCCAGCAGCACACCTCCTGTCAATGGTCCGAAACAGGGGGAGCGGCTTGTACTTCTATTGTATGGGCGTGCCCCCGGACGATATGATAAAATAGAATAATAAAGTCCCGTTTTACCTGATGAATTTTTATTCATTTATTGTATTCATATAGAAGAAAGATAGGCAGCAGATGGGCTCGCAAGACAGATGCTGCAGCTATCCGCGGCGAAAGGAAGAAACGAACATGAGTTCTTTTGTGCATTTGCACGTTCATAGTGAATATAGTTTGCTGGACGGCGCTGCGCGTATTCCGGATCTCGTGAACCAGGCCGCAGATCTTGGAATGACTACACTCGCATTGACCGATCACGGCGTCATGTATGGCGCCGTTCCCTTTTATAAAGCCTGTATCGAGCGGGGCATCAAGCCGATTATCGGATGTGAGGCTTACATGACCGCAGGGTCCCGGAAGGAACGGGGAAGCCGCAAGGATCAGCCGATTCATCACCTGATTTTGCTGGCCAAAAACATGACGGGTTACCGCAACCTGATGAAATTATGCTCCATTGGGCATCTGGAAGGTTTTCATTACAAGCCGCGTATCGATATGGAGAGCCTGGCCGCTCATCACGAGGGCATCATCTGTCTCAGTGCTTGTCTGGGGGGAGAAGTGCCCCAGCATTTGTTGCATGGTCGAGAGGAAGAGGCCCGGCGTGCAGCGCTGCGTTACAAACATATTTTTGGCCCTGATTTCTATCTGGAGCTTCAGGATCACGGCTTGGCAGAGCAAAAAAGAGTCAATCCCCAATTGATTCGTCTGGCTGAGGAACTGGATATTCCGCTTGTGGCGACAAATGATGTGCATTACCTGTCGGAAGCAGACGCCGAACTTCAGGATGTGTTGATCTGCATCGGTACCGGAAAAACCGTGGATGATGAGAGTCGACTTCGGATTGGGTCCAACCAGCTATATCTGAAAAGTGAGCAGGAGATGGCCCGCTTGTTCCCTCATGTGGAAGAGGCGTTGAAAAATACCGTTCGCATTGCTGATTCCTGCGAGCTGCAGCTGGAATTCGGCAAGTCGATTTTGCCGGAGTATAGACCGCTGCCCGAAGGGCAGAGTCCTTCAAACTACCTGCGACAGCTCTGTGAAGAAGGCATGAAAGACCGCTATGCGGTTACTGAACGTTGGACGGATTCGGAGCTCCGTGCCGAACTCGAACAGCGACTGAACTATGAGCTTCAGGTTATCGACAGTATGGGCTTCTCGGATTATTTCCTGATCGTATGGGATTTTATCGCTTATGCCCACAGGCAGGGAATCGTTACCGGTCCAGGCCGGGGTTCCTCGGCGGGAAGTCTCGTTGCCTACACACTGCGTATTACCGATGTCGATCCGATGAAATATAACCTGCTCTTTGAGCGGTTCCTGAATCCCGAACGTATTTCCATGCCGGATATTGATATCGACTTCAGCGATGAACGGCGGGATGAGGTTATTGATTATGTCGCAGACAAATACGGAAAAGCACACGTGGCACAGATTATCACCTTTGGTACAATGGCTGCGCGTGCAGCCGTGCGGGATGTTGGACGGGCACTGAATGTCCCTTATGGTGAGGTGGATAAAGCGGCGAAGCTGATTCCTGCACAGCTTGGAATCAACATACAACGTGCCATGGAAGCAGCGCCTGAACTGAAGGTTTTATATGAAACGAAGCCTAAAACCCGTGAATTGCTGGACATGGCCATGAAGGTGGAAGGCATGCCGCGTCATGCTTCCACGCATGCTGCGGGGGTCGTTATATCTCGCGATCCGCTGACTGATGCCGTTCCGCTTCAGGAAGGAAGCGAAGGAACCGCGTTAACCCAGTATTCCATGGAAAACCTGGAGTCGATTGGGCTGCTCAAAATGGACTTTCTCGGTTTGCGTACCCTCTCCATTATTGAGCGCTGCCTGCGCTGGATCGGGGATGAGGGCAAGGTTCCGGATTTCCGCAATATTGCGGATGATGATGCACTGACTTATGAGATGCTAGGCCGTGGTGACACGATGGGAGTATTCCAGCTGGAATCCGCAGGCATGCGGCGTGTATTGAAGGATCTGAAGCCAAGTGTATTCGAAGACATCATTTCCGTTCTCGCTTTGTATCGTCCAGGACCGATGGGATTTATATCCAAGTACATTCAGGGCAAGCATGGGCAGATTGAGGTTGATTATCCCCATGCTGATCTGGAATCCATTCTGAAGGATACGTATGGCATCATTGTATACCAGGAACAGATTATGCAGATTGCTTCTCGCATGGCGGGTTTCTCACTGGGTGAAGCGGATTTGCTGCGCCGAGCGGTCTCCAAGAAAAAACGGGAAGTGCTCGATCTGGAACGTGGACATTTTGTTCAGGGCAGTCTCAAACAAGGTTATAGTGAAGAAGAGGCAGACCTGGTCTACGACATGATTGTCAAATTCGCCAATTATGGGTTCCCGCGTGCCCATGCCGCGGCATATGGTGTATTGGCATTCCAGACGGCATATCTGAAGGCCCATTACCCGGTACATTTTATGGCTTCCATGCTGACTGCCGTTATGGGCAGTCACCGCAAAGTGGCGGAATACGTCGTGGAATGTCGGCGTATGGGGATTGAAGTTTTACCGCCTGATGTGAACGAGAGCGGCATTCTGTTTACTCCGGTCTTCGCAATATCCGGCCAAGCGGAGAAGCATCAGTCTGACGAGTCCCGTGCGGATAAAGGGGATGGCACTCGGAATGAGGGCTATGACCATTCCGGTTCAGCTGACTATGGGGAAGCACCACTGCCGGATGACCCGGGTCCAATGCCCGAAGAGGGTGACCCTTCTTATGGCTGGGAGGCCGCGACCGTTATGCCTGAAGGCGGCATGCAGGATGAGGGGACTCATGGAGAAGGAAATGCATCGCCGGCAGCAGAACATTTGAACCGAAGTAATACGGGAGAGTCCGGTGCTGCTGACCAGACTCAGGCTGAGGCGTCTGCTTCCGGATCCATCCGTTTTGGACTTGCCGCTGTCAAGAACGTCGGCACACAAGCTATGGAAAGCATTATGGTTGTCCGGAAGGAGCGCCCATTCGACAGTCTGCTCGATTTTTGTCGCCGTGTTGATCTGCGTGTCTGCAACAAACGTGTCATTGAATCGCTGATCCAGGCTGGAGCTTTTGATACCTTGCCTGGTCACCGGGCACAACTGCTCGCGATGCTGGACGAAACGGTGGAGGCAGCTCTGAAGTGGCGCAAGGAGCGCGAGGATTTGCAAATTCAGCTGTTCGATTTTGTTGAAACACCGAACTGGGAGATTGAATATCCCCAGATCCCGGCTTATTCAGCCAGTCAGCAGCTGGAGCTTGAACGAGAACTGCTGGGCCTGTATCTCTCCGGTCATCCGCTGGATGACTATGAAGATGTGCTCGAATCAAGCGGAGCTGACCGGATTATGGAGCTGACGGAAGCGGCCGACGAGACGATGGCCGTCGCTGCCGGGATGGTGGTGTCCGTGAAGTCGATTACGACGAAACAGGGCAAGGCCATGGCGTTCATGGAGCTGGAAGACCAGATCGAACGCTGCGAAGTGGTTCTCTTTCCCGAAGTATGGCGGCGCAGCCAGCAGCATGTCGGGAAAGGCGAACTGCTCGTCGTGCGTGCCAAGGTGCAGCAGCAGGACGAAGGGTTTAAGCTGCTGGCTGAGGAAGTGGCGCCGCTCACACAGACGGCACTGGAACAGCAGCTGCGCAGCCGCGAACGGCGCGGCAAGCCCGGCAGCGGGAGCCCTTCCCGCCCGGCAGCTCCGGCACGGCAGCCAGCCGGTGCGGGATCCGGAGCGCAGCACAGCAGCGCAGGCAGAGGCCCCGCAGCAGCGCGCAGCGGCGAAGGGACAGACAAGGCCGAGGTGGCGACAGGGTCATCGCCAGGCCGTTCCGCTGCTGCTGATGGAACAGAACAGAGCCGCCGGTCTCAGGCTGCTCAGCAGCGGGTGTTCGTGAAGATCACTCCTCAGTCCGAGAAGCCGGAGCTGCTGGCACGCCTGAAACAGCTGCTACAGCAGCATCACGGACCGGTTGCAACGGTGCTCTTCTATGAGCAGCAGCAGAAGTTGCTTGCATTAAGTGATGCTTACCGGATTAAACCGTCACCAGCGCTGTTTTCTGAGATGGAACAGATGCTTGGCGAAGGTACGGTCAAAATTAAGTAATGACTTGGTTGGAGCCAATTACATTTAGTGAGAACCTGTCCGGCTTTATCGGGCAGGTTTTTTTGTTTACCCCACAGCGTGAAGAGCTGTTGCTGGATGATATCTGTCTGCCTTGAATGAGGGGCCATTGGCGATTTTTATGAACATTTTGCAAGTTTGCCGCATACACTTGAGAACACCGAAGGACCTGGCGGTCCTCGGGGGAGCGATGCGGGAGGTCGAGATATGTCATATGAAATCGTAGAAGCCATGCTGGCCCGGCGGGGTGTACAGATTGATGCAATCGCTGAAATTGTATATCGTCTGCAAAAAGGGTACCACCCGGAACTGACCATGGATGACTGTGTAACGAGTGTGAAATCAGTGCTGCAAAAAAGAGAGGTTCAGTATACATTGTATACGGGTATTGCTCTAGACGAGCTGGCAGAGAAACGTCTCTTGCCGCAGCCGCTGCAAGCGATTATGGAAGCGGATGAATCCCTGTATGGAGTGGACGAGACTCTGGCCCTTGGTATCACCCATGTGTATGGCATGATTGGTTTAACCAGCTTTGGTTACCTCGATAAAGAAAAAATAGGCGTCATTCACGATTTGAATGAAGACGGATCAGGCATTCATGTTTTCCTGGACGACCTGGTTGCCGGTCTCGCTGCCGCGGCTTCCGCCCGAATTGCGCACAAGAATCTTAATGCCAAAAAATACCCTAAGGATCTATAATTTCCTCCCTGGCTGCAGGGCATTTCAGGGCGGCTGTGCTGCCCTGAAGATCCTGAAAGCCTGAATCTTTTGCCAGACTACAGGAACAAAGTGTTAACCATATCAGTTATCCTAGTGGGACAAATGTCCCTCAAGTTCCCGTTTTCTCCCGTTAGGTCCCGAACCCTTCCTTGCAGAAAAAAAGTGAGGTATGGTATCATTAGTCCAATATACGGGCTCTGAACATTAGCTTAGGGGGCGGACATGGCATGTGGACGGTGATTTACATTGCACCGACAGCAAAGGTTGCGGACAAGATTAAGACCAAGCTTTCGGAAGAAGGTTTTCTGGTACAGACCCGTCCCATCAGTTTATCCAAGCAGCAATTTGAGATTCGCGTCCCTTCTGGGGAATTGGAAGAAGTTCAGGAAGTGCTGAATTCGATTCTGCATTCCTGATTTGATTCAACATCAGAGGTGCCTTGGCGAAGAAGAAAGTACCATCAATCGGTACATAAGGGGCTGACCGCGTAAGCGGAGAGAGGAAACGACTTGCATGTATTGTATGCTGCTGTCCTTCCTTCTTTTTTTGTTAGGCTATGGACTGACCAGGCTGCTCCCGGAGACCCTACCGAGACAAGTTCAAGTAATTCGCGCAACAATCTTTCGGTATTACAGGTAACATCAATTGTGCTGACAGAAGCCGCTGATTCTTGCCTTATGCCGGCGGATTTTTTTGTTGTGAATGTCTGGACAAGGCCCATTGCAGCGTGTGGGTCGCAAGCGGTTCACCGCAGTACCTGTGTAGAAGTCGCTTTTTAAGCGATTTGAAGCAGGTACGGCTATCAAATCAACGGCTGGAGAGGTGTAGTTGTGTTCAAAGATATATTCCAGAAAAAACGGAAGTACGCTACCATACCTTCCGAGCGTGCGGTTCGTGGCGAAGGCCAGGAAGTCGTAGAACGTCCCAAGCGTGAAATCCCTGAAGGGCTTATGAACAAGTGCAGCAAATGCGGCACGATTCAATATAGCAAGGAATTAGAGAAAAATCTGAAAGTATGTCCTGCTTGCGGCTACCACATGCGCTTGAATGCCATGGAGCGAATTGCCATGGTTTTGGACGAGCAAGGCTTTGTTGAGCTGGATGCCGACATGGTATCGGTGGACCCGCTTGGTTTTCCAGGATACAGCAGCAAGCTGGAACAACAGCGTCTGAAGTCAGGCTTGAAGGAAGCCGTAATCACAGGTGAAGGAACGATTGAAGGTTTACCTGTAGTTGTTGCTGTCATGAGTTTTGATTTCTTCACAGGCAGCATGGGTTCTGTCGTAGGGGAGAAAATTACACGTGCTGTAGAGCATGCGACCGAAAAAAACTTGCCCCTGATTATTTTTTCGACATCAGGTGGAGCACGGATGCAGGAAAGCATACTCAGCCTGATGCAGATGGCCAAAACAAGTGCAGCCCTGGCTCGTTTGGATGAACAGGGAGGACTATATATTTCGGTCATCACGGATCCGACTACCGGCGGGGTATCGGCGAGTTTCGCCAGTCTGGGCGATATCAACATTGCTGAACCAGGTGCCGTATTTGGTTTTGCCGGCCGAATTGTCATCGAGCAAACCATTCGTCAGAAGCTGCCTGAGGATTTCCAGACGGCAGAATTTAACATGCAGCATGGTCAGTTGGACTTGGTGATTCACCGGAAGGAACTTCGTTCGACCCTTGCCAAGCTTCTGGATATGCACAGCGAAAAAGGAGGGGTCTAAATGGCGGGTGAGTTGCCATATGAAGCGCCTCTGGTTGAGATGCGCAAAAAGATTGAGGAGCTTGTACAGTTTGGACAGGAGAAGGGCATTGATTTCACGGATGAAATCGCCCGCCTGGAGGAACGTTATCATAGACTTGAAGAAGAGATATATTCCGGCATAACGGCAGCCCAGAAAATGCATCTGGCACGTCATCAACAGCGTCCGACTGCACTTGACCTGATTCAGCTGATCTTTACCGATTTTATCGAACTTCATGGCGATCGGATGTTTGGTGACGATCTGGCCGTCGTTGGCGGCCTTGCGAAGCTGAACGGAAAAACGGTAACCGTCATCGGACAACAGCGGGGGAAGGATACGAAAGACAATATCGCCCGCTTTTTCGGGAGCGCACATCCGGAAGGTTTCCGCAAAGGACTGCGGCTGATGAAGCAGGCCAACAAATTTGGTCGTCCAATTATTACATTTGTTGATACTAAAGGAGCCTATCCGGGTAATACTGCAGAAGAGAGAGGTCAATCGGAAGCCATCGCCCGTAACCTGATTGAAATGGCGAAGCTCACGGTGCCTGTTATTGTTGTGGTCATCGGCGAAGGTGGAAGCGGCGGCGCACTCGCCCTGGCTGTAGGCAATCGTGTACTCATGCTGGAGCATGCCATTTATTCAGCGATCTCTCCTAATGGTGCTGCATCAATTCTGTGGAAGGATGCGTCCAAGGCAGATCAGGCAGCTGAAGCGATGAGAATTACAGCGAAGGATCTGCTTGAAATGGAAGTTATTGAGGAGATAGTTCCTGAACCACGTGGTGGTGCACACCGGGATTACGAAGGTGCGGCATCAGCGATCAGTGAAGCTCTCGTTCGTCATCTGGAAGAGATGAAAGACTGGAGTGGGGAACAGCTGAAGCAGGATCGTTACGAAAAATTCCGCAAAATCGGATCCGTTACGTTCGAATCGCCAACGCCACCAGCTCCAGTTGAAGCTCCTGAGGAACCCGTTCGAACCGATACAGTGAATAATTTGTCGGTAAATGCAGAATGATGTGACGAATTTCCTATACAAATGAACGAAAGTATAGTAAATTTAATAGTTGGAAAAAGAAAAAGACATATACAGAGAGACCTTTTAAAATCGGAGGAAACCCAAAATGCGCAAAACGAAAATTGTATGTACAATCGGTCCATCCAGTGAATCACTGGAGAATACCAAAAAACTGATTATGGCCGGTATGAACGTGGCCCGTCTGAACTTCTCCCACGGTGATTTCGATGAGCACGGCGGACGGATCAAAGCGATTCGCCAAGCATGCGAAGAGTTGAACAAAACTGTAGCAATCCTTTTGGACACCAAAGGACCGGAAATTCGGACAGGTAAACTTGAAGTTGAACCGATTGAACTGGTTCAGGACGAGTACATCACTTTGACAACAGAAGAAATTCTGGGCACCAAAGAACGTCTTTCCATTACGTATGCAGATCTACCGAATGATGTTGAGCCGGGATCTACAATTCTGATCGACGACGGTCTGATCGGACTGACTGTGGTGGAAGTGCAAGGCACCGAGATCAAATGCCGTATCGTTAACGGCGGAACGATCAAAAGCAAAAAAGGTGTTAACGTTCCGGGCGTTGCCATTTCTCTGCCGGGCATCACTGAAAAAGATGCGAACGATATCGTATTTGGTATCGAGCAAGGTATCGATTTCATCGCGGCTTCTTTTGTTCGTAAAGCAAGTGACGTGCTTGAGATTCGTGAATTGCTTGAGAAGCACAATGCCGGACATATCCAAATTATCTCCAAAATTGAGAACCAACAAGGCGTAGACAACCTGGATGAGATCCTTGAAGTTTCTGATGGCCTGATGGTTGCTCGTGGTGACCTTGGTGTGGAAATTCCTGCTGAAGAAGTACCATTGGTACAAAAACGCATGATCGAAAAATGTAATGTTGCAGGCAAACCGGTTATTACAGCAACACAAATGCTGGATTCCATGCAACGTAACCCGCGTCCAACACGTGCGGAAGCAAGTGACGTAGCGAATGCGATCTTCGACGGAACAGATGCGATCATGTTGTCCGGTGAGACAGCTGCGGGTAAATATCCTGTGGAATCCGTTCTGACGATGTCCCGTATTGCGGAAAAAGCAGAGTCCGCTCTGCCTTACCAAGAGCTGTATCTGAAACAACGTGTTGCACAACAAACAACCGTTACCGAAGCAATCAGCCAATCCGTTGCCCTGTCCGCTCAAGATCTGAACGCAAAAGCGATTATTACTTCGACAGAATCTGGCCATACGGCTCGTATGGTTTCCAAATATCGTCCGGAGGCTCCAATCATTGCCGTGACAACGGAAGATAGAACTTCCCGTCGTCTTGCACTAGCTTGGGGTGTTACACCGGTCAAAGGCAGACGTTGCGATTCAACGGATTCCTTGTTTGAGAATGCTATCGAAGGCGGAGTGAAATCCGGAATCGTCAAAGAAGGAGATCTGGTTGTCATTACTGCGGGTGTACCTCTTGGACGCTCCGGTTCCACTAACCTGATCAAAGTAAGTCAAATTCCAAACAACGCTTAATTGCATTAAGCTTTAGCTGGAGAATGAACAGGAATGAAGCAATGGGGCATTTGTCCCGTTGCTTTTTTCCATCTTTATGACACTTTTTACTTGACGAGTACGTATGAATGGTAGACCGAAGGAGGCCGATAACATGCAAGAACAGAGCCAAGGAAACTGGTATGCGGCACGTCTGCGTGTGCGCTATCAAGAGAGCGATCAGATGGGTGTGGTCTATCACGCCAATTATTTGAATTGGTTTGAAATCGGTCGAACCGAGATGATTCGCCAAATGGGGTATACATATCGTAAAATGGAGGAACAGGGGTTATTGCTTCCCGTAACCGGACTGGATGTGAAATATCATAAGCCTGCAAGGTATGATGATGAGATTATGATATTCACCCGAATTGTTGCATTTAGTGGTCTGCGATTAAATTATGAGTACGACGTAAGACGCACGACCGAAGACCTTGCTAAACAGATCGGCATTGGAGAACAGGTATGGACTTCCGATGAACCACTTCCGGGAGAACGACTGGTTACAGGCTCTACCCAACATGTGTGGGTGAATGAGGACTGGAAGCCCGTCAGGCTGGATAAGACCGCCCCTGAGCTCTACAGCGCACTTGAGAACGTGTGGCTCTCAGGAAAGGAGTAATTGGTAATGCGAAAATGGATGTGGGCTATACTATTATTCGTTCCGGTTATTGAATTGTTTGGATTTATTTTGATGAGTGACTGGATCGGAGCCGGGAAGACACTGCTTCTCATGATTCTCACGTCCTTGATTGGTATAGCGATGCTGCAGTTTGAAGGGCGAAAAGTACTCGTCGATGCCAAAACCGAGATGGAGCGCGGTAAAGTGCCTGGACGGAAAATGGTAGACGGACTTTTTATTTTTGTGGGTGGTTTCCTGCTGCTGATTCCAGGGTTTGTGACGGATATCATTGGATTTACCCTGGTGTTTCCGTTAACACGTGCAGTGTACCGTTTATTCTTCCTGGGTTGGCTTGAGAAAAAAATGAAAAACGGCAGCATCACCTTCTACCGCCGTCCGTAATCTTATAGTTGGCTCGATAAGGCTCCACCTGGCAGATCTTTTCCTGCAGGGCGGAGCCTTTTGCCATATAGAACTTGTACTAAAGCTATCGGACACGACCATTAATGATATAAGTCCTAAGATCACGCAGCACATTCGCCCGGTTGAATGCATCGAGGATGACCAGGCTGACAGGACCGATGATTAAGCCAAGTACACCAAAAAGCTTCAGTCCGACAAACATGCCCACCAGTGTCGCAAGCGGGTCCAAACCAACACTGCTTGCCAGCACCTTCGGTTCAATGATCTGCCGGGCAATCAGTACGATGAGATATACGACAGAAATACCAATCCCTAGATAAAGATCACCGTTCATGAACAGGTAGGCTGCCCAGGGGACCATTACCAATCCAACACCCAGATAAGGCAAAAGATCAACCAGGCCGATCAGCAAAGCGATAGTAAAGGCAGACTTCACCTGTAAAATGAGCAATCCAATCATAACAAATACCGCGGTAATGGAGATCATGATCAACTGAGCTCTGGCGTAACCGAACAAGGCCTTTTTCAGATCGTTCCATATGTCCGTGATCGGTTTGCGAATCGAGGAAGGCACCCATCCCGACACCGTGATACCATGCCGTGTCCAGCTTTTGCTAATAAAAAAGGTGGAGAGCAGGACGACAATTAATACAGCGCCCATATTAGGCAGTGAAGACAGTAAGCCAAGGATCATGTTGAAAAATCCAGTAACCAGATCGCTAACTGCCGTACCTACCGACTCGGTAGTTTTACTGATATTGCTGTTAATCGTTTCTTGATAATTGGGATTTTCCTTATAAAATTCGTTAATCTCGCTAATCAGATTCTGAATCGAATCATTTTGAGTCCAGCGGACAAAGGTTTCCTTGATCTCATCCACATGCAGGTCAAAACTTGTGGTGAGTGAAATCACTTCTTTTACCATACGGGTCACTGCGGCGGATAGCACCACTGCAATAGCCCCGAAATAAACAATTAATGAGAGAGTTACGGCTAACCAGCGTGGAAGGCGGGCTTTGTCCTGAAGCAGCTTCACCAGCGGATTCATGGCATAGGCGATAATCCATGCAATCACAAATGGATACAGAAGCGGGAACAGCAAGTATATGGCAAAGGCAATCAGAACGGTTGCAATAATGACCCATAAGCCGCGCAGCAGGCGTTTCATAATAATTCTGTCCAAACGTCACGTCTCCTTCTAACAATTTCGAACAGCATGGAAGCTATCTAGTTAATATAGAGCAATTGCAGCGTTTTGAAACGTTGGGATTGGCCTGCTGGGAATCATTTATTTTCTTTTGCCTAGAGTATGCCAGATCGGAGTGATTTATAGCAATAATCATGGAGCCAGCGCACAGAAATATATAAATAGGATAAAATGTCAACCTTGTTTTTGTAAAGGCTTTCAAAAATGATTTATAGGCGTGATAAAGAAGTTTGATGTGCGAATGACCTTTCGTGATGTTCACATAACCGACAAAATCCAGTATGATGATATAAGGAAATACCGATTGACAGATAAGAAACCCGAAATTTGACGGTTTTACTATTTAATGAATTGTAAATGTTTTCAACACCAATTTTGCGTTTCTGAGAGAGCTTCATCATGCTTTGTGGTTTCTTGATTTCGTTTATTAAAGGAGAGATGTAATATGACAGCTACCAAAGGTCTGGAAGGCATCGTTGCAACAACCTCTTCGATCAGTTCCATTGTAGACGGTGTGCTTACATACCGTGGCTACAATATTGACGATTTGGCTGAACATGCAAGCTTTGAAGAAGTTGCTTATTTGCTGTGGTTTGGCAAATTGCCCAATACGGATGAATTGAAATCCCTTCGTAAAAGCCTGAGCGATTACGCGCCGATTCCGAGCGAGTTGATTGCACAAATCCAATTGTATCCGAAAAACATGAGTACCATGGCAGCACTGCGTTCTGCAGTTTCCGCTCTGGGACTGTACGATGAGCAGGCTGACGAGATGACAGCTGAAGCCAATGAAAATAAAGCGGTCAAATTGCAAGCACAATTGCCAACCATTGTGGCAGCCATCGCCCGTATTCGTCAGGGTAAGGAACCTGTGGCTCCTAAAGAAGGCGCTTCCATTGCAGAGAACTTCCTGTATATGATGACAGGTGAAGAGCCTTCCGAAACGGCAGTTAAAGCGCTGGATCAGGCTCTGGTTCTGCACGCAGATCACGAACTGAATGCTTCCACGTTTGCAGCACGTGTAACTGTAGCAACGCTCTCCGACATTTATTCAGGTGTAACTTCTGCTATTGGCGCGCTGAAAGGACCGTTGCATGGTGGTGCGAATGAAGCTGTAATGAAAATGCTGAATGAAATCGGCACACCGGATCGTCTGGAAGCAGCCATTCAGGAGAAACTGAACAACCGTGAGAAAATCATGGGCTTCGGACACCGTGTATACAAAAACGGAGATCCGCGTGCCAAACATCTGCAGAAGATGTCCAAGGAACTGGGCAGCATGAACAATGACACCCGTCTCTATGAGATGTCTGTGAAGATAGAAGAGCTGGTTACCGGGCAAAAAGGGTTGAAGCCGAACGTGGATTTCTATTCCGCTTCCGTGTATACCCAACTGGGGATTGAACAGGAACTGTTTACACCGATCTTTGCCATCAGCCGGGTGTCCGGATGGACAGCTCATATTCTGGAGCAACTCGCGGATAACCGTATTATTCGTCCACGTGCTGAATATACAGGTCCAACGGATCAGCGTTACATTTCAGTTGAACTTCGCTAATGACCTCAAAACCAGTATAATAAACAGGGATGGGGTGAAGGGTCCCGAGATCTGGCTGCAATCCGGTCAGAGGATCAAGACCCTTCCTTCAATAAGACAAGCGGTATCATGATACCGGATACTACCAACACTCAAGGAGGAATTATGACTATGAAATTAGAAAAATTCGCTCATCCAACTGAAGGGGAAAAAATTCAGATTGATAACGGTACACTGCAAGTGCCCAATAACCCAATCATCCCATTCATCGAAGGTGACGGTACAGGCCGTGATATCTGGAAAGCTTCCAAACGTGTACTGGATGCAGCTGTAGAAAAAGCATATGATGGCAGCAAAAAAATTGCATGGTATGAAGTGTTTGCTGGTGAGAAAGCATTCAATACATACGGTGAATGGTTGCCAAACGATACGCTTGAAGCGATTCGTGAGTATATTGTAGCCATCAAAGGACCTCTGACGACGCCAATCGGTGGCGGAATTCGTTCCCTGAACGTTGCATTGCGTCAAGAGCTTGACCTGTACACTTGCTTGCGTCCTGTACGTTACTTCGACGGTGTACCTTCCCCGGTAAAACGTCCTGAGCTGGTAGACATGGTCATTTTCCGTGAAAATACGGAAGATATCTATGCAGGTATCGAGTATGCTGAAGGCTCGGATGAAGTGAAAAAAGTGATCCAGTTCCTGCAACAGGAAATGGGCGTTAACAAAATCCGTTTCCCTGAAACATCAGGTATCGGTATTAAGCCAGTATCTTCCGAAGGTTCGAAACGTTTGGTACGTGCAGCCGTTCAGTATGCCATCGATCACAACCGTAAGAGTGTGACATTGGTACACAAAGGTAACATCATGAAATTCACTGAAGGTGCCTTCAAAAACTGGGGTTATGAAGTAGCTGAGGATGAATTCGGCGATAAAGTGTTCACTTGGGCACAATACGATATCATCAAGGAAAAAGATGGTACAGATGCAGCGAATGCAGCACAAAAAGCAGCTGAAGATGCAGGTAAAATCATCGTTAAAGATGCAATTGCCGACATTGCTCTGCAACAAGTATTGACTCGTCCAGGCGAGTTCGATGTCATTGCTACATTGAACCTGAACGGTGACTACCTGTCCGATGCACTTGCAGCACAAGTTGGTGGTATTGGTATCGCTCCAGGGGCTAACATCAACTATGTAACAGGCCATGCCATTTTCGAAGCTACACACGGTACTGCACCTAAATATGCGGACAAAGATGTCGTGAACCCTGGTTCCGTTATTCTGTCCGGCGTTATGTTGCTTGAGCACCTGGGATGGCAAGAAGCTGCAAACCTGATCTACAAAGGAATGGAAACTTCCATCAACAACAAAACGGTAACATATGACTTTGCACGTCTGATGGATGGCGCTACTGAAGTGAAATGCTCTGAATTCGCTGATCAAATCATTAAAAACCTGTAAAGGGAGTTGAGAAGCATGACTATTCAGCGCAAAAAAATCACAGTAGTCGGCGCCGGGTTTACCGGAGCGACAACAGCTCTGATGCTTGCCCAAAAGGAACTCGGAGATGTTGTACTGGTTGATATTCCCCAATTGGAGAACCCGACTAAAGGTAAAGCACTCGATATGCTGGAGGCCAGCCCGGTACAAGGCTTTGACAGCAATATCATCGGAACTTCCAATTACGAAGACGCGGCAGGTTCGGACATTGTGATTATCACTGCAGGTATTGCCCGCAAACCGGGAATGAGCCGTGATGATCTGGTGAACACCAACGCAGGAATCGTGAAGTCCGTGTGTGAAAATGTGAAAAAATATTGCCCTGATTCCATCGTCATTATTCTGAGCAACCCGGTAGATGCGATGACTTATGCAGCATATAAGACACTAGGATTCCCTAAAAACCGAGTGATCGGTCAATCCGGTGTCCTGGATACGGCTCGATATTGCACATTCATTGCACAAGAGCTGAATGTATCAGTTGAGGATGTCCGTGGTTTCGTTCTTGGTGGCCACGGAGACGATATGGTACCTCTTGTTCGTTATTCGAGCGTCGGTGGTATTCCGATTGATACACTGATTCCGGCAGACCGCATCGAATCCATCGTACAACGCACACGTGTTGGTGGTGGCGAGATTGTCAATCTGCTTGGTAACGGAAGTGCGTATTATGCGCCTGCAGCTTCACTGGTTCAGATGACCGAAGCAATTCTGAAAGACAAAAAACGGATCATTCCAGTGATTGCTTACCTTGAGGGCGAATACGGTTATAACGATTTGTTCCTGGGAGTACCAACCATTCTGGGTGGAAACGGAATTGAAAAAGTGTTCGAACTCGAACTAACGCCTGAGGAAAAGGCGGGACTCGATAAATCTGCTGACTCGGTTCGAAACGTCATTTCAGTCGTAACCATCTAAGTTTGAAAACTTCTTGAACAGAAACAGTGAGAAAACCTCCGGAAAACCCGGAGGTTTTCTTTTCTTTGGATAAGTTCCCCAGTATAATGGGATGTGATGTATAGCACATTGAAAATGTTGAGGAGGATGGAAATTTTGACAATGATTATGTATTTGCTTCATATTATTGGAGCACTATCGATGGGATTCTATCTGATCTTACCGTTTGTAGTTGGTAAGATCCGCACTCTGAATGCTGCGGCACAAGAAGGCGCATTTACATCAGTTCGTTCATTGAACCGTTTTGCCCAGTATGGATTGGTTATCCAGCTTCTCACAGGGGGGTACCTCATGACGAAGGGAGAGTATTCCTACCTTTGGATGGGTGTAGTGGTTGTTCTATTGCTCGCAATCGCTGCCATTGGGGGCATTATGGGTAAACCGCTGCGGTTGGCTGCAGAAGGTGTGAAAAGCAACCGGGACGTAAGCCCTGAGCAAGGCAAGATCCGCACGTTTAGTACAATACTGGCTGTACTGCTGCTCATTATGATTTATCTTATGGTTGATCGAACTGTAATCTAAAATGTTAACGCAAGAATGTGATCTGAGGCAGGTTCTAACCTGAACTTAAAACGCTTGCAAAATCGGACAGGACAAGCCCTGCTGGGTAAATAGATCCTAGAGGCATTTAAAATAGACAACCCAAAGGGCTGTCTATTTTTTGTTTGCATTCTTTTTAATTAAGCGAGGCTGACTGAATGAGCATATACGGCGTTCCGGCCACTGCGTTTTGACTCGTATAGTGCACTGTCTGCATCTCGAAGCAATGACTCCAGTGAATCCGTAACACCACTGTATTGGGCAACGCCGAAGCTGGATGTAATGGGTATAAAAGTGCCTTCCACATCAAGCGGTTCATTCAGCAATGCCACACGTAACTGCTCGGCTAATCGCTTACCCTCCTGAAGAGTGGCATTCGGGAGTGCGATAACAAATTCCTCTCCGCCATACCGGGCAAACAGCATCTCGGAATTCAGATAACGATTACATACTGAAACGACATGAACAATGGCCTGATCGCCAACATCATGTCCGTAGGTATCGTTTATCCGTTTGAAATAATCAATATCAAATAAAATAAAGGATGCAGGCTGATGATTAAGCTGAGCCTCGTTCAGCAATTCCCGGCCTTTATGCAGGAAATGAGTTCGATTGTATATTTTGGTTAGACCATCGAAATAAGCGAGCTGCTTCAATTGTTCTTGCAGAAAGCGCTGCTCCGTTATATCGATCAGCATGATCAGGCTGCCAACGGCCTCTCCATTTTTGTTATATACATACGATGTTCTGACCTGGTAACAGACCGTCTGCCCGTGCAGCTGCCAATACAGATCGGTCTGTAGGCCTTCCCTTCCGTATTCCACAGGAAAAGTCTCACCGGCCAGTGAAAGCCAGATATCATTCAGCGGCTGTCCAACCATGCTCGTCTCAAGTTCAGGCAGCATATCACGCAACGCTTTGTTGTAATCGACCAGACGATTTGAACTATCCAGGACAATAACGCCCTCGCGCATACTCTCGAAAATGCTGTCTTTGGCAATAGGCACGATGGTCAATAGACGGGTGGACAGGATTGCCCAGATGTACATGGATGAGGTGATACACATGAGCACGGGAACGGGATCCATTCCTCCGGGTGTCATTCCCATTAAGTAAAGAAAGGCACCCGTCATGGGAATCAACTGGGAGGTAATCAAGGTGAGCAGCTGACGGCGATACATTTTTTTGGTATGTTTCCATTGCGCGATCAGGATCAGACAGGCACATAACAGACATGAAAAGGTAAATGCTCCGTGAACCACATACCATTGACCAGCGGCAATATCCATCAGAGGAACAGAACTATCCGTTCTAAGCCATACTTTTTTGTAGAACAGATGATGATAGTCATTGGTGGCAACCATAAAGAGCGTAATCGTCGGAATGATGAACAGTGCGGCAGTTGCCTTTTTGGATAAAGATTTTCCCGTGTACTGGATCATGAGGATCAGTCCGAGGGAGGCCGAAAAAGGCATGCCCATGTATTCCACTACCGTCCAGAATTTCATTTGTTCAAGTGTATTACTGGCGAGTTCAATGGCATACCCGAAGGTGTAAACGGATAAGGCAGCCGTATAGAGAATAAATACGTTGGCTCTGGAAATTTCCGATCTCCTAAAATACGTGTATACACACAAAAAAACATTCAGAACGGCTGAAGTGGCTACAAGGGATATATATGCATTGATGTGCGACGGTTCCATTGTTTGGTCTCCATGTCAGATTGAAATATCTGTTATTTGAAATGCCGGGTTGAACCCTTGTTTATACCGATAAAAGGAACAAAAGAACACATTTGTATACTGTACATTGTACATCAGCTGAAGCAGCATAGGAATTACAAATTGAATTTAGAAACAGTGTATTTCCGAAAAAAAGTGGATTTTTAGTGCAATTTTAATTAAATGCTATTTTCTGTTTGACCTCCAAAAGAGAGTGGTAAGTAAGTATCGAGACAGCAGTAGTGGACCTGGATGATGTCAGTTGCAGAGGAATAATCTGTTCTGTTCATGCCATCCTACAGAATGAGAACTTGTACAGCAATTCATTTTGAGAGGAGAATGTGAAATGTCAACCAATACACAAACGCAAAAAACGATGCCAGCGCAGCATCAGGATCAGCGTCCCGGAATTGAATCGGAGATGCATCCTAAACCGGAGTTCGAAAAACCGCAGTATAAGGCTGCGGATAAATTGTTGGACAAAGTCGCCCTAATTACCGGTGGTGACAGTGGAATTGGACGTGCCGTGGCCGTTACGTATGCCAAAGAGGGTGCGGATGTAGCCATCGTATATCTGAGTGAGCACAAGGATGCGGAAGAGACGAAGCGGCAAGTGGAGCAGGAAGGACGCAAGTGTATTCTGATTGCTGGGGACATTGGTGACGTCTCATTTGCCAAGAAAGCCGTTCAGCAGACGGTGGAGCAGCTGGGCAAGCTGGACATTGTGGTAAACAATGCTGCCGAGCAGCATCCGCAGCAGCAATTGGAGGATATTACGCCTGAACAGCTGGAGCGGACGTTCCGCACCAACATATTCGGGATGTTTTATGTCACACAGGCAGCCCTGCCACATCTGAAGCAAGGCAGCACGATTATCAACACGACGTCAATCACTGCCTATCGCGGAAATCCAACCCTGATCGATTATTCATCGACCAAAGGAGCCATTACGTCTTTCACGCGTTCCCTGTCCATGAATGTCGTCGAGAAAGGCATTCGTGTCAATGCAGTAGCTCCAGGCCCAATCTGGACCCCACTAATTCCGTCGACATTTGATGAGAAAAAGGTGAGCGAGTTCGGCGCAACGCAGCCAATGAAGCGTCCTGGTCAACCGGATGAGCTGGCTCCGGCTTATGTATATCTTGCATCGGATGATTCATCTTATGTAAGTGGACAAGTCATGCACATCAATGGCGGCGAAGTCGTTAACGGGTAATTCAATCTTGTATCTGGTAAGTTACTTAAACCATAATTCAGACGTATCGTTCGGCTGCTGCTGGGCGGTACGTCTTTTTAATTGTAACGACTGGCAAATTTCTATGCTGAGTTTACAAAAGTCAAGATCAGAAATGATAGTTACATGATATTCTTGATACATGTTCTCTCAGACTAAATGCAGCAAGGATAGTCCTATCCTTATCTGCTTCAAGTTAGAAACAGATTTGTCCCGAAGGCATCTGTGATATGATAGACGGAACATACGCATCGGGGAGGATACAACGTGAAGATTAGCAAACAAAATGCAGCGCATTACATATGGGGCGCGCAATGTGATGGATGGCATCTCGTCCAGAATGAGGGATTAAGCATTATCCATGAGCGCATGCCCGCGGGAACAGCTGAAATACGGCATTACCATTCCGCAAGCCGCCAATTCTTTTTTATTCTCAGTGGAGTGGCCTGTATGGAGCTTGATGGAGTGGAGTATACTCTTGAGCCACATGAAGGACTGGAGATTCCACCAGGTGTGCCTCATCAGATGCAAAATACAAGTGCAAATGAAGTCGAGTTTCTGGTTATTTCGCTGCCCAGCACACGTGGCGATCGCATAGAGCTAACTGATACAAGTGAGATTAATTAAAAAAGGAAGAGATTAATGAGACCGTTTCGAGTTCGCCTCTCCATCATCATGATGATATTGATTGGTGTATCCGTCATCGTGGCCGGATATACCATGGGCAGAGTATTTAAAACAACACATACCACTGCACTGGAGCAAACAATGGTGCGTGAAATCAATTTGCTGAAGGCGACGTTTCCTTTTCATGATGCAACCGATCCAACCTCGGCGGAAACAAGAAGGTATTACTCGGACAGTGCAGGCGAGCTGGAGAAGCTGACCGACTCAAGAGTTACGTTCATTAATCGAGATGGAACAGTCATTGGCGATTCGGAGACAGATCCTGCCGAGATGGATAATCACTCGGACCGGGAAGAGATTAAGGGCGCAGTCGGAGAAGGTTATGGCCAGTCGATCCGTTACAGTGAGACGTTGGGACAGGACATGTTATATGTCGCTCTGCCCGTAAACTCGGAACAAAGCGACATGGTGGAAGTGCCAGGCGGTAAATTCGATGGTTACATTCGATTGTCCATGAGTTTGGCTGCTGTGGACCAGGGGCTGCAGCGTGGCTGGTTGATTATGTTTGTTGCATTGGGATTGTTATTCCTGATTGTGGCTCTGGTCAGTTACCGGGTTGCCCGAGGATTAACATCACCGATCGAACACATTACGAAGGTAGCTCACCGGATTACCAAACTGGAGTATGACGCCAGGGTACAGGTAACACGCAGAGACGAAATTGGTCAGCTTGGCCTAGCGATTAACGGGATGGCTGACAGCCTCCAGACCCAGCTCAAGACGATTCGCGACAATGAAGCACTGCTTCAGAGTGTCCTGGCCAATATGGCAGGCGGCATAGTCATGATTGATGCGGGTCAGTCCATTGCACTGGTGAACCGGGAAGCAGAACGGATGCTGGGTATTCAGTCTGAGCGCGTGACGGGTAAACCTTATATTGAATTGAAGAAACATTATGAATTGACTCGGACGATTGAAGAAAGTGTGGCCGTTCAGGAGCGGATGCATGAAGAAGTAAGTATTTTTAACCCGGAAGAACGTTTAATTCGCATTGACGGCGTGCCAATGTCTGAGGATGACGGCGGATACCGGGGAATGTTATTCCTTTTGCAGGATGTTACGGCGATCCGGAGACTGGAATCGATGCGCAGTGAATTCGTCGCGAATGTTTCCCATGAATTGAAGACTCCTGTGGCTGCAGTCAAAGGGTTTGCTGAGACGCTTCTAAGTGGCGGGGTTCAGGATAAAGAGACAGAACGATCCTTCTTGCAGATCATCTATGATGAAGGTGATCGATTAAACCGGTTAATCGGGGATATTCTGGAGTTATCCAAAATTGAATCCAAGCGGGCACCGCTGCAGTGTTCTCCTGTACATGTGCATTCCTTCTTCGAGATGGTTCTGGGTACACTATCCAAAGTGGCGGAGAAAAAGCAGATTCGTCTGCAGATGCTTGTTCCGGAGGAACTGTATATCGAAGCCGACGAGGATAAGATGAAGCAGATTTTCATTAACCTGCTCTCAAATGGAATTAACTACACCCCGGAGGGTGGACGTGTCAAACTACAGGTGACGGTCGAACATGGTGAGGACGAGGAGCAGGTTGTATTTGCGGTATCTGACACCGGGATTGGCATTCCGAAGAAGGACCTGCCGCGCATTTTCGAACGTTTCTACCGGGTGGACAAGGGAAGATCACGCAACTCTGGGGGTACCGGGCTTGGATTGTCCATTGTGAAACATCTGGTTGAGCTGCATCACGGCAAGTTGTCCGTTGAAAGTGAACTTGGCATGGGAACAACTTTCAAGGTAATCCTTCCACTGATTCAGGATGAAGAAATCTAGGCCTGGAGAAGTGAATTGTAAAAACGGACAAATCGCTTTACACAGCGTTAACAAATAAGTGCTATGATATAAAAAGTGTTGTGGCAACAGACAACCTATAAGGAGAGAAGGGGTATCATGGCACAGCGTTTGCTAGTTATTGAAGATGAACCTACATTATCAAGATTACTTACGTATAACCTGACACAGGAAGGTTACGACGTTACAGCTGAAGATCATGGATCCTCAGGATACGACCGTGCAGTTTCCCAGGACTTTGATCTGATCCTGCTGGATCTGATGCTTCCCGGAATGAACGGCCTGGATATTCTGAACAAGTTAAGAATTCAGGGTGTAACTACACCTGTCATTATCCTTACTGCGAAAAATGGTGAAGCCGAGGTTGTACAGGGCCTGAAATCCGGAGCTGACGATTATATCACGAAGCCCTTTGGTGTTTCAGAATTGCTTGCCAGAGTGGATGCTGTATTGAGACGGTATTCCAATGGTGATGACATGCCACAGCCAGAGGACAAGGATGGTTCCCGAATTGTACTGGGCGAACTTGAGATCTACCCGTTGAAGTATGAAGTGACGCTAGGCGGACAATCCATTAGTCTGCGTCCCAAAGAATTCGAAGTGCTGCTCTATCTGGCCAAGAAGCCAGGCGTTGTGCTTACACGCGATGACCTGATGAATGCGGTCTGGGGCTTTGATTATATCGGAGGTCAGCGAACCGTAGACGTTCATGTCAGTTCGTTGCGTAAAAAGCTGGAGCTGGACCCGGAATCCGTCCACATCGATTCCATTCGAGGTGTTGGTTATAAACTGGTTGTAAAAAGAAAAACTCCCCATCATTCAAGTTCGTAATGATCGGGGAGTTTTATTTTACGTTCGATTTACAAAAACCTTTATTTTCCTTTACATAGAGGGAGTAGCATGAACTTGTCCGAGTGATTCTTAGGACCTACATAACCCATCTCAGGACGGAGCTCATACGTAAAGGAGATTGCGCATTTATGCCCATGTTGCTCGAAGAGAAGCCTGATCTACCCCTGGAAGATACATATAAACACGAGGATGATTCCGCTCTTGTAAATGAGGAAGATAATACGGAGTTATCCTTCAATAATCAGGTGTCCATCCGAGACTACTGTCGTCAGGTTCCCATGGTGGGGGTACATACCACCTGTGGAGAGGCTGCTAGCATGCTGAATCATGACCAGAGTTATCCATGTGTTGTATTGGGTGATGATCAGAATCGCCCGCAGGGGTTAATAATGCGGGAGAAATTGTACCGAATACTGAATGGACGTTTTGCCGCAGACTTGTTTTATCGCAAGCCCATATCGCATGTTGCTGATTCATCTCCGGTGGTTGTGGATGTACAAGCCGATGCGCCAGGAGTTATTGATGTAGCCTTATCACGAAGTGAGGAGCACTTCTATGACTGCATCATTATAACGGAGGAGCAAAGATTGCTTGGTGTGCTAACGATGCGGGATTTAATGTCCCTGTCCAGAAGGCTGCAGCACGAGGCAGGAGAAGAGCGCGTTCGTACCATTACGGAGAGCCGGCAAGAGATATCCCGGATTCATGAGTCGATAACCAAACTGGTTAGGTCCGCAGGAAAAACAGGAGAAGAAGCAAAAGAGATTATTCACTTGTCTGAGCAGGGCGCAATCAGTCTTATGCAGGTTGAGGCTTCCTATAACCGTGTACATCAGCACATGGAAGGCCAACGCCAACATGCGAGCGATATGCTGAACTCGATAGAAACCGGAGCGGGGATGGCACGTTCCATTCGTTCTCTGGCAGATCAAAGTGCATTGCTTGCCATGAATGCATCAATTGAGGCAGCCCATGCAGGCGACTATGGACGAGGGTTTCAGGTGGTAGCCAGTGAGATTCGTGCTCTGGCCAAGCAAACCCGAGAGGTTGCAGGGGATATGTCCTCTTTACTAGAAGGGATCGGGGAATTAACCAGACAAACGGTTGAACTGGTACGCGCCAGTGCTGCAGAGATTGACGAGAGCTCCGTACATGTTACCGAAGGGAGTGCAGCATTCAACCGATTAAGCACAGCCGTTGAAGGCATGCTGCATAACGCTGCCCATATCGCAGAGGAAGGCAGGCATACTGGAGAAGTGGCAGAGCATATTCGAAGAAAACTGGAGGCAATGGTTTCCGGAGAGGAAATTTAGATAAACGATAGACATCATTTACCATCTATGATCGTAGCCGGAAGGTCATGGCTTGTGAAGGATGTCTTTTTACATTCCGTTAACATGAAAGTGATACTGTTTTTACAATGAGAAGGTAGGATATTAAGGATGACCGAGAAGCTTAACATAAATGATAGCCCCCGGTCTCAACGTAAAGGGAGCTTGGTTTGTCCCTCCAGCGAAGGAGAAGTGAACATCCATGAAGGAACTCATTCACATTGAAGGACTTAATCTATACTATGATACGCACCATGCGCTTAAAAATATATCTATGGATCTGCCGGAGCGGACTGTCACTGCGTTCATTGGACCGTCAGGTTGCGGTAAATCCACGTTGCTTCGCACATTAAACCGGATGAATGACATGATTCCTGGTGTGCGTGTAGAAGGACAAGTTCTGCTCGATGGATCGGATATTTACAGTAATGAAATCGAAGTTGAGACGCTGCGCAAACGGGTAGGAATGGTGTTTCAACAGCCCAATCCGTTTCCAAAATCAATTTATGATAACGTCGCTTATGGCCCGCGTTTGCATGGTGTAACCCAGAAGGCCGAGCTGGACCAGTTGGTCGAGCAAAGTCTTGTTCACGCTGCATTATGGGATGAAGTAAAAGATGTGCTCAAGAAATCAGCTCTTAGTTTGTCAGGTGGTCAACAGCAGCGTCTGTGTATTGCACGAGCACTCGCGGTACAGCCTGATGTATTGCTGATGGATGAAGCAACTTCGGCCCTAGACCCAATCTCCACATTGAAGATCGAGGAACTGGTCAAGGAACTGCACAACAAGTATACGATTGTTATGGTAACCCACAACATGCATCAGGCTGCCCGTGTATCGGGTAAAACTGTATTTTTCCTGAATGGGGAAGTTGTGGAGGCCGCTGATACAGAAACGCTGTTCTCCACGCCACAGGATTCCCGGACCGAGGATTATATATCCGGACGGTTCGGTTAAGCAAGCTGAATTCGAACGAACCCGGCGTATCCGGAGATGATGGACAAGGAGGACAAGGAAACCTATGATTCGCAGAAAAGAATTTGATCAGGAGCTTGAAGAGCTGCGCATTTTGCTTCGGCAAATGGGTGAGCATGTAGGAAAGGCATTGGATGGTGCCATTGAGAGTTTACGGACATTGGATGCCGAGAAAGCTCAGGTCATCATCAAGAATGATGCGAATCTGAATGCTCTGGAAGACAAAATCATGGAACTGGGTTCCAAGCTGATTATTACCCAGCAGCCAGTTGCGAAGGATTTGCGACGCATTATTGTGGCATTCAAAATCTCAAGTGATCTGGAGCGTATGGGCGATCTCGCCTTGGATGTTGCAAAGGTTACGCTTCGTATGGAAGGCCAGGAGCTCATTAAACCACTGGTGGATATCCCGCGTATGGCGGAAATCGTCAAAGAGATGATTGATGAATCCATCGAGTCGTTCCTGAAAGAAAATACCGATCTGGCTTACAAAATGGCTCAAACGGATGATCAGGTTGACCAACTTTACAGCCATATGATTGGAGATCTGTACAGTTTCATGACATCGCATCCGAATCAGGCCTCTCAAGCCATGCTGCTCATGCTGGTAGGTCGTTATATTGAACGCATAGGTGATCATGCAACCAACATTGGTGAGAGCACGGTCTATCTGGTTACAGGCAAGCGTCCGGATCTAAACCAGTAATAAACAGCAAATATTTGGAATTGGGGACTATTTGCAACGAAAATAAGGGACTTTCTCCCGGCAGCCTGCAACATCAGGCTGTCTAAGGAGAGAGTTCCTTTTTTGCTGGATGAAATGTGTAAAAAGATGTCCAATCTTTTTTGTAGTAACAGGTGTGTATGTTATCATGAGAGTAGATACTTGAGGGTTTGACCATACGATACGTGAGGTGCTGGAATGGAAAAGTTTATTCTCATAGATGGAAATAGCATTATCTACAGAGCATTTTTTGCAATGCCTCCTCTGACCAATTCGAAAGGTCTGCACACCAATGCCGTGTATGGCTTTACGACCATGTTGCTTCGATTGCTGGAAGAGCATAAGCCGACACATGTCATGGTGGCATTTGATGCTGGTAAAGTCACCTTCCGTCACGAAGGATACCAGGAATATAAAGGCGGCCGGGAAAAAACACCACCCGAGCTGTCGGAACAGTTCCCGTTACTGAAAGAATTGCTGCAGGGACTTGGGATTGCCCAGTTTGAGCTTGCAGGGTTTGAAGCGGATGACATCATCGGAACGTTAACCAAACGCGCAGACGAGGCGGGAAGACAGGTACTGGTTGTATCGGGTGACAAGGACATGCTTCAGCTTGCCTCCGAACATGTACATATCGGACTCACGCGCAAAGGGGTTACCGAAATCGAACTGTATGACCCTGCTCAGATTCAGGAACGTTATGGGCTGACGCCATTGCAGATTATCGACCTCAAAGGCCTCATGGGCGACACTTCTGACAATATTCCAGGTATTCCGGGAGTCGGAGAGAAGACGGCTTTGAAACTTCTGCATCAATTCGGTTCGGTCGAGGAAGTGCTGAACGGTACAGGTGAATTGAAAGGAAAAATGAAAGAGAAGATTGAAGCGCACGCCGAAGATGCCCGGATGAGCAAACAGCTAGCGACCATTCACCGCGAAGTGCCACTGGAGCAAACGTGGGATGACATGCAGTTCGCGGGGCTAAAAGAAGAACAAGCAGGGCCAGCACTGGCCAAGCTTGAATTCAAGTCCCTGCTGGAACGCTTGTCGTTCAGCGGCACTTCAGTTTCTGCAGCAGAAGCCGTACCCGCTGCCGAGGTGGAATCCACCATTGCTACGGAAGAAACGATTGGTGAGCTGTTCCAGTCGCTGGATTCCATTGACGTGCTCCATGTGGAGACTCATGGCGATAATCCGCATCAAGCAAAATTGATTGGACTTGCTGTGGGGTCGGCAGGAGCATATACCTTCCTGTCCCCCGAGTTGCTTCAATCCGAAGCAGCGGCTCCGGTACGCGAATGGCTTGGCAATCCGGACAAGCCCAAACGTGGTTATGACCTGCATCGAATCGATTTGGCCCTGCACGCGCATGGTATTGAGTTCGCCGGAGCATCCTTCGATGTGCAGCTTGCTGCCTACTTGCTTGATCCTACGGAATCCAATCAGACGATTAGCGGACTGACTTCGAAGTATGGTCTGCCTTCCCTGGCTGAAGATGATACGGTTATGGGTAAAGGAGCGAAATACAAGGTACCTGATGTAGAGGTCCTGGGCGATTTCCTGTGCCGTAAGGCTGCTGCCGTGGCTGCCATCATTCCTCTTCAGGAGCAGGCACTTGAGAACGATGAGATGAACGCGCTCTTTCATGAGCTGGAGATGCCGTTATCACGTATTCTGGCTGATATGGAGAAGCAAGGGATCAAGGCCAATACAGCAGATCTTCAGGCACTGGGTCGTGAGTTTGAAGAACAGATCAGCAGGCTGATGGCAGAAATCTACCAACTTTCCGGTACGGAATTCAATCTGAACTCTCCGAAACAATTGGGTGAGATTTTATTCGATAAGCTTGGCCTGCCTGTAGTGAAGAAAACCAAAACGGGCTACTCCACAGATGCTGAAGTGTTGGAGAAGCTGGCTCCGTATCATGATGTGGTACAGCTGATTCTGCAATACCGCCAGCTTGCCAAGCTGCAGTCCACTTATGTAGAGGGTCTCCTGAAAGAGATTTCGGACCGGGACGGCAAGGTGCATACGTTCTACCGTCAAACAATAGCTGCAACGGGGCGTCTCAGCAGCCAGTTTCCGAACTTGCAGAACATTCCGATTCGACTGGAAGAAGGGCGCAAAATTCGGAAGGTATTTGTTCCTTCCGAGCCCGGTTGGTCCATTTTGGCGGCAGACTATTCCCAGATTGAATTGCGCGTACTTGCCCACATCTCGGATGATGAGCGGCTGAAGGAAGCTTTTGTTCATGACATGGATATCCATACCAAGACAGCGTCTGACGTATTCGGAGTTAAGGCCGAAGAGGTGGACAGCGACATGCGTCGTTCAGCCAAGGCAGTTAACTTCGGAATCGTATATGGCATTAGTGACTACGGTTTGTCCCAAAATCTGAACATCACACGAAAAGAGGCTGCTCAATTTATCGATCAGTACTTTGAAGTTTTCCAGGGTGTTCGTCGATATATGGACGATATTGTGAAGGAAGCACGTCAGGACGGCTTTGTCAAAACGCTGCTGGAACGCCGTCGGTATCTGCCGGAGATCAATGCAAGCAACTTTAATCTGCGTTCCTTCGCAGAGCGTACGGCAATGAATACCCCAATACAGGGTACAGCCGCAGATATTATCAAGCTTGCCATGGTACAGATGGACGAAGCGCTTCGTGAACGCAAGTTGAAGAGCCGCATGCTGCTGCAGGTGCATGACGAACTTGTATTCGAAGTGCCAGCGGATGAGCTGGAGCTGATGAAGGAGCTTGTACCATCCGTTATGGAAAAGGCATTGGAACTTTCTGTACCGCTGAAAGCGGAAGTCAGCTTCGGGGAAAACTGGTACGAAGCCAAATAGCAGACCCCATGCGGGTTTCCGTTATTTCACAAACGTTACTTCACAAGGATTCGACACAAGAAGGGGTCCCGCTGAAGCTCATCTTCCGTTATAATATAGGGGAGGTGAGAACATCATGCCGGAATTACCGGAAGTCGAAACAGTCAGAAGAACATTAAATCAACTTGTTGTAGGTAAGACTATTGAACGCGTAACCGTTAGCTTGCCGCGCATCATTCAGCGGCCGGACGATATAGATGCATTTGCACTGGAACTCACAGGACACACCATAACTGGCGTGGAACGAAGAGGCAAATTTTTACGGATTTTGTTGGACGGGCTGGTACTGGTCTCCCATCTGCGGATGGAAGGAAGATACGGCGTATACCAGCAGCACGAAGAAGTGGAGAAGCATACCCATGTTATCTTTCACTTTACGGATGGTACTGAATTGCGTTATAAGGATGTACGTCAGTTTGGGACCATGCATCTGTTTACTGCGGGAGAAGAACTGGTATCTAAACCTTTGCTCAAGCTTGGTTTGGAACCGCTGGATCCGGCATTTACAGTGGCAGCCTTTCGTGATGCTGTTGGCAAACGGACAACCAAAATCAAGGCTGTGTTGTTAAATCAGGCATATGTCGTTGGCATCGGGAATATTTATGTGGACGAAGCCCTTTTTCGCGCAGGCATTCACCCTGAAACCATTGCCAAGACGTTGACCGAAGCCCAATTAACGGTGCTGCACGAGGCGATTGTAGCTACGCTGCAGGATGCCGTGAATGCAGGTGGATCTTCCATCAAATCGTATGTTAATGGACAAGGCGAGATGGGTATGTTTCAGCACCAACTGAAAATCTATGGACGTAAATCCGAGCCTTGTACAACATGTGGTACATTAATTGAGAAAAGTGTTGTTGGTGGTCGCGGGACGCATTACTGTCCGAAGTGCCAACCACTAAACTAAAACCAATGAAGATACAAATTGAAATTGTCGTTTACACACTAACGGCTTGAATTTGTATCAAATGAACGAAATGATTAAAACGTAGCACCCATGGATTACTCCCTCCATATACTGATATGGCAGAATAAGCGGGCGAATACCTACTTGAAACGGTAGGTTAAAATGAGTTCCCGCACAGGGGAGGAATCCGGGGTGCTGCATCATTTTATTTCATTGCTGGCGCTTGCTTTGGCGCTTAGTTTAGATGGTTTTGGTGTTGGGATTACATACGGGCTGCGCAGGACGAAGATCCCGCTGTTATCCATTGCTGTAATCTCCATTTGTTCGGGATTGGTCATTGGCCTGTCTATGCAGGTTGGCGTTCTATTATCCCATGTGGTATCTCCTGATGTGGCTTCGATCGTTGGTGCAGTTATTCTGATTGGTATTGGCGCGTGGTCATTGATACAGCTGATCCGAAAGCAAGGGAAAGATCGACTTGAATCGGATGCTGGGACGGAAGAAAATGGGGGCAGAGGGCAGACGACAGATGATAGACTGGTCAAAGGGAAAAATCAGGTGCTAGCGCTTGAGCTTGAACAATCTGTATCTGGCGGGTCCCTGGAACGAATGGTATTTACACTGGAGCTGCGGAAGTTAGGTGTCGTTATTCAAATCTTGCGCAGTCCTTCCAAAGCGGATATGGACAATTCAGGCAGCATCTCCGCCCAGGAGGCGATGTGGCTGGGAATTGCTCTGTCACTGGACGCTTTCGGTGCAGGACTTGGAGCCGCTTTGCTGGGTTTCCCCACATTGTGGACTGCGCTTGTCATCGCATTGTTCAGTGGTGCATTTCTGTTACTGGGCATGAAAGTCGGATTGCGTTTTGCAGCTCTGCGCTGGATGAAGAGGCTGTCTGTGCTGCCTGCGTTGTTGTTAATGATTATGGGAATAATGAAGCTGTTATGAGGTGAAACGATGAATATTGGCTTAACCGGCGGGATCGCAACGGGAAAGAGCAGTGTTTCCGCCCTACTTGCCAGTAAGGGAGCGCTGCTGATCGATGCAGACGTGATTGCCCGGGAGGTCATGATGCCCGGGCATCCCGTCTTGGCTGCCGCTGTAAAGCGGTTTGGACAAGCCATATTGAATGAGGATGGGACACTGGATCGGAAAAAGCTGGGAAGCATAGTGTTTCAGAATCCGGATGAGCGCAAAGCTCTCGAGGCAATTACACATCCGGCTATACGTCAGGAGATGCGGGAGCGTGCTGCTGCATATGAAAAGGCCTATCCGGACAAGCTTGTGGTATCAGATATTCCTTTATTGTTTGAATCCGGTTTGGAAAAAGGCTTCGATGAGGTTATGGTTGTATACGTCCCGAGATCCGTGCAGCGGGAGCGACTGATCAAAAGGGATGGAATGACAGAGGCCGAGGCCGAGGCTCGTATTAATGCGCAGATGGATATTGAACATAAGAAGCAGCGTGCTGATGTGGTTATTGACAACAGCGGCTTATGGTCGGATACGGAGCAGCAGGTTATTTCATTTTTGCATCGTAAGGGTTTGATATGAGGTTACTGCGCAAGAAACGGGTACTGCTGTTGATGTTTGTTTCATTTGTATTGGTGCTGTTCCTGAATACAAACTGGATGGCGTGGTTTTATCCGATTCATTATAAGGAAGAGATTCGTGCCCAATCTCAGAGCTATGAGGTCGACCCTTTTCTTATCGCTTCCATCATTAAGGTGGAGACCAATTTTAAAACCAGCAAGGAATCCAGAAGAGGTGCCATCGGGCTGATGCAGCTGATGCCGGATACAGCAAACTGGATCATGGAGCAGGCTAAAATTCCGGGGACATCGCTGGAGGAACTGAAGCACGAGCCTGAAAGGAACATCCAGCTTGGAACATGGTACCTCCGTAACCTCTCAGAACAGTTTGATGGCAATGAGACGGCAATGATTGCCGCATATAATGCCGGACCAGGCAAAGTCAGCGGGTGGCTTAGAGATGGTGTGTGGGACGGTTCCTTCGAAACGGTCAAGGATATTCCTTTTGGAGAAACCCGGCACTATGTACAACGAGTCATTTATTATTATAATCAGTATGTAAAGATCTATAATACGTTCTGAAGACGGACAGCAAGCATTTGTCGAAGTAGTCAAAAGTATATCAGTCTAATTCGATTATCTTCTATGAGCTAAATTGAAAAGCAAAAGCACAGAGCAGGCCGGTGAATCACCGGCCGCTCCATGCTCCTCTGTGTAACATATTACGATGCAGAGATTATTGGTATTGACCAGCCAATTGCTGTTCTGCAATTGTTACCAGACGTTTCGTGATGTATCCACCGATCGAACCGTTCTCGTAAGAAGTCATGTTACCTTGGTATCCGTCTTGTGGGATGCTGATTCCGAGTTCTTGAGCAACTTCATATTTCAATTGCTCCAGTGCTGCGGAAGCGCGAGTTACTACCAAGTTGTTGGAGTTACCGTTGCTGTTTTGGGCCATTGCTGTTCACCTCCTCGCGGTTGGTAAAAGTATTATGTGTCTTCAATGCGATTTTCATAACTAGATGTTTCAGGGAATTAGTGGTAAAAGTAAAACATGGGAAGTGATCTGAATTGAAATGTCCTTATTGCGCCTACCTAGGCACAAAGGTGCTGGATTCACGGCCAGCCAATGAATCCAAATCAATCCGCCGCCGTCGTGAATGCGAGCAGTGCAGTCGCCGCTTTACAACATTTGAAATGGTGGAAGAGACACCACTGATCGTCATCAAGAAAGACGGCAGCCGGGAAGAGTTTAGTCGTGACAAGATTCTCCGTGGTCTGATTCGGGCTTGTGAGAAACGACCAGTCTCTGTAGAGAAGCTGGAGATGATGGTTTCCGAGGTGGAGAAGTCACTGCGGAACACAGCTGAAGCTGAAGTTGAGAGTCGTCAGATTGGTGAACTGTTGATGGAGCAGCTGTTTCCGGTTGATGAAGTGGCCTACGTACGTTTTGCATCCGTGTATCGCCAATTCAAAGACATCAATATGTTCATGAAGGAATTGAAATCGTTGTTGTCCAAAGAGGATCTCGAAGATTAGAGAAGTGGATCATGGGAGAAGAGCAGTCTGAGCTTTTGACACGAGTAGCCATTCCAAGAGGTTGTTCTTCTCCAAACACTTTGCGTTCTTAAAAAGTTGTTGACAGCTAATGCTGCATTTTATATGATATAGGAGTCGCCTGCGGAACTGCTGCAGAAATTGACAAGCATCTTAATGTAATGTGGGGCCTTAGCTCAGCTGGGAGAGCGCATCGCTGGCAGCGATGAGGTCAGGGGTTCGATCCCCCTAGGCTCCATAACTAAAGAACCCGCTAAACACAAGGATTTCCGAGTGTCTGGCGGGTTTTTGTGTGTACAGATTGTTCAAGAGCTTTTGTAGCAACTTATAATCTAATGTTCTAATCTTCTCGTTCTTTAATGTTATTAAAAATCTCACGGTATTGAAAATCTGACGTTTTCATCACAGTTAAGGAGCCATCGGGTTCCAATACTACAGCTCTCCACCTGGTGCATGGAAGAAATCCCATGATTTCATGCTGCCTGCAAAATCTCCTCCTCTCTAATGCGTTCATTCTTCATGACATGTTTCAAATAATTCCCATTTTAAGGGCAGGTTTATTATGGAGCTAACTATGCCAGATTACGGAGAGTAAAAGCCAAATATGACCCGAAAAATGTGTTCAATAATCCACAAAGTATCACTCCGGCAGGGTACACAAGGGCTAGATAACATTTTGATTCATCTGTAGCAGTATCCATGCATCCGAGAAAAAAGCGTCCCTGTTCAGTAATGCGGACTTCAGTTCTGTGATCAAACAAAGATGATCTTTTAGAACTGGAGTCCTGAACGTGGAGAACTCGCTCATAACATCCTAAGGAGATCTAAGCAGTGGTCCCACAATTTGCAGAAAGTGATAGCAAAAAGTTATACTGTTGATCTCCAGGGTATAGCCTGAAATTTTTGATTACGGTAACATGACAGTATAATTCTCCTTTAAAAATACATATAGTGCCGCTAATGTGCTGATGGCAATAGTTATTGGCTTGAGTTTTTTCGAATAGACGGCGTACCCACGATCACAATGCGGACAACCGCTACATTGCTGAGAGCTACGTCTGGAGCTTCACTACAGAAAAGTGAGAGGATCTGGAACATAAAGAGGAGGAGACATCTTGTTCAATGAAGGTCATCATGCTGCACATTACCCAATGGTTCAGATCCCTGCAGGAAGTGTTGGATTACGAGACGATCGGATTAAAAAGACATGGACGGTTGATGTCAATTCCTTTTGGCTTGCCTCGATTCCAGTGACGAATGAGTTATACCATTCTATTGTGCAAAGGAGCGCTGAGCGAAATAATCATCCCCTCTCACCGGTTACCAATGTTTCATGGAATGAAGCGATTCTCTTTTGTAATTTGTTATCCCAGCAACTAGGGCTACAAGAATATTACAAAGTCAGCCAAGATAGGGAGAGAGTTGCTCGTAACTTGGGAGCAGATGGTTATCGTCTCCCTACGGAAGCGGAGTGGCAGTATGCGTGTAAGGCTGGCACCAGCGGTTATCGTTATGGAGAGCTGAATGACATCGCCTGGTTTGAGGAGAATTCGCAAGGAAGGGTCCACGAGGTCGGTACAAAGGAAGCGAATGCGTGGGGGCTCTACGATATGCTTGGGAACGTCTGGGAGTGGTGCTGGGATCAGTATGATGAAGAGGTGTATGGTTCCTACCGTGTGTTCCGTGGTGGCAGCTGGGCAGAAGAGGCCAGAGGTTGCGGCTCGACGTGCCGACGTCGAAGCCACCCTACCTTTGGCATTGATGATCTGGGCTTTCGCCTTGCTCGAACATGAAAACTAAAAATGCCCTTGTACAAGGGCATTTTCCATGTGGACTGCATTTTTATATAAAGTTTTTTTAGAAACTACTTATTGCTTGTGAGTGGAATTCGTAATTCTTCATCCGGCTTTTTGGTTGTATAGTTCCATACATACAGATCTATATTTTCACCCTTAAAATCTTTGTACACTTCCGTATGTTTATTATCCGAATCATTAAAATATAGCGGCGCTAAGTAATGCTTGTCTCCCTGTTCAAGGAAATAGGATTGATTAATTCCGCCAAATGTAGTGTCCGGGCTGAAGGACTCAACATACAGGTTACCGTCCTTGAGATAATACGTCCAACTCAAACGGAATCCTTCGTAATCACTCGCTATTGTTTGTGGCTGAGTAGAGATATCCGTTAGACGGATAGAAGCCTGGCTTCCAGCATGTTCATCTACTCGATCCTTCGCGATCAAGGTCATGGGTTTGTTGGACAAAGAGCAAACATCCATCAGGAGTGAGTCCGTCTGCTCAAATCGCAGTTCTGTTTGGTTAGGATTCACTGTACCTTCAAGGGAAACATAGCCTTCCATCGTTTTTCCGTCGACTTCCAGCTGATAGGTCCGGTAAGGAATTCTAAAATAGTCTTCTTGGTGATTAATGGTTACTCGAATCTGTGTTGGCGTCACCACAATCCCACGAATGCTAGCCTCTCCACCCATAGAATTCAATGGAATGTCCATTTCTTTCTTAACCGTTCCCGTTTTCATCTGCTGTTGAGACAAGGAGAGATCGAGGTTCCATGTTCCATCAATTCGTTCTTTCTCATGTGTATAAGTGAAGGTAAAACGATTGGCCTTTTCTTTGAACTGCTGCCCGTTAAATATTTGCATGCTGGAGTAAGCTCCCGTTGCTCCCGCCGTGCCGTAGACAGGGCTTTCCGTTTCCTTAATGATGTTCCCATTTTGATCATAAGCCGTGATTCTGGCCCAAGTCTGTTCCTGTAACTCTTTATCTGTAAAAGTCACGTTGGAACGTATCATGATTTGATCTTCCGTGTGCTGGAAGGATTGTACTTCTACCGCTTCGATGCCATCCTTTTGAATATTGAATTTCTGAGTATTAGTATCTTGGGGATCGAGTGTAATGTCCTCCTGAATGTCTTGCAAATAACGAACACCTGTAATGGAGAATTGAAGTCCTGATTGGTGGTTCTTTGGCATTACCCAGTCCGTTTCGAAGTATCCCTGATAAACACCTTGCTCTTCGTTCCATTTTTGAGAATAATGTCCTTCAATAGGCTCTCCATTGCTGTCTTTCAAAACCATCTGATCATATCTGATTTCTTTTCCGTCTGTTTCCATGCCAGGTTTAATCGTGTAAAGAAGAACCGTTCGGTTATCATCCACAAAAGCGTTATGCACTGTTAGGGTAACTCCGTGGGCCGTGACACTTTGTTCAATGGACTGGCCATACCCGGCTTGAAGTGCCGACTCAATTCCTGACTTGTGGGAAAGAATGTCGCTCCAGTCATATTGAAAGGCAGCATATACCGGCGTAGCCATGACTGCCACAGATACACCCAGAACAATGGCGACTTTGGTTTTTCCCCGCTGAGAGTTATGCTTGATCTCATCAACTACCCGCAGCTCGCCCATTTGAATGCTGTTGAACATTTTTCCAAAATCCGGATACTCTACGTGTTCTGAATGATTCTTCATGTGCTTCTTAACCTTGGATTCTACTGTATTCAAAATGATTCTCTCCTCTCGTTTTAACCTTCTCGTAGTATTCCAGTTTCTTTCGCATCATTTTGAGAGCCTTGTGTAATCTTGTTCGAACCGTACCCTGACGTATGCTCAGGATCTCCGAGATCTCAGCAACAGAGAGATCACCAATGTAACGCAGAGTTACAACACTTAGCAGCTTGTCCGGCAATTTTTGCAGTTGTTGCTCCAATTCCGCGAAAGATAGCTTAGCCATAACGATTCCATCAACGGAACCTTTGGCAAGAGCCTCGTGTTCATGTAAGTTCTGTAATTGATCTTGCTTATCACTTTTGACTTTGTTTTTACGAATAATGTTAAGGCAATGGTTCATGGCGATCCGCATAATCCAGGCCTTTAAATGTGTGACATTTCTCCAGTCCTGCCGAAATACAGTTACAAACACATCATGGCATACATCCTCGGCATCCTGGATGTTTTTGAGCATATACAAGCAGGTGCGATATACATCTTTGTTATAAGTATTGAAGAGTTCATGCTCGGTCACTTCCGGTACTCCTTTCTTGTTGGGATATATTATAGACAAGTGAGCGTCGAAAATGATTCACTTTTTTTATTCTAGTGCAGATAAGATTGGGTTATAGACTCATTACGGCTAAGAGTAATCATATAAAAGTCAATCGGACAGATCAAAGCAAATAATGACAGGCAGTAAGATAGGCTTTCATCTATTATAGAAGTCAAGGAGTGGTCAACCATATGAACTGGATTGAATCGTTACAGAAAGCTATACAGTATATAGAAGAGCATTTACTCGAAAATGTAACGATGGAGCAGATTTCAGCACAAGCTCATATTTCGCCTTTTCATTTTCAACGTACGTTTGCACTATTAACAGATGTTACCGTATTCGAATATATACGACGGAGACGATTAACATTGGCGGCACATGAGCTCTTACAAAGTGATCACAAGATTATTGATCTAGCGCACAAGTATGGATATGACACACCTGAATCTTTCTCCAAAGCCTTTCGCAGACAGCATGGAATTGCACCAAGTGAGGCACGAAAAAGCAGCACCTCGATCAAATCATATAATCGCTTGGTTATTCAAGTCAGTTTAAAAGGAGCAGAACCGATGAATTATAAAATTGTTGAACAGGATGAATTTACGTTAGTTGGAATCAAGCAGGCCTTCTCTTATGTAGATGGGGAAAATTTACGAGAAATCCCGAAGATGTGGCAAGAAGCGTATTCCAGTGGAACAGAAGATCGTTTAGTGGAACTGAATAATGGGGCTATCCAAGGGTTACTTGGAGTCTGTGTAGACAAGACTGAGATCGAGGACAAGCAAATGGAATACTGGATAGGTACGGCTTATGAGGGTGAAGTACCGGAAGGATTGGCATCCATAACGATTCCTGCTTCCAAATGGAGTGTGTTTGAAGTACAAGGTCCGATGCCTGAGAGCATACAGAGCCTATGGAAACAGATTGTCTCCGAATGGTTCCCATCAAATCCTTATGAGCATGCGGGTATTCCGGAATTAGAAGTATATCCGGGCCATCATCAACCACCCCAAATTTGGATACCGATTAAATAAAGGAGGTGAAATGAATAACTTCAAATTTTCATCCTTTTCGAATAGTAATTCCACAGCTTGTAAGCGGGGATACATCGATATGGTGGGAAAGTACGTTAAACGATGACTTAACAGCAGACAATATCGGGTAGCTTAAACGTCGAGCAGTTAGGGAAAAGCAAGGATTTGACTCTTTCCGATGTTGATTTCTATATTTAGAAGATGGAGGTGTTCAAAAGCTTTTCAACACCCTTCATCAACACCTTATATTAAAATCTTAATTCAAAACCTTTTCTTAAAGCCATAGATCAACACCTTTAATTAATACCTTTTTACAAGCCATAAAAGTGCCTCGAAAAGCTTGAACCATAAGGGCTTCTGTATCTGGATAAAATTAGATATAGAAAGCTCTTATTTTTATGCAAAATAACAATTGCAGGACACACATTCGAGAACACTAAACGAACACTAAATGTATAGAAGCCCCCATCAACGGTCAATTCATCCAAATGAGTAGAATCGATATAGACATCACCTACATAACAAAATCACATGATAAAAAACGTTATCCACAGTATTATTGATGAAATTGGGATACAAAGGAAGTTATGAGATCTCTTCTATTACCCTACTTTAAGACAGGTCCCGTTAAAAGCACCCTCAAGAACAGCAAAATTGAACATCAAATAAGCAGTCGCTCTACCAGTCGTAGAACCACTGCAATACAATTTAGGCTGAAAGCGAATTGAAGGGAACACAAATAAATCTAACCAATGAAAAAAATTAGATGACGCTCGTTTGATAAGGACTATTTTTTTGGTTACGGATATACTTCTCAATTTCCATTTTGATCTCCAGGATAGGGGCTGGGAGAGTTTTGATGCGGTAATAATGGTGGACAAACCATTCAGGATGTTGCCTGAAACGGTTGAGCCAGTACATGTTGATGAGACGAAGCTTGTCCCACACTTTCATTTGTTGTTTATGGGCTGCTTCAATTAGTTTTTGATTAATGACAGAGATCTCATCATTCGCATAGAGGTTGGTCTCCGCCATGTGTTTCTTCTGCTCGATATGTTCAAGTTCCATAGACAATTGTGCAGCGTAGTTGAGCTCGGCGGATTCCATAACGGACCGAAAATAGGCACTGATTTCATTGAGTTCATTTTTTTCTTCATTAACAATGTACGCCGAATCTTCTCTGTATATCATGTTGAAGAAGGTTTGTGACCGTCTTCTATTTTTTTGAATGCTGAAGAGGGCATTGTCAAAAATCTCGGTTGCATATTCATATCCAAATTTGGCATAGTAGTCTTCCATTACTTTTGCTATTTGCCAAACTGCTTTACGAGACAAGAAGTCACAACAAAAACGATGCTTCATAAGCTGTTTGGTCACCCATAGCTCAGCACCTTCCGAATAAACTTCACCCATGTCGATCCATTTTTGATGAACGTTCAGGACTTGGAAGTTTTCCGTGTGTATTTTTATTTTTAGATATTTGGCTGCTTTCTTTAGGATGGTTCTAGCTTCCTTTGGCGTGCGTATGTTAAGTAGGCCTGCTGCCCCGTAAAGATCATTTATGTAACCCCAGCGGAAATTGCCTGGAATGTAGACAAGCTCTTTGCCGACATAATGAAGAACAAAGCGTTGAACATTTCGATCCTCGGACAGAAATTCTTCACAAGTAAAGAATGCAAAATGTTTGGCATATAGGGTTTCTTGAGAAAACTCCGCCTGATCGCGTACAAAAACATATCGATCAAAAAACAATGTACCGGAGTCATTGTAGTGGATAATACCTTCGTGTTCTAATTTGTGGAGAAGAATTCGGATACGATAAGTGGAGGTACTCATTCGTTTTGCGAGCTCTGTCTGAGAAAGTGGAACTTCTCCGCCATATGCGCAAACGGTACCCAGCAGGAGTTTGAGTTTGAAAAGCAAACGAGTATCATGATGTAGGGTCTGTGCATCGAATAGATCAGGATGGTGTTTCATCTGCGCCTCTCCTTAACTCCCAACTGCAAAAATGGGTAGGGAAAATAAGGGTTTTGGCTTTTGTTTTTTTAGAAGACATGCTATAATGAACACATCAAAAAAGAAGCAAGACCAAGACCCCGACTTTTCGTGGTTTTAATAAGTGTCAGTCGCCAAACTATCCACTTATTAGAACGATATCGTTGGGTTCTTTTTTTATTTTTATAGAGATTTTTATTAGCTTTCCATTCACTATATATTGATTATAGCATCCGTCTATTTAATTGGGAACACCAGTGGTAGTACGAGAAATGAGTAATAAAAATAGAAACAAAGAATGAAACCGTAGTTTTACGATTATACATATAGTACGAGAAAAAAGTTAGAAAATAAAAAATAGGGCTACAAGCTTGAACTTTTTTTGTGCTCAACAAATATAGAACTTTTTTTTAAGCATTTTAGTACGTGGAATTCGTAATAAATTTAGTATGGTACGATTTTTAAGTAATAATTATTAGAAAGTACGAAAAATAAGTGAGAATTACGATGATATCAAGGATCCTACCCTGTAGTTGGAGAATTGAAACATAGATTTGTAGTACGAGTAATTCGTAATAAAAATGGAGACAGCCGATTCTAAGCATTATAAATGATGGATAATTAATAAAGAACGAATAATAAGTAATAAAATGAAATACGGTACGTAGTTTTCGTAATAAAATAATATGATCTAATTGTTTTAATAGCACTATAGCAGCATATTCAATTTTATTACTTCATCAAGTACGAGAAAAAAGTAATAATTTAATACAAGTACGAAAATTGAGTAATAAAAATTCAATAAGTAGTTCAATAGAGTAGATCGAAAGAGATTCCTAAAATGCTTAGGCTAAGTAAACGGTGCACGACATTCACGGCAAATGTACATAAACAAAAAAAATTGGAGAATGTGGTTCATTCTCCAATAAGTTCGGTTTGTATAGGGAAGGTAAGTTGTATAGGCGGTTCCGCCTGATCAAAAAAGTCATGCATTTCCGTGTGAGTCAATGGAATAAAGGAAATTTCAAAAGAGGAATGTAGTCTTTTATAATCAGCAATCAGAAAATTCAGGCTTTTAAACTCTTCTAGAGCATCCTGGATTTTTTTCATATTTTGTTCCGTTTTTCTTTTATCCATCCGGACTTTACGCAAGAAGTAGCTGAGCGGGAAGATATCTATGAATTGGTTCCCTTGAACATACCGCTCCAGACGTTCTTTCTGTAATGCATGTACTAAAATCTTTGAGATGTTACCTTCGATGGAGTTAAGGCTGTCTCTATAGATCTTAACGGTCTGCTGATTAATATATTGTTGGTGGAAATAAGTACCGATGACAATTTCAGCATAACGTCTACCATTTGGATTGGAGTTGATGACTACCGAGTCAAATATGGACCAGTCCGCAGAACCAGATCTGGCTTTTTCTGATTTTTTCTTAATCACGGCCTGGAAGCCGAATGATCTGATTTTACGTAATCTTTTCTCAATTTCAACATAGTTTTTCACACCAGAGGAATTGTAGGCTTTACTTACTAGCTTGGAAATATCAACGGTGATCGTACGGTCGGTGTAGAACGATTCATCCTTTTGGGATAGGACGTAAAAAATGATATCCCGATCGGTACCATCCAGTGACTTCGTAAGGCTTTTATCAGCTAGCAGGAAATCTCCATCTTCCACTTTGATAATCGTGCGCAGAAACTCATTGTCACTGATCTCATAATCATCGAAGTAGGTTTGTTTGTTGGTGATTTCGTCCAGTTCCATTCTGATCTTCAGGTTTGTTGATTTTTCCGCAAAAACGACATCTTCGATCAAGCCATGAGGCTGCACATCCACTGCATTCGTCAAATCGTGTTTATCAATAATATCAGCGACAATAAAATGAAGATCGGTATCGATCGCCTTTTTGATCTGATTGGTTTTTTTACTCGACAAGTAGCGATAGTCAGTAAGATAGGTGGAGCTGGTGGTTGCCCACTCACTTATTTGTTGCAAACGTAAAGCTGGTAAATCATTCAGGTCTTTTACGCCAATCAGTCTTTCGGATTCAGCAACGATATCCAGCCCCCCATTGGATGCTTTCATTTGCTCCAGTGCAAGTTTCCAAGAACTTATTTCGATCAAAACAGGGTTATTTGGCACGGAATCCAGTTCTTCTTTAAATTTCTTGAGCCAATACTTTTTGCTCTGCTGTCTTTTGCGATAATTTTTATCCCGGATTTCAACATGATCCTCCAGATGAGGAGTATCAAATCCAAAATTCTGAATGAGGATTTCCTTTATCACCTCAAATAGCCAGGTTTCTTTTGTCGTGTTTGTAGACTCTTTGTAGACGTACATGTATAAATGATCGACAATTCTTGGAGGTAAACACTCAATTGTCTTTGTAATTGCAAAAAGCGAAAGTTTAACCATAGCCATTCTCCCTTAAAAAAACTTCTCCATAAAAATATATCATAACTTCCTATCAATTAGGGCAGGGATTATCATGGAAAAGTATTTCATGTGGGAAAAATGACATCTGACAAAGGCTGTCTTTTTATAATTACTGCTTCTGATCTTTGCAGCGAGGCAGAGGACAACAGATTTGTTCGTCGAACCATAAGTAGTAACAAGCAAAAAGGGAGAGGCTGTAAAAATGGATAAAACGGTAAGTGATCTTTTAGTAGAGGCAGACATCGTTTCGGTACAGGCAGCGATGGAAACAGGTTCTTTATCGTCGGAGGTTTGCGTTCGCTGGTATTTGGAGAGGATTGGAAGGCTCGACCCTAAGCTGAAATCGGTACTCGAAATCAATCCGGACGCGATAGAGGTTGCCATTGCGCTTGACGCGGAGCGGAGGGAATATGGAGCACGCGGACCGCTTCACGGCATCCCGATTCTGCTTAAGGATAATATCGATACAGGAGACCGCATGCATACCAGTGCCGGTTCAGTCGCGCTTGCCGAACATTTTGCATCAACGGATTCGGTAGTGGCTGCCCAGTTAAGAGCCGCCGGAGCTGTATTCCTCGGAAAAGCAAATATGACGGAATGGGCGAACTTCATGTCGAGCACGATGTGGTCGGGGTATAGCTCCAGAGGTGGACAGACGCTCAATCCTTACGGTCCTGGAGAGTTGTTCGTTGGGGGATCGAGTTCAGGTTCCGCAGCAGCCGTTGCTGCGAATCTGTGTACCGCTGCCGTGGGTACAGAAACATCGGGTTCAATTATTAGCCCGGCCTCCCAAAACTGCCTCGTAGGTCTTAAACCGACAATCGGCCTGGTCAGTCGTACAGGAATTATTCCGATTACGAACAGCCAGGATTCAGCCGGCCCAATGACGCGTACGGTCCGGGATGCTGCGATTTTGCTCGGTGCGATGACTGCGGTGGATCCGGATGATGCAGCGATGCATGAGAATGGACGGGTAGTCTATACAGATTACACGTCCTTCCTGGATGCGGATGGCCTGCGAGGTGCGAGAATTGGCGTTCCGCGGTTTTATTATCAAGGCCTGGATGAAGCAAGAGCGGAGATTATCGAACGGGCGATTACTGTATGCAAAGAACATGGAGCCACCATTGTGGACCCAGTATCTTTGCTCTGTGAGAGTGCGAAGTGGGACTGGGACGTGATGCGGTATGAATTTAAAAAAGGGCTGAATGATTATTTAGCCAAAGCTGGTCCGGGCGCTTTCGTTAGGACGTTAGATGAGCTCATCGCCTATAACGAAGCAAACCGTGAGGTTGCCCTTAAGTATGGACAAGATACGCTGATTTGGTCGAATGAAACAAGTGGTACATTGTCTGAACCGGAATACTCCGAGAGCTTGCGACTTAACCGTGAGTTATCTCGGGACCAAGGCATTGATCACGCAATCCGCGAACATCGACTAGACGCTTTGCTGTTTTTGGGCAATGAGGATGGACTCGATTTGTCCGCGCGTGCGGGTTATCCTGTCATTACCGTTCCGGGCGGGCATACGGAAACAGGCACCACCGGGGAAGATGGCTATACGACCAAAGGGCCTCAGGGAATTACTTTTGTCGGAACCGCCTACAGTGAGCCCATCCTTTTGCGACTAGCCTATGCGTACGAACAAGCAACAAAATACCGTTTTGCGCCAACCGATCCGGTGTAATCTTAGAAGAGTGTAAACGGACACGACAGCTCAACAACCAAAAGAGACGGCAACCATCCCTGGCTGCCGTTTATTTACTAACGTCAAGTGAGTTATACATTATTAGACAATCTAATGATGTTAATCGAAAATTGTTATGTCTAATTTTTCCAATAGTATGATATGCTCTCGTTAATCCTAGTACTCAAACCAGATTAAGGGGAGTGAACATGTTTCTGTTTGAACGACTACCACTAGCAGCAAGTTTGTTTTCTGATGCGCCAGCACTTTTAAGATACGGGCAGAAAATTACATACGGTGAGCTCTATCATCTCGCTGAAAAACTTGGGCGTGCCTTCTATGCTGAGGGTCTTCAACCAGGGGATCGGCTTGCTATTCTCGGGGATCCTGATCCCCAAATGGTTGTTTCACTCTATGCAGCGGTTGAGGTGGGTGCAATACCAACAGTGATTTCACCGTTGCTAAGTCCTCCAGAGATTGCAGCGATTCTTGAGAACGCTGAGCCCAAATTCCTGATCCATGATAACCGTCACGCCAAGGCAGCTTACTCCGCTGTAAAACTTCTTTCGAGATCTCCAATACTTTTTGCGACTGAAGAAGGTTCTGTTTCTGATTCATTGGGATCTATTTTACACCAGAATTTGGGATTACGACCCATTGAAGCGATTGACCGCAAAATGGAGGATACCGCCGTTTTAATTTATACAGGAGGAACGACTGGCAGACCAAAGGGAGTAATGCATTCACATCTCGGAATTTCAGCATGGAATCAATGTACGCCTACTAAAGGCTTGGGGTATGACATGGATCGTCGAGTGTTAGTACTTAATCTATCTCACCTAGTCGGCCAATTCCAACTGTGGGCAACCATGGCAGCCGGAGGCTGCCTGGTCTTTCTAGATGAATATCCGGCTAACGTTCAGCGTATCGTTGAGGCAGTGGAACGCGAACAGATTTCGCACCTCAGTACGGTCGGACAATTGCTGCGTGACCTGACCAGTGAGGTATCCGTTATGGGTAAAGATTTACCAAGCCTTAAGGTTATTGGTTGTGGAGGATCTGTCATTTCACCGGATACCCTAAAGAATGCGGTTCAACAGTTTCCAGGAGCGTTGATCGTTAACAATTACTCTCAAGCAGAATGTGGAATGGCGATCAGTCGACTACTGCCTGCACTTCATATGGATGATCCGATCCGTCTTCGCTCAGTAGGGCGTCCTTCGGATTTTGCTGCACAAGGAGAAAAAGCCTTTCAGGTCCGAATCGTCACTGAAGAGGGGCAGGATGCACTAGATAATGAACCTGGCGAAATTGTAGTTCGCGGATCCCAAACGATGTTGGGGTATTGGCATCAACCAGAGGCTTCTAGCGAAGCAATAAGCAATGGATGGATACGAACTGGTGATGTAGGGTGTTTGGATGGTGAAGGATATCTATATGTGCTGGATCGTTTCAAGGATATGGTCATCATAAATGGTTCAAATGTGTTTTGTCCTGAAGTGGAACAAGTGATCATGACTCACGAACAGGTTATAGAGGTTGCCGTTATCGGACTTCCACAACCCAATGAAGGAGAGGAACTCGTTGCTTGCATCGTTCTACGTGAAGGTGGTAGCCTAGAGCTGGAAGGATTGTGGGCGTTTTGTGAACTCAGGCTAGCACAATATAAATGGCCAACGAAGATATATATTCTCGATACTCTGCCGCGAACCGCCGTGGATAAAGTGGACAAAAAAAGGTTACGCATGCAAGTACTTTTGTAGTGAAAAAGGTTAAAACCTGAAGTGATATGTTCTGTAGGGTTAGCTATCGGTCGACACGATCGATTGCTTATATTGTATTAAACGTATATTCATATTATGTAGTCTGATTATCATTGAATCTTAGGATGCTAATCCTGAATTAGTTATCAATGAAGAAACAAAACCATGCCGCGGAATTGTAGAGTGGATCAAATAAGTGACGAATGCAAATAATATATTTTTGATAGATAATTATAGTGACGGGCGAGTATTCACCTACGTGGATGCTCGCCCTTTCTGTGTTCAGAATATGTTCAGCCCTGCCATGTATAATCGGCTTTAGAATTTTCGATATGAGGTGGTTAGTTGTTAATCGGTGTATATCGCAAAAACGATCCTCTACAAACACTGCCCGAGAGACGAATCAGCGAGTTGGTTGCAGAGGGATGGAGACAGGGTGTAGATGTATTTTTCTTTGATGCCAGCTGCATTGATATGGAGCAGGAAAGCATTAAAGGGAAATTTCAGGTGGGAGACTCCTGGATGGAGAAGAGGATCTCCCTGCCGGACGTAATTTTAAATGAAGCACCTGATCCGGTTAAGAGCAGACCAGAGAGTGAGAAGTGGCTGCGCCGCAGGGTGCCTTTTACGACATTTCTGATCCATGGCAAATATGAGATTCATAAGAAACTGGAGCCATTATTCCAGGATCATATGGTGCCAACAGAGCGGCTGCTAGATCTGAATGGACTGCTGGCATTTTTGGATGTGCATAATGAAATAATCGCCAAACCCGATCAGGGGTGCAGGGATAATTCTATTTTTACCGTGAAGAAAAAGGAACAAAACTACTTATGGCGCCAGCATGCCGAGGAAATCCAGCTCGATTATACTGATTTGGAGAAGCGTGTACAGGACGTTTTGGCACAAGGATCGTATATTATTCAGCCTTATTTTCCTTCGATAACAGAAATGCAGGAGGTCGTGAACTTCCGAGTACATATTCAGCGCAATGGTACGGGACGGTGGGTGGTAACCAAGGTGTACCCTATAATCGGCGCCCCGAATTCCATCATTAGCAATTTAAGCCAAGGCGGCTGTACCGAGGATGCAAAAAACGTGTTGCAGCAGTTACTTTCAGATGATGCAGATCAGATCATCCGTGAAATGGAACGGCTTTCTATTCGGATGGCAGAAATAATGAATCGTTCGTACTCCTTTCTGATCGATGAGCTCGGGATGGATTATATAGTGACCCCTGAAGGGCAATTATTGTTTCTGGAAGCCAGCATAAGTCCTCAAACGCGATTTCATGAGCGGGAACGGGCGGCAAAAGCGATTGAATATGCACAGTATGTGGCGAAGGCAGGGCGCATGGTGTCGAGTCCCGTTGTGGCGATGCTGACTGCTGACTCAGCAGACGAACCGTTGGCAGCTGCCTGCGCTTACGCAGCGAAGTGGAATGACGCAGAATTCTATTATTTTGGCCCAACGGATGTGCATGCTGAATTGCGGTTCATCAAAGGCTGCGTCTATCAGGATGGAGAGTGGGAAGCCCGGTACTGCCCTTTTCCTAATGTGGTCTACGACCGATTGAAGGAGCGCGGCAATGCGAGTTACGATAATGTTTACGCTGCTTTGACACATGTTCCTTTTACGGACGAACGAAGTGGTGAATCCCTTAGCAAGAAAAAGATATATGAATTTGTACAAAAGGATCCGGAGCTGTCGACTCATCTTATCCCTTGTCAAGCAGTTAAACACACTGACGAGGTTCCAGCTTTTATTGATACGCACGGTACTTCTATTATCAAACCCTCTCGGGGGTCATTGGGTGAAGGGATACTCATTGTTCAGCGGGAAGAGAATGGTTATGCCGTAAAGGACCATCAGCATATTCACAAAATGAGTGAGAAGGAATTCGCCGAATGGATCACGATGATCGCCAACAAAAACAGCCATATCGTTCAAAAGTTTATCCGAAGTGAAACCCGGAGTGGGCTTCCTTTCCATATTAGGCTTCATCTTGTTCGTAACGGAGAAGGCGAATGGTCGCTTATATCGGCATTTCCCTTTTTGTCGACGCAACGTGATCATAAGGTGGTCAATCATCCAGACTCTCTGCGTGCTGTTACAACATGGGATTGGCTGTCACGGCACGAGTTTTCCGATAAACAACAGGTTATGTTTGCCATGCTTAAACGGTTCGCATTAAAAATGGCCGATCATATTGCCGGCAGTGTAACAGATCGAATATGTGAGTTAGGGATCGATGTGGGAATCGACCCGTCAAGCCAAATATGGCTTTTTGAAGTCAATATGAACAGAAACGGTTCAACTCATCGAGAGTTTGATGTCGCGCAGAACATTATTCCGTTTGCCCTTTCTTTGCAATGAATTTCTGATACAAAATAATAGCTAAGATTGAAATATCTTTTTTTTCAATGGAAAAAGCCGTTCCAAAGTCAAAATGACTTTAGGGACGGCTTCTTTTAATGGCACTAATGGAGCCTGCATGCCTTGTTATTGGATTAATCAGATCAAACTTAGTGTGACTTAGTGTTTAACCGCTTCGCCAGCGAATACTTCCACGTTCATCGGAGCAGCCATGAAAGAGGGTGCTTGTTGAACAAATGCTTGGAAATGCGTGCTTGCGTTATGGGCTGCTGTAGCTGCTTCGTCTTTCCACAATTCGATCATGACATATTGATGTTCTTGTTCTGTGCTTTTGTTCAGAGCATAGCTGATATTGCCTTCTTCATTGCGTGTTGCTGCAACGAGTTCTTTGGCTGCGGAGAGGAAAGCTTGCTCTTGTTCCGGTTGAATTTGCAGGTGTGCGTGAATGATAATCATGTGTATTTACCTCCGTTAATGTATATAAATTTGTTTGAATGGTGCCGAAATGTTAAGGGTGACGCTATTCATTAAAAAGGTGAAGATAAGATGATTATGCCCAAGTTGTAATGGTATCAACAGGCAGACGGTAGGATGGATGACCATCTTTGGCTGATTTGCCAATGGAGATCAGCATGACTGGTTGATAGCGTTCTTTGTCCATACCGAAGGCTTCAGCGATCTGGTCTTTTTCATAACCGCCAATAGGGTTTGTATCATAACCATGCGCACGTGCGACAAGCATCAATTGCATGGAAACCAGACCTGCATCAATCAGGTTGACATCGCGAAGGGCGGAAGGTGGCATAACATCGTAATAAGGCATTACTTTGGCTAGCTGCATATCCTTCACTTCTTGTGGCATATAACCGAGTTCTACAGCTTTACCAAAAATCTCATCCATATACTCAACATTGTTCATGTCGATAAACACGCCAATGACTGCGGAAGAAGTCAGAACCTGATTTTGATTAAATCTGGCAAGAGGAGCAAGCTTCTCTTTTCCTTCAGCGGTGTCCACAACCAGGAAACGCCAAGGCTGCAGGTTGATGGAGGATGGTGCACGGGAAGCTTCTGCCAAAATTTCGGTCATTTCTTCACGGCTGATTTTTACCTCTGGATCATAAAGTTTAACGGAACGACGGCCATACGTGATTTCGTTAAAATCATTTGTTTTTTGGAACGTACTTTGAAAGGTACTCATGAAATGAATCTCTCCTTGTAAAAGGGTTTATTAAAAATTGTTTTGCATTCGTTCGAGATAACTCGCGAGAGCTTGAATTTCCTCTTCACTGAAGTCATGTAAAATCTGATGAATGAAATTTTTCTTCTCTACTTTGTAACCTTCAATATGTTTGCGACCATCATCGGTCAGACGAACAAAGGTGACCCGATTGTCTACCGGATTTTTGCGTCTGCTCACCATGCCGTCAGCTTCGAGCTGCTTCAAATGACGGGTAATGGCGGCACTATCGATATTAATGATTTTTTGCAGCATCGACTGGTTGATCTCGTCGACCTGATCCAATTCATGCAAAATCTCAAAACGTGATGAACTGATCCCAGTGCAGCGCTCGAACTTGGGACTGATTTTGTTGCCAAGTGCATTGAGCAGGTTGATGATCTGCTCTTCCTTTGAAACGATACGTGTCACGACTAGACCTCCCGGGTGAATCTGGACATGAACAACGGCTTATGTTCACACAATCCGATTGTGGCCTTTATGCTGTGCCATTGCTAATAAAAAATAATGGATGCCTCAATCATTGACACATCAATCATTGATGGCTCAACTAATATATCATGGCTATTTTTATTTTGCAAGCCAAATTCATATGAAAAAATATGCACATGAATTTTGTCGGCTCTTTATGGAGTAGCATGTCCCGTTTTAGAGAGAAATATCGTAATAATGTTGTGAATGAGACATTTATCAACTCTACTGGGCAAGGATAATGAATGAATACAACTGTAAAGCGAATTCAGCAGCAGTATAATTACCCGCCAACTCAAAATGGCTAGAGAGATCTTTTGCAAAAACGGCTGGTATCCTATATACTTCAAGCTATTGATCAATTAATAACTATGGTTAGAGGTGAATAATATGACCAAAGATACAACGGCTTCAGTGAATCGGCGGAACGATATAATCTCGGCAGCCATCGAAGTATTTGCAGAGATCGGCTACTACCGTGCAACGACAGCTCAAGTAGCTGAAAGGGCACAGATTTCGCAACCGTATATTTTTCGCTTTTTCAAAACAAAAGAGGCGCTGTTGCTGACTGCACTGGAAGTTTCATGGACGCGGGTCATAGATTCGTTTCGGCTGGTGGTGGAAACGGCCACACCGGATCAACTGGAGAGCGAGTTGATTGAAGCGTACGAGCAGATTTTGGAGTCTCACAAAAGCGAAATTATGCTCCAGATGCAAGCACAAACCATTCAGGAAGATGTCATCCGGCAGGCAATGCAAAAAGGTTTTGGCGAAGTAAGAACGATGGTTTTGAATGCTTTTAGCAATGCAGGCATTGCCGATGCGAAGCAAAGAACGTTGGTTTTCCTGGCGATCGGCATGTTATGCAATATATCGACAGCACTGGATATGCCTGAGCTCAAAGAGAGATAGAGAGGGTTATTACCCTTTTCAACAATAGTTATTGATCAATCACTAAATATAGGTTATATTGTTTTCAAGTAAGTAATTGATCAATAACTAAACAGGAAAAGGAGAATGGACATGAAAAAAGCTATTGTTATCGGGGCAACAGGCGGAACAGGTGCGGCAGTTACACAGGAATTGATTAACCGGGGGATATCGACTGTGGCCTATGGGCGTTCACGACACAAATTGGAACAGCTTGCTGCAGCATTGGGGTCTCCAAGTCACCTTCAGCTCGCCGTGGGGGATGCCTTCGAACCGAATGAGATCATTGCTGCTTCCCAGGAAGTTGATGTGATGTTTCACTGTGCCAACGTCCCGTATAACGAGATGGAGAGCAGGCTGCTACCTCTGGGTGAATCTGTTATGAAGGCAGCAGAGCAGTTGGCTCTGAAGGTCGTTGTCATAGATGGTATATACCCTTATGGGAGAAGCCAAATGAATGAGGTAACGGAAGAACATCCGAAGCAGCCCCATACCCGAAAAGGAAAAACAAGACTGGCCTATGAACAGATGTTATTCAGCAGCAAGTGGACCAGAGCCCAAGTCATGATTGTACGCTTGCCTGATTATTATGGTCCGACGGCGAATGAGGCATCCTACCTGGGATCAACACTTGAATCCATAGCGAAAGGTAAAATGGCCTTCTTTATCGGTAATATGAAGACTCCGCGGGAGTATATCTATTTACCTGACGCAGCAGTCATGGTGGTGGAGTTGGCAAACAGGGAGAATACGTATGGGCAGAACTGGAATATTCCCGGTTCAGGCATCATCGCAGGTAATGACATCGTCCGGATTGCACAGAAGGCAGCAGGTGTAACCAAACCTGTAGTGCCGCTGGGTAAAATCGGGTTGTCCTTGATCGGGCTGGGGGTGCCTGTGATGAGGGAAATTGTAGAGATGTTATATCTGACCGAGGAGCCGCTCATTTTAAGCCGACAAAAGTACGAGCGCAACATTGGTCCGGTGCAGGCGACTTCGTTCGAAGAAGGAATTGCGGTGACAATCAGACAGCTGCTGAAGAAGTGAATTATATTTTTTGTTCATTTGTAATTGATTGATCACTAACAAAATATAATATGGTATATCTAATGATGGGCAGATCCAGAATTTTTATGGGTCTGCTTTTTTTGTCTTGATGAAGATGAGCATGAATAGTGGCTTTATGGTTTCTGATAGACAACCGATAGGACATCAGGCTTTGTTTCGTTACTATCCACAAGCATGTTAGTTATTTTTAGATGTGATGACAATAAATATGACGTGAACTTCAAAACAAGAAAAAGAACTCATATAATAAACGGTAATATAACGCGGAGATACAATGAAATACAACGAATCCTCTTGATCTGACGTTAATCTGACATCGATTTTCAAAAAGAAGATAGATCTAATTTTTACAAAGTGCATATTGAAAGGGTTGAGGATCATGAGCCTTGAAGCTTTGAACCAACGTGTAAAAGACGATCTCACTTATTTGGCATATGGCGGGGCAGATTGGGTGCGTCCAACGAAACATGCCGATGGACATGTATATGACGTGATTATTGTAGGTGGCGGACAGAGTGGCCTGGGGGCTGCTTTTGGCCTTCTGCGTGAGCGGATTTCCAACATTCTAATTATCGACGAAAATAAGGCTGGACTGGAGGGACCTTGGGAGACATACGCTCGCATGGTAACCCTGCGTACACCTAAACACCTAACGTCCATTGATCTTGGAATTCCCTCCTTAACGTTTCGTTCCTGGTGGGAAGCACAGGTTGGACCTGAAGGTTGGCAGGCGCTGGACAAGATTCCACGCGGGGATTGGATGAATTATTTGCGTTGGTACAGGGAAGTGTTGAATTTGCCTGTAGTCAACGAAGTGAAATTAAAAATGATCGAACCCATGCCTGAAGGAGTCCACCAACTTCACGTGGAGGGTCCCGGAGCTACTTCGGGTCAGCTGCTCGCGCGTAAAGTTGTGCTGGCCACCGGTATACAGGGAGGGGGAGAGTGGCATGTACCACCCATGATTGCCGAACGATTGCCAAGAGAGCTGTATGCTCATACTTCGGAGGCTATCGATTATGAACGGCTGCGGGGCAAAAGAATTGCAGTGCTTGGGGGAGGTGCTTCTGCTTTTGATAATGCGAGTTTTGCACTCGCAGCAGGTGCGGCTGAAGCTCATGTATTTGTGCGGAGAGAACAACTTCCAAGTGTAAATCCCATACGTCAGATGGAGCAATCCGGAATGATTGAACGTTTCCATGCATTACGGGCAGCCGACAAATACGCGGTGATCTCACACTTTTTTCAATTTAATCAGCCTCCAACCAATGATACCTTCAACCGGGCTGCGGCTTGGCCAGGGTTCGAATTACATTTGAATTCACCTTGGCTCAATGTGGAAGCGAACGACAATGGAGCAGTGGTCACGACGGCTGAGGGGCAATTTGCTTTTGATTTCCTGGTGATTAGTACGGGGCTGTTAAGTGATCCCGCATTACGACCAGAACTCCAACTGGTGGAAAAACATATTGCTCGTTGGGCAGATTGTTATCAGGCTCCGCCTGAGCATCGCAATGAGCTGCTGGATGCACATCCCTTCCTTACTTCCGGATTTGCCATGACAAGCAGAAGTGAAGCAGGTGAATCACAGCTGCATGGGTTATTCGTTTTCAATTACTCGGCTCTTGCAAGTTGTGGCTTGTCCGCCTCTGCAATCTCCGGTACCAAGAGTGCTGTTCCGAAGCTTGTGTCTGCCATAGCTGATCAGCTGTTTCTAGATGACCGGGAGACGATACTGCAGCAATTTTATGATTATAATGAACAGGAATTCACAGCATCTTGGGCAAAAAGTGGCGTTCCTGGCTGATCCAGTTCTTATCCAATCCTATAGACCGTTCAGCGTGCTTATGCTGTGCGGTTTTGTTTATTTTATAGGAGAATCTTACACTCTGTGCGGTTTTGTTGTAAAATGTCGAATGGAACATGTAAAGGCAGGTGTAAGTGGATGAAAGAAATGAACTACGAACAGTTTAGAGCCCATTTGAAGAAAGCTTCCCGCAAACGGGGCGTACCCATGATCAAGATTGTTGCTTTTCAGGAGAAGTATATGAAGATTGAGGATATTCAATTTTTCGATGTAGAGCAAAACTACATGAGTGTCCAGGCATGTAATACGCTTTGGATGAACCTGGAGAACAAGTCTTTTCGAAACATGGTGTCTCACCCTCTGCAGTTTTATAGGGATATGGAAGACCTGGGAAGGCAATCGTTCGAGAATATGATTAAAGAACTGTATGATACAGCAGTTCCTCTTTTATTGGATTATGATCCCAATGATTATTACACATCTGAACAGCTGGCAGCGATCCTGGCTACCGATGAAAATAAGCTGATTGAGCAGTTGGAGATGGGACGTTTTAAAGGTGCTTTTATTAATGAAGAGGGAAAATGGCTTAAACCCAAACCAAGGATGAACCCATAGATGTTTGATAATCCTGCAATGTAACAGCTGCAGGTTTTTTGATGTTTGAGCAAGGTAGAAGATACTACCGCTTGTTAGGGAGTAGAAACTACAGGGATAGGATTTTAGTATTGGATGAAAGTGAACGTTTTAGTTTATATTATGGGAGATACTGGAGTGCAAAAGTCGAAAGTTGCGAATTTTTGAAGGTTTCTAAATTATTTTGAATGAAAATGATTGTTTTTTGCGAGATTTATGTTACTATAGAAGCAGTTGGAGGAATGAAGATGCTGACTGAAGAACGATATGCTGCAATTATAGAGCGCTTACATCAACAAGGGATTGTCAAATTGCAAGAGCTTGTCGACGTGCTCGGTGCTTCTGAATCAACGATAAGACGTGATCTAATTGATTTGGAGAGCCGTCAGATGCTGAAACGTATACATGGCGGAGCAGCACTCATGAATGAGAAGACACTGGAACCGGGCATGGAAGAGAAAACATCCAAAAACATTCAACAAAAGGTGACTATTGCTCGTTTGGCTGCACAGGAGATCGAAAATGGCGATTGCATTTATCTGGATGCAGGTACGACAACATTGGCCATGATTCCCTACATTGAAGCCAAGGATGTAACCGTTGTAACCAACGGCCTGTCTCATGTGGAGGCGCTGGTAAGCAAGCGGATTCAGAGTTATTTGCTTGGCGGCATGATGAAAATTCATACCAAAGCCGTAATCGGCAGTATCGCGTTGCAAAACATGGACAACTTCCGTTTTGATAAATGTTTCCTTGGTACAAACGGTGTGGATCCCGAGATGGGGTATACGACTCCTGATCCGGAGGAAGCTTTGATTAAGAGGCGTGCACATCAATTGTCCGGAAAATCATATGTACTGGCAGATTCGAGCAAAATTGGCGAAATTACGTTTGCCAAATTGTTCGAGCTGGAGGAGGCAGACCTGATTACGGAGCAGATGCCAGAGCACTGGCGGCCCGTCATTGCGCAGAAAACTAAAATAATTGAGGGATAACAATGATATATACGATAACGCTTAATCCTTCCATTGATTACATCGTGGAAGTGGATGACCTGAAGCTCGGCGGCTTGAATCGCATGAACCGGGATTTGAAACTTCCGGGCGGCAAAGGCATCAATGTATCACGTGTGCTGAATCAGCTGGGAGCAGGTAACACGGCGCTTGGATTCCTTGGTGGATTCACAGGCCGCTTCATTAATGACAAATTGCAGGCGGATCTTATTCAGACTGATTTCGTTACCATTGCCGATGATACTCGCATCAATATCAAGTTGAAGCACGGAGACGAGACCGAAATTAACGGGCTTGGCCCAGCTATTCGTGCAGAAGAAGCAGAAAAGCTGCTTCACAAGCTATCCTCCCTGCAAACAGGGGATATCGTCATTCTGTCGGGCAGTGTTCCGCCGTCCCTTGGAACTGATTTTTATGATCGACTCATCCAGGTATGCAAACAAACGGGTGCAGAGTTTGTGATTGATACCACTGGACCAGCGTTGATGGAAGCACTCGTGCATAAGCCATTACTGGTGAAGCCGAACCATCACGAGCTTGCTGAACTTTTCGGGGTAAGCATCGAGACACGGGAAGAGCTGGTGTTGTATGGTCGCAAGCTGCTGGAAGCGGGGGCCAAGCAAGTGTTAATCTCCATGGCTGGAGAAGGAGCGCTGTTCATTACCGGATCGGATGTTTATCATGCGAATGTTCCAAAAGGCATTGTGAAAAATTCGGTTGGGGCTGGAGATTCCATGATTGGAGGATTCGTAGGCACCTATGTATTGAACGGAGACATCCTTGAAGCATTCCGTACAGGAGTCGCATCGGGAAGTGCAACGGCTTTCTCCGATGATCTCGCAACACGCGAATTTATTGAGGAGCTGAGAAGCCAGGTCACCATTACCAAAATGTAGAACCAAATTTCAGTGCAATCCAATTGTAAATATAATCCGGCCTGCGGAGTGCAGGCCGACTGAACTTAAGGGAGTGTAACACATGAGAATAACAGACCTGATGATCCAGGAAACGATGATCATGGACCTGCAAGCCACAACCAAAGATGAAGCCATTGATGAACTCATTGCAAGCCTGAATAAGAGTGGACGCATTAATGATCCGGTTCTGTTCAAGGAAATGATCTATAAACGAGAAGCAGAATCCAGCACTGGGATTGGTGGCGGTATTGCAATGCCCCATGCCAAGACTTCTGCCGTGAATGAACCAACAGTTGTATTTGCGAAAAGCAGAAAAGGACTTGATTTTGCAGCGCTTGATGATGAGCCTGCTCATATATTCTTCATGATTGCTGCGCCTGAAGGTGCGGGTAATACTCATCTGCGCACACTAGCTGCTCTTTCCAGGCTGCTGATTGATAGCGATTTCATCGCTCAACTGATGAGTACAGATACGCCTGCAGAAGTGAGTGCACTATTTGATGCGAAGCAGGAGGAAGCAGCGAAGCAAGAAGCTGCCAAGGAGAAAGTCAAAGCTGAAAAGGCTGCAAAAGCAGCAAGCGAGGCCAGTTCTACACCGCAAGCTCCTGGTGTGATTGTTGGAAATGAGAATTCTGAGGATTTCGTAGTTGCCGTTACGGCTTGCCCAACAGGGATTGCACACACCTTTATGGCTGAAGATGCACTTAAAAAGAAAGCTCAGGAAATGGGCATTAATATTCGCGTTGAAACGAATGGTTCCGAGGGAGCCCAGAATGTTTTGACTCCAGACGAGATCGCTCGTGCCAAAGGTGTTATCGTGGCCGCGGACAAAAATGTGGAGATGGCCCGATTTGACGGTAAACCGGTATTGCAAAGACCAGTAAGCGATGGTATTCGCAAGTCTGAAGAGCTGATTCGCAAAGCAGTGAATGGAGATGCTCCAATCTATCGCAGCCAAGGCGGAAGTAGCGTTAAGGAAGATGGATCTAGTGCGGGCAAAATGAGCGTAGGCAGCAAGATTTATAAGGATTTGATGAACGGGATTTCGCACATGCTTCCGTTTGTCGTGGGTGGCGGAATTCTGCTCGCAATCTCTTTCCTGATCGAACAGCTTGCAGGCGAGGATAATCCCCTCTTCCAACTGCTGCAGACCATTGGTGGCGGAACGGGTGCGTTCCACTTCCTGATTCCAGTACTGGCCGGATTTATTGCCATGAGTATCGGTGATCGCCCAGCTCTGATGCCGGGTATGGTTGGTGGATTGATGGCGGTTAACTCCAATGCTGGTTTCCTTGGCGGACTTGCTGCCGGTTTCCTGGCAGGTTATGTGGTTATTGGTTTGCGTAAATTGTTTAAAGGATTACCGAAAGCCATTGACGGTTTGAAACCAATTCTGTTGTATCCCGTGTTTGGATTGCTCATTGTTGGTGCAATCAGTTACTATATCTTTGATCCGATCTTTGGCTCACTTAACACATGGCTTGTAGATGCACTTGGAAATCTGGGAACAGGAAATGCCGTATTGCTTGGCTTGCTGCTTGGTGGCATGATGTCCATTGATATGGGTGGGCCGTTCAATAAGGCAGCCTATACCTTTGCGATTGGTGTGTTCACATCAAGTGGCAATACGGACGGTGCCTGGATGGCTGCCGTTATGGCAGGCGGTATGGTGCCACCTCTGGCCATCGCTCTGGCTTCAACGTTCTTCAAATCCAAATTCACGGAGCAAGAACGCAAATCGGGCTTGACTAACTATGTACTCGGCTTATCCTTCATTACGGAAGGCGCAATTCCATTCGCTGCTGCTGATCCGCTGCGTGTACTGACATCCTGTATCATTGGTTCGGCTGTTGCAGGCGGTCTCACACAGCTCTGGAGCATTAACGTACCAGCACCACATGGTGGAATCTTCGTAGCAGCTTTGGCCAATCATGCTATGCTGTTCTTGCTCGCCGTTGCGATTGGTGCAGTGATCTCCGGTCTGATTCTGGGATTGTGGAAGAAGTCACCGACCCTTGTGAAATAATGAAAGATTAATTTAATGGTAACAAGGCATTTCCTGAGTGGGCTTCATTCAGGAGATGCTTTTTTATTTTCGCTGAGCAGCAATCTGTGTTAAAATGGTTACAATAATTTAACTTTTGAAACGATGTTTCATGTATCGGAACATTTGGCAAGGAGGAAGCATGTTGACGAATGATGCAACGAAAGGACAAGTACAAAAACAATTTGGCAAAAATGCCGAGAAGTATGTGACCAGTCCTGGACATGCAAAAGGTGAGGATCTTGATTTACTGGTGGCTTCATCCCAAGCAAGTCCAAATATGCAGGTACTTGATATAGCAACTGGAGGAGGACATGTTGCGTGCGCATTGGCACCACTTGTTCAGCAGGTAACTGCACTGGATTTAACCGAAGAGATGCTTCAGGTGGCTGAAGGCTTTATTCGGGAGAAGGGGCATCAAAATGTGAAGTTTGTGCCGGGAGATGCAGAGCATTTGCCGTTTAATGATGATGTCTTTGACATTGTCACCTGCCGGATTGCCGCGCATCATTTTCCGGATGTGCCGTCTTTTCTATCTGAGGCGTACCGAGTAACGAAACCAGGTGGCAGGCTGTTATTGATTGACAACGTGGCACCTGAGCGTGATGAATATGATCAATTTTACAATGAAGTGGAGAAGCGCCGGGATCCCAGTCATGTTCGTGTGTGGCGCAAGTCGGAGTGGATTCGGATGATAGAGATTGCGGAATATCAAGTGGGAACGATGATTTCCTTTGAGAAAAGCTTTATCTTTGAAGACTGGTGCAAGCGTGCCGGACTGCCGGAAGCAGATGGAAGAGAGCTTGAAGCAAGCATGCTCTGTGCACCTTCGGTGATTAAAAAGTTTTTTAGGTTTGAAGAGGTATTACCAGGCAAACTTGAGAGCTTCGGGGGAGAGAGTGTACTCATTCAGGCGTCAAAAGCGAGATAGCCGTAGTATGCGGGCAATGATAACAGAGACATTTTTCATCCGTTTGCACAGGAAAAACAACAACCAAAAGGGCAGATGCACCTGTAAATGGCGCACCTGCCTTTTTCATTGGGATCATTCATTAAGGTTTCAGCACAACTTTAGTACATTCGTCTTCATGATCGTTGAATATCCGGTATGCCTCACTGGCATTTTCGAGTGCAATGCGATGGGAGACAATTTCGGTCGGATCGAACTCACCTGCAGTAATTTTGCGGAACAATTCCGGCATATAGTGAATGACAGGTGCCTGTCCCATTTTAAGATTAATATTGCGTTCAAACATACTTCCGAGCGGGAACATGTTGTAGGACGAGCCATACACACCAGTAAGCTGCAATGTACCAAACTTGCGAACGGCTTTCATGCCGATTTCAATGGCACTCAGTGCCCCGCCGTGAAGTTTCAGCTTCTGCCCGATCTCCTCCAAAGTGGATTTCTTGCCGTCCATGCCGACACAGTCGATCACCACATCGGTACCTCCGCCCGTAATCTCGCGGATATGTGCACCCATATCATCATGATTTTCAAAATTGAAGACTTCCACATCATTCATGCGTTTGGCTTTTTCCAAACGATACGGGAGCCGATCAACTGCAATAACCCGCTTGGCGCCTTTCATCCAGGCAAACTTCTGCGTCATCAGGCCAATTGGTCCGCTCCCAAGCACAGTTACGGTATCTCCTGGTTTAACACCGGCATTTTCCACACTCCAGTAAGCGGTGGGAAGAACATCGGACAGAAACAGCAGAGCTTCATCTTCCAATTCACAGGATTCCGGAATCACGAACGGCATAAAGTTACCGTACGGCACGCGCAAAAATTCAGCCTGTCCACCAGGGTAATTTCCGTATCGTTCCGTAAAACCGAAATAACCACCGGTGTGGATATCGGGATTACCATTAGAATTGTCACACTGGCTCTCCATGTCGTGATTGCAATAGAAACATTCGCCACACGAAATGTTAAAAGGAAGGACCACGCGATCCCCCTTTTTTACACGTGTGACTTCAGGACCTACCTCTTCCACGATCCCCATCGGTTCATGACCGATGACATAATCCTTCTCGGCCGGCAATGCTCCCTGATAAATATGAAGATCTGATCCACATATGGCGGTGGAAGTAATACGCACGATAATGTCATCCTTTTGTTGCAGTCTCGGATCTTCAACCTGTTTCACCTGAATATCCTTGGTCCCTTGAAAAGTAACGGCTCTCATCAACATATTCCTCCTATCATATTGTGACTCTCTGAGAATTACCCCGTATGGAGCCATTTGATAGAGGTCCATACCAAATTAAACGACAGGCCACTTGACTTTACGCAGCGCCTTAAGCAGCTCGGAGGAAGCGTGCAGATTGTCACGGACAAGCTCACGAGGCGTGAGTGCCATCCACTGATTCAACGAAATGTCCTCGAAGCGGTCACTTCTAAAAATCTCCAAAAACCACAGGGTTTCTGTGCTTGTATTCTGAACATAGTGTCCCATGGCAACCGGAACATACCCTACATCTCCGGCTCTGTAATTGAATGTGCGTGCAGTGCCGTTCCCCCCAAATACGGTCATTCTTCCTTGCCCTGTCAGATAGTACTGCCATTCATCGGCATTTGGATGCCAGTGCATTTCACGCATGCCACCAGGTTTAATCTCGACCAGCGCAGCGGCAATGGTTGTGGAGATGGGGAAGTTGGTGGAATCGACGATGCGCACGCTTCCCCCTGGCGTAATCAGGGGTTCCTGAGCGAGGAGGCGATGTTTGAATGAGAGTGGGACGGTACCGTAGGGTGACGGAACTTCCTGACTTGCGACAGAATCAGGGACCTGATCTTGGAAAATATAAACCTGATCTGCCGGTCGGGATTGAAACGCAGACTCTGGCACACCAAAATTGACAGACAAAACCTCTGAGGGGGTGTGAGCAAACCAGTCGGAGATCGAAAGAGTGTTAAGATCGGAGAAGGCTCCGTCATCAAAAACAAGCAAAAATTCACAGCCCTCTTCCAGTCCTTGAATGGAATGGGGCAGACCTTTGGGGAAAAACCACAGGTCACCAGGCCCGACATCGGCGATAAAATTGCGGCCATCCTGATCGATGGACGTAATTCTTGCCGTACCCCAGATCATATACGCCCATTCGGACTGTTGATGCCAATGAAGTTCGCGCACGCCGCCCGGAGTCAAGCTCATATTTACTCCAGCCAGTGTCGTGGCAATCGGCAGATCTCGTACCGTTATTTCACGTGACCAGCCACCATGGTTTAACTGCATATGGGTATCGGAAAAAGACATTTTCAGATTGGGCATCAGTCCCGAGTCTGTTGCGGGAGGAACCAGCATATCCGGATTTTCACGGTCTCTCATGACATCACGCGGGCCCAGATCGGGTCCGCCGGCTCCGTCTTGCCGGATCGGTTGTGGAACAATGAGCAGTTTACCGTTATGTTGTGATCCTTTTGTCATTCGTTTATCCCTCCAGTTCAGATCATGCTGGTCAGACTGGTCGTCAATCATATTCTATGAATCAGGGCCTGGATATTATGAAGGACAGGGGAAAGGCTGGATCAATGGACTTGTCTGTGCCACAGACACTCAAGACATGGACGGTGATGAAGACGTTTCTGACATTCGCTGTTGTAGTTGGCACTTAAGGATTGACGTGCACAGCATATCATAGTACCCTAATATTGTTTCATATGAAACAATTAATTTGCAAGTGGGAATACAACCTTATTCGGAAATGGGGAAGTTCATATGACAATAGCCGATACGATTCGTTCTCGACGAAGTATCCGCAGCTTCAATACACAACCGGTGTCCACGGACTTAATAATTCAATTGCTTAATGATGCGGTCTGGGCACCTAATCATGGCATGCGAGAACCATGGCGTTTTATTCTCGCCGAGCGTGCAGAAGCAAAAGAACAGGTGGCCAGTCTGATGCTGGAATCGGTGCAAAACATGAAATTGATGAAGCTGATGCCTGGCAAACTGCAGCAGGCGCTGAAAAAGAAGTTCAGCCACATGCCTGCGCACCTTATTGTGGTAATGAAAAATGAAAAGGATCAACATAAGCAGGAAGAAGACTATGCGGCTGTAAGCTGCGTTATTCAGAACTTTCAACTGCTTGCCTGGGAACAGGGCCTAGGTATGATTTGGTCCACGATGGAATACATTCATTCCCCCATTTTTTGCGAAGGTCTAAGCGTGAAGACAGATGAGCGAGTAGTTGGTGTGTTGCATATGGGGTACTTCGATAAAACGCCGAAACCCAAGTCGCGCACCTCTGCTGAACAAAAGCTCACCTTGCTGTAGTCCTGGAACAGAAGTGTGATATAAATCGTATCAATCCTGATCGTATTGTTTCCAGTGAAACCAATCATGGTGTATAATGTATGTTATTCAAGCCTGGCTTGCATAATAGACCGAGACGAGAAAAGGTTGGGGAAAACTATGGATCATGAACAGACGGATCTGCGTTACATTTATGGATTGTTTATTAAGCTTTTGCATCAAAAAGAACAAAAGGATGACCAGGAAAATCTATTTCTCATGGATATTGTTCGTAAGACTGTATCATCAGAAGCAGCTTTGAACATGACGGATGTGCATGTAATTGCGTGTATTGGTGAACACGAACCCATTAATCTGACCTCGATAGCTGAACGGATGGAACTGAGCAAGGGCAACACCTCCAAAGTGGCCCATAAACTGCTGAAGCAAGGATGGCTTCGAAAAACACAGTTAAATGACAACAAAAAGGAGATTTATTTCAGGCTGACATCACCAGGCAAAAAGCTGTTTCATGTTCATGCCGATCTGCACGTGAAGGTTGAAAATCAATTCCTCCGTTTTCTGGGGCAATATAACAAAATGGAGCTTGAATTTTTAAAGAGATTTGTGCTGGATTTGACACGTTTCTATGAGCAGTTGGATACTCGAAGTTTAATTGAGGACCTGGAGGAAGAGAATGATCCGACAGAGAACAAAATTTGAACGGAGAAAACCCCGTGACGAGCACGGGGAGAATGTTGCTTGCTGAAGCAAAGCATTACCAGATATTAATTGCTTTTCTGATGTCCACTTCCTACAGGTACTGTATGTAGAAATTCTTGCTCATAGATCTCGTGGACTCTGTTTAAAACTGCAGCGCCGTGTTCTTTGAAACGAAGTGATTTCGCTTTGTTTTTAATCAGAAACGTACCTGGCTCGTGTCTAGTTGATGAAAATCCTCCATTGTAGAGCAGGGAAGCGCCATGACTTGGATGAGGAAAGAACAGTTTCATGATGGGCTTGATGTAAAAGGGCAGACCGGATTTTTTGTTGCCGCGTAAAGTATTGTTTCCTCCAGGGTCTACACTCAGAAGACGAATACCGTCTGTCTTAGCAGCATCGGCTGCTGCCTCATGTGTCCATAAAGAGAGACCAAGCTTCGAAGTGGCATATGGACCAAACAGCTTCTTGAATTCGGTCGGACGTTCCAGAATATTCAGATCAAATCGTTTTAGCATGTTGAACGCACTGGTTGAAGTGTTAACGACTGTTTTCAGTTGTCCTTTGAGCAGCAGTCCGTATAATTCCTTGTAAATGATGTAAGGTACCACGGTTTGCAATTCAAAATGCATTTCATGCCCCTGGTCAGAGTAACGAAGCTCGGAAGCACTGCCTCCTGCATTATTAAACAAGGCGTCAATCGAATCAGTCTCGGACTTAATCTGATCGAGCGCAATTCTTAGGCTTTCATAGTTGGTCAGATTAGCCTGAACCAACCGAAGCTGACCTGAACGTAATGCATTTTGGATATCGCCTTGCTCTGCCGGAAAAAGTGAGCGGTTGAGGCCAATAATTTGCCATCCTTCAACCAATAACATGCGGGTCAGTTCAAGACCGATTCCTGAGGTAGAGCCTGTAATCAGAGCGGTGTGAAGCTTGTTTTGTGTATTCATAGATACCTCCAAAGGATGGGAATTACAGAACGAATCTGTATGTTGTGTTCAGTCTATAATTTGGAGTCGACTCCAAGTCAAGCACCTGGATTGAAACATTTTTCGGTCTGAAATCGCTGTTTAATTTTGGGATGATTCGCCTTGACTTGGAGCTGACTCCAAGTTGTATGATGGAGGTATGAGGAAGAAGGAGGCAGATGCGGGTGAGTGGTGAGGTATTGTATTCCATTAAGGAAACAGCAGAGAAGGCTGGGTTATCGGAAGATACCATTCGATATTATGAGAAGATTGAGCTTCTGCCACGAGCCGATCGGAAGGCTAATAGGCACCGGGTATATCGGCAAGAGGATATTCGAACCATGAAGCTCATTAGCTGTCTGAAGAAGACAGGCATGTCTCTCGAGGAGATGAAGCCATACTTGCATATGTCGATGGATTCGGATCTTGAGGACTTTCCAGAAGAGCGTGAGATGCTGGTGAATCATCGAATGAAAATAGAAGCTCAGATTGCCTCGCTGCAGCAGGTAGTCGATTTTATCGATGAGAAGCTGGACAAGCGGAGCATGTATCCGGACGAATGCACTCTAACCGCAGAAAAGCAGATGTCTGTATTTGAAAAAAAGAACATGTTCCTCTGATCGCCACGTTCCGTTGAACTCGAAAACCCTCGTCTGGAAGACGTGGGTTTTTTCCTTTCTTTTAACTTTCGATTTGCAGAGCATGACGAAGACGTTTGATATCGCTTTTTGGGGGGAGGCCATACATTCGGGCATATTCCCTGCTGAATTGGGAAGGGCTCTCATATCCAACCTGAAACGCCGCATTGGCTGCATCGGTCGTACCTGCAATCAGCATGCGCCTGGCTTCCTGCAATCGGATCTGTTTCTGGAATTGTATAGGGCTCATGGTGGTGATGGCTTTGAAATGATGATGAAGGGAGGAAGAACTCATATTGATCATATCCGCAAGCTGCTCAACCCGCAGGGGTTTGTCATATTCGGATTGGATGACTTCAATTACCTTGGCAATGTGCTGGGCGTGACTGTTTTGAACCGCAAACTGTTTAATGGAATGTCCGTGTTCATCCTGAATAATTCGATACAGCATCTCACGGATGAACAGGGGGGCAAGTACAGGAATGTCATCAGGTGTGTCGAGCAGTCGAATCAATCGAACCGCCGCTTCGAGAAGCGAAAGCTTGGTGGAGCTGACAAATAATCCTCGCTGCGTTGCATTGTCGGGTTTGAATTGTACAGAAGCAGCATCCTGTATTAGATCGAAAATCTGTCCAGAGTCAAAATCAAGACGCATACATAGATAGGGCTTCTCTGAAGAAGCCTGAACAACCTGTCCTGAAATAGGCAAGTTTACGGAAGCTACCAAATATTGTGTCAGGTCGTAGGTGTAGCTTTCCCGGCCGAGTATGACTAATTTGGAGCCTTGAGCAACAATGCAGAGAGCAGGTTGGTGAACGGAATATATGGGCTCGGAAATCTCCGAGGCACGGATCAAAGAAAGCGATGGAATGGCTGTGGGATGAATCCCGTCATTTGGAGTAAAACGCTCGATAAGATGAGCCATTTCCTGCTGCTGCCGTGTGACATGGTTATCCGTCTCTAATGATGAAAGCATGGAGTATACATCCTCCTTTCGTGAATCTTCTTCTGTTATTCTAGAATGTCCTGGAGGAATAGGCAAGATTACTGCTGGATTCTTCTATCGGGTAGGATGTGATCTCCTCCATAATGAGGATAAGCAATTGAAGCTTATGCAGAACAGAGAGGAGGCAGGAAGATGAAACACAATCCATCAGTTAGCAGACAGGAGAATAGCCACCCTTATGTTGGCATGTGGGTAACGAAGGACGGTTATATCCGGCACGAGCTGCTCCCGAACGGGCGATATGATGAAGCCAGAGGTCAAAGGCAAAGTGCATACCAAGGGAGTTATGTGGTCGCAGGAGACCATATTGAATATGTGGACGATACCGGATTTACAGCGGATGGAGATTTCATAAACGGCATTTTGTATCATGCAGGCATGGTTTTGTACAGGGAATTAAACGATAACCAATGATGAAGGAGAGATTACACATGTTTAATATCAAAGGAAAAGTTGTTGTCATTACGGGGGCGAGCAGCGGAATTGGGGAGGCTGCGGCCCGTTTGTTGGCACAGCAAGGAGCGCATGTGGTCATTGGAGCAAGACGTGTCGAGCGTTTGCAGGCACTGGCTTCCTCAATTCGTTCAGAGGGGGGTTCTGTGGAGTTTCAGGCATTGGATGTTACCCGGCTGGAGGAAATGCAGAGTATTATGGATTTGGCGCTTACTCGCTTCGGGCGTCTGGATGTTGTTATTAACAATGCGGGCGTGATGCCTCTTTCCCCTCTTGAAGCGTTAAAAGTAGACGAATGGAATCGGATGATCGATGTCAATGTTCGGGGAGTACTGCACGGGATTGCGGCCGGCTTGCCAGTAATGAGAAAACAGAGTAGTGGCCAATTCATCAATTTGGCTTCCATTGGTGCTTATACCGTTTCCCCAACGGCATCCGTATATTGCGCAACCAAATACGCGGTCCGTGCGATCACGGAGGGCCTGCGTCAGGAAGTGGGTGGAGATATTCGGGTAACCCTCATTTCCCCGGGGGTGACCGAATCGGAACTGGCCGAGACCATCTCGGATACAGAAGCGCGTGAGCTGATGAAAGATTATCGGCGTGTATCCATCCCGGCATCAGCCATCGCCCACAGCATTTTGTATGCCATCAGCCAACCGGCTGAGGTGGATGTCAATGAAATTGTCGTCAGACCAACTGCAAGTCTGGCTTAAGGCAGAGACTCTTTTGGTATATAATAGAATCAATTATACGAAAAGAGGAATAACACGTTGACTCTGCAACAATTAAAGTATGTGATCGAAGTTGCCACGCGCGGCTCCATGAATGAAGCAGCCAAACGGCTATTTATTTCTCAGCCCAGCCTGTCGAACGCCATTCGCGATTTGGAACAGGAGATGCGCATTACCATTTTTGAACGTACAAATAAGGGGATTTCGTTATCCAAAGAAGGGGTGGAATTCCTCAGTTATGCCCGTCAGGTCGTAGAACAGGCTGAACTGCTGGAGAATCGTTATCTGAATGCCAAGCCCTCTCCGCAGCATTTCTCGGTATCAACCCAGCATTATGCGTTTGCAGTTAATGCCTTTGTACGTCTGGTGCAGCAGTATGGACAAGATGAATACGAGCTGGCTCTGAGGGAGACCAAGACATATGAAATTATCCAGGATGTAAAGAGCCTGCGAAGTGAAATCGGGATCCTGTATTTGAACGAGTTCAATGCCAAGGTAATTAACAAATTGTTAAAAGATGCTGGACTGGTGTTCACTAGCCTGTTCACGGCTAAACCGCATATTTTCATCAGCGTAAAGAACCCGCTGGCTAAGCAAGAATCCGTAGCGATTGAGCAGCTTCAGGATTATCCTTATCTGTCATTTGACCAGGGGGAATACAATTCATTTCATTTTTCCGAAGAGATTCTGAGTACGTTATCCCATCCCAAGAGCATCCAGGTCAATGACCGGGCAACATTGTTTAATTTGCTCATTGGTCTGAACGGTTACACGATCTCAACAGGTGTTCTCAGTGCAGACTTGAATGGAAATGAGATTATCCCTGTTCCATTGGAATGTGAGGAGACGATCAATGTGGGCTGGATTAGCCACAAAAGCACCTCTCTCTCCAATCTTGGTGTGGAGTATGTCAAAGCCCTGCATGAGGCCATAGAATCTTGATTGCACAGGGCATACAGGCTAATAATCCTAATGTTTTGTAGATAAAATTGGAAAAATATTTTATATCTGGGTTGAGCTCAGGCGCTGAATATAGACCATTTCCGGGTAACCGGGAATGGTTTTTTTGTCATTTTAATGGAGTATGGCTCTAAAGAGTTGGTATAATGAAAAATAGTATATTTAGGAGTAGTGGATTGGAATGAGAGGAGAACGGTTGGTGAAGGTTTTATATCGTAATATGAGTGAACAGCATGCGTTAACCGTATATGACACAACCAAGCTTTATGGGGAGAAGGGGCGTTTTAGGGTTTTGGAGTTTTCGAATGAGGCAGTGCAGGGGGCTATGGATCTGGAAAAGCCTTCACGAATGCTGCTTGAATACCCGAGAGCGATGGTTCATCTAATGGAACGGAATCATCCTGATTACGAAACTGTTTTTGTGGTGGGGCATGGAATCGGTACCCTGTCGACTTACCTGTCGAACCGCCTTGTTAAGATCGCCGAGCTGGACGAAGAAGTGGTTGAACTAAGCAAAACTTTATTTGGATACAAAGGCAGTGAGGTCATGGTGGGAGATGGTCGGGAGCTGCTGCAGCAGGAACCATCCGGAATGTATGATTATATTATTGTCGATGCCTTTACTGCAACGGGGACACCCATGCAGTTTACCTCCAGATCTTTTTTTGCCATGGTTCAGGACAGGCTTCGGTCTGGAGGAAGCATACTCTTGAATGTTTTCGGGCGTACGGGCAATGACAGACTGGTAAACGCCATATATGCAACGCTGGCGGAACAGTTTGCTTACACACGTTCCTTTGCACTGCCCACAGAAACGCAGGAAGAGATCCAAAATCGCATCCTGGTGGGTAGCAGCGCGCCCATTGATTTCCAATCGAGGTTCATGGCTGGCTTCGTGGAGCAGGAGCCTGGAGAAGGTTATATCATCGTGGATGAACTTTGAGTAAGTTGGAGAAGGCAAACGCCTTATTTTATATTTGGCATGGAGTTATCAATGTTAATTGAAGAAAATGTAAAAAAATTCACACAAAATTCATACATTCATAATACCTTTCGTTTAGAATAGAAGGAATATGCCTTTTCATGGAAATCCGGGGGAAGCACTAATGATCGCAGAGAACAAAGCATCCAGATTGCAGGGAAAAGTAAGAAACATCAAGAAAATCAGTCTTACCGCCCTGCTCAGTGGACTAGTCTCCATTTCGGTGCTGATGACATGTTTATTTCATCCTATACATCTCAGAAGCAGTCACTCATTGATAATACCTTATCTCTCAACTATTCGAGCGCAGCGCAAATGAGTCAGACACTGGATTCGCTATTCCAGTCCATGCAAAACAGCTTGAAATATGCTGCAGACTATTTTCCGCAAATGGACTATTCGGATACGGAAAAATTGGATTCGACGCTGGAATTGATTCGCAGCAGCAGTAACTTTTTTAATTCAGTCACTTTAGTGGACGACAAGGGAGTCATTCGTAGCGCATCACCTTATTCTAATAAAAACATTGGAATGCAGATTAGCTCTAATGCTGCAAAGAAAGCTTTTGAATCGAGAGCATCCTATATTTCGGAAGCCTATCAATCGCCTCTTTCGAAGCGCAGAATTGTGTTTGTAAATGAACCCATCTTTGATGCTGCGGGAGTGTTTAAGGGGATGATCGGCGGGAATATTTTTCTGCAGGAAAATAATATTTTGAACCTATCATTTGGAAGTCAATTGAAGACGAGTAATGGCTCATATTTTTTTATTGTCGATGCCAAGGGTACACTTTTATTTCATCCAGATACCAAACGGATTGGCGAAAATATCAGTAAAAATGAGGTCGTGCAGAAATTGCTCGATAATCAAACAGGTAAGGAACAGTACAAAAATCTGGCGGGCGTAGACTCCCTTGCCGGGTATCAGAAGGTGCCGGCTACCGATTGGGGTGTGGTTGTCGTATCTCCTACCCAGACCGTGTACGATCAGCTGAATGAGCATATCCGCATGTTATTGTTGTACACTTCGGTTCCATTTCTCATCCTGACCCTGATTGTCATTCGCGTGGCACGGAAGCTTGCGAGTCCTTTTGTATATCTGGCCGACCTCGTCAATCAGGTGGATCAGGGGAAAGTGGACCTGCCAACAATGAGGCCTCATTGGAACCGGGAAGCGGATTTGCTGACCCGCACGGTTTTGGGTGCGTTGGCGAATTTCCGCAAACAAACGGATCAGCTCACCTATGACGCCAGAACCGATGTGTTAACAGGTATGACGAATCGCAGGACGTTTGAAGAAGTCATTCAGCAATGGATTGATGAACAGGTAATATTTTCGATTATTGTCATTGATATTGACCGGTTCAAATCCATTAACGATACTTACGGACATCACGCCGGAGATCAGGTTCTTAAACATATTGCGGGTCTGATCAAGTTAGCCGTTCGTCCGCAGGATGTAAGTTCCCGCTTTGGCGGGGAAGAATTTGTGGTCCTGCTTCGACACACCGAGTCTGACACCGCCTATCAGATCGCCGAGTATATTCGCATATCGGTTGAGGCAAGTATCATGCCGGTAGACCGTTCGGTAACCATTTCCGCAGGCATTGCCGAGTATCCGCTGCATTCATCCTCTGCCACGGAACTATTTCATCTGGCGGACAATGCGCTGTACCAGGCGAAGGAAGAAGGCCGTAACCGTACCGTAACCATTCAGACCGTCGAAAAGTAACAGAACAGACGGGTATTATCCTCTATAGATTACACCAAAAAAGCTGATCCCTTGTGAAAGGGACCAGCTTTTTTAGCCATTACACTTCCTGTGACTTGGCCTGAACTTCATTTGTATATGTCTCTCCCCAGTCACGCATGCTGTAGATGATTGGACGCAGTGTTTCTCCAAAGGGGGTAAGCGAGTATTCCACTTTGGGAGGTACTTGAGGGTAAATCTCCCGGTGTACAATCCCGCTGCTCTCCAATTCTCTTAATTGTAAGGTGAGCATTCGCTGCGTAATGTCCGGAAATAACTTTCTGAGTTCATTGAATCGCAAAGAACCCGAAAACAAGTGATACAGAATGGCACCTTTCCATTTGCCCCCAATGACACTAAGTGTAACTTCCACAGCACAACCATAGGGTTTCGGGCATGCTTCTGTTGAAATTTTTTTCATATATCTGCCCTCCGTAAGCGATTGTGTATAGTATCAATTTAAGTACTACGTACCCAAAATGCGTGTATAATCTCTTCAAAGCATATCATGTCTGATTCGGATTATAAACCCTGGTACCGAATGAGTTGAGTAAGGAAAAACAACAAAAAGCCCGGTTTCGCCATGCGAAACAACGGGCTTGTGAGGATGAATAATAAACAAACAAGTCAGGTTTAAAAATTTACATCAAGGCGTCAAGTGAGTAGGCCCCGGCACCAGCCAGTCCCACCCCGACCAAAGAGCCAAGGATGACGAGATTGTATTCATATCCTCCATTGAGGTTCCATAGTCCCTTGCCTGCGTGTACTTTCACGATCGCAACAGCCATGGGTATAAACAGCAGTATCGACCCAACTGCGGTCCACAATCCTGCGACGAACAACAATCCGCCAATCAGCTCGGTAAGTCCAGCGCACACAGCTAGGGCTCTCGCAGGCTTGAGCCCGATTGCTTCAAAAAATGAAGCTGTGCCTGAGATGCCTTCACCGCCAAACATGCCAAACAGCTTTTTGCATGCATGACCCATCATAAGGGACCCAATGACAAGCCGAATAACTAGTAATCCTGTGTCCAGCATAAAATCTTCCCCTTCTCTTGATGTGTGAATCCGATCGCTTTCTGTAACGGTTATACGTCAGACCAGCGCAGCCAATATGGTGTCGCACAGGGCCATCGTTCCAATGTTATCCTTGCCACTCGAATGCGGAAGTGCCTTGTTGTGACAACATGCCATGAAGTGTGCCATCTCGCCTACAAATCCACGCAGATAGAGATCACGGTAGGCGCCAGACATGGGAGAGCCGGAAGGGGTGAAGACCGTATCCTGCTCTTCAAGAGACTTCCAAGGGAGGCTGTCCGAAGTGCGGGAGTGGTGAATAGTAAGTGTATTAATCTCATCTGCTGATACAAAACCGTGATCGAACGTGACCAGCAGACTTTCGCTCTCGCGTGACCAAGCACTCATGCCTGCAAAGTAGGCGCTGCCCACTACACCGTTATTGAATTTCAGGGAAATGCTCTGGTTGATATGTTCTCCGTCCTTGATCGTGGTACCCGTCACTTGCTGTACTTCTCCGAAAAGAAAACGCATCAGATCTACCATGTGGATGGCTGCCAGTTTCATAAACTGTTCCTCATCCTTGCAGAAGGGTGTGCTGTCCACGGCAAACCTCATTTGAAATGAACGTGCTCTGCCCATGGAACCATCATCAATTTGTTCTTTCAGTTTCAGATAAATAGGCGCATAACGCTTCATGAATCCCACCATTAATACCACGCCAGCCTTCTCGGCTGCATTGGCGATTTCAGCAGCTTCTGTGGCGGTCCAACCCAGTGGTTTATCCACATAGACATTTTTGCCAGCCTTGATGCATTCGAGGGCAAGAGACGTTTGATCCTGAGGTTGTGCTACCACAATAACACCGTCACAATCTTCGTTTTGCAGCATTTGGCTCACATCATCATAGGCTGTTCCCGTGCTGCCGTATCGCAGCAGAGCGGCCTGAGAACGCTCGATACTGCGAGTGGATATGGCTTGAATGGTAGCTCCCGCTTCAATAGCGGAAGGATAAATATTGGTGGTTGCATGGAATCCAGCACCGATAAAACAAAGTTTTGTTTGTGTCATAAGCATTTCTCCTTCATGGTTTGTAGTATCATTTCCAGGGAATTACACAGGTTTCTCGCTCAAATGGTACAGCATCTTGCTTGCAATCTCCGTATTGACGATATGAGGGACAGGCTGTGGTCCATTCACCAGATGCTGGCGATGTTGGACGAGGTAGAGCAGGGAAGCAGCCTGAAGGGATAAGCCAAGATCCATCGTCTCTGCAGGATTTCCGCCTCCTCCCGCGAGATTAAGCATCTCACCTTCGGTAAGCAGCATGAGCCTACGGCCATTCGTGAGGGTGAACTGCTCGATATCTGCTGTTAGACGTTCTATATGTTCGGCTTCCTGCCGAAGACGGTCCAGATCCATTTCCCAGGAGAAATGTCCAGCGTTGGCAAGAATCGTACCATCGTTCATCTGACTGATATGTGCCATTGATATGGCGTTGGGGCGACCTGTCACCGTGATGTAGACCTGGGCAAAAGTAAACGTTTCTTCCAGCTTTGCTACGCGGAAACCATCCAGAGCAGCTTCAAGTCCTGCCATGGGATCATTTTCGACCACAATGACTTGGCTGCCTAAATTGCGCAGATATCTGGCAATTCCGCGTCCACACGTACCATATCCTACGATGACGAAGCGTCTTGTAGGCAAAATCAGATTCGTGGTGCGCATGAACCCTTCGATAATGGTCTGTCCCACGCCGTGTTCATTCTCCATGATCCGTTTGAGGGGACTGTCGTTAATTACAATAATCGGGAATGAGATGGACTGCCCCGTTTCCTCACGCAGCAGATTGGCCCCTGTTGTGGTTTCTTCTGTTCCCCCAATGAGTGAGGTATAGTCATAGTGCTGAAGGAGGGTGCGAGCCAGATCAGCTCCATTATCCATTAAAAGGTGTGGTTGGTGTTGAAGCACACGATGAATATTGTGCATATGCTGAGTGCGTCCATCGGAACGCTGCCCATATACGGTAATGCCTTCTGCTATGAGTGCAGCAGCGACGCTGTCCTTTGTTGTGCCCGGGCTTCCTGTTAATACAACATGGGCTCCGCCAGCTTGAAGGGTTCTGCATAGTACGGCCGTCTTGGGCTCTACATGAATACAGATTCCAATGGTAAGCCCCGCAAAAGGCTTTTCTTCGGAAAAACGGGCTTTTAATTCGGCGAGCAGGGGCATATGCATTTCTGTCCAGTGAATATTTCGTTTTCCTTCTTCAATGACTTCGGGTGTCATGGTCATAGGTTTGCTCATATTCCTCTCTATCCATAGGGTTGCCTGTCCTTGAAGGACAGTTGCTTAGAGCTAACGATAGGAGGTTTTTGTTTTTGAAAAAAGGACATATGTCCTATAAATATGAATAATAAAAAGTTATTGCATTCTTCTTCCAGAGCATGTATACTCTTAATTACGGTGAAACGAGAGATTGCTTAGCCGGAATGCTTTTCATCAACGATGAGAAGATACATATTATGCGGTCGTGGCGGAATTGGCAGACGCGCACGGTTCAGGTCCGTGTGGGCTAACCCCCCGTGGAGGTTCGAGTCCTCTCGACCGCATCGAAGAGAAAAAGGTTCGGAGATTTGCTTTGGCAAACTCTCGAACCTTTTTTTATTGTTCTTACTATTTTATAACGAAAAAAAGAGCTCGAGGCTCTTATTTGCGAAATTACGTTTTTGGATCAGATTGCTGGCGCTGATGTAAAACTACCGCCGTCCATAGTCCGGCCAATGCACCAATTATACCGAAAAACGCAACACTTCCGATCACTTCATATGCTCGAAATTGGAACAAAAAGGCAATTCCGCTACCCAAGGTCGTTCCTGCAAGAAAACCGAGAGAAATACCCGTGTCTTTGCCAAGCTGCATTGGATCACCTGCTTCAGAGAGTTTGTTAAAACATTTGCAAAATCGGGGTACAAGAAGTAAAGTGTGATCAGGAAAATCATTGAAATTTTCCCTGTACTCATTGTGTGGCTTTTCCAGTGCAAATATGCATGAACCTAAAAACGGGAGGTTACGATCAAATGAATATGAACGAGCGAATTGCGGCTTGGAATCTGGAAGCCCAGCAGTGTACCTGTGGACATGATCATCGATTGGTACAAATGCAAGTGTTTCTGGAACAGGGTGCGATCAGGCGGTTGCCAGAATACTTGTCTGACCAGGGGTATAACGAAGTTACGGTGGTTTACGATGATCAGACAGGACCCGCAGCAGGATATGAAGTGGTGAAAAGGTTACGGGATGCAGGTCTTGCTGCAGATGAATTCCGGATGCCGGAGAACAGTGCGGGAGACATTATTGCCGATGAGGCTGGGATTGTGCAGGTACTGCTTGGTGTAAAACAAATGAGTCAGGCCATCATCGCAGTGGGATCAGGAACAATACATGATCTGGTAAGATTTGTGTGTGCCAAAATGAACAAACCGTTTCTGTCTGTTCCAACAGCGGCATCGGTTGATGGATTCACTTCTGCAGGGGCGCCGCTCATTGTAAGCGGCATCAAACAGACTTTTCAGGCTGTTCCTCCTGAAGCCATTTTTGCGGACATCAGCGTGATCGAGCAAGCTCCCCAAGCAATGACGGCAGCTGGATTTGGGGATATGTTAGGCAAGTACACATCTCTGGCAGACTGGATTGTCTCCCGAGAACTGGGTGGGGAGCCGTTCTGTCCGGTTGCTTACCGAATGACAGAAGAGGCGCTGACGGCCTGTATCGATAATGTTCACGCCATTGCGGAAGGGAGATCCGACGGGGTAACGGCATTAATGGATGCACTAATTATTTCGGGGGCCTCTATGTTGATCATCGATCATTCCCGTCCGGCATCCGGTGGTGAGCACCACATTTCGCATCGGTGGGAGATGGATTTGATGGTAGCGGGCCGCAAACCTGTTCTGCATGGAGCCAAGGTGGGTGTAGCCTGTGCGCTCCTTGTGGAACGGTACAAGGAACTCGCACATTTGTCCAAAGAACCTGTGTTTGAGGTGTACAGCACTTTGCCAGATGCGTCACAACTTGTGGCATGGCTCGAGCAGGTGGGGGGTCCGACGACAACAGAACAGCTTGGGGTAACGCCCGAAATGGTAGAGCATGCTTTTGCAACAGCTCATACACTTAGAGAAAGGTATACAGGACTAAAATATATCAATGAGATCCTTAACGTTGGATAAAATGAATCGAGCTGTACCCTGAGGTAAAGAGATGATTACTTTTGCTGCTATATTTTGTACGTACAACTATAATATTTTTGAGGCATTAGTCGGAACAAGTTTTCTTGAGTGAACTTTTTACTCATCAACGATACCGTTGGAGGAAGTAGAAGGATGGCCGAATAACAGTTCAATAGATCACGTCCAATTAAAAAGGCTCTGCCTTCCCGGATGGGAAGAACAGAGCCTTTTGTCTGTTCGCTCATTTAGTTGGTGCGTTGGTCTTTCAGGATGACATCTGCGAACAAGATGGTTTTCGGGATGCGGAAAAATTGTTCCGCTTGTTCCTGAAACGCAGCAGAAGGCAGCGTTCCCTGATGCAGCCATTTGCGGAAGGTGCCGGGATGAACCCCGATCCAGTGGCTGACATCTGTCACCGACAAATCATGGACCATACACAAGCCTGTCAGAATACGGTTGCTAACCGGAGAGCGGGTCACCGTACGCTTCATGAAACGGGAAGGCTCGGGCTGACAAATGACCGGGCTTTTGCGCACCACTTCTTCATTGAAGAGGATGTGACGCGGGTAGCCTAGCAGTTGGCACGCCTTGTCCAAATTGGTACTGCCGGGTATCCGCCCCTCATACACCCACGCGCTCACGCTGCGTGATGAGATGGATAGATCTTCGGCTAACTGGGACAACTTGATATCATTGGCCATCAGCACGGCTAGAAGAACTCGGTTACGGATTTGACAGCGTGTCGGTTTTCGGAATCGTTTAACACGGACGCCTTTTCCCAAGTATTTACGGTTGATCAGAGACCACGCCTGGATGGAATGTTGTTCTGGTTGATTAGGCATATTTCCTCCGATTTTTTTAACCAAATACTACAATAAGAACCGGGGTACTTTCAAGTGCCGTGTGCACTGGTTTGATTTAAGCTTAAACTGACGTGAGCAAGGAAGGAGGAATTATGGACTAGGGTATGCGCAATTCACTTCCTAGTATATTCCTAGATTACAATGTTTCACTAAATTTCAGGGATCAAAAAGAATTCTAACATCAATAAATTAGGTCTTAAGATTCATTCATAGGACTATTTTACTTTTCTCTGTTTTTTGTTGATCTTATGCGGATTTTTACCTAAAATTCACCAATATTATCGGGTGGCCATTGTGATCTTCCAGCGAAAACATGCACAAATCCGAAAGTGATATCCGTGGGTTAAACCAGGCGATTGGTCTGTCAAAATCTATGACTCTTACATATCTTGTATAGTGATCAATTCAGAGGGAGGGGTGAAAAACGTGAGTCCAGCCATAAATACCTTTGCTGCTATTTCTGGAGCATTTGTAAGTTTTGCTTTTGGGGTGTGGGATGAATTGCTGAGTCTGCTCGTGATTGCAATGGCTGTGGATTATGTGACAGGTATCGCTGCAGCTGTAAGGTCGGGTACAGGTTTGAATAGCAACATTGGGTTCTGGGGACTTGCCCGAAAGGGGCTGATGCTGACCGTTATCCTTCTTGCTCACCGTATTGATCTGCTGATGGGGACAGATATCATCAAAGGAGGAGCCATCTATTTTTACCTCGTTAACGAGTTGATTTCCATTACGGAAAACTATGCGAGAATCGGACTTCCACTACCCAATAAGCTCAGACAGGCCATCGCTGTTCTGAAAAAGGAGGAGGAATTGTCTGACCGGGAGTGGTCTGTACCGCAAGTTCAAGCACCCAAAGCTGATCCGAAAAGCCCTTCAGAGGAGGCAAGCCCTTCACCGGATCAAGACAAACCGGAAAAGAAAAGCTCGTAGTAACATTCCTTTGTCATTTAGAGAACGTTTCCATGTATCCTTTCGCAATAGGTAACGTTATGATATATTTTGGTTACACGAAAATTCATTCATTTCTACTAATATAAGCAAACGGGGTGCTTGTTCTGATGATTAAACATATTGTTCTTTTTAAAATGAAAGATCGTTCTCCGGAAACCATTGAGGCAGCTGCGAACGTTCTTCGCAATTTGCAAGGCAAAATTGATGTCCTGGTCTCATTGGAAGTAGGTGTGGACGTACTTCGCTCCGACAGATCCTTCGACATTTCACTTACAGCCGAATTTGCTTCACTGGAAGATCTTCAGGCCTACCAGGTTCACCCGCTTCATCAGGAAGTAATCAAGTATATGAACGAAGTCAGAGAACAGTCGATCGCAGTGGACTATGAAATCTAAATCTAATTCAATCATTTCATTCTGCAGTTGTTAAAGGAGACTGGGCATGAGCGATTTAAGAGACGTTATGGAATTTTTATATATTTTTATCGTATTTTTGATCGCTTGTCCGGTGATGCTTTTCTGGCTTAAGCGAAGAGGAAAACGGAACCGATAATTCAGCGAACGGGAAGTGAACGCATTGTATTACGTAAACAGAGAACAGATTGCCCGCAGGCTTGCTGCCGTGCCGGAGGTTGCCGAAGGGCTTCGCCGAGCATCACAAGCCTGGGATGGCAGTCTTATGCTGGGTTTGGTCCAGGAGCGTTGTCTACACCTGGCTATTGAGATTGTAACAGATGTGGGCAGCTATCTGATCGACGGTTTCATTATGCGGGACGCAAGCAGCTATGATGATATTATCCAGATTAATCACGAAGAGAATGTTTTTGACGCTTCGACTTATGAGGTGCTCCGGCGTCTAGTCTCGCTGCGCAAGCCATTGGTACAGGACTACTTCAGCTGGAAGCGTGCAGAATTGCATCCGCTGAGCACAGAGGTGCCGGACATCCTGGAACAGTTTGCTGAGCAGGTCAGTGTTTATGTGGAGAAAGAACTTGGTCCGTTCCAGCATAATCAGATCGAGGGACAGAGTAAGGAATGAGGGGAAGCAGCATGACAAACGAAAGACAAGATGAACTAGATAAAAAGGATTCAAATGAAGTTCCTTCCGGGTTCCATCCCGTATACATGGTGGAGCTCTTATTCCGAGAGGAACCTGTGGTAAATCGGGTACAGTTACAGGATGCGCTGAGCCGGTATACCGGAAAAGTCCGTCTGGCTGTGAAGCAAATCAACGAACAACAGCCCTCGCAGAAAAAAATGGATGAAGCAGGGACGCATTCGGAGGAAGGCAATGCTTCAGCGTATAAGCAAGAGATGCTTGTTTTCTACCATCTGGATCATCAGGTTTCATTTGAGGAAGGGGCTATACCTGCACAGAACTGTATGCTCCCTGTTCACGGGATCAAGGATCGTTCGCGTTTCGGAGGCGCAGTGCAGCAGGCATGGCACTGGCCTGAAGCGGGACAGGCAGTGAAGTCAGCAAGATACTCCATCCGGCTACATGACATGTTCTCTGCAGCCATGCCGCGCAAACAGCGTCTGGAATTATTCCAAAATATGCTCCAGGCTGTAATGGAGGTTCTGCCTTGCGAGGGGATGTACTGGTACGGCAGTGACAAACTGGTGGAGCCGGAAGCTTACATTCAATCACAGAAGCGGGAAGAACATCTCTACGCAGCGATGAATGTTCGTATGTATCAGGCAGGCGGGACTGAAGAACAGCGTGAACTGGTTATGGATACGGTTGGATTGTCTGCACTTGGTGTTCCTGATGTACAGTGCCATTTTACAGGATTGGATCCGGATACGGTTGCCCAGACCTTACTTGGAGCAGCCTATTACATATTCGATCAGGGGGATGTTCTGCAGGACGGGCAGACGCTGGGATCTTCTGGAGGAAGACGCTGGCGCTGTGAACATCAGGCTGCGCTAATTGCGCCAGGTCGTTATGTCATTGACCTCAATCCCGGAGATGCACATGCAGCTCAGCCGCTTGATTCATCTCGGCATATTTGATACTGACAATCGGGATAAGCAATAATGGGCTTAAAAAAGTTTTTGCCGTCTGGAGTGTCAGGTCAAGCCCTTGCTGCTTATACTGCATCAACAGAGTAGGCATTCGCCCGGATCAATGAGCATCTGGATGTAGTTGCTTGTTATTCGGTACTTCATTAAAGGTAAAGGGAGAGATGCGACGTGAAGGATTCAAACAAGGGTTTGTTGTGGGGAGCATTGATCGGTTCGGTAGTAGGTTCTGTGACAGCTCTGCTGCTCGCGCCAAAATCCGGTCGTGAGCTGCGTCAGGACATTTCGGAGGGTGCACGTCAGGTAACTGAAAAAGGGCAGGAACTGGCCGTCAAGGTCGGCGAGCAAAGCTCACAGATCGTATCCAAAGTTAAAGAAACGGCTGACGTTGTGATTCAGGATATCCAGTCCTGGCGGAATTGCGCAGAAGGGAAAGAATTGCGTGTGTCTGCCGTCATTGCCGATTCTGATTCGGCTGCAGACACTTCCATAGATAACAATGGGACGGAGTCTGGCATTGACGTGGTAGCGAAGCTGCCTGTGGATGATTCGAAGGACAATATCTGAAGCAACGGCAGGTATAAGCAGGCTTTCCTCGGAGAATGAGGAAAGCCTGCTTTGTTGTGTGCGTCAATGATCAAGAAGCACAGCATACGGCCATTTATTTGAACCCTGAGATGAAATCGGGTAAGATGTAGGTACCTTTTTGCCGGAAAAATCATACGGTAGGATGAAAGCTCTGGAACCGAATCGTTATCAGAACCAATTTAATGAAGAAGGAAGCGGTGTGTTCGTGCAGCAAGCAATCGCTATATTAGACTCCGGTGTAGGGGGGTTGACCGTCGCCAAGGAAGTGATGCGTCAGCTCCCGCGGGAAAAGATCATTTATTTTGGAGATACTGCCCGGACACCGTACGGACCCCGTTCGTCCGAACAAGTGAAACAATTTACGGAACAAATCGTTGATTTCTTGATCCAATTCGATCCGAAGGTTATCGTAATCGCCTGTAATACCGCTACGGCAGCAGCGCTTGATTATATTCGGGCGAAGGTAAACGTGCCAGTTATAGGGGTTATCCACCCCGGGGCGCGTGCTGCCATTACGGCTACCCGCACAGGGCGCATTGGCGTCATTGGTACAGTGGGAACGATAGGAAGTGGTGCATATACTTCGGCACTTAAGCAGTTGTCCCCTTATATTGATGTCGTTAGTCAGGCTTGTCCTGCATTGGTGCCTCTGGTGGAGCAAGGTGAATTTCGTTCCGAACAAACAACGCTTACGGTGGAGCAGTCATTGGGCCAGATCAAACAACAGCCAATTGATTGTCTCATTTTGGGTTGCACCCACTATCCATTTCTCATGGAAACGATCCAGGAAGTCATGGGACAGGAAGTGAAATTGATTAGTTCGGCAGATGAGACGGCGAGGGAAATCAGTACGATTTTGTATGATAAACGAAAGCTGGCAAGTGGGAATGAGACACCGGTGCATCAGTTTTTCTGTACGGGAGACCCGCGCATGTTCCAGAATATTACCCGCCAGTGGCTGGGGGAGCAAATCTCGAAAACGCCTGTCGTATGGCAGGTTACCCGATTGACGTAGCTTAGCACTATTCATTCATACATGAGTTAATGTTGACGCTTAACCCACAGCACTCATAAGCCAACCGGAGCCTTTCGAGCTCCGGTATTTTTATTTTTATATGAATAGTGATCGAGACGGCTTGCGTGATTCATGTCACATGACGGACAACCGGGTTCGCATACATATTAGGGTAGAAACCATTATGAGCACAGGACAAGGAGAATTGCGTTCTCCTGCCGGGAAAGGAGACACCATGGAACTTCAGTGGATTATTGTTCAGTCAGGGGACACCTTATCCCGCGTAGCCTCAGCGCATCATATGACAAGAGAATTGCTGGCTGCCCTGAACCCGGAAGCAGCAGCACAACCCTATTTGCTTGCTGGACAGATGCTGCGTATACTACCGGGAACCGGTCGAAGATATGCAGTTCAGCCTGGGGAGAGCGTGGGTTTGATAGCGGAACGTTTTGATTTGAATGAAGAGGAGCTGCGTGAGGCTAATCCCGAGTTTGCGAACGTTACGGATTGGTGCGGGCGTTGTATTCATATTCCGGATTCAAATGGCAAAACTATTGTCAGGCTGCAGGGCGAGTACGGGTATCGTGAAATGAACCGGGATATAGTTAAGCTTGTGAAGCAATACCCGTTTATCACCACAGGTTCAATCGGTACAAGTGTAATGGGGAAGTCTTTACCCTACTTGAAAATTGGCCAGGGAACGCGACATATTCACGTCAATGCTTCCGTGCACGCCAATGAATGGCTTACAACAGCGGTGGTCATGCGTTTTATTGAAGACTATGCAAGAGCGTACAGTGCCCGCGCCCCATGGCACCAGTTTCAAACGGAACGATGGATGCGGGAAACGACGTTGTGGATTGTGCCGATGGTGAATCCCGATGGGGTTGAACTCGTTCAGGAAGGCGTCGTGAATGAACATCCCCACGCCAAGCAGCTGCTGGCCTGGAATGCTGGACGGAAACACTTTACCCATTGGAAGGCCAATATTAGAGGAGTGGATCTTAACGATCAATTTCCGGCTCACTGGGAGGAAGAGGCAGCGCGAAGAGGAATTGTGTCACCTGGTCCCCGGGATTACGCGGGAACAGCCCCTTTATCTGAACCGGAAGCACGGGCACTTGCGCAGTGGACGGAACAACACAGCTTCGCTGCTGTCGTTTCCCTGCACAGTCAGGGGCAGGAGATCTACTGGAACTACCGCGATTTGGAGCCAAAAGAGAGTGCACCCTTATCGCGCAGGCTGGCCCGAGCCTCAGGTTACAAGGCAGTTAAGCTTGGCGGAAGTGATGCAGGATACAAAGACTGGTTTATTCAGCAGTTTCGGAAGCCTGGGTTCACGGTTGAGGTTGGGCTTGGGGTTAACCCATTACCAGTTGAACAGTTTGATGATATCTGTGTCGAGGTGGGCATGCTGCTGGCTGAGTTGCTGTCGGATGGGGATGCAGGGTCAGAGTCCACGTGATGAAACGTTCAGCTGGTCATCTTCGTATAAAAGAAACGGGCGCTGTAACGGCGTCCCATCTTTTTTTATTGGATATCATATTGCTCTTGAACGGGTAATAAGTGGAATACGATTATGTGCCTTTTCTGGCGCATGAAGAATATTGGAGGGGTTCACATGAAGTGGAGAAGACTGCTGTCGTTCAAACGATGGGCCGAGGTGTTCAAGAGACTGCCCCGCCTATTGCGGGCTCCGCAGATCCCTTTGCATGAGAAATTGTTGTTCATCATCCCGGTTCTACTGTATTGGGTGTTGCCCGACGTGCTGCCGTTTATGCCTATCGATGATATCGGTGTTACTTTGCTGCTCATGAACTGGTTTGTTAGTCGTGCCGAGCGCAAATATCCGGTACTTCCGTCTCGTACCTAGTCGAGATTTGAGATAAAACGGATCGTTTTACACCGATTTGCATCAATGTTATTGCGAAGCGGAGTAACTTTCTTTACAATAGATGCTGGAGTTTAGAAATGCTGAAATTGTTGGAACCAGCAATTACAATATAGGAGATGAAGTTGAAATGAACTGCAAAATTACTCGCAATGCGGCAAAAGTATTGAAACTGGAACTGGACAAGCCTGAGAACGAAGGGAAAAAACTTCGTGTTGTCATCACGCATGCACACGGTGATCACGCTCACTACGGACTGGATCTGGACACGCCTAAAGATAATGATACTGTGGTATCCACGGATAAAGAGATCGATGTAATTCTTGAGAACGATCAGCCGCTGCTGGATGGCGTTAAAATTGACTACCTGTACCTTCCTCAAGAGGGGTTTGTTATCACGAATCCTTCCAAAGGGAACCACGGCGACCACTAAGGCCGCGAAGAAGGGGAACTCATGGCTAACGATATCCGCGTATGCGAAAAGTGTAATCATATCAGGCTGAAGTCGATTGTACCCAAGCTGGAGAAAATGGCTCCGGAAACGGAGATCAAGATTGGATGCAAATCGTACTGCGGTCCGTGTGCGAAGCGTGCTTTTGTATTTATTAACGGTCGGTACATTAGTGCGCCAACTGAAGAAGAAGTGCTGGCGAAAGTCGCAAAATTCGTGAAGTAATGTTTTTGTGATCGGAGAGGACTTAAATCGCCCGCGAAATAAAAGGGAGAGGCTGATGCCTCTCTTTTTTTCATATGCAGTGGTAACTAGGGTAGAAGAATTGCGCTGTTCCATGAACCAATAGGGTGGGTTATATGGAAGCATCCTTTTTCATCTCATAGATATCAAAGGTGTCCTCATGAATTTCGATGGCGATTACCGTGTCGTCTTTCTTGAAAAAATGCACACTCCCCAAGCGCTTCTCCTCCAACTCAATCCATCCTTCATCGTGTAACTTTTGAAAGTAATCCGTTGGGGGATAGAGACCTTGTTCACCTCCAATATGTTCCAATTCATATGCCAATCCCATGTGGATATTGGTGTTTGCCGAATTTGTCGTAACTTTTAACGGTTTGGCATTCGAAGGAACTGGAATATCCGAATTCATAGAGGAGCTTGTATAACCGGTTATTTCATACGTCGAAGACGTACAGCCGCTGGTTATCAATAACAAAGTCAATATGATGAGAGAAATCCGCAGGCTTTTCAAATGACCACTTCCTTCTGGCAAAAGGTATTTATGAGATAAACGCAGTGAGTAAGGGGAAGGTTACAAACCTAGGGTCATGATGATTCAAAAAGGAGTCACGGCAGGCCGTTCATAATTGTTCTGCAAAAGAAGAATAAGGCAGGACCTCATCAACCATCCTAAAGGGGTAACAGGAACATGATCCCAAGGAGGAATACTCATGCCGAAGCGTTATGATTCCAGTTTGCAAGCCGATACGAACGTATCTCAGGCGCAGAATGCAGTGAACAAACTACATTTTGCCGTTTCTCAGGCCATGTCACATCCAACCGAACAGACCATTGAGCAGGCTGAACGTCGTTTGGCGCATACGGAGCAGGCCATGCTTCAAGCCGAACGTTCGCTGGGAGGTCAGGGCGTTGAGCTGGCAGAAGAAATGTTTGCTGAGGAGAAGAGAAGATTGAACTCCATCCAGAGTCAGAATGGGCAAGGGAATCAATAACTGTTCCTGTCACACCGGAACCCGCGGGCTATAGAGCTTTGCGGGTTTTTCATGTCCCTTTTTTGAATGTCTCCGAGGAATGAGCCGCCCTGGGCAGTAAATAAGGAAACGCTTAAATTTCTGTCAGAAGGTTAATAACCCTTGAGCAGGCCAAATTCCATACGGGAGGTACAGGATGACCAAACATATTACAGATTGCACGATTCTGAATAATGGGGTAACGATGCCTTGGCTAGGGTTTGGAACATACAGAGCAAAGGGTAAAGAAGTTCAGCAAGCAGTGGAGACGGCATTGGAAGTTGGATATCGCAGCATCGATACCGCGTCCGTCTACGGGAATGAAGAAGAAGTGGGACAAGCCATTGCGAGCAGCGGAATCGCCCGGAATGAGCTGTTTGTGACAACCAAACTCTGGAATGAGGATCAGGGATTTGATTCGACGCTCAGAGCATTTGAAGCCAGTCAGAAGGCGCTCGGACTGAATGTCATAGATCTATACTTAATTCACTGGCCAGGCAGAGACCAGTACAAGGAGACGTGGAGAGCGTTCGAACGTCTATATAGCGAAGGAAGCGTACGGGCGATTGGTGTTAGCAATTTCGAAATACACCATTTGCGCGAGATTATAAATGAATTTGGAACGGTACCTGCGGTCAATCAGGTGGAACTGCACCCGGGGCTGATTCAGCAGGAACTGCAGGATTTCTGTGGAGAGCAGGGAATTCAGTTGGAAGCCTGGAGTCCGATCATGCGAGGAAAGCTGAACAATGAATCCACGCTGAAGGGCCTTGCTCAAAAATATGGGAAGACACCCGCTCAGATTATTTTGCGCTGGGATATTCAAAACCAGATTGTAACCATTCCGAAGTCAGTTACACCCGAGCGTATTCGTGAGAATGCAGACATTTTTGATTTCGAATTAACGCCGGATGAACTTAGATCGATTGATGCCTTGGATTCTGATAAGAGAACCGGGCCGCATCCGGATCAGCTTTTTTGGGACTGATGCAGCTCCATCCCAATATAGGTATTCAACTTTCTGTTTGCGATGGTTCCGGATACGGATCGTTCTTCCGATCGCCTTTCAAAGGCCAATACATCGTAGACAGATAGACCAATTTATGCCATAAACTGAAAGGTCCTCTTCCAGAAGGAGAGGGCCTTTTCTCCCTTTCATAATTGCTGTCGTTATTCATTGCAGAGGGTTGTTGGTCAGCTGGCTGCAATCCCGCAGAACAGAGGTTAAGCTGCCTTAAGGGAGGCTTTTGATAAAGAACAACTTTTAACGCAGGCAACCTTAGAGATTCAGTCAAAATAACGAACAAAAATTTCCTATCACAACAGAGTCAATATGGTGTATAATCTAATGTTATGTGAACGTTGTCACAAAGTTTTAAGTATTTTACATCATAGGAGGCTTAAAATACATCATGAGTAAGTGGGCTTTATTTAAAAATATGACCCGACTGTATTCGGTAACGGTAATGGTTGTTCCAGTAATACTAGGTACCATTGCAGCCTACGCTATGCAGAAGGAATTTCATTTTCTTTTGTTTTTGCTGACGCTAGTGGGCGCGGTGTCAGCTCATATTTTTTCCAATATGGTAAACGATTTATGGGATTATCGCAACGGAACCGATACCCAAGCAACGGAGACAGAAGATGCGATTTCGACGCACTCCGGGTTTCTGACTTCAGGAACCATGACCGAGAAGAGATTTGCGGCAATTACCTGGGGATTCCTAGTGCTGGCTGGGGCTTGCGGTCTCATTCTTACAATTGTCAGCGGTTGGCCGATACTGGCTATTGCGCTGATCGGTGCTTTGATCGCTTATTTCTATGTTGCACCGCCAATTAAATTCGGGTACCGGGGGAAAGGCTATAGTGAAATCGGGATATTTATTTCCTTTGGTATTCTGCCGGTTCTGGGTGCCTACTATGTACAGACAGGAGAGTTTGCGCTTGCGCCGCTGCTGCTGTCCTTACCGGTCGGCATGCTGACCACCATGCTGCTATTTAACCATCATTTTCTGCACTGGCGTGCGGACCGTGAAATCGGCAAGAAGACGCTGGTTGTCATGTGGGGGGAAGAGCGGGCGCTTCGTCTATCCAAGCTGATGACGATCCTTGCTTACATCCTTTTGATCGTAAGTGTGGTGTTCCATGCTCTGCCCGTTTATGGTCTTGTCGCGATTCTTTCCGTTATTCCAATGTACAAGGTTTATAAATCACTGGGCAAAGTTAATCCGTCTGAGACGTATCTGCCGCTTATGGGAGCTTCCCAGCAATCATCTGTGCTCTGCGGCCTGATTATGTGTATAGGGCTGCTGCTCTAGTAGAGTGTATAAATAGGGTCCGGTTCTGCATTAGGCAGGTCGGGCAAGGTCTTCATACTTGTACGAAAATTTGATGAGTTGAGGTATAAGTTGAAAAAAGCAGCAGGTTCAGGGGATACCCTTGCTCCTGCTGCTTTTATGTTATTTGGATTGATTATCGGATTGCGGCACTTCGCATCCATCGTCCGTGCATACACCGCCTGCGTCCGCATTAGGTGCGCTGGACTCAACCATCGTGAATGGGGAGCGATCGTCCCATGCTTTCTGAATGGCATCCCGGAACACGTCATCCGGCTGCGCGCCAGATACGGCAAATTTACGATCGAATACAAAGAAGGGTACGCCGCGAATGCCTAATTGCTCGCCTTCAGCCTGGTCGGCACGAACCTGATCGGCGAATTGATTGCTGGCCAATACCTCGGTGGCTGCATTCGGGTCCAGACCCACTTCCTCAGCCAGTTGAATCAGTACATTGGTGTCACCAGCGTGTTTGCCTTCAATGAAAATAGCCTGGAACAATCGCTCGCTTAATTCAAGCATCTTGCCTTGTGTATCTGCCCAATGGGTCAGACGGTGAGCTGAGAAGGAGTTGGTAGGGATCATCGCATCGATGTTGTATTCCAGTCCGGCCGTGCGAGCATTGGCATTCATCTGAGCATTCATGCCCCGAGCCTGTTCTACACTCATATTGTATTTTGCGGCCAGGTATTCCGCGTTGGTTTTGCCGCTGTTCAATTCAGCATTTGAATCAAGTTCGAAACTTTTGAATTGCAGCTTCACTTCATTACGATGTGGGAACTGGGCGAGTACATTTTCCAAACGGCGTTTGCCAATATAACAGAAAGGACACATAAAGTCGGACCATATTTCAATATTCATCTTGTAAAAACCCCCATCAATATAAATGAAACTAGTTTGGTTACAATTATAAAGCGACTTTCGAATTAACGCAAGCAGGGCTTCGGCATGCCTGAACATAGAAGTGCTACACATGCAGCAGGCTGCTTGTGTAGCACTTTGAGGGTAAATGAATAACGGGATCATGGCTTCAAAGTTATCTGGATGCTTACATGTTTAACACGTAAATACTCATCTTATTTGCCCCGATAAGCCTTGGACCAGTGGTAAGGCTGGATCTCGTCCAGTCTCTTATAGATTAATTTTCCTTCCGGATCATATACGGCGGCTTTGACATCTTCACCCCAGAAAAACAATCTTTCCTGACACACTCCGCAAGGGGCGAGAACCTTGAATTCCGAATTTTCGTCATCACGTGCCACGCAGATCGAATGGGTGACCCGCTCGTTTAATTTGTGTGCTTCCAGATAAGCTCCCGTTTCCATGCATAGATGCGTAGCATCATTAATCACTTCTGGAGCAACGCTGATTAACAGCGAACCGGCCTCGGTATAAACAGCCGCTGCGCCACCCCAGCCTTGAGGGTAGCGATGTTTCACAAAGTTCGCAGCTGCATCGTATAACTTTTGTTCAATCGGCAGATGATCTGGTTGAGTTGTCATTGTACATATCTTCTCCTTTTCATTCCGTTACTTAGGTTAGACATTAGCAGCGGTATCATCTAGGATGCAGGTTCTCCATTGTTCTCTTCGCGGAAGCGCGGAATGAGGTCATACGTAATGACCGTGTCGGAAACATGCAGTCTCTTTGAGGCTTCGTCATGCCCGGAATTGCAGGCGTTAATGTCTGTCTTGGAATGGGTGGACAGATCATAACATGACCCATTCTCATAGATGTAATCGTCCGAGGGAATATAAAATACGGAACCGTCGGTGAATGCACCGCTGCGCAAAACTACTGTTCGGGGAGATCCGTCATAGATGTCGTTCCCCATATGATAGTAGGACTCATCTGTTATACCCAGCAAATGAAGTACGGATGGAGTAATATCCAGTTGTCCTGCAGGTTGATCCAAAGTCCCAGCTTCGGCTCCGTCTGGCAGATGCACCAGTAGGGGCACCTCATTCATGATTTGCTCCAGATCGAGTTCATTTAGAGATCTTCCAAGAAATTGCTCATATTGAGCCTGCTCCTTAATGGAATTATCGTGATCCCCATAAAACATGAAAATGGTATTGTCCCATAATCCCCGGTTTTTCAGATCTTCTACCATGCTGCCCAGCGCAGAGTCTACATAATGAACGGACTGCAGATAGTCGCCAAACATCGTCCCTTCAAACTCGTCCACATCAAGCTGCTGTTTATCCTGCGGGAGTGCATATGGATGATGACTGCTGAGTGTAATGAGGAAGGAATAAAAAGGTTCTGTCACCTCACTGTCCATCTTCTCAACGGATTGTCGGAAAAACGACTTATCGGACAGGGACCAGCCGAGTGGATCATCCTGCTCAAAATCATTTTTACTGTAAAACTTGTCGTAGTTCATGTTCTGATACATGGTGTAACGGTTCCAGAATCCACTCTCGTATGCATGAAATACATTTGTGCTGTATCCATTATCTTTCAGGATTGACGGTAAAGAGTCATACGTATGGTCTGCGTACCGAACGAATGCTGATCCGACGGGCAGTGGATGCAATGAAATATTGGCTCCAAAATCGGCATCCGATGTTCTGCCTTGGCCAGTTTGATGATAAAAATGACTGTAATACTGACTTTCCTTCATCAGTTCGTTAAAATGAGGCGTGATTTCCTGACCGCCAATGCTCTGTCCAATCATAAAATTCATGAAGGCTTCGCCTTGAACGATGATGACATTGCTGTCCTTATACTTACCAAAAAGTGCATCATCACTCGAAGAATTTTTCTGTCTGTCAGCGAAAAAGGACTTGGCCTGCTCGACATCTGCGGGGTCAGCCTCTGGGCCAGAACCGATGTGATCCTTGGCATAGTTGTACAGATCGTATCCGTGAAAAGCGAGAAGCCCGGTGACATTGTACATGGATACGTTCCACCAATTATTATCGAACAGTCCTTTGGCCCACGTTTTGCTGTAAAAATAGATAGGTCCTACGGCAAGGCAAAGTCCCAACACTAGGGCGATGCTGCCGGCAGTGAGTCTGCGCATGCCTTTTTTGCCGCCGCGATCAGAATAACTTCCTAACCTGTTACTATACGGAGTCGCACGTGAAACGCGATATCGTCTGCTGAATAGCAAAATGACCCCATACGGAATAATGGCTATCCAGTCTGCGAAGAACCACAAGTCGCTGACGTGTAAGAGGGTGGCAATGCTGTCTCCCAGAGCGTCAACTTGTCTGGCCTGCATCAATACAGGGATCGTCAGAAAATCCTGAAAGTATCGATAATAAACCATATCGGCATAGATCAGCGCTGTAAGCAGCAGATTAAGCACGACAAGGGACAGAATCATGCCCCGCCGAGGCAGCCACCAGGTCCAAAAGGACAGAAGCAGCAAAGAACCAATGGCAATGACTTTATCCAAGAGCCCCATCGTAATGTTGTAGGCATGCAGGTTGTGATGAAGCCACATGAGTTTAAGCAGCATAAGCACAAGGAAAATAAGATATAACGTAAGTGGATGATTTAGAAGCCTGCGCGGCGTCATGCGGCGTGTAGGCTGTGAGATGACCATCTAGGTTCCCTCCTGGTTGCAGTGTTTTGTTCGAATATTGTTAACGGAATGTAAAATAGGGCTCCATTCATTATAGCGTGGCTTCATGGCATTTCAACTATGCCCAGAGCAGAAGTGCTTCATGCAGGGCAGCAGCTGCAAAACTGGCGCAAAAAAGAGCGCCCCCGCCATGGGAGGCAGGAGCACTCTTTTGTGAACGTTGTGATTATTGTTGTGGTGATTGATTCCGTGGAGGTAATGGTCCCAAATACTGATAGTACTGGGTTTCAATTCGTCCATTAAACAATTTGCGACGCTTGTCTGCTTTGCGGCCGAAAGCATCTTCGAAGGATTTGGTTGAAGTGATGGCAAAAAAGGACCAGGTTGGCATTTCAAGGTAACTGCGTCCTAAGGAACGAATCAGCTTCTGAACTTCCTTCTCTTCGCTCAAACGTTCACCGTATGGCGGATTGGTAATGATCACACCATATTCTCCTTGAGGTCTGGCACGGTGTGCAGGCAGGACGCTTACTTCAATGTCCTTGGCGAAGCCGGCACTTTTGATCGCTGCCTGTGCTACCTCAATCGCTTCCGGATCGATGTCGCTACCCGAAATCTGCAATGGAACGTCGTCACGTACAGCATCGAATGCTTCCTCGCGAGCCTGTTCCCACAGTTCATGGGGGATGACATCCCAGTTCTCAGAGTTGAAGGAGCGACGCAGTCCCGGTGCAATGTTCCAACCGATCATGGCTGCTTCAATCAGCATGGTGCCTGAACCGCAGCACGGATCATAGAAGGGACGGGATACGTTCCAGCGGCTGAGCTGAATAAGGGCTGCCGCAAGTGTTTCTTTCAGCGGAGCCTCGGTTACCAGTTTACGATAACCCCGTTTGTGAAGGCCTGGTCCGGTCGTATCCAGCGTAAGCAGGGCGCGGTCATTCAGCAAAATCACTTCAACGACATATCGGGCCCCGTTTTCCGGGAACCACTCCGTGTTATGTGTAAGCTTCAGTTTCTCAACGATCGCCTTTTTTACGATTCCCTGAGAGGCAGGCACGCTGCTCAGCTGGGATTTGTGAGAGCGGCCCTCGACAGGGAATTCACCGTTGGCCGGAATCCATTCTTCCCAAGGAAGTGCTTTGGTCCCCTCAAATAATTCGTCGAATGTCGTCGCAGGGAACTCACCCATTTTGATAAGAACCCGATCTGAACTTCTCAGCCACAGGTTACAGCGGCAAATATCAATGTAATCTCCAGTAAAAAACACTCGGCCATTCTCGACCGTAACATCCTCATATCCCAGCTGTTTCAGTTCCCGGGCTACGACAGCCTCAAGTCCCATTGCTGAAGTGGCAATCAATTGCAATTGAGCCATGTGTTTCATTTCAACTCCATTTCATGCAGGAGAGGCATGTGCCTTCTTCCAGCTGTATAGTGACGGCGCGGCCTTGCCGCATTCCGTGAAAAAACTTACAATGAGAAATGCGGTAGGCATTCTGCGTTCATCAAGCAGGTTAATGCATCAGTCAAACCGCCTGTGTTGATAACAAACATTCATTATAGAACATTGGCATCCATAAGGAAAGCAGTCCAAGTGTCCAAGGAGGATAACGTGGTGAATCTTACCCCTGACGAATATGTAAATCAATTATTTCAAGAAGATGATCTGTTATTAAAGGTAAAAGAGGCCATTCGTTCAAACGATATGCCTGAAGTTTCGGTTGCGCCGGCTTATGGCCGTCTGCTCACTTTTCTCGCCAAGACATCACGGGCAGAGGCCGTGCTTGAGATTGGTGTACTGGGTGGTTACAGCGGGATTTGTCTAGCGCGCGGATTGGAGGAGGGAGGAACCCTCACTTCATTGGAATTGAAAGAGGAGTATGCAGCAATGGCACGTGGTCACTTGGAGGAAGGCGGCTTTGGGGATAAAGTTGAATATCGAATCGGCCCGGCAGCTGCCAGCCTCGAACAGCTTGAGCAGGAAGGTCGAACATTTGATTTCTTCTTCATTGATGCAGACAAAGAGAACTATCCGGTGTATCTCGACTATGCCATTCGGTTAGCGCGCCCTGGAGCTGTTATTGTGGGAGATAACTGTTTCCTGCGTGGACGTACGCTTAATCCGGACAAGCAGGGGCCGGCAGTACTTGCCGTTCGCCGATTCAACGAACAGATAGCGAGTGATCCGCGCCTCGTAACAACAATGCTGCCCGACTATGATGGTCTTGCACTGGCCTGGGTGAAGTAATTAAGCATACGTATAGCATACAAAAAAAGAGATGAACTCATCCCTCATTCTAGGGGGGCGGTGTTCATCTCTTTTTTTCATATTATAAATGTATAAGAGCTTGATTAAACTTCAGGTGTGCCGTAAGTCTCGAACCATGTTTTGATCGTTTCGAAATCATCACTGAACGACAAGCCAAGCATTAACAAAATGCGTGCTTGTTGAGGGCTGAGGTTGTCCCCCGCAATAACGCCGTTTCCGCCGCCATACACGCTTCCCGAACCTGTACGGGTGGTGGTCACGAAAATAACGCCCTCTTCAACGGCTTTCGTGCGGGCTTGTCCCATTGCTCTGGAGATACCGCCCGCTCCGGTACCGGAAGTTACAATCCCTTTGGCTCCGCCATTTACGAAACCTTCAATTGCTTCCCCGCCTGCTTCTTGATAGGAGATTGCAATTTCGACTTTTGCCAGATCTGCCTTCGTAATTTTGCTCAGATCAAATGCTGGCTTCGCTGTGCCTTCAGGTTTCAATGCACGCGCAGGAGCGCGATAGATTCGAATATTCTCTTCATCAATATAACCCACTGCCCCAAGCATTGGCGTCTCGAATGTATCAGTCCGATAGTCATTCGTTTTGGTTACACCGCGTGCGAGCTGAATCGTGTCATTCAGCATCAATACCGTTCCGAATGAAGTGGTGCGTCCGCTTCCTGCTAGTTTAATGGCATTATACAGATTGGCCTGGGCGTCTGAGCCAATTACAGTCCATGGGCGCATGGAGCCGGTAATGACAACAGGTTTATCACTCTGCACCGTCATGTCAAGGAAATAGGCAATCTCCTCCATGGTATCAGTACCTGTCGTAACGACGACACTATCGTACTGTGCAAGAGCCTTGTCTACGGTCAGGGAAAGATCATAGAGGTCGGCCATGGTATAAGAACCTGAACCGGAGTTTCCGAATTGGAGCGTGCTAACATCTGCAATCTTCTGTTTGTCCGGTAAAGCATCGACCATTTCCTCAATCGGAAGTGTACCTGCTCTGTAATTCTGGAAGCTGGTCGCATCCTCGGACTGGCCGGCAATCGTTCCGCCTGTTCCGATGACGAGCACATTAGGCAATGCGGATTGCTTGGATGATTCCGACACGGCAGGAATGGATGTATTTCGGGCTGGTGCAGACGATGTGGTCTGTACTGCACCTGTTGTTCCGCTCACTTCTACCGTTGCCGCTTGAGCGGCGTAGGTTCCAATTGGGGATAAAGAGATGGTCAGAGCAGTTAGTGCTGCAGTGCTCCATACTGCCCAGGGACGAAGATTTGACTGTTTACTCATGATTAGCACTCTCCTTCAGGTTAGTAGCGTGTGATGTTTGTTTAGAAGAATATGTATCTGATTTCAAAATGATTGTATTTCATGTTAACTAATATGACAACAGAGGAATAATATAGAGTAAACGGTTACAATAGTAGAATTATGGAGTAAACAAACTATTTATGAGGTTTTATGAATAAATATAAAGTGTGAAACGATGTGAAAAAGCGGGGATAGAAAGGTTTACATATTTTTTATGTTATTAAACTTTACATATAAGTCTTTTATCCTGTTTGAAAATAGAATTTTTTAGGATTCATACTGTACTCCCTAGGAAATGAGGCTCAATTATTGCCAAATATTTGTATAACCAGACAGGCGAGTCTATAATATACGGTGTTCCAATATGTAAATAAATATATATTAACGATTGGAGGAAATACGATGAACCAAGCACCCAGAAAGTATGCCAATTACATTCCGATCCGGGAACTGAAAGCGGTGGAGCAGCAATTATTTCCGTTCCAGGTGTACGCTGAACTTCGTTCGAATACTCCAGTCCGATATGATGAGCACCGCAAATGTTGGGATGTTTTTCGTTATGAGGATGTGCAATACGTATTGAAAAATCCGAAGCTGTTTTCTTCTGCACGTGATCGTGCGAATACCAGCATGCTCACGACAGACCCGCCCAAACACAAGCAGCTAAGGGATTTGGTTAATCAGGCGTTCACGCCCAGAGCCATTGAGGCGCTGGCCCCCCGCATCCAGGAAATTGCCGATGAGTTGATTACTCCGCATCTGCAGCAGGGTCAGATGAACCTGGTCGATGATCTGGCGACCCCGCTGCCTGTCATCGTGATCGCAGAACTCCTTGGAGTCCCTGCAGAAGATCGGCAGAAGTTCAAGGACTGGTCTGACGCCTTGGTAAAAGGAGCGCGCGATGACAGTGATGAAGCTTTTCAGGAACTTATGGAAGAGAAGAAGCGAAATCAACAGGAACTGGCTGTCTATTTCAGAGCCATTATGGAAGAACGGCGGCAACAACCGCAGGATGATCTAATCTCTTTGCTGCTCGCGGCTGAGATCGAAGGTCAGAAGCTGAGCGAGGAGGAGCTGGTCGGTTTCTGCATTTTGTTGCTTGCTGCAGGCAATGAAACAACCACCAACCTGATTACCAATGCGGTACGAATTCTGGCAGAACAACCCGAGCTGCAGCAGCGGCTGCGCGAACATCCGGAACATATTGCGTCAGCAGTGGAAGAAACGCTGCGCTATTATCCACCGATTGTTGCGATTGGACGCTTAGCCAGAGAAACGGTCGAGTTGAGTGGGCAGACGATTCAGGAAGGGGAGCAGGTCATTTCGTGGGTTGGCTCAGCCAATCGGGACGGCCAGGTATTTGAGCATGCCGAACAATTTATAGAGGATCGCAAACCAAATCGGCATATGGGGTTTGGCTTTGGCATTCACTTCTGCCTGGGTGCACCACTTGCTCGTTTGGAGGCCAGGGTCGTGCTCAATACTATTCTGCAGCAGATGCAGGGGATCAAACTGGTTTCGGAAACGAAACTGCAGCCAATCCAGAGTGCTTTCGTATTTGGTGTGAAGGAGTATCCAATACAATTTGAGAGTCTTGTGCAGCATTGAGAATGGAATGCCAAAAGCCGCTTTCTTTGTCCCGTGGGGCAATGAAGGCGGCTTTTGTTATCCGTTTTAAATTGGAGGGGGGTCGTATTAGGACTCCCTGATTAGAGCAGGCTTTTTATACAGTTTAAATCGAACCCAAACCATATTGATTAGCAGCAGGCCGCCGGAGACGATAAACAGTCCCTCAATGCCGATGAATCCTGCCATAAAACCACCGATTACGGCTCCAAGCATGTTTCCCAAGGCAAGCGTACTGGTATTGAAACTGAATGCACGGCTGATCATGCCATCTGGGGTGTAGGTTCGGATCAGGGCGTTGACGCTGGGCAGCAGACCACCCATAAACACACCCATGGCGAAACGCACCAGAATGAGCTGCCATACCGTTTGTACGAAGGCTTGTGGTATCAGCAGAAGCCCGGTTCCTATAAGAGAGAAGGTAAGCACCTTGTGTGCGCCTATGCGGTCGCTGAGTTTGCCAAGGATTGGGGACATGGCCATGTTGGATAGTCCTGTGACGGCACCGACCAATCCGGCCCAGAATGCCACGTTTACATCCGATGCATGCAGTTTTTGCACATACAGCGGCAAGAGTGACATGGGGCTTATCATTGCAAACTGCAACAGGAACGTCACGGCAAACAGCGCGGGCAGCTGTGATGACTTGTTCAATTCCTTCAAACCGGACAATACCGATTGTTCCGGCAATTTAGCCGCTTCCTTGCGGTCAAATGTTTCTCTAACCAGGAACATCGCGAGCATGGATGCAGCAAAGATCAAACCGCCAGTAATGTAGAAAATGGGTCGGAAGCCAACGGCATCGGCAAGCAATCCACCAATGAGTGGACCGAGAATCGTGCCGGCTACCTGTCCGGACTGACTGATCCCCATGGCGAAACCCATGCGATCCTTGGGTGTTGTTCCGGAAATCAGGGAGACGGCTGCCGGGTTGAAACCGGAGATCGTCCCGTTGAGCAAACGTAATAAAAGGAGCTGCCATGGGCTTTGTGCAAACCCCATCAGCGCGATTACAATTGCCATCCCGAATCCGGAGCGCAGCAGCATAATTTTACGTCCATACTTGTCGGACAGCTTGCCCCACAAGGGCTGGAACAAAAATGAAGTGAGGAAATTGGCAGCAAATATAAATCCCGCCCATATGCCAATCTCATGCTCACCGACGACGCCTAGATCCTTGGCGAGGTATAGGGACAAAAAAGGCGTGATCATGGTCATACCCGAATTGACCAAGAACTGTCCAAACCAAAGCACAATGAGATTCACTTTCCAAGTTTTCAAAGTGCTTTCACTTCCTTTCTGTAATTCGTGGAAAAAACACCATTCTTTCATTATATCATAATTGGCATATGGATGAGGGGGTGTAAGGAATGTCATAGTATTGTCATCGGAACAGATCTGTACGTGGTTGTTACAGCTCTTCAAAAAGGGCATAATGAGAGTTATGAGTCCAAAAACTATTGGAGGCTTCTTACATGAGCTATAATGATCGTTTGATTCGAGCCAGTTTCAAACAGCAAGTGGACCGTGTTCCCGTGTGGTACATGCGTCAGGCTGGGCGTTATGATCCTGAATATCGCAAAATTAAGGAAAAGTATTCTTTGCTCGAAATTTGCCGTCAACCTGAGCTAGCCGCTGAAGTTACACTCATGCCGGTACGTAAACTCGGTGTGGATGCGGCTATTTTGTACTCGGATATTATGAATCCGGTTGCGTCCTTGGGCATTGATTTTGATATTGTAAAAAACATTGGTCCGGTGATAGATAATCCCATTCGTTCTGCTGCAGATGTGGACCGTCTCCGTCCCATTGACGTTGAAGGCGACCTGCCGCACATTCTGGAAACCATTCGCATTCTGGACAAGGAATTGGACGTGCCGCTCATTACTTTTGCCGGTGCACCATTTACAATTGCCAGCTATCTGATTGAAGGTCGACCATCAAAAGGTTATATTCGCACTAAAACGATGATGTACAGTGAGCCTGAGGTATGGCACAAGCTCATGCAAAAGTTAGGTGACATGGTAATTACATATGTCCGTGCACACATTGCTAACGGGGGCAAGGCATTCCAGCTGTTTGACAGCTGGGTAGGAGCGCTTTCTCCGAATGATTTCAAAACATATGTGCTGCCGACGATTACCCGTATCTTTACCGAATTATCCGATTTGAATGTACCGAAAATTTATTTCCCTGGTGTAGCCTCTGGTGAACTGCTGCCAACCCTGACGGATCTGCAAGCCAATGTCATCGGATTGGATTGGAGAGTTTCCATCACAGAAGGTCGTAAAAGACTGGGTGGCCAATTTGCCGTACAAGGGAATCTTGATCCCTATGTGCTGACGGCACCAATGGATCTGATTAAGCAGCAGGCAAAAGTAATTATTGATGAAGGCATTAAAGAGCCAGGTTATATTTTCAATTTGGGGCATGGTTTGTTCCCGGAAGCTTCTCTGGAGAAGTTGAGAGAACTCACGGCATATATCCATGAATATTCTGCAGAAGTTTTAAAGACGGGGGTGACGGTTAGCAATGACTAATACCGTAGGTGTACTGGTGATGTCTTATGGCACACCTGAAAATATGGAAAGTATTGAAGCGTACTACACACATATTCGGAGAGGCCGACCGCCTGAGCCGGAACAACTGAAGGAACTGACGGATCGTTATGAAGCGATCGTTGGGGGAGTTTTCCCTCTACGTGAGAATACAGATAATCAGGTTAAAGCTCTTCAGGAGACGTTGAGTAAGGATGACCGTGCAAACGGGGTGGAGTTTCGTTGTTATCAAGGACTGAAGCATGCACATCCGTTCATAGAGGATGGCGTGGAACAGATGGCCAAGGACGGGATTCAGACAGCGATTGGTATCGTGCTCGCTCCCCACTATTCAACCATGAGTGTAGGCAGCTATATTAAGCGTGCTCGTGAGAAAGCGGAGGAATTGGGAATTCAGATGTTCTTTGTCGAGAGTTACCATTTGCATCCGAAGCTGATTCTGGCCCTTTCTTCCCGCGTTAGTGCCAAGCTGGATGAATTCGAAGAAGCTGGGGCTAAGCGCGGTGATGTACGGGTGCTGTTCAGTGCTCACAGTCTGCCGGAGCGAATCGTGGGATTGGGTGATCCATATCCACAGCAATTGCTCGAAACCTCTGAAGTCATTGCATCACGTGTAGGCATCAGCAACTGGCAGTTTACATGGCAAAGTGCAGGACGTACAGCTGAGCCTTGGCTCGGGCCCGATATTCTGGATACGCTTCAGGATTTGTCCCGCGAACAGGTTGAGGACGTGTTGGTCGCACCGATTGGGTTTGTATCTGACCACCTTGAAGTTTTGTATGATTTGGATATCGAAGCCAAATCGATTGCCAAAGAGATCGACATGCGTCTGATGCGGATTGATTCGCTCAACAGTGATCCTCTCTACATGGAGACGTTGAGTGACGTCATTATCAGCAAATGGCAGCAAGGGTCGGAAGTCTAATGGAAGACCAGAAACGTCGTGTCGTAGTCGTAGGCGGAGGTCTGACCGGCCTTAGCGCGGCATTTTATATTCGAAAACACTACCGGGAAGCCGGGATTGAACCGCAGATTACCCTAGTTGAGAAAACTTCGTCCATGGGCGGCATGATTGAAACGCTGCACCGGGATGGATTTGTTATCGAAAAGGGACCGGATTCTTTTCTGGCTCGCAAAACCGCAATGATTGATCTGGCGAAAGAACTGGAAATCGATCATGAACTGGTTAGCCAAAATCCGGAATCGAAGAAAACGTATATCATGCAGCGCGGCAAGCTTCATCCAATGCCTGCCGGACTCGTTCTGGGTATCCCGACAGAGTTAAAGCCGTTTCTGAGAAGCGGACTGGTTTCTCCTGCGGGCAAGCTGCGTGCGTTGATGGATTTTTTGATCCCACCTCGTCGTTCAACGGAGGATGAATCCCTTGGTTACATGATTGAACGCCGTCTCGGTCCGGAAGTGCTGGAAAACCTGACAGAGCCCCTGCTCGCCGGAATCTATGCTGGAGATATGCGGCGTCTGAGCCTTCAGGCGACATTCCCGCAATTTGGTGAAGTGGAACGGGATTATGGCAGTCTGATCCGCGGCATGATGACAGGTCGGAAACCTGCTGAGACGCATACGGGAACGAAGAAAAGCGCGTTTTTGAATTTTCGTCAGGGACTTCAAAGCCTTGTTCATGCGCTTGTCCACGATATGCAGGATGTGGATCAGCGACTGAATACATCTGTACAATCGCTGGATGTTCAGACGGGTGACCACGCCAGATACAGTGTGCAGCTCAGTAGCGGTGAGCGAATGGATGCGGATGACGTGATCATTACAGTCCCAACGTATGTAGCATCTGAACTGTTGAAACCCCATGTGGACACATCCGCGCTGGACGCAATAAATTACGTGTCCGTAGCCAATGTGGTATTAGCTTTTGAGAAAAAGGATATTGAACATGTATTTGATGGATCTGGTTTCCTTGTTCCGCGTAAGGAAGGCCGGAATATTACAGCCTGTACCTGGACATCGACCAAATGGCTGCACACCAGTCCGGACGACAAGGTGCTGCTGCGTTGTTATGTCGGTCGTTCGGGAGATGAGCAGAACGTGGAACTTCCCGATGATGCACTGACGGATTTGGTGCTCAAGGATTTGCGGGAAACCATGGGTGTGGAAGCCGTTCCGATCTTCTCGGAGATTACCCGTCTTCGCAAATCCATGCCGCAGTATCCGGTAGGCCATCTTCAGCATATTGCGGCACTGCGTGAGGAACTTGGCAGCAAGCTGCCGGGCGTCTACATTGCAGGTGCTGGTTATGAAGGTGTCGGATTACCGGACTGTATCAAACAGGCAAAAGAAATGTCACTTCAGGCGGTGCAAAAGCTGGCTGCACAACAATTCAATTAACTTAAGGCTGTCTTGATTGCGGATAAACTTTATCTGCAGGAGAGGCAGTCTTTTTTTATGCGGGGAAGCATCCATTGGTGATGCAGGAAATTTGGTTTCATGTGAATTGAGTGATGGAAATCCAGGATATGCCTGATATAATGATAAAGGATTGCTGTAGAAGAAGAGGAGCTGCCTATGTATCCCCCAAGATCGAATCGAAGTAATCAAAAGAAAAAAGAAAAACGTGCTCGCAGACGAATCATCTGGATGATCAATCTGTTTCTGATTGCTGCAATCGGAGGGGTAGGCATATTTTACGCAGCAGGGATACAGAAACAGCAAGCGGAGCCAGCGACGAATGAAGCTGTAGTGGAGCAACAACCGGCTGATCGCGAGGATGCCAAGGGCGGAGAGCAGGTTGAATCTCCTGAAGCGGATTCGGATGTGAAACCGGAAGACTCCGGATTGAACAGCCCCGAGACCGGAACACCTGAAGATGAGAGCGTTTCATCCGGCAGTGAACCGACAGGTTCGGGTGGAAAGAAATCGGAACAGGAGTCAAAATCCGGGTCGAAAGGAACGGAAACGGCCAAACCCTCCGATCCGAAGGAGAATGACAGTTCGGACAATAAGACGACAGTACCGCTGCCTACAGGTTCAGGGAAGAATGTGACCATTAATTTTGTTGGTGATATTCAATTCTCTGGTAAAGTGGCCGAATTGCTGGATAAGAACGGCTACGAGTATCCTTTTGCGAAGCTTGGCAGTCTGTTCAACAACGACGATTTGACCGTAGGCAACCTGGAGACACCCATAACTCTGGGCGGGACGGCTGCCGCAGACAAGACTTATGTTTACAAATCTTCGCCAAAAGCACTGGCAGCAATGGCTGATGCTGGATTTGACGCTGTAAATCTGGCCAACAATCATATTTTGGATCAGGGCGTTGAAGGTCTTGTGGATACGCTAACTTATCTTCAGGAATATGGCATGGCTCATACTGGAGCTGGTATGAACAAGGAAGAGGCCTATGCACCAGCGTATCTGGAACGGAAAGGCATCAAGATTGCGCTGCTTGGCTTCAGCCGGGTTGTGCCTGAAGCGAGCTGGAAGGCAGAAGGCAACCGAGCGGGAGTGGCCGAAGCCTACAATTCCACAGGAGCGGTAAGTGCGATTCAGGAAGCTCGTCAGAAGGCGGATCTCGTCATCGTGATAGCGCATTGGGGAGAGGAACGTGTAAGCACACCCAATGAAGATCAGACCCGGCTGGCACATGAGTTTGTGGATGGGGGAGCGGATCTCGTTATTGGTGGACATCCGCACGTGCTGCAGGGAGTGGAGTTTTACAAGGGCAAGTGGATCGCGTACAGCACAGGGAATTTTATTTTCTCAAAATCAACAACAGAAGAAACCTGGAAAACTGCTGTTTTCCAGGCAGAATGCAGCGCGGAAGCGAAATGCAGCATGAAAGTCATCCCGTATGAGGCGGGACTCGGCCAGGCGATTCCAATGTTAGGTGAAGCCAACAAGCTGTTATTGGAGCAAATGACTCGGCTTTCACCGGGCATTCGTTTTGATGCGGATGGTGTGGCCTCAACAAGCTGATACAAGAATGAAAACGTCTAAGGAGTGGGAAATAAATGAGCAACCTATGTGTAGCGCACCGTGGATTTTCTTCCACAGCACCTGAGAATACAATGGCAGCCTTTCGGCTTGCCATGGAACAGCCCTATGTAACGTGGATCGAACTGGACGTACAATTGTCTCGTGATGGTGTGCCTGTGGTCATTCACGACTTCTCGTTTAACCGGACGACCAATGGAGAAGGGCTTGTACGAGAGACGAATTGGTCTGATATCCAGAAGCTGGATGCAGGGAGCTGGAAGTCCAAGGAGTATACGGGGGAGCGCGTTCCAGCTTTAAGTGAAGTCCTGGACAGCTGCAAGGGGAAGGTACGTCTGAATATTGAGTTGAAAACTCAAGGAGACATGTATCCGGGCTTGCCGGCAGCCGTAATTGAGGAAGTACGAAAAAGAAATATGCAGGATGAAGTCGTCTTTACTTCATTTGAACCTGCTGCGCTCGCCGAAGCCAAGAAACTTGCACCCGAGATCACTACCGGTCTCATCATTGATGCACGCCCGGGAGATCTTTTAGCCAGACTGCGTCAATTGGGTTGTGGCTTCCTCTCCATCGGTTACACGAATGTGGATAAATCGCTGATGCGTGAAATGAAGAACGATGGCATTCAGGTTATGGCCTGGACTGTAGATGACAAAACCATTATGAAGCGCTTGGCGGCCATCGACCCTGAACTCATGCTGTGCACGAATCGTCCGGACGCTTGGCATCAGGCATTGCAGAAGTCGAGCAATCAGGTATAGACGCCAGGGTTAATTATAATTGCAAGGTTACACATAGCATCAGAATATTATAGGTCGTAGCTACTTAACCGAAAACATATGCTTCATATTTGTTAAAGAATCCGATAAAGGTGGTCATATCCCGATGCTCTCAAATATTCGCAACGTATACTGTGTAGGACGCAATTATAGACTTCATGCGGAGGAGTTGGGTAACGCGGTTCCGGATGAACCGATGATCTTCATGAAACCTTCCCATGCGGTTGTACCCTTGAACGGAGAGGCGATCGAACTGCCTGCTTCCCAAGGGGAAGTTCACTATGAGGCTGAACTGGTCGTTCAAATTGGCCGGAGTTATGAACCAAGTGTTGCTTTGGAGGATTTGATTGAATCTTACGCGTTTGGCATCGACTTTACATTACGTGATGTACAGACCGTGATCAAGAAGAAAGGCCACCCGTGGACCGCGGCCAAAGGATTCAAAAATTCCGCACCTGTAAGTGGTTTTCAGGCATTTTCCGGAACAGAAGCGCTGCTTGACAAAGACTTTACGCTGACCAAGAATGGGGTTGAAGTTCAGCGAGGCAACATTCGCAACATGATTTTTGACCTTCAACACATTATTGGTTATGTAGGGCAGCATTATGGTCTTGGCGAAGGAGATGTCATTTTCACCGGGACTCCGGAGGGAGTGGGACCAACCGTAGACGGTGATGTGCTCGAACTCGCTTGGGATGGTCAATCTGTTGGGAAATGTATCATTGCAGCAGTGAAATAAGCTGATCTGTTCCGCATCAAATAAACAGGAAATTATTGAAGGGGCGGGAAACCGCTCCTTTTTTCATGCCCATAAATATAAATGAACACACAGGTGGTACGAAATTATGCCCACTCATACGAGGTGGTAGCACTCTCTAATACGAGTTCTTCCAGCTCCGCAAGTTGTGCCATGTACTGCTCTTCGCTAATACTTCTACTTGCCAGACGGTCATCCAGCTGCTGTCTGAGTTGATTGACCTGCAAAGCCACGACCTGATTGAAATCCCCATCATTTTCTTCGGCAATCGTTTGTAGCGACTTGCCTGCGTAGAGATCCTGATACAGATTTTCTTCTGAGGATTGATTCAGTGCGTTCATCAGCTCATCCTTACTCTCATCCTTGGTATTTATACTTACAATGGACCACTCCGTTAAAGGGATCGGGGAAATGGCTGATTTGCTCCAGGCAGTTCCTGCAAAGGACATGGTTACAATCATCGTTCCCACAAACATAACGCGTTTCATGTTCATTCTTGTCAACCTCATTTCTGTTTTAAAGTACGAATGGGATCGTAGCTTAGTCTTGATGTTTTGAGCTGAGATTAGTTTAACCGGGGAAGCTGAAGTGAAACTTAAATTCGGATAAATAAATCCTAACCCGCAGAAAGTTTGAATATTTTTACTAATTCTTACTTGACAGGTTGGGTTAGTTGGTTATATGATGATCTCAATTATTTTAACACTCATTAAATGAACAGTGAAATAAATTGAATACAGATGCGAGCTGATTGGACCACCAAAGGCTCCCGGGACTACTCCATATGGAATGTCTTCGGGAGCCTTTTTGTGTACTGGCTAACGTTTCGATTGGATAGGAGGAGATGAAATGAGCGAGAGAGATTGGGATGCGTTGGAGAAAACGGATTGGCTGTTTCGCAAAATGGTCAGGCGATTCGTCAAGGAGCGGGATCGCATAACGGTGGAAGGCATCAGCCTGCCGGGCATGCTCATCCTGCATAAAATTATTCGAGAAGGAGAACAGCGGCTGGGGGATCTGGCTGAACAGCTCGACTTCACTTCCGGTGCCATAACCGCATTAACTGACAAGCTTGAGAAAAAGGGGCTTACGATCCGCAGACGCAAGGAAGACGATCGCCGGACAGTCCTGCTGGACATTACCGCTAAAGGCCGGGAGATGTATGACCGCAACAGCAATATCGGTGCCCGATGTATCACGCTTCTGTTTGAGGGGTTTACAGCAGCGGAGCTCGAACTGCAAAGCCAATTTTATGAGCGGGTGATCGCGAATCTGGAAGGGTTCTCAGACACACTGCTGGAGCTGGCGGAGAGCAACACGAGAGACGATAGAGATCCGTCCGTTGACAATGTCCTTGAACAGAAGCAAAAGGGGAATTCCGGGAAGAGCAACTATCTCAGTTACTAACGTTTGACCAGCACTGAAAATCAACAAACCAATCCAAGGGAGAGATGAGAACGATGGGACATTCAACAATTTATCCAACAGGAGCAACGCTGTATAATCCGGAAAAAGCTTGGGGTGGTTACACGGTATATCAGGCAGGTGAAGAAGGCGTTGTATTAATTGATATGAACGGTAAGGAAGTTCATTTGTGGAAAGGTCTGCTCGGATTTCCGGCCAAGATTTTCCCAGGCGGTTATGTGCTCGGAAGCACAGGCAGAAGAGATCCGAAGTTTGGTATTCAGGATAATGTAGATCTGGTTCAAGTGGATTGGGAAGGCAACATCGTGTGGAAATACAACAGCTATGAGCATATTGAAGATCCGGGGTACGAACCATTGTGGTACGCCCGCCAGCACCATGATTATCAGCGTGAGGGCAATCCGGTAGGTTACTATGCACCTGGTCTTGCTCCCAAAACGCAGGGAGGCAAGACATTGATACTGGCTCACAAAAACGTAAGCAATCCGCAAATTTCGGATAAACCTTTGCTCGATGATGCCATTATCGAAGTGGATTGGGAAGGGAATGTGTTGTGGGAATGGCTTCCGAACGAGCATTTTGAAGAACTTGGTTTTGATGAGGCGGCACGCAATGTACTGTACCGTGATCCCAACACGCGCTCATTTGGTCACCTTGGTGGCGGTGTAGGTGATTGGCTGCATATAAACTCAGCTTCCTATGTTGGCCCCAACCGGTTCTATGAAGCGGGAGACGAGCGTTTTAACCCGGATAACATCATATGGGATGCTAGAGAAGCCAACATAATTGCCATTACGGACAGACAGAGCGGCAAGATTGTATGGAAACTGGGCCCGGATTATTCCTCTCCTGAAGCGAAGCATATCGGCACCATTATCGGACAGCATCATGCACATATCATTCCTCAAGGTCTGCCGGGTGAGGGGAATCTGCTGGTGTTTGATAATGGAGGATGGGCAGGTTATGGTCTTCCGAATCCGGCTTCTCCATACGGCTTGAAACATGCTGTTCGTGATCATTCGCGCGTGCTTGAGATTGACCCGTTGACGTTGGAAATAGTGTGGCAATACACATCTGCCGAAGCAGGGTTTTCCGTCCCAACCGATTCGTATAAATTCTACAGTCCATATATCAGCTCCGCCCAGCGTTTGCCTAACGGTAATACCTTGATTACAGAAGGGTCTAACGGCAGATTGTTCGAAGTAACAGCTGAGCACGAGCTGGTGTGGGAGTATATTTCTCCATACAAAGATGGGCGTAATACCAATATGGTGTACCGTTCGTATCGTGTTCCATATCAATGGGTTCCTCAACTGGAGAAGCCGGAAGAGGTGGCGATTGAAGCCATTGATGTATCTGCCTACAGAGTGCAGGGAGCAGCACCCAAAGGCTCTGAATCTGTAGTCAATGTGGAGACAACGCTGCCGTTTGTTGAAGGCGCAGCTTGCGTAGCAACATCGGATGAGGGGAAACAAGGCGGTTAAAGGCTAGCAACGATAAAACGATCGAACGGGGTGCAATATTGTGAAAAAAACAGCCATTTTAAAGGGAGCATGGATCATGCTCCTCTCCATGACATTCATATTATCCGGATGTTCTTCAAACGGAACGATATCCGAAGCGAAGGGCGGCTCCGCCAGTGATGCCGCCAAGGTAAAGATTCGCATCGCGGATACAAGCACTAACCCGACGTTCAGGGTAGCCATTGCCAAAGGCTTCTTCGAAAGCCAAGGTATTGATGCAGAAAGTATTACGTTCGGTTCACCGGCAGAAGGCGTGAATGCACTGTTTATCAAGCAGGTGGACATTGCCTACGGCGCTGACTTCCCTGTGTTGAATGCTCTGGCCAAAGGGGATTATTCAATCATTGCTTCTGCCGGTCAGACGACGGATGAAGCAGCAGCTGCATGGAAGCTGTATGCCAAGGAGGAGATTCAGTCCGGTGCCGACTTGAAGGGCAAGAAAGTGAGTTTTATTCGTGGTACGTTTATTCCGTATCTGTGGGATGAGTATTTGAAGGATCAGGGACTGGCACTTGGTGATGTGACACAGGTTGGTCAAGGTGCCTTCGACGAATCCTACATTGCATTGAAGCAAGGAGAACTGGATGCCACCTGGGTAATCGGCTCTGCTTTAACTGACAAGTTCGATACACTCGAAGGTGTACATCAGCTGACAGATATGTCCCAGACTCCGGTAAGGCTTGGCATGGGACTGGTCGCAAGCAATGAGTTCATCGAGGATAACCCCGAAACGGTAAAGGGTTTTCTTGTGGCACTGGATGAAGCTGCGACATATGCCCAAGCGCATCCTGAAGAGGTAGCAGATCTAATGTATAAAGAGACAAAACAACCCAAGGAGGCTACGTTGAAGGATCTTCCCATCAATCCGTGGGTTGTCGGATTTACTCAGGAAGCCTATGACAGTTTGGCAGGACAGAAGCAATATATGGTGGATAACGGGATCATTGAGCAGGACTTCGATCTTAAAGGCAAGTTGAACCTGGAACTCCTGAAGCAGGCACTGCCCGATAAAGTAACATATACCGAATAACCTAAAACGTATTGGAGGTGTCCTTATGTCCTTACCTGCAGATCGTCACACCATTCATATCGAACAGCTTCGAAAAACCTACAACGCTCCGACAAATGGAGAAGTGCATTACATTATTAAGGATGTTGATCTGGTGATCAAGGGCGGCGAATTCTTCGTTCTGCTTGGTCCCAGCGGTTGCGGAAAGTCAACGTTACTTAACATGATCGCGGGGTTTATCTCCAAGTCGGGCGGACAGCTTAAAATGAATAACAAGGAGATCGACAGACCTGGTAGGGATCGTGCAATGGTGTTCCAACAGGCAGATTCCTCTCTCTTTCCGTGGCTTACCGTAAGGGAGAACGTTGAATTTGGGCTTCGAATGTCCAAGGTGGCCAAGTCGGAGCGGCGTGCGATTTCGGATCGATACATCCAGCTTGTGGGGCTGGGGGGCCATGAAGGGAAATTTCCGAAGGAGCTGTCGGGAGGCATGAAGCAGCGGGTCCAACTGGCACGGGTACTGGCCAATGACTCGTCGATTCTTCTCATGGATGAACCTTTCGGGGCATTGGACGCCATGACCCGGAGAGTCATGCAGAAGGAACTGGTGAATATCTGGAGGGAAACACATAAGACCGTCATTTTTGTTACCCATGATATCCAGGAGGCGCTGTTGCTCGGTGAACGGATCGGAATCATGTCGGTGGGTCCTTCGTCGAATATAACGGATATTTACCATAACGTTCAGTCTTATCCGAGAAATATTGCATCGGCTGAATTTAACACCCTGTACGATCAGATTCAAAGCCATTTTGAAGAATAACTGAGGTGAACTGGACCATGAAATGGTTGGAGAAAAAATGGGTGTCTGTACCGCTGTTATGGGTTACAGTCATCCTGATATGGCAGCTAGGCGCATTGCTCTATGGGCCGGACGTGATCCCTGGTCCATGGGATACTGTGCAGGGTGCCCGCGAATTAATTGCAGATGGTACGCTGATGCAGTATATCGGGATTAGCTTTACGCGTGTACTGGCCGGGTGGGTACTGGGAAGCGTCATCGCCATTCCGGTAGGGCTTCTTATTGGTAAGGTTCACATCATTCGGCTGTTTGCCGAACCCTTTCTTAATTTTATTCGTTTTATACCGCCGATTGCTTTCATTACATTATTCCTGGTTTGGTTCGGCATTGGGGAACAATCCAAAATTGCACTGATCATGTATGCGACATTTTTCATTGTTGTACTGAATACGCTGACGGGTGTTCTGTCCATAGAGGAAGATAAGATTCGTTCAGCCCGTAGTATGGGAGCAAATGAGTGGCAAATTTTGCTGCACGTTGTTGTCCCCGCTACGACACCATACATTTTCACAGGGATTCGATTGGCAATGGGAACTTCCTACATGGCCATTATCGGTGCAGAGATGATTGCTTCAAATGAGGGTGTAGGTTATTTGATCTGGAACTCACGGCTGTTTTTCCGGACGGACTGGATTTTTGTTGGCCTAATCTCCTTAGGTTTTATGGGGTTTCTCACGGATCGCTTATTCAACTGGTTTGGCCGCCGCGTATTGTTCCGGTATGGCGTTGTTGGCGGAGCTAAGCGGGGCTAAACACTTGAATGGAATGAAAAAACGAAAAACTTGCATCATAAGGAAACTCTTTATTTGTTATATCTTATCAAACAAACCTGATTTCGCAGCTTCCAAAGTTGCCAAATCAGGTTTTTGTTATGCCGGCTACGGGAGTTTCGGCATTGGGGTCAAACCGTGGTATAATTGAATTTCAAAAATATAATAAACGTCATGTGGACCCTATATGCTTCCACATGCAGGAGAGATTATGGACTGGATTATCGGCGCCGTATGCGCTTTTATTGTGGCGGGTGCTGCCTACGCGAAGAAGTCGCTAACCTTGTCCGGCTGCCTGGCAGCTGTGATGATGGGGACGATCTATTACGGAGCAGGTAACCTGTTTTGGTTTGGCACACTGTTGTTATTTTTCATTACCTCAACGCTGCTGTCCAAATATCGCAAGGAACGCAAGCAGGAGCTTGAGAAATCGTATGCCAAGACAGGCAATCGGGATGCAGGACAAGTGCTGGCTAACGGTGGAATCGGCATGGTTCTGTGTCTGGGATACTGGATCATACCACACCCGGCTTGGACATATGCGTTTGTTGGAGTCATGGCAACCGTGACATCTGATACCTGGGCTACCGAGCTCGGAAGTCTAAGTCGCAAACCGCCACGTTCAGTTGTGACTTGGAAGGTGCTGACCCCAGGCGCATCCGGAGGCGTGTCATTACTTGGTACAATGGCGGCTGCTGTAGGCGGAGCGTTAATTGGAGTCGGTGCATTTTTCTTTTCATGGATCGCAGGAATTGAGACTCAGGGTCTTCTGATCTGGACGTGCATAGGCCTTGTGGGTGGACTGGCTGGAGCGATTGCCGATTCTTATCTGGGAGCAACGGTTCAGTTAATGTACCGCTGCACTACATGTGGGCGCGAAGTTGAGGTCAGCGAACATTGTGGGCGCACGACAGTGCGAGCACGTGGCTGGGCATGGATGAGCAACGATCTCGTCAATGTCCTGAGTTCGGTGATCGGAGGATGTGTGGCGATTGGTTTGGGCAACATTTTGGCGCTGTAGGGAGGGAGTGCAAGTGAGCACTGTGCATGGAGACAAATCGGAGGCTATTTTGGATGCAGCTTATGGTATTTTTGGCTCAAAAGGATTTTATGAGACAAAAATGTCCGATATTGCGGACGAAGCAGGCATTGCAAAAGGCACCATTTATTTATATTTCAAAAGCAAGGAACAATTATTTATCGCTGTATCCAAGCGGGATTGTAACGGTTTTATCAGCAGGCTTGATTATGCTCTGAAATCTCAGGAGAACACGGGTGACAAGCTTGGCGCTATTGCCAAGACACACCTGACCTATTATTACGAGCGGCGCAATCATACGAAACTGTTTTTTATGGCACCCAACAATGATCCGGACTTGATGAAATTTATGAAGGCATTCATGAATGAGTATATGAGCATGGTTTGTGAGGTGCTGAAAAGTGCAAGCGTACCTGAACCCGTGCTTCTGGCTGAAGCTTACATCGGGATTTTGGACCGATTGAAGATGGACATCATGCTGAATCCGGAGTTCAATGAGGAAGACCTGAATAAACGAATTGCTTTTGCAGCGGCTCTATTTCTGGACGGATGCCGTTCCTTTTTACAAATATAAGTATCATCATGTGCGTGGAATCAAGAGAATATTGAATTTCAATTTACAGAGAAGTGGGTAACGAGCAATGAACATAATGACGGTAGAGCAAATTGCGAAAAGCTATGGCGAGAAAATATTGTTCAAGGATGCCTCGTTTGGCATGGGGGATCAGGACAAGATCGGCGTCGTTGGGGTGAACGGAACAGGAAAATCCACGTTTCTGCGTGTGATTGCAGGCATGGAGCCGGCAGATGAAGGACAGATTGCCATCAGTAATGATGTGCGTATTCAGTTTCTGGCACAGAATCCTGAGTTTAACCCTGATAATACCGTACTGCAGCAAGTATTTGAGGGCGATGGCCCAGAAATGAAAACAATGCGTGAATATACGGAGACGATGGAATTGTTAGAACTCAATCCTTCCGATCCAGCATTGCAAGAACGGTTATTGCGTCTGAACCAGCAGATGGAGCAGCTCCAGATCTGGCAGATGGAAAGTGAAGCAAAAAGCATTCTGTCCAAACTTGGTATCCGTCAATTCGATGCCCTAATGGGAACATTGTCCGGTGGACAGCGCAAAAGGGTAGCTCTTGCGTCTGCACTGATTCATCCCTGTGAGCTTCTCATCCTGGATGAGCCGACGAACCATATCGATAATGATTCCGTCATCTGGCTGGAGCAGTATTTGCAAAAACGCCGCGGTGCGCTCCTCATGATTACGCATGATCGCTATTTCCTGGATCGTGTGGCGAATGTGATGCTGGAGCTTGATCATGGACGTTTGTTCCGGTATGAGGCGAATTACACCCGTTTTCTAGAGTTGAAGGCGGAGCGGGAAGAACGCGAATCGGCATCGGAGCAAAAGCGGCAAAATCTGCTGCGTACGGAGCTTGCCTGGATTCGTCGCGGAGCCAAGGCGCGGACAACGAAACAAAAAGCGAGAATTGACCGGTTCGAACAGCTGAAGGACCAACAAGGTCCTAATCGTTCTGGCTCATTGGAGGTTTCGGTAGGATCCACTCGATTGGGCAAAAAGATTCTGGAGATTGAGCATTTGTCCAAATCGGCGGGCGATCGCAAATTAATTGAAGATCTAAGCTATATTGCCGTACCTGGCGACCGGGTGGGTATCGTTGGACCGAACGGCAGTGGTAAATCGACTCTGCTGCAGATGATCTCTGGCAAACTGGAGCCGGATTCCGGTGAGGTGGTTCTTGGTCCAACCGTAAATTTGGGCTACTTCACACAAGAGCATCAGGAAATGAATGAATCTCTGCGAGTCATTGAATATATCAAGGAAGTAGCCGAGAATGTGCGGACTGCCGATGGGTCGCTGATTACAGCAGCCCAGATGTTGGAACGGTTCCTTTTCACACCTGCATCGCAGTGGACGCCAATCTCTCGTCTGTCAGGTGGAGAGAAGCGTCGTCTCTATCTGCTGCGTGTGCTGATGGCTGCGCCGAATGTACTGCTTCTGGATGAGCCGACCAACGATCTGGATATTCAAACGCTGGCGGTACTCGAAGATTACCTGGATGACTTTCCCGGTGTTGTTTTCGTTGTATCCCATGATCGCTATTTCCTGGATCGTACCGTGGATAAAGTGCTGGCGTTCGAGGGCGATGGTGCCATTCGGGTTCATGTTGGCGACTATAGTGAGTATGCGGAATGGATGCTGAAGAATGCACCGGGAGCTTCTCCGGTGAGCGATAGTGGTTCAGCAGCGAAAAAAGCAGGAACGGATGAGGTTAAGTCTGCTGCAGCAGCAGCCAAACCCAAGCTGAAATTCAGCTTCAAGGAACAACGGGAGTATGATCAGATCGATGAGAATATTGAGAAGGCCGAAGCCAATCTTGTGCGGATTACCACTGCGATGGAGAAATCCTTCAGTGATTCAGCCCGTCTGCAGGAACTGATGGCAGAGCAGGCCGAGGCAGAGCGTCATCTGGACGAACTGATGGAACGTTGGACCTTCCTGAATGAGCTTGCTGAGCAGATTGAGAAAAGCAAATCCTAATTGAATCAATTGAATCGTCATCTTTTAAAATGTGGCTTAACGCTGTGTTTTGAGGGATGGCGATTTTTTTTATATGAAACGTTAACCATATCCATTGCGTTGTAAGTAGTAAGGAAATAGTTCCAGCGAAAGGAGAACACCACATTTATGTACAAAGAACTGAATGAACAACTGGCTGTGCTCAAGGAGAAGGGGAGAATTTACGAGAAGTGGAACAAACGAATGGAGAAGTTGAATGAGGAAGAAGCTGAGTGGCAAACGAAAGTACAGCGGCGCCTGGAACATCTCCAGAAGGAGCAGGATGATGTCGATCGGCTGAATAGCATGACGCTGTCTGCATTTTTTTATAACCTGATCGGTAAAAAGCAGGAGCGCCTGGAGAAGGAGGAAATGGAGCTTATGGAGAGTAAGGCTGAATACGATACAGCTTGCCACATGTTAAACGACATCCATGAGCAGCGCAAGGAAGTGCAGCGCGAACTGGATGAGCAGAGTAAATATCGCTTTTGGGAAAATGATTACAAGGTGTTGTGGGGCAAAAAGGAAAATCAACTTCTGTCAAACAATGATGAACTTAGGCAATTGGCAGAGGATTTGGAGCATTTGCGCGGCGAAATGAAGGAACTTAAGGAGGCAGATCGTGAAGGTGAACGGTTACTGAGTGCACTGAATCGTGCCGGTGATGCGTTGAAGTCTGCAGGGAATTGGGGAGTTTACGACATGATGGGTGGGGGCATGATATCTACTCATATCAAACGCAGTCGTATGGATGACGCGCAATCTGCCATAACCGAAGCTGGAAGACATCTGAAACGATTCCAGAAGGAATTGGAAGATGTAAAAATGGCTGTACACACGGACCTGGAGCTAGGAGGTTTGTTATCCTTTGCAGATTATTTCTTCGACAATCTCTTTGTGGACTGGATGGTACAGGACAAAATACGCAAAGCGGAATCCCAGGTGGAGGATGGTTTGCGTACAGTTCGCCGTACATTGCATGTATTGAAAAATGAAATCCGTGATCATGAGCGAGATTTAACAGGGTTAGAGCAGCGATATCATCAGTATGTGGAGCAGGCCGAATAGGATGGGATATTCAGATAAGAGTAAAAAAAGATGCCAGGCAGCCTGAATGAGCTGTTGGTGGCATCTTCGTTTATTATTGAGGCACGGGCTGGTTGACTACTTGGTTGTGATGTATGCAGCCAGCAACCGGGCCGTATTCAGAACGGCATCCTTGTGTGTACGCTCCATGGAATGGGAAGCGTGAACCCCCGGACCAATCAGCGCAGCACGAATGTTATTCCCACCTCGCAAGGCGGCACTACCGTCAGAGCCGTATTGTGGATAAATATCGACTACGTAATCAAGATTCGCTTGTTTGGCAAGCTCAATCAGTCGGCTTGTCATATCATAATCATACGGGCCAGAGGAGTCTTTGGCACAAATGGATACATCCGTTTCTTTACAGCTGAGATCATCACCCATTGCTCCCATATCTACAGCGATCAATTCACTGATTTCTGCCGGGATATAGGAGGCACCATGACCAACTTCTTCATAGTTCGAAATAAGCAGAGAAATGTTATGTAGTGGCTTCCAGCCTTCCCGATGCGCTGATTCCAAGATGCCGAATAGGGCAGCCACACTGGCTTTGTCATCCAGATGACGTGACTTGATATAACCGCTTGGTGTAATTACCGCACGTGCGTCAAAAGAAATAAAGTCACCCACGCTGATTCCCAGTCCCAGAACGTCTTCCTTGGACGAGACCACTTCATCAATACGAACTTCCATATGGCTCTCCGTACGCTCAAAGGTGCGGGCGTCAGGGTAGACGTGAACAGAAGGATGCAGGGAGAGAATGGTCCCGGTGTATGTCTTGCCGTCACGTGTATGGATGGTACAATACTCATTTTCAATACTATGCATAGAGAATCCGCCAACAGAAGTCAGCTTGAGCGTACCGTAGGAAGTGATGGAACGTACCATGGCACCTAAAGTGTCCACATGTGCACTAAGCCCCACCGTTTTGGATGAATCTTGACCAGGTAAAGTAAGTACGGCCCCACCTTTGTTGTTTAGTTCGAATGGGACATTCAATGATCGTGCTTCTTCCCGGATCATCTCCATAATGTAGTGTGTGTAACCACTTGGGCTTGGGGTATCCAGCAGCTTTTTCAGAAAGGTCAGGACGTAGGATTCATTAATTGTAAAATTCATATAGAGCTTCCTCCTTAATAATAGGTGTTCCGTTAAACAAGAATACAGCCTGTCTGGTAGAATGGGTCAAACCATTCCTTATCCAGCAGGCTGTTCCTTCTTACAACGTATCCGCAGAATTTCCTTTACGCCCACTCTGGATGGAATCGGTTTGAGCAATGCGATCCGGTTCTGTCTCTACAAATGGTTCTGTCGTTGTATAGGAATCGGGTGACGAGTAAGTTGAAGTGGAGTTTTCCAATTCGGATATACGCAGTTTCAATTGCTTGTTCTCGCGCTGCAATCGATATTGGCGGAAAATGCCATAGGATCCTACAATGATTCCGCCGATCAGGGTACAGCCTAAAATCAGCAGGATTAATGGGATTTGAACCGTGTTAAAGAGCAGGTTGACCTGCACGGAATCCACATTAATTACAGCGAAGATTCCGGTAAGAAGTGCAAAAACAAGACCTGCGATGAGGGTCCATTGCATTTTCATGGTGGTGCCTCCTTGTTGAACAATTCAGGAATAGAATGCATTACCCCAAAGAAGGCGCTGTGCATCTGGCTTGATGATAAAATCCCTTGCCCATTCGGGCAAGGGATACAGGTCACATGGAACAGTAGGGTAACCTTATTTGGTCAATTGTTCCATTTGTTCAATCAATTCTTTGAAGACACTCATGGCTTCGCGAATTGGCTGTGGTGAAGACATATCCACGCCTGCTTTTTTCAGAATATTGATGGAGTAGTCACTTCCACCACTCTTGAGGAAGCCGAGATAACGGTCTACCGCAGGCTGACCTTCTTCGAGAATCTGTTTGGAGAAGCTTGTTGCTGCAGAGAAGCCGGTTGCGTATTTATAAACATAAAAGCTGTTATAGAAATGGGGGATACGCGCCCACTCCATCTCGATATCCTTGTCAACAGCCATGCTGTTTCCATGGTATTTGACGTTAAGGTCATAATAAATTTCAGAGAGCAGCTGCGGCGTAAGGGCTTCGCCTTCTTCTGCACGCTCATGAATGATTTTCTCAAATTCTGCAAACATCGTTTGACGGAACACGGTGGTGCGGAATTGATCTGCATAGTATGTTAACAGATACAGCTTTTCCTTTGGATCCGTGGATTTGTTAAGCAGATAATCCATCAGCAGCGCCTCATTGGTTGTGGATGCAACTTCTGCAAGGAAAATGGTATATTGTGCATCCCGATACGGAAGGGAAGTATCCGAATAATACGAATGCAAGGCATGACCCATTTCATGTGCCAGCGTAAACATGCTGTTCAGATTGTCTTTGTGGTTAAGCAAGACGTATGGGTGAGTGCCATATGCACCCCAGCTGTATGCGCCTGATCGTTTGTTTTCGTTCTCGTATACGTCGATCCAGCGGTCATCATAACCCGCCTGCAGAGCATCTGCATAGTCCTTGCCAAGCGGTTTCAAACCATCTTTAACGGTTTGTTTGGCTTCCTCATACGTAATATCCATTTTATACTCATCGACCAGTGGAGCGAACAGATCGTACATATGCAGTTGGTCCACACCGAGCAATTTTTTGCGCAGATCCATATAACGGTGCAGCAGTGGAAGGCTCTCATGAATGGTGTCCACCAGATTGGTGTAAACATCCGTTGGAATGTTGTCCCCGTACAGGGACATCTCCATGACGGACGGATACTTCCGGACGTTGGCATAGAACATGTTTTTGGTGACGTTGGCATTCAGGGCTGCGGCAATGGTGTTCTTCTGTTTGGAATACGTTTCATACACGGCTTTGAAAGCACGTTCACGAACTTCGCGATTAGGATTCTCCAGGAACTGAATGTAACTCCCGTGGGTAAGCTCCACTTCGTTGCCATGTTCGTCCTTGATTTTGGGAAACTTGAGATCAGCGTTATTCAGCATGCTGAAGATCGTCTGTGGTGCCTGGGACAAGTTGCCCACCTGTGCAAGCAGAGCTTCCTCCGTTTTGCTCAGGACATGCGCCTTTTCACGTTTCATCTCTTCCAGCGTGAACTTGAATGCAGACAATTGCTCATCGGCAATGAATGCATCCAGCTGATCATCCGGTAGAGAGAGAATTTCGGGTGTCACAAAGGAAAGAGCTTCGCCAACACGTACACTCAGCTTTTGCGCTTTTTGGGACAGGTTTTGGTATGTAGGATTAGCTGTGTCTTCATCTTGATGCATGCGTGCATACACAAAGAGGCGTTCAATTTTGAGACTGACCTCATCTTCGAGTTCGAAACATGCCTTAAGAGATTCCGGCTTGTTCAGCTTGCCTTGAAATTCGGAGGCTTTCTTGGTCAGAGACGTTACTTCTTCGTATTCCTGATCCCAGGCTTTCTGATCGGCGAACAAATCTTCGAGTTTCCAGGTATGTTCAGTTGGCACCTCGGAACGTTTCAATAATTGACTCATGGGAATCCTCCTTTGATGAAGTTGATGTATAGACCAGTCTGCCCCCGGCTCGCTCGCTTGTGCGGAGAGAGACGAAGGAATCAGACTGAGTACTAGCAAGACAAACAGCGATTTGCGGTATTTCAAGCGGCCTTCCTCCTCACTATACGAACAATCCGGTATAGTATGGCCTCGGGCCTGTTGAAATATTTGAGAGCACTAGGCTCCCATATTGGCTAGGAAATAGACGATCAGGAAAAAAGCAAAACAAATCAGCAGTGTGGCAATGAGAGCCATTCCCCGCCGAAGTCGATCCGGGAGGGAATTGCGTCCCAGAATAAGTACAGCTCCCAGACAAAAGGCAAGGATAATGAAGATGACGACATTGCTTGAGTCAAGCGGCATCCATTACACCTCTTTGAAAGCAGCCATCAATTGACGCCATTCATCTTCGCGGTTCTCAAAATCAGCCTTAGGAAAACGGCGTTCAGCCCAGTGCATCAAGGCAGGGCGGCTGAGAAATGTGTGGCATTCCTCGCCCCATTCTTCGGAAATTTCACGGAGTACGAGATATTTGCCCTGTACCTCTACAGTCATCATATTCCACTTGTCGGTTTTGTATATTTCATGTTTTTTTATCATAGGTAGTCTCCAAACTAACGGTTTTGGTAAAATGATACCGTACCCTACGATTCAAAGCAAATTTTTTCCGCATTTATTGAAAAGATAAATTGCAATGTAGAAAGTCATACAGTATAATTAGGGTATTCGCCATAGATGGCGATATTTTTAGGAGGTTGTTCATTTGAAAGGTACAGTTAAATGGTTTAACGCAGAAAAAGGCTATGGCTTTATTTCAGTTGAAGGCGGCGAGGACGTATTCGTACATTTCTCCGCAATCCAAGGCGACGGCTTTAAAACATTGGAAGAAGGTCAAGCGGTAGAATTCGAAATCACTGATGGAAACCGTGGTCCTCAAGCAGCTAACGTAATTAAATTGTAAGATTTTTCCGTTTATCGGATTTCTTATAAATGATTGGCTTCTAGCTGAATATAAAGAACCCAAGCACAGTCCCCCTCGGGAGACTGTGCTTTTTTGTGTTCATATGTGGCAAAGGTTGTATAGCGCTCATTGCGCACGATTGGTCATGCTGGACAGCAGCTTCAGGACGAAGCCAACAAGTGCAGCGAGTGAGAATGCCATTGCTGTGAGATAGAAAACATGCCTGCCGGCATGATCCAATATCAAACCGCCAAAGGTTCCGCTGAGCAGACCAGAGGCACTGGACCACACAATGGTAAACAGGGCCATTCCTGTTGCACGGTACGCATCGGGAACAAGGCGTGTAATATAGCGGACGGCTGTCACGTAGAAAATGCCGAAGGTAACGCTGTGCATGGTCTGAATCGCAACAACAGCCGCAGGTGTATCCGAGACAGACATTAGCAATAAACGAATGGTGTACATCAGCGCAGCGAACGTGAGGAGTGGAAGCTCCTTATAACGATTGCCATACTTGCTGAGCAGTAGAAAAATCGGAATTTCACTCACGGAAGAGATGAGCAAAGACCAGCCGATTAGCCCTTCACTGGCACCGAGGTCCTTCAGCGTGATGGTGAGAAAAGCCTCGTTCATCCGGTGACCCAGTGCCAGCAGGAAGACACAGCCGAAAAAGCTAAGGACATCCCTCCGTTTCAAGATCGCCCACAGCCCTGAAAGGTCCATTTTACTGGTAGTGCCACAAGGCTCTTCCTGATCCTGTAATCGGAAACTGATCAGAAGTGTAATGGCCGCAAGTGCGATGCACACCCACATCGTCCATCCCGGTCCAAAAGAGCCAAGAAAATACCCGATGCTTAATGCAAAAAATGCGTAGCCGATCGAGCCGAAAACACGAATGGACGTGAAATTGCGGCCATATTTGCTTGCAGTTGTAATCGCCATCGTATCGGCAAGGGGATAAACCGGATAGTAGAAAAAGTAAAACAAGGTTACCAGGATAAATACCTGTCCGAAGGACGTGGCATTTGCCAGCATGACACCTGTAATCAATTGTCCGCCTAGCAGAATAATCATGACTTTGCGGACCGTTTTATAGCGATCACTGGCCATGCTCCAGAACATGTTGGAGAATACCGAAACAAGTGGACCGATCCCGTACAGGTATCCAATTTCAGCCCGGCTGAATCCCAGATGACTGAAATACAGCTGCAAATAGGATACAACCAGTACGGTAGAGCCGAAGATTGTGAACATTAGTGCCCGCAGCCAGTTTTGATCCGGGCGGGCGTTGTGACTTAATTTCATGTTGAGAGACTCCATTCTTCAATGCATTTCAATATTTAGCCTTTAAGTGAAGGTGATTTTCCGGACGGTGCAGCAGACATGGAAGGCTCTTTCTGCGTGCGCCGGATGACAAGCCAGACAATGATCAGTTCGGCAAGCAGGCCAAGAGACTGAGCGACCGCTCCGATCATGCCGTTCCACGCTGGAAATATGGTGACCAGAATGAGCAGTACGATAACCGTACAGATGGCATTGGCTGACTGGGACCGAAACATCGTTTTGGTTTGTCCCCGCAGCAGGATCAATCCATTGCTGAAGTCGAGAAAAGGTGAAATCAGCGGGAATAGTACAAAGGCACGCAGTGTCCACAAGCTTTGCTGCAGCAGGTTGCCTTGAACGCTCATTACATTCTCCAGTACCCAGGGACCCAGAGGTGTGTAGGCAATGGATACAGTCATGGCAAACGGAATAAATCCGGTGACCAGTGCGAATTTTTTCACCAGTTTGGCATCAATCTGATAGAAGTTCAGCACAATTTGATGGATATAAGTAAAAAAGCTCAGCATAAGCTGCATCAGACTGCTGGCTACAGCAAAAGAAGAGATGGCCAGCGCAATTCCGGTTGTTTTGCCAAGTACGATATTGATGACGGGTCCGATGAACAAGGCCACAAAACTGGATAACAAGAGCGGTTTGTAGAAGCGAAAAACGTCTCCCTTGCTTTCAACAGGGTGATCTTCAAGCTTGGCTGGCATGCTTCGCTTGATGCTGTTTCCTTCCAGAAAGCTCACCAGGGCCTCGATCATCATGCCTGCCGCAAAGATGATAGCGCCTACACGACCACTGTTAATGCTGTCTGTATAGATGAAATACAGAGACAGGCCGTACATGCCGCCAAGACGGAATAACATGCCGATGGTCAGCCATTTGGTCCGGTTATTCGTAATAATGATGCCCTGGTAGATATTGCGAATGACGGAGAAAATGCTGACGTACATCAGAATTTCATAAACATCAATCACTTTGGTCAACAGATCGGGACTCACGCCAAACAGATATTTAAAAACCACTGTACCAACAGGAGAGTATACGATAAGGAATCCAATTAGCAGTACGCAGGCAAGAAATATTTTGGTGACGAATGTGAGGGCCTGAAAAGAAAGGCGGTCCCGTACCAGCGCAGAGCAGGTTTGCCGCAGCAGTGTGGAGGGGCGTTCGGTAAGGGTCAGCAGACTGCCGGCAATGGCGTAGCTGGCAATGACCGTCTCCGGGTGGGCAGATCTGGCGAGTGTACTATTAATAATTACGTGAGAAATGGTAACCAAAGAGGCGGATATGCCGAGCGGCACAAAAAAAGCAAATAACCGTCTCCACGAGAGAGGCTCACTTGACGTCATGTCAACGACTCCTTTGATGGATGAAATATGGTTAGTATATCACAAAGACCTGGCAGCGGATGCGATTTTTTGCCGTGATTATGCGGTAGATCATTTGTACAATTAAGGGGTTCATATTATAATGGGATTGGTTAAAAATCGCTCTAATACGTATTCAACCAAGTGGAGGCACATTTATTTTGAGCCAATCTAATCAAAGTCGACATCAATATCCGCGGGGACCGCTGGAATTGATGAGAGGGGTGTACAAGTACACCATTCCGGAAACGCGGAAAGAACTGGCTGCCTGGCGTGCTGAGGCCGAGAAAATTCCGAATGAGGAATTACGCAATCAGGCCCTGGCTAGTCTCAAAGACAAACAGTTTCACTGTGAAGGCGGAACGGTTTATGCTTTGCCTGATATGCCAAAGAGGCACATCCTGATTCCGCTCATTGTTTCTTATCAAACTATTAGTGATTATTTGGACAATCTGTGCGACCGCAGCACATCGATGGACCCGAATGACTTTCGGCTTCTCCATCAATCCATGCTTGATGCGGTAGATCCCGAAGCAACACCAGTCAATTATTATGCGCTCCGAGAGGAGCAGGACGACGGTGGATACTTGCGGAATCTGGTGACAACATGTCAGGAGTTGACGCGTCAGCTGCCTGGATATGCGTCCGCCAAGCCCCAAATTCAGGATCTGGCAGGCCTATACACGGACCTGCAGGTATATAAGCACATCAAGCCGGAACTGAGAGAAACGGCACTGCTCGAATGGTGGTCGGAGCACCGCCACCGAACACCTCAGTTCCGTTGGAACGAATTTGCCGCCGCTACCGGCTCTACGCTGGGCGTATTCATGCTGTTTCTGGCTGCAAGTGATGATCAGCTGACTGAAGAGCAGGCGGCCTCGATCCACACTGCCTATTTTCCGCATGTATGCGCATTGCACATTATGCTCGATTATTTAATCGATCAGGATGAAGATCGTATCGGTGGAGATCTCAACTTCTGCAATTACTACGAGAATGTGGAGACGATGCTGGACCGCATTGCTTTTATTGTGGAGATGGCCCGCAGTGATGTGCAGAATATTCCGGGCAGCGCTTTTCACCGGATGATTATCGAAGGACTGCTTGCCATTTACCTGTCTGATCCCAAAGTCAGCGAACAGCAGGAAGTTCGCGCCGTATCCAAGCGTTTGATGAAGAAGAGTCCAATGACCAGAGTTTTTTTCTTTATCTTCAGTCGCTGGATTCGCAAACACATGTAAGTCAGGCGCATTGTTGCGGAAGCCTGAAGTGAAACTAGAGGAGGAAGAAACATCATGACAGCAGTAAAAAAAATCGCAGTTTTAACGAGCGGTGGTGATTCACAAGGAATGAACGCGGCTGTTCGTGCGGTGGTTCGCAGCGGATTGTTCCACGGTCTCGAAGTATACGGGGTTCAACGCGGGTATCAGGGTCTGTTGAATAACGATATTTTCCCAATGGATCTGCGCAGTGTAGGTGACATCATTCAGCGTGGCGGAACGGTTCTGCAATCGGCTCGCTGCAAGGAGTTCTACACGGCAGAAGGCCAGCAAAAGGGAGCAGACATCCTGCGTGCCCGTGGCATTGATGGTCTGGTTGTTATCGGTGGGGACGGTTCTTACAATGGTGCCAACAAACTGAGCAAACTGGGGATCAACACGATGGGTCTTCCAGGAACCATTGACAATGACATCTCATTTACGGATTATACAATTGGATTCGATACAGCAGTAAGTGTAGTGGTAGATGCAGTCAACAAACTGCGTGATACCATGTCTTCTCATGAACGTTCTTCCATCGTTGAGGTTATGGGCCGCCACTGTGGCGATATTGCACTTCATGCCGGACTGGCGTCCGGTGCCGAAACGATTCTTGTACCGGAAGTTCCATTCGACATGGATGAAGTGGCAGACCGGATGAAAGCCAACTTCGCACATGGTAAACGTCACAGTATCATTATCGTTGCTGAAGGCGTTGGCAGAGGCGAAGATGTGGCCAAAGAACTGATGGAACGCTGCCCGACATATGAGCCGCGTGTAACTGTACTGGGTCACATTCAACGTGGCGGTACGCCAACTCCGTTTGATCGTAACCTGGCCAGCCGTCTGGGTGACTTCGCTGTACGCAGCCTGATTTCCGGTGAGACCGACAAGGGTTGTGGGATTATCAAAGGTGAGCTGGTCCTGACAGATATCGATAAAGTCGTTAACACGAAAAAAGATTTCGACATGAATACGTACGAACTTGCACAACGTTTATCTCAATAAACAACAATCAAAAGAGCACAGCCCGGGTTGACGGCGCTGTGCTCTTTTTGCATCACATGAAATGTGATGTGATGTAAAGTAATGTGAGCTTGCTTACTTTTATCCTTGAACTGATTAATTTGATTGTTCAACCATGCGAACTGCAGTTTTCCGCTGAACCAGGAACAGTCTCCAGAGCAGTGCAGTGGCACCGACAGCAAGGCCGGCAATAAGGCCGATCCAGTATCCAAAAGCGCCAAGCGATGTATACGTGGCTGTAATGTAGCCTACGGGAAGACCAATGATCCAATAAGCCACGAACGTAATCATCAACGCAGGATTAACATCTTTGTATCCCCGAAGTGCACCTTGGGTTGGTGTAGCGATGGCATCCGATATCTGAAAGAAGATGGCATAAATGAGGAAATGCTGAGTTAAGGCAATGACCTCACGTTCGTTTGAATACAGACCTGCAATTTGTTCCCCAAAGACGAGCAATACAACCGCTGTCAGCAGTGATAGTACAATGGCTCCGCCAATACCTAGCAGACTGTACTGCTTGGCATCTCTCAAACGTCCAGCACCCGCCTCGAATCCAACAAGGATGGTAAGGGCCATACATATGCTTACTGGCAGCATGTACAGCGTAGACGCGAAATTGAGGGCAGCCTGATGGGCAGCAATCGTAATGGTGTCAAACCGGCTCATCATTAACGTCACGGCAGCAAAGATCGATGTTTCAAAAAAAGTAGCGAAGCCGATGGGTACCCCGATTTTGAGGAGTTCCTTCCATTTTCCCAGTGATACGCCAGTGAGGTGACGAAATACCCCATACTGGGCAAAAGGCTCAATCCGATGCACAAAGAAGATGCTGATAAGGAAAATAAGCCAGTAGGTACACGCGGTAGCCACACCTGCGCCCACACCCCCCAGCTGGGGAAAACCCCATCGTCCGAAGATGAGTAAATAATTCAGTAAAATATTAACTGGCAGGGAAACTAACGTGATGAACATGGTGATTCGTGTCTGCCCAAGTGCATCCATGAAACTGCGCAGCACGGTATATCCGAATAGTGGAAGGATACCAAAAGCCAGCGCACACAGAAAATATAGGGCAACCTGGGCAACACGCGGTTCCAGCGGCATCCCGTTCAGAATTGGGGTAAGGATCATGGCTCCTATGGCAAGAACGGCAAGACTGACGGCAATGCCCAAATAAAGTGCCTGTATGACACTGTGTCCGATCTGATCCTTGCGTTTGGAGCCAAGCAGATGGGATACCACAGGAGTGATTCCGATGAGAATTCCACTAAGCCCGGTTTGTACCGGCATCCACAGACTCGTACCTATTGCTACACCAGCCAAATCGGCCGGGGAAAACTTGCCTGACATATTGGTATCGAAGAAGGACATGGCAGACAGGGCGATCTGTGTTGTGAATATGGGTAAAAATATGATCAGGAATTGTTTTACTTTTTGCGAAAAACTTGTGGTTGTCATGTTCACTTCGAGTGCCTCGCTATTCATAAGAATGATCATCCAACTGACATATATGGACAGCTATTCATTGTAGTGGATTTTGCCGAATTTGAACAGGGAACAGCTCCAGATAGGTGACAAAACAAATAAAAAACCTCGCTCCGCACAAACGGAACGAGGTGAATAAAGGTGGGAAGAGTGCCTGACTTATCTTTACTTATAGTTCACACCAGAGGTGTAACGATTGGACGCATTCCAGAGCAGGTATTCATCTACATCCATATCTTTCATTGCGCGAATCTGGTCTTCAACTTGTTTTTTGCCGTATTTGATATAGTGCCCGCTGCCAAGCCAGCTTGCCGTAAAGTCTTGAATCCACGGACGAATTACCGGCTTGAGCTCTTTGGTTGGGTCGAGTTTCTTGTGCGTGTCTTCCATGGAACCTTTGATCGTGGTGTAGGGATCCTTGTCAGGGTCCTTCACACCATACCATCCCGTTGAGTAATGGCTTGGATAGACCATTGGTGAGATCACATCCACATTTTCGGATATTTTTACAAAATCCTGACCGATGCCTTCTGCTGCAGGCACTGAGGCTGCGTAGCCGAAGATATCCACCGAAACCCGGACACCCAACGGCGCCAGTTCCTTGCGGGCGTATTGAACAAATTCCGCTACAACGTCAACCCGCGACTTATCCGTTTTGGTGTATTTGAGCTTATCTGCGCGATTCTCAAAGCCTTCTGGAAAACGAACATAATCGAACTGGATTTCCTTGAATCCAAGCTTGGCGGCTTCTTTGGCAATTTCGATATTATAATCCCAGACTTCCTTGCTGTAAGGATTCACGAAACTGTCGCCTTTGCCGTTGGCCCATACCGAACCGTCCTTGTTTCGGAAGGAAAGTTCCGGATTTTTTTTGGCAAGAATCGTATCTTTGAACACGACGACCCGGGCAATCGGATAGACCTCATGTTTCTGCAGCCGTTTCATCAAAGCGTCAATATCCCGGATAAATGACTGGGATTTGCCCATTTCTTGTAGTGATTTGTTCTCCGTAGGGTAGGTTATGTATCCGAGATCGTCCTTGATATCAATGACCATGGAATTAAGCTCCGTGTTATCAATCAGATCGAGCAATTCTTTCATCCGTGCTCCGCCAGCGCTGTATGCTGTAACATAAATTCCTTTAACAACAGGTGCGTCCGGCTGAGGATCAACTTTGGCAGGCGGATGATCTGCATCAATAACGACATGATCTTTTTGTGATTGGATAAGTGCGGTGTTGAAACTGTTCGTTAATGTTTGAAATTGCTGATTTCCCTGATCTGCTGTTGCAGCTGTACCACTGAAGCTTCCTATGGCCATGGCCAGTAAAGCCCAAAACATGTTCATTTCATTCCCACTCCCTTATGTGCATTCCATAATTGAATTATATAATAAAGCCTCTGGGCTTTTAACCATATTAATCAAGTAATGAAACAACACTGGAAAATTGAAAACCGCTTCCTGTGAGGGGGAAACCTCTCAAGAAGCGGCGTAATCAGTCAAAAAATTTATTGAATGTAAATATCGTTCTGATGCTCACAAATACTGTACTGAATGATTTCCATTGCGTCTCCCTGCTCCAGAATGCCCAGCCCATCCCGGAGAACAATAAGTGAATCGAGCTCATTCGGTTTTAAGAAAGGGAGCATTTCCGGACACCATCTGTTGACGATTTCAAACAGTTTTACCGTTTCCATATCCACAATAATCACCCTTTCCTACTCGAATTCCAAAATGGTAAGTCATTCGGCGCGAATCGGAAAAGCATATGGCCTGTGAAAGTGAAGGGCAGATCCTGCTATACATCATATTTAGGAGCCGTGCACAATTATTATACCACAATTATATAAATTGTTAACCGTACATGTGTCTCAACTTCTGCGGAAAGAACCCATGACACCAACCGTTTCGACGATATTCACAAACGCATTGGGATCGGTTTCCTTAATGATGCGTTTAATCTCAACGAGCTCATAACGGGTTGTCACCGTCATTAACATGTCCTTTTCAATGTCGGTATATGCCCCTTGGGTTTTGATCTTCGTGACTCCGCGAGGACGAACCAGCAATTTTTTCAACATGGATTCTGTCTCATTCGTGATGATGTACAATGTCACTTTAATATGACTGATGTGGATCAGATCCAGCACCTTCCCTGTGATATAAATCGATACCATGGAGGCCAAGGCAATGTTCCAGTCATTGTTCAGATAACCCGCGAGCATAATAATTGCCCCGTTCATGCCTGCCATAACCGTACCAATCGGAAAGTCCCGATATCGTGTGAAAATGGAACCGACAATATCCAATCCGCCGGTAGAACCGCCTACCCGGAAGGAGATTCCTGTGCCCAGACCTACCAAAACGCCCCCGAATACACAGCTGAGGAGAGGGTCTGTAGCCACGACAAAAACAGGCAGCAATCCAATAAACCAGGAAGTGGCTGCTACCGATACAATGCTCAATATAATGAATCGTCGTCCAAGAATAAACCAACCCGCAACGAGCAAAGGAATGTTAAGAACAAAATACATTACACTAAGATTTAAATTTGTAAAATAACCAAGAAGCATGGAAATACCGGATACCCCGCCGCTTAGCAGCTGATGGGGGACCAAAAACCAGTTAAAGCCGCAGGCTATAGCTGCAGCACCCAATATGATCACTAAAGAGTGCCAAATTATTTTGGGCAATTTAATCACCTCATTTATATTTAAAACCAGATTGCTGGTAATCTTGATTTGTTTTGTGATATAATAATTTGTGGATATTCTTGAGTAGGGAACTTTTTCCAAATGGAACGATAAAATTTGAAATGTTTCAAACAGATGTATGTAGTTTTAGTCTTATGTTGGGGACCCATTCACGAATTGTGATGATTGTGAAAATAATTTGCCCTTATGGGATACCCTATAAATATTAACGCTACTTAAGAATACAGACAACAAAGTGGATTGTCCACCATGTCCACCCTATAGAAGGAGTATGAATAATTTTGACAAATTTAAATTTCGCAGATTTCAATCTTGAACCACTGGTGCTGCAAGCCATCACCGAACTTGGGTTCGAAGAGGCAACACCGATTCAATCCAAATCGATCCCTATTGCGCTTGAAGGCAGAGATTTGATCGGCCAAGCTCAAACAGGTACAGGTAAAACAGCAGCATTCGGTATTCCGCTGATCAGCAAAATCTCCAAAAGCGACGAAAAAATCCGCGCCCTCATTATGGCACCTACACGTGAACTTGCGATCCAAGTTGCCGAAGAGATCGAAAAACTCACCCGCTTCAAAGGTTTGCGCTCCCTGCCAATTTACGGAGGACAAGACATCGTTCGTCAAATCCGTGCACTGAAAAGAAAACCACAGATTATCATCGGTACACCTGGACGTCTCCTGGATCACATTAACCGCAAAACGATCAAACTTGAAGATGTACAAACGGTTGTATTGGATGAAGCAGATGAAATGCTCGACATGGGCTTCATGGAGGATATTCAATCCATCCTTAAACAAGTTCCGGCTGATCGTCAAACGATGCTCTTCTCAGCAACAATGCCTCCTAACATTCAAAAACTGGCTCAGCAATTCTTGAACAACCCAGAGCACGTATCCGTAATTCCGAAACAAGTTAGTGCACCTCTGATTGACCAAGCTTACATCGAAGTTCCTGAGCGTCAAAAATTCGAAGCACTCAGCCGTTTGCTGGATATGGAATCTCCTGAACTGGCGATCGTATTCGGACGTACAAAACGTCGTGTTGACGAATTGGCAGAAGCGCTTCAAAAACGTGGATACTCTGCTGATGGTCTCCATGGTGACTTGTCTCAAAACCAACGTGATACAGTAATGCGTAAGTTCCGTGACGGCAGCATTGATGTACTCGTTGCAACAGATGTGGCTGCACGTGGTCTCGACGTATCCGGCGTAACTCACGTTGTGAACTTTGACCTTCCGCAAGATCCTGAGAGCTACGTTCACCGTATTGGTCGTACGGGCCGTGCAGGTAAAGAGGGTGCTGCTTGGTCATTCGTTACACCACGTGAGATCGATCACTTGCACTTCATTGAGCGTGTAACACGTCACCGTATCCCTCGCAAACCACTGCCAACGTTGGCTGAGGCTGTAGAAGGTAAACAACGTTTGACAGCTGAGCGTTTGCTTGAGATTGTACAATCCGGTGAACTGAACGAATACAAAGGTATCGCAATTCAATTGCTTGAGCAATATGATTCTGTTCAACTGTTGTCTGCTTCCCTGAAGCTCCTGACAGGTGACAAAAAAGACGCTCAAGTTGAATTGACTCCAGAAGATCCGATTCGTGCTAAACGTCGTAAACCAGATGTTCGCTCCAGCGGACGTAAACCATCTGGCTACAGCGGTAACCGCAGCGGTGGTGGCGGTGGCTACAACCGTGACCGTAACAGCAGTGGTGGCGGACGTGGTGGTTACAACCGCGATCGCAACAGCAGTGGCGGTGGAAGCAGAGAAGGTGGTTACAACCGTGACCGCAAACCGCGTCCAAGCAACAACGAAGGACGTCGTCCTGCGAAAGATTCTTCTTTCGAATAGTATGCAAGGCTGAAATGGGAAATGGGGCAGGTAACTGCTCCATTTTTTTTATTGTGGAATATGTGCAATAATTCCATGCTGTTAATGGCAATGGATTAGAGGGATTGTTGATCTGTTTTCGGGAAGTACTGGCTTTTCCTATCTATAATAAGGTATATTAATATTAGACTTCAGGTTAGACGCAAGGCTGCGGAGGAGGAGAAATGTTTGGAATTTAAAGGAGCTATGGGTGGGATCTACCGGCTTACAGAGTGGATTACAAGACTGGCCGCAACCAATCTGTTGTGGGCTATTTGTTCGTCTCCATTCTTGTTTTTCTTGATTATGAAACTGCTCGTTATGCAGCAGAATCTCGCAAATGAATCATTGCAAATGAACTGGGCTATAGCTATTGTGGCACCGCTTACACTTTTTCCGGCAACTTCGGCCCTGTTCACGGTCGTACGCAAATGGAATATGGGTGACACAGATGTGCCGATCTTCCGTACTTTCTTTGTAGGCTACAAAGAGAACTACAAGCAAAGTTTAATTGGGGGCATATTTTATACCCTGTTGTTTGCCATCATGTATCTGGATTATACAGTATACATGACACAGTTCCGCAATATGCAGCTGGTGGGAATCATTATGCTTGTGCTGCTTTTGCTTTTGTTTGTATCCCTGTTTAACTTTTTCTCGATGGTTGTACACTATCATATGTCAATCGGACTCATTATTAAAAATGCAGTGCTCTTGACACTGATCAGACCGTTTCGTGTGTTCTCTACATTGCTTGGAAGCGGGCTGTTGTTTTACATTGGATTCCGGTATCCGGTATTGTTTATCTTCTTCATTATCAGCATTATTGCCTGGTTTGCCTTCTTTAACTTCTACGCGACCTTCATGAAGATGCAGGAGCAGATGGAAAAAATGCAGCAGAAGAAGGAAGAAGAGGAGGCTGCTAAGGCCGGCGATTCTGTAGAGACCATCGGTGATGTTGAAGCAGCTGAAGTGAAAAACGATAATCTGCAAAAATAAAACATGAGTCATCACCATTTACTTTTTACACAGTTAGGGATATAATAATTGTACATCCTGCGATGTACGTTTCGGTTATTCGTTGTTTTGAACCAATGATGATGTCTTCGGGAGATCTACACAGAATGTTGCTGAAACGCCCTGTCTATACGACATGGGGACTTCAAAAAGCATTTTTGCGGTCACCCACCTGCCAAGCAGGTTCATAAGACAATGTAGCCGGACGGCATAGGCGGGTTCCTATGTTACAAGTACAGCACCCTGACTCTTTCCTCTAATCCAGGAATTGCAGGGTGTTTTTTGTTTGAACTTTTTATGTTTTGACCCGTGTATTTCTGTTAAAAGCACTGTATGCCCTTTTGTTACTACTTGAACAATGTTACACTAGAATACATAAATGGAACGGTTACATTCAAAGGAGGAAGGGTCTTGACCTTAAAGAGAACGCTCGTCGGTATCATCCGCAGTATGGAGGGAACCAGCGATCGAGCCAAGGATCCAAAATTAAAAACACGTTATTATAATTTATCCAAAGACAGAGCCTGGGAAGAGGTTTCTTCGACACTGAAAAAGATTCCGGGTTATAAGGTGCTTCACGAGGTTCCTTCGGTTGGAGAGATTATTCTGGAGAAACGGACGACGTTTGGACGGACCATGGATATTACGGTTTCAGTTATTTCGGTTAGTCCGGTTCGCAGTGCGGTGGATATGTATTCAGCTTCACGCGGTTCACTTGGAGACCTGGGTTCCAATTATCGGACGATCATGAACCTGTTCTCTGTATTGGATAAGAAGCTCGCCAAATATAAGGCAAACGATTGAAATAGATGGATGGATAAACAAACAAAAAGCGAGAGAAGGTGAACCTTCCTCGCTTTTGTTCTGAACATGGAGTCCTTTTACAGCAAAGCTTTAACAGCTGCAATTGCTTGCTCGAAGTTAGGGGATTCTGTCATCTCAGGCAGATATTCCACATATGTAATCCGGTCTTCGGTATCCACTACAAAGATGGAACGCATGTCCAATTGGAATTCCTTGATCAGAACACCATAGTTTTCACCGAATGAGCGTGTTTTGTAATCGGACAATGTTACAACGCGGTCTACACCGGCTGCTCCGCACCAGCGTTCTTGTGCAAACGGGAGGTCTACACTTACCGTTAGAACGACAACATTGTCACCGAGGTCTCCAGCTTCGACGTTGAAGCGGCGGGTTTGGGCATCGCATACTCCCGTATCGAGTGAAGGAACAACGCTGATCAGTTTGATTTTGCCTGCGTAGTCTTTCAGGGATGCATCTTCAACCAGATTTTTACTCAAAGTAAAATCGGGTGCTTGATCGCCCACTTTCAGTTCGGGTCCGATCAATGTAATAGGGTTGCCTTTGAATGTGGCTGCGCCTGTACGTTCTTGTGCCATAATAATGTTCCTCCTTTAAATTGGTGATCCGTGCCAAAATCCATTATAATCTTTTATGAAAGGCATTGTCCAATTCAGACGAACAATCAATACAATGGATCGGAATTAAAGGCAGATCTGAACAGGGTGGAGTGAAAGAAGAAGCTTATGATATTTTTACGGTATGAAAATTGGAGAAGTTACTTAAAGTTTTTCCCGCTGACGTCAATTTTTTTGATAGCCAACGTCGTTATGTTTATTTTACTTGCTGTCAATGGTGGATCGACAAATACAATGACGCTGCTCAAGTTTGGTGCTTTGACAAATCATGAGTTTTTCTCTGGAGAATGGTGGAGGTACTTCACGTCCATTTTCCTTCATGCGGGTTTCAGTCATCTGTTATTTAACAGTTTCGCGCTAGTTGTATTTGCGCCACCGATGGAACGCTTACTTGGTTCAGTGAGATATGGCTTGCTGTATTTGGGTGGAGGTATCTTGGGTAACATTCTGGCGGTGGCATGGTATAACACTGCTGGAGAGGTTACGATTTCGGTCGGTGCTTCAGGAGCGATTTATGCTATCTATGGTGCGTTTCTGTATGTTGCTTTGTTCCAGCGGACGATGATGGACGAAGCCTCCCGCAAAACGTTATACACACTGCTTGTGTTCGGTATTATTTTCTCTTTTGCCATGTCGGGCATTAGCTGGATGGCTCATTTGGGTGGTTTGTTAGGTGGATTCTTCATTTATGGACTTCTCATCCGTTTGTGGAAGCCGCGGAAGTTCAGGAAACAGTAAACACGTAAATAAATGATCTGAAGACGGAGTGCAGGCAAGATCTAAGTAGGGTATAGCAGATTGGAGAGATCAGGCGAGTGGAATTAAGACAGTTGCATTACTTTTTAAAAGTGGCACAAAAGGAGCATGTGACCCAGGCAGCAGAAGAGCTGCATGTCGCACAGTCCGCGGTGAGTCGCCAGATTCATCAACTGGAGGAGGAGCTGGGAGTTGACCTCTTTATGCAAAAGGGGAGAAATTTGCAGTTGACCGCAGTTGGGCAGCTCTTCTGCAAACGAATTGAAGGCATACTGAAGGATCTGGACAAAGCAGTCGGAGAGGTTCATGAGTTTTTGGACCCGGAACATGGTGAAATTCGCATTGGTTTTCCTCATAGTCTTGGTATTCACCTGATTCCTTCGGTTGTGGCCGCATTTCGTCAGCGTTATCCCAACGTCAAATTCAGATTTAAACAGGGCATGTTTCCCACACTCATACGTGATGTGTTGTCTGCTGAGGTGGATCTAGCCTTTATATCTCCTTTTCCGGAAAAGCATGATCAGGTTGCGGGTGATATCGTGTTAACCGAAGAGTTGCATGCGATTCTCCCCCCGAATCATCCGCTTGCGGGCGAAGATGAGATCGCGCTTGACCAGCTCAAGGATGATAAGTTTGTTTTGTTCAGCAAAGGATACTCACTGCGCCCGATTGTCTGGCATGCCTGCCTTGAGGCTGGATTCACGCCGAAAATTGCCTTTGAAGGTGAAGAGACGGATACAATTCGAGGATTGGTTGCTGCGGGAATGGGAGTGAGTCTGCTGCCCGAAATGGCGCTATTTCAGACCAATCCGCTGCAACCGGCTCATGTGGCGATCTCTCATCCCAAAGTAACACGAACAATCGGGCTGATCCATCGCGCGGATGACAAACTGCCACTTGTGGCACAGTCCTTTCGTTCGTTTTTGCTTAATTATTTCGGTTTACAACAAAACAATACCCCATCCGAATAACGGTGGGGTATTGTTTTGTTATGGTTGTATTTAATTTAGTCACGACTGTTGAAAATCCCGATGTAACGGATCAATTCGAGTAGTGAAATCAGTGCAGCGGCAACGTAAGTCAATGCTGCAGCATTCAGTACCTTGGCAACGCCTTTTTCCTCTTCGTTACGAATGTAACCTTCCGATACCATAATTTCACGAGCACGATTGCTTGCGTTGAACTCTACCGGCAGCGTGATGAGCTGGAAGGCAACGGTAACGGAGAAGAAGATAATACCGAGACCAACAAGGTTCATTGCGTTGAAGATGAAACCGGCGATCAACAGAAAAGGTGCAAGTCCGGATGCGAAGTTCACAATCGGGAAGATCCGGTGGCGAAGTGCCAGCATCGGATAGCTTTCCTTGTGCTGTATCGCATGGCCGACCTCGTGACAGGCAACGGAAACAGCTGAGATTGAATTTTCATAATATACAGGTTCGGACAATCGAACAACCCGATGAATTGGATCATAGTGATCGGAGAGTGCACCGCGTACCGGTTCGATTGGAACATCATGCAGACCGTTTGAGTCCAACATGTGGCGAGCGGCGTCATAACCGGTCATACCGTTCAGGTTTTTGACATCAGACCAACGGTTGAATGTACTCTTAACGCGGAATTGCGCCCATAAGGAGAGCAAAAAAGCGATAATGATCAAAACGAACATACCGTTATTAAAACTCATATTCATTCCTCCGCTTTCTAATAGTAAGCTACATCATGGTGTTCTCAAGCAAGATTTTCAAGGCTTCCATCGTACCGGCGCTTTTCGTGAGCAGGCCTGCCATCATCTTGCGTGCTTGTACAGGCTTCATCTCCCCAAGCAGCGGTTTGAGTTCATTAACCTCTCGTTCGAGTTGTTGAACATGGAGCTCAAGAGTTGTCAGTTTGCTGGCAACCTGCTCTTCCGTGCTAACGAGGCTCCACTTCTCAAGAGATTGCTTGATCTCGTCGAGACTATATTTCTCTTGTTTCATCTGTACAATACGTTCGAGCCTAGTTAAAGTTTCATTACTATAGAGACGATAGTTCTTTTCTGTCCGCTCTTCAGGAGCGATCAAACCAAGCTTCGTGTAGTAATCAATCGTCCGTTCACTCACACCAGCGGTCTTGGCAAGTTCGCCAATCCGAAACAGTTTCATATCCCCAATGGTATTCACCTCGCTTGCCAGTTCTAATGTAGGGAATTGTAGATTCACCTGCGGCTTTACAGACTCCGCCCCATTCTTTTCTTCCTATATAGTTATGATACATGATCTTTAACCATACAGTCAAACGTTATACTTTAACGCCCAGTAAAACTGCGTTTCTATAACTATGTACTCATAGGACATGAATATGTACTTAAGTGCAAGAAAAAGACGTATGACTTTATTCCCAGAAATAATTTTCGGTTTTGTTTAAAATACTCTTGTCAACTTTCCTGTCTTCTGCTTATAATGACATTAAGAGTTTCACGTTATGTGAAGAAACTTAACATACGAGGGAGTGGGGTACATGAGAAAGAAATGGTTGGTTTCGGTGTTATTAATGCTTACTTTACTGGCTTTCCCGGTCAGCGCGTTTGCTGCAGCGGAGGGGCCGACTAACATCGAACTTCAAAGCGGTCTGAACTCAGCCTTTACGTTTCTGGCTGTTGTGCTGGTTTTCTTAATGCAAGGGGGATTTGCTTTATTGGAAGCAGGTTCGACACGAATGAAGAATGCAGGACATATTGCGGGTAAGACGATCCTGACATTGGGAATTTCGGTTATTGCTTTCTGGGCTCTCGGCTTCGGTCTCGGCTTCGGTAATGGTAACAGCTTCTTTGGAACAACAGGATTTTTCCTGAGTGGTGACCAAATGGCTGCTTCCTTCGAATCACTGGCCTTCTCCGATGTTCCACTTACCATAAAATTTGTATTCCATCTCGCTTTTGCGGCGGTATCTCTGGCCATTGCCTGCGGTGGTATGGCTGAACGTGCAAAAATGAGCGTATATATTGTTTTCGGAACACTTTATACCATTATTATGTATCCGGTTGTTGCTCACTGGGTATGGGGTGGCGGCTGGCTCGCAGAGCTGGGTATGCAAGACTTTGCAGGTTCCACTGTCGTTCACTTGACGGGTGCTACGGCTGCGTTGGTAGCTACAATTCTTTTGAAACCACGTATCGGTAAATATAACAAAGACGGTAAACCTAACATCATCCCGGGTCACAACCAAGTGTATTCTGTACTCGGTGTAATCATCCTCTGGATTGGTTGGTTTGGCTTTAACCCAGGTAGTACGTTGTCTGCCATGGGCGATGGATTCTTCGGTTATGTTGCATTGACTACAAACGTAGCTGCTGCTGCTGGTGGTGTTGCTGCACTGCTGATCTCGTGGGCAGTTCTGGGTAAATCGGATATTCCAAGCATGCTGAACGGTGTTCTTGCAGCACTCGTAGCGATTACAGGTGCTTGTGCCTTTGTAGAACCTTGGGCAGCTCTGGTCATCGGTGCATTGGCAGGTATCATTACATTCTTCACGGCTCAATTCTTTGATCGCAAAGGAATTGACGATCCAATCTACGCTTTCTCCGTTCACGGTATCGCTGGTATGTGGGGAGCGATTTCCACAGGATTGTTCGCAACTCCGGAGCTTGCTGAGAATGCAGGGGTAGGTCAAGCGGGTCTGTTCTACGGCGGTGGATTCCACCAGCTCGGAGTTCAACTCCTAGGTCTGGTAGGCGCATTTGCCTTCGTACTGATTGTCTCCTTCATTATTCTTGGCGGAATGAAAGTCATTATGGGTATCCGTGTTACAGAAGAAGAGGAAACCATGGGTCTGGATCTTAGTGAGCACGGTACTTACGGGTATCCTGAGCAAATGAAAAACATTGAAGGTAAATCCAATGGAGGCGGTACGTTCAGCTCCTGAGGTGAATGATGACTGAATCACGCTTCAAGGAGGCTGGACATGATGGAACCTATCCCGTTTATAAACCATTCTTGGTCCTATCAGGGGATCGATGGTGCGGCTTCTTCCGAGGAGCTGCGCCGGGCGCGTGTAGTTTTGCAGAATGAGCTCCAGGAATTGTTGTCCGCTTCCTTGTCGCCGATCGAGTGGTACCAAACGGTAAATGAACTGCATGACCGGATATATCGGAAAGCAGTAGAGTTATGCATCCAGGGGATGGTAGAGGACGGCTTCGGTCGGCCTCCCGTCCCCTATGCCTTTATCGTATTTGGCAGTTCGGGCAGGGAAGAAGCAACATTATGGAGCGATCAGGACAATGGCATGATTATCAGTGATACCCCGCATGAGGGGAAAGAAGCGTATTTTGCCGAACTTGGACGACGAATGGCTGATATGCTTGAGGAATTGGGTTATGCCAAATGTGAAGGGAAAGTCATGTGTTCGGAGCCGTTATGGCGTAAGACACTTGAATCCTGGAAGGAGCAGCTCAGGGAGTGGAGATCAGATCTGGCATGGGAACCTGTGCGGAATCTGATCATTGCTTCGGATATGCGTTTTGTGGCAGGGGAGCGAGGTCTGGCAGAGGAATGGGTTGCGGCGTTCTATGATGGATTCAGAGCCGTTCCTGAGCTATCTGATGCTGTTCTGCGCAATACGGTTAAACACAAGGCGACACTTAATATTCTCGGTCAGGTGGTCACGGAACGATTCGGTGAGCATGCAGGCGGATTTGACGTCAAATATGGATTATATATTCCGCTGGTGAACAGTGCGCGTTTTTTGGCATTGCAGCATGGAATTAGGGAAACGTCCACACTTAAACGAATTCAGAGACTGGTTTCGCTGGAAGCTGTCCCTTTGACCTTACTTGATGCAGCCGGTCGGGCCTTCATGATTGCACTCAAGTTTAGACGCAGCACACCTGTTGTAATCAGAAGTGGATTGCAGCAGAGCAGTGGGTTTCTGGATGAGAAACAAATGAAACAAAAACAAATGCATTATGAGCTTCGGGATACGTTAGGGCAGGTGCGACGCGTGCATCGTGCACTGCAAAGACAACTTCGTTTTGCAGAAAGGAGACGTCCATGAGAGAGCCGGCAAGGGGCAATACTGGATTTTGGAATTCGCTGCGTCAGGGAGGGGTACCTTCTGCCATCGCTTCCATTATGGGGGCCCCAACGGCGCAACACATGGCGTTCATTCGCTCAATGATGAGGGAGCAGCGCAGACCGGAAGTTCTTCATACGCCGCTGAATGAATTGGATGCTGTTGTATTTGATCTGGAGACGACAGGTTTTTCTCCCCAGCATGGAGATGAGATTCTTTCATTCGGCGCTGTGCGCATCAGTGGTGGTGTGGTGCTGGAAGGGGAACATTTTTATACGCTCGTGCAGTCCAAAACTGCGGTTCCCGAACATATTACTGAGCTTACAGGCATTACGCAGCAAATGACTATTGAAGCACCTTCCCTGTTGGAGGGGTTGCATGATTTTATGTCATTTGTTGGAGGCAGTGTACTGGTTGCACATGCAAGTGCACATGATCGGGCCTTTCTGAATGCAGCACTGTGGCGCACCTCCAAGGTCAGGCTGACACATCGGCTGATTGATACCATGATGCTGGCTCGCTGGCTGGAGCCGGGTCGACCAGGTTATGGTCTGGATGAATTGCTGGAATCAAGAGGTATACCAATTTATGGACGACATCATGCCTTGGAGGATGCCAAGATGACGGCGCAGCTGTGGTCATGCTATCTGGAGGATATGACTCGTAAAAATGTAGAAACATTGGGTGACTTGTACACTCACTTAAGTCACGCATAATTGTGCCGGCTGAAGATGATATAACTTTTGCTGTTCCGCCTTGCTAGGGTAATCAAGATTAGACTGGATCTGATAGCCGTTTAAGCGCATCTGTTGGTCAGGCCTGACTGTCAGGTTAGGAGAGCCGATCAGATACACCTGAAGTAATCCGGCGTAAGCTGGAAGGGCGATAAGATCCTCGATGGACGGTACTGGCTCGGTTCGTGGATGGGAGTGGAAAATGCCGATGAGCTGGGGCTCATGGAATACACACCGAATCCACGCTGCATCATCCAGACTAAAGTGATGCAGCGGGTTAGGCGCTACGTTACGAATTGGCTGAAACCGACTGATTCGTATGCCGCCCGCTGCGGCTTCACCCAGCACAACCCCGCAGGCTTCCTGCGGCAGCGAAGTGTACATGTGCTTCAACATCTCTTGCTCTACGGAAGAAGGGATGAAGAATGTGTTTTGCTGTCCATGAAGTGCTGCCATTTTGTATTCACCCCTCTCTCTTTGGCTCCTGCTTAGGCAGGAGTCCTTTTTTTGTTTCAATTTGTGTGATCCCTGATTGTAAAATTTTAAAGGAAAAGGGTACAATAATAAAGAAAGTATTTTGAATCAATGGAATAAGGGTTCCACAATGCGCAAATGCCGATAAGAGAACTTGACTTCTCACAATGAAGTAAATAAGTCATTAATATGCTGATACTATAAAAGGGTGGCTGGCCATGAAACGGAACATCTACATACTCCTTGGTGTTATATTGCTGATTGGGGTTGCGCTCGCTCAAAATGCGGATAATGGGATCGCTGCAGTGTTTAAACAAGAGGAACCGCTTCCTACTGAAACGGGACCGAGAGCGGGATTGCTGGCTCCAGGGTTTTCTCTGAAAGGCATGGATGGAAAAACGTATACCGCAGGAGGAGCCAAGGAAAAGGCTGTATTTGTCAGCTTCTGGGCTTCCTGGTGTGAACCTTGTAAGGAAGAAGCGCCTGCGCTTAATGCCTTGGCTGCGAAGTACAAAGACAAATTAGATATGTATGGAGTCAATGTGACCCCTTACGATAAACTAAAAGATGCAAAGGCTTTTGTGGAGGAGTACAAACTGACGTTCCCCATTTTGCTTGATGAAGATGGTGCAGCCTATGCAAAGTATAATGGTGTAGCTTTTCCCACAAATGTATTGATTGATAAGAATGGTGTGATCCAGGAAGTTATTCTCGGCATTTTGCCTGAAAAAGAACTGGAACGCAAGATTAAGGATGTAATCAACTAAGTACATGCAATAAAAAGCGCCTGACTCCATATGATTCTGGAGACAAGCGCTTCTTTTATTTTCCGGGAAATAAGCCACTAATGGTTGCTTAATCCGTGAAAGGCGGTATGGACTACACCCGGCTCGTCCTGTAATTTTTCCTGAAGCAAAGCATAACGGAAACTGTGAACAAGGGCTTCCCAGCTCGCTTCAATGACGTTTTCGGAAACGCCGACAGTATTCCATGTATTCTCTGTATTTTTGGATTCAATTAATACACGTACTTTGGCTGCTGTTGCATCTTTCTCGTCCAGCACACGCACTTTATAGTCGGAGAGGTGCATGTTGGCTAGCGAAGGGAAGTATTGGACGAGTGCTTTCCGAAGGGCATTATCCAATGCATTCACCGGACCGTTGCCCTCAGCAGCGGTATAAACGCTTGTTCCAGCCACATTCAGTTTCACAAATGCTTCGGAGACAACGGATTTGCCGGCTGTTTTTTCCACAAGCATTTTGAATGATTCAAATGTAAACAGTTCCTTCATATCTCCGTTCGCTTCGCGAATCAGCAGCTCCAGGGAAGCATCTGCCCCTTCAAACTGATAACCCTGATGCTCCAGATCTTTGATTTTCTCGATGATCTGGCGTGAATTGGCACTGCTTGGATCGAACTCCAGTCCGAGTTCCTGAGCTTTGGAAACGATGTTGCTCTGTCCGGCCAGTTCGGAGACGAGTACACGCTGTTTGTTCCCGACAAGTTCAGGCACGATATGCTCGTAGGTACGGGAATCGCGCAGGATGGCAGAGACGTGAATGCCGCCCTTGTGGGCGAAAGCTGCATTACCTACATAAGGCTGATTGATCGGCATGTTCACATTGGCAATCTCGCTGACGTAACGGGCTACATTTGTAAGTTGTCTCATGGAATCCTCGGACACACATTCATATCCGAGCTTCAGCTGCAGGTTCGGAATAATGGAGGCGAGATTGGCATTGCCGCATCTTTCTCCATAACCGTTCATTGTGCCTTGAACCTGTCTGGCACCGGCTTGTACAGCACTTAGCGTATTGGCAACAGCGAGCTCACAGTCATTATGTGTGTGAATGCCGAGATGAGCTTGAGGAAGGGTTCCAGAGAGTCTGGAAACAATCTCATACACTTCATGTGGCATCGTACCACCGTTGGTATCACACATCACGAGCCAGTCTGCCCCTGCCTCATGAGCTTTGGTTAATACAGCTTGGGCATACTCCGGATTGTGCTTGAATCCATCGAAGAAGTGCTCAGCGTCGAAAATGACTTCCATTCCATTTTGTTTCAAATAAGCAATCGAATCATAGATCATGGACAGATTTTCTTCCAAAGTGGTCTGCAGGGCGGTATGCACATGGAAATCCCACGATTTGCCCACCAATGTTGCTGCCTGTGCACCGGATTCGATCATCCGTTTCAAGTTGGCGTCTTCGCTGGCAATGCTTCCTTTACGACGAGTGCTGCCAAAGGCAACTACCTTGGCATTCAGGTTTAACTCCTTAACTCTTTTGAAAAACTCAATGTCCTTGGTGTTGCTGCCCGGAATTCCGCCTTCAATATAATGAGCACCCAGGTCGTCGAGTTTCTTGGCAATTTTGAGCTTGTCATCTGCCGATAAACTGACACCCTCCCCTTGTGTGCCGTCACGTAAAGTCGTATCGAAGATGGAAATGGCCTTTGACATGAAGATCCTCCTTTGAAATAAAGCGCTTTTTTAAAAAGTTTAATTGTAAGTTGGGAAGCGTGCGAACTAATTTGCGGACGAATCCTTCGATTCTGCAACGCTACACTGTGTTAAACTAGGTGCGTTGATTTGTCCTAAAGTCGTGAATTTGTATAATTAGTTATTATAGCACCATTATGGACAAATGCTACACAGAAATCGCAGTTTCATGTAACAAATATCAAATTACGAATATAAGATATGAGATCCATGTCAAAATTTATGATATATTTAAGTTTAACTGATAAATGGGATATATGGAAAATCGGAGGGGGATATTTGACTATTGTATGGGAGAATATGGTTTTAGCCTTGATTGCCTCTGTTCTTTTTGTAAGTGTGGGATGGTTGATTATTCGCTCGATCATCAAATCCAACCGAAAATAAAATCACGTGACTGATTTTACATAATGACCTTGGTATAATAGAAATAGATTATATGATGTTTCATTAAATAAGATGCACGAAAGGGCGGAGGAACATGTCTTCAGATGGAACTCATTACACCAATGTGGATCGATATTATCCTGCCGCCGGAAGGGTCATTTTGCATGTTGACATGAACGCTTTTTATTGCTCGGTGCATGAAGCTGAAGAGCCGGAACGATACAGAGGTAAAGCAACAGCTGTTGCAGGCAGCAGCGAAGTGAGAAAAGGCGTGATTGTAACGTGTTCTTACGCTGCTCGGAGCAGAGGCATCTCCACAGGCATGGTAGTAAACCAAGCGATGAAGAAATGTCCGGAATTGATCGTCATTCGTCCCGATTTTCATTTATATCGTCGCTACTCAAGAGAATTTATGAAAATAGCCTATCGCTACACACCGCTTTTGGAGGCGACTTCCATTGATGAGTGTTACCTGGATATCACCGGTTCAAAACAATTCGGCACACCCATGGAAATTGCGGAGAGTATCCAGCGCAGAATTCGGGAGGAACTGGGATTGCCGTGTTCCATCGGAATTGCACCCAATAAATTGCTGGCCAAGATGGCCTCTGATCTGAAGAAACCTAACGGCATTTCCATCTTGCGAATGAGGGATGTACCTCAAATCCTTTGGCACAGACCCTGTAATGAGTTGTTTGGGATTGGCAAAAAGACGGCTGAGAAGCTGAAAAAGCTGGGCATAGAAACCATTGGACAGCTTGCAAAATCGGATGAACGCATGCTGACGGATGTTTTTGGCATTAACGGTACCTGGCTGAAAAATTCGGCGAATGGCATTAACCATTCATCCGTTCAGGCAGAACGGGAAGCGAACAAATCCATCGGGCATACCACTACACTTCCTGCGGACATTAGCGAGATGGAGGATGTACACCGGGTACTGCTTAATATAAGTGATCAGGTGGCCAGGCGTTTGCGCAAGCATGAGATGCTGAGTCAGGGCATACAGATTACGATCCGTACACCGGACATGAAGACCATCACGCGATCACGAATGATGGAAGTCCCTACGGAGGATGCAACGATTATATACCGGGAAGCCTGCGCTTTATTTGCGAAGCATTGGAGCGGGGGGAAGCCTGTACGAATGCTGGGAGTAACGCTGCAAAATCTGATTCCTCGTGAGGAATCCGTTGTACAGCTTGATCTGTTTGAATATGAGCAGAAGCCGAAAAAGGAAAATCTGATTCGCATTATGGATCAGCTGCGTGACAAATTTGGAGAGAATGCTGTTGTAACCGCGGGCATGCTCGGAGATGACCCTTCCGTGTTGCTTCGCAACCATAAGGTGAGGGGCACCTCACTGCAAAAAGATAACTTGCAAAGTCTCGATTAAATAGGGCATAATATAGTCTTGATGTTGTGAAAATAATTTGTAATTACTTTTACTTTGTATTAATATGTTTCTAGATAAAAACACTGTACGTTTTGAATTTTAGGAGGAGAGATTGTAATGAGTAAGTATACTTGGGTTGAAAAAGACACATGTATTGCATGTGGTGCTTGCGGAGCAACAGCGCCTGACATTTATGACTATGACGATGAAGGTTTGGCCGAAGTGATCTTCGATGGCGACGCCAACCAAGGCATCAAGGCGATCCCGGACGACCTGTTCGATGATATGCAGGATGCTTGCGATGGCTGCCCTACAGATTCCATCAAAGTTGCAGACGAACCTTTCAACAAAGAAGGCTAATCCACTCCATATACCATTAAAAAGCACATTCTTCTGTCTTGGGACAGGAGGACGTGCTTTTTTTGATGCTCTGAAATTGGTTCAATGGATTTAGACGTATTTTTTTGTCGAAAGTACAGCCTCACCCGGGTACTCAAGTCCTATGGATTTCATTCCTTACTATGCCGATATAATAGAAAGAAACGGAAAAAGGCATAACAACGGAGGATCGAATGCAGAACACTCATCTAAGAACATATGTTAAGAAACATCCAGATAATAAAATGGCCTGGTATTTGCTCGGCAAGGAGTATGTGCGCGAAGGCCAGGAAGGCAAGGCCAATTATTGTTTTCAGCAAGCAGGTGAGGTTTACGAAGCGTTTGAACGGAGTAAGGCTCCTGCAGACATTTGGGTGGATTATCAAAACAAGCTGGTTGAGATGGCGGAACAAAAGGAGAAGAAGCACCGTATTCGCAAAATGTGGCTTACTCTGCTGATGCTGCTTGTGCTTGCAGGATTGCCGCCTGCAGATGCCCCTGGCTTCAATCGAGATGCAGCTGAAACGCTGGCTACCGCATTGGAATCTGTAGGTGATTCAGGTGAGGAGCCATTATCGGGGGGGCAGGAAGAACAAACCGTTCCTGTATCCAATTCAAATGTGTTTACAGCAGCTGGGTTTGGTGGCAGTCATCAGGGAGAAACAGCGCTGGCTGCCGCCTGGTCAGGGGCCGGACCTAAAGTGGAGACATCGGCAGTACTGGGTATGCAAATGACTGACAACTGGGCGTTATGGAAACGGAATATGCCGGTGAAATATATCGTGCAGACCAACAGCAGCGGCAGGTTAACAGCGCAAAGTTATGATGCGAAGCAGTGCAACTGCGAACCTCCGGAAGTTTCGAAGGACATAAAGCTGTTGGCACAAGCCTGGACCGCCAAGCAGGAATCAGCGGCGTCGTTGTCCAGTGCGATCATTACATATCAAAAGAAAAAGGGTACTTGGCCCAAAAACGTGAGCCAGATTGCACAGCCTTTTCCAAATAATATCTTGGGCGAGACTGCACCCGGAATGACTGAAATGTTCCCGTCATTACTCTCGCTGCATCAACAAGGGAAGGGGACTGCAGGTCAAGAAACAAATGATGCACAAGCTGGACAATCGGATTCTCCGCAAGCTGGCAGCCCTTTTGCAGATACACTTGGAGGGAAGCTCTTTTTGCAGGATCAACTGGAGATTGTGGTAGACAAAAGCAACCATAGACTTGCGCTGATTAGCGGGAAGACCATTATACGTAATTATGAGGTCGGACTGGGGGGAGAACGCACACCCGAAGGAACTTTTGTCATTACAGACAAGGTTGTGAATCCGAATGGCCGCGCCGATGGTGAATTCGGAACACGAGGCATGCAGCTGTCGGATACGAATTATGCCATCCATGGGACCAACGAGCCAAACAGCATCGGGCTGGATGAATCCCTTGGATGTGTGAGAATGAGTACAGGGGATGTGGAGGAATTGTTTGCGCTTGCCCCTCAGGGAACCCCGGTACGGATTGGAACAGATCTGCTGCCAGACACCATCCTTGTTCCGGAAGCGAAGGATCGTTATCAGTATACGCTTGTTCCGAAGCAAAACAATCCAAACAAGACGTATCACTGGCTGAACTAGGCTGCTGTTTAACTGTTCGTTAAAGCATAAACAACCGGGTCATTATGTACGGAACTGGCAGTCGGTTTGACCATTTACATGTTGGCGATAATGATCAGTGCGCCGATGATAATGATTAATCCGATGACGCTGGCCGCTGTCCAGGCAATGGCTTTCCGATTGACTTCTTCTTTCTTTTGCTGCAATGCAGGCGGTTTACGTTTGGGAGCCATGGGCTGTTCCTCCTTCGTTCATTAGAACTGGTATAATGTAACCATGCTCCCATTGTAAAGAATTCAACACTTCATTTCCAGTATGCGGGTGTATTTCTTCCGCACAGATTCAAGTCGCTTCGGGGTACAGGCAAAATGCTGCTGTCTATGCGCAAACTACTTTCCTTTTGATGAAGAAACGGATAGACTTGTGTATAGAGTGTTTTTTTACATATGAAAAAGACGGGAAAGCATATTTACAGCGTACCGGACGAGAACGGAGTGAGTGATTTGTTATACAGAAGTCTTGCTAAACCCTTGTTGTTCAAAATGGACCCTGAACAGGCCCATCATCTGATTATTGGTGGCCTTAGCGGCATGGGCAGTATTCGCCCGGTGCCTTCTGGTTTGCGTGTGATGTATGGCGTGCGTGAAACGGAAGACTTGGCTGTCGATATGTTTGGCTGTCATTTTCCTACACCAGTGGGCCTCGCGGCAGGTCTGGACAAAAATGGACAGGCTGTAACGGGTTTCTCATCCATCGGATTTGGGTTCATGGAAGTGGGCACCGTAACACCGCTCGCACAGCCAGGCAACGAGCAGCCTCGCCTGTTCCGTCTGCCTCCCGATGAGGCATTGGTCAACCGGATGGGTTTCAATAACCTTGGTGCGGAAGCGATGGCAGGTGAGTTGGCGCGTCTGAAGGAACGCCGGATTCCCGTAGCTGTCAACATCGGCAAAAATAAGGCAACGCCCAATGAGGAAGCCCATCTGGATTATGCCAAATGCATCCGTGCGCTGTATGAATATGCTGACTTGTTTGTGGTAAATATCAGTTCACCAAATACACCGGATCTGCGTAACCTGCAACATGGGAATGAATTGAAGGAATTGCTTGCTGCGGTGATGAGCGAAATGGAGACACAGCATGCGAAAGCAGGTGGATCGGTCAAATCGGTTTTGGTCAAAATTGCACCGGACGTCAACGATCAGGAGCTTGAATATATGGTCAGCACGATCGCAGACAGCGGTGTTGCCGGCATCATTGCCACCAACACGACGATTAACCGGGAGGGCCTGTCCCATCAGCATGCCAAGGAGACCGGCGGACTGAGCGGCAAACCGCTGCGTGATCGCTCTACGGAGATTATTCGCCGAATTTATCGCCAAACCGAAGGGAAACTTCCGATCATTGGTTCGGGGGGGATTTTTACGAGCGAAGACGCCTACGAAAAAATTAAGGCTGGAGCAAGTTTGGTGGAAATATACACGGCTCTGATCTATGAAGGTCCTGAGGTGAATCGGCGTATTCATGCCGGATTGCGTGAGCTGCTGCGCAAAGACGGTTATCGTCATATCTCCGAAGCTGTTGGTGCAGAGCACGCATAAGAAATAAGAAGGATAAGAAGTTCCCCGGAGCGAAAATATAGAAGCTTGGAAGAGAGTAATAAGTACGGGACTCTTCCCCCCGCTGAACATCATGTATAATAGACTAGAACAGGGGACGCTATAGAGACAGGAGGCATAAGCATGGACGGTAGAGACTGGGGTACATTTTTACTTCCTTATGAACAAGCGGTAGAGGAATTAAAAGTCAAATTCAAAACGATGCGAGCGGAACTGAAGAAACGGGAAGAATATGCCCCGATTGAATTCGTTACCGGTCGTGTCAAAAAAATATCCAGCATTCTGGAGAAATCCAGACGTCTGAATGTGCCACTAGATCAGGTAGAGACGGGAATTGAGGATATTGCGGGAATCCGTATTATGTGTCAATTCGTGGATGATATTCGCAGAGTGGCGGAGTACATTCGCGGACGCAAGGATTTAACGGTTTTGATTGAAAAGGATTATATTACGAACTTTAAAGAGAGCGGTTATCGCAGTTTCCATATGATTATTGAATATCCTGTTCAGACAGCTCTGGGACAGAAGAAGGTGTTGGCCGAGATTCAGATTCGGACGCTTGCCATGAACTTCTGGGCCACGATTGAGCACTCGCTGAGCTATAAATATCGGGAAAGTCTGCCGGATGATATGCGGGCAAGGTTGAAGAAAACCGCTGAAGCCGCTTTTGTATTGGATAATGAGATGTCAGCAATCCGCCTGCAGATTTTGGAAGCGCAGAAGGAGTTTGAAGATGATTCAAACATCGTCTCCAAGACGTTGTCCATCATACATCAATTGTATTTCTATCATCTCGTCAACGAGGCTATTGAGGCTCAGAAGCGCTTTAACGACTGCTGGGAGCGTCATGATATGGAAGCGCTGAAAGACTTGCTGGACGATGTGAAGGCACTTTTGAATTCGGCCAGGAAGGGCGAAAATCCCGATGAGCAGCTATGAGCCGCTTTATGTGGATTATCTGATCTATTTTAACCGTGATCAGGACTACTTCGAATGCCATGAGGTACTGGAAGAGCTTTGGCTGGAACGGGATCGGGATACCTTTTATAAAGGATTATTACAGATTGCGGTTGGCTTATATCATTTCAGGAACAACAATCTTCGCGGAGGACGGATGATGTTACAGAGTGCGGTAGAACTGCTGGAGCATTATCCTGAAAATGCAAGAGGGATTGAACTCGGGAAATTGGTTGAGGAAGTGAAGGAACTGGTTCAAGGACTATCAGGTCCTGATCCAGAGAATGTTCCATACAGGGATCTAACCATTCAGATCTGGGATAAGGCACTGCTTGACGCAGTTCAAGAACGATCTCTGCAATTGAAACCCAACATTCCGCAACGACGCAGTCCGACCCGAGGGCGCATCTATGAAGAGAAGATGAAGGCGTTGCAGCAGGAACAGAATTCGAACGGGAAGTAAAATTAGAGAAATTGACATCATGGATATACGACATAACACAAATCACCCCGGCAGATCCTTCAAAAGGATTTGTCGGGGTGATTTTTAATTAATTTCCATGGGATTAATGTGCGAATGAGTGCGTGGCTTGTCCGCCAAGACACAGCTTAAATGAGGTCATGACTTGAAATCATAGTTACCGTTTAGCTTGCTGAAGGAGTTGTGCTAACTTTGTACTTTTCAAAAAATTGTTTGTAGTCATCCAGTGTGTAGCCGTTGTTGCTGCCGTTCTCCTGCAGGCCGCCAACCATGCGGTCCTTCTCCACACCATCCTGATAATAAACCAGCGTAGGTGTATATTCGATGTTATAATCTGTCCAGCCTGAATCGAACTCACGCAGATTAAATTGTGGCAGATCAATGCCTTCTTCATCTACCAGCGGCATTAACTGAGGTGTAGTTGCACGGCAATGTGAGCAGTCAGAGGCAAAGAAATAAACAAAAAAGCTTTCCTTATTGTCAATCTTGGTTTTAAGATCATCTGGCAGGATAATCTGTTGATAGTTAGGATCATCAAGCAATTCGCGTGTAGCCGGATTAAGCTTGGATGCTGCAATGCCATAAGCGTTCTCGACAGCGTCCATTTGTTTCTTGGATTGCTGATTCACCAGGACGAGCGCTGCAAGCAGCACGACAAAAATACCCAGGAAAATCAGGATTGAGGCACTTTTCTTTTTCTTCGATTTCATTGGACCATCCCCCATTAATCATATCAAAATATAGTTTTGGCAAAAATAGAGTATGGGATAATATACATAAACACCCGTTTTTTGCACGATAATCAACCTACTTGTCATTATACAACATTACACGTTGTAGTGGAATATGCAGTGAAGCCATAGGAAAGCTGCACCCCGATATGATAACATAGAACAATATGCATTTTAACAGGACAGGATGAGTGAATATGGCTGTACAGCTACCTATAATCTTTGCCGAGCGTATGAAAGGTCTGCTTGGTGATGAGTTTGAACAATTTATGAAATCATATGAACAATCCCCGCATGCGGGGCTTCGAGTAAATACGTTAAAAATATCATTGGATCAATTTGATGAATTGGCTCCTTTTGATTTGCGGCCCATTCCGTGGTGCGGGACGGGCTTTTATGTGCCTCATGGTGTGAAGCCAGGTCTGCATCCGTACTATCATGCGGGTCTATATTATATTCAGGAACCAAGTGCGATGGCCCCGGTTGAACTGTTGGGTGTTCAGCCTGGGGATCATGTGCTGGACCTGTGTGCAGCACCGGGCGGCAAGTCAACCCAGATCGCTGCGAAACTTCAGGGCAGGGGTGTGCTGGTAACCAATGATATCCATGCGGAACGGACCAAAGCACTTGCCAAAAATGTGGAACTGTACGGTGTACGCAACGCAGTTGTGCTGAATGAGTCACCTGAGCGAATTGCCGGTGCATTTCCGCATTATTTTAATAAGGTGTTAATTGATGCGCCATGTTCGGGTGAAGGCATGTTCCGTAAAGATGAAGACATGGTCAAATCATGGGAACATCATTCGGTGGAAAAATGTGTGCTCATGCAGCGTGACATTTTGGAGAAAGCCGCGAAGCTGCTTGCTCCTGGGGGAACCATCGTTTATTCCACGTGTACGTTTGCGCCAGAGGAAAATGAGGCCATGATTGCGGAATTTCTGAACCTCAATCCAGACTTTGTCGTGAAGGACATTCCGGCAGCGGCCGGGTTTGCCCCGGGAAAACCCGATTGGGTACGCCAGATGCTGCCTGAGACGGCAGAAGAGACCGATACTGTGTTGGATCAGACGCGCGGTACTGCAAGGTTGTGGCCTCACTTGTTGGAAGGAGAAGGCCATTATGTAGCTGTATTACAGCATCGTTCTGAATCCTTTGCAGAAGTGAGCAGCATCACGGGAGAAAAGAGCGAGATTGAATCCAGAGTACACGAGGATCAAACGATCGCTGTGACTCAGCCTCTCAGCAAAGCAGATCGAAAACGGGAACGCTTGATGAGAACCGAATCCAGAGAGCGAAATGACAGACCGGCACGAGGTGGCAAAAACGAAGGAAGAGTCGGAAGAAATAACGAGCGTGATACTCGTAAAACCAATCGTGGCAAAGGGCGAGGGACTGAGCAGGTGAACATTGATCCAATAACGGTTTATCAACAATTTATTGAAGATCATGTGGAACTGAAGCTCTTTGGTGAAACGGTATTTTACGGTGATCGTGTGTATCAATCTTCTGTTGGTGCGGCGCGACTGGAAGGGCTTAAGGTGATCCGTCCGGGATGGTTTATGGGTACGGTGAAGAATGGACGATTTGTACCGTCTCACCCACTGGCTTGTGCTCTGCATAGCAATGAGGCAAAGAGGATGATAAACCTGGCTTCCGCGAACGGAGAAGCGGTGAGGTACCTGAAAGGCGAGACCTTGAATATCGAAGAAGCACGCGTGGAGTCTAAGGGAGATGCAGCGGCCAAAGGATATGCGTTGGTGTGTGTGGACGGGTATGCGCTCGGCTGGGGGAAATGGCTGGATGGTGTGCTGAAAAATGAGTATCCAGCGGGCTGGAGGTGGACATCGGTATGAGTGAAAAAGGAAAGAAAACGCAGCGCCTCGATAAAATATTGAGTCACATGGGTGTAGGTACGCGCAGTGAGCTCAAGAAAATGGTGAAGCAAGGCAGAATTCTTGTCGATGGCAAAACGGTGAAAGATAGTGGGATTCAGGTGAACCCGGAGACCAATGTGATAGAAGCTGACGGGGAGCGGATTGTGTACCGGGAAATGATCTATCTGATGCTGCATAAACCCCCTGGTGTGGTGTCGGCAACGGAAGACAACAGGGATAGAACCGTGCTCGACCTGCTGCGCAAAGAGGACAGAATCTTCGAGCCATTTCCTGTGGGACGGCTGGATAAGGACACGGAGGGCCTGCTCATTTTAACGAATGATGGTCCCCTTGCGCATGATCTGTTATCCCCACGCAAACATGTACCCAAGACCTACGAAGCTCGTGTATTGGGGAAAGTGGATGACGAGGATGTACAACGGTTCAAGGCTGGCATACAGCTGGATGATGGCTATGAAGCTATGCCTGCAGAGCTCACCGTGCTTAGTCATGAGGAGACCGAGGAGGGAGTTATTTCTACGATATCTCTCATTATCCACGAGGGTAAATTCCATCAAGTGAAACGAATGTTTCTGGCTGTAGGCAAACGAGTGGTTTATCTAAAACGAGTAGCCATGGGCGAACTTCAACTCGATTCCGAGCTGCCGATCGGCAAATATCGTGAACTAACCGCAGACGAGTTAGCTTGTCTGCGTAAATAAGGCTCCCGTCCTACGCGAAGCGGAGCAGGGAGCCGGGCAGGGTGCGAAGCGCTGCCCAACACGCCGGAGGCGGTCAGCTCCCGTCCTTCGCGAAGCGGAGCAGGGAGCCGGGCAGAGTGCGAAGCCCTGCCAAACACGCCGCAGGCGTCAGCTCCCGTCCTACGCGAAGCGGAGCAGGGAGCCGGGCAGAGTGCGAAGCGCTGCCCAACACGCCGGAGGCGGTCAGCTCCCGCCCTTCGCGAAGCGGAGCAGGGAGCCGGGCAGAGTGCGAAGCGCTGCCCAACACGCCGGAGGCGGTCAGCTCCCGCCCTTCG
>NZ_JBCIYR010000003.1:0-431207 GCF_050455445.1 Paenibacillus sp. MABNR03
TGCGGACGTGGCTCAGCGGTAGAGCATCGCCTTGCCAAGGCGAGGGTCGCGGGTTCGATTCCCGTCGTCCGCTCCAATAATATTTGCGCCCTTAGCTCAGCTGGATAGAGCGTTTGACTACGAATCAAAAGGCCGGGAGTTCGAATCTCTCAGGGCGCGCCATTTATAAATTCATTTGCCGGCGTGGCGGAATGGCAGACGCGCTCGACTCAAAATCGAGTGGGAAACCGTGGAGGTTCGAGTCCTCTCGCCGGTATAATATAACGGGATGTAGCTCAGCTTGGTAGAGCACCTGGTTTGGGACCAGGGGGTCGCATGTTCAAATCGTGTCATCCCGATCCAAAGAAATGGACTATCTCTAAGAGGTAGTCCATTTTTGTTTTTTCTTAACGTAATACCAAGTTACCTGGGTTCCACACACTGGGTTTATTTTGCATAAAGCATAATCCTTTCGGTCACACTAGGTTTAAAAAAGTGATAGAAGGGGTTCATGTGAACACGTTTAAATTCAGGAAACAATTCAAAAGACGCTGGCGGCGCTGGAAACGAACTGCATGGATGACTGCTTCATTGGTGGCCATAACGATATTGGCCTACAGCGGATTGTCGATTTCCTCTCACATTCAACGATTGTTAACCACCAACTTCGGTGAAGCAGCTGCGGTAATGGGGCCTGTGACCATCGAAGAACGGTCCGAGGAAGAGGTACAAACCATATTGGCAAAGCTCTCTTCTGAACCTGATCGTTTAACTTCGGTTGTTTTGGAGACGCATTATATATGCGGGGTAGAAACGGAACGATTGGGGAAAATGGCTTTACCCCAATTAAAGATATTGTTGCAACAGCATCCGGAATGGGACGCTGAAGTGGTCGCCTCGGATACATTGCAAATCAAGGAACATGTAGATGATCTTTCCCCGTTATGCAAGGAACAGGCTTATATCAGCGTGGATGGGGTGGGGAATCTCAAACTTTATGAAGGTCGACCGACAGAAGAGAAGGTCATACGTACTTTTTTTCAAATGGACGTTGGATCGTTGGAAAGTTCTCTGCCTGAAGGAGTGCTGGAGCAATTACAGCAGGGTATCCGTGTACAAGACAAAGATGAATATAACAGCGTGATTTCTACTTTTAGCGATTATGCCATTGATGGGCCGCATAAAGAAGAGATTCAAAATGGCGGATAAATGAAGAGCATCCCAAATTTAGACTAAGGATCAGTCTTAGGGCATCGAATGATGTCCTTTTTGTCGTAGGAAAAACGACTAGTCGCAAGAGGAACACGACCATGCAGAAAATGCCCTTTTTATGCCGAACCAAACGCTACCAGAGAATAGACAAAGTTTTTCCTGTCGGAGGGTCTATCTTTTGTTATAATGAAATGAACGATACATATGTTCGCTTTATTGTAAGGGAGAGATGGTTTTGCGTTTTTTGGGAATTGACCCGGGGATTGCGATTGTCGGTTTTGGATTTGTGGATAAGATCGGTAGCAAAGTGGTACCCGTACAATATGGCTGCATTCAGACGGAAGCCCATACACCTGAAGAAGAACGGTTGCTTCACGTTTATGAGGGCATGGTGCAGTTAATTGATAAATACAAGCCAGATGCAGTGGCACTGGAAAAACTGTTTTTTAACCGGAACGTGACTACAGCGATGTCTGTCAGCCAAGCGAGAGGTGTTATGGTGCTTGCTGCTGCACAGAAGGGCTTGCCCATAGCGGAGTATACCCCAATGCAGATCAAACAGGCGATCGTGGGATATGGTAAGGCAGAGAAGCGGCAGGTGCAGGAAATGGTCAAAATGTTTTTGCGTTTGCAGGCTATTCCGAAGCCGGATGACGTAGCAGATGCTTTGGCTGTAGCCGTGTGTCACGCGCACTCTTATACATTAAATTCCAAGTTGAATGAGGTATTGCGAAAATGATTGATTTTCTAAGAGGACAGTTCGTACATGTAGAGAATGAATATATTGTGCTTGATGTTCATGGTGTGGGGTACCGTGTATTCTGTCCCAATCCGTTTGCTTTTGCGAAGCAGGAAGGCGAAATTACGGTGTATACCCATCACCATGTGCGTGAAGACGCGATGCTTCTGTTTGGCTTTGTTACACGGGAAGAACAGCGTTTGTTCCGCAAACTGATTGAAGTTTCCGGTATTGGACCAAAGGTTGCACTTGGTATATTAGCAGGTGGTACACCGGACCACGTTGTTACAGCGATCTATCAGGAGAATTTGACGTTCCTGACAAAATTGCCGGGCATCGGCAAGAAGACGGCACAACGCATGATTTTGGACCTCAAAGACAAGCTGGACGGTTTTGGTGCAGCGGCGTATGCTACAGGTTTGTTTGCACCACCTTCAGAGGAATCAGGGAGTGGTTCTGCATGGGATGAGGCACGTGACGGTTTGAAGGCTCTCGGTTATACAGACAGTGAGCTTGATAAAGTGTGGCTTAAGTTGAAGAAGGATGTCACTTCGGCGGATTCTGTTGATGTGTTGATGAAACGTGCGCTGCAAATGCTGTTTACGGGTTAGTTAAATTTGCATATAACATATAGCAGTAGCCCGCACAAAAAAAGGTAGGGATGAACATGGATGACCGGATTATTTCCGCCAACCTGATGATGGAGGATCAGAATGTTGAACTGAGTCTCCGTCCCCGGTATCTGAATGAATATATCGGACAAAACAAGGTCAAGGAAAATTTGAAAGTATATATTGAAGCTGCCAAATTGCGCAATGAAGCATTGGATCATGTGCTGCTCTATGGTCCACCCGGACTTGGTAAAACGACACTTGCCAATATCGTTGCTAACGAGTTGGGCGTGAACCTGCGCACCACGTCGGGACCGGCGATTGAACGCCCGGGCGATCTGGCTGCGCTGCTGACGAATTTACAGGAAGGCGATGTCCTGTTTATTGATGAAATTCATCGTCTGCATCGTACCGTTGAAGAAGTGATGTATCCCGCCATGGAAGACTCTGCGTTGGATATTATGATCGGGAAAGGGCCAAGTGCTCGTTCCGTTCGGCTGGATCTTCCGCCGTTTACCCTGATTGGGGCTACAACACGTGCAGGCTTGCTGTCTGCACCACTTCGAGACCGGTTTGGTGTCATTAGCCGTCTGGAGTTTTATACAGTGGATGAGCTGGCGTACATCGTCTCACGATCTACTGAAATTCTGGGCGTCGAGATTGTTGGTGATGCTGCAGAAGAGATTGCACTGCGTTCCCGTGGGACACCGCGGATTGCCAATCGATTGCTGAAAAGGGTACGCGACTTCGCTCAGGTGCGTGGCGATGGAATTATTACTCAGGCACTGGCTGAAGAGGCTTTGAAACGACTTCAGATTGACCCACGTGGATTGGACGAAATCGATCACAAGATGCTTACATCCATGATTACCAGTTTCCGCGGAGGTCCTGTTGGCCTGGATACGATAGCAGCTACAATTGGTGAAGAAAGTCAGACCATTGAGGATGTCTATGAGCCATATCTGCTGCAGATCGGCATGATTCAGCGTACACCAAGAGGCCGGATCGTTACGGATCTCGCTTATCATCATCTGGGTCTGCCTATACCACCAAGAGACGGAAAGTAACCTGTGTTAACGGAATCTCTTAATAAAGAAAGTTGAAGTTTTCAAGAAATCTACCCGATATAAATTGTAGAAACTGCATGGAGAGGAGTTTGAACGTGGGGAAAGCATTACCAACGAAGAAGTGGAGCCGGCGGTTAAAGGTTTTGGCTACCGCTCTCTTGACGGTAGGATGTCTGCAAGTGCCTGCCTTTGCTGCAGAGAGTAATGGACAGATGATCCGGGTAGCGATGTTTGCGAACCTGGGAAGTACGTATAAGTCGACAACACCACTCATCACACTTGAGACAACTGGTAAGTGGAGTATTGGATCAGAGAGTGGGGCGGGTGTATCCCTTCCTGCTGGTCAAATTCGTTTCAGTGCGGATGGCTTACGGGTAAAGGTGCTCGAAACTGGGGACTTCAAGACTGCAGCCGCAGCTGCAAAATTATTACAGGCAACCAGCGATAAACCATCGCTGTTCACCACGACGTTGAGCGGTAAGGCAACCTACCAGCTGTATACGGGGAATTATGCAACAGAAGCTTTGGCTTCACAAGCAGTAGCACGAGTGCAAAAAGTGGCTGCAGCTCAAATGGGTGGTCAAAAGGCAGCGGTAACCGGAAGCAAGCGTTTGTCGGCAGGGAGCTACAGTTCACTCCAGGAAGCTGAGGCTGCACAGGCATCGCTCTTATCAGCAGGAATCAGTGCCTACACAGTCCTACAATTGACTGGCGGAGCTCAAGGATATTCGGTATGGGTTGGAGAAGCGGTTACGGATGCGGAACTGGCAGCAGTGCAAAAGAATGTGGAAGCCAAAGCACCCGGAGTGAGCTTAACCCCTGTAACTAACAGTGCTGCGCTCATGATCCGTCAGGATGCCGGATTAAGTGCGGATACACTGAAAACTGTTCCACATTACACCATCGCAGGCAGTGAAGCCAAAGCTTTTGTGCAAGGTGATGGAAGCGGGATTAAAGTATTGGAACGCTCTGAGCGGACATACCGGGGAGACATGGAAATTAGCATCGTAGGAGGCGATCTTGCTTTGGTCAATGTCGTCCCACTTGAACAATATCTATACTCGGTTGTTGGGGCTGAAGTATATTCATCCTGGCCAGCGGAGGCCCTAAAAGTTCAGGCAGTCGCAGCTCGCTCTTACGCGCTTCAACAGGGCGATCGTTTTAAAATCGCCAATGTGGTGGATACGACACTCAGCCAAGCGTATAACGGAATTGGTTCGGAGAACGATAAAGTATCGAGTGCCGTAGACGCAACTGCAGGGGAAGTCATCAAAAGCGGCGGTAAAATCGTTGAGGCTGTGTTCTCTTCCAATGCAGGTGGACAAACAGCTCACCCATCCGAAGTATGGAATGGTGGGGCAGGAGTGTTCAGTAATGTGGACAGCCCTGGGGATGCATCGGCCCAAGCTGGGTTACATACGTGGTACCATGTGCTGCTAAGTTCAGGGGTCAGTGGATACATCCGTGAGGACAATGTCAAAGAACTGACAACGAAAACAGATGCAGGGCTGTCCAAAGTGACGGTTACCGCCCAAAATACCAATGTACGTCCCATACCACTCATCCAATCTACGGTTGAACCGGTGGCCAAAATGAACCCGGGCACCGAGGCTGTGGTTTTGGCGAAAGTGGCACAGTCCAATGATTACGCGTGGGTAAGAGGACCTTTTACCTCTGCTGCTTTGGTAAAAGCGCTGCAAGGAAAAACAACGACGACCGTTCCCGCGTCCATCTCAACATTGGAAGTCACGAAGCGCGGACCTTCAGGAAGAGCTCTTGAGGTCAGTGCGAACGGACAACCATTGACGGTCAAATATGCGGATACGTATCGTTCCGCACTTGGGGGATTGCCGAGCACCTTATTTGATATTGCAGGAACCGGAAGTTATACTGTATTAGGCGCTGACGGGCAAACATCAAGTAAAACCGGTTCTAAAGGAGCAGCTGTTTTATCAGCTTCTGGAACGGGCACTTCATCCGGTAATGCTCTTGTCGTTATGAGCGGGGATGGTCAAGCCAGAGCAGTGACCCAGGGTCAGACCTTCATGTTCATTGGTCAGGGTAACGGTCACGGATTGGGCTTGTCTCAATGGGGGGCCAAAGGTATGGCAGATGAAGGGTATGATTACCAGGAAATATTGAAACACTATTATCAAAATGCGACTATTGTTAAGGAATGAATCGAAGATGAATGTGAACTTATATGATTTTGAACTACCGGAGCAGCTGATCGCACAGACGCCATTGCTTGATCGTACGGCGTCCCGGCTGCTGACCTTAAACAAGGAGAGCGGTGAGGTTAATCATCACTCGTTCCCTGATATTATCAACTTTCTGGAGCCTGGTGACACATTGGTCTTGAATGATACTCGTGTTTTGCCGGCTCGCTTATTCGGCACGAAAGAGGACACCGGGGCTAAGGCTGAGGTACTTCTGCTGAAAAACGTGGAGGGCGATCGTTGGGAAGCTCTTGTCAAACCAGGGAAGAGGCTGAAAGCCGGTTCTGTTATCGTATTCGGTGACGAGCTTAAGGCCGTCATCGATGAAGAGGGCGAAATGGGCGCACGCATGCTGACGTTCTCCTATAATGGAATCTTTCAGGAGATTCTGGATCGCTTGGGTGAAATGCCTTTGCCTCCTTATATCAAAGAGACACTGGATGACCGCGAAAGATACCAAACGGTTTATGCCAAGCACGAAGGATCAGCAGCAGCGCCAACGGCTGGATTGCATTTTACGGATAAGCTGCTGGACGAAATCCGTGCCAAAGGAGTCAATGTTACCTTCATCACACTTCATGTTGGACTCGGAACGTTCCGCCCCATGTCTGTTGATGTCGTGGAAGACCATGAGATGCACGAGGAGTATTACTCCCTGTCTCAGGAAACTGCGGACTTAATTAATGAAACGAAGAGACGTGGTAACCGTATATTTGCAGTAGGTACGACGAGCTGTCGAACGCTTGAAACCGTAGGCAGCAAGTTCGAAGATGGCGTGCTTCGGGAAAGCAGCGGCTGGACCAAAATCTTTATCTATCCAGGTTACACCTTTAAGGTTATTGATGGCATGCTTACGAACTTCCATTTGCCGAAATCGACACTGGTTATGCTGGTAAGTGCTCTTGCAGGCAGAGAGCATATCATGCATGCTTATGAGCAGGCGATCCAAGAGCAATACCGCTTTTTCAGTTTTGGCGATGCCATGTTGATCTATTGATTTACACGATAATCTTGGCATAACGATTAATTTTAGAGGATGATTAAAACCAATGGCAGCAATTACGTATGAACATATCAAAACATGTAAACAATCCGGTGCGCGTCTGGGACGCGTACATACACCGCATGGTATTATCGAGACACCAACCTTTATGCCTGTAGGAACACAGGCGACTGTAAAAACGATGAGTCCAGAAGAGTTGAAGGAGATGGATGCACAGATTATTCTGAGCAACACCTATCATCTTTTCCTCAGACCTGGTCATGAGATTATTCGTCAGGCTGGCGGCCTTCACAAGTTCATGAACTGGGATCGCCCGATTTTGACGGACAGTGGTGGATTTCAAGTGTTTTCCCTCAGCGAGATGCGTAAAATTACGGAAGAAGGGGTTCACTTCCGTTCCCACCTGAATGGCGACAAGAAGTTCCTTTCACCTGAGGTGGCCATGGAAATTCAGAATGCACTCGGTTCCGATATTATGATGGCATTTGATGAATGTCCGCCGTATCCGGCTGAATACGAATATGTGAAAAAATCACTTGAAAGAACGAGCCGCTGGGCAGAGCGCTGCCTGGAAAGTCATGCTCGTCCGCATGATCAAGGTCTGTTTGCCATCGTACAGGGAGGCATGCATGAAGATTTGCGTCGCCAGAGCGCTGCAGATTTGACTTCCATGGATTTCCCGGGGTATGCTATTGGTGGACTGAGTGTTGGAGAACCGAAACATTTGATGTATGGCGTATTGGACTACACAGTGCCACTGTTGCCTTCCAATAAACCACGTTATTTGATGGGAGTAGGTTCGCCCGATGCATTGATTGAGGGGTCGATTCGCGGAGTGGACATGTTCGACTGTGTTCTGCCTACCCGGATTGCCCGTAACGGAACAACAATGACCAGCCAGGGGCGTCTTGTAGTTCGTAATGCCAAGTTCGCAACCGATTTTGGTCCACTGGACCCTGAATGCGATTGCTACACTTGCCGTAACTACTCCAGAGCTTACCTGCGTCATTTAATCAAAGCGGATGAAACATTTGGCTTGCGTTTGACGACGATTCATAACCTTCATTTCTTGCAGAATTTGATGCGCAATGTGCGCAAAGCCATAATGGAAGATCGTTTGCTTGATTTCCGTGATGAATTTTTCGATCAATATGGTCTTCACGACAATGACAAAGGTTTCTGATCAGGTTTTGCAGAACCGAAGAAACACGCAGTATCTGTAAGTATAGTCGATAAGGGGGAGTTTTGAATGTTTCAGGGAATGCCTTTAGCAGGAGCTCAAGCAGGCGGTGGAATTGTATCTTTGATTGTACCTTTGGTACTCATGGTTGCGATTTTCTACTTCTTGATGATCCGTCCACAGAACAAAAAACAAAAGCAGCGCAATGCGATGCTGAATCAGTTGAAAAAAGGCGATAAAATTGTAACCATCGGTGGCCTTCACGGTACCATTGCTGAAATTACGGATGATGTTGTTGTCCTTCGTGTAAACGATGTGACCAAGCTTACATTCGACCGTAATGCCATCAGCAGTGCAGTGAGTCGTGAAACCGCTGTTGAATAGCATGATTCTAGTTTGTATCAGAGAATCGGATCTCTACGGAGACCCGGTTCTCTTTTTCTTTTTTTTTATAATCGAATGCTTAAAAATTCTAGGATCTGTGTGTGTTAACTCCGAAAATTCCCCCGAGTGCAGAAATCAGGAATGCGCTTGCGAGCTGCAGGGTGTCCTTCCAATTGAACGAAGCGTCCAAAGCCAGAAATCCAATAAGCAGTACGATCAGCCCGTAGACAATCCCGGTTAAACCTCCATGGTACCAGCCTTTTTCGCCAGACCGTTTTCCCGCTACAAATCCCCCAACCAGGAGGGACAAACCATGAACCACATACGTGTAGAGCGAAAGCTCTTGTTCCCGCATGTTGGTCATCCAGAGAAAGAGGGAGAGAATCAGTGCTCCCAGTAACATCCATACAAATGCATGGCAGAGTCCCGACAAAATCGGGTTGGACATTCGAAACGAAATCACTCGGCGAATCAGCTGCATGAAGCAACCCCCTTGTACAAGTTTGAAATTATTACAGTGTATGGTCAAGCCTCTGGAGTTATGAACTGAATTTTCCATTAAATGAACAATTAAGATTCGCATGAGCACATCAGCTTCAGGTCAAAATAGGGATTACGCTTCAGGTATCTGTCTTAACTCAGATGTGAAGGAGGAACCATATTGTGAACTTTTCAGATATCGGTGCTCATATCTTTCGAACGATTCTCATGTACTTTATTGTCTATGGTGCGATTCGGATTATGGGTAAAAGGGAAATAGGGAAGCTGTCCATGTTTGATCTGGTCGTGTCCATCATGCTTGCCGAAATTGCAGCATTTGTCATTGAGGATACAGATAAACCGTTATTTCACGGCATCGTACCGATGCTGACAGTACTTGTTGTTCAGATTGGCATGGCTTTTCTAAGTCTCAAAAGCCGCCGGTTACGATTGATGATTGATGGCAAACCAACCGTACTGATCTCCAAGGGCACATTGCATCGCGATGAAATGCGCAAACAGCGATACAATCTGGATGACCTGCTGCTTCAATTGCGTGAACAGAATATCGACAGCATTGACGAAGTTCAATTTGCGATCTTGGAGACGACGGGCAAGCTAACGGTCATCCCGATGGACAACTCTTATTCCGCCAACAGCTCATCACAACCAACAAATAACAAGCAAAGACCCAGAAAAGACAAAGTTGATGGCTTCCAAAATATTAAATACGAAGGTCTGCCTTTGCCGCTGATTATGGATGGAAAAGTTCAGGATCAAAACCTTGAGCTCATCAAGAAAACACGCTTTTGGCTTAAAAATGAGATCCAGAAGAAAGGTGTTCTCGATTTTAAGGATGTGTTTATATGTTCCATTGATCATAACGGAAAAGTATTTGTGAGCTTGAAGGATGATCAAAAATAGGAAGTAATGCCCTACTTACGTGAACGTCGCTGGAACCATGAGCCGATGATCGGCATCCGGGAGAGATCATGGAAGTCAATCATTCGGGTTAAGCCCATCACGATAAAGTAAACGATTAAACCGGTTAGTAGAGCCAGGAGCATTCTCAGCCAAAAAGGCAGCAAGATGACTGTATGTTCATACACAAGTAGAGTTGCTGCTCCCATGATGACCATACCTGCTGCTGTTTTGACCCAGTCCATTCGTTTAAACCGCAACTGAAGCAGATTGCGGACACTTCTGGCGTGTAAAAGGGTAACGACGGTTGAGTTCACACAAATGGCAATGACTGCCCCCAAAATGCCGTATTCCGGCCTGGATGCAAGCAGTAATATCAAAGTAATTTTGATCACTGCACCGATAAAGGTATTGAGGAGTGCTTTTCCTGGACGATCGAGTGCCTGCAAAGCGGCTTGAAGAGGTGCCTGGATGTAGATAAACAAAGCAAAAGGAGCCATCAGTTTAAGCATGCTTCCAATCGATGCATCATTATATAGTACCAAACACATCGGTTCGGCAAGCACATACATAAAAACAGAAAAAGGTGCACCTGTGACGAGTGCAAGCCGCAAAGCCTGGTGCATGCGTTTGTGAATAAGGGCTCGGTCTCCCTGTGCTGACGCTTCAGACAGCGAGGGTACAAGTGACGTTGCAAGGGAGGAAGTCAGCGCTCCCGGCAGCAGCAACAGCGGAATAATCATGCCTTGTAAAGCACCGTACTGGGCTGTAGCCAGTCCACGGGATATGCCTGCAAGTGCCAGACTCTGAGCGGTAACGATCGTTTCAGCAAGGTAGGAGAGGGAGCCTACAAGTCGACCTGCTGTTACCGGCACCGAGATGGCCAACAAGCGACGAATCAACCCCGTTTGTGAAGCTTCTGAATCCACGGGTACAGTTGGAACCGGAGCATTTGCATCCTTAGGGGGAAGAAGCCGATTCGCTCGCTCCGAGTCCTTTTTGTATCTGCTGTAATTCCACAGCAATACAAGCATGCCCACAAATTCTCCAACGAGCGCTCCGAGCATGGCCCCTGCGGCCGCCTGAGCAATACCCTGAGGAAGTAAAAGCCAGGAAAACCAGATCACGCATATGATACGGACGACAGTTTCAGTTATAGAGGAAGCGGCATTTGGAATCATATTTTGCTTGCCCTGAAAATACCCTCGAAACACTGCAGATACGGCAATGATGGCAATCATCGGACTCATGCTGACAAACGTATGGTATACCCTCTCATCTGTCAGAACATAGCGTGTAACCCAAGGCGCAAAGACAATGCACAAAAACATGAATACAACACCCAGCGTTAAGGTGAAGCTTAGACTGATCTGCAATATGCGTTGGGGGGAATAACGGTTAGCCCCCGTGTCTGCTTCAGCAACGAGTTTGGCAACGGCGAGTGGTATGCCTCCGGTAATTAATGTCACGAGTACAATAAAAAACGGATAGCTCAGCTGATACAAACCAACCCCTTCAGCTCCGATCACGCGTGGCAGCGCAATGCGGGGGATAAAACCGAGAATGCGATTAATAATGCCTGCAGCAAGCAGGATCATGGCTCCCTGGATGAATGTCTGTTTCTTCAAAACTACCCCTCTTTCCCGGTTGAAAGTAACAGGTCTCGTAAACGGGACAAAGCCGTTGTTCTTCATCCTATGCCAGTCCATTGTCTTCTCATGACAACTTGGACTCTATTAACAAAAAGAACCAGATGGAGCAAGAAGGAATATGAATGGCTGGAGTCGAATTATGTAATATTGATGCCGCATAAAGGCTTGTGCGTATGGAAGGGAGGCGCTCCCCGCTTGGAGGAAATGAACGATATGGAGTTAGAAGAGTCCATTGAGATGTTATGTCGCAGCAAGGCGGAGGAATTAAGGCTTGTCGGATACGAATATGTGACCAGCAAAGATGTCTGGAATTGCGTTAGTCATAAATATGAAAAACAGGGCATTCCACCGCTTCACCAGCTGGTGAACGACATTTTGTCACTGAAAGCAACAAGCTTTATGAACTTTATGACCGTTTCTGCATACCGGGGGTCCTCTTTCTAACGAAAGGGATCTTTTTGTGTTGGAAATTGACTGCTTTTTACGGCATCGCTATAATAGGAATATTGAGAATGAAAGGGGATCTAGGAACGGCATGAAAAGAATTGTCAGTTTCATTCTGGTCGTGCTTGTGACCGCAGGAGTCATGTTGGGCACAAGTCCGGGGCTGCTCAAAAATATACGCTTGGGCCTTGATTTAAAAGGAGGCTACGAGATCTTATATGAAGCAGAGCCGCTGGAACAAGGGCAGGAAGTCACCAAAGCTTCATTGGTACAAACTGCAAAAAGTCTGGAAAGCCGTGCCAATGCGCTCGGAACAAGCGAGCCGGAAGTAACAACAGAAGGAACAAACCGGATTCGTTTGAAGTTGGCTGGCGTTACCGACGAGGCTGAAGTAAGAGCCAAAATGAAAGAACCTGCTGTTCTGACTTTCCGTAGTAAAGGGGAGAACGACAAGGAAGGCGAGTACACAAAAATTGAGCTTCGAGGAAATGAATTTGTTGAGAATGGGGCAAAAGTGACATTCAATCAGCTCAATGAGCCTATGATTGATATTCAAGTGAAAGACAAGGCCAAGTTCTCTGAAATTACGAAGCGTCTCATTGGACAACCTCTGGCCATCTATCTGGATGATCAGTTACTCTCTGCCCCAACCGTACAACAGCAATTGACTGACGGTTCGGCACAAATTACAGGAAGTTACACACGTGAGGAAGCGAATCAGCTTCGTGATACCATTAACCTGGGTGCACTCCCTCTGAAACTCACAGAGAAATACTCACAAAGTGTTGGAGCAACACTCGGTAAATTGTCTCTCGACCAAACCATTAAAGCGGGATTGATTGGTTCCGTTATTATTTTAGTGTTCATGATTGGTTTGTATCGCATACCGGGGATTATCGCAAGTTTCTCCTTGATCACACATACATGGCTGGTACTGGCAATCTTCTATATGGGAGAATTTGTGCTGACCCTTCCGGGTATTGCCGCATTTATCCTGGGTATAGGGATGGCGGTCGATGCCAACATCATTACGTACGAACGGATTAAGGAAGAAATGCGGAGTGGTAAATCGATTCTGTCTTCGGTCAAAGCGGGTGGAAAGAGTTCCTTCCGTACCATTATTGACTCGAACATTACAACAATTATCGCTGCAGCGGTTATGTTTTTCCTGGGTACAGGTGCAGTCAAAGGTTTTGCACTCGTGCTGATTTTTGACATCGTCACCAGCATTATCACGAATATTTTCTTCTCCCGCTTCCTGTTGACCCTGCTTGTGCGGGCTAACGTGTTGAAGAAGCCTAAGTACTTCGGAGTGAAGGAGAGTGAAATTCGTGCGCTTTAATTGGAACTTTGATTATATTAAAGGCAGTAAAATTGCCTATACCTTTTCAATTATCTTAACTGTTGCAGGGATTATCAGTTTGTTATCCTTAGGACTGAATTATGCTGTTGATTTTCGATCCGGTTCAAATGTGGACATCACGGTATCCAAAGCTATTACAGCAGAACAAATTAAGCCCATAATTAATGATATTGGCATCAATGATGGGGATGCTCATATTACAACTGGTGCGGATCGAGTGAATGTCCGCTTCTCTAATGTACTGGATGAGAAACAGGAGAGCCAGTTCAAGGAAGAATTCACCAAGCTGGATTCAGCGGCTTCCTATGAAGTTAATACCGTGGATCCAGAGATGGCCAAAGAATTAGAGCGTAATGCCATTTATGCTGTGCTTATCGCAAGTATCGGAATTATGATCTACGTCGCTATCCGATTTGAATGGCGATTTGCAGTTGCAGCAGTCATTTCCTTGTTCCATGATGCATTTGTGGTAATTAGTGTATTCTCTCTTTTCCGACTTGAAGTAAACTTGACATTTATAACAGCTGTATTGACAATTGTCGGTTTCTCGATTAATGACACGATTGTTATCTTTGACCGGATTCGGGAGAATTTGCGTTTTGCCAAGAAAACAACCAAAGCCGATTTGCGCGAAGTGGTTAACCGCAGTTTGGCACAAACCATGACACGTTCATTGAATACGACATTTACGGTGTTCATTGCATCGCTTTGCTTGTTTATCTTCGGTGGAGAATCCATCCGCATGTTCTCGCTTGCGATGGTGATCGGAACATTGTTCGGTGCATACTCTTCCATCTTTATCGCAGCACCGTTGTGGTTGACACTCAAAGGTAAACAGCCAACAAAACCCAAAGCAACTGCGAAAGCAACCAACTAAACATCTGATTGTCAAGCCGCGTCTGTCAGGCGCGGTTTTGCAACTTTTGGTACAGTATTAAGGGGGAATTTCCATGACCAGAGAACGTATTCCAGCTGCTCAAGCGGCAACGTGGAGTGGTATTGCTGGGAATATGACACTTGCAGTGATCAAGGCTGGAGTCGGTTATATGGCGAACAGCAAATCGCTGCTTGCAGATGGCCTGTATTCTGCCTCGGAAGCTGCTTCCTCCCTGGCAGGTCTCTTCCCCTCGAAGTCTGTACAGAATAGGAACAAGGCCCACCGAGAACGGTCCAGGGAGCATTCACGTATGGCTAGGCCTGGGATTACGGTGTTGCTGTCTGTCCTTATTCTTATGGGCGGGTTGCAGATCGCCATTTCGGCTCTGACCGGATTGACTGGAGATGATCCTGGCCAATCGGCGAAATATGACCATGCACTTATCGCAGCTTTTGCTGCACTTGCCGTGAGAGAAGCCATTTTTCAATTTCAATATCGATATTTTCGCAGACGTAACCAATCACAGGCACTGGCGTATGCTCAGGAACACCGACGTGCGCTCTATTGTTCACTTACCGTGTTGGTAGGCATCGCAGGTTCTATGGCTGGAGAAACGATGGGTATAGGATTTCTGCTGTATATGGACCCAGCAGCTGCACTAATCGCTTCCTGTTTCGTTCTTCACAAAGGTTACCGCATGATCGTGGATACCGTCTATGGCTCACTGGTTCAGGAGCTGGAGCAGGAAGAGGCATTAGATTTTAAGGAAACGGTACAGCGTGTGTATGGTGTCATTACGATTGAGCATCTGGTTGCACGAGAACAGGAACACGATGTGACCATTGAGCTGGTCATTAGTGTGAATCCGAGAATATCCGTGCTGGAGGCTCAGGAAATTGCCAATCGGGCCAAGACATTGCTGTTAACTCGTTTTAGTCATGTAAAAGAAGTGCAAATCCAGGCTATCCCTTATGATCCGGGATATCCTTATAAATCCAATCATGAACTGCCCGATCATGAAGCGACATTAATTCAGTAATGGAGCGCGGGTCCCGTAGATCAGGAAAGGAGCGTTATCATTGCTTTATTCGCAATACCGGTGGAACACACCGAATATCGATCTGGAGGCGGCTGCGGGACTCTCGCAGGCGCTTTCCGTTTCAGGACTTGTTGGACGTTTGCTGGTTAGCCGGGGAGTTCATAATGAAACAGAGGCAGAACGGTTTCTTCATCCCGATCTAGGGCAGATGCATGATCCCTATCTGCTCCTCGGCATGAAGGAAGCTGTCCCCCGTATCCGGCTGGCGCTGGAGCGCGGAGAACATATTTTAATTTATGGGGATTACGATGCGGATGGGGTATCCAGTACTTCTCTGATGATCCATTTAATGCGGCATCTTGGGGCATCCTATGATATCTACATCCCTCATCGTTCCAATGAAGGTTATGGGCTGCACAACCATGCGCTGGATTGGGCCCATCAACAGGGTGTTTCACTAATCATCACGGTTGATACAGGAATCAGTGCAGTCGATCAGATTGCTTATGCAGGAACACTTGGAATGGAAGTTATAGTCACAGACCATCATGAACCACCCGAAGTATTGCCTGAAGCTTATACGTTGATTAATCCGAAACTTCCGGATTGTCCATATCCCTTCAAAGGGTTAGCCGGCGCTGGTGTGGCCTTAAAACTGGCCCAAGCCCTGATCGGTGAGGTGCCTGGCGAATGGATGGAGATCGCAGCCATCGGGACTGTTGCCGATCTGATGCCGCTTGAAGGAGAGAATCGGGTTATTGTCAGTTATGGCGTCGAGTCCATGCGGGGATCACGTCTTCCCGGCGTTAGTGCACTGCTTGAAATTAGCGGTGTGGATCAGAGCCAGGTTACCTCAATCAATATCGCTTTTGCGATGGCTCCACGAATTAATGCCAGTGGACGTCTGGATCATGCCGGAAGAGCAGTGTCGCTGCTTACAACCGAGGATCTGGATGAGGCTCATATGCTTGCAGGGCAACTTGATCTGCTCAATCGGGAACGACAGCAGGTTGTTGAGGGCATACTTCAGGAAGCCAGCGCGCAGTTGGAGCAGAAAATTCAGCTCCGTTCCGGAAAAGTTCCGGATGTGATCGTTCTTGCGGGAGAAGGCTGGAATGTTGGAGTGGTTGGCATTGTGGCATCCAAATTGCTGGAACGTTATTACCGACCAACACTCATTCTCGGGATCGACCCAGAGAGTGGTGTCTGCAAAGGCTCTGCTCGCTCTATTGAAGGCTTGGATATTTATGAGGCTCTCACAGCCTATAAACACACCATGGACCATTATGGGGGACATCCGGCAGCCGCAGGCATGACCCTCCATCGGGATCAGTTGGAAGAGCTGGAGTCGGGACTGAATGAGTTTGCCGGGGCTGTATTAACGGAAGAGGATTTTATGCCTCAGCGCCTGGCAGATGACGAATGCAGAATCAGTGATGTGCCGTTGAAAGTGATCCAGGAGATTGACAGGCTTCAACCGTTTGGTATGAGCAACCCTTCTCCCCGTTTCGTTTTGCGGAATGTAACGGTAAAAGAAACTCGAACCATGGGCCGGGAGAAACGCCATTTGAAACTGGTTCTCGAACAGGATGGGCAACAGCTTGAAACCGTTGCTTTTGGAAAGGGAGCCTTGGCTGAATTTTTACCTGCGGGTACTCTTATTGATGTTATGGGTGAACTGTCCATTAATGAATGGAATGGGATGCGGAAACCGCAATTGATGCTTCAGGACATTCATGTTCCTCATGCTCAAGTGTTTGACTTGCGCGGAAACGCTGATCCGCTGAACGCCATGAAACAGTTCCTAAGTTCACTTGAAGTACATTTAAAATATACATCTGGTTCGATCGGTGCAATTGTCCGGAAGGAAACAAATGTTTCTGAGGGAAATTCATTGTATGAACCGTGCCTTTGGGTATATGATAGAAAGGTCGGTTTGTTGCCGTTTAATGCTGCTGCGCAGCATTATGGACAGGAGCAGGTCCGGACGTTATTTGTGTTTGATACGCCAGAAACCCCGGAACAACTTGATGCCATGCTGGCCATGTTCAGCGGAGCCGAGAATATCATCCTTCTGCACGGATCAGGCAACCGCCGAGATCGCCTTCAGATGCCTTCTAGAGAACTCTTCAAGCGAATTTATATGCTGGTGTCGAAATGGAGAGCCGAACCGGTAGAGGAACAAGAGATTACTCCTGTGCTCAGTCGTCAGTGTGGATGTTCGCCACGCATGATCACGATGATGCTGGATGTATTTGAAGAATTATCGTTCATCACCCGAAATGATGGCAAGATATCGTTTGTGGATAACCCGCCCAAGCGTGAATTAACCTCGTCCCGTCATTATCAGGCCTTGGAAAGCATGGCCGAAACAGAACAGGTATTGCTGGATGCATCTACACCGCAGCTGACACAATGGATGATATCCCGGATGAAGGGCGTATCTTAAATGGAAGTTGTGCTATTTATTTTAGGAGGAGATTATTTTGGATTTTAAAGAGTATATTCGTGTCATTCCTGACTTTCCACAACCGGGAATCAGCTTCAAGGACATTACGACATTGTTGAAGGATGGAGAAATGTACCGCAAGGCGATCAATGAGCTGAAAGTAATGGTTTCTGATCTCAAAATTGATGTCATTGCTGGACCTGAAGCACGTGGTTTCGTTGTGGGCGCTCCTCTGGCTTACGCTCTTGGTGTCGGATTTGCTCCGATTCGCAAAAGCGGCAAATTGCCTGGAGAGACGATCGAAGTAGGTTATGATCTCGAATATGGCAAGGATACGCTTGCGATGCATACCGATGCGATTGAAAAAGGACAAAATGTTCTGATTGCTGACGATTTGCTGGCAACGGGCGGAACGATTGCAACTTCCGTTAACCTGATTGAACAATTGGGAGGCAAAGTTGTTGGAGCCGCATTCCTAATTGAGCTGTCTGACCTGAATGGACGAGCTAAATTGCCGGAGATTGAAGTATTCACGTTGATGAACTACTAAGATCCCTGCATTCGTGTTTTACACAATTTAAAGTGTATCTCCCTTTTCCCGGGAAATAATATACAGCATTAATGATTATAAAAAGCCTGCTTCTCATTTCGCTCTGGACTGAGAAAGCAGGCTTTTTGTGTTTTCGTATTTTCGTGCGCAATTCATAATGTACATAAGTATGCGCCGAGTGTGTCAATCAGGTGTTTTTTCTGTCAGTGGTTGTTTCTCCGATTGATCGTTGGACCAGCCGAGTACGTCAAACAATTTGAACAATAGGCTCAGCAAAATACCGACAATGGTAGCGAGTGCCATACCTTTCAATTGGACACCATAGATCGATACCTGAGTTCCGCTTAATCCGATGACAAGCACAAGCGTAGTCAGCAAAAGGTTCGTTGGTTTGGCGAAGTCTACTTTTTGTTCAACCAGAATACGCAGGCCGGATGCGGCAATGACACCAAACAGAAGCAGGGATACACCACCCATAACCGGTACCGGAATGTTGGCTACAAGTGCCGAGAATGTGCCAGAGAACGATAGCACGATCGCAATAATAGCTGCGCCACCAATAACGTACGTGGAGTAGACTCTTGTAAGTGCCATAACTCCGATATTTTCGCCATAGGTTGTATTCGGTGTGGATCCTACAAAGCCGGACAGAATAGTGGAAACGCCGTTTCCGAGCAGGGAACGGTGGAGACCAGGGTCTTTGGAAAGATCCTTGCCAACAATGCTGCTCGTTACGAGCAAGTGTCCGATGTGCTCTACAATAACAACAAGCGCTACAGGTAAAATGGTGAAGACAACAGACCAGTCAAATGTAGGTGTTGTTACGGTTGGGAGCGAGATGATTTCAGCACTGGTAATTTTTTCGGTTTCGACTGCATTCATAAAGTATCCAAGTACATAACCGGATACAATCCCGATCAGAATGTGAATGATTTTAGGGAAACCGCGGAATGTCACGGCTCCGATTACAGTGATGCCTAGAGTGACCATGGATAAAATAATGGGTTTGGCCTGAGGAACCCAGTTAGGGTTATTCACAGGGTCCGAATTGATTAGCCCTGCCATTCCAGCCGCAACAGGCACAAGTTCAAGACCAATCAGGGCAACGATGGCGCCCATCACTGCTGGAGGGAACACAACATCAATCCAGCCCGTCCCGGCATATTTAATGATTAGAGCCACAACGCAGAATACAATGCCTGTTACGATAAATGCACCGAGCGCCATGGAGTAGCCATTACCCGGATGTGAAGCTAAAACGGACGATACAGGTGCGATAAAAGCAAAACTGGAGCCCAGATATGCAGGTATTTTGCCTTTGCACATCAATATGTAAAGCAATGTTCCGATACCGTTCATTAACAGGATCATGCTTGGATCAACCCCGAACAGATTCGGTACAAGCACCGTGCTGCCAAACATGGCAAACAAATGCTGCAGACTGAGCAGGGAGCCAGATCCCAGTGGCATCTTCTGATTAACCTGAATTTCGCGTTGCAATGAATATTCATCTCCTTTTCCGAAACACAAATCTTCAATAGATTACAGAGTTTCTCTTAATTAATCAATAACATTTTTTGCGTTTTGGCTTTGAATGTACGTTTTTTAGCAAATGTTGATTCTATTTCGTATATAAATGGCCATAATAATTAAGATAATTCCACGATTCAATCCCGGTGAAGGGGACTATAAACAAATTGATGGGACAGTCATAAATTCTTTTAAAAAATTGGATATATGCTCTTATTCGTCAGCAGTTGACGGGAAACGGGTGAAGCGTCATAATTATAGGAAATTACTTTTACGGGGAACCTGTGTTGATCATTTGTCACGGGTTCCATTTTGTATAGAAAGGACACGGAACAGATCAGAATGGGCATAGAGCAATTACTCGAGAAGGCCGGAGCTTATATCAAAGAACCCGATCTGGTGCGCATACGTGAAGCTTACGAATTTGCTGATCAGGCCCACCATGGACAGACGCGAAAATCGGGAGAACCGTATATTCTGCATCCGCTTGCGGTTGCCGACATTGTTGTGAACATGCAGATGGACACCATCTCCATAATAGCAGCGCTTCTTCATGATGTTGTAGAAGATACTACGGTATCGCTTGAAGAAATCCGCAATCACTTCGGCAATACGTGTGCCATGCTTGTTGATGGCTTGACGAAGCTGGAACGTATTCAGTTCCGCTCCAAGGAAGAGCAGCAGAACGAAAACTATCGTAAAATGTTCATCGCCATGGCGCAGGACATCCGTGTCATCGTTATCAAATTGGCTGACCGTCTGCACAATATGCGGACTCTCAAATTCCAGTCGGAAGAAAGCCAGCGCAGAATCTCTTATGAGACGCTGGAGATTTTTTGTCCAATTGCAAACCGTCTGGGTATCTCTGCGATCAAATGGGAAATGGAGGACATCGCTCTCCGTTATTTGAATCCGCAGCAATACTACCGCATTGCAAACCTGATGCACAAAAAGCGTGCAGAACGTGAGCAGTACATTGATACGGTCATGGACGGTATTACGACCAAGCTTGATGAAATGGGAATTCAGGCAGATCTGTCTGGTCGTCCGAAACATATTTACAGTGTGTTCAAGAAAATGACAACGAAAAACAAGCAGTTTAACGAAATCTACGATTTGCTTGCGATTCGTATTATTGTGGATAATATCAAGGATTGTTATGCTACGCTCGGCATTATACACACACTATGGAAACCGATGCCTGGACGATTTAAGGATTATATTGCCATGCCGAAGGCCAACATGTACCAATCGCTCCACACAACGGTGGTTGGCCCCAATGGCGAACCGACCGAAGTTCAGATCCGGACATGGGATATGCACCGTACTGCCGAATTCGGGATTGCGGCCCACTGGGCATACAAGGAAGGTGCAGCCACCGGAAATAATTTTGAAGATAAAATTACGTTCTTCCGGGAAATTCTTGAGCTTCAAAATGAAGCGCAGGATGCATCTGAATTTGTCGAATCCCTTAAAATGGACTTCTTCTCTGACCTGGTATTTGTGTTTACGCCAAAAGGCGAAGTCATTGAGCTGCCTACAGGCTCCGTGCCGCTGGATTTTGCGTATAGGATTCATACCGAAGTCGGCAACCGTACGATTGGTGCCAAAGTGAACGGTCGCATCGTTCCGCTTGATTACCATCTGAAGACCGGTGATATAATCGAGATTTTGACGTCCAAACATTCTTATGGTCCAAGTCAGGATTGGCTCAAAATTGCGAAATCATCCCATGCCCGAGCCAAGATCAAGCAGTGGTTTAAAAAGGAACGCCGCGAGGAAAACGTTGAAAAAGGCCGCGAAAGCTGTGAGCGTGAACTGAAGCGCATGGGACTAGATCCGTCTGCCTGGATGACAGATGACAAGTTGCAGGAAGCAGCCAAAAAATATGCGTTTAACGATATTGAGGATATGCTCGCGGCTGTCGGATTCGGTGGCATTACCGCTGCACAGATCGTAACCAAAACAACAGAGAAGCTGCGCAAGGAACAGGAAGAATCGAACTTGCTCGAACTGAATTCCGAAATGCGCGAGCTGAAGCCTGCACCTGAACGCAAAAATCGTCCAACCAATGGCATTCGTGTCAAAGGAATCGATAATTTGCTTGTTCGCTTTGCACGCTGTTGTAATCCTGTACCCGGGGACGACATTATTGGTTACGTTACACGTGGACGGGGTGTATCCGTGCATCGCAGCGACTGTCCAAACATCCCATCAAGCGGAGATGGAGAAGAAGCAGCGCGCGTCATTGAGGTAGAGTGGGAAGAAAATATCGAGGCCAATTACAGTGTCGACATTGAGATTACCGGCCATGATCGCAATGGTTTGCTTAATGAGGTGCTTCAGGCCGTTTCCGAAAGTAAAACCAATATATCTGCCGTCACCGGACGGACAGACAAAAATAAATTAGCATTGGTGCACGTTACGATTCTGATTCGCAATACAGAGCATCTGCATTCTGTTGTTGAACGGATCAAACGGGTAAAAGATGTCTACTCAGTGCATCGGATCATGCAGTAAGGAGCCTGTAAGATGAGAGTGCTTGTACAACGCTGTAAAGAGGCTCAGGTAACGGTTGGAGAAGAAATAACGGGACAGATTGAATCCGGCGTAATGCTGCTCGTGGGTATAACCCATGAAGATACGGAGAAGGATGCAGTATACCTGGCAGACAAGGTTGCCGGACTTCGGATTTTTGAGGATGATCAGGAAAAGATGAACCTTAGCCTGGTAGATGTTGGTGGCGCAGTCCTTTCCGTCTCCCAATTTACTCTGTACGGTGATTGCCGCAAGGGGAAACGACCAAGCTTTGCAGCGGCAGCCAGACCCGAAGCAGCTGAGGTATTATATGAGACCTTTAATCAGCTATTGAGGGATAAAGGCATTCAGGTGGAAACAGGGAGATTCGGAGCCATGATGGATGTGTCCTTTACGAACTGGGGACCCGTGACGCTAATGCTGGAAAGCCCCATTCGTCAGGAAGCGCGTGCATAATTCGCCGGGGATCAGGCGATAATGAAGGAAGATTCAAGAATTAGCATAAGCTGATCAAAGGAGTATCTCTCATTATGCGTCAGTCTGCCAAGATAACACGTTCCCGCACCGAACCACTGCTTATTCCCGGAAACCTGTATGAGTCGCTGAAACTGGCTCGTGCAGCTTCTGAATGCGTGGCTGCGATCTGGTCTACCCAGGATTCTGATAAGGGAGAGCAGAGTCGTCTTCCTCGTGCCTAAGTTATGCTGAAAGAACAATTTGCAAGCAGGTAGTCATTATATATGTTGAAGCTTACTCGCATAGTAGCGAACCAAAAAGCCCTGATTCGATGTTTCGAATTAGGGCTTTTTGGGTTTCAGTCGTATTTTGTATGTCGGAAAGAATATTGAAGGCATCAACTGTTATAAACAGCTGCAGTTAGGGTAATAACAACACGAGGCACATGATTGTGCCAAAGTTCAGGGTTTGTACAACGGATTACTGCATTTGTAGATCATAAAGTGCTGCAAAACCCGAATACGAAAAGATTTTTCGAACACGGAAAGGAGAACGTACTTATGAGTAAAGTTGCTTTTTTATTGGCGAATGATTTTGAAGATTCGGAAATGCAGGTCCCATATGACGAGGTGAAAAAGGCCGGACACGATGTAGAAATCATCGGTTTAAAGGCTGGTGAAACCCTCAAGGGTAAAGGCGGCAAAGCCTCCTATACTTCAGATAAGGCGATTTCAGAAGTTTCAGCTTCAGATTATGACGCTGTTGTAATTCCGGGGGGATCTTCTCCTGAAAACCTGCGTACGGATGCAAATATTCTGAAATTTGTAACCGAGATTAACAGTGCGAAAAAACCGATCGCTGCAATCTGCCATGGACCACAAATTCTGGCTAGTGCCGATCTGCTGAAAGGAAGAACCATTACATCCTATCCTCCACTTAAAGATGATATGGTCAATGCCGGAGCTGAATTTAAGGATCATGAAGCTGTAGTGGATGGTAATTACATTACATCAAGAACGCCAGCCGATGAGCCTGCATTTGTTCGAGAACTGCTAAAAGTCATATAATCGGTCACGGGTAATCGATTAGCTTGTTTAACAAGTTAATCTGCACCATAAATGATGATTCAATTTATTCCGATAAAGGAGGGTTTGACATGGCAAAGCATATTCAGGCATATTTTCGAACCGAAGATGAGGCAGAGGGTGCAAGAACTTCACTTCAGACATTTCGGACGGAGCATTTGGAGGTAGGACAGCTGGACAGTGCGATTGGCAGAGACAGACGCATCATGGTACCCCTGGTGCCTTATAACACCGCGGGTGGTGCAGGTACCAATGGATCCATGGGTGTGGGTACGGCACCCGGAGTTCCAGCCAGCGAAAACGTCGTTCCTGTCGTTAGCAACGTGGATCGTAACGCTGATCGGGGCCCCCGTGACAATGCAAATGAGGATGGAGACCTGCTGGATGCTGCAGACGTGTCCTCGGACGATTATGATGATCTGCATTATGTTTTGTCTGCCAAAGTCCAGGATGCGGATTATGATGAAATCGTTCATAAACTCCGTTCCAACAATGCCTATGTGGAAGAATTGAATTAACGTGTAGATCCCTTCATTCAGGGCCCTGCGACGCCTGACTTTAAAGTCGGTGTTCTCGCAAGGGCCTTTTTGATGATACTAAGTCAGCCTGATTATAAAGCGCTATCATTTTTGTAATATTACTGTAATATTAGTTACATAAGGCTTTAACATAGGGCGTTTATAATAACAAGCATGACCCCCTTTTTTTATATATCCTTTGAGCCTGCACACCGTGTGCAGGTTTTTTTTTGCTGTCTTATCATGTTAGCCCTTGACTTTAGTACTGCGGTTCATTACAATCAGAAAATAAATTAACTTTAAAGGTTATACTATAACTTAAAACGATATCATGATGATTTGATGACGGGACTAAGTACTCCGTGCCCACATGACCAGAGAGGAATCCCCAGGCTGTAAGGATTCTCTTGATGAGCGGACGAATGACTTCCCCGAGAACAGACGGCGAACACATCAGACTGATAATCTGATAGCCATTAGCCGGCCTGCGCAGGACGTGCGTTACACGTAGAGCGGAATGATTTTTTGATCGGAATGCTGTAAGGCAGTCCCTTTGATCAGATGATCACCTGAACGGCGAAAGTGTCAGGAGTTCCGGAATGTGGGTGGTACCACGGGTGAATGTATAAACACAATCTCTCGTCCCTTGTTTGCTGTATACAGCGACAGGACGAGGGATTTTTTTGTTATCTAGAGAAAAATAGATGCTGGAGGGATGGAAGATGGCTTTTCAGAAACCAACGGGAACTCAGGATTTGCTGCCTGGGGTAGTGGAGAAGTGGCAGTTTGTAGAGGAGAAAGTAAGGGATCTGTGCCGCCGGTTTAATTATCGGGAGATTCGCACACCAATCTTCGAACAGACATCACTGTTTGAGCGGGGTGTAGGAGAGACAACAGACATCGTTGAGAAAGAGATGTACACGTTCAAGGACAAGGGAGATCGCAGCATGACCCTCCGTCCGGAAGGAACCGCTGGCGTTGTACGTGCTTTTGTAGAGAATAAGCTCTATGGGGAGCCGGATGTAACGAAACTTTATTATGTCGGCCCCATGTTTCGTTATGAACGTCCGCAAGCAGGACGTCAACGTCAGTTCCACCAGTTCGGCGTGGAGGCATTCGGAGCTGTAGATCCGGCGATTGATGCTGAAGTTATCGCACTCGGTTATCAGTTCTGCGTCGAGCTTGGATTGAAAGATGTCAAAGTCGAAGTAAACTCGGTTGGTAATGCAGCAAGTCGTGCGGCTTATCGTGAAGAACTGCTTGGTTTCCTGAGACCGATGAAAGACACCCTGTGCAAGGATTGTCAAAACCGCATGGAACGTAATCCGCTCCGCGTTCTGGATTGCAAGGTGGATCAGGACAAGTTTGTCGGTGCACCATCCATTCTGGATAGCCTGGACGAGGAAGCAACGAATCACTTTGCGAAAGTTCAAAGTCTTCTGGGGGATTTTGGCGTAGATTACACAGTGAATACAAGATTGGTACGTGGACTCGATTATTACACCATGACGGCATTTGAACTGAAAGCTCAGGGCATTGGTGCCATTGATACGGTGGGTGGCGGCGGCAGATATAACGGCCTCGTTGGGGACATTGGTGGGCCGGATCAACCGGGCATTGGTTTCGGTATCGGTCTGGAACGTATTCAACTGATTCTGGAACACCAAAATATTGATGTAAGTGCCCTCGCACCGCTTGATGTGTACTTTGTTGCCCTCGGCGAAGCAGCGGACCGGGAAGTCAACCGTCTGTTGTTTAAACTTCGTCAGTCTGGTCTTTCGGGTGAACGTGACTATCTGGGTCGCAAGATGAAAGCTCAAATGAAATCGGCGGATCGATATAAAGCCCGCTACACGGCAATTCTTGGCGACGATGAGCTGGAACGTGGAGAGATTGCACTGAAATCGATGGATACAGGTGAACAGCAAACCGTGAAACTGGAAGAGCTGATTGCAACCATTCAGGGAGCCAAATAAGAGCACAACAGAAACAGCCAGCTGTTAAACAAGTTGATTCAACAATGGAATGATTCGGCAGCTTGCAGGGGGTCTACAAGCAATTTACCAGTTCATTCGGGAATGTTGGAGACCCCGGTAAGCACTCTGCCTTTTCGATAAACGCATCTTCACGCAACCGTGCTGTTGGAGTATTGGCCTTGGCCTGCTTGCACAGAACGGAAATTCACATAATGAGGAGTTTGGTTATGAAAAGAAGTCATCATTGCGGTGCATTAACAACCGCACACATCGGCGAAACGGTAACATTGAACGGCTGGGTACAGACCCGCCGTGACCTGGGAGGCGTACTGTTTATCGATCTGCGTGACCGCAGCGGAATTGTACAGGTTGTTTTCAACCCGGCTTACTCTGGCGAAGCATTGCAAATCGCAGACAGAGTACGTAGTGAGTATGTTATCGCGGTAACGGGTAAAGTCGTTAAACGTGACGAAGAGACCATAAACAAAAACCTGCCTACAGGCGAAATTGAAGTTCAAATTACGGAAATCGAAGTGCTGAACGCAGCAAAAACACCTCCATTCTTCATCGAAGATGGTGTTGAAGTCGACGAGTCGCTCCGTTTGAAATATCGTTACCTGGACCTGCGTCGTCCGGAAATGTACGAAACGTTGAAACTGCGTTCCAAAGCATCCAAAGTGTTCCGTGATTACCTGGATGGAGAAGAATTCGTTGAAGTGGAAACACCGATTCTGACCAAGAGCTCCCCGGAAGGTGCGCGTGACTATCTCGTACCAAGCCGTGTGCATGAAGGTGAATTCTTCGCCCTGCCGCAATCACCGCAAATTTACAAACAATTGCTGATGGTCGGCGGACTTGAGCGTTACTATCAGATCGCACGTTGTTTCCGTGATGAAGATTTGCGTGCAGACCGTCAACCGGAATTCACCCAAGTCGACATCGAGACTTCCTTCCTGCAGCAGGATGACCTGCTACCAATGATGGAAGAGCTGATGGCGAAATTGCTGCGTGAAACCAAAGGCATTGAGCTGGAACTGCCTTTCCAACGCATTACGTATGCAGATGCAATGGGTAAATACGGTTCAGACAAACCGGATTTGCGTTTTGGCATGGAACTGGTGGAAATGAACGATATCGTAGCGAACAGTGGTGTGAAAGTATTTGCTTCTGTCATTGAAAAAGGTGGAGAAGTAAAAGTGCTTAACGCCAAAGGCTGTGGAACATGGAGCCGTAAAGAGATTGATGATCTCGGACCATTCGCAGCACGTTACGGTGCAAAAGGATTGGCATGGATTCAAGTGAAAGACGGCGAGTTCAAAGGTCCAATCGTGAAATTCTTTACACCGGAAGAGATCGAAGCCGTGAAAGAACGCACAGGTGCTGAAGAAGGCGACTTGCTGCTCTTCTCCGCTGACAACAAAAAAGTAGTTGCTGACGTTCTGGGCGCATTGCGTCTGAAAATCGGTCGTCAACTCGGACTGATTGATGACAGCAAATTCAAATTTGCCTGGGTTGTGGACTTCCCACTCCTCGGATATGATGAAGATGCCAAACGTTATGTAGCAGAACATCACCCATTCACGCGTCCAAAAGACGAAGATGTGGCTCTGTTCGATACAGATCCGGGTGCAATTCGTGCTCAAGCCTATGACCTTGTTCTGAATGGTTATGAAGTGGGTGGCGGTTCGATGCGTATCTACAAACGTGATGTTCAGGAGAAAATGTTCGCTGCCCTGGGACTCTCTCCAGAAGTAGCCAACGAGAAATTCGGATACCTGCTCGAAGCCTTCGAATATGGAACGCCGCCACACGGCGGAATTGCCTTTGGTCTCGATCGTCTGGTGATGCTGCTGGCAGGCCGTACGAACCTGCGTGAAACGATTGCCTTCCCTAAAACGGCAAGTGCAACGGATCTGCTCATGAATGCACCATCTGAAGTGGATAATTCCCAATTGGAACAACTTCATATCCGTGTAGCCCGTAAACCGGTGGCGGAAAAGAAATAAAGGAGGCATCGATTCTCAATGCTCCATCAATTTTCGAGAACAGAACTGGCGATCGGACCGGAAGGTCTGAATGCCTTGAAAAATAGTACAGTCGCTGTGCTTGGTATCGGCGGCGTGGGCGGTATAGCCGTTGAAGCCCTCGCTCGCAGCGGGGTTGGACGCATCATCCTCATTGATAAGGATGTGGTGGACATCACCAATGTTAACCGTCAGATTCACGCTTTGACAACGACCGTGGGTCAGAAAAAAGCGGATCTGATGGTAGAACGGGTGAAGCTGATCAACCCCGAGTGTGACGCCATTGCGTTAAACATGTTTTACACGGAAGAAACGTATGAGGAACTGTTCAAATATGAACTGGATTACGTACTGGATGCATCCGACACGATCATCTACAAAATCCATCTCATTAAGGAATGCCTCAAACGTAACATTCCGGTGATCTCCAGCATGGGGGCAGCGAACAAAATGGACCCGACGAAATTCCAGGTTGCGGATATCTCCAAAACGTCCATGGACCCGATTGCCCGTGTGGTTCGCACCAAATTACGCAAAGAAGGCATCAAAAAAGGGGTCAAGGTGGTTTTCTCCACGGAGGAGCCATTAAAGCCGCGTGAGGATGTCACTCAGAAAATTGTTCCTGAGAACGCCCCTGAAATTCGCAAGGCCAAACAGCCGCCAGCGAGCAATGCTTTTGTTCCGCCGGTAGCTGGATTGATTATGGTCAGTGTGGCAGTCAAGGAATTGATTGAAAATGCAGAGAAAAAGCAGCAGTAACCTGTTGTGAAAGGAAAAGCGTAGGTACCGACAAGGTACCTGCGCTTTTTTTTGCATGGTCATCACATGTGAATACGGGCAAAAGAGCCAATCGAAGCCGCTATAAAAAGAGGCTCAAAACCTTAACAAATGTCAGGGTTACGTGATGTACTTCAACCCCAAAACCGTGTATGATATGTGGTGCTGCGCGAAATGATGATAAATACATAGAGAAACGGCAGCATGAGAGAGGGGAACGGAACGAATGAAACAAGGATGGATGACCAGACGTTTTGGCCTAGAGCCGGGAGATCAGTGGAAGAAGGAAATTGTGGCGGGGGCCATTTCCTATTTTGCCGTGGTGTATATCGTGATGGTCAATGCAACAATTCTGGCTGATGCCGGAATGCCGCTGCAGGCGGCTATGGTGGGTACACTACTGACATCTATTGCCGGTTGTTTGCTGATGGCCTTTGGAGGTAAATCGCCGATTATCGTTGTACCTGGAATGGGTATTAATGCGTTTTTCACCTACACACTCGTACATTCAATGAAACTGAGCTGGCAGGAAGCCTTGGCGGTTGTATCCGTCACAGGTGTGCTGTTTGCAGTTGTTGCATTTACGTCACTATATAAAATGATTAGCGAGGCTATTCCGAAGAACCTGCAGCATGGGATCACCGTGGGAATTGGTCTGTTCCTGACATTCATCGGTCTGCAAAAAAGCGGAATTGTTATCGCACACCAGACCACATTTGTGGCTATCGGACATTTTAATGATCCTGGAGTGATCACCGCCTGTGTTACTCTCGTAATCGCCCTGGTTCTATTTATACGCAATGTACAGGGCGGACTCCTGATCAGCATTCTTGCAGGGACAGGCCTTGCCTACGTACTCGGTGCTGTTAATCCTGGCGAATCTGTGTCAGCTATGGAAGCCTTGCGTCAATATGGTGGTTTGTTTGGGGAGCTGTCTCTGGTGAAACTGGCCGATGTGGCGTTCTGGATCGCAGTATTCCTGCTGCTGCTGATTGTTGTATTTGAAAATATCGGACTGATTACGGCTCAGACTCATCTGATTGGTCGTCCCCAACGGTTCAAGGGGAGTTTGCGTGCACTATCGATTAGTACCGTACTCGCCGGTGTATTCGGAAGCAGCCCTCCTGTGGCTGCGGCAGAGACAACTGCCGGGATTGCTGCAGGCGGACGCTCAGGGCTGACTCCTCTGGTTACAGCTGTACTTTTTGGAGCCACGTTTTTCTTTATTCCGCTGCTTGGTTACATACCAGACAGCGCGATTGCTCCCATTTTGATCATTATTGGCGGCTTGATGGTACAAAGTGTCAAGGATATGGATTTCGGTGATTTCACGGAGGCTTTTCCGGCTTTTCTGATTATGGTCATGATTCCATTTACATATAGCATCGTGGACGGCATGGCATTTGGATTCATTGCGTATCCGGCAGCGAAGCTGGCGGCGGGCAAGGGTAAGCTGGTGCCGAAGGTCATGTACGGTATTGCCATTCTGTTTCTGGCCAACTTTGTATTGCATGGGGTATTGTGAAAAATTAGAACGCACGACATGTCATACGTATGAATCGGGTAAGCATGTGGAGAACGGGAGGAACAGGGATGGAAGAGCAAGAACAAACTGAAGTAGTTGAACCGAAGGTAGGGAAAAAGGGATTCAAAGATTTCGTGAAGCTGATCGCCTCAACGCAGCCTCCCAAACTCATTTTGACTGTCGCGTTGATTCTGACACTCATTCAGACAACTGCCGGATTAATCGTTCCGCTGATGACCAAAGGTCTGATTGATGGACTGACGATGTCTGCACTCAATAAATCAGTCATTTTTCTGCTGCTCGGGGCATTTGTCATTCAGGCGATTGCTTCAGGTATCAGCATCTATATGTTGAACTATGCAGGACAACGGGTGGTTGCAACGCTGCGAACCAAGCTGTGGAACAAAGTGCTCTCCCTGCCGATGCCATATTTTGACCGAAACCGCACAGGTGACACGATGAGCCGGATCACGAATGATACAAGCCAGATTATGACGCTGATTGCGGATTATCTCGTTTCGTTTGTATCCAATATCGTGGCGGTCGTCGGCGGGGTAGCTCTGCTATTCTACCTGGATTGGGTCATGTCGCTCATTATTCTGAGCCTGGTACCACTGACGCTGCTGATTTTGCTGCCGGTTGGACGGAAAATGTACAAAATCTCCAGAAAGCAGCAGGATGAGATGGCTGGTCTTACCTCGGTGCTGAGCCAAGTCATTAGCGAGATTCGATTGGTAAAAGCGTATGGCACCGAACAGCAGGAAGCGGAAGCGGGACATTCACGGATTGGCAAGATGTTTGCTTTTGGTTTGCAGGAAGCGAAAATTTTGGCGTTAATCGGGCCGCTATTTACCTTTGTCATGACCGCTGTCTTGGTTGTCATTCTGGGCGTTGGAGGGATGCGGGTAGCATCAGGAATGCTGTCTCCCGGCGAACTGGTGGCATTTATCCTGCTGCTGTTCCAGGTCATTATGCCGATGGGGCAATTCACGACGCTATATTCCCGTTTGCAAAAAGTTGTCGGTGCAACCGAACGCATTCAGGCTATCCTTGCACATGAGGAAGAACCACGTCACAGTACAACGTCTGCTCCAAAGGGCAATGAGACAATTGCATTCAACAACCTGCATTTTTCCTATGTCACAGGGGAAGAAGTGCTGCACGGCATTAATCTGACCGTTCCGGCACGAAAAGTGACGGCGATTGTCGGTCCGAGTGGCAGCGGGAAATCAACACTTTTCTCGCTGCTCGAGCAGTTCTACCTTCCCGGTTCCGGTGCCATTACGTATGGAGGCCAAGCGATAACGGATTATTCACTCGCTTCCTGGCGCAGCAAGATCGGATATGTGTCACAGGAGAGTCCGTTAATGGCAGGTACAATCAAGGACAACATTACGTATGGTCTGGGCCGAGAGGCAAGTATGGACGAGATCCGGCATGCGGCAGACATGGCGTATTCTTCTGCATTTATTGATAAGCTGCCACAGGGTTATGAGACCGAGGTAGGGGAACGCGGAATCAAGCTATCTGGTGGTCAGCGCCAGCGTATCGCCATTGCCCGTGCACTGCTGCGCAGCCCGGATATTTTGATGCTGGATGAAGCTACCTCGAGTCTGGACAGTACTTCGGAGCATGAAGTTCAACAGGCTCTGTCCAATCTGATGGAAGGACGAACAACCGTTGTGATTGCACACCGTTTGTCCACGGTCGTGGATTCGGATCAGATTGTGGTATTGGAGCAGGGCCACGTAACTGGAACAGGAACACATGCGGAGCTGATCAGCACGCATCCGGTATACCGTGAACTGGCTCAAAAGCAGTTTGTTGCACAGGATGGGAAGCCCTGATCCGGGCTGGATTGATTAGAAAGCATAACCGTTGTTCATTCGTCTTCAAGGGACGGGAACAGCGGTTTCTTTCGTTTTCTCATCCTGTTAGCTGTAGCTTTTTGCACTTCAATATGATATAGTGGGTATCCTTTTGTGTCGTCAGATTGGCTATACAAAAAAACATATTCTTAGGAGGTAACTGAAACATGTCAGACAGCTTTCAAAGTGCCTATCAAGAAGAAGAGTACAGGTTAGAGCGAACGATGGAGGAAGTGGATCGTCAGCTGGAACGGCTGCAGAGCATTCCGGTGTATACCGGCCACGATTTCACAGAACAAGTGCTGGAAGCCGGACGCGAAGAGCGCCGTACCGCCTTGTCCAAGAGCGCGCAGCAACCCTATTTCGGACGCTTGGATTTCGAAGAACAGGGCAGCGGGGCACGGAAGCCGCTGTACATTGGCAAAGTCGGCGTAGACCGCGAAGAGGTGGGAGAGCATCCGCTCGTCATCGACTGGCGCGCTCCTGTCGCGAGCCTGTTTTACTCATTTACAGGAGGGGAAGCCTCCGCAACCTACGAAGCACCGGAAGGGCTGATTGAAGGCCTGGTCTATCTGAAACGCAACGTTGTCATCCGGCAGCGGATTTTGGAGCGTGTTGCAGATACATATAACCGGGATAGTGATCAGCCGGCGGTATCGGATGAGTTTCTCGTCTATCGGTTGGGAGAGAACAAGGATAACAAGCTTCGTGACATCGTATCCACCATTCAGGCAGAACAGGATCAGATCATTCGTGCGGCGAGAAACACTGCATTGATCATTCAGGGTGTGGCAGGTTCGGGAAAAACAACGGTTGCCTTGCATCGGCTCGCATTTTTGCTGTATCAGTACAAGGAGCAGGTGTCGGCGGAAAAAATGGTTATCTTCGCCCCCAACCACATGTTCCTCGATTACATCTCAGATGTGCTTCCCGAACTGGGGGTAGGGGATATTCAGCAGCGGACATTCCCGGATTGGGCTATGAGCCTGCTGGGGCTGGATATGCCTCTGGCGGACACGTCGGAGACACTGAATACCTGGTTTGAAACGCCGGAAGCCCGTCCTGAGTTGAACGATGATGTGCCTGGACGCTATAAGGGTTCAATCCGCTTTATGGAACTCATTCGGGAATGGCTGTCAGGCATGGAAGAGGAATCGGTGCCCGATCTGGACTTCAGTCCGTGGGACGGGGCCGTGCTCAGCAAGGCAGAGATCGAAAGCTGGTTCAGCGAAGAATATAAGCACTATCCGCTGGCAAAACGTAAAGAGCGGGTGATGGCGCGGATCCATCGCTGGATTGAGATGGAGCTCAAGAAGCCTTCTCCCGAAGCCGTTCGCAAGGAACGCAAAAAGAAAGCGGCAACCCGTGAAAAAGCCTATGCGAAAAAATGGCCGCAATATGAACCGCTTACGCTGTACAAACAGCTGTTCAAAGCCATTAAGGGTGGTTCAGTGCCGGCATCGCTAAGCAGTCTTATTCCCAAAGGCGTCATGAAGCAGACGGCAGCAGATCTGAAGCAGGATCTCATTCGTGAAGAGGATCTACCTGCTCTGGTGTATATTCATACGCTTATTCATGATATTGAAGGTTCGGAGCGATTTGATCATGTCGTGATTGATGAAGCGCAGGATTTCTCACCTTTTCACGTTGCTTTGCTGGATCTGTTCGTCAAAGGGCACTCCTTCACCATCCTGGGTGACTTGTCCCAAGGCATTCATGAGTATCGTGGTGTCCATGCGTGGGAAGAAATGAGTTCCTTGTTTCCGGAAGAGCAGAATGCCTACTTCGCCTTAACCCGGAGTTATCGTTCCACAATGGAAATTATTGATTACGCAAATACGATTCTGGAACGAGGTGTCAAAAGCGGAATTACGGCCATTCCTGTTTTCCGGAGCGGTGATCCGGTTCGAACGTTAGCCTACGAGGGTGAAGGGAGAACAAAGAGCCTTGAGCGTGCGCTGAAGCTGCTAACGGTCAAAGATTACCGCACGGTGTCCATTTTGACGCGTACCCTGCGTGAAGCGGTTGAACTTCACCGTGAACTTCTGGCTGCGGGCTGGGATCTGAACCTGATCGATGGCGGCAAAAAGCAGTACACCGGCGGCCATTCCGTTTTGCCTGTCTACCTGTCCAAAGGTTTAGAGTTTGATGCTGTTATTGTGGCAGATGCGGATGAGCAGCATTATCTGTCTAATGCGGGTGATGCCAAGCTGCTGTACGTTGGCTGTACACGGGCACTGCACGAATTGTGGCTGTTCCATGAAGGTGAACTGCCGTTCTATGCGGCAGCAACACACAATCCGGAAGGCGAGCCTGTAACGATTCAGGGCTGGCCAGACAGTGACACCAAGTGAACGTAAGCGAAGCTTGAAATATAACAATAAAAGGCATGACGTTTATGGGCAATTCCCATGAGCGTATGCCTTTTTTGTTTCAGCATTTTGCATCATTCGATTTCACTCGCTCCGGGGCACAATATATAGACGAATAGGACCATTTCGATCTATATATTAAAGATTGGAAGTCGCTTATGGGATTTATGAAAATGCTCGTTTGTATAAGTTTGTGTAAAACAGGCGCAGTTTCGCGAATAAGTGAAGCGAGCCTTTGATCAAACATTGATAGGGAATAGCTGTTTAACTTGCCGGCGAAGAACGCCGGGAGAGTTCTGATTGACGGTCTTCTTTTGTCATTCTGGATGCACGACGGTTGACGAGGAAAATGCCGACACCAATAAGTAAACCACCTGCCCCAACGACCCACTGTATCTGCTCTCCCAGCAGAATCCAGCTCGACAATACACCGAAGAAAGGTGCGAGGAATAAATAGGAACTGGTTTGGGCCGGATTACTGTGCTGCAGTAAATAAAACCAGAGTGAAAACTGGATGATGGAGCAAAAAAGCGTTAACCAGAGCAGCACCACAACCGAGGTGATGTTCAGCATAAAGTGAGGCTCTTCAGTCCATGCGCTCAGCAGAAGCAGCGCCGTACCTCCGGCCAGCATCTGGTAGGCAGTAAGCACAAAAGTATCGTAACGATCACCCCAGCGTTTAATGAGCAGCGTGGATACCGCGAAAGAGACTGCACCGCCAAATCCAATCCAGGTTCCGGGGCTAAAGCTCATATGCCAACCAAAGGTTAACATGATTCCTGCAAAACCGAGGATGACACCCATCCATTGACTGAAACGATAGGTTAACCCATACAGGAGAGCGCTGATGATAATGACTAACAACGGATTGGTAAACGTTATAATGGCAGATTCCCCGGATGTAATCCAGTTCATGCTGTAGTAGGCGCAGCCCATCACTCCTGCGGATTGGAACAGCCCGATTACGATTATTTTCAACCATGCGTGCCATCCGGTGGGTAAAGGGCGTTTACGTAGAATCAAGGCCATCAAGCCACCTGCCAGTACATAACGTAATCCCATAAGAAGGAAAGGTGGGGCATACAACATGCCTATCTTGCCAACCGGAAAAGAAGTCCCCATGATCAATGTCGTCAAAATGATCCCTAGTGTGTATTTTAATGGTTTCATAGTTGTGGATGTATCTTTATCATGACTGGAGTTCATAGGGTCTGGCCGCCATCTACGGTAATAAGTTGTCCGGTCATGGATGGCTGTTCAAGCGAAGCACATATCATGTGGGCAATATCCTCAGGCGAGGAAATTCTCTGCAATAACAACGAACCACCGAGACGATTCATTCGCTCCTCGTTTCCGGCCCACCAACGTGTTGCAACGGCGCCAGGAACGATGGCATTTACCCGAATGAGCGGTGAGAGTGCGTGGGCAAGAGATAAGGTCAGTCCATGAACTGCGGCTTTGGAGACTGCGTAAGGGAGGGAGGAGCCGGAACCTGTTCTGCCCGCAATACTGCCCAGGTTCACAATGGAGCCACCGCCTGCCTGCTGCATTCCTTCCTTCACTGCACGAGCGCAATAAAACATGCCTTTCACATTCACATCATACAATTCATTCCAGACATCATCCGTAACGGCTTCCAGATCGTGCAAGGGGATATGACGAGTAATTCCGGCATTGTTAACAAGGGCAGTTATGGGGCCATAGGTTTCGGTTACTGTAGTGACCATTCGCCGGACGTCCAAGTCATCGGCAACATTGGCCTGAACGGCGAATGCCTGCCCTCCTTCATCCAAAATGTGTTGAACCGTCTCTTCTGCTGCATCCTGCGAGCGGGAGTAATTGACAGCAACCAATGCTCCACGCCCGGCCAACAATAGGCTGACAGCACGGCCTATGCCTGTTCCACCACCTGTGATCAAAGCTACTCTGTTTTTCCAGTATGTCATGCTGAACACTCCTTATCATCATCCAGTCAGATGACTGGTTTGGGATCTACATGAATTGTAGTCCGGTTTACACATGAAGTATAATGATTGTTAATGAACTGGATATCATTTTAAATGATGTCAGAGTGGGGGGACCATGGAGAGCGGGGATCTTAGAATATTTCAATGTGTTGCACAGGAAGGGAATCTGACCAAAGCTGCTTCCAAGCTCGGGTATGTTCAATCCAACGTAACGGCACGAATCAGGCATCTGGAAGCCGAAGTGGGTACAACGTTGTTCATCCGTCACAACCGAGGGATGACATTATCTCCAGCCGGAGAGATGCTGCTGGCCTATGCGGATAAAATTATTGGTTTGCTGAATGAGGCATCCAAGGCGCTTCGGGCAACGAGCACGCCATCCGGGCCATTGCGTATAGGATCTACACAGACGGCGGCTGCGGTACGCCTGCCTGAACTTTTCTCCAGATATTATAAACAGTATCCGGACGTGTCTTTGTCACTGGCTACTGGCAATTCGCAAATGCTTATTGATCAAGTTATCGGGTATGAATTGGAAGGGGCGTTTATTGGTTGTTCCTGTGATCATCCCGAAATCGAGTCCATTGATGTATTCGATGAAGAACTGTTTGTGGTCTCGTCGGGTGTGGGGCAGGCGGAAGAACTTACACGCAAGCCAATCCTTGTCTACAGCATGGGGTGTTCCTACCGCCAAACGTTAGAGGAATGGCTGCTCTCCTGTGGGGTGAACCGTCCGGTGATTATGGAATTTGGTACTTTGGAAGCGATCATTAGCGGTGTGGCATCGGGGATGGGAATCTCGCTGTTACCAGAGATTGTGATTCGGCAGCAGATTGGAAATGGCACACTTCGCAAACACTCACTTCCCACCGGCATGAGCCGCATGATGACTCGTTTTATTACACGCAAGGATGCGTTTGTCAGCAGTGCCCTTGGCGCATTTATGGCTATGCTGCCGCAGGAATATGATATGATAGAGAGTGCTGATTGTTCAGACGTTTAGTTAAGCAGGATCTAGTATAGGTAATCCGTTAAGGAAGTGATGAGCATTGGATTTATTTTCGTTTCAACAGGATTCAAAGCCCCAGGCAAGACTGCTTGCTGATCGTATGCGACCAGAGCATCTTGATGAATATATTGGACAAGAACATATTATTGGACCCGGGAAGCTGCTGCGGCGTGCGATTGAAGCAGACCAGATTTCGTCCATTCTGCTCTACGGTCCTCCCGGCTGTGGCAAAACAACGCTTGCCCATATCATCTCCCAGCATACACAGGGACAGTTTGTTCGTCTAAACGCGGTGGATGCCTCTGTGAAGGATGTGCGTGAGGTCATTGAGCAGGCGCAGACCAACAAGCAGCTGTACGGAACAAAAACCATATTGTTCCTTGATGAGGTACATCGCTTCAATAGCTCCCGCCAGGATGCATTGCTGCCGGCTGTGGAGAAGGGCACCATTATATTTATTGGTGCTACGACAGAGAATCCGTTTCACTATGTGAATGGGGCCTTGATGAGCCGCTCCACCCTCTTTCAGCTCGAATCACTGAACAAGGAGCATTCACTTATTGCCATGCGTCGTGCGCTGGCTGATTCGGATAAAGGGCTCGGATTCATGGAATTGCAGGCAGACGATGAAGCCCTGGGTCACATTGCCACGATGGCTAATGGCGATATTCGGCGTGCCCTGAATGCTCTGGAACTCGCTGCATTAACCACACCGCCCGAGAAGGATGGCTCCATTCATATTACACTCGCCGTTGCGGAGGAGTCGATCCGACGTCCGATTGTGAAAGCAGATGAGTCCACCCAATATGATGTGCTGTCTGCTTTTCACAAGAGCATTCGCGGTTCCAGTGATGCTGCATTGTTCTGGTTTTTGTATGCAGTTGAGAAGCTGGGCATGGATCCGATGACGTTTATTCGTCGTCTGATTGCTGCGAGCAGTGAGGACATCGGACTGGCGAACCCCCAAGCGATGACTCAGGCTATTGGTGCACTGGATGCATACCGTAACAACGGATGGCCGGAAGCGAAGCTGAATATTGCGCAGGCAATTTTGTTCGCAGTAGAGAGTCCGAAGTCGAATGCAGTATACACTGCCATATCGAAGGCGATGAATGCGATCGATGAGGTTAAGTCGGCTGAGGTTCCGCTCCATTTAAGGGACACGCATTATTCAGGTGCTGTGAAGCTGGGACATGAAGGTTATCAATATCCGCATAACTACCCTGGCCACTACGTGAAGCAGGAGTACCTGCCCAAGCAGCTCTCACGGAGAGTATTCTATGAAGCAACGGAACAGGGCAACGAGTCGAAAATCAGGCTGAACCAACAGCGGCGAAGAGAGTTGTAATGTTGATGACCCGGGAGATGTGTACAACGTGAAAGAGGTTCTATATGTAGGTGCCGGCGGATTTTTGGGCACATGGACTCGATATGTCATACAGTTAGGGATACCCGCTGGCAATGCAGGCTTTCCTTGGGCAGTGCTGCTGATTAATGCCCTCGGCAGCCTTTTTTTGGGTTGGTTCTTTACCGTTGCCGTTCCAGACAAAATAACCCCACAACTTCGCCTTGCAATTGGCACTGGATTTACAGGCGCGTTCACCACATTTTCCACGTTTACGCTGGATATCGTCCGTTTATCTGATGGCAGCATGTGGATGAAGGCCTTCATGTATATGATGGCAAGTTTGCTCGCAGGCTTGCTGCTCTGTGCTTTGGGAATCAGGCTGGGGCAGCTTATGCGGGGTAAATCGGCGCAGGATGGCGCTGCAACATGATCATATGGGTCGGACTGGCAGGCATGTTAGGAGCCATACTTCGTTACAGTCTGGGGCGGTGGATTTCAGAAAACCTCGGGACGGCTTTTCCATGGGGGACATGGATCATTAACATCAGCGGTTCTCTGCTGCTCGGCTTGTTATATGGATGGCATCAATCGGAGATGATCTCGGACGGAATCTGGGTTGTGTGGGGCACCGGATTTTGCGGAGCATTTACGACCTTTTCGACCTTTGGGTATGAAACGGTTAACCTGGTGACCAAGAAACGTTATTCATCGGCTGTACTTTATGTTATCAGTTCAGTTTTACTGGGTGTTGCTGCCTCATACGCAGGCATGTGGTTAACTGCATAACCAAAAAAATATTCTTTTTGCAGGAAAAAGCAGGAAATAAGCCATCCTTCATGGTATACATGAAAGATGGCTTTTATGATGGGAATACAGGGTATTCCGAATTCTATACATAATGGGGTCTTCCCCGATTATTGCATCGCCGGGACAGGTACTTTTTGAACCTGATCAATGGTTCCGCCGCCCAGGCAAACATCGCCATCATAGAATACAACCGCTTGTCCTGGTGTAATGGCTTTTTGTTGTTGATCGAACTGTACATCCACGCTTCCGTCTTTCTGCCAAGTCAGTGTGACGCCTTGGTCCGGCTGACGGTAACGGAATTTGGCGGTACAGCGGAAGGATTCGTTAGGCACATGATCAGCGCCAGCGATCCAGTTTACGCCAGTAGCCGTCAAACCTGTCGAGTACAAGCTCGCGTGTGCATCGCCTTGAACAACAAGCAGTTGATTTTTCTCCAGATCCTTGTCTGCCACGAACCATGGTTCACCATTGCCGGACCCGCCAATACCGAGACCTTGGCGCTGTCCGAGGGTGTAGTACATCAGTCCGTCATGACGGCCTTTTACTTCACCCGTTACAATATCAACCATGTCTCCACCTTTGGCAGGCAGATAGTTGCTCAGGAACTCTTTGAAATTACGCTCACCGATAAAGCAGACACCTGTGCTGTCTTTTTTCTTGGCTGTGTACAAGCCTGCCGCTTCAGCAATTTTCCGCACCTCAGGTTTGGGAAGATGACCGATGGGGAACATGGCTTTGGACAACTGGTTCTGATTGAGTGCATTAAGGAAGTAGGTCTGGTCCTTGTTGCTGTCTACCCCTCGCAGCAGTTTGAATGTGCCGTCTTCTTCGACAAGACGAGCATAGTGGCCTGTGGCAACATAGTCTGCACCCAAATCAAGTGCCTTGTTCAGGAATTCACCGAATTTGATCTCGCGGTTGCACATGACATCCGGATTCGGTGTCCGACCTGACTTATATTCATCAAGGAAATAGGTAAATACTTTATCAAAGTACTCTTTCTCGAAGTTGACAGTGTAGTAAGGAATGCCGATCTGTTCACAAACCCGGCGAACGTCCTCTGAATCTTCTTCAGCGGTACAGTGGCCGAACTCGTCCGTGTCATCCCAGTTTTTCATGAAAATGCCGATGACATCGTATCCCTGCTCCTTCAGCAGCAATGCGGTAACGGAAGAATCGACACCTCCGGACATGCCAACGACGACCCGAGTATTCTCAATTGTTTTGGACATCGTTATCACCATTTTCTATATATAAATGTGTTTCGTTTCTATTCTAGCATAACCGGACTCAAGTTACGATACACCCGGCCTTTTTTGGATAGTGTCCACTCCAGGCGCACAATTTTGAATATCGTCAATCTTTCTTTTCCATAAAGCCTGCAGATATGTTAACATTAGCTGAGGGTTATGATCGGAATACGGAGGATTAGAAGCCTTGAGATCTGTATTTTTCGTATCCTGCAGTGGGATCATGAAAAAGACGGTCTTGAACCACACCAATATAATATTGTAATTGTTTTTCTGAAAATTGAAAGAGGTGACTCCTTTGAAAATATCGACAAAAGGCCGTTACGGGCTAACCATTATGATGGAGCTGGCTGCAAGAACAGGCGAAGGCCCTACATCACTTAAAAGCATTGCTGAGCGCAACCAGCTCTCAGAACATTATCTGGAGCAGCTGATCGCACCATTGCGCAATGCCGGACTTGTTAAGAGCATCCGGGGCGCCTACGGCGGTTACATTTTGGCAGGAGATCCTGCGACAGTGACTGCAGGTGACGTGATTCGTGTCCTGGAGGGACCGATCTCCCCAGTGGACTTCACCGAAGAAGATGATCCGGCCAAACGTGATCTGTGGCTGCGCATTCGTGACAGCATTGCAGAGGTACTGGATTCCACCACGCTAAAAGACCTGATTACATTCCAGGATCAGGAACAAAAAGACAGTTACATGTTTTATATCTAGTAAGGTTGATATTAACCATCACAGCTAACACACTAAAGCCCCCATTTTGGGGGCTTTAGCCATGCAAGAGCTGCATTTTAAACCAATGAACGCATAGAATTCGAACAAATAACGGGGTGAATAACATGAACAGAATTTATTTGGACCACGCTGCATCAACACCCATGCATCCACAAGTGGCGGAAGCGATGATGAAAGTCATGACAGGTCAGTATGGCAACGCTTCAAGCATTCATGCTTTTGGTCGGGAAGCCAAACGGACGGTTAGCGGAGCAAGGGACAGCATTGCGGCTTATTTGGGTTGTTTTCCGGATGAGCTCGTATTTACGGGTGGGGGCACGGAAAGTGATAACCTGGCGATTTTTGGTGCAGTATCGGCGAGAAAAGAACAGGGAAGACATATTATTACAACGGCAATCGAACATCATGCCGTTCTGCACAGCTGTCAGGAGCTTGAGCGTCAAGGTTGTGAAGTAACCTATCTGCCTGTAGATAAGCACGGGAGAGTAAGCATGGATGAACTGCGAGAGGCTATTCGTCCGGATACGGTACTCATTACGATGATGTTTGCCAATAATGAGGTAGGAACGATTCAGCCGATCCGCGAAATAGGCGAACTGGCGCGGCAGCATCAAATTTTATTCCATACCGATGCGGTACAGGCGCTGGGCACCCAAAACATCTCCTGTAAAGATCTACCGGTTGACCTGATCAGTTTCTCTGCGCATAAAATTAATGGGCCGCAAGGTGTAGGTGCACTTTATGTACGTCGGGGAATTGTTCTGGAAGCGAGATCCCATGGAGGACTGCAAGAGCGTCAGCGGCGTGCAGGTACGGAAAATATAGCGGGGATTGCCGGATTTGCAGAGGCACTCAAAATCGCAACAGAGCAGGCCGAAACGCATCGTCAGCATGATCTGGAATTACGGCACCTTTTGTTGGAACAGCTGAAAATCCACGTGGGTATAGAGCATTTTCATGTGAACGGCCACCCGGAATATACATTGCCCAACATCCTGAATATCAGTTTTCCCGAAGTGTCCACAGAAACGATGTTAATGAACCTGGACATGGAAGGCATCGCGGTTGCGAGTGGTTCTGCATGTACTTCAGGCTCCCTTGAAGTCTCTCATGTACTTAAAGCGATGAACCTGCCGGAGGCATTTTTGCATTCTGCGATTCGATTTAGCTGGGGATTGGGTAATACTACGGAAGAAATCATGAAAACCGCCGAAAAAATTGGAACCATTCTTGAACGCTTGCGTAATAGACCCTAAGGGGCTCTTTTGCACATGGAACATAAGGAGGGGAGAAGTTCCATTTCATCGGTTAGATAGAAGCGGTTTTGATGATCGGCGTCTGATTGCCACTCATCAACTTTGGGCATACCTAGCAATAGCGCCGCGCCTATTTAATGATAAGAAGATGAGGAGGACCCTGCGATGAAGCTTCAGGAAATGATCGGACTAGCCGTTTTTGATGTCGAGGACGGAAAACAGGTCGGTAAAATCCAGGATTTCATTGTAAGTGACGATTGGAAAATTGAAGGCATTGAACTTGAGAATAAAGGCCTGTTTACCAGTCATGTCAAAATCGTGCAGTGGCAAGACATTATTGCCTACGGCGAAGATGCCGTCATGATCCGTAATCAACAGGCTGTCCGCAAGACGGGAGCCGACGACATAAAACACACGTATCTTCTTGGGCAGTCTAAATTGAAAGAGATGTCCGTGCTGACCGAAGAAGGTTTGCTGCTTGGACGAGTCTCTGATGTTTATTTTGACCAAGAGTTGGGAAATACAATAATAGGGATTGAAATTACGGACGGTTTCGTGTCCGATCTGATTGAGGGCCGTAAATGGCTGCCATGTACAAGCGATATGTCTATCGGGGAAAGTGCCATTATGGTGCCTCCACTGAGTGAACAGCGCTTGGAAAATGCCATTCATTCTGTTAATGGATAGGTGAATGTATATGAAATGTCCAAATTGTAGTTCCAAAGATATCGGGAAAATTGGTTCCCACCAGTTTTATTGCTGGGGTTGCTTTATCGAATTGAACGTAAATGGTGAGAAAATGTCTGTGTACCAGGTTGAAGAAGACGGAACGCTCAGTTCTCTTGACGATCTGTTCTTCGGGGAAGAGCTGCCACAAGACTTCCCGCACCTTCACGCATCTTCTTAAAAACGGGAAAAACTTCCTCTATATGCGGTTTTGTGACAATCGATATCATGAGCCCTGTCGTCACTTGGCGACAGATGTGTATAGATGACAGTTACATAGCGGTCTGTCCAGCATGCATTAATGTATGCTCTCGCGGTTAGCAACATGCGTCTCTTTCCATAGTGAAGGAGGCGTTTTTGTTTTCTTCTGTTCCACTTTTGTACGGGGTTAATAAATTTTCCCTTTCCTACATATACTGACTTTCAGAGCCAGTCCAAAGGGGAGAGATGCAAGTGGAGCAATTAACCAAAAACAAGCTGTTCCGTTATGCCATCTGGCTGCTGCTCGGCTTGATCATTCTGTATTTTATATGGCTGCTGAGGCCTTTGCTGCTTCATATATATGGATTCCTGAAAACTGTACTGGCACCTTTTATCGTGGCTCTCATCATATCCTATGTTCTCAATCCGATCGTAAGCATGTTGGGCGGGCGCAAGGTGCCGCGCTCCATCGCCGTTTTGCTTATCTATGCTTTTTTTCTCACTTGTATCGGGGTCATACTAATGAATGTCATTCCGGTGCTGATTGAGCAGCTTGAAGAACTGAACGAGCATATGCCCGAACTATCGATGAGAGCCCAGAGTCTAATGAACAGCATGGATCACAAATTGATGCCACCGAGTGTACGAACAGGCATGAACAGCTGGTTCTTCCAGATGGAGGACCGTCTTACCCAAGGCATCACGATGCTGATGGACAATATCGGGGCAACGATCAATATGCTGTTTAACGTGTTTATCGTGCCGTTTCTCATTTTCTATATGTTAAAAGACTTCGAAGTGTTCGAACGCACGGTCGTTGCTTATCTCCCGCGTTCCCGCCGTAAAGCCATCGTGTCCGTCATGAAAGAGATCGATACAGCACTCGGTAACTATATTCGCGGGCAATTTATCGTCTGTGTGATTGTCGGCATTTTCGCCTACATCGGTTACGTGGTCATTGATATGCCTTACGCGCTGCTCTTGGCAAGCATTGTGGCGGTATTTAATATCGTGCCGTACCTGGGGCCCTTCCTGGGTGCAGCGCCAGCCGTCATCATGGCTTCAACCGTATCTGTTAAAATGGTCCTGCTGGTAGTTATCGTAAACACACTATGCCAGGTGCTGGAGAGCAATGTTATTTCTCCACAGGTGGTGGGGCGTTCGCTCCATCTGCATCCGTTGTCCATTATTTTTGCGCTCCTTGTTGGTGGACAATTGGCAGGTATTGTAGGTCTTATTCTGGCAGTGCCCGTTTATGCCGTTCTGAAGGTCATTGTGCAGCACTTTTTTGCCTATTACATCAAGCGGAGAACAGACTGACTATCCCTTAACGGACTGTCACTTGGGGGCACATTGACACTCGCTTGGCGTACCGATATAATAAAGTGACATGTTTAGAAAATGAAATCGATGATGAAATGAAGTACGCCGAGGGTTCCTTTCCTCAGAGAATAGACTTCTTCGGATTAGATCCAGATCTGATATCCGATGGCTGGAAGAGTCTTGAAAGTTGAAGCGGCGGAAAGCTGATTTCGGAGTGCAGGACAACCCTGCCGGGCGCGACCGTTATTCGCATGAACGAGGAGATTGCTGATCTGTCCGGGAATGAAGGACTAGCAGCAATAACCAGGGTGGTACCGCGATAACATCGTCCCTGATATTTCAGGGGCGTTTTTTGTGTTTATTTTTACAAAAAGTAATGTTAACCAACCGGAGCGAACAGCACCGGACCATAATAATTAATTGGGGGCAGCCAGTATGAAAGCCAGTGAAATCCGTTCCAAATGGATAGAGTTTTTTGCAAGTAAAGGTCACAAAATCGAGCCTAGTGCATCGCTCGTACCGCACAACGATCCATCCCTTTTGTGGATCAATGCAGGTATGGCCCCGCTTAAGCCTTATTTTGACGGTCGTGAGAAACCGGAGAACCCGCGTCTTGCGAACTCCCAAAAATGTATTCGTACCAACGATATTGAAAATGTCGGCAAAACACGTCGTCACCATACGTTCTTCGAAATGCTCGGTAACTTCTCCATTGGAGACTACTTCAAGGAAGAGACGATTACCTGGGCATGGGAATTCCTGACGAGCAAGGAATGGATCGGTTTCGATCCGGAGCGCTTGTCCGTAACGGTATATCCCGAAGATGAAGAAGCCTTCAAACTGTGGAACGAAAAAGTAGGATTGCCAGCTGAACGCATCATCAAGCTGGACGAGAACTTCTGGGATATCGGCGAAGGTCCATGCGGACCTTGTACTGAGATTTTCTATGATCGCGGTGAAGCCTACGGCAATGACATGAATGATCCGGAAATGTACCCAGGCGGAGAAAATGAACGTTACCTGGAAGTATGGAACCTGGTATTCTCCCAATTCAATCACAACAAGGATGGCAGCTACACGCCGCTTCCAAACAAAAACATTGATACAGGTGCAGGTCTGGAGCGTTTTGCTTCCATTCTGCAAAATGTTGATTCCAACTTTGACACAGACTTGTTCCAACCGATGATTCAAAGAACAGCAGCACTTGCTGGTGTGAAATATAATGACAGCGTTGAGATTGATATTGCACTCAAAGTCATTGCTGACCATATTCGTACCGTTGCTTTTGCAGTCGGTGACGGTGTGCTGCCAAGTAACGAAGGACGCGGATATGTTATCCGCCGCCTGCTGCGTCGTGCAGTACGCTACGGAAAAGTACTCGGACTGGATCGTCCATTCCTCTATGAACTGACAACAACGGTCGGTGAAGTGATGGGAGTTTACTATCCAGAGGTAGTAGAGAAGCAAGAATTCATCGCCAAAGTCATCAAAACTGAAGAAGAGCGGTTCCATGAAACACTTAGCGACGGACTGGCTATCCTGGCAGACATCAGTGCTGCAGCCAAAGCCGAAGGCCGCACGGTGATCAGTGGACCGGAAGCATTCAAACTGTATGACACATACGGTTTCCCGTTTGACCTTACCGAAGATTATGCCGCAGAGCATGGTTTGACTGTCGATCGTGAAGGATTCGATGCTTCCATGCAAGAGCAGCGTGATCGTGCGCGTGCAGGTCGTCAGGAAAGCGAAAGCATGAAAGTCCAAGGTGGACCACTTGCCGATCTGGAGGTTAAAAGCGAGTTTGTTGGTTATACTGACCTGTTGACGGAAGCAAAAGTGGTTGCCATCGTTGCTGGCGACGCCCTTGTAGATTCTGTGAGCGAAGGACAAACCTGTCAGGTTATCCTGGACAAAACTCCGTTTTATGCGGAGAGCGGCGGACAAGTGAGCGATCAGGGCTTGCTGCGCGGAGCAGGCGTCACTGCAAAAGTACAAGGTTTGTTCAAAGCTCCACAAGGACAGCACGTACACATGGTAAGCGTGGAATCAGGTGAACTGCGTGTGGGCGAAGTCATTCAAGCGGAAGTGAATGCGTCCAAGCGTGGAGATATTATTAAAAACCATACAGCTACCCATTTGCTGCACAAAGCACTTAAGGATGTACTGGGTACGCATGTCAATCAGGCAGGATCACTCGTGGAACCACAGCGTCTGCGGTTTGACTTCTCCCACTTCGGCAGCATTACGCCGGAAGAATTGACAGAGATTGAGCGCCAGGTGAATGAGCAGATCTGGAATCGCCTGAATGTAAACATTGAATTGAAAGGCATCGATGAAGCCAAAGAAATGGGCGCAATGGCGTTGTTTGGTGAAAAATACGGAGATATTGTGCGTGTCGTACAAATCGGTGACTACAGTTTGGAACTTTGTGGCGGCTGTCACGTAAACAATACATCGGAGATCGGCATGTTCAAACTCGTGAGCGAGAGCGGAATTGGTTCCGGTGTACGCCGGATCGAGGCTGTAACCGGTCGCGGTGCGTATCTCTTCGTTGAGAGCCAACTGGAGCTGCTCAAGCAATCGGCTGCCTTGCTCAAATCCAATGTTGCCGATGTGCCTAAGCGGATTGAAGGTTTGAATCATCAGCTGAAAGAAGCGGCGAGAGAAACGGAATCGCTGCAAAGCAAGCTGAGTGCCATGGAAGCAGGCGCGCTGACAGATCAAGTGGTACAGGCAGGAGATACACAAGTGCTCGCTGCCCGAGTGGATGCACCGAACATGGATGCACTGCGTACCGTTGCCGACGAGTTGAAAGTAAAACTGCCTGATGCCGTACTCGTTCTGGGTGCTCCAGCAGATGGCAAGGTGAACTTCGTGGTTGCTGTTCCTGCTGAAAAAGTGAAACAAGGTCTTCACGCCGGTAAAATTGTCAAGGAAGTCGCGGCAGTATGTGGCGGCGGTGGCGGTGGCCGTCCAGACATGGCACAAGCCGGAGGTAAGGATGCGTCCAAGCTGGATGAAGCGCTGAAACTGGCGGTATCACTCATTGCACAATAACGGACAAGCAAAAAACACAATTGCATTCTCCTTTGTTTACTCGTGGCAGTCAGAATATGTTATTATATAAGCAGAAATCAATTCGGCAGGACATGGTCCCCATGTTCATGCAGGAGCGAGGTGTCATCAATGGACTCCATGGATAAGACGGTTAAATTTAATGTGAAAGCTGACGAGCAGGAAGCATCCTCCAAAGAGATTCTTCTTACGGTGTATGATGCACTGGTGGATAAGGAGTATAATCCGATCAACCAGATTGTCGGGTACCTGATTTCGGGAGACCCGGCATACATTCCTCGTCATAACAACGCACGCAGTCTGGTCCGGAAAAAGGAGCGCGATGAGCTGATTGAAGAGCTTGTACGTTCCTATCTGGCCAATCACCGGTAATGTATACCGCTTCCGCTGTGATGCAGCCATGCATGCAGCGGGAAATGAACCGACAGAAGACAGCCTGAAGCTTAAGAAGGGGAGTATGTAATCCTCCTACGCGGGCTTGAGGATGGGAGAGCATGGATGAAAATATTAGGTTTGGATTATGGGGACCGAAGAATCGGAGTTGCCGTTAGTGACGCCTTCGGTTGGACTGCCCAGGGATTAGAAGTGCTTGAACGCCGCCGGGATGAAGGCGAGTTCGGTCGAATTGCTGAGCTTGTGCGTGAGCACGAAATCAGCGAGATCGTTGTCGGGCTCCCCAAAAACATGAACGGCACCGTAGGGCCGCGTGGCGAGATCTGTATTGCTTTTGCCGAACGACTGCGGGGCGAACTGAATTTACCTGTTCACCTTTGGGATGAACGGCTGACAACCATGGCAGCAGAACGAACGTTGATTGAAGCGGATGTCAGTCGGAAAAAACGCAAGCAGGTTGTGGACAAAATGGCCGCAAGCTTGATTTTGCAAAATTATTTAGATGCGAACAGTAAAAGGTGAGGGGGATCAACAATGGCTGAAGATCAACTGGGTATGGAAGAAGAATCGGAGATTATTTACATCGCGGATGACGAGGGCAATGAAGAAGAATTTGAAGTCATCATGAAGTTTGAAGTGGATGGGTCGGAGGCCAAGTACATGATGGTTGCTCCGGTTGAACCTGAAGATGGAGAAACGGATGTATATGCATTCCGTTATGAAGAAGATGGCGACGATATTAAACTTTTCGTCATCCAAGATGATGCCGAATGGGATATTGTCGAGGAGACGTTTAATACATTTTTGGCAGAAGATGAAGAGGAAGCGAACTAAATGACCGAATACAGCCGCAAAGACCTGAAATGGACAGATTCGCTGCGTCTGGCTTTTGGTGCTCATGTTGAGCTGGAAGAAGAGAACGGTAAGTCCCATCCGTATGACTTGCTGGCTGAGTTTGAAGTGAAGGGTCAGCAGTATGCGGTACTCCGCAGTTCATTACGTCCTTACGACGAAGTTGAACTTCTGCGGGTCTTGCCTGGAACTGAAGGCCAGGTTATGCCGGAGTTAGTTACGATTGACGATGATGATGAGTGGGAGAACATCTCGGAACTGTACGATGAATGTACTCTCCCCATTGATGAAGATTGATCAGCTTCAAATTGAAGAAACCGGAAGGGCGGAGAAGTCCGCTCTTTTTGGTTGTGTAAAGGAGTTGTGTCTTTTTTGAAAGGAAAAGCCATAATAATCGTTCTGCTTATCATTGTAATTGTTGCCGGAGGCGGCGGTGCTGCTGTCTGGAGCATGATGCGTCCTGTTGCGACCTCGGCAGATCCGGTCGTATTCGAGATCAAGAGCGGATCGGGAACATCCCAAATTGCGGATCAGCTTGAACAAGAAGGGCTAATTCGAAGCGGTTTAGCGTTCAAAGGATATTTGAAATGGAAGAAGCAAGGATCGAATTTTATGGCAGGTACATATTCCATGAATCCTGGCGTGTCATACGATGAGATTATTACCAAGCTGAGTAGTGGTGAAGTTGTACCGGAAGAAATGGTGAAGTTTACGATCCCTGAAGGATACACGGTGCTGCAAATGGCGGATAAGTTGTCGGCAGAGGGTGTCGTTGACCGTGAGGAATTCATCAAGCTGGCGAACGACCCTTCTTCCTTTGATGTTGACATCATTAAGGACATCCCGGTGGATGAGGAGCTTCGCTATGTCTTGGAGGGGTATTTGTTCCCAGAGACCTATGAGCTCAAAAAGGGCAGCACCACACATGACGTCATGCAGCGAATGCTTGAGGAATTCCAGAGCAAGATCAGCTCCATTCCGGATTTGGAAACGAAACTGCAGGAGCGAAATCTTTCTTTGCATGAGCTGCTTACGATTGCCTCTCTTGTAGAGAGAGAAGTTGTGGTTGATCAGGAACGCGCTCTGGTAGCAGGTGTGATTGATAACCGGCTTAAGCAGGATATGAAGCTGGAGATCGATGCTACTGTTCAATATTTGCTGGATAAGCCCAAGGCACGATTGTTGTTCAAAGACTTGAAGGTGCAAAGTCCATACAACTCGTATCTGAACAAAGGACTGCCACCAGGGCCGATTGCAAGCCCGAGTTTGGCTTCCATTGAGGCTGCTCTCGAACCGGAAGCTTCGGAGTATCTGTTCTATGTCACCAAAAAGGATGGTTCATCCGGGCATCTGTTTGCCAAAACATATAAGGAACATCAGCAAAATATAGCCAAAAGTAAGGCTGCGCAATAAGCGGAGGGGATGTATATGAGTAAGAAGCATGAACTGCTCGTTACGGCAGTAAATGTAAATGAAGCAGAAGTGCTGCTCCAGGCCGGAGCAGATGCTTTGTTAATTGGGGATGATCGCTTCGGCATGCGTTTACCCGGAAGTTTCACTGTGGAAGAGACAGCAGAGGTGGTAGCCATTGCTGCCAAACATCAGGCGCGTGTCTATGTATCGATGAATAACCTGATGTCCAACGAGCTCTTGAAGGAACTCCCTGAATATGTCCAGGCTCTAGGCAAAATTGGCGTCCATGCGGTGGAATTTAATGATCCGTCCGTACTGGCTGCGATCAAGGAATACGCCCCACATATTCAACTGCACTGGAACGCGGAGATGACTTCGACGAACTACGCGACAGCCAACTACTGGGGAAACAAGGGTGCCAGTCGTGTCGTGCTTGCTCGGGAGTTGAATATGGATGAACTGACGGAGATGGTCCCTTTTCTGAAGGTGGAAGCTCAGGTTCAGGTTCATGGGATGACGAATATTTATCATTCCAAGCGCAGTCTGGTCCAAAGTTATATGGCGCATCAGGGCCGTCCGGTAGAAGGGAATCTCGGTAAAGAGCGCGGGTTATTCCTGATTGAGGCTGAGCGTCGGGATGAGAAATTTCCGATCTATGAAGATATTAACGGTACACACATTATGAGTTCAGAGGATATATGCATTCTGGAGGATCTCCATTTGATGATGGAGGCAGGCGTGCATAGTTTTAAAATAGAAGGCATTCTCAAACCCCTGGTTTATAATGAAGCTGTTGTACGGGCATACCGGAAAGCGATTGACAGCTATGTAGCTGATGCCGATGCATATGCTTTCTCGGATGAGTGGCTGGATGAGGTCCGCCAATTGCAGGATCCTGAACGGGAGCTGTCATTTGGCTTTTTCTACAAAGAACAGGTGTATTAATAGACGAGGTGAACGAAATGGAAACAGTGGCGGTACAGCGGAAATTTTCGGGTAAACGTAACCGTCTGGACAAACCGGAGCTGCTTGCTCCGGCGGGAAATCTGGAAAAACTCAAGTTTGCGATCCATTATGGCGCAGATGCCGTGTATATTGGTGGACAGGCATATGGACTCCGTTCCAACGCGGATAACTTCAGCTTTGAAGAAATGCGTGAAGGTGTGGAATTTGCCAATAAATACGGTGCCAAAGTATTTGTGGCTACGAACATCTATGCACACAATGAAGATATCGAGGGCATTGAAGCGTATTTGCAAAATCTGTACAATGCGGGTATCTCAGCTGTAATCGTAGCTGATCCGGCGATTATTGAAGTGGCCCAGCGTGCTGTTCCTGGTCTTGAGGTGCACCTTAGTACTCAACAATCAACGCTGAACTGGCAAGCCGTGAAGTTCTGGAAAGACGAAGGACTCCCACGTGTGGTTCTGGGGCGTGAGACCAGCTTTGAGGAGATTGAAGAGATCAAGGCTAACGTGGATATCGAAATTGAAGCCTTCATCCATGGCGCGATGTGTTCCTCTTATTCCGGGCGCTGTGTACTCTCCAATCATTTTACGGATCGGGATTCCAATCGGGGTGGCTGCTGCCAATCATGCCGCTGGAAATATGATTTGTTTGAAGATGCCAGAGAAGATACGGTGTGGGTCAGTGAAGAAGAGATGCAGATGAAAGCTCCTGCGCCTTTCAAACTGGGAGAAAATCAGCTGCCCCTGTTCGAGGAGCAGGACAATTCGTTTTCCATGGGATCGAAGGATCTGTGCATGATTGGCCATATTCCCGAGTTGATTGATGTGGGTGTGGATAGTTTCAAAATAGAAGGACGCATGAAGTCGATCCACTATGTGGCTACTGTCGTAAACGTATATCGTCAAGCGATAGATGCTTACATGGCTGATCCGGAAAACTATGTATTGAAGCCGGAATGGGTTGAAGAAATGAATAAGGCTGCCAACCGTCCATTAAACACGGGCTTTTTCTATGATACACCGGATCATGAGGATCATATTTATGAGCCCGAAGAAAAAGCAGTACCTTATGATTTCGCAGGATTGGTTATGGATTATGATGCGGCCACAGGAATGGCGACAATCCAGCAGCGGAATCATTTCAAACCTGGACAGGAGATCGAATTTTTCGGTCCGAACGGAACCTTTTTCAAGCAAGTTGTAGGTGAAATTCAGGATGAAGAAGGCAATGTGCTCGATGCAGCACGCCACCCATTACAATTAATCAGAATGAAGGTGGATCAGCCTGTATCCTACTTTGATATGATGAGGAAAAAGAAATAGGCTGAATGACCTACCTTATAACAAGATTATGTTATCCATTAACAAGATTGTGTTATAAATCAAAAATATAGTCCTCCGTATATCGGTATACGGGGGGCTTTTTTTTATAGGAAAATAGGAAAAAAGTTGCAAAATATTTTTGGAAAACGAAAGGGGAAAGGGGAAAACTGTCGAATATTACATGTTTATAGGGGAGAGAAAGAAAAATATAACTAGCAAACTGGCAGGTGAATGGGATTGGTTCAAAAGAAGCAGAAGGACAGTGGGGAAAAGGTGAAAAAACCAGTGAAGGAAAAGAAGCCGAAAGATCAAAAGTTTAAGAAATTAAGCTTCCTGAAAGGTAAGACAGAAAAACCATCGAACAAGAAACCGTTTAAGCTGGATTGGAAAAAGATTCAGTGGAATAAGATGGGGGGAACAACGTTAACTCAGGTCCGGAAGGCAAATCCGGTCAAATCGGTAGGGGTTAAACTGTTTTTAATCTTTTTTGCGGGCATTATGATTTTTGTGATTAGTTTGGGTCTATTATCCTACTCGAAAGCCAAAAACACAATTGAGGAAAATGCCTCCCGGGCAAATCAGGAAACGATTGATCAAACCAAAGAAAAAATGGATATCATTCTGGAACGATTTGTGGATACGTCTACCCAGATCTTCTTTGATCCGGAAATGCAATCCTTGTTGCAAAACATGTCTAATGCGAATTTGACGGCATATGATACGTTTATCAATTCAAGCTCCATCAATAAACAGCTATCCAATGTAGCATTTACAAATAAATCTATGGAAGCGATTTATCTGGTACCAACGGACGAAACCAAGTCCACGATGGGAACGGGTAGCAGCAGCTCTTCCATGGGTAATATTCGAAGCGAGGCTTGGTATGACGAGTTAGTAAAGTCTGGCGGATATCGCTGGCTTCCTACAGAAACCAAAGAAGATGGAAGTGCTCCAACATTCCGAATCGCTCGGTCTATGAAAAATCTGCAAGGGACAAATCAGTCCTATGTCCTGGTCATTGAATTGAAACTCGAAGTTTTGGAGGAACAGTTGAAATCGCTTAATCTGGGAGAGGGAGCTGTGCTTCAGCTCATTGCCCCGGACAAAAAAGTAGTAGCCTCAACGATTCCTGACCGTACAGGGAAGGAGACGGAGCTTGCCTTTTACGGAGATTTGACGGAGCAAACGGGCAGTACCAATGCAGAATATACGGTTGATGGGAAATCTACGGATATGCTTGTAGTTTACAGTACGATGGAATCATCGGATTGGAAACTAATTGGAATGGTACCTACTTCCATGTTGGTTCAGGATGCCAAAGGCATTTTGACGCTGACATTATGGATGGCATTGATTGATGCAGCGATTGCAGTACTGATTGGTGTATGGATGGTCCGCATGATTGCCCGTCCGCTGGGAAGATTGAAAGACCTGATGCAGGAGGGTGCGAAAGGGAACCTGAAGGTGCGTACACCATTTACCTCCAAAGATGAAATTGGCCAGTTATCTGCTGCCTTCAATCTGATGATGGAACAGATTACGAAGCTGGTTGAGCAAACGAATCGTTCCGCGCAGGAGGTGCTGGATACAGCCTCAGAGCTTAGCAATGCGTCCAAGAAAACAGCGGTTTCAGCATCTGAGATTGCAGTAGCCACTGAAGAGATTGCAGGTGGGGCAAGCAGCCTGGCATCGGAAGCCGAGCGCGGTAATGAGTTGACCGACAACATCTCCCGTCAGATGGAGAGTGTGGTTGCCGCAAACGAGCAAATGGGACAATCTGCCCGACATGTGGAAAGAGCCAGTGAAACAGGAACACAGCACTTGAATCAATTAATGACGAAGACACAGAAGACGGAAGAAATGATTGGTGCACTGGTGAACAAGGTAGACTCTCTGAAAGAGAGTACATCTTCCGTTCTGAAAGTCCTTGATGTGCTTCAGAACATTACGAAGCAGACCAATATTTTGTCACTGAACGCCACCATTGAAGCGGCACGTGCCGGTGCAGCAGGACGCGGATTCATGGTCGTTGCTGGTGAGGTTCGACAACTGGCTGAGCAGTCCAGACAGTCCATCGACATGGTAGGTGACATTACCGATAAAATTATGCTTGAGATGAACGAGACTGTCACCGCCTTGTCCAATGTCAACCCGTTATTCCGGGAACAGATGGATGCAGTAAAAGATACCAATGTGATTTTTGCTTCGGTACAGCAGCAGATGGGTGCATTTGTAGAGAAACTGGACATGGTCACGGAGTCCATCGGAGATCTGAACAAGTCTCAAGGAACGTTGTCTGAGGCGATGAGTAATGTTAGCGCAGTAGCTGAGGAATCGTCCGCGACATCGGAGGAAGTGGCGTCTTTGAGCAGTGAGCAGCAAAATATTAGCAACCAGTTGGTGAACCTGTCTGACAAGCTGGAGAATGTATCCACTGAACTTAAAAATACGTTGTCCCGCTTTACAGTTTAAACCAATGTAGAATCTCATGGATATCTTCAATAAACCTGTTCCGTTCATGGAACAGGTTTATTGCTGTTTGCCGGATAATTCCAAATGCAATGAAACATACTATGTGAAAAAAGAGAAAGGGCGGGATCAGGAAGTATGCATGTACAACTGAAAAGAAGAATTTATGTTGGATGTGTCTTCCTGACCGTCATTTTTGCAGTGTTAATCCTCCGCCTCGGTTGGATTCAGATGGTTCAGGTGAATCGAATGATGCCAGGATCTCAGCGAACAGTCCGCGAGATGTCTGTTTTGCAGCGTGAACGCGGGGTTATGCTTGATCCCGGCCGGGGACAGTTCACAGATCGAAAGGGAAGATCATTAACGGGTAACCTGCAGTGGGGACTTGTGCTTTTTCCGCATCCTAAACAAAAGGACTTACGACCTGAAACAAATACGGCAAACTACAGATTGAAACAGATGGCAGCCATATTACATACGGATACAGCACGGCTAATTAAAGAATGGGAACAGGGATATGCTCCCCATTTCTGGACGGCAGGCAAGCATCAACCGATTGTACTGGATGAATCACAAGCAGCGAGCCTTCGTGAGATTGTGGGGGAGGGTGCGGGAGTATATCCCATGATGTCACGTTATGGCCAGAATCGTACAGGCATGCAATGGCTGGGCTATTTGGCTGAACAACCTGGAGTTCTCAACGGACGTGACCATCATACAGATGAAGTAAAACAAACATTTGCTCTGAAGTCGGGAGCTGCCGGGCTGGAACGAACGCTAGATCCAATATTGTTGGGAATGGGTCCAACCCTGCTGACACGTATGGTTACAGGCTCAGGTGAGATTATTCCGGAAATAGAACCAAGGGTAATTGCCCCAATGAATCGTCATTATCCCTTAAAAGTGGAGACTACAATTGATGCAGACATACAGCAGGGGGTGGAGCGGATTGTGGAGGTATCGGGCATAAAAGAAGGGGCGATCGTTGTGCTCGATACAGCAAATGCGGATGTACGCGCAATGGTCTCCGTACCGTTCTACAATCCGCAGCATGTGAATCCGGGAGATTCCTCATGGGCGAACCGTGCTGTGCAGAGCGCTGTACCCGGTTCCATTTTTAAAATCGTTACGGCGGCGGCGGCATTGGAATCTCAGGCTGTGTCTACCAAGGAAACCTTTCATTGTGGTGGAGAATGGGGGAGGTACGGATTATCCTGCTGGAAAGAGCATGGACATGGTGTTCTGAAGCTGGAACAAGGATTCGCTGAGTCCTGCAATATTGTATTTGCCGAAACGGCTCGTCGCCTCAGTATGGAGCAGCTGGAACGAACGGCAGATGCGCTGGGGCTGGCACGGCCAGTTGGCTGGGAGGGAAAAAATATAGCCGGAATGTCAGTACTGCGTCAATTTGATCACGAGGATGCAGGGAGGGTACGTACAGCAGCCGTCTCCCAGCAGGATGAAGGGGCACGGGTACAGACCGCCATTGGTCAGCGAGACACCCGGGTTACTCCGCTGCAGGCTGCGAATCTGATGGTTAGTCTGCTTCATGACGGCAGGGTTCATGCGCCGCGGCTTGTCCAGCAGATCCGGTACGCCGATGGTGATGTCATGCTGGAAATGCCCTCGCATCATTCACCTTCACAAGCCGGTCAGATCTCCCCCACAACCGCTCATCAACTGCTGAGATGGATGCGTACGGTGGTTACGGATGGAACCGGAAAAACCCTGCAACAGGCACACTGGCATGTCGCAGGGAAGTCGGGTACTGCTCAAGTGCAGCAGAAAGGACGGAATCTTAATCATCAATGGTTTGTCGGGTATGGGCCAGTAGAGCAGCCCCGTTATGCGGTGGCTGTTCTGGTGAAGAACGTAGCACCCGGTGGGCACCATCAGGCTACGGATATCTTTCGCAGCGTGATGGATTATTTGGCAGAATCCTCGTGACGGTTAGACTGGATTGGAGCGTCAACAGGAGCCTCCGCATTGGCGTCACTTGCGCTGCCTGCAGGCGGATCCATCACCAATGGAGAAGAGTCAAATTCATCTTTGGGCAGGTGGATCCATCGCTGAAGGTACCCCTGCTGCAACAATTCTTTTAGCAGAATCAGCAGCACTGGGGATAGTACAACTCCGGCAATGCCGAATATGGAGAGTGAGATCAGCATAAAGGATAGCATCAGGTATGCAGAAGATACTCCAATCGAGTTGCCCGATATTTTCGGTTCAAGCAACTGGCGGGTCAGCATCGTAATCACAAGCACAACGATCAGGCCGATGGCCAAGCTGCTGTTGCCTACGATGAACAGGTAGACAATCCATGGGATAAAAATGACGGGAACCCCCAGCAGAGGTACCAAGTCAAATACCGCGCAAATGGCAGCGATCGTGAAGGCATTGTTGGTTCCAAGAATGAGCAATCCAACATAGATCAATACAAAGGTAATCAGCATCATGATCATCTGTGCCTTCAGATACGAACGAATGGTTTTGAAGACATGGTTTCGCATAAAAGCCAGAGCCAGCTTCAATGTTTTTGGTGTTTTTGCACGTGCAAACTTGCGCCAGGATTCAATCTCGATACTGAGAAAGAAGGCAAGAATGATCGCAATCCCGAAGTTCGTGATAAATGATGATAAAGAACTCAGAAATCCGATGATGAGTTGTGCACCACTGGTCACCCACGTGGACAGAAAACCGGTCAGTGTTGTAAAATAATCGTTTACCTTCTCAATAATTCCTGGAGGAAGTGCGTTCCACTTGTCCTGAAGAAAGTATACGAGACTGGTAAACTCGCTTTGGAGCAGCTGCACATAACGAGGGAAGTTATCCTGGAGATTGGAGATTTGAGAAACGATAATCAAACCCACGCCGAAAAAAGCAGCAACAATCAGTGCGAGAAAAAGTAAAACCGATATCGCGGCTCCCAAGGTTTTGGGCAATCCCCGGCGATTCAAAAAGCGGGCAAGTGGTTCGATCATCCAGTACACGATAAATGAAAGAAAAACGGGCGCAGCCAATTGATATAATCGGCTAAAACCATACATGATAAAATATACAGTTAACACAAGTAAAGCGATGTCAAAAACAGTACGTCCATATTTTTTATAAAGCGGTAGCATGGGCAGGGCTCCTTCGTCCGTCATTCATCCATTTATTGTACACGATTGACTTGTTTTTTGGAAAACAGGATTCAAGAAAAGTTAAAATTATGATAAAATTAAAGGCGATTTATTTTCCATAGTACATGGATGGGAGCAGTCATTCAGCAAGAGAAGCGGGGAATCAGAGCATGACAAATTTACTTCAGAGCCTATTTCTATGGGCATTGTACATTTCATCTTTTTACGCCTTTATTCCAAGTTTGATCAGCAGACTTTTTGGGTTGCGCGTGTTCAGACGTGGAAGAAGTGATACACAGTTTGCATTAACATTCGATGACGGTCCTGATCCGATATACACGCCAAGGTTACTGAAATTGCTGAAGCAATACGATGCCAAGGCGACTTTTTTTGTGGTCGGGGAGCATGCAGCCAGTCACCCGGAACTCATCCAGCATATCCATGAGCACGGGCATCTCATTGGAATTCATAATTATATTCACAAAACCAATTGGTTAATGCGACCGCGTACGGTTAAAAATCAGATTCAGCGAACCGGACAGATTATAGAGGAAGTGACAGGGGTAAGAACCTGTTATTATCGTCCACCTTGGGGGATTATGAATCTGTTCGATTTTTTCAGCAAAAAGGATCGTCAGATTGTCCTGTGGTCTTCCATGTTTGAAGACTGGAGAAGCCGTGTTGGGGCTGAAAAATTGACAGAACGCATGTTGAAAGAGCTAAGAGGCGGAGAAGTCATGCTGCTGCATGACCGGGGGACAACGCTGGGAGCTGACGCACATGCACCCGAGCAGATGCTTCAGGCATTGGAAGTGGTTTTGCAGGAGGCCGAGCGGCAGGGATTACAAAGTGTACGCATCGATACCTTGATGGGAGGAGGCATTACATTGAGCGAATCTCAGAAATCAAGTCAACCTCAGACACAGCTGTCACCAGGGAAACGGGGCGTGGTTGCTTTGTGGCTTGGCTGGGAGAAGTTGTTCCATTGGGTATACCATTTGCGAACCGCTTCACCGGAAGACCCCATGCTTCATTACCGGTCCCGAGTATATCACGGTGCATTGGTTGAAATGAACGAGGGGCAAGTCATCCGGAACGGCGACCCGGTGATTGAACTTCATTTTGATAACAAAAAATTATTTGAGCTCGGGATGACCTCGCGTTCCAGCATGCATCTGGCTATTCGAATGATCCGGGCCATGGAACAGCAGCTTCCCGATTTGGCGCGGCAGATTGCAATGGAACCAGAACTGCGTTCTGCCAAAGCGGTCTATGGCGTGAGCATGATCAATAGGGGACCGGAGAAATTCGGATTCACCGTGAAGGAACTTCCACCCGGACCTTTCAGTTCGGCTTCCAAGGTGTATCTCGAACTGCTGCTAAGCGTGATCCATCCTTCAGGAACAAAACGTCTGAAACAGCGATCCGAGCAACTGGTTCCCAAAATGATTGCCATGCCGCTCGATACATTAATGGAGCGCTATGGTCAGCATGCACTTGTAGCTGCAACAACGGAACAGATTCAGTCGGACAGGATTGATGCCGAGACGGATGTGCTGTCCGGCCCCGAATTGAAGAACACACCAACGGGCTAAATGGAAATAGAACTGATTGATATTCTTATTGGATATACTTGGACCCATGGAAAACGATAAAGGGTTGCTCCCTTGCCAATACTGGCAGAGGAGCAACCCTTTTATGTTGCCTCCGATAAGCAAAAATCTATCGGAAAAACGAATGAAATTAAATGCTCAGCACGCCACCGTTACTTGCGTTGGTAACGAGTTTGGAATAACGAGCCAGGTAACCTGTTTTTACTTTCGGTTCGAAACCTTTCCAATTCGCACGGCGACGTTCAAACTCTTCGTCACTGATATGCAGCTCGATGATCCGATTGTTCAGATCAAGTTCGATGATATCACCTTCTTCAACAAAGGCAATTGGACCACCTTCGGCTGCTTCCGGAGAGATATGGCCGATACTGATACCACGGGATGCGCCGGAGAAACGTCCATCGGTGATCAGACCGACTTTGGCACCAAGACCCATACCCACGATCTGGGAAGTTGGGGCAAGCATCTCAGGCATACCTGGACCGCCTTTTGGTCCTTCATAACGGATAACGACAACATGTCCTTCTTTTACTTTGCCGTTCGCGATGCCTTCCAAAGCTTCTTCCTGTGAATCGAAGCAGATGGCAGGCCCTTTGTGGTAACCGCCAACTGAAGCATCGACAGCACCAACCTTGATGATCGAGCCTTGTGGTGCAAGGTTACCGAACAATACAGCAAGTCCGCCTTTTTCCGAATGCGGGTTATCCAGCTTGTGAATAACGTTGGTATCCTGAATTTCCTTGCCCTCAACGTTTTCACGGATGGTTTTGCCTGTTACAGTGATACAGTCAGCGTGAATTGCGCCTGGTTTCTTCAGCAATTCGTTCAGAACTGCGCTTACTCCGCCCGCATTGTGAACGTCTTCGATGTGAAGGTCGGAAGCAGGTGCAAGTTTCGCCAGGTGAGGCACGCGGTTGGCAACTTCATTGATGCGTTCGATTGGATAATCGATGCCTGCTTCGTGAGCCAGAGCCAACGTGTGCAGTACGGTGTTGGTTGAACCACCCATGGCCATATCGAGTGCAAATGCGTTGTCGATGGCTTCTACCGTAACGATGTCGCGTGGTTTCAGATCCATTTTGATCAGTTCCATCAATTGTTTCGCAGATTGTTTAACAAACTCACGACGCTCTGGAGCTACTGCCAGAATGGTACCGTTACCTGGCATAGCCAGTCCCATTGCTTCAGCCAGGCAGTTCATGGAGTTTGCTGTGAACATACCGGAGCAGGAGCCGCAAGTTGGGCAACCGAACTGTTCGAGCTCAAGCAAGCTCTTATCGTCGATTTTACCTGCCTGGAATGCACCAACACCTTCAAATACGGATGTCAGGGATAGGGCTTTACCGTTGCTGTCACGACCGGCTTTCATCGGTCCACCGCTAACAAACACGGTAGGGATATTGCAGCGGAGTGCACCCATCATCATGCCTGGTGTAATTTTGTCACAGTTCGGGATACATACCATGCCGTCGAACCAGTGCGCGGATACAACCGTTTCAACAGAATCGGCAATGATATCACGGCTTGGCAGCGAGTAACGCATACCGATATGTCCCATGGCAATTCCATCGTCTACGCCGATTGTGTTGAATTCGAACGGAACGCCACCGGCTTCACGAATTGCATCCTTTACAATTTTACCGAATTCCTGCAGGTGCACATGACCTGGCACGATATCGATGTATGAGTTACATACGGCAATAAACGGTTTGCCAAAGTCCTCTTCTTTAACGCCTGCTGCGCGGAGCAGACTGCGGTGCGGTGCACGGTCAAAACCTTTTTTGATCATATCGGAACGCATCTTCTTGGCTGACATGGTGTATTTCCCCCCAAATATAAAATGTATTCGAGCAACATGAATGGAAATAAAATGGCAGTGCATCTGTCGTTTAATTTCATCCGTACTCTAAAAAAATAGACCGACTTGGCCGGCTTCGAGCTTCCGTAGTTTGTGAAACTCTTTGCTGCTTTAAACCCGTGAATAACCCGGTTTTTCTATAGAGTCTATCACAATCGCCGTCATATTTCTACAATTCAATAGAAAGAAGCCGACTTCCATTTAAATGGCTTCGGCTTCCTCAACAGTAATTTCACGTTTCGTTATGAATCGGAGAAAATACGTTTAACAAGGCTAGTTACTTCCGCCTTTGCGTCCAATCTCGCGATAGAATTCTTTGGTATGCGTTCCGGAGGTGGCTTCGCCGCCCTTGCGGCCAATTTCTTTGTAAAAATCGGAATCATGAGCATCCGAGGTGGCTTCTCCACCTTTTCTGCCTATCATTTGATAAAAGCTGCGGTCATGATTTTTGGAGGTAGCTCTGCCACCCAAGCGGCCTGCTTCCTCACGACTCATCTTCTGTCCAGTTGCTTGCGAACGTGCCATTACAAATCACTCCTTACGGGATAAGTTGTTTTTTGTAGCGCGTATCCCTACTTACCACGTTATTTCCGGCCTGAAACAAGCCGGTTGCCATGGAAAGCAATGCATAATCTACATCTAAACGATCACACGGAGCGTTTAAATAATTCCCGGCGATGAAGAGTAAACCGTGAGGTATCCGGTTCGATTAGTGGCCGAAAGGCATGGCGTATGGCCGGATGGGCCAATAATACAGCGAACATTACGGCAATGACGACAATCACCGGAATGTATAATCCGCTTTCTATATGATTGTAGACCCCCGACCAGATCGTAAGACGAACAAGAAATCCGTGCAGAAGAAAAACATAAAGCGTACGTCGTCCCAGATCGGTCAGTTTGGATGTGAGTGAAGGCACCCAGGCGAGAAAAAGTGCACCTGACACTATTTCAAGCGCATAGATCCCGAGGCGATATATGCCGGCATACCATTCATGGTGGCCGAGTTCAGCGTAAGTCATGCTGCCCATCAACCAGCCTGTGGACATCTCAAGTCCACCCAATCCAATCCATATCAAAAGGCCAGCCGATAATGCTGCTGCGGCGTTACGGCCCCAGCCTGATCTCAAATAAGACCGAATAGTTGCTCCGTAGTCGTAACCGATCATAAAGAAAGGAAGGAATACAAATGTTCGGCTAAAGCTCAGCCAGAATCCGTCCACGGGCAAATAGCCGGCGATAATTCCCAGCACAATGGAGGCAATCAGCCGATGCACCGGCTTCCATGATATAGTAAGCCTAAGCAGAAGTCTCCAGCAAAAATGGCTGGCCAGAAACCAAAGCAACAAATAAGGCGCAAAAAAGGACAGCTTCATATGAGGGGTGTGAAACACCGTGAAATCCATTAGAGCATATAGGGTTTGGAAAAGAACGTACTGCAGCGCAATTTGTTTAAGTACTCTGCGTCCGGGTTCTCCCTGCGGGGAATGTCTGGCAAAGTACCCGGTAACCCATACGAATAGCGGCATATGAAACGTATATATCCACAGGAACAGAGCCTCAGCTCCCGCAAAGCGTGTAATCAGCGGTTCAAGGGCGTTGCCAACGAGTACGCAGACGATAAGCATAAAGCGCAAGTTGTAAAAAAATGATTCCTGGTCATCACGGATTCCAGTCCGGTTGTTCATGTTGTAACCCTCCTGTTGACCTCACTAACTAAGGTCCTCTGTATCTGTAATAAGGGTAATACGGATATGGATCAGTCATTGTGATATAATTCACAATAGAAAGCGCTATCCTTTCTTGGAGCTGTGACAACAAAATGAACGCTCGGGATTGACAACGGTTGCATAGAGGATGACAATGGGGAAAGAAGATGAGGAAATGTAAATATAAGGAGGCGAGGAACGATGTCAACGAATACCCGCCAGAGTCCTGAAGTTGTTACATTCGGTGAAAGTATGGGTTTGCTGACAGCAAAGGATACAAGGGGTTTAGAATACGCGGCTTCATTGGACAAGTCATTTGGCGGTGCAGAGAGCAATCTGGCCATCGGTGTGTCCCGACTGGGTCATACAAGCGGCTGGTTTGGTCGCTTGGGTCAGGATCCCATCGGCACCATGATTCTAAAAGCGATTCGTGGCGAAGGTGTAGACGTATCCCGGGCACGGCTGAGTGACACCGAGCCAACTGGTTTGATGATTCGTGAGAACGCTTCCGGGAAGTCCTCGGTACACTATTATAGGAAGCTATCCGCTGCAAGTGCCATGACGCCCGATGATCTGGATCCGGACTATATTGCAGGAGCTCAAATTTTGCACGTTACAGGCATAACTGCAGCGATCAGCCCTTCGGGTTTATCTACAGTGGAAGCCGCTATACATATCGCCAAGCAGGCTGGTGTAAAAGTAAGTTTTGATCCGAATCTGCGTCTCAAGCTCTGGTCCGCAGAGGAGGCACGCCCGGTTTTACTCCGTCTGGCGGAGCAGGCTGACTACTTTTTGCCGGGTCTGGATGAATTGAAGCTTCTATATGACGAACAGGATGATCAAAAAATATTCGAGCGTTTATCCGCACTGGGTACAATCTCGATCGTGAAGGGCGGTCCTGATTTGACCTATGTATTGGTGAATGGTACCCTAACGGAAGTTCCGTACTTCAAGGCGGATCATGTGCTGGATACGGTCGGGGCAGGAGATGGATTCTGTGCAGGCTTCCTGTCAGGGCTCCTTAAGGGCTATTCACCGCAGGAAGCTACCCGGCTCGGTAATTTGACCGGTTCCATGGTAATACAGGCTGTGGGCGATTGGGAGGCACTCCCGACGTGGGAGCAAGTCGAGGCCAAACTGAACAACGTAGCCCATGTTGAGCGCTAGTCGCTGCTGAAATCATATAAGTCTCATCTTCGTTCTTCAAATGTAAGGCTTGTAATAACAACCACATTGACAAGGGAGAGAATGAAATGAAGAAGCTTCAGCTGCTGCAAAAAATTACGGAGAACGGGGTTGTTGCCGTACTTCGGGCCGACTCTGCTGACCAGGTCATTGCCATGGCTGAACAAGCCATTGCTGGCGGGATCAAAGTGATTGAGATCACCATGACCGTTCCCAGTGCGCTCAAAGCCATTGAGAAACTGAGCCGTGTCTACCACTGGAACACACAGGATCCTGAGAAGTTTGCCATTATAGGAGCAGGAACAGTACTTGAGCCCCAGACAGCAAGAGCTGCAATCATGTCAGGTGCCGAGTTTGTCGTTGGGCCTTCCTTGAATCCGGATACCGTTAAGATTTGCAATCTCTATCGGATTCCGATCCTGCCTGGCGTAATGACCATTGCTGATGTTCAACGTGCGTTGGAACTCGGCGTGGATATTGTGAAATTGTTCCCAGGCAATCTGTATGATCCATCCATTATCAAAACGATGAAAGGGCCTATGCCGCAGGCCAATTTTATGCCAACCGGCGGGGTATCCTTGTCCAATCTGGGCGACTGGATCAAGGGAGGAGCAGTAGCCGTGGGAATCGGCTCAGACCTGACCAACGAAGCCATGAAAACAGGGGATTTAAGTCATGTTCGCCGCAAGGCGGAACAATATATGGATGCTTACCGCAAGGCCAAGGCTGAATAAAAGCATGGCGTGGAATGAGCGGGTCAATTGGGCTCTCATTCCACGCGAGCCGCAGCACCTGCGGTAAGTGAAGAAAGGTGATTGAAGTTGAGAAACCGGTATAATACAGGGCGCAAGAAGAGGGGCATCGGGAAATTTCTGCTCGTTCTTCTGGCGCTCATTGTCATTGGCTGCGGGTTTGTTGCCTGGAAGCTGTTCACTCCCTATGGACCGCAGGAAGCGGCCCAAACGGCCATGGAAACAGCGGATCAGGTTACGGTGAGCGAACAGGAGAGCTGGATTGATTTTGTACCAAACAAACCTGAAGGGATTAGTGTAATTTTCTATCCGGGTGGTTTGGTGAAACCGGAAAGCTATGCTCCTCTTGCCCACGAGCTGGCGGAAGCCGGACATCATACCATTATTGCCAAAATGCCGGTCAATCTGGCAGTACTGAAACAAAATTTGGCGGATGATATTCGCAATGCGTATCCAGACGAACCATTTGTCATGGGTGGACACTCATTGGGCGGATCCATGGCCGCACGTTATGCCGCATCCCATCCGGACGCACTCCAAGGCATCTTTTTCCTGGCATCCTATCCGGATCAAAAGGGCAGTGTGAAGTCACTTGGAATTCCGGCTCTCTCCATTTTGGGCACCAATGATGAAGTCGTCAACGCGACCAAGTATCAGAATGGCCGTGCTTATCTGCCAGAAGACACCGTGTATTACACGATCGAAGGAGGAAACCACTCGCAATTCGGAGATTACGGACATCAGAGTGGTGACGGAGAACCAGGAATTACAGGTGAAGAGCAGCTGTCTCAAACGGTAAATACAATCTCGGGATGGCTTGAAGGTATCAAATAGATGTTGCTGCCAGGAGGGACGGCTCGGTTATGGCCATACTTCAAATAAAAGATTTACAGATTCCCTGTCAGGGCATTTTGTTCGATAAGGACGGGACGCTGCTTGAGTTTTTACAATTATGGGGACCATGGGCGCAATCCTTGCTGAATCAACTGGAAACAGTGTTAGCCGACCTTGGAGCCGGGTTTACGGTGGAAAGAGAAAAGGTTCTCGGTACGATTCATGACAGCGAAGGACGCATTGTCGGTTATGACAGGCAGGGTCCGCTGGCAATCGCTACTGTAGATGAGAGTACCGGGCTCCTGGCCGGGCAGTTGTATGCGGCTGGTATGCCATGGAATGACGCAATTACTACGATACGCAAGCTGTCCAGCACTGCCATACAGGAAATCCGGTTAAGGCGTCAGGCCCAGCCCATGCCGGGCTTGGTTACCTTTTTGCAGAGCTGCCAAGCTGCTTCGATCCCGATGGCTGTGGTAACCTCGGACACCACCTCGGCTGCACTAGAACATTTGGAATGGATGGGACTGTGCTCCTTTTTTACATCCATCGTCGGCTGTGACCGCGTTACTTTGGGGAAGCCGGATGGCGAGTCCGTCATGCTGGCATGTGGTGAACTACATATTCTTCCTCACCAGGCCATAGTCATAGGGGATAGCAACGGAGACATGCAGATGGGACGGAACGCAGGGGCCGCCCATGTCATTGGTTTTTGTCCTCAAGGCGAGCAAGCAGCCTTTTTGCAAGATGCAGATGTCATTATTGGGGATTATCTCGAAATAAGGGTGAATCCGAATGGTGGCTGAACGGGATCATTCCGCTAAAGGAGGAGAGAGGATGAACGGGGCAGAACAACTGGTTTCCTGGATTCAGGAAAGTTCAAACATTGTTTTTTTCGGAGGGGCAGGAACGTCGACGGAAAGCGGGATTCCCGACTTCCGCTCTGCCGCTGGCCTATATCAGACGGAACAGCATTCACCTTATCCACCGGAGGAACTGCTGAGTCGTCATTTTTTTGATCAGCATCCCGATATTTTTTATGATTTCTATCGCGGTAAAATGCTTCATCCCGATGCGGTACCTAATGGTTGCCACAGACTCCTTGCACGATTGGAGCAGGAAGGCCGCCTTAAGGCAGTCATCACCCAGAATATCGACGGATTGCATCAAAAAGCAGGGAGCATGAATGTGCTGGAATTGCATGGTTCCGTTCATCGAAATGCCTGCATGGATTGCGGCCGTTTTTACTCCTTGGATGACATCATTCACTCGAAGGAGGGGGTTCCCCGGTGTGCAGGTTGTGAGGGAGTAATCAAGCCTGACGTTGTGCTGTATGAAGAGGAACTAGACCAGAACACCTTATACCAGTCCGTCGATGCCATCTCTTCTGCTGATTTGCTGCTGGTCGGCGGCACATCGCTCACCGTACATCCTGCTGCACAGTTAATTACTTATTTTCGCGGAAAACATACCGTATTGCTGAATGCCACGCCAACGGCTTATGACCGGCAGGCAGATTTGCTGATTACCGAACCGATCGGTGAGGTAATGAATAAGGTGGACCAGCTTCTTGGTTAGAACGTTTGTCTGAATAACCGCATTCTCCCGCACTCTAACTGGGCGCAGGAAGCGGAACCTGGGGAAAGAAGGGATTCATGATGGTCTACGTAGCCAGTGATACACGCTATGAAACAATGAAATATAACCGTGTTGGACGTTCTGGACTGAAACTTCCGGCAATTTCACTTGGACTTTGGCATAACTTTGGCGGCATCAATAATGCGGAGAATGGTCGAAACATGATCACCCGCTCCTTTGATCTGGGCATTACGCATTTCGATCTCGCCAACAATTATGGTCCGCCCGCAGGTTCTGCAGAGCAGCTGTTTGGTCAGGTGCTGGCACAGGATCTGAAGCCTTATCGGGATGAGCTGGTGATATCCACCAAGGCGGGTTATTATATGTGGCCCGGACCGTATGGCGAATGGGGTTCCCGCAAAAATCTGGTGTCCAGTCTGAATCAGAGTCTGAAGCGCATGGGGCTGGACTATGTCGATATTTTCTACTCGCATCGTTATGATCCGGAAACACCGCTGGAAGAAACGATGATGGCTCTGGACCATATTGTTCGTTCGGGTAAAGCGTTGTATGTAGGCATCTCCAACTACCCTGCAGAACAGACGAAACAGGCTGCTGAAATTCTGAAAGGTTTGGGTACACCTCTATTGATCCACCAGCCGAAATACTCAATGCTGGATCGCTGGATTGAAGATGGGCTGCAGGATGTGCTCGATGAGTACGGTGCAGGCAGCATTGCGTTCTGTCCTCTGGCACAGGGGCTGCTGACCAACAAGTATCTGAACGGTATTCCAGAGGATTCTCGTGCAAAGGGGCCTTCCGTCTTCTTGAACGAGAACAATATCTCGCCAGAGACACTGCGCAAAGTACGTGCTCTCAATCAGATTGCGGCAGCACGTGGACAGAGTCTGGCCCAGTTTGCGCTGGCCTGGGTTCTGCGGAGCGGCAGGGTAACGTCTGCCTTGATTGGCGCAAGCCGGACATCGCAGATCGAGGAGAATGTGGCTGCGCTCAGTCAACTGGACTTCTCCTCGGAAGAACTGGAGCGAATCGAGTCCATTCTTCGTCCCGAACATCATGACAAATAAGCATATGGACTCAACATACTAAAATGAATGAAAAAAGAAGGTGCATCTCAGCCATGATGGCGAGTGCATCTTCTTTTTCTATGTACACCTGGATAACCGGGGGGAGGTGATCTTACCCAGGTCTAAGGGAGTCATCTCTGGTTTGGTTGTGTCATGCTCGTCTTTGGAGTTTGGGGCCTGGAGAGGATATTTTCGCGATACAGACTCGGCGCCTCTCCATGGAATCGCTTGAATTGTTTGGAGAAATAAAGTGCATCAGGCAGGCCTACCGAGGCGGATACTTGCTCAATAGACAAATCCGGACGCTCACGCAGCAGTTGACGCGATTTGTCGATCCGAAGCTTGAGCAGATACGTTACCGGAGAAAGTCCGGTTTCCTGTTTGAAAATCCGGGACAGGTAAGCGCGGTTATATCCGAGACTGGCTGACATCTGTTCAATGGAGACGGGATAAGCATATTGGGTAGACATATATTGAATCATCTGTTTGACGGTCCTTCGGATTGAAGACTCACCGGGGATCAGGGTTTGTCCCTGAGAAAGGTGATTTTGTGCTTCGGCTAGAATCATATATAACGTACCCAGTGATGTGAAATGAGAGCTTTCTTTTCGCTCGGCAAATGCATTCTGCATGACGGACAGCCAATCTGCAATTCCGCAGGATGGACCGGCATGAAAAACGGATTTCTCCGGGCGGAATCCCGCTTCCTCCGTATGCTTCCCGGCCTGACTGCCCGTATAGGCCATCCAACGATACTGCCAGGGGCGGCGGGCATCCGATTGGTAGCTTACAAGCTGTCCGGGATGAATGAGGAAACAATCCCCTGCGGATAATTCGTAGGTATGAAGTTCGGTGCGGAATGTGCCGGCTCCCTTTTCTACATAATGAAGCAAATAGTAATCGTACAGTTTTGGTCCAAGGGCATGACCGGGAAGGGTCTGGCTGGCGCCTGCAAAGAGGACATGCAACGCTCCCTTTTCATAATAGACAGGATTGGAGGCAACCGAGTATGTTTTTGCTCCACTTTTCCCGGAGGATTCCTGTGTGTTTTTGATCAGATGTTCTGCTGAATGTTCCTTGTGTGGATCGGTCATGGGGCGTTCCTTCTTTCGGTGATGTTATTCCCATTATATGTTGTAAGGTCACATTTATCCATATGAATCACACATGGCTGCATTTCAAGAGGCACCGCTTTCTTGTATAATAACCTTAAGAAAACAACAACAATGAGATGAGGTGCAGCAGCAATGAACATACATGAATTGAAACAAAAGTTTATTGAGAAGTACGGAGAGAGTGAAGCGGATATCCGTGTATTCCATGCTCCTGGACGTGTGAATCTAATCGGCGAACATATCGACTACAATGGTGGCTACGTGCTTCCGGCCGCACTTGAATTCGGTACGACACTTGGTATTCGGGAACGCAAAGACGACAAGCTGCAGCTCGCTTCCACCAATATGTCCTATGAAGGCGTGCTCGACACATCCTCCATCGGCAAGGAGAAAACAGGGGAGTGGACAGATTATCCAGTTGGTGTCATGGTTGAACTGCAAGGCAAAGGCGTGAAAGTAACGAAAGGATACGACTTCCTGTACCACGGTGAAATTCCGAATGGTGCCGGACTATCCTCTTCCGCTTCGCTGGAGGTACTCACAGGATACGCCATACAGTCGATGGAAGGTGTGTCTGATATCGATACGGTACAGCTTTCGCTTCTGTCCCAAAAGGCGGAGAACGAGTTCGTCGGCGTCAACTGCGGAATTATGGATCAGTTCGCTGTGGCTAACGGAGCAGAGGATCATGCCATCCTGTTGATGTGTGACACCCTTGAATATGAAAAGGTGCCTTTCCGTACCGGCTCATACAAGCTGGTCATCGGCAATACGAACAAACGGCGTGGTCTGGTGGACTCGGCTTATAACGAACGACGCTCCCAGTGCGAGCAGGCACTTGCCATCTTGAAGGAACAGCTGCCTGCACTCAACTATCTGGCGCAACTGACACCAGAGCAATTTGTAACGCTGCAGGATCACATCAAGGATGAGAAGGTAAGACAGCGTGCCGAGCACGTTGTGGAAGAGAATGCACGTGTACTCGCATCAGTGGAAGCGCTGCGTGATAACGATCTGGAAACCTTCGGCAAGCTGATGAATGCGTCCCATGAATCGCTTCGCTATCTGTATGAAGTAAGCTGCGAGGAATTGGACGTGATGGTTGAGGAAGCACAGCGCATTCCAGGCACACTGGGTGCACGTATGACAGGTGCCGGATTTGGTGGATGCACAGTATCCCTGGTACATGAGGATGATGTAGAGCGTTTTGTTAGCGAAGTGGGTGCGGCGTACGAAGCACGTACAGGTCTCAAGGGAGACTTCTATGTGTGCGGAGTGGGCGACGGCGTCAAAGAATTGAAGGAGGCGAAGTAAGATGGCAATTTTGGTGACAGGTGGAGCAGGGTATATTGGTTCGCACACGGTAGCAGCTTTGCTGGAGCGTGGCGAGGAAGTTGTTGTACTGGACAATTTGCAGACAGGACATCGGGAGGCATTGCTGGGTGGCAAGCTGTATGAAGGAGATCTGCGTGACAAGGAGCTTTTGGCAAAGCTGTTTGCTGAGAATTCCATTGATGCTGTCATTCACTTTGCAGCCAACTCGCTGGTCGGCGAGAGCATGAAGGATCCGGTTAAATATTACGACAATAACGTGTTCGGCACATTGTGCCTGCTGGAAGCGATGAACGCAGCCAATGTACGCCGCATCGTATTCTCCTCTACGGCTGCCACATATGGCGAGCCTGAGAAAGTGCCGATCGAAGAGAGTGACCGCACCGAGCCTACAAACGTCTATGGCGAGACCAAGCTGATGATGGAGCGCATGATGTCCTGGTTCGATAAAGTACAGGAGATTAAATACGTGTCCCTGCGTTACTTCAATGCAGCTGGAGCACATGAAAGCGGCAAAATTGGTGAAGACCATCAGCCGGAGAGCCATCTAATCCCGCTCGTTCTGCAGACCGCATTGAAACAACGCGAGCACATTGCCGTGTTTGGCGATGACTACGCGACAGAAGATGGAACCTGTGTCCGCGATTATATCCACGTCAGTGACTTGGCTGATGCGCATCTGCGCGCTGTCGATTATCTCCGCAAAGGGGAGAGCAGCAACGTGTTTAACCTGGGGAACGGTCAAGGTTTCTCGGTCAAACAGGTCATCGAAACAGCGAAAAAAGTGACCGGACTCGATATCCCGGTTGTACAGGAGCCGCGTCGTGCAGGTGATCCGGCCGTACTGGTCGCATCGTCTGCCAAAGCAAGATCGGTACTGGGATGGAATCCGAAATGGACTAACCTGGAAGATGTCATTCAAAGTGCCTGGAGCTGGCACCAATCCCATCCTAACGGCTACGGAAAAAACTAGGAGGCGAACATCCATATGTCACAGACCCATAATGCTGCAGACAACACAGACCGGACACCGGAGCAGCAGGAAGCACTGCATGCCATTGAACGTCTGGTTGCATTTGCCTTACAGAACAAGCTGATTGAAGAAGCGGATCGGGATTACAGCCGCAACCTTCTGCTGGAACAGTTCGGATTTTCCGAGCCTTATGCCGGAACATTGAACGAGACAGTGCTGGATGGCCCCCAGTCTTTGCTGGATACGTTAATTGACTATGGTTTTGAAATTGGACTCATTCCGGAAAATACCGATACGTACCGCGATTTGCTGGATGCGAAAATCATGGGTCAATTGATGGCCCGTCCGTCCGAGGTGGTGCGCGCCTTCCGCCATACGGAGCAAACTGAAGGTATCGAAGCAGCCACTTCCCAGTTCTATGAGCTGTCGATTCACTCCAACTATATCCGCATGGACCGGATCTCGAAGAACGTGTACTGGACACAGGAAACGCCGTATGGCGATATGGAAATTACGATTAACCTGTCCAAGCCGGAGAAGAGTCCGAAGGAAATCGCCATGGCTAAACTGCTTCCGCCGCCGGTGTATCCGAAATGTCAGCTGTGTCGTGAAAATGTGGGCTACGCTGGCCGGGTGAACCACCCGGCCCGTCAAAACCTGCGTGTCATTCCGCTGGAATTAAACGGTGAACCATGGTTCTTCCAATATTCGCCGTATGTGTACTACAACGAGCATTGCATCATTTTTCACCATGATCATGTGCCAATGAAGCTAACGAAAGATACCCTGCGCCGGCTGCTTGCCTTCGTAGGTGAGTATCCGCATTATTTTATCGGCTCGAATGCGGATCTTCCGATCGTGGGAGGTTCGATCCTGACACATGACCATTTCCAAGGTGGACGTCATACGTTCGCGATCCAAAATGCCAAACCTGAAGCGGTATTCCGTCATGCCAAGGCGCCTGGGCTTACACTTAGTCTGGTGAAATGGCCGATGTCGGTTCTGCGTCTCGCTTCACATGATCCGGCGGAACTGCTTGAAGCGGGCAACGCTGTGTATGAAGCTTGGAAAGTATACAGTGATCCTTCCGTGGAGATTGAAGCCTTCAGTGATGTGAATGGAGAGCAAGTACCTCATAATACGGTAACACCTATTGTTCGTCGCAGTGCGGACGGTGGATATGAGATGGATCTGGTTCTGCGCAACAATCGCACGAATGATGAACATCCGGAAGGCATATTCCACCCACATCGCGAAATGCACCATCTGAAAAAAGAGAACATTGGTCTTATTGAAGTTATGGGGCTTGCGATTCTCCCAGGCCGGTTGAAAGAAGAACTGGATGGAATTGCTGATATTCTTGCCGGGGACACCCAACTTGCTGAATCTGCTCAGGCTTCGGATCATGCGTTGAATCAGCATCTGCGTTGGACAGAAGAATTGAGAGAACGTTTTGGTTCTAACTTGAATAAGGAACAAGCCGTCGCTCTGGTTCAGCAGGAAGTAGGCCTGAAATTTGCCGAGATTCTGGAACATGCAGGGGTATACAAATACGATGAAGCAGGACGTCAGGCTTTCCGTCGATTTGTGGAAAGCATGGGATATACAGAGTAGCAGTAGGCAAGCAGCATTGTCAGGTAATGGAGAATAAATTTAAAAGGGATAGATGAGCAGCATATAATTTGCTCACCTATCCTTTTTTGGGTGCAGTCAGAAAAAGATAATGATACATCAATAACTTCAATGATTCGAAAGTAATTGCCGCCATTTAGCGCCACTTTTAACCATGCACATTGAATATAGGATCATGGCAGAAGTTGGGTGTTCATTGTATAATGTGAGAAAGGTTATCACAGGATGATAAAATAACATGAATCTAGGGAAATGGGGATAATTAATGGAAAAGCAGCCACTAAACATACCGCTGATCACCGATGCAGATGAACTGCAAACCATGGTGGGTGAGCCGCATGAGCACGTGAGAAACAAGGCGATATCGTTTGTGGACTCCCATGTTCAACACTTTCTATCCATGTCACCATTATTTTTCCTATCCACTTCCGATGATGAAGGTAAAAGTGACGCATCTCCTAGGGGGGACGGAGCAGGATTTGTCAAAGTTCTGGATCAATATCGGCTGGTCTACCCGGAACGTCCCGGCAATCGCCGAATTGACTCCCTGTTAAACATCTTGTCCAACCCTGGCGTAGGCATGATCTTCCTGATCCCAGGCATGAATGAAGTGTTAAGGATTAATGGAAAGGCCTCCATAACCAAGGATGAGGATTTTATCAACAGCATGGGCTGGACTGGCAAAACGATCGGAGCAGCGGTCATTGTGGACGTGGAAGAATGTTTCATCCATTGCCCGAGAGCATTCAAACAGGCAGGATTATGGTCCTCGGAGACTTGGGTGGATCAGGAGAATCTGCCATCGACGAGTGACATGTTCCGTGCCCACCTTCAAATCAACGGCTTGTTATAAAGTGAGTGACTATGGATTTGTTTTTATAAAATCGGGGTACTATAATTGGAGTTGCACAAACATTCTAACTCCATTGGAGGCGGCATAGATTATGAGATCTTTTCAATTTTATAACCCTACCCGGCTGATTTTCGGTAAAGGACAACTGGAAGCGTTGAAAACGGAAGTGCCGAAATACGGCAAACGGGTATTGCTTGTATATGGCGGCGGAAGTATTAAGCGCAGTGGTTTGTACGATCAGGTGATCGGATTGCTCAAGGAAATTGGAGCAGACGTAACGGAACTGGCGGGCGTTGAACCTAACCCGCGTCTTTCCACTGTTCATAAAGGGGTAGACCTCTGCAAAACAAATGATATTGAATTGATTCTTGCTGTAGGCGGCGGTAGTGTTCTGGACTGTGCCAAAGCAATTGCTGTAGGTGCGAAATACGATGGCGACATGTGGGATTTTGCTCAGCGCAAAGCGGTTGCTCAGGATGCTCTTCCACTTGGTACCGTGCTGACTATGGCGGCAACTGGTTCTGAAATGAACTCCGGTTCTGTGATTACCAACCAGGATACACAGGAAAAACTGGGCTGGGGCAGCGCGTATTCCTTTCCTGCGTTCTCCATCCTTGATCCGGTGAATACATATACCGTGCCTTTGGATCAGACGGTGTATGGCATGGTTGACATGATGTCCCACGTATTGGAGCACTACTTCCACCTGGATGACAATACGCCGGTACAGCTTGGCTTCTGTGAGACCATTCTGCGTACAGTCATGGATGCAGCACCTCGTTTGGTGGAAGATCTGGAGAACTACGAGCTTCGCGAAACTATTCTGTACTGCGGAACGATGGCGTTGAACGGTGTACTAAACATGGGACTTGCCGGTGACTGGGCAACCCACAATATTGAGCACGCAGTATCTGCTGTATACGATATCCCCCATGGCGGCGGACTGGCTATTCTGTTCCCGAACTGGATGAAGCACAATCTCGACGTGAATGTAGATCGTTTCAAACGTCTGGCCATCAATGTATTTGAGGTTAATCCCGAAGGCAAATCAGACAAGCAGATTGCGGAAGAAGGAATTGAAGCCCTGCGCAAATTCTGGACGTCCATCGGTGCGCCTAGTCGTCTCGCAGACTATGACATTGACGACAGTCAGATCGATGTCATGGCCGACAAGGCCATGCTCTTTGGCCCATTCGGCAACTTCAAGAAGCTGCAGCGTGAAGATGTTGTATTCATTTACAAGGCATCTCTGTAACACAAAAGCAAGCAATCCATTTATTAATAAAGACCGCAAATCTCCACATTTTGGAGATTTGCGGTCTTTTTATGTGAAATATCATGTAGAATAACCAATATCGGGTTTAGGTTACATATGAGGAAAGATTTTGAAACATTATGCCATTTGCTACGTATTTATTTACATGAGGAATGCCCAGTTAGTTTGGATTTGCGGCAGAAGAGAGGAGGAACGGGGAATGGAGACAATATATTGGGGGTGTCTAATCGGAGGAGCCATTTTTGCGATCGTCAGCCTTGTGCTGGGTGACTTGATTGATGGTTTGCTGGATGGGGCCTTTGAACTGCCAGGCATTGATTTTCTCAAACCTGTCGTGCTTGCCGGTTCCATTACGGCCTTTGGCGGAGCTGGAATTATGTTGACACGTTATAGCTCGGTGAGTGCGATTGCGGGACTCATATTATCCCTGCTTATAGGTATTGCTGCTGCCATGCTGGTATTCTTTGCATACATCAAACCGATGCGCAACAGTGAGGTCTCTATCGCTTTTTCAATGAAAGAGCTTTCAGGGAAAATAGGGGAAATTACGATTCCAGTACCTGAAAAAGGCTTCGGTGAAGTCATGATCCGTTTTGCTTCCGGTAATACGATTCATACAGCGTCCAGCTTTGAACATCGCCCTATTGCGGCGGGAGCGCGTGTTGTTGTAGTAGACGTTACTGAAGGTGTACTCCGTGTGGCTGAATGGGATGAAGATGTACTTAAAGACGTCTAAGTCGAACTCGTGGTGAAATGAATCTACTCATCAAGAATTAAGGGGAGAGATGTGAATGAATTGGGATATGGATATGTTATTGGTTCCTGCAGTTGTGGTAGGTGTAATTCTGATTCTTGGATTAGCCTTCTGGGCGAGATACAAAACGGTAGGTCCTGATGAGGCGATGATCGTCACAGGTTCCTTCCTGGGCAACAAGAATATTTCGGAAGATGAATCCGGTCGCAAAATCAAAATCGTACGAGGCGGCGGTGCTTTCATCTGGCCTGTGTTCCAACAGTCCGAATTTATTTCACTGTTATCCCACAAGCTGGACGTATCCACGCCTGAAGTGTACACAGAGCAGGGTGTGCCTGTTATAGCAGATGGGGTTGCCATTATCAAAGTTGGCAGTGCTGTGGAGGATGTAGCTACAGCAGCTGAACAATTCATCGGCAAACCCGTTGAAGCATTAAGGGGCGAAGCACAGGAGGTTCTGGAAGGGCATTTGCGGGCCATTCTCGGAACCATGACTGTGGAAGAAGTGTACCGAAACCGGGATCGATTCGCACAAGAGGTTCAGGGTGTGGCTGCAAGAGACCTGAAAAAGATGGGTCTGCAGATTGTCTCTTTTACCATTAAGGATGTTCGTGACAAACAAGGGTATCTGGATGCGCTCGGTAAGCCGAGAATTGCAGCGGTGAAGCGGGATGCCGAAATTGCTGAAGCTGAAGCGATGAGGGATGCACGGATTCAGAAAGCCAATGCGGAAGAGCAAGGGCAGAAGGCCGAGTTGCTGCGTGATACCAATATCGCGGAAGCTGCTAAAGAGAAGGAATTGAAGGTCGCCGCGTTTAAGCGGGACCAGGATACAGCTAAAGCCGAAGCGGACCAGGCTTATCATATCCAAGAAGCACGTGCGAAACAGACTGTAGTGGAAGAACAGATGAAGGTTGAACTCGTGCGTAAAGAACGTGAGATCGACCTGAAGGAAAAAGAAATTACCGTACGCGAGAAGCAGTATGACGCCGAAGTGAAGAAAAAAGCGGAAGCTGACCGTTATGCTGTTGAGCAGGCTGCAGAAGCCGATAGAACAAAAAGAATGCGTGAAGCAGAGGCGGTTCAATACTCGATTGAAACGCAAGCCAGAGCAACAGCAGAACAAAAACGGCTTGAAGGTCAGGCGGTTGCGGATGCAGAACGAGCCAAAGGTACAGCCGATGCAGAAGTCATTCGTCTGCGTGGTTTGGCAGAAGCCGAAGCGAAGGAAAAGCTTGCCGAGGCGTTCCAGAAGTTTGGCGAAGCGGCTGTACTCGATATCATCGTCAAAATGCTGCCTGAGCTTGCAGGTAAAATTGCAGAGCCGATCTCATCCATTGATAAACTGACTGTGGTAGATACAGGTAAGGGTGAAGGGGCAGCGCGTGTAAGCAACTATGTCACCGAGTTGATGTCTACGGCTCCGGAGATGCTTAAGAGTGTATCCGGTATTGATGTAGAGCAATTGATTAAAGGGCTGACCAAGTCCAAAACACCTGCACCGGTTGCTGTCCAGCAGAGTGAACCTGCAACCACTCCATCTGTAATTGATAAGATTGTGGAGAGAGCTGGAGCTGAGGATTAAGACTACATGAATGATACATGAAGCTCTATTGACCTTAACGCGATTTTTTGTTACTTTTTAAGCGAGACGTTCGGCGCGGTATGCCCGCGCCAGACGTCTTTTCGTTGTTAACGAGGATGTGACTGAATCGCATTCAAGATGGTGTGAAAAAAGAGGTGCAAACATTGAGCAGCCTGCATGTAAACAAAGCGCTAAATAATAATGTAATTATTGCACAGCATCCTGAACATGGAGAAGTCGTCGTCATCGGTAAAGGCATTGGCTTCAACCGGAAAACGAATGACATCATTCCCTTGATGGCTGTGGAGAAGATGTTCATTTTGAAGAATCAGCAGGAGCAAGAGCAGTACAAACAGCTTCTTCCACAGGTGGATGAAGCTTTGATCGAGATTATTAACGAAGTCATTACGTATATCGCAGAGCGTACGGATGTTCGGCTCAACGAGCATATTCACATCGCATTGACTGATCATATTTCTTTTGCACTAAAGCGCAAAGAACAGGGCATTGTCATACAGAATCCGTTTCTATATGAAACACGTGAGATATACCCAGAAGAATATCGCATGGGAGATTACGCTGTTCGTCTCATCAAGGAGAAACTGGGTGTCGATCTGGGTATGGATGAGATTGGATTTATTGCGCTTCATATCTATAGTGCCATGACGAACCAGAATATATCTCAAGTACGTGAGCATTCGCAACTCATTACCGATCTGGTGGGCATCGTTTCGGATCATTTGGATTATTCATTTGAGACGGAGTCCCTGGACTATTCCCGGTTGCTGACTCATTTGCGATTTGCATTGGAACGTGTTCGGCGGGGAGACAAGGTGGAAGAACTGCACAAGCTGGATTCCCTGTTGAAGTTGGAGTACCCTGAAATGTACTCGCTTGCATGGAAACTGACCAAAGTAATGGAACGAAGATTAAATCTACCGGTTTATCCGGCAGAGGTTGGTTATCTGACCATCCATCTCCAACGGCTGAATCAGAGGAAAGAAGAAGAGAAGAAGTGAATTATTACCATCCATGGAATTCGCTCCTGAGAATTTTTGTGTAAAGGCTTGCACTGTTTTTGAAGTGATGCTACAATGGTGTCCGTAATCAAGCAACTGAATAAACATAAGCGACGTGTTACTGACTCGATCAGGCATGAGTTTCTAGAGTGTGATTGTTCTTACCTTATACAGGGTATGCTATACCCGAAGGTTGGTACGATTCACTTTATTAGCTCATGCCTTTTTTGTTTTCCCTTGCTTGCATCACGACATATAGACTTAGACGAAAGGGTGAATACGACGCGATGTTTAAAAAGCTTTTTGGCGTCTTGCAAAGAGTAGGTAAAGCTCTTATGCTGCCTGTGGCGATTTTGCCAGCGGCGGGCTTGTTGCTCGGAATAGGCAACATGCTTGTTAACCCAGACTTTCTGCAATATGTAACGGCACTGGATACCCCTTGGGTAAATTCAATTGCCACGATCATGATGAACGCAGGTCAGATCGTATTTGATAATCTGGCATTGCTGTTTGCCGTCGGTGTTGCAGTAGGCCTGGCCGGAGGCGAAGGTGTAGCAGGTCTTGCGGCCATCATCGGTTACCTGGTTATGAATGTTACATTGGGATCTGCGGTAGGTGTTACTCCTGCCATGATCGGCAATGTGCCTGGTTATGCCAGCATACTGGGTATCCCTACATTGAGTACAGGCGTGTTCGGAGGTATTATCATAGGTATTGCCGCCGCGCTATGTTACAATCGATTTTTCAAAATCGAACTGCCGTCTTACCTCGGTTTCTTTGCCGGTAAACGCTTTGTCCCGATTATCACTTCAGTCGTTTCCCTCTTAATCGGGTTACTTCTGGTGATCATCTGGCCTCCGATTCAAAATGGGCTGAATGCTATATCTCACTTCATGGTAGATACAAGTCCGACGTTATCGGCGTTCATTTTCGGAGTTGTGGAACGGTCATTGATTCCGTTCGGTTTGCATCACATTTTCTACTCCCCATTCTGGTTTGAGTTTGGTGAGTATGTGAATAAGGCCGGAGATGTTATTCGCGGGGACCAGAAGATCTTCTTCAGCCAGCTGCGTGATGGCGTTGCTCTCACAGCGGGAACATTCCAAGTCGGTAAATTCCCGTTCATGATGTTCGGTTTGCCAGCTGCGGCACTTGCGATGTACCATGAAGCAAGACCGGAGCACAAAAAGTATGTTGCAGGGATCATGGGTTCAGCTGCGCTGACCTCGTTCCTTACAGGGATTACAGAACCGCTTGAATTCTCGTTCCTGTTTGTGGCGCCAGTACTGTTTGCAGTACACTGTATCTTTGCAGGTTTGTCTTTCATGACCATGCAAATTCTCGGCGTCAAAATCGGGATGACGTTCTCCGGTGGATTCATTGACTTCCTGATTTTCGGTATTATCCCGAACCGTACACCTTGGTGGGATGTTATTATTGTTGGCTTGATTCTTGCCGTGATCTACTACTTCGGATTCCGAATGATCATTCGCAAATTCAACCTCAAAACACCGGGCCGTGAAGAGGCAACTCCTGAAACAGCTTCCGGTGGAGGCTCAGGTTCAACCGATGATCTGCCACACAACATTCTTGCAGCCTTTGGTGGTCAGCAGAATATCAAACATCTGGATGCATGTATTACTCGTTTGCGGATTGAAGTGAATGAGAAATCCAATGTAAATAAAGATCGTTTGAAACAATTAGGTGCATCTGGCGTGCTTGAAGTGGGTAATAATGTACAGGCCATTTTCGGTACACGTTCAGATACGATCAAATCCCAAATGCAGGATATCATTGCAGGACGCACCCCGGCACCGACACCAGCTGCGGATGTCACACCAACTCCTGAAGAGGAGAAGGCACAGGGAGCAGAAGGTGAGCGCATTATTGCCGAAGATATCGTCATGCCGGTAAATGGTGAATTGATGGATATCACTAACGTACCTGATCCGGTCTTTGCCGAAAAAATGACAGGTGACGGTTTCGCTGTTCTGCCACATGATGGCAAGATTACATCGCCTGTGTATGGTAAAGTGTTTAACGTATTCCCTAGCAAACATGCTGTCGGCATCATGTCCGACGGAGGCAAGGAAGTACTGGTTCATATAGGTGTCAACACGGTGAAGCTGAAAGGTCAAGGTTTCAACGTGCTCGTGCAGGAAGGCGACCTGGTATCAGCAGGTCAACCGATTATGGAAGTGGATCTGGAGTATGTAAAAGCTAACGCTCCATCCATTATCTCACCAGTCATCTTCACCAACCTGCCAGAAGGTTCCACAGTGACCCTGAAGAAGAGTGGAGTACTGAAAATTGGCGATCAGCCAATCATTGAGATAAAATAAGAAGTGTTCCGACAATGGCAAGCAAGTGTAAATATACGCAATGCCTAAATTAAACTATTTGAAAGTGAGATGATTGTAATGCAACAAACATTCAGAATTACAGACGAAGATGGTATCCACGCACGTCCGGCGACAGCCCTGGTTAATACAGCTAACAAATTCAAAGGTGCAGAATCCTTTGCAGAAGCTAACGGTAAAAAAGTAACATTGAAATCTATCCTGGGTGTTCTTTCCCTCGGTCTGGAACAAGGTGACACCATCAGCATCATCGTTGAAGGCGAAGGCGAAGCTGAAGCGCTTCAAGCGCTGACTGACGTTATGGTTAACGAAGGGCTGGGCGAAATTAATGCTTAATGTTTCCGGGATCGCGGCTTCGGCGGGTATTGCTATCGCCAAGGCGTTTATCTTGGAGCATCCCGATTACTCTGTAGAAAAACGCCAAATCACCGACGTTGACGCAGAGATCGCTAAACTCGACTCAGCACTGGGCAAGTCCCAGTCTGAGCTTGAGGCGATCAAAGAGCGTACTTTACAAGAGCTTGGCGAGAAAAAAGCTGAAATCTTTGCTTCCCATTTGCTCATTCTGAATGACCCGGAACTGATTGATCCGGTTAAAGCGAAAATTGCTGACGAAAAAGTGAATGCAGAATTTGCACTCGACGAAACAGCATCGCAATTTATCTCCATGTTCGAGAACATGAAGAGTGCTTACCTGCAGGAACGTGCAGCGGACATGCGTGACGTAACCAAACGTGTGCTGAATCACTTGCTTGGTATCGACTTCATGAGTCCGGCTGAGATCGCTGAAGAAGTGATTGTGCTTGCGGAGGATCTGACGCCTTCCGATACAGCTCAATTGAACCGTCAATATGTTAAAGGCTTTGCAACGAACATCGGTGGTCGTACTTCTCACTCCGCCATCATGGCTCGTTCCCTTGAAATCCCGGCTGTTGTTGGAACCAAAGACATCCTGGCTCAAGCGAAACAAGGCGATTTGATTATCGTTGACGGCCTGGATGGTCAAGTTTTGGTTAATCCGACGGATGAGGTTGTTGCAGAATATCGTTCCAAACAGGAGCAGTATGATGCACAACGTGCCGAGTGGAGAAAACTGCGTGACGAACCAACCGTAACGGTGGATAACGTTCATGTGGAATTGGCAGCCAACATTGGTACGCCGAATGACGTTACAGGTGTTCTGGAGAACGGTGGAGAGGCTGTAGGCCTGTACCGTACCGAGTTCTTGTACATGGGCAGAGACAAGCTTCCTTCCGAGGATATTCAGTACAATGCTTACAAAGCGGTATTGGAGAAAATGGAAGGCAAACCGGTTGTCGTTCGTACACTTGATATCGGTGGAGACAAAGAGCTTCCATATCTGGATCTGCCAAAAGAAATGAATCCATTCCTCGGTTTCCGCGCAGTTCGTCTGTGTCTGGACCGTCTGGATATTTTCCGTACTCAATTGCGTGCATTGCTGCGTGCAAGTGTACATGGTAACCTGCGTGTCATGTTCCCGATGATCGCAACACTGGGTGAATTCCGTGAAGCAAAAGCTGTCCTGCTCGAAGAGAAGGAGAAGCTGGTAGCCGAAGGTATTGCTGTTTCCGACAGCATTCAACTGGGCATCATGGTCGAGATTCCTTCGACTGCGGTTTTGGCGGATCAATTTGCCAAAGAGGTTGATTTCTTCAGTATCGGAACAAACGATCTGATTCAATACACCATGGCTGCTGACCGCATGAACGAGCGTGTCTCTTATCTGTACCAACCTTATAATCCTTCCATTTTGCGTTTGGTTAAAATGGTCATCGATGCAGCTCATCGTGAAGGAAAATGGGTTGGCATGTGCGGAGAGATGGCGGGAGACGAAACAGCAATTCCATTGCTGCTCGGTCTCGGACTGGATGAGTTCAGCATGAGCGCAACATCCATTCTGCCAGCTCGTAGTCAGATCACCAAGCTGTCCCGTGCGGACATGCAGGAACTGGCTGCCAAAGCTCTCGATATGCAAACGGCTGAACAAGTGGTTGAATTGGTTCAAAGCATCAAAGCGTAATTTTGCCGGGGGTTCCTCCGGGTGTGAAGGTCTTTTCTTTTTCCGATTAATGGGCTGCAGAAATGCAGCGATATTGCCGGTATCTGCGATAATCGCGGATGCCGGCTTTTTTTGTGTGCCATAATTGTTGAAAGGTAATAAACGATGAGAGAGTGGATTTCATCAGGAATGAGGGATACGAAAAATGAAAGTAAAGTGAAACAAGCTCTTGCTGATGTGTATACGTCAGCAAGAGCTTGTTTCTTAAATTCCTATAGTGTTTAGCTGCAAGCACAGTTCAGAACAGGTTTACGAGCCGCAGTTGTCTCATCCAAGCGGGTAACCGGTGTGCCATAAGGAGCATTCAGTACCAGTTCAGGTGTCTCTTCTGCTTCCTTGGCAATCCGTATCATCGTATCAATAAAGCCATCAAGCGTCTCCTTGCTCTCCGTTTCCGTTGGCTCAATCATGATACATTCCTCAACGTTGAGCGGGAAGTATACGGTTGGCGGATGATACCCAAAATCAAGCAGTCGTTTGGCCACATCCAGTGTCCGTACACCATATTGCTTCAGTCCCCGACCAGACATGACAAATTCATGTTTACACACGCCTGGATACGGAATCTCGTAGTAAGGAGCAAGACGTGCCATCATATAGTTTGCATTCAGTACGGCACATTCAGAAACCCGGCGCAAACCTTCCGGTCCATAAGTACGAATGTAAGCATAGGCGCGTACCAAAATACCGAAGTTGCCGTAATACGCTTTGACCCGGCCGATCGATTGATCGCCTTCACGATCCAGTGCGTATTGTCCCTGATCATTCTTGATGACCATCGGTTTTGGCAGGAACGGAATCAGTCGGCTTTTAACGCCAACTGGTCCCGCACCAGGACCGCCTCCGCCATGAGGGGTACTCATCGTTTTATGCAAGTTCAGATGCACCACGTCGAAGCCCATATCGCCAGGCCGGGTGATGCCCATAATGGCATTGGAGTTGGCTCCATCGTAGTACAGCAAACCTCCAGCTTGATGCACGATTGAGGCAATCTCCTGGATGTCCTTTTCAAACAATCCAAGTGTGTTCGGGTTGGTCAGCATGAGCGCTGCGGTATCCGAACCAACTGCTGCGCGAAGTGCGTCCAGATCTACCAGACCGTCTGCACGGGAAGGAATCGTAACCGTTTCGAAACCTGCTACGGTTGCACTTGCCGGGTTGGTACCATGGGATGAATCCGGCACGATGACTTTGGTGCGCTGTTCACCCCGACCTTCGTGATAGGCACGAATCATCATGAGTCCGGTCCATTCACCATGTGCACCAGCGGCTGGTTGCAGGGTTACAGCATCCATACCTGTCAGACCTGCAAGGTCGTTTTGCAACGTGTACAGCAGTTCAAGCGCACCCTGAATGCTGGATTCAGGTTGATAAGGATGGATTTTGGCAAATCCGCTGTAACGGGCGACATCCTCATTGATTTTTGGATTGTACTTCATCGTGCAGGAGCCGAGAGGGTAGAATCCGTTATCTACCCCGAAGTTACGGCGGGAGAGGGCAGTATAGTGACGGATGACATCGACTTCAAATACCTCGGGCAGTGCAGCTGCTTCCGAACGCAGCATTTCCCGGGGAATCAACGATTCCGGATCTTGACGCGGAACATCACATTCAGGCAGAGAGTAAGCGACTCGACCCGGGCTGCTAAGTTCAAAGATCAGAGATTGCTCCGGAGCGGGCGATGCAGTCTGCGCAGTTTGATTCGAGTTGGTTTCGGTTTGGAAAGGAGCTGCCGGTTCCGGCTGTCCTTGAGTTGTTGTCATTTCCTGAGTCACAGCGATCCCTCCAATACACGTGCGAATTCGTCAATCTCTTCCTTGCTGCGTCGTTCTGTAACGGCTACCAGCATATGTCCGGCAAGTTCAGGATAATCACGTCCAAGTTCATAACCACCGATAAATCCGGCATCCAGCAGCTTCAGCTGAAGTGCACTGGCGTCTGTTCCTTCAGGCAGTTGGATGACAAACTCATTGAATGTTGGTGCAGTAAACGTCAGGCTGACCCCGGGAATAGCGGTTAACGTATTCAGGGCATAGTGACTTTTTTGCAGATTCAAGTCAGCTACATCGATCATTCCCTGTCTCCCCATGGTGGACATATATACAGATGCGCTCAGTGCAAGCAAAGCCTGATTAGAGCAAATGTTGGATGTCGCCTTTTCGCGGCGGATGTGCTGTTCCCGCGCTTGCAGCGTCAATACAAAACCGCGTTTGCCGTTACGATCGGTTGTCTGGCCTACGATTCGGCCAGGAATCCGGCGCATATGAGCCTGGGATACGGCGAAATATCCGCACGTTGGGCCGCCGAGGGAAGCGGCGATGCCAAGGGGCTGCGCGTCGCCAACTACGATGTCGGCACCCAACTTGCCTGGGGCTTCAAGCAGACCAAGCGCCAGCGGGTTTGCGCTGACTACGAGCAGTCCCTTGTGCGCATGTGCGAGGTCTGCAGCCTGTTTTACATTTTCCACGGCTCCGAAGAAGTTCGGACTCTGGATCATGACGGCTGCAGTATCGTCGGATATGGCAGTTTGCAGGGCATCCCAGTCAGTGACCCCATTCTGATAACCAATCTCGACAATCTCCAAATTCAAACCGTGAGCGTAAGCCTTCAATACTTGACGAGCTTCCGGATGAACCGTACGGGATACGATCAGCTGTTTACGGCGGGTTGCCGCAGCAGCCAGGTTTCCTGCTTCCGCAAATGCGGTTGCGCCATCATACATGCTGGCATTGGCTACGGCCATGCCGGTCAGTTCACAGATATACGATTGAAATTCGAAGATGGCTTGGAGCTCACCCTGACTAATTTCGGGCTGGTACGGCGTATAGGCTGTATAGAACTCGGAACGGGAAATGACGTGGTTAATCACGGAAGGAATGTGGTGATCATAAATGCCTGCACCCAGAAAACTGGCGTGTGTCTCAAAATTGGCATTGGCACCGGCTTGCTTGGACATATGGCGCGTCAGCGCGTATTCATCCAGTTTGGAGGAAACGGGCAGCTCGCCCTGATAACGAATCTCCTGTGGAATGTCATGAAACAGATCCTCAATCGTGTCCACACCGATGGTCGCGAGCATGGCGCTCTGATCCTGCTCAGTCATGGGAATGTAACGGTGCTTGCTCATGCTTGATCAGCTCCTTGGGTAGGTGTCTTTTGCGTGCGTGTCCGTTTATGAAAAGGGGTCTTCACGACCTCGGCTTTCAGTTTCTTGCCGCGGATCTCAATCTCCAGCGGGGTACCCAACGCAGCATACTTGCTGTCGATCAGTGCGAGTCCCAGATTGCGTTTCAGCGTAGGGGACTGTGTGCCTGTCGTCACTTCACCGATCTGCACGCCTTCGGCGTAGATTGGATAGTGAGGGCGGGGAATACCGCGCTCCAGCACTTCGATGCCGACCAGTTTGCGGGCAGGCCCCTCATTTTTTTGCAGCAACAAGGCTTCGTGTCCGATAAAAGGTCCGGCATTCAGCTTCACAAACATGCCAACCCCTGCCTCCAGCGGAGAGATGGTTGGTGACAATTCCTGTCCATACAGGGGCAGCTTCGCTTCAAAGCGCAGTGTATCCCGTGCACCGAGTCCAGCAGGAACCAGTCCGTGTACTTCGCCAGCCTGCATTAATCCGTTCCAGACTGCAGAAGCCTGTTCTGCTGGTACGTAAAGTTCAAAGCCGTCTTCACCGGTATAACCAGTGCGGGACAGCAACAATTTTACACCGCACACCTCAGCATTCTGTACAAAGCGGAAAGGCTCAATCGTGAAAACATCGGTACCTGTAACTTTTCCAATAATGTCCACAGCAAGCGGGCCTTGCAGAGCCAGAAGAGCTGTCTCCTCGGAATCATTCTTCATGCTCACCCCAGGGACCATATGCTCTTGCAGCCATGCCCAATCCTTGTCGATATTGGAGGCGTTAACTACCAGCATATAATGCTGATCTTCCAGCTTATACACAAGCAGATCGTCGACCACGCCACCATCCGGATAACACATCAATGTATACTGCGCCTGACCGGGAACCAGTGTGGTCACGTCATTGGTCGTCATTTTCTGCAAAAATGCTTCTGCCTGTTCACCCCGCACGGTAAATTCGCCCATGTGAGATACATCAAACAGACCGGCCCGTTCCCGTACGGCTTCATGTTCCTTTTGAATTCCGCTGAACTGCACCGGAAGCTCCCAGCCTCCAAAATCGATGCACCGTACACCTTCGTATTGCTGATAAAGTGGAAAGAGTGGAGTTCTAAGCAAATCGGACATCAAATCACCTCGTTGTGGCCGCTGCGGGCCGAGTGTGTAACATGAATGAAGCAGTAATTTTTCGTATAAGTATAATTAAGGCTGCTACAGACAGCGCCGGCTGATCCTGGTTTTTCGTTTTTTTGGGAAAAAGGAAAAGGACAGGCCAAAGAACCGGCATGCCAGAAGCACGCTGTATTCTAAGGCTCTGTCCTTGGTACCTGAGAGTTACCCCGCCAATCAGTTGCAGCAGGTTTCCCCTTGGGTGATCATTACGCCCTGACCGGGCGATTAGATGCTCTCCAGAGTTGCGTCCCGTAAAAGTCCTTTTGCCTGAGAGATTCACCTCCCGCTTGTCGGGTGGTTTACTCCTTCGGCGTTACCGCATGCACATCCAAGACTCGGGTGTCACGGGTAATCTCTCCCTTTACATTCATCCGCGGGTAATGCACACAACAATAAACATTTACTCTCTCATTAAAACGTGAATCCACTATCGATGTCAAGAACGATATCATAGAAAATGATAAAAAACCGAATAATTCTTAGATTGTTAACGGTATTGTTCGTATATATAAAAAGATTACGCTTACTCTTCTATTATCCACCATTATATGTAGAGAGAGGATATTTGAGTTACAGGCCTTTAATGTAGAAATCTAAATATTTTGTGAGGTATCTTGACATTTGAATCCGAAATATCATACGCTAAGTTCTGGGAAAAAGGGTAAGGCCAAAGAAACGCATGCACTCATTAATGAAAAGCGAGGCGGATATCGATGAGCGAATTGAAAAGTGATTTCCTGTACAGTGAAGAGCACGAGTGGGTGCAAACCGTAGGGGAGGATACTGTACGGATCGGCATTACCGAGTTCGCGCAGCATCAGCTGGGTGACATTGTGTTTGTGGAATTGCCTGACCTTGAATCGGATGTAAAAGCGGAAGACAGCATTGGCACGATCGAATCCGTCAAGACGGTTTCCGATTTGTTTTCTCCGGTCAGTGGTTCAATTATTGCCGTGAATGATGCGTTGCAGGATGCACCTGAACTGGTTAACAGTTCGCCTTATGAAGAAGGCTGGATGATTGAGATTCGTGTTGAAGGTGATCTGACAGAAGCCTTGTCGAAATTGATGAGTGCCGATGCATATCGTAAGCATACAGAGGAGTAGAATGGTTTTGTACTAATTAGCCTATCATTTCATTACAAATAAATGTTCTTGCACGTTTTCAGAGCCTGTGTGAGCCTTGGTGCTTATGCAGGCTTTTTGTGTTCTTTAAGGCAGGGTTGGTCGCCAGAAAAAGGTGCTGGAGAGGATGAAATAAGCGTCGATTGTACAACCTATTCCCATAAAACCAAGACAGTAAATGATGTAAGTCACACACGAAAAAAACCTTGAATATCAACGGTTACAGCCTTCCAATCACGATAAAAACGATTACATAACCGTAATGTTGTCATCAATGATCATGACGAAAGTACGCTTTCCTTTCGTTGAACCGGAGACCAATCTGGCTTAGGATAACAGCAGGGGAGAAATGATACCCCTTTCATAAATTATAATCACTTGATCCGAGGAGGATAATACAATGAGTAACTTGGACCAAACGTCCAATTCCAAAGGCGGTCTCCGGGTAGGCGTTCAACGTTTTGGCCGATTCCTGAGCGGTATGGTTATGCCGAATATGGGGGCATTTATTGCCTGGGGACTGATTACTGCGCTGTTCATTGAAAAGGGTTGGTTCCCTAATGCAACTCTTGCAGAGCTAGTGGATCCGATGATCAAATATTTGCTGCCGCTGCTTATTGGTTACACCGGGGGTACCATGGTGCATGGCCAGCGTGGTGGTGTCGTGGGTGCCATCATGACCATCGGGGTTATTGTCGGTAGTGATATTCCGATGTTCTTGGGTGCCATGATTGCCGGACCTCTGGCAGCATGGGTCATCAAAAAGTTTGATAAAGCAGTTGAAGGCAAAATCAAAGCAGGATTCGAAATGTTGGTCAACAACTTCTCTGCCGGGATTATTGGCGGGATCTTGGGGATTATTGCACTGCTGGGGATCGGGCCAGCTGTAGAAGCAATTAGCACAGTATTGTCTGCTGGCGTACAGGGTCTGATGAATCTGGGCTTGCTTCCGCTGGTCAATCTGATTATTGAGCCGGGGAAAGTATTGTTCCTGAACAATGCAATCAACCACGGAATTCTAACTCCGATTGCAACAGACCAAGCAAGAGAATTGGGCCAATCCGTATTATACATGCTTGAATCCAACCCGGGTCCCGGACTTGGAATCTTGCTGGCCTACTGCTTCTTCGGTCGTGGTACTGCAAGATCTTCTGCACCGGGTGCCGTTATCATCCATTTCTTCGGGGGAATTCACGAAATTTATTTCCCTTACATTCTGATGAGACCGATTCTGATTCTTGCTGCAATCGCAGGTGGTGTGGCAGGTACAGCAACCTTTATGCTCACCGGAGCCGGACTGGTTTCAGCACCTTCGCCGGGTAGTATCATTGCATATTCCCTGTTAACACCAAAAGGCGGGTATCTTCCGATGCTCGCAGGGGTGGCTGTTGCCGCCATTGTTTCCTTCCTGGTTGCAGCGCTGCTGCTGAAAACAGGCAAACAAAAGGAAGAAGATCTGGAGTCTGCATCCAATCGGATGAAAGACATGAAGAGTCAAGGAACTACGCCGAATGCTGCCATTACGGCGGATAACCGTGAAGCAGACAGAGCAGCGGATATTGCTTCTTCTGCCGTGAAAACCGATGTGAAGAAAATCGTTTTCTCCTGTGATGCCGGTATGGGTTCCAGTGCCATGGGGGCTTCCATTCTTCGCAAGAAGATGAAAGCAGAAGGGATTGACGTAGCGGTAACCAATACGGCAATCAGTGATATCCCTCAGGACGCAGACGTTGTCATTACGCAGAAGACATTAACGGATCGTGCCCGCAGCGTGGCACCGAACGCAGAGCATATTTCCATCGACAACTTCCTAAAAAGCCCGGAATACGATGCGCTCGTTGAACGCCTGAAATAACAGGCTGCGATCGTTTTCCCTGAGCCGGAGGCTTGAGATATGAGTATTACGAAAAGACAGCGTGAAATTGTGGAATTCCTGCTGGAACATCCGCATGAGGTAACCGCAGGTGAAATTGCCATCGCGGTAAAAGTCAGTACCCGAACCGTTCATCGGGAGCTGCAGATGATTGAGAAGTGGCTGGAGCCACTGGGCATGAAATTAGAAAAAAAATCGGGGACCGGGGTCCGTATTGACCCTGGTTCCAACGATTTGGCTGCACTGCGTCAGCAATTGGAGCTTAACGAATACGTGGAGTTTACGCCGGAAGAGCGTAAACTCTTCATGCTTTGCATTTTGCTGGATGAAGCGGAGCCCGTAAAACTGCTTGCGTTGTCATCAGACCTGAAAGTGACGGTCTCCACGGTGAGCAATGACCTCGATGAGCTGGAGCCCCGAATTCGGCAGGCTGGACTGAAGCTGGTTCGCAGACGAGGATACGGGGTGAAGATCAATGGAAGTGAAACAGCTTATCGTGCAGCGATTGCCGGGCTTGCGCTAGAATTTCTGGATGAGTCGGATCTCTTTGGAAGACAACCCGAGCAGGGCGTTTCCAAGGTGAATCAGAAGCTGCTCAGCATGATTGGCCACCGTGACGTACTGACGGTCGAAAATGCCTTGTGGCAGCCCGATATAGATTGGCTTGAAAATATTCCGGAGCGACAGTATACGAAATTGCTTATTCAATTATCCGTTGCACTGGCGCGCATACGCAAAGGGTTTACGGTAGGGCGAGGCACTGCACAAAAGACGATACACTCGTCTACTTTGGACATGAATGTACCTGAATATATGGCCTCCCGGTTATGCGGTGTGCTGTCCAGTCAGCTTGGAATATCGTTTGCCAAAGAAGAACAGAGCTATCTACACAAATTATTAATCGAAACAGAGCAGCTTATTCACTCCACACGTTTACTGCCTGTTGACGATCTGGTGCTGCTGGATATGGTTCGTTCCCTGATGGATCAGATGCAGGAGAGAACCGGTTATGCATTCCAGGAGGATCGTCTCCTGCGAGAAGGGCTGATTGCCCATATGCAGCCGGTGATGGAACGCATCGGGGGACAGCAGAGCATACGTAACCCGTTGCTCCAACAGATCCGCAAGGATTATGATTCGCTGTTCGCGGATGTGAAGAAAGCCGTGCATATCGCATGGCCGGATACGGACGTACCGGATGAGGAAATTGGGTTTTTGGTCATGCATTTCGGAGCTTCCATCGAGCGATTGCGTGTACTGAAGCGTGAGATTCGGGCGATTATTGTTTGCACCAGCGGAATCGGATCCTCACGCATGCTTTCCAGCCGTTTGTCCAAGGAGATCCCGGAAATTCGCATTATCGACAGTGCATCATGGTATGAAGCCGCGCGGATCCCCGAAGAGGATTATGATCTCATTTTGTCGACCGTCGATCTGCCGATGGAGCCGCATCAGTATTACAAGGTGAGTCCCTTGTTGACGGCAGATGAAAGTGAACGTTTGAGGCAGTACATTCAAAATACGACGCTGCAACGGGAACAAGGCAAGTATGGGGACAGTAAAGGAAGCCGAAGGGCAACTGATCGTAATCCGGACCCGGCGGGGCTTGATGCCACGCTCATTGAGATTGTACGTATCATAGGCAAGTTTCAGGTGTTTCCTCTGGATAACGGCAGGATGGGATTTTACGAAACAGCATATGCCATGTGCAAGGTACTGCAGGAATCCGGTGTATTGAAGGATCCGGAAGAGATAGCCAGGCTGCTTGAAGCCCGCGAATCAGTAGGCAGTCAGAAAATCCCCGATACTTCACTGGCTCTGTTCCATACACGCAGTGATGGCATCTATAGGCCGTCCATCAGCCTGTTTCAACTGTCAGAACCGCTGCTGGTGACGCCGGATGACCCGGTGGGCGTGACCCATATCCTTCTCATGGTAGGGCCGGGGGAGTTATCCCGGGAGAGCCTGGAGGTTCTCAGCGAGATCAGTGCATTGTTACTGCAGGACGAAATGATTATGCTGCTGGAGAAGGGAATACGGGATGATCTTATTCATTACCTTTCCCGGGAGCTGGTTGGATTTTATCGAAGTAAAACTGAAATTGGAGGTTAACAAACATGAGTATACTTACAACAGATAAAGTGGTTATGAACGCGACGGCACAGGACAAATATGAGGCTATTCGCATGGCAGGACAAATTTTGAAAGACGCAGGACATATTACCGCAGATTATATCGACAAGATGCTTGAGCGTGAGGAAATTGTATCCACCTATGTGGGCAACGGACTTGCGATTCCGCACGGAACCAAAGAATCCAAATCGTTCATTCTGTCCACGGGTATTTCTGTCATCCAGTTCCCGCAAGGTGTAGATTTTGGGGAAGAAAAAGCTTACATGGTCATCGGCATTGCCGCTCAGGGCGGTGAACACATGGAGATCCTGACGAGCATTGCGGTGATCTGTGCCGAGGATGAGAACATGGAAGCACTCCGTTATGCCAAAACGGCAGAAGAAATCATTACCATTCTCGAAAGTGAAATGGAACTATGAAGGCCCTTCATTTTGGAGCAGGGAATATCGGACGTGGGTTTATCGGATTAATCCTGTCTCGCGCAGGATATAACGTTATGTTCTCGGATGTGAATCAGGAGCTCGTTAAGGCACTCCAGCAGCGCGGGCAGTACACGGTGGAACTGGCGAACGAGTCGAAGGATACGGAGACGGTAACAGGTGTGAGTGCGATTGATGGAACACAGCTGGAGACGGTTGCCCAAAACGTTGCGGAAGCAGATCTCGTTACAACCGCAGTCGGTGTGGGGATTCTGAAACATATCGCACCAGGCATTGCCAAGGGTCTTGAGGCGAGATTGAATACAGGTTTGGTACAGAAACCTCTTCATATTATCGCATGTGAAAATGCCATCGGTGCCAGCACGCAGCTCAAAGAACATGTGTATGCTCTGCTGGAAGAACCCGTTAGGGCTCTTGCCGATCAGTATGTATATTTTCCTGATTCCGCAGTAGACCGAATCGTACCGATACAGCATCATGAAGACTCGCTTCATGTGCAGGTTGAACCTTTTTATGAGTGGGTTGTGGATCGTTCACAGATGGCACCTGCGTTCCTTCCGATCGAAGGAGTACTCTATGTTGATGATCTGGAGCCCTATATCGAACGCAAATTGTTTACCGTGAACACGGGACACTGCTGTGCCGCGTATATCGGTTATGTGAACGGATATGATACGATTCAAAAGGCGATTGCTGATGAAAAGGTGAAATCTCTCGTCTATGGTGCATTGCAGGAAACAGGTGAGGTTCTTGTGAAACGATTTGGTTTCAACCCGGAAGATCACCAGCAGTATATATCGAAAATACTTGGACGCTTCGTGAATCCACATCTCACGGATGAAGTTACCCGGGTAGGCCGCTCCCCGCTGCGGAAGCTGTCCCCCAATGACCGTTTGGTCCGTCCGGCACTTCAGGCATATGAGTATGGGATGGAAACGACTAATCTGGCAAGAGGCATGGCAGCAGCCTGCAAATTTGATGTATCGGATGATCCCGAGGCAGCAGAACTGCAGGATCTGATCAAACAAAAGGGTATCGCTGCTGCACTCAGTCACTACACATCCATGGATGAGCAGCACCCTGTGCTCAAGCAGGCTGTGGAACATTATCATCAAATGTAAATTGAAATGTAGAACCTATATATCGATTGAGGTCTATAATAGCAATTCAATTGCAACCCAATCGCAAAACAAGAGCCTCACAGTGGTTAACTGTGAGGCTCTTGTTCATGCTCAGCCTGATTCTTATATGTCTCCAGGCATCGCTGACAGATGCATGATTTGCGCCGCTGCTCCGGCGGAATGCGATCAAACACGCCTTCGGGAAATTCAGCGTGATTACACCAGCATTCGGAGTGAGGGCGGCCGGCCGCATACGAGCAGCCATTGGCTTCGCCACACAATGGGCATATGAGCACATTGTGTGGTGAAGCAGTTGTATCTGTCGTTTTGGCCTGTGAATTCGAACTTCCGCTCATGGATGGTACGCCTACTTTCTCCATATCGTCATACCTCATAGTATAACAGGGTCGGACTTATTCTTCAGGTGGTAATTCAATCATCAGCCCTTCGACATGTTTGCGGCCCATCAGTTTTCGCTTTTTCCGATTTTCCTTCGTCTCGAGCACAATATCGAGGTCATAGTCGTCACCTGGATAAAGTTCATCTGCGGATATATGAAGTGTCAGACGTTTCTTGTGGATTTTGACTTTACGCCCGCGCAGCATCACCCCGATATTTCCGCGGCTGTCTTCCACGTCACAGACAATTCCTGCTTGATTCAGATAGGCTGCGTAAACACGATCCCCTTTTCGGAATTTTTTTGTTGGGAGAGCAGGCTGCGTCCCTTCTGACAGACGGGATGAACTGCTTGCTTCAATCTTCACTGGCATTTCTGCTCTCTTCACCGTTTTCTGTACAGCTGTGGAGTTCGGAGGCAGCTCCTGGGCAGGACGTTCTGTGAATGTTGGCTTGGCTGCAGGTTCAGTTGGACTGAGGCTGCTGGACTGACTTGGTGAAACACCTTGATTCGAGATGGATTTGGAGCGATCAATAATGCGCTGTGGCATCCCCAATTTTAATGCGATGGAATATGCGTAGCTCTCTCCAGCTTCCCCGATCCGCAAACGGTAAAGGGGCTGCAGCGTAACCGTATCAAATTCCATCCGTGCATTTTCAAATCCTGGCGTGGCAGCAGCAAAATGCTTGATTTCCCCGAAATGGGTCGTGGCCACTACAGTTGCTCCGCGGCTGTGAAGTTCCTCTAGCATAGCGATAGAGAGGCCCACACCTTCACCTGGATCTGTCCCGGAGGCCATCTCATCAATGAGCACAAGCGTGGATGCATCAGCCTGCTCCAGGATGCCGATCATGTTGCGGATATGTGCCGAGAAGGTGCTGAGTGCCTGCTCCAAACTCTGTCCGTCACCAATATCGACAGCCACTTCGTGATAAACGGCCATTTCGCCGCCTTCACCCACAGGAACAAGCAGACCGGACTGCATCATCAGGGTGAGCAGCCCCAGTGTCTTGAGTGCAACTGTTTTGCCGCCCGTATTCGGTCCTGTAATAATGAGCGAGGAATAGTCCCTGCCAATGGCAAAATCCAGTGGAACCATGGAGGAACCCATTAAAGGATGACGTGCCTGCTGAAGCGTAACCAGGCCCGACGTATTCACTTGTACAGCACGTCCGTCCATGGTTGCAGCATATTTCGCTTTGGCAAACAGGAAATCCAGTACCCCTACCGTTTCGGTATTCAGTGCAATCTCCCGGTTGTACGACTCTGCCAGGGAAGTTAAGTCACCCAGGATTTTCATTTCTTCCCTGGACTCTTCGGCTTGCAGTGAAGTGAGCTCCATCTGCAGACCTACCAGCTCTGCCGGTTCAATATATACGGTTTGCCCGCTTCCGGATTCATCCAGCACACTGCCTTTGACCTGTTTGCGGAATTCTTTCTTGATGGGCAATACGGTTCTGCCGCCGCGCTGACTGATCACGTTCTCCTGCATGATGGACCGGTGCTTGCTAACGAGTGAATCCAGCTTGCGCTTCATTCGTTCCTCGTGCACGGTCATCTTTTTCCGGATACGTGTCAATTCCTTGCTCGCCTGATCCTGGATGCGCCCGCTGTGGATGCAGCGTTCAATCTCGCTTAAAAGGGATTCCATGCGCATCATGGACGAAGCATAACGACTCACAGTCGGAGCTGCTTCGGATTTGCCCTCCATGTATTTCATGAGTTGTGCACAGCTCCGCAGAAATTGCGCAAGTTGACTGAAGTCGCGTTCACTGAACAGGTAACCGGTACCGAGCAGGTCCATAATGGTCTCCATGCCGTCTAGCGAAGGGATGGGAACACTGGCGCCAAAGCGGATCAATGCCGCTGCCTCTTCTGTTTCGGCGAGGCGCATCTGGATCAGTTGGGCGTCTACCATGGGTTTCAACTCTCTCGCGTACCGTTTGCCCAGATAGGAAAGGGCGCAGGATGCGACGTTGTTTTGAATGTGGTGATAGCCCAAAGTGTTCAATGTGTTTTCATTCATGCTTGATCTCTCCTTGAATATAAAATGTAATTTCGATCGGTTCTAACTCAGAATCTATTCCTGAAAAACGCAAAAAGGGCGGAGAATGAACAAACGTCATTCTCCGCCCTAAATGTAGGGGAAAGCAGAGTCCATGATAGGTCTATACAAAAAAATCCACGCTGAACACAGCGCGGAAATAGACCCGGACAAGTACAATCCCGGAGGCGATTTATGATATCCGCTGTTCTTAACTAAGTACAGGGTTACGGCGCATCATGAAATACACGTATGCCATAAGGCACAAGCGACATGAAAAGCCAAACTCCTGAATATGAAACTTGATTAGTTAAGAACGCTCACCGACATCAAAATCTCTCCTTTGATTGAGGAATATGCTTCCACTATAAACTGGAAATTGCCCGAAAGTCAACCTTAAGAATAAATAGTGGACTTGAATAAGATTGGGTTTTAAAATAACAATAGTAAATTAATCCAATGAAAGCGATATTATACAGATGGCTTTACATACGAACAGGCATTAAAACATGCATATTCTATACAAAGGAGGATGATCTCATTGCCTAAATATTTGCTCCGTTTGCTCTGCTTTACCATGATTCTTGGAGCCCTTCCGGTCATCGTGATTGGTTCAGTCTCTTATTCGATCGCTTCGCGTGACATTGAGCAGAAAGTGCGTGAGAGCAATCTGCAGATTCTGCATCAAACCCAAATGCGAGTAGAGCAAGTTCTGCGCAGTCTGCAATTGTCATCCATCCAGTATGTGAATTCTCCATTGGTATTACAAGCGATGAAAAAACCGCTGGACAGCTCTGAATTTCAGGAAATACGTGATCTCACGTCCGGTTTTAACAATCTGCAAGCGGTTACAAACATAGATCAGGCGTATCTGGTTAACCTGGATCAAGACTGGGTGGTTTCCATGAGATCATTTGGGAAATTGGAGGATTTCAGTATTCGGGACCGGATTGGCTCCTACCTCAGTTATACGAACAGTTTGTTCTGGGTGACTCAGAATGAAAATTCGTCAATAGAAAGCGTGCCGGCTTCAGCCGGGCTGGGAGAAAGTTCACAAGAACAGATGCCTACACTTATTTCATCGAACAATGTGGTTAGCATGGTCTTCAAAATCCCGATGGTTCCAACCAATGTGAGGCCCAAGGGATTTCTCGTTATTGATATCGCCGATGCAGAGCTTAGCACCTTTTTGAGCCGGAATCCGAATTCCGGAGAAATGTATGTGCTGGACCGGGAGCAGAAGTTTTTTCTGAATGATACGGAACATGAGGGGAAATATGCTGCCCTGAATGAGCAAATCCATGAAAAGGTGGAATTGACCAGCCAGACAGAGGGTTTCTTTAATGCTGAAGTGGAAGGAAACCCGGTGGCCGTCAGTTACAGGAAATCTCCACTCAATGGGTGGTTATATGTATCGGTCGTATCCCTTGGACAGATTACTGCCCAGTCGCAGAAAATTGCACTGGTTACCGGAGTTGCTACGCTGGTCATGTTATGCGTGACCGGATTGTTCGCCGTATATGGCAGCCGCCGGATGTATTCTCCCATTTCCAGGCTGCTGCAGTTTACCAAGGGGCTGGATTCTCCCGCCCTGCAGACGGGCCGGCGTCAGGATGAATTTATTTATATTGAAGAGCGTTTATCCACATTGTTCAGCTCGGAAAAAACGCTGCGGGAACAGATGAAAGGGCAGCATATTCATCTGGAGGAATTTTTTATGACCAAACTGCTAACCGGCAAAATCTCCGAAGAGGATTTCAGATATCAGGGAGAACGTTATGACTTCCCGACAGGCTGGTCGAGTCTGGGTGTACTTACGCTCCAGATGGATACCCTGGAAGGAACAAGGTACGAAGAACAGGACAGGGACCTGCTGCTGTTTGCCGTGAACAATATGGTTGGAGAGCTTCTGCCAGCGGAGCTGCGCTTCACGCCGGTTATGATTGATGATGCCCAGGTGACGGTGCTGGCATCCGAACTGAATGATGAGCAGCAGCTTAAGGAGTGGATGCACACACAGGCGGAATGGATTCGGGAACGGGTCGTAACCTATCTGAACCTGCCCATAAGTATCGGCATAAGCCGATCCTATTCTGCCATAGGAGACACACCGAGAGCGTATCAGGAGAGCCGGGAGGCACTTCAGGGCCGGGTGAGTCTGGGAAGCCGCATCATTTTGCATTATGAAGATATTCAGCCGCGCGGTCAGACAGAGGCGGCCTTATATACACAGCTCAGAATGATTGAGGATCAGCTTGCTTCGGCCTTGAAACAAGGGGATGAAGAGAAAACGGATGCGTATTTTACCCAGTATCTGGGGCTGCTTGCTGATAAGAAACTGCATTTCAGTGAATATCCGGTCATTATGGTTCAGCTTTTGTCCCGGGTATACCAGCTTGTGCAGGAACAGGGCGGAGATGTGGCGGAAGTGCTGGGTGAGAAGGCATCCATGGCCCATTTGCTGAAGCTGTCCACCCTCGATGAAATGACGAACTGGTTCCGCAAGCGTTTGTTTGTGCCCGTGATTCGTTTCTGGCGTGAGCAGGAAGAATCCCAGTACATGAATATTGCCCGGCGAATGATCCGGTTGATTGAGGAGCGGTATGACCGTGAGCTATCCCTGGAAGCTTGTGCGGAAGAACTGAATTTTCATCCCGTCTATTTAAGCCGGGTATTCAAGAAGGAAGCCGGGGTGAATTTTACCGAATATCTGGCAGAGTACCGTATGGAAAAAGCCAAGACCTGGCTGCAGACAACCAACCTCAAAATATCGGAAATTGCCGAGAAACTAAACTACACCAATCCAACCGCATTTATTCGAACGTTTCGCAAAATCACGGGAACGACCCCCGGCAAGTACCGCGAACAGCAGCGGTAAAACAAGCCTGCTCTGCCTGCCATGGCGGGCAGGCTTTTTCATGTCTGTAAGCCCATGTAACCAAGCTCTTTTGTTTCGGGTTAAGACAGGAACATCGAGGTTAAAACGGGTGCATCCACACCTGAAATTCAAACGGGGGAATTGTCTCAAACCCTTGCAGGGCAAGGGAAAACAAGAAGCTAAAACCGGACGATAGCCAGTGATCCGTTTATCCTCCACAATGAAGGCATGAATTCAGGAAGTGATCATTTGTAATCGTTTCCAATGTGGGGAGGAAGACACTATGAAAGCCGAAACGGCGGCTCGGACACGGCCCGCTACCCGCAGTGACAAAAACCTGCTGTGGAGGGACGTCATTAAAAACCGGTGGCTCTATATCATGTTGATACCGGGTGTGCTTTACTTTGTTATTTTCAAATATATACCCATGTATGGCATTACGATGGCTTTTCAGGATTACACACCTTACAAAGGCATTCTGGGCAGTGACTGGGTGGGATTTAAGCATTTCCAGCGTTTCTTCGGGGAACCGCAGTTCTGGACATTGTTCCGGAATACGTTTTTGCTGGCGATCTATAATCTGGTCTTTTTCTTCCCGCTGCCTATTGTACTGGCATTGATGTTGAATGAAGTGCGCCGTGAGCGATTCAAGCGTTTTGTACAGACTTTGGTCTATGTTCCACACTTTGTTTCATGGGTGGTCGTTGTTGGGGTATTCTACATGCTGTTTACGACAGAAGGTGGCGCCATCAACGAATTGCTGTACAGTCTCACGGGACAAAAGATTGCGTTCCTGCTGGAACCAGGCTGGTTCCGCTCCATGATTGTAGGACAATCCATCTGGAAAGAGGTCGGCTGGGGCACGATTATTTTCCTTGCGGCACTCTCCGGTGTAGACACACAGCTCTATGAAGCTGCACGGATTGATGGTGCCAATCGCTGGCGCCAGACATGGCATATTACACTGCCTGCGATCCGCAGTACGATTGTTATTTTGCTCATTCTTCGTCTGGGCAACTTCCTGGATACAGGATTTGAACAGATCTTCCTGATGCTGACGCCAACCAACCGGGATGTCGGCGAGGTATTTGATACCTACGTATACACCAAAGGTTTGACACAAGCACAGTACAGCTATAGTGCCGCTGTCGGTTTGTTCAAGTCGGTTGTTGGGCTGGCGCTTGTACTGGGTGCCAATAAACTGGCCAAAAAATTCGGGGAGGAAGGCGTCTACTGACATGAGGAAGCAGGCGTTTTCACCAGACAGGAGTGAACATTAAGATGCAACAGGATAAAACGTGGGGCAACCGCATCTTCGATATCGTCAATCATGGCTTGCTGCTGCTGATCGGAATTGTAACCGTCATTCCGTTTATCTACATTTTGGCTGTCTCGTTTACCAGCCCGCATGAAGTGGCGAAGGGAGGATTCATCCTTTTTCCAAAAGAATTCTCCCTGGCTGCCTATCGCTACATTTTCTCGACGGATACACTGATTCGCAGTCTCGGTGTTTCAATCTACATTACCGTGGTCGGCACATTGATTAACCTGCTGTTTACGTCACTCATGGCGTATCCACTATCCAGAAGATATTTGCGCGGACGGCAGCCGATTCTGCTCGGTGTATTGTTCACCATGCTGTTCAGCGGAGGCATGATCCCAACCTATTTCGTGGTCAAATCACTGCATCTGACCGATACATTATGGTCCCTGATGCTGCCTACCGCGATCAGTGCCTTTAACCTGATCGTACTCAAAAACTTCTTCCAGGCTATTCCGGATGAACTGGAGGATGCCGCCAAAATCGATGGTTGTAACGATGTGGGTGTTCTGTTCCGAATTGTATTGCCTTTATCGATGCCGGCAATGGCCACCTTCTCTCTGTTCTATGCAGTCGCTCACTGGAACAGCTTCTTCAACGCTGTCATCTACATCAACGACAGTGAGAAGTGGCCGGTTCAGGTCTGGCTTCGTGAAATTGTCATTCTGGCACAGAGCCGAATTGGAGACACGAGTATTGAAGAGACGGAGATTCAGCCGCTGACCATACGCATGGCTGTCATTGTGTTCTCCACGATTCCAATCATGCTTGTATATCCGTTCCTGCAAAAGCACTTTGCCAAAGGAGTGATGCTGGGGTCGGTAAAAGGTTGAGATTGGGCAGTTGAATTGAATGATGCAAAACGCTGAATCAGCAATGTACAAAAAGGGGAGGTTTTCATTTGATGAAGGCAACAAAAAAGAAAGCACTGGCTGTCCTGAGCACACTTGCGCTGGTCACGGGACTGCTGGCTGGATGCGGATCAGACGAGGGTCAGGCTGCCGAAGGCGGCGTACAGAACATATCCATCGCGATTGCACAGGTGGGGGATGTACCGAGCAAGGGCAATGAGGTTCAGCAGAAAATTGAAGCCTTTACCAACACCAAACTGGATATCCAGTGGATTCCCGCTTCGGCGTACAATGACAAAATTAACGTCATGATCGCTTCCAGCGATATGCCGAAGATCGTCAAGGTGCAGTACAACCCGACGGTCACAAGCGCAATGCGTAACGATGTATTTTGGGAAATTGGTCCCCTGCTCAAGGATTACAAAAATCTGTCTGCACAGAACGAACGTTTCTTCAACAATATCAAGGTGGATGGCAAAATCTATGGTGTGCCGGTATTCTCCGATATTGCCCGGGCAACGGTCATTTACCGCAAAGACTGGTTTGACAAGCTCAACCTCAAGGTGCCAACCACACCGGATGAATGGTATGAAACAATCAAAACCTTGGCGACTTCCGATCCGGATGGGGATGGTCAGGATAATACGTTTGGTCTGATGCTGTTCAAGAAATATAACGAAGATCAATATTCCTTCACGACGCGTCTTGGTGTAAGTTTTGGTGCACCGAACAAGTGGAAGGTAGAGGATGACGGCAGCTTCACACCGGAATTCATGACGCCGGAATACATGCAGGTACTGGATTTGCTGAAACGGCTCTATTCGGAAAAACTGCTGAATCAGGATTTTGCCGTATTTGATTCGACTGAAGCAGAGAAAAAGTATGATTCCGGTGTCGTTGGCATACGAGTGGGCGTAGCTCAGAACGGTAAGAGTCAGCAGGAACGCTTGTCCAAAAATGTTCCGGATGGAGAGGTAGACATTGCAGGTTTGCTTGGAGCAAATGGAGATCGTGTTGCAGGGCAAACAGGCAACTCCGGTATTCTGGCTTTTCCAAAAGCAACAGTGAAATCTGAAGAGGAGCTGAAAAGCCTGCTGACCTTTTTGGATAAGCTGATGGAACCAGAGATGGCAACGCTGCTGATGCGCGGGATTGAAGACAAACATTTCAAAAAAGCTGGAGAAGATCTGGTGGAAATGAGCGACTTCGATGCGTTCCAGCGTGAAGTGAAGCCATATCGTGATAATTTGCCATACGTCGAAGGATACAATGTACCGAAATTGAAGGATACGGATCTTGGGGTCAAAGGCACTGAGCTCGCGAAAGAGCTGGCTGAACATGCCGTTCCGAATCCTGCGCTTACCCTTTACTCACCGACCTATGGTGATCGTGGAGCTGACCTGGATCAGATGATTGCAGATGCACAAACCAAATATATTATGGGCAAGATCGATGAAAATGGATGGAAACAGGAAATAGAGAACTGGGCCAATGCAGGCGGAACCAAAATTCGCGAGGAGTATGCTGAAGACTATAAGAAACAGGCTCAATAAGCGGGCGGAAGCGGAGGTTATCGATGAAGGAAACATTGCAGTTCACACCGGTACGAATGGCGGAACAATTCATGGAAAGTTACCGGAAGCACGAATTGTATCCCAGATGGCATTATGAAAATGGTTGTCTGCTGAAAGCGCTGGAAGAGCTGTACAGTCATACGAGCGAACCAAAGTATTTCGATTACATCCGGGAGCTAATGGATAAGTTCATTCAGGAAGATGGCACGATCCGCACGTACAACGTTGAAGAGTACAATTTGGACCAGATTAATCAGGGGAAATCCCTGTTTCTCCTGCTGGACAAAACAGGAGAGACGAAGTACCGCAAGGCAGCGGATCTGCTCATGGTACAGCTCAAGGGGCAGCCACGTACGAGTGAAGGCGGATTTTGGCACAAGAAAATCTATCCTTTTCAGATGTGGCTGGATGGATTGTATATGGCGACCCCCTTTCTGACGCAATATGGTGCAGTAACGGGGGAAGAGAAGTGGTTTGACCGAGCGGCTCTGCAGCTGCTGCTGGTGGAGCGGCGTACACGTGATCCGCGCAGCGGTTTGCTGTACCATGCTTGGGATGAGAGCAAGGAGCAGCGCTGGAGTTCGGGTGAGACCGGATGTTCTCCCCATGTCTGGAGCCGGGCAATGGGTTGGTATGTGATGGCTGTGGTGGATACACTGGATCATCTGCCGATAGATCATGAACAGCGCGGACAGATCGTGGGTATCTTCGAACGAGTGGCGAATGCACTTGTACATGTGCAGGATCAACAGACGGGGTTATGGCCGCATTTGCTCGATCAGCCGGGACGGGAGCGCAATTATCTGGAAGCATCGGGTACGTCGATGTTTGTATATGCGTTAGCCAAGGGTGTACGTAAGGGGTACTTGAGCGGCAAATTCCAAGAGGTTGCGGAAAAAGGGTACCAGGGTCTGCTGCAGCATTTGCTGCAAACGGACCGTGAAGGCGTATTGTCCCTGACACAGTGTAACGGCGGGGCAGGTCTTGGGGGAAGTCCGTATCGTGACGGGTCGTACGAATATTATGTAACCGAATCCATTCGCATCAATGATCCGAAATCGGTTGCTCCATTTATTTTGGCAGGGGTAGAGATGGAACTGGCTTGACGCTGGTTCTTTTCTTCAGACCATTCATGATAGCGCATACATGGGTGTTAAAATCCAATGAGGAAAACTGCTGGAAAATTTCGTTATATAAAAGGAGAGATGGTTCATGAGTCCAAAAGGTCGGATATCCCGTTTAGGCGGAATCGTTGTTGTTGGTGCAATGTCCGCTGGACTGCTTGCAGGCTGCGGGGGAGAAAAGGCTCCAGCTGCCGGGGAAGGCAAGTTTCCCATTTCCATCTCTTTGATGCAGGTAGGCGATGTGCCCGCCAAGGAGAATGGGGTGGAGCAAAAGATTGAGGAATATACCAATACGGATGTCAACGTTCAGTGGATTCCACAGTCTGCTTTTGATGATAAGGTGAACGTCATGGTTGCCTCCGGAGAGATGCCTACGATTATGCGCGTGAATTACGTACCGACCACGTTCAATGCAGCCAAAACGGGGCTGTTCTGGGAACTGGGCCCTTACCTGAAGGACTATAAAAACCTGTCTGCCCAATCCGAGGCCTATTTTAACAATATCAAGATTGAAGGCAAAATCTATGGCATTCCGAACTTCCGCGATATCGGACGAACGGCCATCGTTTACCGCAAGGATTGGTTTGACAAGTTGAAGCTGGATGTACCCAAGACGCTGGATGACTGGTATGAAGTAATGCGCTCCATGCGCAAGGATGATCCCGACGGGAATGGCAAGGAGGATACGTATGGTGCATTGCTTTTCAAGAAATACAATGAGGGTGTGTCTTCCCCGCTGACACGGATTGCCGTGAGTATTGGGGGTGTGAACAAGTGGGGTGTGGATGACGCAGGCAAACTGACTCCGGAGTTCCTGACCACAGAATATGTGGACACCATGAAGCTGTTCAAGCGGCTGTTCAGCGAAGGGCTGATCAACAGCGATTTCCCTGCTCTCGATCCTTCGGATGCGGATAAAAAAATGGATTCCGGTCTGGTTGGCATGAAGCTGAATGGTGTGGCTCAGAACGGAAAGTCCTCTCAGCAGCGGCTTACGCCTAACGCTCCCGATGGGGAAATCGATGTAGCTCCGTTCCAGGGAACGGACGGCATACGCATCGCCGGGGAGCCAGGAAATTACGGAATGCTGGTGATCCCGAAAGCTGCAGTAACGGACGAGGAGCAATTGAAAAAAGTACTCACTTTCCTCGATCAGCTGATGGATGAGGAGCTGAGTACGCTGCAGCTGCGCGGGCTGCTTGATGTACACTACACCAAGACGGCGGATGGCAAAACCGAACTGAAGGACTTCGACGCTTATCAGCGCGAAGTGAAGCCGTACCGCGACAATTTGCTGAGTGTTGAAGGGTACAACGTGGCTGAATTGGTTGATGTTCCGATTGGCATGAAGGGCACAAAGATGGCGCGTGAGAATGAGCAGTACGCCATTCCGAACCCTGCACTGACGCTGTCGTCAGCCATTTACACTGAACGGGGCCAGGAGCTGGATCAGATGATCTGGGATGCACAGACCAAGTACATCATGGGCAAGATCGACGACGCAGGCTGGGAGCAGGAAGTGGCTAACTGGCGAAAAGCCGGTGGTGATCAGCTCATCTCTGAACTGGAGGCATCGTACGCCGAATTGAACGGAAAGTAACGAAAATAATGTATTTGCATGTCTCTGAGAAGCTGTCTTTGCGTGAATGGACGTGAAGCACGGCTTCTTTTTCTTGTTCAGGATTATGGTTGGGCAGCAGAAAGGGTATAAAAAGAAAGGAGTATTCTTTTCATAACTAATTAAACTCACCGAGAGGGGCATGAACATCATGATTGAAGAACATGACAAGCAAGAGATCTTATATGCAGAAGATACATACCAAGGAAGCGATCTTGGCGTTACGATTGAATCCGGATCCTGCCACTTCAAAGTATGGAGCCCTGATGCCATTCAGATGGACGTGCTTCTCTATGATCCATCAACTACCGAAGTTCCTGGGGGGGAAGAAGGGCAGCGTACTGTGTTCAAAGAAATACCGATGCAAAGAGAAGAGCAGGGCATCTGGTTTTTGAAGCTGGATGGAGAGTGGGATGGCTATCGCTATATGTACCGGGCTGCCTTTGAGGGGGGACGACAGGAGATCGCAGTAGATCCGTATGCAAGGGCGGTTACCATGAATGGTGAAATGGGCGTGATCATCAGGCTGGAACAGACCAACCCGGAAGGGTGGAGTGAGGATATTCGTCCAGAACTGAAGAGTCCGGTGGATGCCGTATTGTATGAGCTGCATGTGCGCGATTTTTCAATTCACCCTTCATCCGGCATGATGAACAAAGGCAAGTATTTGGCTTTTACAGAAACAGGGCTGCGCGATTCCGAAGGCAATACGCTGGGCATTGATCATTTGGCCGAACTGGGCATTACCCATGTGCACCTGCTGCCCGTGTTTGATTTTGCCACCGTGGACGAATCGAAGGCAGGCGACAGTGAATTCGGTGGTTCGAAGGATGCCAGTTACAATTGGGGTTATGATCCGCTCCATTACAACGTTCCCGAGGGCTCTTATGCTACACGGGCAGATGAGCCCGGGACACGCATTCGCGAGTTCAAGGCCATGGTGATGGCACTTCATCAGAAAGGCATCGGGGTCATTATGGATGTGGTGTACAACCATACGTTTAATACGGCAGACAGTTCGTTTGAGAAGCTGGTACCGGGATATTACTACCGCCAGAATGCGGATGGTACGTACAGCAACGGCTCGGGAACCGGCAATGAAGTGGCTACAGAACGTCCCATGGTTCGCAAATTTATTAAAGACTCGGTACGTTATTGGGCAGAGGAATACCATATCGATGGGTTTCGGTTTGACCTGATGGGATTGATTGACACAACCACTATGAGAGAACTTGCTGCAGAGCTGCATGAACATGTGTCTCCTTCCATCCTCCTGTACGGTGAGCCGTGGGCGGCAATGGAATCACCTCTAGGGGAGCGAATGACTCTTAAGGGAGATCAGAATAGGGCAGGACTTGCTGTATTCAACGATAATTTTCGCGGAGCGATCAAAGGGGACAGTGATGGAGCTGAGAAAGGATTTGCTACAGGAGCGGAGGGCAAGGAAGAGGATATCTGGACGGGGGTGAGGGGAGCCATTACCGATTTTACGGCAGGTCCGTCCGAGACAGTGAATTATGTAACGGTTCACGATAATCTTAACCTGTGGGACAAGGTTGCTCATACGCAAGGGCTAGAAGAGCAGCTGGGGTTTATCTCCTATGATGATGAGGGACATGTTAGGGGATATGACAGTGTAGAGCGGGCTGTACAGGATGCGAATCCATATGGGCAGATTGATCCGAATCGCATGTTGGAGAACGAAATGGTTCGGCGCTGTTTACTTGCGAATGGCATTGTACTGACTTCTCAGGGAATTCCCCTTCTTGCGGCCGGGGACGAGTTTTTGCGGAGTAAATACGGCGATGCCAACAGTCATGAGAGTGGAGATGCGGTCAATGCGATTCGTTGGGAGCAAAAGCAGCAGTTCAAGCCTGTGTTCGATTATTATTGTGGACTGATCCGCCTTCGTCGTGATCATCCGGCTTTCAGATTCCGCACCCGGGACGAGATTAATAAGCATGTACATTTACTTGAGCAAGACAAAAGTCTGCTTGCCTATGAGCTGTCAGGCAGGGCTGTCGGAGATTCATGGAGTCGTATTATCGTGATTTATAACGCGGCAAATGAAAGCCGTACCATCCCGATCCCATCCGGGGTGTGGAACGTGGTTGCAGAGCAGGGACACGCAGGACTCGATACGCTGCGTACCATCAAGGACGGGGAGGTCAGTGTACCGGCTGTATCCCTGATGGTCATATATTCCAAGGGTTGAGTTCTGTATTGGGGTTAAGCACTTTTTCTCTCGATTACGGAGGGAGAGGGTGCTTTTTTGTCTTTTTTTCATCAGGACAGGTACAAATGCTGTCAATCTCCGCCGCTTGTTTACATATGCTGTATTTTGTAAGCGATTGCTGCAGGTGTTTGACAATTATCCAGCGAGCGACTTCATGAAAGCCTCTGTTCAACCGATATGTTGAGTACAGACAACCCCAGGTTGACAAATGACGTCCCGCTCCGTAACATCGGGACAACACGAAATCAATGGATATAAAGGCGGTGGGAACGATGCCGGAATGGACATCTTTTCGTTATGAAGGCAACGATCTTGGCTTAACATATACTCGTGCGGCTAGTACATTCAAGCTGTGGGCCCCTACGGCCCGGCAGGTTTCTATATTGGTTTTTGAACATGAGGGCAGCTACAATGCCTCTGGGTGGGTAACCGAACATGATGATGGGCAGGTAAGCGACATGACCCGTGATGAAGACGGGATATGGAGTGTGAGGCTGGCAGGTGATTGGGCAGGACACTATTACATGTACCGTATTACGCACGACGATCAGCGTGTAGAAACAGCCGTTGATCCATATGCCCGCGCTGTGTCGGCGAATGGGCAGCGGACAGCCATTATTGATCTCGATACAACACATCCACCGGATTGGGAGCTGGATGTAAAGCCCGTTTTTCAGCGTCTGGCAGATGCCGTTATTTATGAATTGCATGTCCGGGACTTCTCTTCTGACCCTCATGCCGACATTCCGTACAAAGGCAAATTCCTGGCGTTTACGGCTTCGGGGCTGACCGACAGGGAAGGCCACCGTATCGGTGTAGATCATCTGGCCGAACTTGGCATTACTCATGTGCATCTTCTGCCTGTGGCGGACTATCAAACGGTAAATGAGCTGGAAGCCGCTGAAGACGGCTCGACGTTCAGAGCACCCTATAACTGGGGGTATGATCCGCAGCACTATAATGTTCCGGAAGGCTCCTATGCGACGGACCCGCGGGATCCGGCAGCGCGAATTCGTGAGTTCAAGGCCTTGGTGCAGTCCCTGCATCGCCAAGGCATACGTGTTGTGCTTGATGTGGTCTACAATCATACGTATGGTGTGGATGAAGGCCCTTTTGACCGGATCGTCCCCGGGTACTTTTATCGCTATCGTGCAGACGGCACACTGAGTAATGGATCGGGTGTAGGCAATGAATTGGCTACGGAACGTCCAATGGTTCGGAAATATATTATAGACTCCCTTCTGTATTGGGCTGAGGAATATCATGTGGACGGTTTTCGCTTCGATCTCATGGGTCTGATTGACACGGATACGATGAATGAATTGACCCGTGAGCTGAGGGAGCAGATTGATCCGGCAATTCTGATCTATGGAGAACCGTGGACTGGGGGAGAATCGCCACTGGATCGGAAAACCTTGAAAGGAACCCAACGTGGTCAGGGTTTTGCCGTATTTAACGATCATTTCCGCAGTGCCATTAAAGGAGACAGTGATGGCAGCGGGAAAGGATTTGTTACCGGAGCGGATGGCAAGGAGTATGAGATGGTTACGGGATTAGCCGGAGCAATTGATGACTTTACATCCTCCCCCGTAGAGACCGTCAATTACGTCACCGCCCATGACAACCTGAATCTGTGGGACAAAATCGCAACAACGATGAATCTCAGACATGAACTGGGGTTTCCAACGTGGAGAGACGGGCTGCCTATGGAAGGTGGAAGTGCGGAATCGGCGGTAAAAGCAGCGGATCCCTATCGTTATGTGGATGCTGATGACGTGCTTCATCATGAGATGGTTCGCCGTTCTTTGCTGTCGTCCGGGATATTGCTTACTTCCCAGGGCATCCCGTTTCTGCATGCAGGGGATGAGATGCTGCGATCCAAAGCGGGGGATCAGAACAGCTATCGCAGCGGGGATGCCGTCAATGCCATCACTTGGGTTAACAAGTCCCGTTTCAGACCTGTCTTTGACTACTATCGCGGTTTGATTCATCTGCGCCGCACACATCCTGCCTTTCGCATGATCAGTGCAGACCAGATCCGCAATCATCTTCGTATTATTCGTGCAGACAGAAATGTCATTATATTCATGCTTCAGGATGGAGCAAATGGGGATACCTGGAATCGGATTATGGTCGTATATAACGCGACAGCATACCAGCAGCAGATTCAGCTTCCGGAAGGCGACTGGCATGTTGTAGTTAATGACCGCCAGGCAGGTACGGATTCTATTGGGACGGTTAACGGCATGGTACCTGTAGAACGCTGGTCGTTAATGGTTCTCTATGATATCGAACATGCAGGCGGTACGGAACCGACTACTGTCGAGATTAATTCTCCGCGTCAGGTATATAGTCCGGGTGAAACCGCCGAGCTGCGGGCCATTGTACGTGATCATCTTGGTAATGTTGTAGAGAATAGAGAGGTCATCTGGAGTTCCTCGGAACCGCAGTTGATCCAGATTGATCCGGATGGAACGATTCATGCGAAGGAGACGGGGGATGCAGCAATAACGGTTCATTGCGGTCATATCCATGCAACATGCATACTGCAGGTGGAGCATCGACATGCCGAACGAATTGAGATTGTAGGTGAAACGGTTCTGTATACGACACGAATCAGCCGCTTCCGTGCATTGGTGCTGGATCAATTTGGTCAGCCAATCCAAGGGACCACGATACGCTGGAAGGCCTCCAATTCGGATGTTGCAACAGTCAGTGCAGCCGGAATCGTCCGTGCCTTGTCACCAGGGACGACACAAATTACGGCCATGGCTGGCAGTATTCAGTCAACCATGACGATCAAAGTGCACAAACACATCTCTCGGATCGTTACGCTGCGTTATGAACGGGAGGATCAACAGTACGAGGGTTGGGACGTTTGGGTGTGGGGCACAGGAATGGCCGATGGAGCGGTACCACTTGAGCGGGTAGGCAATGCTGCAGAAGCTCGATTCCGTGTAGCTCCAGGTTTGCATCATCTCGGCTTGATCATTCGGCTGAATGAGTGGGAGGCCAAGGATACGTGTGGAGACCGGTACGTGGATATTGTGCCGGAAGATGGGGATGTGCAGATTATCGTGCATAGCGGTACAGATCAGATGCAGATTATACGGGAAAGTGACGAGGAGGATAATCTTAACAGCGCTTAGGCTGCTATTTTTATGTACCCATGTAAAGTTGAAAAAGCCATGAGCAGCAGGCAGCCGGAAGAGATTCCGGCTGTCTTTTTTGGTCTGCTGGGTTTGAATTTTGATGTAATAACATAAAAAAATGTACAAGTCAGTGTTTGAGATGCACATTCATTGGGGTAAATATAGATATGGCCCCAGATTTGGCCACAGAAAAAAAGACCCATTTGGTCTATGAGAGAAGTCTAATGCTTCCCAAACCAATATGAAGTAGGGATCCCTTGAAGGAGGATGTTCAATCATGAAATCCAACGGAAAAATGGCTCAACTTACTGCAACCCCACGAACTGAAAAGAAAGGTGCGGCACTGCGCCAGTTAAGACAGGGCGGACGTGTTCCGGCGGTCGTTTACGGCCCGGGACTAGAAGGTGCTTCCATACATGTAGATGAGAAAGAAATGCTGAAAGTAGCACGCACAGGCCGCTCCGAGATGTTCAACCTCAATGTGGAGGGTGGCAAAACGGTTCCGGTGCTGATCAAAGATCAGCAGGAACGGAATGGACGTCTGCTGCATGTGGACTTTTTGCAAATCTCAAAAAACAAGCCGATCAGTGTAAGTGTATCGATCGACTTCCAGGGCACTGCGGCCGGTTCCAAAGCAGGCGGTGTATTCCAGACGCAGGAGACCCAGCTGGAGGTCGAAGGTTTGCCGGCAGATCTGCCCACTTCCATTGAGGTGGATGTGAGCGGATTGGAAATTGGTGATCGTCTGACTGCTGCCGATATCAAACTGGACAAAGGTTTGACACTGGTCACATCACCGGAGTCGATCGTCGCTTCCGTTATGCCACCACAAGCGGCTGAGGAAGAACCAACGGCTTCTGCTGATGAGGCAGAACCGGCAGCTGTGCAAGAAGAGAAGGCTGCTGAGGAATAAAAGGGACAGGGGAGTTCGCTTCCGATCCAGGAGAGCCCGGTCATCATGACCGGGCTTTTTTGCGATCGCAGAGATTGTTATAATGAGCACTCTGCATAAATCCGATAAGCGACTCCAATCTCTAATATATAGAGCGAAATGGTTCTGTTCGTCTATTTATTGTACCCGGGAGATCGTAGAATCGAATTATGCATAATGCTGATAATACATGACAAGTGGAGGCAAGGAGCCGGAACGCAGATTCCTAATTGCACCGATGTCAGTTTAAGTTAATGTGAAAGTAGGTAAATTTATGTTTGATCCAACGGTGTATGACAATCTCAAAGTGGGCTTCGAGAATCATCTGTATGATCTTGATAATCTGGATGAGATTATTCACATTTCGAATCGGAAAGATAACTTGGAGATGGCGAGTATGTCCAGAGAATTTATACTGGAGTTCTGCCTCAGGCAGCATACTGAAGTTAAGGGAGAGGTAGTGCTGCGAAGTTCACTTGAGGCGATTGCAGCCGAGATTTTGGAGACTCCGGGCGGACAGCCGGGATGTCACCTTGAACTTCGTTTTAGCGTGATGACGCTGGAGCCAGAGGTGCTATGTCCGGCAATTCGCTCCATCGTTCAGTTGAGCTGGCCTGCACAGCGTTTGGTGCAGAACATTCATTACGTGTATGGGGAGAGCTCCACTTTGTACAACGTTTCAACTAATGTCTACTTTGATCGTAGTGTGAATGAAGACCAGATGGGAGATATCCCGGAGTTGTGTGAACATTTGGTCAATGTACTGACACAATTAGTGCAGTTGCACAATTGATATTCCCTAAAGCCTGATCTCTTCTGGAGAGATCGGGCTTTTTTTTATAATTTTTTAGAAGATTTTATAGGTTTTCAGGCTTAGGTATAAGGGCTTGTATCTAATATTTTATGCAAGGAAATCAAGGAGAGTATAAGAAAAAAGGAGAAAAAGTGCAATTGGACTATACATAATTGGTGAAAATGCGAAATAATGAATGGGACTAAAGATTTATATCTGCACTAAAGGAACTAGTTTTCCTTGCCGATAAAATATCGAAGGGGAGAAACTACATGACAGAGAAATTAGTTCGTCTGCTGCGTATACTTCAAGCTATACAAGCGAATCCCGGAATCACCGCCAAGGAATTGGCTGTGAAATGTGATACCACAGTGCGCACGATCTATCGTGATCTCCGGATTTTGGACAGGGTTGCCCCTATTATGAACGAAGGCTACGGCAAGGGTTATCGATTTATTGGTAATTTCGCCTTGTATCCGCTCGATTTCACGGAACAGGAAGCCATGGTCTTTTCCATGCTTCCTTCTGTCGTGGATACTTCCCAGCTGCCGGCTGAATTCGATTCAGCTTTTGACAAGGTGATGTCGGTCCATACCAAACTAAAATCGAGAAACAGCGATATCGTCGAAAATATTGCGGGTATCATTCGCATGGGCACACCTGCATACCGGGAAGAAGGCAAAGACCCTAATCTGCTCATCCCGATTATTGAAGCAATTCTTAATCAGGAAACCCTACGTACCCGGTACCACACACTTACCGACAATGAAATAACGGTCCGTGAAATTGATCCCTATTATCTTATTCCACGTGATCAGCGCTTTTATCTCGTTGGATACTGCCATTTGCTGCGGAAGGTTCGGTTGTTTCGCATTAGTCGTTTTCTCGACGTGACTCGGACAGATGCCCACTTTGATAAAGCGGATTTCAACATAGCGCAGTATATGAAAAATACGTGGTCTGTTGACCGAGGGGACGAACTTATTCATTTCAAGGTAAAATTTACGGAAAAAATGGCACCCTACATAAAAGAAGAAGAGATGTTTGTTCGCCCGCGAATGACGGATTTGCCGGATGGTAGTTTATTATTCGAAGTCACTTTAAACAGCAGTCGCGAGTTCCTCATGTGGTTATATCAATTTGGCCCTCAAGCGGAGGTGCTTGAGCCCCGTGAATTTCGTACAGAGATCCGCAAACAACTGATTCAATGGTTGCAGCGCTATGAGGGTGATGAATAATTCGTTTTATTATATCGACAAAAGGAAAAGGAGAAGTTGTTATGAGCAGTAAATTATTTGCAGCGATGGATCGAATGGAGCACTATCATGGTGTTCAGGCATTGAATGTAGGAGATACGGTATTTTTGGTCAAGGATCCAAATAATCGTACAGATCATCATGCGATCAAGGTTGTTATTCCTCCAATAGGAACTGTGGGATATATCGTAAACGATCCAGTAGTTGTCCCGCATGGGTGCTGGGCAGGTAATGGTTTCTATGATGTATTTCATCAGCAGACCTGTGCGAGGGTTCGGTTTGCCATGAAGGATATGATTATCGTGGAACTGATTGAAATGGTACATGTGCCCGTTCCTCAAATGGAGTCATGGATTACAAGCTGGCAGTCACGGGAAAAAGCATAACCAGTTCCTCAATAGCACAGATTGGGGCAGTTAGTTATGCTCTTGATCTCTTGATTATTCACATGTACCATACAGCTCATTGGCGGATCAGTCTTGTATATGCTGCCTCCAGATGCATGGCGGTTCGTGACCAGCCAAACTGGTTCACTGCACTTGCCCGGCCTGCTTTTCCCAGAGACTGGGCAAGCGCAGGGTCTCTGGCAAGCTTATGAATGCAGATAGCGAAGGGCAGAGGCTTGTCATAAGGAGAGACAAGGCAGCCGCTGATTCCTGATTCGATAATTTCGCGAATGCCTCCATTGTCTGAAGCAATAACAGGCAATCCGGAAGCCATGGCCTCAACATTTACCAATCCGAACGCTTCATGCATTTGAGAGGGGCAAACCAGACAATCAGCTGCCCGGTACAAGTGGTGTATCTGTTCATGGGCAATCTGTCCAAGAAAAGATGAACGTACCCGCAATTTTCTGGCAAGCAGACGCAGCTTGCGGACATATACCTTCGGTCCCTTCCCAGCAATGATTAATTGTACATCCATCTTCTGCTGCACAAGTGCTACTGCGCGAATCAGAATGTCCACTCCTTTGCCCGGAATCAGCCTGCCTGCATACAGCACGGAGAAGGGCTGTGACGGCTCTGGCAGTTGGGGATGCTTTCCCTCGTTAATCGCAGGAGCAAAACGGGTCAGATCAGCACCCAGAGGGATCACATGCATTCGATGTTTCACGGAAGGAAATCGGCGTCCCAATCTCTTCTGGAGCGACAAACTGTTGACGGCGATGCAATCGGCTTGTCGTAACAACGCTAATCTTGCTGGTCCAGGCTGAGCAAAGGTCAGGGAGTGAAGAAACAGAATAGCGGGAATGTCAGGCAGGCTACGCTTGATTCGAGCCAGGCAGCGGGGCCTGTTATCCACCTGAATGATATCGAATGAACTGTCCTTTAGGAGACGGATGACGGCTTGGATGTATTGATCGGGACTGCTGGATGGAACGCGGCGGATTGTAATTCCTTCAAGCTGCTCTTTTGCCGCAAGACCAGGCATTTCCCGGCTAACAATCGTGACTTCATGACGAAGTGCAAGTTCGCGAGCGATACCCAAGATGCTTATTTCGACTGAACCGTTACCAGGCACAGGTAATTTTTCGGGTGCAACCATCGCTATTCTCATTAAGCGGCTCCTCCTTGTCCCATACTCGTAACGAATCTTCGTCATATCTTATGCTCTCAAAGGGCATTTGGCGCCTCTAGAATATAGGGGTGAATAGCAGATGCCTTTGACGGGAATTGGTATGGAAAGTGGATAGGTGCAAGTACCGATGAGGTATGTATTTGTGATATACTGTACAGGTTGCATATCAATTCGTTACGTGTATAGAAACAGGAGGAAGATGATGTTACATTCAACGCTGGGCCGCTTCCGGTTGCTGTTGTGGCTGCAGGGACTTTCATATGTGTTACTGCTGTTTGTTGCTTTTCCCTTGAAAAATGCAGGGATCTTGCCGCAATCAGTCACATGGTTTGGCAATATATACGGATTTCTTTTCCTGATGTATATGTTGTTTATGGTCAGTATGTACACCACGCAAAAGTGGCGTTTGCGTCGACCGATCGCTTTATTTTTTATTTCGTTTATCCCCCTGGGCAACTTCATATACGACTTTTTCGTATTTCGAAAAATGGATCAGAGTCAAAGCGTCACCAAATAAAGCTTGACTTTGAGAAGCGTTGTGAATATGATGAGAACAGGTTATTTGAACCGTATGAATGTACGAACTTAAAATTGAATATTCCTGATGTTAAAGGGGAGTAGCTTTCACAGTAAAGTCGTCAATTCGGGATTACATCCCCGGCTTTATTGGCAGCAATTTGTTGTTAGCGAGACCTTTACCAAGTTATTATGCTGGGTAAAGGTCTCTTTTTATGGATAAAAAGGATCTTTGCCAGCAATGGTAAAGGTCCTTTTTTTGTACATCATAAGGATACTAAGGAGGAGTCAAATTTGGATTTGTCATTATTATTGGAGTATGGCTGGGTGCTAATCGTCCTGGTGGTCCTGGAAGGATTACTGGCAGCAGATAATGCTTTGGTGCTTGCGATTATGGTTAAGCATTTACCGGATGAGAAACGCAAAAAGGCGTTGTTCTACGGTTTGCTCGGAGCCTTTATTTTCCGGTTGGGTTCCTTGTTCCTGATCTCGTTCCTGGTCGATGTGTGGCAGGTTCAGGCAATCGGAGCGCTGTATCTTCTCTACATCTCGATTAACCACATCACCAAGAAAATCATGGGCAGTCGGAACAAGACAGACGAAGCAGCAGATGATGCACCGAAGAAAACCAAAAAACAATCCGGTTTCTGGATGACGGTTTTCAAAGTCGAAGTAGCGGATATCGCATTTGCAGTCGATTCGATTCTGGCAGCTGTAGCGCTGGCTGTAGCGCTGCCACCAAGTGGATTGCCTCCAATTGGCGGCTTGGATGGTGGACAGTTTATCGTCATCTTCCTGGGAGGATTTATTGGTCTCGTCATTATGCGTTTTGCAGCTTCGTTCTTCGTCAAACTGCTTCATTCCCGTCCGGGACTTGAAGTGGCTGCCTTCGTCATCGTAGGGTGGGTAGGGGTTAAGCTGGCAGTTATTACGTTGGCGCATCCTTCGCTGGGTGTACTGGATGAACATTTCCCGGAAAATAAAATTTGGAAATTCGGATTCTATATCGTATTGATTACCATTGCGGTATGCGGTTGGTTCCTGTCTTCCAAAGTTCCTGCCAAAGAGGACGAAAATCCGGTTGAAGAGTTGGAAAAGCAAGCAGGACACTAAATTATATGCTGATATAAAAACATATGTTTCCGTGAAAAGCAGGGGCTGTAGACATACAGAACCCTGCTTTTTTATTCAGCATTTTGCATAATTCGATTCTACTCGCTCCGGGGTACAATATATAGACGAATAGAACCATTTCGAATCTATATATTGAAGATTTAGGAGTCGCTTATTGATTTATGCGAAAATGCTTATTATATGCATAACAATGCAGAAGAGTTAATTTCCAAGAAAAGGGTTGACATTTCGAAACGAGTCCCATTAATATAAGACTTAACATTTATGAAGGGAGGCCGAAAGACATGATGGTTGGTTATGATTTGAAAGGGATACAGACACCAAGTCGCATAATTACAACTGCATATTCAGCTCATCGTCTCATCGGCCTCATACGGGCGACATAGGAGAAGGGGCATATCTATGACTTGTGAACGAAGCAGGAATGGATATGCCAACCTCGGCTTATACAGCCATAGGGGACAGTGGTGTGGTATTTTCATGCCCTCCTGTTCTCTGTTATTGTCATGAAGAAGTCATGGGCGATCGGTCCCATGGCTTCTTTTTGTTGTACGTACAGATCCGGATATGAAGATGCATGATCTCAAAATTTATTATTTTTAAAAACAACTAAAGGATAAGAACAGGAAGGAATCATTACATTTATGAATACAGAATCCAATTTATTTACGAGCCAAAAGGAATTTCCTGGCGGCTACCGGCATGAAGTGAAATTGCCTGCAGGAGATTTGACGGTATATGCTGCACAACAGTTGTTTTCCTCACTGGATTACAAAGTGTTTGAAATGGCCAACAACAATCTGCAAATTCCCGGCATTTCGTATATGAGTTATACCCCTGACGTTCATGTGGGCGTGGGAACCTGCATCGGTACGACGGCGGTATGGGACGCAAAGACAGGTTATGTGTCCCCATCCATTGTGGGCAGTGATATCGGTTGTGGCATGCGTGTGCACATGACCAACCTGCACAGGGATGATCTGAAAGATGTAAAACTGCGCCGCAAACTGGTCAAAGCCATTGAGAAAGTGCTGCCGATGGAAGCAAGCCAACGCGGCCATTTCTCGGACATCAGGTTGGAGCATATTGTTCGCAAAGGCTTGCATGGTTTGCCCAAAAAATATATTCCGGACAGCTATACCCCGAAGAAATCAACTTCCATCACCCATGTGGAAAGCAGCAAATTTGCTTATGATGAAGAAGTGCTGAATCTTGTTCCGGATATGACATGGCATCGTGCCCATCGTCAGCTTGGCACCTTGGGTGGGGGTAATCATTTTGCCGAGATCCAGGCCATTGAAATTGCAGAAGAGAACCGATCGATCGCCGAAGCCTGGGGCTTGTACGATGGTCAGATTGTAGTCATGATCCATTCCGGTTCCCGCGCATGGGGCGGACATGTGAGTCAGACCAGTTCCTCTGCCATTGCCAAAGTGATGCAGCGAAACGGACTCGGCACATCCGATCCGAGACTGGTTTTTGCTCCGCTGGAGCATCCCGAAGGGCGTCATTATGTGAACATGATGTATTCCGCATTGAATTATGCTGTGGTGAACAGACATCTGATTGCCTACGCCATCCGGGAGGCATTCCGGGAAGTGTTTGGTCCTAAATGTGAATTCCGTACACTGTATGATCTGATGCACAATTACGCCTGGGAGGAATCTCATGCAAAAAAAGGATCTGTATTTGTCCATCGCAAAGGGGCCACGCGTGCGCTGCCAGCAGGCCACCCGGATAATCCGAAACCTTACCTGGCCACAGGTCATCCGGCACTGATTCCGGGTTCCATGGGAACGGCCTCATATATCATGGTAGGTCAGCCACAGGGCGCGGATAACTATTATTCGATTTGCCATGGAGCGGGACGCATCCGGTCACGTACCGCGACCAAACGCCTGGTTACGGTAGAGGATTTTGCATCGGCACTGGGTGTGGGTACAGAAGATGAAATTGTGGTGAACCAGCGTTCACTTGAATCGATCATTGATGAATCGCCACAAGCGTATAAGAACGTGGATGAAATTATTGATAGTGTTACCGGGGCAGGCCTGGCTCATGTTGTAGCCAAATGTAAACCGCTTGCAGCCGTGAAGGGAGCCAAGTAATGACAGTACAGAAGGAAAAAGCCATTCATACCCAAGCCATTTACATTTATGACAATCAACAGGATGACCAGATTCGAATTCAGGGCTATGCCACCTATGCTCGCCTGATTCGAGGCATTATTGAAGCACTAAATAGTCGTTACGGAGTTCATTATGAGCTGTTTGCCAGTGACGATCCGAACAACGAATACTGGGAGCTGCTGAAGGAAGATCTATTGAGCGACAGTACCGAAGTGGAACTGGTTGCCCGTATTTTCGAGGATCTCGAGCTGCGTACGCTGCACTATGAGGATGATGGTGACGTCCCTACATACGGTGTTCATTATTCCATTCGCAACAACGTATTTGCCTATCCCAAATGGGGGGTAGCTCTCGTACGTATTCCATTTTTCAGGGATAACGGCATCTACAACGAGGACTTTGTTTTTGCTGTAGGCGAGGAGGAGCTGAAGCAGTTTCTGGGCAGTGTACGCGAACGGGAACGGCAGCAGAATATGAAAAAGGTTACGGTATATACGGATGCCCGCAATGGCAGTGAACGTCATGTCGAATCCATCACCCGCTCGGTAGGAAGAGACGATGTGGTTCTGTCGGCTCAGATCAAACAGGATATCTTCCGCTCACTTGATCAGTTTTTCGAGGCGGATCGCTCCTTTTACCGGGAGTATGACATTCCGTATAAACGGGGAATCTTGCTGTATGGTCATCCGGGCAACGGGAAAACCACCCTGGTCAAATCCATTGCGGGCAGTATCCCGGGCCCGGCTGCATATTGGCAGATTACCGAATATACCAACAGTGAATCGGTTCGGGAAGTGTTTGAGGCAGCCAAACGCCTGGCGCCCATGGTGCTGATCATCGAAGATATTGATTCAATGCCGGATGAAGTGCGGTCCTTTTTCCTGAATACACTGGATGGAGCGACATCCAAAGAAGGCATTTTTCTAATCGGAACAACGAATTATCCGGAGAAAATAGATCCGGGCCTTATGAATCGTGCCGGAAGGTTCGATCGGGCCTATGAGATCCCGCTGCCGGATGAAGCACTGCGCCTGCAATATTTGCAGCAGCGGGGATTTCACGTCTTTGCCGGCGAAGAAGGCACGCATGAAGCAGCTCGGCTGACGGATACGTTCTCACTTGCACAGCTTGGTGAACTGTATGTCAGTGCTGCATTGGAATGGCATCAGAATGGCCAGACGGATATCGTGCAAGTGATTCAGTCCATGCGGGGAGAACTGGATAAAAGCCATAAACACAACTGGCTGACCCAGCCTGGAAAAGGACGAGCGGGTTTTTATTAATTCCATGTGCCGCCAAATATTATAAATCTCAATTGGGTATACTACGGTTGTCTGCCTCAACATACAATGACTTTCGGGAGGTACATCACACCGTTTAAAGCAGTTCAGGCTGAACGGAAAGCAATATGCGTTGTTTCCTTGCTGGGAAGGGCTTGTCGTGCGGAGATGAAGCATATGAACAAAAGGTAATATACAACAATTTTTAATCCAGTTGTTTAAATGCTTCTGTAGCGGTTAATAGTAGACAGACAACAACAAAAACTTTTAATTAGAGGTGAATGATATGAGTTGGTTATGGGCATTAATTGTTGGTGGTATCATTGGATGGTTGGCAGGTCTGATCGTGGGTCGTGACATTCCGGGTGGTGTGATCGGTAACATCATTGCCGGTTTCATCGGTGGATGGTTAGGCGGCGTGATCTTCGGAGAGATGGGTCCAGAGATGGGCGGGTTCTACATCGTACCGGCACTGATTGGTGCCATCGTACTTGTAGCAATCGTAAGCTTGATCTTCCGCTCAATGGGTCGTAGTCGCGGGTAACCATTTCACTGCGCTGCGAACGTATGGGAAATCATGATGTTTCCCACCTGAGAATGAAGAGGTTGATGAGAAGCCATTCGAATGGCTTTCCATCAACCTCTTTTTGTTTTAAGATATATAAGGAAAGACCAGTAACGAATCAGGTTACACCAACGTTTCATGATAATAGCAGGGTGTGTGAAGGGAAGCGAGACAATGGAAAAAGCGACATTTGCCGGCGGGTGCTTTTGGTGTATGGTTACACCTTTTGAAGAGCAGCCAGGCATTCACGGAATCGTATCCGGGTATACAGGTGGCCACGTTGAGCATCCAACATATGAACAGGTCAAAACGGGAGAGACCGGTCACGTCGAAGTTGTGGAAATTACGTTCGATCCGGACCTGTTCCCGTATGAACGGCTGCTGGAGCTTTACTGGCCACAGATTGACCCAACCGATGACGGTGGGCAGTTCCAGGACCGTGGTACACAATATCGTACAGCGATCTTTGTGCACAATGAACGTCAGCGTGAACTGGCTGAGCAGTCCAAGCAGGAGCTGGCAGCAAGCGGACGATTCAATCAACCCATTGTGACTGAAATCCGCGATGCGGCAGTGTTCTACCCGGCCGAGGATTACCATCAGGATTATCATAAGAAAAATGAAAAGCATTACAAGGAAGACCGTGCCCTGTCCGGGCGGGATGAATTTATTGAAGAGAATTGGAAATAAGGTAATAGTCATATGACGAACAAAAAAGCCGTGCAGATTCCATAAGGAACCTGCACGGCTTTTGGGTCATTCTATTGTCTAGTGGATCGTGCGGGTCGTCGACATTCCAAAATGATTATAAGCTTGTCCCCACTAATATCTCTACATCAATAGTGATCTCCGACAGGGAATCCTTCATTCGTGCCAAATCCGATTCCGTTGCATGCCAGGAAAGAGGGGTCATGTGAATGAGAGAATCCAATAGATGCTCTGGGACAGGCTGTGTATATGTGAGCGGGATGGTGGCGAGAACATGGTTATATTTTGCAAAACGATTGAAGGTATGATCGTAGCTGTTCTTGTGTTCAAAACGATCAGGAAACAACAGCTCTCTCAATTCGATTAAATATTGCTCCCGAGGGATGACTTTGATCGTCCAGCCTCCAGCCTTCCGTATTCTGCGGAATTCCTCATAGTTGGAAGGTGAAAGGATATTCAGAATCAAGTCCATCTGTCCTGCTACAAATGGATTGCAAGCGAGATCACCAACAAACCAGATCTGTTGCGGGTAAGCAGAGGCAGCCAAGGCGATCCCTTCTTTGGCGATATCGAGTCCCCAGCCCACGACTGAAGTGTCTTTCGTAATTTGATTCAGAAAAGTTCCTTCACCTGCGCCGGCATCCAGAATGTGCACAGGATGACTGGCTTCCGTGGAATAGTCATCAACCCATGCACGAAGCTTTTCTCCAAGCGGAGCATAGACGTCAGTTTCCGACAAAATTCTCCGTTTGGCTGTAAATAACTGTTTTCCATAGTTCCCCTTAAAATTGCGTGTCATGACATTGATATAACCTTGCTTTGCAAAGTCAAACGCATGGCGAGACGCGCACTGGATATGGTTCCGGTCCACCTTGGCTATTGAGCCATGGCAGATCGGACAACTCAACATGTGGATATAAGAGTTCATAAGCGCAGCGCTGTTTTCTCTGCGATGAATTGACATGGATAAACACCCCATTCATTCAGAATTAGATAACTGAAGAAAAGGGCATAGCAAATAAACCTCTAAAATGTTAAAAAAAAGAGGTTTATTTCTATGCCCAAGTTATCTGTATCGAATAAATTGAATGATCATGGGGGAAATTATGCTCCTTTGCCAATTCTAAATAAAAAGTGAGATTACGATTTTATTATAACAAAAGGATTGATGATGACAAGCAAGAAAGGAAAAGGGAAATAAAAAAGCACCCTGTCAACCGTGAGTCGGTCTTCCAGGGCACTTCCCTTATTTTTCTGTTGAAGCTTTGAGCACATATTTGGATAATGTGTCATTTTGAATAGCATAAAAGACATGGTTGATATACGTTGAAGGACCTTCCATGGAAGGAACCGATGCACTTGTGGTGTATACATGTACGTCTTTCAGCGTTTCCGGGTCCACAATATAACCTGTTTTGGCGAAATCGAGTTGGTACAGTCCATCCTGTGTCCGTTCAACCTGCATCAGGACAGGCTGCTGGTCCTTGAACGTACGCTCGGTTACTTTGCCTTTCATGGTGTACAGTTCCAGCTTGGAACCTGTAAACAGGGTATAACCGCTGCCTGCTGTCTGAATGAAGGCATTGCCAGCAATGGTGCGTCCCCAGGCGAGTTTGCCGTCTGTGCCGAAGCCCATCAGTTTGTTGCCCGTGTTTTCAAAGTTGGCGCGCATGATGATGGATCCATCGTCCAGTATAGCAAGGGATTCACCGCCACCGTCTCCTTGCGTGTTGGCATTGCTCGGGAACTGATAGAAGGACAGGCGGGTCAGCGAACGATCGTAAATCTCCACTTTAGGATTCGCTGCTGGCTGCCAATAGCTGCCGACTTTGGTTCGTTTGCTGGCATCGACCACAATGCGGTCATTGCCTGCTTGAAGCACAGCACCGTTAATTGTTTTCTCGGTAATGAGTTTGCCTTTCTTGTCATAGAGCGAGAGAGCGGTTCGAACCGAACCATTGGACTGAGCGCCCTGACTTGAAGCGATTAACAAAGTCTCGTCATCGAGAAGATACAGGTCAGATGGAACGGTTACCGTTCTAACCCAGTTTGTCTTGCCAGATGTATTAAACGAGTATACCTTCTTGGTTCCGTCGGAATATTCCATATATACATAGGCTGTGCCGTAACTGGTGTATAGCGAATCGGAGTAGGTTGTATACGGCCCGCTCTTATCGTGGAAAATATAATTCCATTTCACTTTGCCTGTTGTCGCATCCAGTGCCTGAAGTGTATCGAGCTGCCAGTCCAGCGTCGTAGCGCTGCTTGTCTTGGTTACAGGCTGGGAGGAATGCACGTATACCAAATTTTTGGCAGGTACTGCGTTGATCTCCTTGATTATGACGTCTTTTTCCGTGTTAACTTGGGATTGCATCAGGGAAGATGAAGTCCAAGCAGGTTTGGGAAGCGGCTCACTCTGTACCGCAGCGTAACCTGTTGTATTCATGCTGAAGAGGAGCACGCCGCTGAGTAGCAGGGCTGCCCATGTTTTGGTGTTGCGTTTGTTTGATATAAGCAAGTTATAAACCACCTTTCTTCAGTTCAAAATAGAACCGATTGTTGAATTCTACCATTTAATACAATTGGAATTCAACCCGATAGACTGTAACCTTTTATCAATAAGGTATGGTATTATCTTTGTTTTGTGAAGTTTAACGGTTACAGGGAATTCATCTTCTTCCGATTAGGGTGGAAGTTTGCTATATTTAGTGCGGTAAACATGATTGAATGTGTACAAGTATGATTTAGGTAGAGGGATGAACAAGGAGAAAAGATATGAACTGGAATGACAACTTCACCCCCTGGGTGATCGGATCGATTGTTGTATTATTGCTGCTTGCTTGGGTGATTCGGCGAATCATCAGACGGGGACAGCGCATACGAAGTGAAGCGAATCCCCGCAAGATTTCGATTAAGGATATCGATAAAATGGAAGATGGGTCTGAATTTGAGCTGTATCTCTTTCATTTATTTCAACAGCTTGGCTATAATGAGGTTCATAAGACGACCAGCAGCCGGGATTTTGGAGCGGATCTTGTTTTTATGGACCGGTTGGGCAGACGTAATGTCATTCAGGCGAAGCGCTACGGAGCGAATCATCCCGTTGGACTAAGCGCGGTACAGGAAATCTATACATCAATGCGTTATTATGAAGCAGACCGCTCGATCGTCTTGACTTCGGCAAGATACACGGAAGCCTGCCGGACGCTGGCTGCGGTAAATGGTGTAAAGCTGCTGGACCGCGAAGATCTGATGGAATTGATCGTTCTGTTCAAATCGAGAAGAGTGGAAGAAGCCATGGAACGGATTGAAGAAGATGATCAGGAGCCTGTGGAAACTTGGCAATCCAAGCGGAAGCGGGTTACACGCTAAGCTTAAAATGGTAAATGCAATTTCAGAGGTCCCCAGTGGGGCCTTTTTTTGATGAAAGTAGGCATGATTCACTTCCACTTGTTTGCCTGCACATGATATATTGAGTGTATATCAATCAAAGGAGTGTGTGAATACGTTATGGCACGTACCCAAACCCAAAAAGCATTACGCAGAGCAGAACGGTCAGGACAGTATTGCCCGGAACAGAGCCGGAGAATGAACGGGGATTATGGTGCATTATCCCAGCATGTGCGTCTCATGCCAACCAAACAGGAGAAATTGCAAAAGGTCAAACACAAGAAGCGGATCATCCAGGATGGTGGTGCTTCTTTTTATTTTGTCCAACGGGTATGCATGAGCGCATAAAAAATTCTTCCTTGTACACATCCTGGTTGGAATGCTTCATTAAAGACTGATAAAATGGATATATCTGGCGAATGCCTGCATGACCATGAATCCTGTTAGAAGGGACGAATAATACATATGACCACCCCCATGCGCACGACAAAGACAGCTGTTCGGCGTTTTTTGCTGCACACCCAATTATTGCTGGAACGCTGGCCGGCAGCAGGGAGACCGTCCGGTCCGGATCAGGTCATGAATTTGATTCGTACGTTAGGCTGCGTGCAGATCGATCCGGTTGCCGCAGTAGCCGGAAACCAGCATTTGGTGCTGGGTGCCCGTGATCCGGGGTACACTCCGGGATATTTACATACATTGCTCAGTGATCACAAAGTATTCGAGTATTTTGCCAATGCCGCATGTGTCATCCCAATAGAGGACTACGCACTTTTCGAACCTGTACGTGCAAGATTGAGGGAACGGCTGGCTCCATCCCTGCAAGGTTTGGAAGGAACGGTACAGCATGTGCTGCAGCGCCTTGCGGAGGAAGGACCATTACCCTCCAAAGCGTTTCGTGCGGTTGATCGAGTCAGTGGATATTGGGATCGTCCAGATGCACCAAAGACCAAGGATACAAGCCTTGCTTTGAACCTGCTTCTGGATACCGCAGCCATCCGGGTGGTTGCACGACAAGGGAATGAACGATACTTCCAGATCACTGAATCAGATCTGCATCAGCAGGTACCTCACATAAGTGAAGAACGGGATGCTCATACACAACACCAAGCGCTTTTGGACAAATACATTTATGCCTATCGGGTGGTGGATACCCGTGATCCCAGACTCGGATGGCTGAAATGGAGCGCGGCTGAACGGCGTGCTCAGATCGCTGCACGAGTGGCGGATGGACGATTGATTCCGCTGGAAATCGAGGGAGTAGGGACGCCTTACTATATTCGAGCAGAAGATGAAGAGATGCTTTTGAAGATGGAACAGGAAGAACCACATTATGAGCCCTCAGGTCCGGTTCGCTTCTTACCTCCATTGGACAACTTGTTGTGGAGAAGGGAACGGATCGTAGATTTGTTTGATTTCCATTATAAGTGGGAGATTTATACCCCCGAATCCAAACGAACCTATGGCTATTATGCCATGCCCATTCTTCATGGAGATCGACTGATCGGTCGGATGGACCCCAGGCTGGACCGTAAAACGGGCGTACTCACGATACGTTTGTTAGCAATGGAAGAGGGTGCCCCCCCGGTGGAGGAATGGATATCGGATTTTCGGGAGGGACTTGCCTTCTTCGCCAGCATGCATGGGGCGCAATCCATCACGGTGGAAACGACCGCGCCACAAACGCTAAAGAAACAGCTTAAGTCACTCTGATGCTGAGATGGATTCAAGGATAAGACGATTCACTCCACAAGTCTGAGCATAACAAAAGGAGAGCCCCGGGCTCTCCTTTTGTTATGCCTTAATTCATTAGGTTTAGCGTACCCTGTTACCTTTGATTAGCGCAGATGCGGTACTTCAACATTGGGATCCACGTCTGCTTCATAGTCCACGCCATCCGTTTCAAAACCAAACAGCTGGAAGAACTCGCGGCGGTACCCTTCAAGGTCAGACAGATCGTAGATGTTTTCCGTGGTCAACTCATTCCAAAGTTTCGCCACTTCTTCCTGAACATCTTCTCTCATCTCCCAATCATCAATGCGGATGCGTCCTTGTTCGTCCGTTGGAACGTCTCCTCCAGCGTACAGACGGTCTGCGAACAGACGCTGCAATTGCTGGGTGCAGCCTTCGTGCAGCCCTTTTTCCTTCATGACTTTGTACAAAGCAGAGATGTACAGCGGCACGACAGGGATCGCGGAGCTGGATTGAGTCACAAGGGCTTTTGCTACGGTCACATAGGCACGCCCACCTGTAGCACTCATGCGGTCATTCAGCTTGTGTGCCGTCGCCTCCAGATGATCCTTGGCCTGGCCGATAGAGCCTTCACGGTAGATGGCCTGCGTCAGTTCAGGACCGATATAGGAGAAAGCGATCGTGGTTGCGTCTTCAGCCAGCACGCCGCCTTGCTGCAGTGCATCCATCCACAGTTCCCAATCTTCGCCGCCCATTACCGTTACAGTTTGGCGAATCTCTTCTTCGGTTGCAGGCTCAAGGGTAACGGAAGTGATTTCGCCCGTATGGAAGTTGACTGTTTTGTTGGTGTACGATTGTCCAATCGGCTTCAGCACCGAGTTGGAAACTTCTCCAGTGTTCGGATCGGTACGCCGTGCGGACGCCACGCTGTAGACCACAAGGTCAACTTGGCCGAATTCACTGCGGATCAGCTCAACCGCTCTTTCTCTCGTTTCGTTTGCAAAAGCGTCTCCAGTGATGCTGTACGATTTCAGGCCTGCTTCTTCTGCGGCCTTCTCAAATGCAGCTGAGTTATACCAGCCTGCGGAAGCGGTACGTTTGTCCGTGGAGCTGCTTGGGCGGTAAATACCGATCGTATTTGCTCCTGCGCCAAACGCGGAGACAATACGTGACGCGAGTCCGTATCCGGTAGAAGCGCCGATAACGAGCACGTTACGTGGCCCCTTCAGTGCCGGTTGGGATTTCACGTATTCAATCTGTTCCTGCACCTGTGCGGCACAACCTACAGGATGGGAAGTTGTACAAATAAAACCACGCGTTCTTGGTTTAATAATCATTCATTTGCATCCTTTCATAATCAACTCTAGTGTCAGCATCCAGGCCAGATGCTCGTGTACATACTTCCTTATTGTAAAACAATTGTCCCCGAAACGGAAACCGTTTCATTTGTTCTCTCTCAAGAGGAACCGTCTTATGGGATCTCTATTGAAGTTATCTCTACTCTTTTGAAGTTATGAATGATGGCTGGACGCAAGCGGAATGAGCATATCCCGAAATGAAGGAAAAAGGGGTTTGGCCCAACCCTCCAGCTGTTTACGGCTTGGTGATTCATCATTCACCAGAAACTCATGATCAAACCAAACGACAGCGTAATCCTCGTCCCCGTGGGGGTTACGGATATCCCAGCATACTGGTCCGGCATCATCTTCATATGTAGCGAATGGAACGTAGCCTTTTGAAATTAGTGGTTTCCAGGCTGACCATAGTCCATGCAAATCCTCTAATGGACGATCGGAGGGCAGATTCGGCAGCCCAATGACGAAATCGTCGTAACGGAGATAGACATTCAGTACATACCGGGTGCTAAGAAAGGCACGGTATAGCGGCGGGATGGGAACATGTAATTCAAAGGATTGCTCAAGCTCACGAATCTGGTCTTCCGTTACCGTCGAAGGAAGCATTCTCCAACGAACCCAACCTTCTTCATCCACCGCTCCATCCTGCATTTCCACGGGCACGCCGTAGTCCTCCTCCTCCGTTTTGGCCGGATGGGACATCAGAATCTCGCGGTGAGGGGAGTCGAAGTACGCATCCAAACATTGTAAAATGAAGGCTCGATTTTGCTGCAGGACATTCGAATCATTCAAAGCGGTTCACTGCCTTTCTTCTCGAGTGGAGTCTGGATAGTGGGTGATGAGAATATCAGATGATACCCAGGCGCATGCGGTAAGAAAATAGTACGGTTCTCGATTGTCCGTCAAATATCCGTGCTGCCAGCGCTCTGAACTCTTCTGCAGCGGTTAACAGTTCATCTGCTCCCAGCTTGAGAGCGGTTTGCAAGCCGCCCTGGCTTAGTGCCAGATGTACGTAACGATCCGCATCAAACGTCTCATGGTGATGAAACACAATCTCACGGACATAGCGGAACAGGCCAGATTGATTCATCTGCTGCAAATGCTCGTCCTTGCTCCATTTATGCGCCTGATTTTCCTGAGCTTCAAGACGGGAAGCCTGCTCATCGGCTTCGGCGATCAACTGCTGATAAGCTTGCTCCAGCTGCCAATCCAGGACAGGTGGCCAGTCACAGTCATAAGCTGCAAAAATGCCTCCAGGCCGCAGTACACGTGCGAATTCGCGGAGTGTCGATTGCGGCTCCATCCAGTGGAACGATTGGGAGCATGTCACGATATCAACACTGCCGTCCGGCAGCCCCAGTTCATGGGACAACCCCGATACAAATCGCAGATGGTCAGGCTTGCCCGCCGCCTCCCATTTAGCCTCCGCCACAGCTCTCATGTCATCGCTGGGTTCTATACCGATAATTCGTTCAGCTTCATTAAGCCAGATCCATGAGGATAATCCGGTACCGCAACCCACATCTGCAACCAATCTCGGTTTGGTGCCGAGGTAGGTGTTCAGAATTTCCACGACCTCTGTCGGTGCAGACGGGCGATTCTGGTCATATAACGTACCGAAGCCTTTGAAACGTTCCACATTGTTGCGTCTGATGTCTTGCATGGACAAACCTCCTCTACAAAATGGATGAATTGAAGTTCATATAGCCCTTGGATGCTCAGGATTTCATTATATCACTCATTCTGCTTCATGCTGTCTTGAATGACTTTTTGCAAGTGTTGAACGGCTTTCATATGTCGGTGGAGCAGCTCCTGTCTGACATGTGGAGGTTTAAGCACAGTCAGTTCTGCGCCAAATGACATCAGAAACGAATACAGTCGCTCTCCTTCATGAATGTCCAGCGTCACGCGAAGCTGGCCATCCGGCTGCTTGTCGATTAGGGAAGGTTCAAAAAAATCATGTGCCCGATAAGCAATGGTGCTTGAAAATAACAATTCCAGGGATAGAGGAGCGTTTGCAGTAGTCTTTTCCACATCGGCTGCAGCGGAGACTGAACGATGCTCCTGCAGCCTTGGCAGCAAACGGAGCTCGGAAATCCGTTTCATCTTGAATGTCTGTCTTTCGGTATGAGGGGGTTTGCTTTCGTCCTGTCCTTCGATATACCATGTACTATTTTTGAAAATGAGTTTGATCGGTGCAATCGTCTCCACACTTGGTTCTCCGTCAGAGTCGATATAGTTGAATGTCATCCCTTGCTTGGTCAGTATGGCCTGCTTCACCAGGTTGAACATTTCTCTTTCCTGCACAGGGATACTACCCCATGGGGAAAAATCGAATTCGATCCAGTCCAGCTTGTGATCAAACATGGATGTCAGTCGTTTAAGCATATGGACACTGTTCAGGTGGGGAATGGCACTGATGCTGTACAGCCCAAGCAAAATTTCATTCTGATCTTCTTCAGACAGCAGGGACTTGTCCATGACATAGTTATCCATCAGATGGATGCCACCGTGTTTGCCCGTAGTGGTATAAACGGGAATTCCCGCCGCGCTCAGCCTGTCAATATCACGGTAAACCGTGCGTACCGAGATTTCGAACAAACGGGCCAGTTCGGGAGCTGTGGTTTTCTTTTTTTCTAGTAACAGCAGCAGCATTCGAAATAATCGGTTATTTTCCATGCCTTGATTATACCATGACAACAGGTGTCAGGGTATGAATGCTACACTGGTGTAAAAGTCATATCAATTTAACAGGATTTAAAATGAGATCAGTATTTCACTAAATGTGAAAGTAGTGGAGGGGACGAAATCGATTCTGGAGAAACAAGGTGTTCGCCTTTATTCTCGGATTTTTTCCTTAGAAAAGATAATAAAAGAAAATACGAGGATAACAGCGATCGGAAGAACGATTCGTAGCCGAAACGGCTACTTCACATGCGTACCAAAAGAACTGATATTTGAAAGTGAGTCAAATTAAAGGAGGAGTTATCATGAAAATGAAAGACGGATTTTACTGGGGCGGCGCTACGGCTGCCAATCAATTCGAAGGCGGATGGAACAAGGGCGGCAAAGGCCCGAGTACATCCGATATGATGACGGGTGGAACCCACACGACTCCGCGGCGGATCACCCCAGTACTTGAAGAGGGCACATATTATCCGAGCCATGAGGCCGTAGACTTTTACGGACATTACAAAGAGGATATTGCCATGATGGCAGAGATGGGCTTCAAAATGTTCCGCATGTCCATCAACTGGTCGCGGATCTATCCGAACGGTTATGATCTGGAGCCAAACGAAGAGGGACTGCAGTTCTATGACAATGTTTTTGCCGAGCTGAAAAAATATAACATCGAACCACTGGTGACCATCTCTCACTATGAGACACCATTTGGTCTGACCCAGAAGTATAACGGCTGGGCATCACGTGAAGTAATCGATTGTTATACCCGATATTGTACAACCCTGTTCAACCGTTATAAGGACCAGGTGAAATATTGGCTGACGTTTAACGAGATCAACTGTCTGACCATGCCGATGGGAGCATATATGGCGGCTGGCATCCTGTTTGAAGGCAAAGAAACGTTGACGGACGGCATTGACGATCCACAGACCCGCTTTCAGGCACTGCATCACCAGTTCGTGGCGAGTGCGAAGGCAGTCAAGCTTGGACACGAGATTAACCCCGATTTTCAGATCGGCTGTATGGTCGCATTTATGACAACCTATCCGAACACCTGTAATCCAGACGATATATTGCTCGCACAGAAGAAGGATCAGCTTTCCAACATGATCTGCGGAGACGTGCAGGTGAGAGGGGCATATCCTGGTTTCGCCAAACGTTTCTTCGCAGAGCAGGGCATTCAGATCGAAATGCAGCCGGAAGACGAGCAAACCCTGCGTGAGGGCTGCGTGGACTTCTACTCCTTCAGTTATTATATGTCCCTGGTTGAAAGTGCGGATGAGTCCTTGGAGAGAGCAGAAGGCAACCTGCTGGGCGGGATCAAAAATCCGTACCTTGAAGCTTCCGACTGGGGATGGCAGATCGATCCAAAAGGATTGCGTTACACACTGAATCATCTGTATGATCGCTATCAGGTGCCATTGATGGTAGTTGAGAACGGTCTGGGTGCAGTCGATGTGGTAGAGGAAGACGGCTCCATTCAGGATGACTATCGCATTGATTATTTGAGAGGTCACATTGAGCAAATGAAAGAAGCGGTAGCTGATGGAGTGGATCTGATCGCCTACACGATGTGGGGATGTATTGACCTGGTCAGCGCATCGACCGGAGAGATGAAGAAGCGTTATGGCTTCATTCATGTGAACAAGGATAATGATGGAAACGGCGACCTTAGCAGAACGCCGAAGAAGAGCTTCCACTGGTACAAAAAAGTCATTGAATCCAATGGCGAAGAGCTGTAGATTAATGTAGTAAAAAAGAGATATCGCACCCGCTTGTTCCTTCGAAGGGAATAGGCGGGTGTTTGCTTTTGAATAAAAAGTTGAATTATTTACATACTTAACTCAAGCAACTGAACATAAGTGCAGTGAACGCAAGACGTGATCATTTCAGCAGATTCAAATGATTCGTTCAGAAAAGGGGAGAACTCTGTGAACACTTCCGGGAACCGCTACAGCATGTCGCCCATTCATCTGTTTTTTGTGCTCTATGTAAGTTTGGTTGGTGTCGGTTTGATGAATTTTCAGTATAAAATGCTGCGAGGGGCAGAGAAAGATGGATGGATCAGCATTCTGGCCGCGGCTGTCATCATCTCCATCATTATGAAAATGATGTTTGTTCTGCTGTCTCGCCAATCCCCCGATCAATCCTCTCTGGTTCATATCAATCAACGCTATTGGGGCCGAATTGCAGGTTCGATCCTGAATTGGATCTTTATTGTATATTTTATGCTGGGCTCCTTCGTAGCTTATCGCTCCTATATTCATATTATCCAGCTATGGATTCTCCCAACGCAAAATAACTGGCTGCTGGGCATGGTGGTCCTGGTACTTATCTATTACTGTGTTTCGGGCGGAATTCAGTCGGTAAGTGGGATGTGTCTTTGGGGAACCCTCTTCATTCTTGTATTTGTATTTCCCCAGACATTTCTGGTCTCTTCCTATCTTCATCCCCGAAATCTACTTCCTGTATTGGATCATGATGTCGCCTCCTTATGGCTGTCCACACGGGACATGCTCCATGAATTTATCGGCTGCGGCATTCTGCTGGTAGTCTACCCTTTCATCAAGACTCCGGGACATTCGCTCAAATGGGCTTATGCCGCGGTGGTCACTGCAACTATAGTGTATCTGATTTTCTTCATCTATTCTTTCATGTACTTCAGTCATGGACAGATGAAAGAACATTTATGGCCAACCCTGAGCCTCATCAGCATTATTGAAATGCCCTTGATCCAGCGAATGGAGTATCTGGTGTTATCGTTTTGGCTGCTTAAAATCCTGTCCATCATCACATTGGGCCTGTGGGCTGCTTGCCATTGTCTGAAGCTGGATAGATCGATTAAGCCCAGTCTAGGCCTGAAATTTGCCATGGTTATTTTCGCAGTACTGTTGTTTGTTATTCGTGACACTGTGGATATTGATAAGGTTACCGAGCTGTACACCAGAATGGGCGAAATATTGATTCTAATATATGTCCCACTCGTATTTCTGTTCTCCTTGATCCGGAAAAATCTGGGGGGTCACACTGGTAATCAGGATATGTCAGATCCGCATAAAGGAGAGGGAGCATGAATTCACCTGTCAATGATGTGAAGCAGGGGTCCAGGTCACCACAAGACCCGCTGGACCCATGCCGCCGTTCCGATGATTTTATGATAAGTACCATGACGGTATCCGGGATGTCAGTTGAGATCTGTTACTATAAAACGCTCGTGGACAGCCACCTATTGGAAGTCGTCATTCATTCGCTGCAGGAACGTATCCCTTCAAGCGAAGAATTGAATCTGCATGACGTGCTCTCACATATTCCCATAGAGGAAACCAAAGTTACCGATCAAAACGAGGAAATGGTCAAAGCCCTTCTTCAAGGCGACCTGCTAATTCGTCAGTGCGATCAAATCCAGGAGGCGCTCCTTGTTCCCATGCCCGGTAAGGAAGGGGTCAGAAGTGATAATGATACGGAAAATGAATTCAGTGTCATCGGCCCAAAGGTCGGATTTGTCGAGGCATTGCCGGTTAACCTGCATTTGATCCGCATGCAGCTGCGGACGCCCAATCTGATCGTCAAGGAGATGACACTGGGCTCATTATCCCAATCCAGAGTGGCCATTCTGTATGTGGATGGCATAGCGCACCCTGAGAACGTGAGCAGGATGGAGGAGAGGCTGAAAGGAATTGATTTTGACGCTGTACTGGATACCTCGCAGCTGGACCAGCTTATAGCCGATAATTCACTCACGCCCTTTCCATTGTTTACGACGACAGAACGAAGGGACAGAGTGATCTTTGCCCTGATTACAGGGCAGGTTGCGGTCTTTAGCGAGGGCTCGCCAAGCTCTATTACGGGTCCATCAACGTTATTTGATTTTTTTGTTTCGCCGGAAGATTATTATTTGCCTTGGGCGCTCGGTTCCTTTTTTCGCTTAATCCGCATTTTTGGTGTCATTTTCTCCCTGTTTGCCTCCGCTCTCTATGTGGCATTGATGACTTTTCACTACGAAGTGATACCCAAAGAGCTGCTTGGCAAATTGATTTCGTCCAGACAAAATGTACCGTTCCCTCCTTTGGTGGAGGTTATATTTCTGGAAACCACCATTGAATTTTTGCGTGAAGCCGGGGCTAGGCTGCCGAACCGTATTGGACAGACGCTGGGTATTGTCGGCGGGATTATTCTTGGACAGGCAGCGGTGGAGGCCGCACTTACCAGCAATGTGCTGATCATTATTGTATCCCTGTCAGCGCTGGCTTCCTTTGTGACACCGATCTATAAAATGTCCAACGCCATTCGTTTTCTGCGATTTCCGATTATTATACTGGCTGCCATCTGGGGGGCATTTGGCATCGCGATCGGACTCTGCTTCCTCCTGGTCCATCTGTCGCGATTAAAATCGCTGGGATCGCCTTATATGGCTCCTTTTTATCCCATGCAGTTCCGTGATTTGAAAGACAGCCTGATTCGTGCTTCCTATGAGCAGACGGATACGAGGCCCCGCTATTTAAGGCCCCTTTCCATCATCCGTTACAAACCAGGCAAGATCCACCAAGCGAATCAGCTGGATGAGGAGTGAGAGAGGATGATGAGACTATCCAAAATAATACTGGCCGGAATGGCGATGCTGCTGCTCAGCTCCTGTCAGGATACGAGCATTGTGAACGAAATCAGTCTTGTCCTTACTTCCGCGTATGACCGGAAAGATAATCAGATTCACAACAGTGTGCTCATCGGGGAGTATACCGACAAAGACAAAAGTGATGTCGAGCTGCTGGAGATCGATTCAACGAACAGCTTTGATGTCATGCCAAGAATGAATATGCAGGCAAAAGAGCCGATTGAATATGGTCAATTAAGAATGATGGTGCTGGGGGAGGCCTATGCAAACCACGGCATTGGCGATATTCTGCGCGTACTGTCCCACAATACCCGTGTGTCCAGGCGTATGCAGTTTGCTGTGGCAGAAGGAAAAGCGCTGGATATTATTAAGGCATCCATTCCGGCTCATGATCCCTTGTATCTGATGAAATTGATCGAGCAGAACTCCAATTTTGCCAACCTGCCTCATTTCAATCTGCATCAAACGTTATTCCAATATTTTAGCAAAGGGCAGGATATCTACCTCCCGCGACTACGATTGAACGATCAGGGAAAAGTGGCTCTGGATGGCCTGGTGGTATTTAAAGGGGAAAAGGCTGAACTTCAGCTGAGCGAGGAAGAGGGGCTTTGTTTAAAACTGCTCACAGAGGACGCCAAGAATGGCAAGTTTCTGGCACCGATCCATCCGGTGGAGGGAGCGCAGAAGCAATCGTCTGAAATGACAGAGAACGATGCGCTGATTAAAATTTTGTCTTCCTCGGTAAAGCATGGGATGGCTTCAGAACCACCGGCAACGACCCTAAATACGACCATTCACATTAATGCTTCCGTAATCAAGGCTTCGCGGAATGATTTCCTGTTATCCGGTAAGCAGATGAAGGAATTGGAAACCGAAATGCAAAGTTATTTGGCATCCAAAATCAATCAATTGATACGGAAGTGTCAGAAGGAAAATGTAGATCCGGTCGCATATGGAGAGTATGTAAGAAGCCGTACGCACCACTGGAGTAATGAAACGTTTTATAAGGACTACGGCACGATGGACATCTGTGCTCAAGTGAAGCTGAATCTTGTTCAGGATGGTATTCAGGAATAGAAAGAATGAACAAAGACCCGCTCTCACCTCGATATGAGGATGGCGGGTCTTAGATATATTCCAATTGCAGCGTCCTATGTCAGAGGTTTGGAATGAAGCAGGGACATTCGCTCCAAATAACGCTGATAAAACCAAATGCATATGCCCAGCCAGCTGCCGCTCAGAAAGTAACCTCCGGCAATATCACTGGGATAATGCACACCCAAATAAATCCGGCTCATGCCGATGGTCAAAATAAAGGCTGCACTTACGATTATCATCAACACACGGCCTGTCGCTGTAGGGATATGCTTCCAGATCAGAAAAGCCAGGCCGCCATACAGGCTGAACGCCGCCATGGAGTGTCCGCTCGGGAAGCTGTATCCACTCGCTTCTATAATGCGGTGAATGGTTGGTCTTGCACGTTGAAACGCCAGTTTCAACAGGGTGTTCAGCAATGTTGAACCTGCGATGACCGCTGCCAAAAACAGAAGTTCCCGTCTGTGTCCCAAAAAAAGATACAATACAATCATGGAAATGATCGTAATGATGATGACAGGCAATCCGCTCCCAATCCAGGTGAACACCTGCATCCACTTGGTCATGCCGGGTGCTTCCATCCCCTGAATCCATCCGATCAGGTTATCATCAAACTGGTGGATCTGGTTATCGCTGATGGACAGGGCTATCAGTGCAAATATGGTGAGGCTTAATGCTGCTATAAGCAGTGGGATGGAGAAGTTCTTTTTTTCTTGCTGTATCAAATGTCGCGATCCTCCAAGATGTCTGAATTTCATATGTAAATCAGTCATACGATATTCGTATTATGCTATAATCTTACAATAAATATTTAAGTGGTTAAAAATGTTAGATAATACAAATTTGGGGCAAAGATGGAGAACGGAGGTGGAAGATGAAGGGCATCTCATTCGTTATGATCATCCTGTTTATGGTTGCCATTGGGCTAACGGTATTCCCTGGAGAGAAGGCATATGCATGCAGCTGTGCTTACATTGAGATTCCGAAAAGGCTGGAAGGTGCCACAACGGCATTTACGGGGAAAGTAGTCAAAAGAGGTGTTACTCCAATATTCAGCCAAAATGGATTCAGAGAATACACCTTCGAGGTAGACAAGGCCTGGAAGGGCGTTCATGCCAAGAAAATGAGGATCATGGCAGATGATAGCGGCTCCAGTTCATGCGGAGTTCAGTTTGAACACAATCAGTCCTATTTAATATTCGCATATCAGAAAGAAAAAGACGGCAGGCTGCACACCGATCTATGTAGTGGTAATTTGACTCTCTCTGAAGCCGGAGAGACGTTGAAGCTTCTGGGTCCCGGCAAGTCCGTAACCGAGGATGACTTTCAAAAGAGTGGCGGAGGTTTGAGTGTGAATCTCTTTCGATATGCCGGAGGTCTTCTCTTAGCGGGAATAGTGTTAGCGTGGGTCTGGAAAAGAAAGAAAAGATCCGGATTCAGGCGGTGATCCCAGGCCCGAATGGAGTAATTCGAGATCATAAAATTCCCCACACTGTGCAAATCTCGTGTGGGGAATTTCAGTTCATGCAGGCCTTGCGGCTCAGTTAAGTTGAAGCATATATTCATACGCAGTAACGCCAAAGACACGCTTAAAGTGTCTGTTTAGATGCGTCAGATCCACGAATCCGCAATCCGCTACAGCGGAGTAAACGTCCTTATGCTTTTCTATAGCTTGCCGGGCACGTTCAACCTTGCAATTCAGGAAAAACTGGTAGGGGGATATACCTGCCTGTGACTTGAATTCACGAATAAACTGGAACTTGGACATGTTAAATTCAGAGCAGAGGTCATCCAGCTTCAGCACATCATCAAATCTGCAGAACATCATTTCTTTTGCTTTTCTCACAAGGCCGTCACGCGGTCCGGAAGTGTTGGTGTCGATCTCCGACCGGGACAGCAGATGTACCAGGCCGAACAGCAGTTCACTGCATTTGGCTTCATCTTGTCCATTCTGAACGGCATTGTTCAGCATAAGAATGCTTCGTGCCAGCCCGGGATCGTAAACGATGGGGGTGGAGAAACGCAATTCTTTTCTCCCGAGAATCTCTTCTACCACGTCGGGCTTCAGATACAACATGACGTAGTCGATTCCGGCCTTGTCGTAAGAGCTGCCATCATGGGACTGCTCCCGATTAAATAGCATGACACCGTTTTGGTGGGAAGCCTGATAGTGACCGTCCAGGTGATATTGCTGGATACCGCGCAGTGTCACGCCAACCGCGTATTCCTCGTGGCAATGCTTCTTATACGTAAAATCGGTAAAACTGGCCGAGAGGGCCAGAATATCTGACGATTTTTTATAGTTGAACAGCTCCACTTCTTACACCCCTCCGATCTAAATGATTCCCGATACCATAATGGCTGAGTATACCAAAAAGAGCGCCATCGCGATACTAAAAGCTTTTTGATGATCTTGCAGGAATTTCCTGAAGACCGAGCCGAAAACGACCCAGCTGGAAAAGGCCAGAAATCCAATCACTGTAATAAGCAAGACGAACAGAAGCGACGACAGCGAGGAGTCATAATAGGGCAGTACATAGCTGGGAATAACAGTGAACGTGAACAGAATCACCTTTGGATTCACAAACTGCATGAGTAATCCGCTCCGAAATCCGGTGGCCTGTTTGGGTGCTTCCTCGGAAGAACCCATCTTGTAGATCTGGTAGGCCAGGTACAGCATATACAGGCTGCCTACGATCTGCATCACATGCAGGATGCCAGGCAAAACACCGGCCAGGAGATGGTTGAGAAAGGCGGATGCGGCAAGCAGGATACCAAACGCCACTGTGGCTCCCCATACATAACGCATGGTTTGGCGCGCACCCACGTGCTGCACGGAAGATAAAATGACAATATTGCTGGGTCCTGGTGTGAAGGTAACCACAATGCAATAGATTAAAAAGGATGTAAGATTCATAGTGCCTCCCCGAGTTGTAGTTCCATGATCATACTGCGGGGATGAATGGACTGATAGTACATTATTGCAGCGGATGATCTTTGTACAAAAGGAGAGGAAACCGTAATTGGGTCGGAAAGCGGTTTCTTTTTTGCGTGATTGCGTTTACAATTTATTCGAAAAGAAAGTGGACAGATTTCTCAAGGAAGTGAAACCGATATGAAAAAAACGTTGCTGGTCTATATTTTGCTAATCTCGGCTTTTGCTCTGTATGTGCTCAGGTACGAATACTCCAGCGAGGCAAATGGCTCATGGGAAGACAGGGGACTCCGCGGAGATATCGGTGAAACATACATCATGATCACATTCCAGTCCGGGCTGGAATATTGGAAAAGCGTACTCAAAGGCTTCGAGGATGCCGGGGATACGCTTGGGGTCACCGTCGAGTACCGGGGAGCTACCCGGTATGACCCGAAGGAACAGACGACGATCATTGAGCAGGCGATTGCACGGAAGCCGGCCGGTATCGCCATTTCCGCCATCGACCCGCAATCGCTTATTCCCGTCATTAACAAAGCACTGGATGCGGATATCCCGGTGGTCTTGTTTGATGCCGATGCGCCGGGCAGTAGGGCATATTCTTTTCTCGGTACGGACAATTATCAGGCAGGGGTGACTGCTGCGGACAAAATGGCCGAGCTCATGGGCCGGGAGGGAGAAGTCGCCGTTCTGACCATGCCGGGCCAGCAGAATCATGAGGAACGAACTCAGGGATTCCGCGATACGATTAAACAGCAGTACCCTTCCATGAAAGTTGTTGAAGTCGCAGATGGACACGGAGATGTCATGAGATCAAGAGACGAAGCGATGAGGTTGATGAAGGCTTATCCGAAGCTCGGCGGTATTTTTGTAACCGAAGCGACGGGAGCAGCTGGTGTCGGTGAAGCCGTGCAGAATGCAAAAGCAGGTGAGCCGTTCCAGATTATATCCTTTGATACAAATAAGGATACGCTCGATATGATCAAGAGCGGTACGATCTCTGCAACGATTGCACAGGGAACGTGGAATATGGGGTATTGGTCCCTTCAGTATTTGTTCCATTTGCATCACCAATTGACTGTACCTGCTCCGTCCTCTTCCGATGAGAATGCACCGCTGCCGGTTAAGGTGGACACCGGAATATCTGTCGTGACACGCTCGAATGTAGATGATTACTATGCCAAATAAAAATAATCGGTCAAGGATGTCCCTGAGCTTGAAAAGAATCCGTTTCGGCATGAAGGGTGGACTGCAGCGTTTGCGCTTGCGCAATATGCCACTGCGATATCAGCTGATGCTGCTCTTTTTGTTTTTTGCCATTGTTCCTTCGGTGGGACTCGGGCTGCTGGTCAACTGGACGGTGGAACGGATTGTTGAAAGACAGGTTGAGGGACATACGATGCAGTTGATCGGCAAAGTCAATGAAGCACTCGACAGCAAGATGGAGAATTTGCAAAACATGACCTATCTGATCGGGTTCGATCCGGATATCCGTGCTTTTATGGAAGGGAAAACGGATAGCGATGGTCATACGGGCATAGTTGAACCGGATAACGATCTGAACCAGGTCAGAGCTCAGGATCAACTCTATGGGATCAAGCAATATTTGCAGGGATTCACGACATTGTATCCGGAAATTGCAGGTATTGTTCTCGTTAACGGAAACGGAAAATACATCAGCAATGAAATGTATCCGAGAACCAATCAAAGCCTAATCCAGGAGGAATGGTATAAAAGTGCTGCCGGGAAGGCTGGCATTTTTACCGTTCTAGGACAGCCCAGCCAGCGGAACATTACGACGCATGTACGTTATAAGGACAGTGAAATTGTGTCCGTGGCACGTTCCATCACGGATGAAACATCGGGACGCGTACTCGGTGTCATTATGATTGATCTTAAGCTGCGTACCGTCTCTCAGGCCGCTAGGGATGTAACTCTGGGGAAATCCGGATATGTCATGGTGACCGATGCAGAAGGACGAAGTGTCTATATGCCGGATAACCCACTCGTTGAGCAGATTCCCTGGGCGTGGTTCCAATCCGGGGATAGCGGAACTTTTAACGGAGAAGTGCAGGGGAAGGAATTGTTATTCATGTATCAGTCTTCAGCGTTTACGGGATGGAGAACCGTAGGGGTATTCCCTGCACGAGAAACGATCGCAGAGGTCCGTCAGATTCAGTTTTACGTTGTCAGCTTCGTCTTTGTGGTATGTCTCTTCGGCCTAAGCGCCTCCCTGCGATTTTCCCGTTCCATCGCTCAGCCCATTTTCCGGCTGATGTCCTATATGCGCAGAGCAGAGACGGGGAACCTCAGATCCGGCCGCTGGAGCGACCGGGCTGATGAAATCGGCATGCTGGGCAGAAGTTTCAACCGAATGCTGGCACAGATCCGGCAGCTCATGTCCCTTAACGAACTGCGGGAGCGTCAGAAACGGGAGGCTGAAATGCGAAGTCTGCAGGAGCATATCAAACCTCATTTTCTATATAACACTCTTGATACGATTCATTGGATGGCGCGCAAGAAAGGCGTGGATGATGTATCCGAGATGGTTGGTGCTCTCTCCAGACTGTTTCGTATCGGGCTCAGTAAAGGGAATGATTATATCCCTTTGCATTCGGAGATTGAACATATATCCAGTTATCTGCAAATCCAACAGACCCGGTATCGGGACCGTCTTCAATGTGAATTGATCATTCCCGAGGAACTGAGGGAGCTGTTCGTGCTTAAGCTGCTGCTGCAGCCCATCGTGGAAAATGCCATTTATCACGGGATCAAAGCAAGACGGGGGCCCGGTACCATTCGGATCGAAGCGAAAATAGCAGATGGGAAGCTGTCTCTGACGGTACAGGATAATGGGGCTGGGATGTCCAGTGAGCGGCTGCGAGAGATGATTGATCTTCTTCATGCACCTTTGGAAAGCATGGAAACACAGGAAGCCGGTCAGGGGGGCAAAAGCTACGGCATGCTGAATGTTCAGGCCCGCCTACAGCTTTCTTTTGGTGAAGAATACGGGATTAGGCTGGATAGTAAAGAAGGCGAAGGTACTTGTGTGACCATCATTCAGCCTTTGATGAAGGAACTTCCACAAACGTTACCATTCGATAATGAAGGAAGGCGGAGAGTCAATGAAGAGAGCGGCTATATCAGGAGCCTGGACTAATCCGGAGGATGCGGCAGCATCGGTGGCGGCAGCCCAGACATTGCAAACGGCCGAGCGCTACCAAGTGCTGATTGCAGATGATGAACCGATTATTCGCGAAGGCATACGGGATGCCATTGACTGGGATGGGCTGGGCATGAAGGTTGTCGGTGAAGCAGAGGACGGTGAAGAGGCGTTGGAATTGGCTGTCCGGCTGGGTGTCGATATCATCCTGGTAGACATGAACATGCCATTCCTGAACGGGATCGATCTGATCCGCCGCCTTCAGGACGAGTGCCCGGGCTGCCGCTGTCTGATCATTTCCGGACACGATGAATTTGCTTATGCCCAGGAGGCCGTGCGGCTTGGCGTGGAGGACTATATATTAAAGCCGGTAGAAGCGGGTCGACTCCATGCTGCACTCGAGCGTCTGCATCAGCGGATGGACGAAGAGCGTAAGCGGACTGCTTACGTCAAGCAGGCTGCCGATCAGATCGAACGCAATATTCCGCTGCTGCGTCAGCGTTTTTGCCTGGAGTGGCTGGAAGGGCTGGCTGAAGGGAAAGATCTGACAGAGCAGCTGGCGTTCCTGCGTCTGCCACCCGAGCCGCCTGTGCAGATTGGGATCGTCCGCTGGCCTGCAGCTGAAGTGCGACAGACCGTTATGAGGGAGAACGATCGCCAGTTGTTTCTTTTTGCTGTGGAGAATATTATCAGTGAATTGCTTGGAGACCTGCCGCATGTTCTGTTCCGGGACCCGAATGGGTTAATTGGCATGTGCCTGTGGCAGACGGCCCCGGAAGAGCTGGATTGTACCATTGAACAGCAAATCAGTTCCTGTCTGAATATCGCCGTTCATGCTCATGTGGAGCAATATGCCGGTGAGTTGGAGGGAGCACCGAATACGTACCGGCTATGCCGTGAACTCGTTTATGGCGAAGCCCGGCTGTCACCGCTGGTGCGAAGAGCCCGGCAGCTTATTCAAGAGGGGTACGCGGATCGGGACCTGACCCTGGAATCGCTAGCTTCCCGTTTGCAAGTTTCTGCAGTATATCTCAGCCGGGTGCTCAAGAAAGAGCTGAACGATTCTTTCGTAACTCTGGTCACGCATACCCGTATCCGCAAAGCGGTACAGCTGCTGGATTCCACCGCACTGCCCATCCATAGCATTGCAGAACGGGTGGGTTACGATACCCAGCATTATTTCAGCACGGCGTTCAAAAAAACGATGGGAATTTCGCCTGCGCAGTATCGAAAGGACGGGGGCACAGGGCGTAATGTCTCAGTGAGCCGGTTATAGTGTTAACAGACGTTGATCAAGACAACGGAGTTGTTCTACTTCTGTGAAGTGGAGCAGCTCTTTTTTTGTCCAGTTCAATAACGGTATCCAAAGATAGAGAGCTTCTGCCAGCTGTACAAAAGTTAAAATTTTATAAAAAAAGTTCAAAAGCAGCAAAGACCACTCTCATGTCACAATGCTACGATGGGGTCATGCAGAAACAACAGCAGTTTGATTCACACCATACGTTGTAAGCGTTATCTTATGATTCAATCAGATCCGCATGATTTGAGGAAAGGGGAACTTGATATGAAAAAAGGAGCAGTATTTATTTGGCTTCTGGTGATGGCCTTGATGCTATCGGCTTGCAATTTGGCTGAGAGTGGGGCAGGCAGCAAGGAAAAAGGATATGTTGGCATCTCCATGCCAACCAAATCCTCCGAGCGCTGGGTTGGCGACGGAGAGAACATGGTCCGTTTATTTCAGGAACAAGGGTATAAAACGGATCTGCAATACGCTGAGGACGTGGTCGAAAATCAGATTTCACAGATTGAAAACATGATCACCAAGGGAGTCGATGTGATGGTGATTGCGTCCGTGGACGGCAATACGCTGACGGATGTGATCAAGAAGGCCCATGATGAGGGCATCCAGGTCATTTCGTACGATCGCCTGATTCGCAATACACCCTACTTAACGTACTACGCAACGTTCGATAACTTTAAGGTGGGTGTTCTCCAGGCTTCCTATATTGAGCAGAAGCTTGGCCTCAAAGAAGGAAAAGGGCCTTACAACATCGAGCTGTTTGGCGGCTCACCTGATGACAATAACGCCTATTTCTTCTTCGATGGTGCGATGTCTGTACTGCAGCCGTACATCGATTCAGGCAAGCTTGTGGTACGAAGCAAACAAACAACGATGGCACAGATTGCGACCTTGCGCTGGGATGGCGCGTTGGCCCAGTCGCGGATGGATAACCTGCTCAGTGCCTATTATTCAGGAGAGAACCTGGACGCGGTGTTGTCCCCGTATGACGGAATCAGCATTGGTATCATCTCATCACTAAAAGGCGTCGGTTACGGATCAGAGAACAAACCTCTGCCCGTCATTACCGGTCAGGACGCGGAGCTGGCCTCGATCAAATCCATTGTCGCCGGGGAGCAGACGCAGACGGTATTTAAGGATACCCGCAAGCTGGCGGAGCAGACGGTAGAGATGGCCAATAGCATTTTACAAGGGAAACAAGCGGAAGTGAATGACGAAAAGTCATATAACAACGGAATTAAGATCATACCAGCCTACTTGCTGGATCCAATTTCAGTGGACCGGACAAATGTGGAGAAGGATATTGTGGGCACCAAGTATTACACCAAAGAAGAAATTGGACTGAAATAACAATGGAAAGGAGCACATCCCATGTCCGACATCATATTGGAGATGAAAGGTATCACCAAAACCTTTCCTGGCGTCAAAGCGCTGGAAAATGTCAATCTCAAAGTGCGAGAAGGGGAAATTCATTCGCTGTGCGGTGAAAACGGTGCAGGAAAATCCACGCTGATGAAAGTGCTTAGCGGTGTATATCCACATGGATCGTACGAAGGGGATATTTTATTTCAAGGCAAAACATGTGAGTTCAAAAGCATTAAGCAGAGCGAGGATCTGGGAATCGTCATTATCCACCAGGAGCTGGCACTGATCCCCTACCTTTCCATCGCGGAGAATATCTATTTGGGCAATGAACGTGCGAGCAAAGGCATCATTGATTGGAGAGAGACGTTGGTTGGTACACGTGAATTGCTCTCCAAGGTGGGATTAAGCGAAAATCCGAATACGCTTGTATCCAACATCGGTGTGGGCAAGCAGCAGCTGGTTGAAATTGCGAAAGCGCTCTCCAAGAAGGTCCGTCTGCTCATTCTGGACGAGCCAACGGCGGCGCTTAATGAGGATGACAGTGAAAACCTGCTTCAATTAATGCTGGAATTCAAAAAACAGGGCATTGCGTGTATTCTGATTTCCCACAAGCTGAATGAGGTATCCAAGGTGTCGGACTCCGTTACGATTTTGCGGGATGGCAAGACGATTGAGACACTGGACATGAGAAAGGATCATGTCACCGAAGATCGGATTATCAGCGGGATGGTAGGCCGTGATCTGACAAGCCGCTATCCGGAACGCCATGCGAATATCGGAGAAGTCGTATTGGAAGTGAAGGACTGGACCGTCTATCACGAACATCATGCCGATCGCAAGATGCTGGATCAGATCAACATGAACATCCGGCGCGGAGAGATTGTGGGCATTGCCGGACTGATGGGTGCGGGACGAACGGAACTGGCCATGAGCATATTCGGCAAATCCTATGGACGCAGCATATCAGGCCAGTTGATCAAGGATGGCAAACCGATTCAGAACAACAGCGTAACGGAGGCCATTCAAAATGGTTTCGCTTATGTAACGGAGGATCGGAAGGAATACGGCCTTATTCTTATGGATGATATCAAACGCAATATCTCACTGACGGGTCTAGGCAAGCTGGCCAAAGGTGCAGTTGTGAACGAACGAGAAGAAGTGCTGGTTGCCGAAGAGATGAAAAAAAGCATGAACATCAAGGCACCGAGCATTTTGCAGAAAACCGGCAACCTGAGCGGAGGAAATCAGCAAAAAGTGGTACTGAGCAAATGGATTTTTGCCGGACCGGATATTCTCATTCTGGATGAACCGACCCGTGGAATTGATGTAGGCGCCAAATTCGAAATTTATACAATTATTCATCGGCTTGCTGCTGAGGGCAAGGGCGTGCTGGTCATTTCATCCGAGCTTCCAGAGGTTCTGGGACTGTGTGACCGGATTTATGTCATAAATGCCGGACGAATCACGGGAGAAGTCAGCCGCGAGGATGCAACACAGGAAACGTTGATGAGATATATGACGAAGTCTGGAGGCGAGAAGCATGGAAATGCTAACTAAACTGTTCAAAAACAATATACGTCAATACGGCATGATCATCGCGCTGGTCGTGATTATGATTTTGTTCGAGGTGCTGACTGGCGGGTTACTGCTAAAACCAATTAATATTACGAATCTGATCCTGCAGAACAGCTATATCCTTGTACTGGCCATCGGGATGGTACTTGTCATTATTACCGGACATATCGATCTGTCGGTGGGATCCGTTGCAGCCTTTGTCGGTGCGGTGGCGGCGATCATGATGGTCGATTGGGAGCTTCCGGCCTGGCTGGCTGTCATTGCCTCTTTGCTGGTCGGGGCGTTAATCGGAGCCTGGCAGGGCTTCTGGATCGCATATGTGCGGATTCCTGCTTTTATCGTAACACTGGCGGGCATGCTGCTGTTCCGCGGATTAACGATGATCGTGCTGGAGGGGCAATCCATCTCTCCTTTTCCGGGAGGATTCCAAAAGATTAGCTCCGGCTTCCTGCCTGATATCCAATTCTCGGGTTTTGGTCTGATCTCGATCCTAGTAGGTGTTTCACTTACGGTCTGGTATATCGTGAATGAACTGCGGGAACGTCGCTCTCAGCGGAAATACGGGTTTCAGGTTGCACCACAGGGACTTTTCCTGCTCAAGCTGATTGTAGTGGCTGCCGTTACGAACCTGTTTACCTTCGTGTTGGCAAGTTACGCCGGAATTCCAAATATTTTGATTCTGCTGTTTGTATTAATCATCGTTTACTCCTTCGTCATGAATCGTACAGTTATGGGACGTCACGTATATGCGCTCGGAGGGAATGAAAAGGCCGCAGGACTGTCCGGTGTTAAAACCAAAAAAGTGACGTTTTGGGTATTTGTAAACATGGGCGTGCTTGCCGCCGTTTCCGGTCTCATCTTCGCCGCTCGTCTGAATGCAGCTACTCCAAGAGCGGGTACCAACTTTGAACTGGATGCCATTGCGGCCTGCTTTATCGGTGGTGCTTCAGCTTCCGGGGGGATTGGAACTGTGTTTGGTGCAATCATCGGTGGTCTGGTCATGGGGGTACTGAATAACGGGATGTCCCTCATTGGTCTGGGTATTGACTGGCAGCAGGGAATCAAAGGTTTGGTGCTTTTGCTTGCGGTAGCCTTTGATATCTACAATAAAAACAAAAGATCAGCATAATGCTGTAGAAGAACATAATCTTGTACAGGAAATGCAAAAACAGACCGCTATCCTTCATAGCTGGTCTGTTTTTCTGTGTGTACGGCGTGAGATATTCACATCAATGCATCCAGGAAACGGGTTGCGATGCCGAAGTAGATGAAGAGGGACAAGATATCGTTCAGGGTCGTGATCAAGGGTCCGGAAGCGACGGCGGGATCAACCTTGAAGCGACTCAGCAACAGCGGGATACAGGTACCTGTCAGCGTGCCAATGACCAGGGTGAAGAAGAGGGACACACCGATAATCGCGCCGAGCAGCCAGTCTCCCTGCCAGAAATAAGCGATAACCGTAATCATCACTCCACATACGAGTCCAATCATTGTACCTACCTTGATCTCCCGGCCAATTAACGCCAGTACGGTTGATTTATCAAGCTTGCGTCCAATAAGACCCCGTACCACGACAGCCAGCGACTGTGTTCCCGTGTTACCGGTCATGCCGGCGATCATGGGCATAAAGAATGCGAGTGCGACAACCTGGTTAAGTGTATCTTCAAAAAAATCCACAATACTTCCTGAAATCAGTCCAATCAGCAATAATAAAATGAGCCAGGGAAGCCTGCGTCTGACCGCAACGAGCGGTTTGGTATCAAAATCGATATCCTTGCCACCGCCACCCATTTTCGCAAGGTCTTCACTTGCTTCATGCATGATGATATCGATGACATCATCCATCTGGATCACACCACATAGTCTGTAATTCTCATCCACGACGGGTAATGCGATAAATTCATAGCGCTGCAAAAGCTGTGCGGCTTCTTCCTGATCCATGTCTACTGTTGCGTAAATCACACGCCTGGTCATCAGTTCTTCAACCCTGGTACTGTCGTTGGCCTGCAGCAGGGATTGGTGACTTACGACACCAACGAGTTTGCCTTCTTCATCGGTAACATACAGATAGCGGGTTAACGGAATAGGCGGAGTACCCTGTGATTCCCGGATAGCCTCCTTTGCTGTCTCATGGGCCAGGAGGGTGCGGTAACGGTCGGTCATGATCCGGCCAGCCGTCTCAGGCGGGTAATTCAGTACCGAACGGATAATTGCAGAATGGTCGAGATGCATGTTGGATAGCAGCTGCTCCCTGCGTTTGGCAGGCAAATCATGCATAAACCGAATGAGATCACTCTTGTTCATTTGCTGCATGACCTCAAGCGTACGTTCCGGGCCAAGCTGTTCGAACAGCCTAATCTGCTCGTGAAGCTTGAGTGACTCAGCCATATTCGCGAGAACATCGGGCTTAAACAGGAGCAGAAAACGCTTCGTTTCCTGTTCAGGAAACTTTTTATATACGAGAGTAAGATCGTAGGGATGTAACTCTTTTACCGTTCTATAAAACTCAGGCAGATCTTGGGCTTGCACATATTGAACCAGCAGTTCGGTTATTTCTTCGATGGAGACGTCTTTAGGGGTTTGAGGTCCGTTTTTGTTCATGTCAAGACTCCTTTCTAGAGGCAGGGCTCCGTATTTATAAACGCAATGTTAGCGAGGTAAACAATGAATTGGATGGGCGAAGGAAGTACATGCATATATTGAAATCTTGCTCAACCATTCGAACTGGGCTTACAAATGGGCGCTGCGGAGATATACTGGTTGTACAGAAAACTGATGAGGAGGACTTGCGCTAGTGGAAACAGATATCAGGACACAACTGCTCAGTCTGGCCGAACCGGAGTACCAGAAATTCTCGGCTGCATTGATTCCCAATATTACAAATCTGATGGGTGTTCGATTGCCTGCCATACGGAAGATGGCGAAACAGATCGCTGCGGGGGATTGGCGTGCATATCTGGAAACGGCAGACGATGAATATTTTGAGGAAGTGATGCTGCAAGCGATGGTTATTGGTCATGTTCAGACTGAGCTGGATGAGTGGCTGAAGCATATCGCCGCATTTGTCCCCAAGATTGATAACTGGTCGATCTGTGACAGCTTCTGCGCCGGGTTGAAATATACGAAAATTCATGTGGAATCCGTGTGGAATTTCCTGCAGCCGTATCTGAAATCCGATCAGGAATATGAGATACGTTTTGGTGTGGTGATGTTATTGAACTTTTATCTCGATGAGACGTATATCGATCGGGTTCTGGCCTCATTGGATCAGATCAAACACGAAGCCTATTATGTGAAAATGGCAGTAGCCTGGGCAATTTCAATGGCCTATGTGAAGCAGCCGGAAGTGACCATGCGTTATCTCAAGGACAATACCCTGGATGATTTTACGTATAATAAAGCTCTTCAGAAAATAACGGAATCCTATCGTGTCGATCCGGAGACCAAGCAGATGATTCGCGGCATGAAACGGAAAACAAAGAGAGCTGTTCGTATTGAGATAGAAACGAAATGAGATATTATGGGGGAGGAGGATAGACGTATGCGAAAAAGGATCATGTGGGCTACCATGGAGCTGGACGGCCGCCCGTGGGTGTTGATCGCAACGGAACTGGGCATCTGCCGTATTGTCATGCCGAATGAAACAATGGAAGGCTGGAGCAGCTGGATGGCCCGAATCGCGCCAGGGGTGGAGCTGGAAGAGAATGAGGCTGCATTGAAGCGAACAGGCATGATGGATTGGCTGCAATCCTACTTCGCCGGAGACCAGATTGCGTATACGGACGAGATTCCACTCGATCTGATCGGAACAACCTTCCAGCAGCAAGTCTGGAGAGAGCTGGGGCGCGTTCCTTACGGGGAAACTCGCACCTACGGCGACATTGCGACTGCGGTGGGAAGACCTTCAGCTGTGCGTGCTGTTGGAGCGGCTAATGGCGCCAATCCCATTCCGCTTCTGCTGCCATGTCATCGCATCATCGGTGCCAACCGCAAGCTGACCGGGTTCCGTGGAGGCCTGGAGTTGAAGCGCAGATTGCTGGATATCGAACGGATTGAAGGCGTGACCGATGGTGGGCATGCGAGGTTTAACTTTTAAAGAGATGAATAGGTTATGTTCATTGTGCAGGCACTTACTCGTGCCTGTTTTTGCGTTCTCTCCTGATCGTTTCCATCGTCTGCGGAATAACAAGAATGAGCAGCAGGATGACCGTGTACGAACCCCAATTCACTTCCGAAAGAGACGTACCCGTTACCGTATAGTACAGCATCATGAATAGTGTGATTGCCATTGCACTTACAAGGATATGGAGCCATTTCGTCATGTTCGAAGACACACCTTTCCTCTATTGTCATCCAAACGATCATCGTATGGAACACCAACGTTTTACATATTTTTGCCCGGTTCACCCTTATGGTACCATAAAGCACAGATGATTATATCATGCACGGTAGACCTAGTGGAAAGAGGGATGTCATGTTGAAGCAGGCGTATTGGTTGACCAACGTAGCGTTGGAGCGAGGATTTATTGCGGAAGAGGGACAGGTAACGGGAACACAGACGAAAAATACTCATCTCCGTGTGGAGGACGGAATCATTGCCGAAATCAAGGATGATGGAACTGAGCTACAGACTAACCTGCCTCAATATGATGCCAGAGGGTTGTTGCTGCTGCCTTCGTTTGAAGAAGCACACATTCATCTGGATAAAACGTATTATGATGGTCCATGGAAGGCCGTGAGACGCATATCCAGCATTTTTGAGCGCATTGAAGAAGAAAAGGTGCTGCTGCCCAAGCTGCTGCCTGATGCGAAGCGTCAAGCAGAGAGTATTCTGAGCCTGATTCAGGGCTATGGATCAACCCATGTGCGCAGCCATTGCAACATTGAACCCGTCAGCGGGTTGAAACGACTTGAGGCCACGAGGCAGGCACTGGAATCCTTTTCGGGTAAAATTTCCTCTGAAATTGTGGCATTTCCACAGCATGGGCTGCTTCGTTCCAACTCCGTGGAGCTGATGCATCAAGCGATGGAAGAAGGTGCTACGATTGTAGGGGGACTTGATCCTCATACGGTGGACGAGCAGATCGAGAAATCGCTGCATGTCATGGTAGATCTGGCTGTTCAGCATCAGGCGGGAATCGATATCCATCTGCATGATCGCAACGAGCCGGGTAAGCAAACGCTCCAGCAACTCGCTGACCTGACGGAAGAGGCAGGACTTCAGGGGAAGGTCACGGTGAGTCATGCATTCTGGTTCGCTCAAGCAGATCCGCAGGAGGCTCAAGATCTGGCGCAGCGCATGGCCTCACTCGGCATGAGCATTGCTTCAACTGTGCCCATCGGCAAAATGATCATGCCCCTCCCGATGCTGCATCGCATGGGGGTAAACGTGAAGCTGGCAACAGACAGCCTGACGGATCATTGGTCACCTTTTGGCAGTGGGGATCAACTGGAGAAAGCGGGGCGTTTTGCAGAATTGTACGGATACAATGATGAACTCTCCTTATCCCAGTCTCTTGGATTCATCACAGGTGGAGTTACACCGCTGGATTCGGAGGGGAATCAGGTTTGGCCTAAGGCAGGCGATACGGCGAGCTTTGTACTGGTACAGGCGAGTTGTTCAGCGGAAGCTGTTGCCAGAAGATCTGCCCGGCAGGCAGTATGGTACAAGGGGCAATTGGTAAGTGGGACAGTATAGGAAGAGACGAGAGGTAGCTTGAAGCCACGGGAAACCGTGGTTTTTTTGTGCTGTTAAAAGAAAGTGCAGGTCTAAGCAGAGAGGAATATTTTATTCGCATTTACCATCATTTGGGTTATGATGGATTTAGTTTTCCAAGTAGGAGATAAGGAGTGTGACCGTCATGATCAGACAGGCAGAATCAAGAGATGCTGAGGCTATTGAATCGTTGTATAGAGAACTACTGCCGAACAATTTGGATACAAAAGTGTTGGGAGAACGTATTGAGGAGATCCAAAATAATCCCAACAGTTTCTTGCTCGTCTATGAAATGAATCAAAAGGTTATTGGTACAGCGCACGTACATATTTGTCTGGATGCCTTGGTGGAGAATAGACCGTTTGGAGTGGTCGAACGTGTCATTGTTACAGAGCATGTGCAGAGCAAGGGATATGGTTCAGAACTGATGAAGTATATCGAAGATTTATGTATACAGAAAAATTGTGTGAAAGTGTTTCTAACCAGTGGAGCTACCAGAATCGAGGCACATCATTTTTATAAGAAATTAGGATACGATGGAGAGTCAAGCAAAGCATTCAAGAAGTATCTGTAAATGAAAGATACGTATAAGTGAGCAAGCAAGTCGAATAGAACGAAATGAGGTTATGGTGAGATGAACCAATCCAATCAAGATGTTGAACTGGAAGTTGTATATGAAGACCATGATGAAGACTACAAAGCAATTTGTAACCATTTATACAACTACAATTTGAGAGAAACGAAAGGGCTGTTAAAGAAACCTGGAAAGAGCATTAATCTATTTTTGCGGAATAAGACGGGCAAAGCCATCGGTGGGATCTTCTGTGCGACATACTGCGATACGTTATATATTGATAACTTTTGGATCGACGAGGAATATAGAAATCACGGGAACGGGAAGACTCTCATTCTGCAAGCCGAAAGCATAGCCTCCGATATGGGCTGCAAACTTGCACACACCAGTACGTTTTCTTATCAAGCTCCAGAATTCTATCAGAAGATGGGGTATGAAGTTTTTGGAATACTAGATGAGTATCCGGAAGGAATTGTTCAGTACTTTTTGAAGAAAAAACTATAAATCATTGGAAATAAATAACCATTACGCTTGGATAAGCGTTATTAATAATAAGTTATCAGCAGGATAATCAACAAGGAGAATCTAAATGACCACCATAAATGTTCTAGAAACCAAACCTTCCAGTCGATACGATGATTTAGATCCAGATCAGGATGGAAATAAAAACACAACATTCGCGGATCTCATTATTGATGGAAGATCACTGTATCAGATGCTTAAGAACCACGACTTGGTACCATCCTTGGGTTGGGGAAGCAATGAAAATCAAAAACAAATGATTCAATACTTTCTGTTAAAAGAACCTCACGAGAATCTGTATTATAGATATCCCATTCTTGTATGCCCTTGGTGTGGAGATGAAGAGTGCGGGTATATCTCTGTGAAAGTGGACAGGGAAGAAGATGTTGTCATATGGAAGGACTTTAAGCTGGAGCATAAGAATCAACCATTAAACATCGGCCCTTTTTATTTTGAATGGGAAAACTATGAAAAAGTCATTCAGGATACTTTTGGCATGATAGTTGAGCAATAATGTATATGGAGTGAGCCAGCTTGAAAAATGTAACTATAATTTTGGTGGCGTGGAAAAATAAAATGGAATTATTTCTGTTAACAAGAATGCAGAGGACGTATATTTTGTTGGTATATAACAGGTAACGGGGCAATCCCCCAAGCAGATTCTAGGGTGAGTTTCCGCATAGAATGGAACGGCCAAACCGAGGAATTCGAGCTTAAAGTAAGGTGAACAAAATCATTTTTGGGGAGTGATATGATCATGGCTAAAACTACGGATGAAATGATTGAAGAATTTAAATCATTTACTTCTTACGTGATGGAGTTAGACAATCTATCTGAGCAGGTTTGGAATACGCCAATAGCTGAAGGCAAATGGACTTTGAAAGACGTTATCGCACATATAATGTTGTGGGATCAATATTTCTATGAGGAAGCGATCTATAAAATCAAACATGATGAACCGTTAACCGTAAGGCATCTGAATTTTGATGAATTTAATGCAAATGCGATGGATTACTCAAAGACAAAATCAAAGAATGCCATTCTCGAAGAATTTGTAGAAAAGCGAATGAACATTATTCATGACATTACCGGACTGCAAGAAGAAGAATATACACGTGAGTACAAGGATGGAGACAAGAAAAAATTTAGTATTAAAAAGTATGTAAGGGCATTCATCTCGCATGATAAACATCATAAGAAACAGATTGAAAGCTTTAAGAGACTCAACTCACAGCTGAAATAAAGGGGTAACACCGAAATGAATTACGAATTAATTCAAGCTTCCAAGGCATATAAGGAAGTCATAAAAAATCTGATGCAGTTTTATATTTATGATTTCTCGGAATTTGTCCAATGTGATGTGGAGGATGACGGACTATTCGGGGCATATCCTTACTTGGATGACTATTGGAACGAAGTGGATCATCGATTTCCATATGTCATTAAACAAGATGATAAATATATAGGTTTTGTGTTAGTCAGATCCATAGAATCAGAAGAGCGAAATTACTTCTCCATTGCCGAGTTTTTTATTATGAAGAAATACAGAAAAGCAGGCATAGGTAAGGCGGTAGCTAAACAAATTTTTGATACGCATAAGGGGCACTGGGAAGTTTATCAGCTCGAAAGCAACGAGCCCGCTCAGCAATTTTGGAATAAGGTTATACATGATTATACGCAGGGAAACTTTACAGATCGAGTTGAGGACGGAAGAAGGATACAAGATTTTAAAACCATGGGATGATTAAGGAGGAATGACGTGTGCAGGTAGCCGATTGGTCTGAAAACATAGAAACGTATGATTTATCCAGCGAATATTCGATTCGTAAAGCTGACCCGGAAGAGTGGGGAGTATATTGCTCAGTCTATTACAACATGCGCTTTGTTGGATTTTTTAGAGAAGAACGTTTCAATGCTAAGCGAAATAATGCTTATTGGATCTGCCAAGGAGAATCGAAAATTGGTGGGGTAAGGATGGCACCCAATAGGATATATCATTTGTTTTTCATTCCACCATTTAATCATTTATTTGAGGTAATGAAGCTTCTTAAAAAGATACTCGTCAGCTGGTCTGATCGAACCCAGCACATTAAAGCCTTTGAAATTCTTCCGGACCAGGTTCATTTATTTGCAAAAGCCGGATTTTGGCCGGTAGAGTTCAGATGCCGATGGATGCAGCGTCCCACTGAACATTTTGACGTGACTTGGGACCCCGATCTGATCATCAAGAGTCCTCAAATTGCCGAAGATGAAACAGGTACCAAGCGATATACGAATGAAGATGAAATCGCTCATTGCGACTTTGCAAGCTTTGTGGGAGGTTTTGAAGCGTTAAGAAGAAATCAGTCTTCGTTTGAACAGTTCATACCTTCTGAAGATCCCGGTCTAACCAATGAGATACTCACGGAAGCGTCTACACTTGTGTATGACAAAAATACCGGGAAGCTTGTCGCCAATTGCCGGCTTTGTTTACAGGATACTGAGGCAGCAGTATATAGTATTGGTGTCATCCCATCGCACAGGGGAAGAGGGATTGCTACACGCATGCTGCAGAGAGCCTTGACGATCCTTAAGGGGAAATATCCAATCTTACGGTTGTACGTCATGGAAGGCAACGATGCAGAATCCGTCTACTACAACCTCGGGTTTATCCCAGGAGTACAAGAAGTACAACAAATGATTATCCCTGCGGAATCAAATTAAACGAAAGGTCTGGAGAAGATGACCCCACCTAAACATATTGTTTCGGCAGCTGCAATTGTGATCAATGATCAGAATGAGATATTACTTATTAAAGGTCCCAGAAGAGGCTGGGAAATGCCAGGCGGACAGGTGGAAGTCGGAGAATCTTTACAACGTGCAGCCATTAGGGAAACCAAGGAAGAGTCAGGTATTGATATCGAGATTACCCGGTTTTGCGGCGTATTTCAGAATGTGGAGGACTCCATTGTAAACACGTTATTTCTGGCAAAGCCCATCGGAGGACAATTAACCGTATCAAACGAAAGTCTAGACACCAGATATTTCCCAGTGGAAGAAGCTTTAAGCTTAGTCACCTGGAAGAATTTTAAACAACGAATTGAATACTGTTTAAGACCGGAGATGCAGCCCTTTTATATCGAATTTTAGAAATGAAGAGGTTGTAGAAAAAGGAGAATGCTTTGAAAAAGTTCAGAGAGATTGGATATGGAAACCGCTGGTTCATCAGAACGGAGTTTGAACATGAAGACGGGACGGAAAGTGAAGTAAAAGGATTTACAAAACCATTCAGTCTTAGATCAGTGTACGTTAGAGCATGGATTGGAAAAAAGGTAATGATCATAGATTCAAAAGAGGGAATTAAACTCATGAACAAAAATGAGAAGAAGGTAAAAATCATTTTAGGCTTTTTTGGATATTGAATGAAGTCAGGATAGGAACTACAGGAACCATAGAAACCACAGTCTAACACAAATTACATAGGGAGGTTAGCCATGCCGTCCAATATATTTCAAGCCGTTTTTATTGATCGTGATGGAACGATAGGCGGTTCAGATGAAGTCATTTACCCAGGTGAATTTAAGTTGTTCTCATTTACGTTAGCTTCATTGGAGAAACTTAAAAATCACGAAACTCCGATCTATGGATTTACAAACCAACCGGGTATCTCCAGAGGAGAAGCAACTATGGAAGCCTTTGAAAAAGAGATGATGGCCTTTGGATTTGACGGGGTGTATATCTGTCCTCATCAACACAATGAAGAGTGTGAATGCAGGAAGCCCAAACCGGAAATGTTGCTGAGAGCAGCAAAAGAGAATCAATTCGATCTGAGCAAATGTGTGGTCATCGGAGATCGATGGTCAGACATGTTAGCTGCACATTACGCCGGCTGCAAGAAGATATTGGTGCGAACAGGAGCAGGTAATGAAGCGTTAGATAAATACAGGGATAAGTGGACCATAACAGAACCGGATTATGTTGCAGAGCATCTCGAAGATGCTGTGAACTTTATAATGGACCAGGTAGTACATATTGAAGCGGAGGGGAATAGATCATGAACATGGAGAACATATATCTAATAAGTGATATTCCGAGTTATTCTCCTCAGATTAGCCGGCTCATCTCGATGATGAACTATGCCAGATTCACAACCATTGAGGAAGTCAAAAATCTATCCATAGATCAATTGGATTTTTTGCTGGACTCCGAAAGTAACTCTATCGGGGCATTATTGCTTCACTTTGCAGCAGTCGAATATGCCTACCAGGTGGCGACTTTTGAGAATCGGGAGCTGAACGAAGAAGATTTATCGGAGTGGGGCCCGGCGTTAAACTTAGGCAAGGAAGGTCAGGAAAAGATCAAAGGTAATGATATCACATTTTATTTTGCGAAAATGGAACAGGTAAGAATGAAATCACTTCAGTTCTTTCAGACAGTGAATGACGACTGGTTGAACACGGAAGAAGAATTCTGGTATAACAAACCGGCAAACTATTATTTTATGTGGTTTCATGTTTTCGAAGATGAGATTAATCACAGGGGCCAAATCAGAATGATCCGAAAGAGAACTTCGTGACTCAAGGTGGCGAAGTTTTTTACTTGAGAGGAGACTAAATGAAGACCAAAAACATCATTATTGTTATTTCTGTATTATTCAATATCATCTTGATCACGTATGTACTTTTGAAAGAAAGCCATCTGAAAGATGTCTATTCAAATTTATCCTTTGGACTTCAGAATGATTTAGTTCAATTAGAGAGTGCAATGGATTACCAGAACAATAATAAGTGGAATGACGAAAATGTAGTTCTTGAAAAGATTGAGGATGTTAGAGAAGGCATTAACCAATTGATGGTTACAGGTATTAATGTTGGAATGATTACGAAATCACAAGAAAATGACTTGTGGACACTGTATAGGCATTTTGCTAACTTTCCCACATATACAGGGTTTCCAAATACCAAATTAGAGAACAACGATATTAACGAGCTAATCCGATTAAGAGATGATCTAAGGTCAGCTGGATGGGGAATGGATTTGGGGTATAGTAGTGATTGGGCAAGTTTTTCAATGAAAATAGAAGACTTAACGAATTGATTATATGCTGCATTCATTAACAGTCCGTTATTGATGTTACATTTTGGAGGGATTCAATATGCTCTATCTCATTATAGTCATTGTTATTGGGTTTGCAGGCATAATTAGTAATCAGTACGCTGGGTTGAAAAGAATGGATTCATTGCAAAAATCAATAGATGAACTAAATCGAAATTGGCGAGAAGTCGGGCAAAGACAGTATGACAATCAGGTTCAAAAGGAGTGAATAAAAATGTACAAGCAAAAAACAAAAGAAACCGACAATAGCGTCATTGAGTTTATTGAAAACGTCGAGAGTCCCCAAAAACGCGAGGATGCATATAAGTTGTTGGATATTTTTGCTGAAACGACAGGCTATGAAGCCAAGATGTGGGGACCGAGCATTATTGGATTTGGTGCATATCATTATAAATATGAATCTGGTCACGAAGGCGATGCACCGTTGGTGGGTTTCTCACCCCGAAAAGCAAAAATCAGTTTATATTTTGCAACGGGGGATACAGAACGAGAATCACTATTAGAGGATCTGGGGAAACATACGACGGGAAAGGCATGCGTGTATATTAATAAAGTCGCAGACATTAATGTGGATGCTTTAAAAGCATTGATAAACCAATCGGTTAAGTTTCTACAAGAAACCTATCCTAATCCGTAATTTTATTTAATTGAAGTTACTACTATGTTGATATGAATTAAGGCAAGGAGGGGGAGATAGAATGCTGTATGATCTGAAAGGTCAAGCCAATATGTCGCCTGTGGTCGGAATGTTATATTCAGCGGTGAGAGAGAATAGCCAGCGGCTGCAATCCATCACGGATGGAATGTCTCAAGAGGAATTTGATTACAGGGGACCTGAAAACAACCGTAATAGTACTGCTCAGTTAATAAAACATATCCTGTACGTTGATCTAAATTGGGTTTACAGAATAAAGGGAACACCACTACCTCAGTCATTGATAGAACAATATGGCCCGATGATTGATGAAAACAACAGACTTCCCATGGTTAGCGGAGTGCCTAGGGGCACACTTATCTCTCAATATGAGGGAGTAATAACAACCCTGAAAGAGGCGTGTACGCAATTAACAGATGCTGATTTGGACCATGTTGTCACTTTTGGGCATGACAATGAAAAGCAAGCAACCATCCGCTGGGGCATATGGCACATGGCAGATCATAACCGTTATCACCAAGCTCATATTAATCAACTTAGAAGTTGGTTTAAGGAGGAGAAACTCAAAAGCCAAAGGAGTATTTCATCCAAGTGAGCCGAATCTTTATCATATCGAAGTGAGGTGGAGACTCTGCATGGAAGAACAATGGAGAATTGCAACGTATGATTCGGCATGGGGACCATTGTTTTACGAAACAGGACTTAAATTAAGAGAGGCATTGAGAGAAAATGCCCTTCGAATCGACCATGTCGGATCAACTTCAATCGTTGGCATGGATGCCAAACCCATTATTGATATTCAAATCTCTGTTCTGAATTTTGAAAATTTGCCTAGCTACCAACATGAAATTGAAAATGTCGGTTTTGTTTTTAGGGTAGAAAATCCGGATCAAAGCAAACGGTATTTCCGCGAAGCACCTGGGAACAGAAGGACGCATGTACATGTCAGACAAGCAGGAAGTTTCTCCGAACAGATGACACTGCTATTCAGGGATTATTTGCGAGAACATCCACTTGATTGTGTGAAGTATGCTGAGGAGAAGCATAGGCTTATGAGTGTATACAGAGATCAACGTTCAAAGTATGTGGAGGGCAAAGGGCCTGTAGTTTGGGAGATATTGCAGAAGGCCCATCTGTGGTCTCAGGAAGTAGGGTGGAAACCGGCAGATTCGGACGTATAAGTACATTGGATTAATGATGGATGCTCGTATTGGAGTGGTGAAAATGAACCTGGGTAGAAAGTTGTTAACCTCACTTTTAACCATTATCAGTTTTAGTTTAGCTGCTAGCCTGGTATCCATGAATGACACCTACAACTTTGGTTTTTATATTGCTGTGTACCCTATATATGCAACTCCCTTGATTTTTTTGATAGGTTTACCTTTGTCGGTGTTAGTTGATTTCTTGTTGAGCAAAATGAGAGTGACTAATCATGCACTTTATCTAATCGTAAAATTTCTGGGTTACGCGTGCGCTGGGTTCGTCGGTATGAACATATTTGTTCTGGTCATGGGCGCTGGGAAAGATATTTTTAATTTTAGAGAAAATTCCCCTCTCACCTTACATGGCGTGTTTGCAGCACTGATATTTGTACTGATCGATCTTGGGTTGGAAGCTCTCTTCAAGGCTCGCAAAAAGAAAAGTTAGTGGGAACTGTGATGGTAAGGAGGGTTATCGAAAGTTGGACAGATCGATTCATAGCGAGCATATTGGAACATTTAGTTATGAAGAAATGAGTAAAGCATACACGTATCAAGAAGGTCCAGTTCACTGGGCACTGGATATATCGGATGAAAAGGTTAGTGTCCATGAGATGATGCATCGGGCAGAGCAGATATATAGAGTTTTGCAGGAATTCGATATGCAGGCTAAGATAGCCATTGCAAATGAGTTAACGGCTTATAAAAATGATTTCTGGCCTGAATATGATGAGGACGATGAACATTTGGATTGGGATGAAGTCGATGCAGGAAAATATGATGTCACACCAGAGAGATTCGCAGCATCCATCAGGCTCCTCGACATCGTGATCAAGTATGAACATATATATTGCGAATATGATGATGGAGAATTGTTCGGTGGCCATAGAATACATGCCTGTTTCGAGAATGACTACCGTCTTAGAAGTGCTGAGATCTAGAAGCAGCTCTCGTCAACGCGATATTTTCAAGAGTGCTCAATTTTTTAAAAAAAGGGATGATGGATCTGATATCTTACAGACGCTTAGAAGCTCAGGATACGGAGTCTGTTAAGCAATTAATGGAGCAATATGCGCTGCAATTTCCTACTTTTATTGTTAACCTTTATCCAGAACGTTGGGCAAGTTTTTTGAATCATTCGAGTGATTCGGAATATTGGGTTGCGGTTGAGGTGGACAAGATTGTAGGACATGCGGGGTTTGTTTTTAATAAGGATGAGGGTTTGTACGAAATTGTAGGTGTCGTTGTATCGCCTAAACATCAGAGGAAGGGGATCGGGAAGACTCTTCTGGACCATCTATGTGAAGCAATTAAAAATAGAGGCAAAACAGAAGTTGTATTACACACTCTTGGTCATCCTGATAATGAAGACACGGTAGTATTTTATAAATCCATTGGTTACTTGGTATCCCAATATGAGAAGGACCACTTTCAAGCCGGGTACTCGCGTGTTACGTTTAGGAAAAACTTAAGTCATTGATCTCGTCAGGAGGGATGAAAGGTGAGAACTTATTGTGCACTTCTTGTCATTGACGTACAGGCAGCCATGTTTGATGAATCAGATCCCGTATATCAGGGGGAACAGCTGCTTCAGAACATCCAAAAGGTAATTGCCAAGGCTCGTGAAGCGGGTCATGCTGTCATCTATATTCAGCACAGCGAAGGGTCAGGAAGTCCACTGGAACGCGGAACACCGGGGTGGGAGGTTCATCCGTGCATTGCACCGATTGCAGGTGACTTAGTTATTGAAAAAGAAACACCTGACTCGTTTCACGAAACGGATCTGCATCTGAAGTTGAAAGACAACGAAGTGACTGAGCTGATTCTCGTTGGGATGCAGACAGAAGTATGTGTAGACACCACTTGTCGCAGGGCATTCAGCCTTGGTTACAAGGTCAACCTGGTTCGAGATGCCCACAGCACCTGGAATTCCAGCCATCTCACAGCGGACCAAATTATAGAACACCACAATACCGTGCTGAGGTTGTTTGCCAATGTGGTGGACTCCGAAAGTGTGATCAATTGAAAGAGGAGATACATTGACGATTAATTATAGAATACTAAATGCCTCAGCTTGGCTTGCTGTGTTAGCTGTCATGCTTATTCCGGGAACAGCATATACGGAAGGTCCATTGCGAACAGAGTATGGTTTCCCGATTAGATTTTACACAGATTATCATTATGAGAAGCCTGACGATACAATCTGGTTCCTTTCGGGTGTCAATATCCAAGTGCTTTCTTATTTGTTTAATGTCCTATTTATTTATGCTGCAATTCATGTTGTTCTGTATATAAAAAAGAGATTAACTCATCCAAAAGAGTAAAGAACCGCAGTTCAGCGGTTCTTTTATTTTTTCCATATCATGGGTTATGATAGAAGGCAGTAAAGTGGGACAATCATCTGGACATTAGCGTGGTTTGAGAACCAGCAGGACATGAAATTGGAGTGAAAGCAACACAACCGAAAAGGGGGAATTCGATGGAAACTTTTTTTCGTTATAACTGGATTGTACGTGAGCAATGGTATGCGTGGTGTGAGGAACTACCGCTTGAAGAATTACTTCGGCCCCGTACTGGTGGTGTGGGCAGCATCTTACAGACGTTTTTCCACATCATTGATGTGGAGTGGAGCTGGCTTCAGTTACTGCAGGGTAAACCGGATGATCCGGAAGACTTCGAGGATTACAAAACGTTGGAGGCTGTCCGACAGTATGATCGCAAGCTGCGTCCCGATGTGGAGGCATTTGTAGTAGCGTGGGATCCGAGCATGGAAAAGAAAGCGTACATTCATCCTGAGTCCAAGGACAAGGTTGCTCAAGAATCATGGGGAGAAGTGATGCGTCATGTGATTGCTCATGAAATCCACCACATGGGACAAATGTCGGTATGGGCCAGAGAAGTGGGCAAGAAACCCGTATCTGCCAATGTCATTGGCAAAGGTCTTATTATCCCTGACTAACCATTCGGGTGCGCTAAACCGCTATAAAACGTTTCATGGGTCTTCCGCATCTCAAACATGGAGGGGAATAAGAACAATGACCATTAACCTTAGTCGTATGGATTGGGTTCAATTGGATGAACGTGTCAGATGTTTGATGGAACAGGCATATGAGGTTATCCCTTTGTCGCCTGGACTGGAAGCGGATGTGATGAGAATTGAATTTGGTGATCAGCAGTATGTATTGAAGGTTTGGAACAAGGATTCGAGACCGAATATCGGCAGCCAATATCGGCTGTTGTCCAATCTCCATCAGAATGGAATCCGCGTTTCCAGACCTTACGGCTGGGGCATGGATGAGCAGCAAAATCAGGTTTTGCTAACGAGCTATGATGGTACACCTGTTGCTCAATTAACACCTATCAAGCTGACTCATTTGGCTCAAAGATTAATGGAGGTTCATCGCTATCCGGTGAATGAAGCGGGTGCAGAAAAAGAAGGAGAATACATATCCAGGTACGATTTTATTCATTATTTCTTTCCTTCCATTGCGTTGCATGAGGATTTGAACCGCATTGTTACAAACCTCCTTCAGCGCGTCCAGCTTAGGCAGGACTGCTTAATCCATGGCGATTACAATCTGGGCAACATTCTTGAAATGGATGATAACTTTACCATTATCGATTGGACAAATGGACAGCTTGGTGATCCAAGGTACGACATGGCATGGTCTGTTTTTCTTATCACGATTTACAGTGGGGAAAGCCATGGGAAGACGTATCAAACCGAATTGAAGCGTTCAGTGAATTATACGCTGGAAGATGAGCAGATTTTTGGAGCACTGGCCTGTCTTCGTTGGCTTCTGTTAAGGCGCGTTGCTGATGTGCCGATGGGACCTAATGTAATGCAAAGGGTTCGCAGGATTGCTCTCCATAATCCCTATTTGAGTGAGGATCTATTGCAATCATGACATGATGTTCAAGGAGGTTGATCAAGTGGATTCACACATGCAAGTAGATGGGGATATCCTGAAATCGCATGAAAAAGATATTCAGATGATGGTTTATGAATTCCCAATGAATAGCCTGTCCTAAACGAACGTTTCCTGCATACCTATGGTATAGAGGAGCGTGATAGGTCATGGAACAGAAAGTACAAACCTATTTTCAACTAAAACAGCAGCAAAAAGAGATTGAGCAGCAATTGTCTGTACTCAGAGATGAAATTGTTGCGTACTGTGCGGAACAAGGGGTCTACGAGACGCAGGTTGGTGGTTACACGGTGAAAACGGTGCTTCAGCACCGCAAGGAATATGATGATCAGAAACTGTATGCTTCTCTTCCCGATCCGGATATCTGGAGGCTTTTGTCCAAGGTTGACAGCCATAAGCTGAAAAGCCTGATTAAGCTTAATGTTCTATCCGAGGAGCAGATCAGTCCTGCCTGTACGTTGAAACAGGTTACGCTGCTGCAGGTGGACAAACTTTAGCCGTTTTAAATGTCGGCATGCATACCCTCGAATGTGATAGTTATTCTTTGGTTCGGTTGATCCGGATAAACCAAAACAGGCATGCATTTACCTTGAGGATTTCGTTCTCCTCGGGTAAATGACATGCCTGATCTTTATTTATGCTGCAAATCCCTTGTGATTTTACGTCCCGTCGGTGTCTGGGCGAGGCCGCCGCCAGCCGTTTCGCGTAGTGATTCAGGCATGGCCGATCCGACCTCCAGCATGACCTGTACCACCTCATCGGAAGGAATGACGCTGCGGACTCCAGCAAGTGCCATATCTGCTGCTCCCAGAGCTGTAATCGCCCCGAATCCATTGCGAACAATACATGGGATTTCGACCAACCCGGCTACCGGATCACAGATTAGGCCAAGGGTGTTCTTCAGAGCAAGTCCAACGGCATGGATAGCCTGAGAAGGGGACCCACCCCGGATATCCACCAGCGCCCCGGCTGCCATCCCGATGGCAGACCCCACTTCCGCCTGGCAGCCGCCTTCCGCACCAGAGATGAACGAATTGTTGGCGATGACGTAACCGATCGCCCCGGAAGCGAACAGCCCATAGACCATCTGTTCATCGGTCCATCCAAACCGCTCCTGGCTGCTGATAAATACCCCTGGAATAATGCCGCAGGAACCCGCCGTCGGTGTAGCAATAATTCGGCCCATTGAGGCGTTGACCTCGGATACCGCCAGTGCGTAACTCATCGACAGACTGGCATGGTCGCCGAGCAGGGATTGTCCATCTTCACGGTAACCCATCAGTTTACGGGCATCTCCTCCAGTCAGGCCGCTTTTGGAAGTTGTATCCGTGTGAAGGCCTTGGTGCACCGCTTTTTTCATAATCTCGTAGTATTCGAGCATTTGACTAAACACGGTATCCTTGTCCTCGCCTGATTCATGACATTGCTCTTCCAGCATGAGATGGCCAAGGGACAGCTTGTGGGTTTCCGCCAGTTCGGCAAGTTGTTTTAATGTTCGGAAATTCATTGGCGTAAACTCCTTTTTTTGATAAAGCTGAAGTCAGGTATTCAAGCTAAAGACAGAGCAGAGTGACTTCATGGACTTCCGGAAGCACCTCAACCTGCCTGACTACGGCAGGGTCAATCTTGCCGTCACATTCGAGCACCATCATGGCTTCGCCGCGCCGGTTCTTTCGATCCACAGACATGTGTCCAATGTTAATGTGATTATCCACGAGCAGCCGAGTTACGACTGCAATGACACCCGGCTCATCGCTGTGACGAATGATGAGTGTTGGATAGAGCGCCGTCAGCTTCAGGTTGTAGCCGTTGATCCGGACGATTTCAATATTTCCTCCACCGATTGACGTACCTACCATATTCAATGTGCGATTTCCCGCAGCGTTTGATAATACAATCTCGGCCGTGTTCGGATGCGGGTACAGACCTGTCCCTGGACGGATGAGGGTTTCCATACCTACAGTGTCTGCATGTGCAAATGCTTCAGGCAGTCCAGGGTCATCGGTGTCCATGTCCAGCAGGCCGCCCACAATGGCGGTGTCTGTTCCATGCCCTTTATACGTTGCGGCAAAAGAACCAAACATGATGATCTCCGCATGCGAGGGACATTCCCCGAACAGCTGTCTGGCCGTGCGCCCAATCCGTGCTGCTCCAGCAGTGTGAGAGCTAGAAGGTCCAACCATGGCTGGACCGATAATGGAAAATACGTCTTTGAACCTCACCGTCTTATTCTCCCCGCTTCGGAGGCTGCACATCTGCCGGAACGAGACAGTCGTAGACTTCCCCGCCGAGTCTGTCCAGCAATTCCTGTTGTGCTTCCTTGACGATCTCCGGATGTAAAATGGATTCAAGGGCCGTAGCAGCCATCGCTTTGGCTGCGAGCAGCATGCCCTTGTGAGCGAAGCTGCTCTTGCCCTGAGCAACGGTTTGCCAAGCATGAAGCGGCGTACCAAAGGCCATCGTAGTCGTGATGCACTGCGCCGTCGGCACGTTCCAGCTGACATCTGCTACATCGGTTGAACCGCCCATGAACGTTTCGCGCTCATCTGAATACGGAGCAATAAAGTTAGGCAGTGGTCGTTCAGCCAAAAGAGGCGCAAGCTCAGGGCCGACTAACGCGCCGGCTTCCTGCTGGTTCTGGATTGGCAGCGTATCATAGATCGCTTTGGCATAAGTGTATTCTTCCTCTTCATACTCAGGTGCACCGAAGGCAACGAGATGCTGATGCATTACTTTTTCAAGCGTACTGTTCGGGATCAGGTTGGCGCAGGCGCCTTCATATTTAAAATTCATTGTTGTTTCTGTCATCAGGGCGGCCCCTTCTGCCACTTTCACCAGACGTTCAAACAGACTGCGTACCTGTGCACTCTTGGGAGCTCGAACGAGATAAGTGACCTCGGCCTCCGCTTGCACGACATTGGGGGCCAAACCGCCCGAGTTCGTAATCGCATAATGAATTCTGGCCTGATCAATCATGTGTTCCCGCATATAGTTCGAGCCGATATTCATCAGCTCAACCGCATCGAGAGCACTACGGCCCAGATGAGGAGCCGCAGCAGCATGAGCACTAATGCCTTTGAAGGTAAATGTACCGTGAATGACAGCATTGGAGCTTCCGTGCATCACGGCATTCAAGGAATGAGGGTGCCATGAGAGGGCGGCATCTACGTCTTTAAAATAACCTTCGCGAGCCAGATATGTTTTACCATATCCACTTTCCTCGGCAGGACATCCGTAAAAGCGTACCGTTCCTTGAGTCTCCGGATGCTCCTGAAGATAGTCCTTGACCGCCACTGCAGCAGCCAATGCGCCAATACCGAGCAGATTATGCCCGCATCCATGGCCGTTTCCGCGGGGCTGAACAGGATGATACGTGCTGATTCCAGCTTCCTGGCTGAGATCGGCCAGCGCATCGTACTCCCCCAGTAAGGCGATGACGGGCAGCCCCTTACCATAAGAAGCGATAAATCCCGTTTCCAAACCTGCTACCCCACGCTCTATAGTGAAGCCTTCGGATTCCAGTAACTCCATAAGCAGTTCTGCTGATTGAAATTCATCGAAACGGGTTTCTGCAAACCCCCAGATTCGGTCACTCGCATGGGTGAACAAATCGCGTTTTCCTTCAATGGCCTCTGATATATATTGGGTCAAATCTACAGTTGTGGTCATAAATATCCGCACCTCGTATTCGTTAAAATGGTTTTGTTGTTCTATACGCCATGGACTGTTATCGGAGTAACCTCATGGAGGTAATCCTCTGTGTCTAGACCGCTTTTGCCTGCACTTCAGTCGTCGTATTATCCTGATCCGGATTGGAACGACGGGAGAACATCAGGGTAATGGAGCAGATCAGGGCGAAAGCGATAAGCATGATGAAGGCTGTGGCATAAGATCCCCCGGAGGCTTGAACCAGAAATCCGATCAGCATCGGAGTCAGGAAACCTGCAAGCTGAGCACCTGTGTTAATGAATCCATTGGCTGTCGCGACGACAGATTCGGGCATCGTTTTAAGGGACTTCGAAATGATCAGTGTCGAGATAAATCCGGCCATTGCCGTAACGATCGTCATGTACGTAATGAATGTGGTAATGCTGCCCGCGGAGCCCATCAGATACAGGAATAAGGCCACAAGCACTCCGAACACGGAAGCGATAATTCGATCTTTGCCAGCCGGGATGCGGTCAAGCACGTAGCCGCTGAGAATCATGGTGAAAATGCTGACCATGGCCGGAATGGCGGCGAGCAGTCCCATTTGGGTCATATCCAGTCCCCGGACATTGACCATGTACGTCGGCATCCAGGATTGAAGCCCCCAGTTTACTGCATAAATGCTGAAGTAGCTGATGAACAAATTCCAGATCATAGGCGTCTTCAGGACGGCTTTAAGTGACGTTTTAGGCTGTTGGCCCGAGCCGGAGGTCGCAAGTGCAGGTTTGGCGGGTTCTTTTAACAAAAAGAACATCAAGGCTGTGATGAGGATGCCCACCGCACCAATGATATAGAACAGGTTGCGCCAGCCAATGGTCACAAGGGCCTGTCCGGTAAGAATCGGAGTGACAACCCCCATAATGGCTGCGGATGCCAGCATAATGGACATGGCACCGCTGCGCTGATTAATGGGAAAGTTAGTGGCGATGGCCTTGGAACCGGAAGGGAAGAAGCTGCCCTCTCCAATACCAAACAGGAAACGAACAAAGATAAGAGAGAACAACGACCAGGCGGAGCCGGTCAGAATGGTGAATATGGACCAGGAGAACAGGGAAACGAGTATGACCTTCCGATAACCGAAGCGATCGGCGAGTGCTCCGCCTGGGATTTGCATAATGGCATATCCGAGAAAAAAACTGCTGAGGATGATTCCTTGTGCGGAAGCACTCAGACCCAGATCTTGTGTAATGCCTACAATGGCATAGTTGATGACGAAGCGATCCAGGTTGCCAAGGCACCAGCCGAGAAACAAGAGAGTGAGAACAATGTACTTGAAGTGTTTGCTTTGCACGATATTGGACATTGTGTTACCTTCTTTCTCATCGATTGTTAACTAAATTTCTGTGTTGCTTTAAAGTTACATGATGAAGGGGTTTCAACACAATGTATATCTCTGTATAATTGTCCGTATTATGATGTGAAAACCTACATTGACAGGGGGCGGCTCCGTTGAATGGAATCTTACATGAAATCTTGCGGGAACGCTTGGGAGATTGCGATTACGAGGTGTGGCTCAGCAGCAACTGGGCGGATTGGGTACTGATTGAAGCGACAGGCAGGAGAGAAAGTATACCGCCTTGTTTTATGGAACGTCTTCCTCTTCAACATCCCAAAGTGGAACAGGAATCGGAAGGTGTTATGTTAGTTTTTCTACCATATAACAATAATGTATGTGTGGCTATTCGTGTCTTTAAGAGCTGGCAGCTTTCTGCGGAAGATGTAGTTACACTTTCCTCGCTGCTCTACCCTTACTATACGGAGGCTGTGGCGAGCAAGCATGAACGTGCCTTGAATGAAATTATGAACAGTATCCGGGATGTGACTCAATTGCTGGATCTGAATGAATTGTTGGGACGGATACTGGTAAGTGCACTATCGGTTATCCCTTATGAATGCATCGGTGTGTTATGGAGATACGATCCTGCGATCGACGCGTTAACGGTCAAGGCAAGAGCAGGGGAGATGGGCGAGGGCATGCTGAGAATGAAGCTGAAGCCGGGTGAGGGGATCATTGGGAACACCTTTAAGCGAGGCACACCCAAGCTCTATAACAGCTTTTCCACAGTGGAAGATGATTTTGGCAACATGACGTCGGACAACAAACATCATCTGAATTCGGCATACGATTTTCAAAATATAGGATCAATCATTTCGGTGCCCATTAAGGTGGAAGGTCAACCGGATTGTGTGTTAATCGTCTACCAGAAAGGAAAGGTACCCATATTCACGGAGTCGGATGTGCGGCTGCTGCAAAGCTTTGCCGATCAGGTTTCGATTGCGATTACGAATGCCAAATTGTACGAAAATCTGAGCAAACAGAACGCAACGCTGATTAAGCGGGACGAGATTCACTCTTCTCTCATGCGGCTTTCGCTGCAAAATAAGGGCGCGGTATCCATCGTTAACGAACTGACACGTGTTATTGGTGTACCGATGACTTTTGTGGATTTTATCGACAACGAATGGATTCCGAAGCGGGGCAAAGTCATGCATGGCTGGAATATGGAAAAGCTTCTCACTCTGTACGAATCCTTGCACCATCCGGATTATTTGACATGTATTGAGGGAGATGACAACCCGTCGTATCAATATTTGTATCCGATCGCTTCAGCCAATCAGTGCCTTGGTTATCTCATCATCCAGATGAACATGCGGCTGGAACCATTACAGTTGATTGCACTGGAGCAGGGAAGTTCCATTCTTGCTCTGGAATTGATGCGCAAGCAGTCCCTTGCCGAATTTTATTTCAAAAAAACACAGCAATACTTCAACGACCTGAGGCTCAGTCAAGATTCGGAGGATTATTGGCAGAAGTCCGGAGAGATCGGAATCGGTCCTTCAACCTCAATCGTAGTGGGACTGCTGGAGTTCGCGGAACGGGTCAATCCGTCGACGCTTAGCGCGTTGTCGGTTCAATTGGTAGCGTATCTGAGAGAGAAAATGCCAACAGGAACCCTGCCCATTGCGTTCGGCAATGAAAGGCGAATAACGGTACTGCTTATGCTGAACGAGTCACACAAGCCTGGCAAACTGGAACAACAGTTCAGCGCATTGCTGCCCGAGTGGGAAAGTCGTAATCATGTGAAATTACTGGGGGGATTAAGCTCAGTACGCTCTGGAGTCGATGCCATTAATACGGGGTACCAGGAAGCGGACAAGGCGATTGCATACCAGAAGACAAGGGGCGAACAGGGAACGATCCGCTATACGGACATTGGAGTAAACCGTTTGTTCATCCGTCAGCCGGCCGAGGATCTGAATGCGTTTATGGCAGAGGTATTTGAGCCGCTGAGGCCTGCCAAAGGACAGACCGGAGGACTCGAGGAAACACTAATGACGTATATGGCTTGCGGAGGTTCTGCGGTCCAGGCTGCGGCAGCACTTCATATTCACATCAACACATTGTATCAGCGCATCCGTAAAATTGAAGAGATTCTGGGCATGTCCCTGAGTAATCAGGAGCACCTGCTCCATCTGCAGTTGGCCTGTTATCTACGACAGACGTATCGTTCATCGTAGAGCGCTATCCAAGATCTTCGATTTCCTCCCGCCCTCTTAAACCATCCAGCGTTTGATGAATACTGATTAATAGCGTTTACATTAAAATTCGAAGTGAAACACCGAAATAAAATGGATTATCATCCTAAAACGATCGATTTGCCGTTGATTAAGTATGCCAAATGTGGACCCGATTTTATAAGCTTATTGTTGTAGCCCAAAGGCTTTTGGACTACACAAATAAAGGATAAAGGAGAGTCTTCGTGAACGCGAACACAATGGCAAAAGAACGTCTTCCCTGGTCGGGTCTGCTGGCTTTGGCTATGGCTGGATTTATATGCATTCTTACCGAAAGTCTACCGGCGGGGCTGCTGCCGCAAATAGCAAAAGATCTGGAGATCAGGGAAGGTTTGGCTGGACAACTCGTCACATTATATGCAGTGGGATCTCTTCTGGCAGCGATCCCCTTGACGACAGCTACACGTGGATGGAGACGCAGGCCACTGCTGTTATTATGCATCTTCGGCTTTCTGATTTTTAACACGATTACGGCCGTATCTTCGGTATATGTACTGACCCTCATTGCCCGCTTCATGGCCGGGGTATCTGCTGGAGTGTTGTGGGGAATGACCGCAGGTTACGCACGCCGGATGGTTTCAAGCTCGTTAAAGGGAAAAGCGATGGCTGTCGCCATGGTGGGCACACCTTTGGCGCTTTCACTAGGCGTTCCCTTGGGTACCTTTTTGGGCAATTACGCAGGGTGGCGCCTTATCTTTGGGACAGTCTCATTATTAACGGTTGCACTTGTATTTTGGGTGCTATGGAAAGTACCTGATTATAAGGGGGAGCCTGCTCGCCATCAGCTTGGGCTTCATCGAATTTTTGTTATGCCGGGGATCCGTTCCATATTGTTTGTTGTTCTCGCCTGGGTACTCGCTCATAACATTCTATACACGTATATTTCACCTTATCTGGGCGAGACCGTATTGTCCGAACGGGTGGATCTGGTTCTTCTGATCTTCGGACTTACCTCAGTGATCGGTATATGGATTATTGGGCTGCTGATTGATCGTTACATGAGGTTATTGATTCTGATCAGTCTAGTTATATTCGCATTGGCCTCAATGGCAATGGGGGTCTTTATCCATCAACCGACTGTAATCATTATGGGGGTAGTCGCCTGGGGGCTTACATTTGGAGGGGCGGCTACGTTACTGCAGACTGCAATTGCGCAAGCTGGGGGCAAGAGTGCCGATATCGCCCAATCCATGCTGGTGACAGCATGGAATCTGGGAATCGGGGGAGGAGGGGTCGTTGGAGCCGTCCTTTTGGACCGGGTAGGAGCTCGTTCTCTGCCGATTTCCTTGATCCTGTTGATCGTTATGGCCTTGATTGTTGCCTGGTCTGCCAGAAAACATGGTTTTCCCAAGACGGGCTAAGAACGGAACCTGCTATTTATACCACATTCGTTCCTTCAATGAGATTTTTGGTTGCGATAGGTGATGATATGGCGATGAGGGTGGTGTAGGTACCGAATTGATCGCATCGGTCTCCAAACGCTTCGAGATCAGCAATCGAATCCGTCATGATCTTTAACAGGTAGTTATGCTCTCCGCTCACGCGATGACATTCAACTACTTCCGGTGACGAGCGGCAGAAATCTAGAAAGGCATGACAATCCCGTGTGCGAAAAAGAAGATAGGACGTGCTCGCCTTCCCTATTTTCTGTGGAGAAATGATGGTGCGGTACTCCTCAATTACACCGCATTCTTCCAATCGCTTCACGCGTTCCGTTACGGCGGGTTGAGATAAACCTACCAGCTTGCCGAGTTCCGTCATGGATAATCTTGCCTGGTTTTGCAGATGAAAGAGGATATTGTTATCGATTTGGTCCATGAGATGGCCCCCTTTTAAATTTTAGGAATTTCTGTATAAACACCTTTATATTCATTGTGTATTAATATTCATAACTTAATTGTCTTATGTAATACGGGTGAGATCATTTATATAATAAACGCACATACTTTAAATAATCAAGCGGTAGCATATGGAGAGGAAGAGTGAAATGGGAGACAGAGGTATGAAGTTTAATGCTGTATCTGTGGATGAAGTGATTCACCGTACGTTGGCAGAAAAAAGAATCGTGGGTTCTGTTGTTCAGATTGCCTGGAAAGGGGAGCTGGTCTATAACAGTGCTGCTGGCCTTGCTGATCGCGAGCAGAACATACGAATGCAAGAAAACGCACTGTTCAGGTATGCTTCTGTAACCAAGCCGATTGTATCTACCGCTGCCATGATATTGATATCCCAAGGAAAATTAAAGCTTGATGATCTGGTAGCCAAGTGGCTGCCTGAATTTCTTCCCAAACAGCCGAATGGGGAAGTGGCCTCGATGACGGTTCATCATCTGATGACACACACGGCAGGTTTGACGTATCGTTTTTTTCAGGAAAAAGGGGGGACGTACGAACTTGCCGGAGTATCGGATGGAATGGATATCGCTGGCATTACGCTGGAGGAAAATCTGTTGAGGATTGCTTCTGCTCCACTGTTGTATGAGCCCGGGAAGATGTGGAGATATTCGATTGCAACCGATGTGCTCGGTGCAGTCATTGAGAAAGTGACCGGGATGACACTGCGAGAGGCAGTACTACGGCTCGTAACTCATCCACTGGGCATGAAGGACACTGATTTTGTTGCTGTGGATCCGGAGAGAATGACTGCTGCCTATGCGGACAATTCCAACAGTTCTGGGCAACCTCGCCGCTTGGGTGAAGAGGAACATGTTCCTTTTATTGAAGGAACGGCGGGCTTCCGTCTTGCACCTGAAAGAGTTTTCGATCCATCGGCCTATTTCTCAGGTGGCGCGGGGATGATTGGAAGTGCAGGAGACTTTCTTCTTTTGCTTGAAACGCTGCGTCAAGGTGGAGGCTCCCTTCTTCCCGAAGCGCTGGTCACCGATATGACGACCAATCAGATTGGCGATCTTGCCATGCCTTATTGGCCGGGCAGAGGATTTGGCCTGGGATTCACGTTGCTGAAAGATCCGGTAGAGGCGGGTACTTCGGAATCTGCTGGAACGTGGCGTATGGGAGGAACCTATGGTCACTCGTGGTTTGTTGATCCGGCAGAAGAGCTGAGCGTTGTTGCGTTCACGAATACGGCTCTGGAGGGCATGTCGGGCAGGTTTACAACTGAACTGTGCGAGGCTGTCTATGAGGGGATTGGGCGAAAGAGATAACTTACATTATGGATTAAAATGGGAAAATATGATAGGGTGGAGCTGTAGGATAAGTGAGTCTGAATTTGATCCGGAAATGAGATGAGAAGATGGACCGCATACGGAATTACCTGTTTGTTTTTGCAGGCAATTTTGCAGCTGCCTATATGATCTTTCCTGAAAGAACTACTGGCAAATCCGTGCTGTTTGCTATACTGATGCTGTTGCTAATCGTCGGGATGGATTTCCTAAAAGGTAAAAGGGGCCATTCGTTGGAGCGGCAGTGAGGCAGCTTGCCATTACATGTTGGTGTGAGATACCTTGTCCGTTTTCAATGAATGAAACCGATTCTCGACAGAGGATCGGTTTTTTGTGTTAATGTTGAAGCATGGCGATGTGGATGTACAGCTCGTTCCTGATCCTTCCATCGGATTCGTTCATGAATCTGAGTACGCTTATGGAAGTATGTTGAAAAGGTTGACGATGATGAGAACCACGGTTTTGACGGGCTTTTGCAACCATATTTCCGGGTGCTGCAATCTGGGCTTAAACCTTAACCGGATCGAGCGGAAGCTGTCCAGAGGAGCTGCGTTTCCGGCTCCCATTTACATCATGTCCATTGTTCATTACACTTGAGATATAGTAATTGTATACCCAATACAGCTCATCAGGAGGAACCATTTATGCAGCAATCCGAACATATTCAGGAAGCCAGAGATTACATATTAAGCCGAATCAACACCAAACCTGCCGTAGGCATGATCCTAGGATCGGGGCTGGGAGCACTCGCGGACGAGATTGAAAATGCTACCGTTATTCCTTATACGGACATTCCGTATTTCGCTCAATCCGAGGCCATTGGTCATGCAAACGAGCTGGTTATTGGAGAACTGATGGGCAAAACGGTTGTAGCCATGAAGGGACGTCTTCATTATTATGAAGGTTTTACACTGGATGAGGTGACTTTCCCGGTTCGGATCATGAAGGCGCTTGGTGTCGAACAATTAATCATCACGAATGCCTGCGGGGCGATCAACACAAGCTTTGAACCAGGTCAGCTGATGCTTATTACCGATCATATTAATCTGGTAGGCAACAATCCGCTGATGGGACCGAATAACGCTGAACTCGGTGTTCGTTTCCCGGACGTGTCACAGGTATACAACCGCGAATTGCGCAGCATTGCCCTAAAGGTTGCAGAAGAGCAGAGTGTTAGCCTGCAGCAAGGTGTGTATGCATGGTGGAGTGGTCCGGCGTATGAAACCCCGGCGGAGATTCGCATGATTCGTACCATGGGTGCGGATGCTGTGGGCATGTCCACAGTACCTGAAGCGATTGTAGCGATTCATGGCGGCATGAAGGTACTGGGCATTTCCTGTCTGACGAACATGGCTTGTGGCATTTTGGATCAGCCGCTTAGTCATGATGAAGTGATTGAAGTAGCTGCCAAAGTGAAAACAACCTTCATCGGGCTGGTCAAAGGCATTCTGCAAGAGATGTAGTGGTGGGGCTTCTCCTTTTCAAATAGCACTAACGGAACAAGCATTGTCCATGACGGAATATATCCGGGGGACAGTGCTTTTTTTGGAGTGTAATCATGTGCAGAATTATTCCTAAATGGGTAGAAACGACCTATAATAAGAGAGATTCAAGTGCATGAAATCACCAATAGATAGGCTGAAAAGGAGATGACAGCGATGGAAGAGCTGGGTCCAACAGAATACGTCATTTTTGAACGGATTAATGCGAACTGGTTAAGGGGATTTGAAGGCGTAGGAGGGAAGCTGTTCCTTACCAATGAACGATTGATTTTTATTCCACATGGTCTGAATATTCAGACAGACTGGCTTCAACTTGAGATCTGGGGAATGACCAAGATTGAGAAACGAATGACGTGGGGGTTAATACCTAACGGCATTACAATTACGATGGAGGATGGACTTGTCTTCAAATTTGTCGTTTGGAACCGTTCAAAGATTATCCGGGAGATTATACGTGCCAAGAGAATGGATAATGAAATGATGTAGCCAAGGTTGAGCAGGAATACATACATGAAGAAATAAGTGATTGATTCATTTAAACGGAGGTAGTGCCCCGATGAACCGACTAACGATGCGTCAAGCTGTGCAGGCAGATCAGGAGCGATTGGCGGATTTGCGTGCCCTGGTTCTGTATGATGATCTAACCAGATTGGGAAGGTATGACGAGGTGAGGGTTCGGGAGCGTTTCCGGAATACATTTGACCCGGTCTATACGTGGATTATTGAGCTGGAGGGTTCGTCAGTCGGATGTGTGGCACTGAAGCCTAGGTCAGAGGGTGTTTTGCTGGAACATTTCTACATCCATCCGGATATTCAGGGCAGGAAGCTCGGGACCGAAGTATTACAGATGCTGCTGGAGCAGGAGGAAGTCAGAGGCAAACGTGTAACTTTAAATGTACTGCAGGGAAGCCGGGCGCAGCGTTTATATGAACGTTTCGGGTTTGTTGTAGATCGTGAAGATGAGGTAGATGTGTTCATGTCTGTCCAGGTGCCGCAATAATCAGATGCTCCGGTTTCGACTTTTCACTTAATTGACTGGCCCATTCATTTAAATCTTGAATGGGTCTATTGAACATTTCTATTATACTTTCCTGCAGCAGTATCCTAATATGGATAATAACCTACTTATTTTATAGGAATTATATACTATGGAGAATGCCGAGATGCCGCATTGGAAGCGTAATCTGTATATTCTGTGGTTGGGGCTATTTTTCAATCATATGGCGTACACCTTGTCCGTGCCGTTCTTTCCTCTGTTTCTGCAAAATAATCTCGGAATTCAAAGCGGACTGGAGGTCTGGTCCGGTGTCTCGATCTCGATCAGCTTTCTGATCAGCGGACTATGCGCACCCTTCTGGGGATCGCTGGCTGACCAATACGGCAGCAAACTGATGCTGATCCGATCAGGTGTGGGGCTGGCCATCGCCCATGCCGCCAACTATTTTGTTCATGATCCTTACACGTTTATTGCGGTACGGGTCTTCCAGGGACTCATGGCTGGATTCAACCCCGCATCCATCACATTGGTGGGCACGAACACGCCGGAGAAGCATGTCGGTTATGCGCTCGGCGTCATCTCCACATCGACTGCTGCAGGTGGTATCCTCGGACCTCTTGCTGGAGGAGTACTGAGCCATTGGATCGGGCTGCGTGGATGTTTCATAGCTTCCGGAATTATTACGCTGCTCTCGGCCCTGCTGGTCCTTGGAGTAAAAGAATCGCGCAAATCCCGTACGGTGGCTTCCACCAGCATCTTGGGTGATTTGAAGAGAGCGGCTTCCACCCCCGGATTAATGCGGATCTATGGTTTGATTCTACTCGTCTCGACGTCCGTGCTCATTATCGAACCTGTGCTGACGCTATATGTCGTTCAGATCGGCGGAGATGTAAGCCATGCAGCACTTAGTGCAGGTATCGTATTCTCGGCCATCGGGGTAGCAACGGTCATTATGGGACCGAGATGGGGGAAGATTGGCGGCAGGATCGGGTACGAGAAAACGTTGTTTATCGGGCTGATCGGTGGCGGGATTGGCAGTCTTTTGCAGCTGACCGCGTATAATCTCGTTTATTTTGGAAGTCTGCGATTTGTCTATGGTCTGTTCTTTGCCGCAGTCTACCCGGCGCTCAATGCATTAATTATCAAATATGCCGACCATGAGTTTCGGGGAAGGGCAGTTAGTCTGAGTCAGACTGCGAGTCAATTCGGCATTGTACTCGGTCCTTTGATCGGGGGTTTTCTTGGCGGATGGACCGGAATTCCTTTTATTTTTCTACTGACAGGGATTGTACTTCTTGGGGCTGCCTGGGTGGTAAGGGCTAGTGATATGAAGCAAACGAATAAAAGTGATCGGATTACCCACGAAAATATAGGGAGGACATGAACATGACGAAACGTCGATTGAAGTTGGGAGCCAATCTGAACGGAGTTGGGAACAGCATCTCCTTCTGGCGTCACCCGGACATTCCGATTAATGCCAGCGTGAACCTTGATTTTTACAAAAAACAGGCGCGTATAGCGGAGGAAGGCAAGTTCGATCTGCTGTTTATCGCCGACGGCCTCTTTATTAACGAGAAATCCAATCCTCATTTTCTGAATCGTTTCGAGCCTCTAACCCTTCTGTCTGCACTCGCGGGTGCAACATCAAACATCGGGCTGGTCGCAACGCTGTCGACTTCGTACAGCGAACCGTTCACGGTGGCGAGGCAATTTGCTTCATTGGACCATATCAGCGGAGGACGGACGGGATGGAATGTAGTCACTTCACCTCTGGAAGGATCGGCACTTAACTTCGGCAAAGGAGAGCACCCGAACCACGCGCTGCGCTACGAAATTGCTGAAGAACATCTGAATGTGGTCAGAGGCCTGTGGGATTCCTGGGAGGATGATGCCTTTGTCGGAGACAAGGAGAACGGCGTCTTCTTCGATCCTTCTAAGCTGCATACGCTGAATCATAAGGGTGATCATTTCTCGGTACAGGGACCGCTCAATGTAGCTCGCTCGAAGCAGGGATATCCGGTCATTTTCCAGGCAGGTTCGTCCGAATCCGGCAAGGACTTGGCAGCGAGGTCGGCAGATGCCGTATACACGGGGCATGAGACGTTGGAGGAAGCAAGGGAGTTTTACCGGGATGTCAAGGCAAGAGCGGTCGCATACGGGCGTCAGGCAGAAGAACTTCTGATCTTCCCGGGCATCGGTCCCATCGTGGGCAGAACGCAGGAGGAGGCTGAGCAAAAGTATCAGGAAATTGCCGAACTGGTCAGCATAGACCACGCACTGAATTATTTGGGACGTTATTTCGACCATTTTGATTTCTCCCCATTCCCGCTGGATGAGCCTTTCCCTGAGATTGGTGATCTGGGCAGCAACAGCTTCCGCAGTACAACGGACAAGATCAAGCTGCAGGCACGGGAAGAGGGGCTTAGCCTCCGTCAAGTTGCGCTAAGAGCGTCAACGCCACGAACATCGTTCATCGGTACACCGGAACAGATTGCGGACCAGATTCAGGAGTGGTTCGAAAAAGAAGCCGCAGACGGATTCAACATCCGCACGGTTGTGCCGAATGGACTGGCAGATTTCGTGGATTTGGTTGTCCCGGTTCTGCAAGAACGAGGGCTGTTCCGGACCGAATATGAACATGAGACGCTTCGGGAGAATCTGGGGCTTGAAATCCCGCGCAATCGGTATACGTTGGAAAGTGTGAAATAATCTACACTGACAGGGATTTAGGTTTAATGCTTATCGTGAATCACCTGTTAAGGCAGGGTAAAAAAAGAGGCGGTAAAATAACTTTATTTTTGGGTCCATTAGTTCTCCTTAGTTATAAAGATTAAATTATGGCCAAACTCGCTGTTGCCTAAATTTAACAAAATGAATGCCCGGTGACACGAGAAAGCCCCACTTTCAATATTTTCCCATTCCATAGCAATCATACTAATCCAACTTTTTACAGTCAACCAAAAAAGGTTGATCTATTGCGTTAACCTGCCCTTTAGTTGAACAAAAGCAGCCGATCACATGGATCAGCTGCTTTCTTGGTATTATTGAGCTATCGTGCTCAGTTAGCTTAATAGTGTTGGGTATTCAAGACAGACTGAATTTATTAAGTCTTCTAAGGAACCAATCCTCTGTTCAACTGAATCTACATGATAAAACGTACATGTCTTTCCGATCTCATTGAGTTCATTTGTTAATGGGTATAAATAAATCTTCTTTCCTGCCCCTCAGTTCAGCATAAATGCCTTGAGGAATGCTTGGTACTGCGTATCTCCCGTCCTTGACCAACTGTGCAATGACTTAGCTTAACGCCAATCAGTATATCTGTACAAAATCCATTACTTTGTACAGATGTAAAAGGAGCTACCGCGGCAGCTCCCTCATTCTAGTTAGCGTATACGCCTCAAATCGATATGTCGCGCAGAGCGCGCCGGCGGTCATGCAGCACTAGCAGGATGATCATCCCCATCATCACACCCAAGACGATGCCGGCCTCTGTGGTCAAAATTCGTGCCAGCGGGTACTCCGGGGAGTACTGTGAATCGGGGCGAATGGCGGAAAAGAGGTTATAAGAGAACAGCATTCCCGACGAAATCCATACCGCCGCCATGGGGGGGAGGAATCTCCGAGTCCCACGGCGGGAGGTCATCACCATCAGACCCCACGCCCCCGCGATGGCCCACACGCCAGTACTCAAAGTCAGGAGGTGCCACCATACATCACGGTGATTCAGCATGGCCTGGTCGATGCCGAGGGTGCCACCCGCCGCCCAGAACACCTTGATAACGCCGAGCAGGATACAGCCGGCAGCGACGAGCCTAGCCGAGGAAACTTGCAGTTGTCGGGTGTGTCCCGGCAGCTCCGCGTAGTCGATCGGTCCGCCCATCGCCTCGGGCCACCGCGCCTTGGCGTAACCTGCCAAGGCAAGTGGCAGGCAAATGCCGACCCCGGCCAGCGAGATCATGACGAAGATCTGCTCGTATGCCCAGAAGTCGGCGGCGCCAGCCTCCTTATCCCGGGTCATGGCGGCCGGTCCGAGCACTGGTGCCAACAACAGCATGGGTATGAGCAGACCGGTGCCCATCCATACGGGAAGAGCAATCAGCCACGCTGGCAGCCGCTCACCCCACGGCCTGCAGAACGCCATCGCCAGCAGGATACCCACCGCAGCGATCACCGCGGTTGCTGCGTTGATCGCTCGCCAACTGGAGTCGCCCATTTGCTCGGTTGGAAGAAAGAGACCAAAAGTCCAGACAATTTTTATAAGCAGATATGGCGTCACCGCTATGGCGGCGCCATAGCCGCAGATTCTACGCATCTTCCCTAATCGTGAGGCCGGCGGCTCTGTCATTACTTTCATGTCGTCATCACCTGCTTTCTTGTAACTTCGTCAATTGTAAAACCAGCATGAAAATACATCTATGCGGATCGAGTTGCTAATCAATAACGAAGCCTTAATTACTTCTACTCATCTTTTTCTGCATCCTGTAGTGCATCATTTTGTTCTCTAGTTTCATAATATCTTATGAGCTCAGAAGAGACATCTGATATTGGATGGAGAAGTCTCTAGACTTTAGTCCGGTTTTAACAATTTATCCATGCGTATTTCACGTGTACAGGTATTAGATAAGGTTTTATTATACATTAAACTGCGTTCCGCTATTTGGATAATGTTACCGACAGTTATGATTATACTAAACTGCCAGTTAGCTTAACAAAGAAAGGGAGCAGCTGACGCAGCAAAATACTCCATGTTTGTTAAACTATCGTCTCCCGTTAGCCTAATGATTACTATGTTGTTGAACATAGTAAAGCTTCATTGATTCACTCCCACCTATTTGACTGGTGGATACTGACCCATGGTCTCTTTTTTCTTCATTCTTATGCCGAGTATGATGAAGGCGATATAAATTACGATAGCAATTGAATCGATTAACGTATCCGTAAGTGCCGAAACGTCATGAAATGCCGTTATGCCAAGAATGACCATCAATCGAACGATCAGAAGTGACACGATCGTCCATGCGGCAGACCAGATCTTCGATCGCTCGCTTTGGAATGACATGAAAATGAATACGATGCCGAAGACCAGATTTTCCGCCGTGATGATATGCCAGACATACGTGAATACTGTCCGGGTATCCATAGCTATCGCACTCACGTGGAGTGTGGGCAGCACAGCGGATTGCCCGTTCCATGCGTGCGTAACGGCAAACAGTATCGCAAGAATGCCTGCAATAAAATAGTAAAAATTCCTAACTTTGATGTCCATGACATCCCTCCTCGAATATTTCCGTCTCCTTCTTTCGAATAGTCTGGTAAATCTCGTGAACGATCTCTGCCAGTCGCTGGTCTCTTTCATGATTAAAGTCCCTTAGCGTTTCGGATGCTACGTCGAGCAGTTGACTAACCTTTTGTAGATGGGCAATCTTCTTGCGTGTCTCTACATTCTTTTCATCGAGGAACGCAGCAACCTCCTGGCAATAAGCAGGGTCTACATTCTCCATCCTGTGGAACCCAAATTTCCCCTTGATTTCGTCAAGAGAAAAGTCTGCATACTGCATGATTTGAATATTCATTAAATCGATGAGGTCGTTCTTCGAATACCTGCGGTACTGATTTTCCTCCCGGAACGGCGATACGATGCCAATCCGATCATAATACCGAAGCGTATCCTTCGGGATCCCAAGCATCCGCGAAACCTCTTGTATAGAATAAATTTTTTCCATGAATTCAAATTAACATTTGAGTTCCCTCCAATGTCAAGTCATTTTTTATCTCGGTATCCGTTGTTCTTACATGGTTGTAGTGAAATTAACCTGCTTACAAAAAATAGAGGAATAATTAGTCCTACTCCACCAATTAACCCGGAAAAATAATTAATGTTCTTATTCACGTTCAATACCTCCTTAACACTCTATTAAATTGTATTCATTGATCCCAAGAATATATTACTGACTGAGGTTCAGTTGCAGTGCAATGTACCTTTAAATCAACACAACAAAAAACAGCAGCCGCTTACTTATTGACGGCTACTGTCGTGTTGTTTTGAACTATCGTTTCCCGTTAGCTTAATGAGTATCTTTCATCTTAGTGGTTCAAAGCTCATCGATCAACGAGATACAGTTAGTAATCCTCATTTTACTATCTTGCAACAAATTGCGGATCCAGTCATCTGCTTTGCTTAATTCCCAGCTTTGATGCATACCGACAACCACAAGGATTTCGCGAAGTCTAAGGAAGAGTTTCATCACATCCTTCCAGTTGTCTGGCATTCTTCGGCCATCCTCTGTATAGCCTAGCTCGAAATGTTTTATAAAAAGATCATACTGGACCTTTCGTTCGAATTTCGAATCTTCACCGAATACATATAGCAAGTATACAGCTGTATAGCAATATCCTCGACATACCAACTGTACTGGCACTCGTCGAAGTCAAAGAGAGTTATTCCCCCATCTTCATCGATCGTGAAGTTTCCCACATTAATATCTCCGTGGATCAAACCAAAATTATCTGCATTAACAGGCAGACTCGCCAATTGTACTTTAAGTTCATCAAGCGCAATAAGGATTGGTTGAAGTTCTGACGGTAAATAATCCTTGGCTCGTAAGAGGTATTCATTTGACTTCAAGTGTGCCTTTTGACAATCGTAGGGTTGTAAAGCTTCGCTAATTCATGAAGTCGGCCCGTAATACGACCACACTCTTCATAATGTATAGAATTGCCCAGACATTCTGGATATCCGATTTTACGGCCTGGTGCATGTTTAAAAGAGGTTACGTAAAAATTTATTTTATTTCCTTGAATTAGTTCGCAATACTCTCCATTAATTGAAGAAATCGGTTCTGATACTGCTATACCACTCTCTGAAAGATAATGAATCCAATCTATTTCTGCTACAAGTCCTTCCGATGTGCGAAGAGTACTCGGAGTGAAACGAAGAATATATTTTAATTCATCGCGACTATAGGAATAGATAAAGTTTTGAAAACCTCCAATGTAAGTGAGTTCCTCTTGGCTGACCCCATAACGCGCGGCGCCTTCTGCAGCATGTTCGTCCAAGAAATGACGTTAACTTCAACGTTGTTACCGCTCTTTTATGCCATTATGCATGGTTCAGAATGCTTTAAAGGCGACCCCGATCGCTCCGACCATGACTACAATCCCGCCAATCTTGGTCATGAAGTAATAAAAGTCACTAGGTTCGGGATCGTTTACCCAAATCCAACGAAGGGAGAGTAGAAAGAGGATATCCTGAAATTTCCGATAGTAGAAGCTGCACCATCCAAATATCAAACCGGCCAACGCGAGAAAAAGGTAGACAGGCTCACCTTGGGTGTAATGATATAACGGGTATGCAGCTGTTACGATTGTATCGGGTGAATATCGTTCTTCGCCCTCACTAATCACTCGTTGGTTATTAACGTAAAAGGAGACTGAGTTCACGATATTGCCCTGTTCATCGAAACTCAATAACAGTCCCGACTGATCCTTAACTTCATATTTGCGTTCGTTTGGATATGACACGCTATACGTTGGAATTGGTGTCGAACTGAGTTCCGTAATGATGTATTTCTGATCACTGATGGATACAGTGCGCTTTTGCTGCTCCACTTGCACCTGAATCGAATCAGCCGTTCCACTCCGGTATATCATCTGGTTTCCTTGCTTGTGATCGAATGAGTACTTATTATTGTCTGCATAGAATATGTGTTCTGTAAAATAAGGCTTGGATAGAAAGCCAATGATCACAGAAACTACCAAAAGGCATGAAAAGAAAATAAGGGTGGGGGACTGAATTTTTTTGAGCCATGTCGTCATGGTATCAACCTCCTTTCCACTTTTTTCTATTACGCTAATTCCGGGAAAGGGTTGCGGTTAAGGGTTTGTGCCATAAAAGAATGGAACTTACTGGTTTCTTTTTTTGAATCGGCTGTTATTATGAATTTATACCCTGAAATTGAGTTTGAGAGGGCGCAGCAGTGGTTGCAATATGCATTATTAGACGAGTCACAGGAGGAGATTGGGATGATTAGAGGATTAACGAAGGCAGGTTTGGGGAAGATCGAGTCTGATGAACAATATATTACGGATGCGGCCAAGTATGGATTCCAGTCTGTAGATTTGAATCCGCTCTCATTGGTTCAACAATACGGCAAGGAGCAAGCCGCACACCTATTGGAAAGCAATGATATCATCATCGGTTCAGCGGATTTCACGGTGGACTGGCGGAACTCAGAAGAGCAATTTCGTGAAGGACTCAAATCCCTGGTGGAAATGGCAGAAGCCTCTGCTTCGCTGAATTGTTTCAACTGCTGCACCTATGTTTTACCCTCGACGGATCAGCCTGCAGCATCATTCATGGCGGCGGCTACCAGACGATTGAGACTCTGCGCAGATATCTTGGGTGCTTACGGTATACGGCTCGGACTGGAGTTTGTTGGCTGCCATCATTTGCGGACTCAGTGGAAAAATCCGTTTATTTGGAGTGTGGAGGATACCTTGGACTGGATTGAGACCATTCATGCCCCCAATGTAGGCTTGTTGGTGGATTCCTATCATTGGCATACGCTCGGTTTACGGACCGAAGAGGTGCTGCAGTTGAAAAAGGAACAGATTGTTCACGTTCATATCAATGATGCATATAATCTGCCGATTGAAGAATTGCTTGATAATGAGCGTTTATATCCTGGCGAGGGAGTCATCGATCTGAGTGGTTTCCTGAAAAACCTGAAGGCCATTGGTTACACAGGTGTTGTAGCTCAGGAAGTCCTGGCGCCTGCACCGACCCTTAATTCAAGTGAGCTATTCGCCAAGTCAAAAGAGGGCTTTGATAGCGTGTTTGCGACGATATAACAGATAATAAAGAGTGGAAATATGAAAGAAGCTGGCGGGTGCACATTATGCTGTGTCAATGAACTCGCCGGCCCTTTTATTCTAGCTTTCAGTCCATAGAAATTAGAAATTAAAGTGAGTTATACAAGTATCCACAACAGACAAGGAGTACATAAAATGAAGTTTTTGTTTGAGTTGATGTTATCTATGTTAATGCTTACGAATGGTTCAAGTGGTGATCCTCTTACCAGAGAGGATATCCAGAGCTATCTCAAAACTCATCATCTGCAATATGCTGATGCAAAAATCGTAAATGACCGTTCTGCGCTCTTGGTTGATGTAAAGGGTGAACATGCCAAAGCATCGGTACTTACCAAATCAGCGGATAATAAGCTTGTAATGCAACCCAACGAGTATGTATGGGAAGAAGACGTAGAAGGCATATCCGTAGAAAGGGTGGGTCGATATTTATGTGTTGTCATTCACGACAAAGCACGGAGTCATGATATGGATTTCGTTAACATTGTCTATGTAGATGATAATGGGGATGAGCGAAAGGATCGTTATTATTTTAATGGAAAGCAAGCCATTATTATTCCAATGCCAACCCGAAAAGAATCCGTTGTCGTTGCTATTTACGGGAATGATGGCTTTATCCATGACATGGTTAAACGCTTCCCTGAGATCGTGTTACAGCAAAATCATCTATAGTGTTAATTCCAAAAATAACGGATAGGTAATTATCAAGGTAGAGAAAGGGAAGGGGCTGATCAGCCCCTTTCCATTAGCAGTAGTCACTTTTAATCAAGTAAGCCCCGTTCTTTCATCAATTGCTGAGTCACCTTCCACAGCTTGTTTTGCATTCCGGCATCTCCGCCAGGATATACAGGAGTGATCGCCGCTCCGCTGCCCACATTGAAATAGCCTCCCGAAACCTCACCAAATGTCGGTTCCACTGCCAAACGAGTCATGATGTCCGCTCCCCGGCGTGGGTCGCCAATGTGCAGAAACGTTAAAATGCGCTCAAGCACACTCGCAAACCATAGCTCCCGTCCGAGACCTGTAACATTGAAGCCTGGGTTTAAGGCATTTACACAAATTCCGGTTCCTTCCCATTGTCTGGCTAGTTCAGCAGTAAACATAATATTAAGCAGTTTGGTTTTGCCATAGATTGGAGAGGAACCGCGTGCAGTAAAGGGAGTGGTATCCGTCAAGTCATTTGGCAGCACAAGTTTGCCATGATTTCGCGAAGCTTCAGATGCAACATTAACGACACGGGCATGATCTGCCTGAATGAGAGAAGATTTCAATGTTTGCGTTAGCAGCCAAGGGGCCAAATAGTTCACGGCAATCATCTCGGCAAACCCTTCGGAAGTGACTCTCTGTTCAAAAGCATGAAGTCCCGCATTATTCAAAAGTACATCGATACGCGGATAAGCGGATGCAAGCTCAAGCCCGATACGTTTTACATCGCTCAGTAAGGACAAGTCTCCGAAGAAAAAGTTGACCTTGGCGGAAGGAACGATTTCCTTAATTTTCTTTCGGGTGGCTTCGGCACGTTCTTCGCTTCGGGCTGTGAGTACAAGGTGAGCCCCGCGCTTCGCAAGTTCCATGGCAGCAAGCTGCCCCAATCCGCTTGTTGCTCCGGTGATCACAATTATAGGATGTGTTGTTTTCATAGTTAAGCTCCTTTTGACACGATCTGGGTCGGTAGATATAATTGATATAAATCAACTATATAGATTAATTGATATTTGTCAACTATATATCCGGAAGCCTGCTTTGATGTATTGAGGAGAGGGGAACGACAATAATGACCGAAAATTCATTTCGAACCCAAGACAGAGAAACGCTGGAGCTGGGACTTGGTGAGCAGATTCATGCCCTGATTAGTGCTTCGCATGCGCTCAATGTCCGATCTGCCGAGCGTTTTGATGCGACCCTGCAGCCTGCTGCTTTTCATCTGGTACGGTGGCTGTACTCTTATGGCCCTACAAGCGCCGCAGCTTTGGCAGAAGCAACTGCGATGGACCGCAGCTCGGTAAGCCGTTTAATTAAACAACTTGAAAAGTCGGGATATGTGAGCAAGGAGCCGGATCCCAATGATCGGCGCGGCGTTTTGCTGTCTCTGACGGAGCTCGGTCAGCAATCGACGGTGAGTGCACTGAAGGAAAAGGAGTCTGTTTTTTATGACCGTATATCCAGATGGGATGATAAGGAGCTGGAGCGTTTCACCAGTATGCTTCGGCAGTTTAACGGGTTAGAAGGATAATGATAGGTTCTGTGGTGGGATTACTTTTCTATATCATTGATTATTCTTGATTTCACATTCCGTTCACTATCGCTTCACAAAAGTAAACATGTAAAGGCAAGGTCAAAATGACGACCGAGCTCATTGTACCCGCGGAGTCTAGGCGCAGAGCGCTAATGAATTCGGGGGTGCTCTTTTTCATGACCCGGTCAAGGCTAGCCTGATATGTTTACAAACTCCTTCAATTTCTCCCCTTCAACACATCTATTTCGCTGTATTCTTTTCCTGCCATCCACAGCAGTGGTGGAACTTTCCTGAATGGTGAACAATCTCTGAATTTTGCATCACCCACTAACGGGTGCTTCAACCTAGATTTTTCACCCCGTTAACTGAGCAATGTAGAGCATGACCCTGGTAGAGAAAGGAAGAGAAACGATCAACGGAATATGAAGAAATGTAGGGATATGTAAAATTTTCTATAGGCGCTTTCAACGCGTTGACCCTGCTCTCAAAGTCTCTTATATTTACTCCCGGCACAACAACACAGAACGGGTGGAGGGATCAGGTTGTTCAACAAAAAAGGAAAGAAAATGCTAGCTATGCTTACGCTGATACCGCTGGCTACAGGGATGGTCATGGGAGCTTTTCCTGCGGCTGTTACCTATGCAGATCCGGGAGATAACTCGCCGATCAACAGCACGGCAAGGGGTTCATGGCAAACGGGGGATTTGCATGTACATACTTTTGAGTCGGATGACGCACAGAATTCGCTGGAGACCGTCCTCGATGCGGGCCTAACGCAATATGGGCTGGACTGGATCGCGCTCACGGATCATTTGCGCTTATCCAAGCGGGATCACAACGGAAACGAAATTCAGGGCGGGCCCATTCCGATGTCCTTGGGGATGAATGAATATCAGGTACCACAGATCAAGGCGCTTCAGGAGCAAGGCAAATATGCAGGCAAGACGATCTTCTCCGGCTTTGAATGGGACATGCCGACACATGAACACGTTGGGGTGGGGATTCTCACAGATGAACCGAACTCAACCGAAGCATTGGAAGCTGCAAAAGAATTTGAATATCGTTTTACCAATCGTGATGCGAATCTGTTTGATCCAGCGGACGTCGCAGCCTGGAATGAGACTGGCGGACGTGCCTACACGACGCATCAGGATGCGCTCACTGCCATTGAATGGCTGAAAACCAACTATCCCACGACGAGTTATGCGATGATCAACCATCCTTCGCGTGGCAAAAACAAATATACGATTGCGGACTTCCGCGAGTTCAACGATCTGGCCCCACAAGTGGTATTTGGTATTGAAGGCATGCTGGGTAACCAGATGGAACCGGATCGCGGGGGATATAACACAAGCTACAACGTGTCTAATCCGACTGCAGATGATGGATACAAGTACCGTACATACGGCGGTGTGGACTACATGGTTGCCAAAGTGGGCGGACTGTGGGACGCACTGCTGGGAGAAGGACGCCACTTCTGGAACTATGGTAACTCGGATTACCATTTCAAGACGATTGGCACGAATTCCAGTGGTTACTTCCCGGGCGAATATGCCAAGACCTACTCCTGGGTTGAGGGCAGCGGAATGCAGGCGGTGCTGGATGGCCTTCGTTCCGGAAAATCATTTTCCGTGTTCGGCGATCTGATTAACGCACTGGATTTCACTGCAACCGGAGCGGGTGCTCAGGCTGAAATGGGTGGAGATCTCAATGTGACGCAAGGCGACGAAGTGGAGCTGAAAATCCGGTTCAAGAGCCCAGCGGGCAATAACTATGAAACACCAATCAACAGCGGTACTTCTGCTGGACAGGTGCCCGTGGTAGATCACGTCGACCTGATCGCAGGGGATGTGACAGGCAAGGCCGAGAAGGGAACAGCCGCCTATAACAAGGATACCAACGACTCCACCAGAGTGCTGGCTACCTTCACATCTGATGATTGGACGACAGATGCCGAAGGCTACAATGTCATCACGTACAAGATCAAAGCGACGGATCAAGATCAGTATTTCCGCCTGCGCGGGACGAACCTCGGTATGAATGTTCCGGGCGAGACGGTGAATGGTGAACCACAGCTTGATCCGAAGAACACGACAGCTGACGCAGAAACGCGTTTCAACGAAATTAATGACAGCAACTACCGGGATCTATGGTTCTACTCCAATCCGATCTTCGTGAGTGCGACACCTTACAGTGATGTACAGGCGGTAACCGATACGCTCCAAGCGATTGATCTGGGGGACCTGAACGCGGTCACTTCCGACCTCACCCTTCCTGTTGAAGGGAAACATGGTGCGACGATCAGCTGGTCCAGCTCCAAACCGGAACTGATCAATAATCAAGGCAAACTGCTGGCACAGCCGGATAACAATGAACGATTGGAACTGACGGCAACGGTACAACGCGGCAGCGAAATTCAAACGAAAATGTTCACCGTCATCGTAGAGGGCAGCAATAATCAGGTTCTGGTGCTGAAAAGCAATATGACCACCACGGACGGCCAGCCGTATCATACGGATACCTGGACGAATCAGTCCGTAAATGTTAGTGTAACCAGCGCGGTATATGCACCGGCCACTTCGGCGACCATTGAGCTGTCCCGTGATGGAGGCCAGACGTATGAACCCTATACAGAGAATACGCCTTTGGAGGTAACCGAGCCTGGAGAACACAGCCTGTTATTCCGAGCTACGGACGACCTGAGCGGGGAGTACACTCTACCCGTGGTTGTAAAGATAGACCGTGAAATTCCTGTCATTACGCTGCAAGGCAGCAGCCAGATGACACTGAATGTGGGAGACAACTACAACGAACCTGGAGCACAGGCATCCGACAATGTAGGCATCAGTGGTTCCGTGCAGATCGATGGCACAGTGAATACACAAGCGGCGGGAATCTATACCCTTCGTTATAACGTAAAAGATATCGCTGGCAATGCAGCAGAGGAGGTTACACGTACCATTACGGTACAAGCCAGTTCGAGCAATGGCGGTGGTGGATCAGGTGGCGGCAATGGGGGCAGCTCCGGTGGAAATACAGGCGGAAGTACGCCAAGCGTACCGACAACCCCTACCGTTCCAACAACACCAACCACTCCAGAAACAGGATCGGACTCATCCACTGAAGTGAAGGTAGAGGTAGAGGTGGAAGCGAATCAGCCTGTACAAACGGGTATTACAAACGTGGTGGAATTCAGCGTACCGGCTGGAGCCATTGGGGTAAAAGCTACCTTGCAGTTGTCCGTGGTTACTCAGGACAAACTGCAAAATGCAGCTTCGCTGAAGATACTGGGCCAAGCGGTACAAATTAGCCGCACAGGTGGACGGACACTGAACAATCCGGCTGAGTTGAGCCTGAATTATGATCCGGCAGATCTGACAAGTGGAACTAAGCCGGCCATCTACTATTACAATGAAGCCCGTCAGAGCTGGGTATTTGTCGGCGGGGAGACGAATGCTGCAGGAACCATAACGGCGAATGTGAATCACCTGGGTACCTTTGTTGTGTCCAGCTACACACCAGCGAACCTGATGGATCTGAATGGACACTGGGCATCCGATTATGCGGATCGTCTGATTGGCATGAATGTCATCCAAGGTTATGCCGATGGAACATTCCAACCGTCCAAGGAGATTACAAGAGCAGAGTTTGTTACATTGCTCAGCAAAGCGTTGGCACTTAAAACGGAAGCGTCCAATACTTCGTTTGCCGATGAGGAAACTGTACCCGCCTGGGCGAAGTCCGAGATTGCAGCAGCTGTGCAAGCCGGAATCGTGACCGGTTACGGGGACCATACATTCAAGCCGGATCGCACCATTACCCGTGCCGAGATGGCCGTGATGATGGCGAAGGCGCTGAAGTTGAGCGATGTGCAAGCAGGAACGAATGGAGAGGCTGTCAAACCAAGCTTCACCGATGCTGCACAAACTCCGGTTTGGGCGCAGGATGCTATGAATACAGCAGTTCAAGCCAATATTGTGAGCGGATATACGGACAATACGGTTCGTGCGGGGAATATGACGACCCGTGCGGAAGCAGCGGCGATGATTTACAAATTGCTGCTCGCGATGTACGTGTAAAGAATGCCAAATTAAAATGAAGGAGTACCACTTTCGTGGTACTCCTTCATTTTTTCTGTATTTTTAAAAGTAAAATCAAAATATAAACAAGCAGGGTGAGTATCAGGGCGGAACCCAAATACAGACCAACAGTACCTATGGCAATGAATATGTAAGTCACAATTAAACAAGCTACATACAATAAAAAAATCTTTAGTAGTTTTATTCAGATCTCCTCCTATATACAGTAAAAGACTTATCCAAATAGGATAAGCCTCTTAGCTGCTTCTGTCTACCAAATTTTACAAGTATAATTGTTTACTTCAGATCGTTGATCAACACTTGTTTTCCTTCTTACTCTATAACACAAATAGGGGGATAAATAGGGCCGGAAGTAAATTCAAAACTTTAATCTCCGTAATCTTCAGGACGTTCAACCCGGTGCAGAGCGCGAGAATACCGCCAATCAGGGTAATTTCGTTAATGATATTTGCGGTCATGTATACGGATATGAAATCAGCCGAGAAGAAGACCAGGGCTTCAATGACAAATAGAATGAACGCTGAATACATAATGCCAAAGCCAAAGGAGGAAGCCAGAATCAATGCCGTAATGCCCGAGAAAATGGTGTTGATTTGCAAGAACGTGTTATCTCCCTGCAGCGCACTTTGCAGCGGTCCCAGAATCGGTATCGACCCTAAGCATAACAAAGAGATCGCGACGGTTAATCCTTCATTCAGGCCGTTGGATGAGAAGCGGGTCATGATCTTGGACAGCATCTGATCGAAATTAATCAGTTGACCGATAATCCCGCCTACCGTAAGAAAGATAACAAACATGACCTGATACTGGCTGGTGGAGATGCTGTCCATGGTTGTACTGATGCCGATGATGACTGCACTTATCCCGATGATCTGATACAGGATGGCCTTATATCCGTCATTCACAAATTTTTTGGAAATAGCTCCAATGGTACTTCCGAATATAATGGAAAAGCAATTGACTAATATTCCTAACATGATTTCACTCCTGAATTCACCAAACCGAGTTTAGAACATCGTCTACTTCTTGTATGCTCGTCACAGATGGTGTTTGAATTAGATTTCCTTTGACCATGACCATGCGTACATCGGATAGTGCTTCAATGTTTTCCAATGGACTCTGGTCCAGCACGATCAGATCTGCCTGTTTTCCGATATCGACCGTACCTGTAACGTCCTCGATGCCCAAGATCTTCGCGTTGGTTCGGGTCACCATATCAATCAGCTGCTTGTTGTTAAGGCTGGTCTGTTTGATGTAGTAGTCCATCTCTCTCCACATGTCATAGTGAGTCACGTACGACATGGCGGCATCGGTACCAAGACCGATGGTAATGTCGTTCTCGATGGCCTGCTTCGCACCTTTTAACATGGATGTATACACGAGTCTGGAGTTTTCTTTCACGGTTGCGCTCACCTTCGTTACGCTGGTATCGAGTAAAGCAGAGGGATAAGCAGCTAGAAAGGTAGGAATAAGTGCAGTATAGCCATTCAGGGCACTTGGATTGTTTTTGAACAGGCTGATAATCTCGTCGTCCATCTCGGAGCCGTGCTCAATCGTATCGACGCCGCCTTTTAACGCGACTCTGACACCTTCCGTACTTTCCACGTGAGCTGCCACGCGCAATCCGATCTTATGGGCTTCATCGCAGATCGCTGCAACTTCCTCCACCGTCATCTGCAAACGGCCAGCTTCGCCGACCATTTTCGCATCTGTTACACCGCCAGTCACGCAGATTTTGATGAGATCCACGCCGTTCTTCACATTGATGCGTACATTTTTGCGTGCTTCCCAAGGGGAGTCTCCGACCAGAGCTAAAAAAGGAGCGCCATGTCCTCCCGTTACGCTTAGGAAAAATCCAGAGACAAGCAGATTGGGACCAACGAATTCACCGTTATTAATCTCATCCCGCAACTTGACATCGGTATAGAAGAATTCGCCGACACTGCGCATCGTGGTTACGCCCGCGTGGAGTGCGGTCAGCGCATTGCGTTTCATTCGTTTTTTCAAAACGTTTTTGCCAAATTTCGTGTTCAGGATCCGATCATATGCGAACTGCAGCATGCCTTCGCTGACAGAGAGACTGAATGGCTTACCATCCGCAAAGAGATGAACGTGGGCGTTGATCAGTCCTGGCATCACGTATTTGCCCGAGAGATCAATGACCTCATAGTGGTTCGGGATGGTCAGTTCGCTCGATTTTCCAATAGCCTGAATCTGTCCTTGTTCATTGACCAGAAGGGTCATGTTTTTCTCCATATTTCGTTGCTGGTCTCCATTAATGATGTGGCCGTTTACTAATGCGTAACCTGTTTTCATATCGTTTTTCCTCCTTTGGTATGTAACAAACGTTAATAATGAATAATCAATTCATTTTTGGGTCAAAAAAATAGGATTCGTATCTTAGACTTTTTTTGCGTGCGGACCAAGTTTGTTTTGACCTGATCTGCACGCTGTGCCGGCTATGCATACAACCATTATTCGCTCAAACTCTTCATGCCGTACAATCGGTATACATACAATGCTTCGAATATCTGCTTGCGGCTGTCCTCACTCATGTCCCGTTTCAATAAATCGAGGTTCATATCGATCACATTGTGAGCAAGGATATCGAGCAAGACCAGGTTTTCTTCCATTCCAATCTCGTAATGTTTGTACTGCTTTTTGAGATAGGCCTTCTTGGTTTCAATCATGATCTCGACGAGCTCGTTTTTGGCGTTGGTGTAGATCGTTCCTTTGTTCTTTTCGAAAATGATGATGATCTGGTTCCGGTATTTACGTAATACGTCGACCTGTTCCTGTAACAGCGCTGATTTCCTTTCGCTATCCGTTTCCGTCTCAAACAAGTTCTGGTTATCAAAATGGATCGTCTCGACCAGCACTTTTTTCAGGTAATCCACCAGATCGGGCGGCACAACCGCGTAGAACAGATCCTTTTTGTTTTTAAAATACGTATAGATATTGCCTACGGAAATATTGATTTCATTCGCGATGTCGCTCATCTTGGCATCCACAAAGCCCTTTTCATAGAACACCTTCAGCGCTGCGTATTCAATTTCTTTCCTGACTTCGTCTTTCTTGGCTTGCACCATTGAGAACGACTCCTTAATAGTGAATGAGTGATTCGGTATTAGGTTATTCCTATTTGAAGGGTTTGTCAACAGGGAGAAGAAGAATTTTAAGTGTAAGTTAGTTTTGGCAGTTGGTTTGAAAAGTCACATACGCCAAGGAATCTGCGGAATTTTGTATCGAAAAAAAGTGTTTCCATCTTTTTCAACATAAATCCATGGTGGCTGTACTGGTGTACCCGTTGCTTTGTACAGAACTTCACCATCATCACTTGATGCATATTTCTCAAGATGTTGATTATCTTCAAAACTCACTGTTCCTTGGTAAGATAATCTCTTGCCTTGTATTTCTATATCAGGTGCATTTGATATAATCCTACTCGTTGTATTAATCAATCCAATTCTCCCTGAGGACCATATGACTAATTCACTGAGCAATAATAAGCCAACCAAGATGACAATGCTTACAATAAGTAGCCGCTTTTTTCTCATAATCCATAATCTCCTTCGACAATCTAACAATATAATATGATGCAATAACCCTTGTAGCAATATATTGTCCCCTGCTTCCAATTTAGCATTGACTTTCCCTAGGAATCCCCCTAAACTTCAATTATTAAAATACTTTTAAAAACATTTAGCGAATTGTTCTAAACCAACGAAAGGAGGCGTACATCTCAAAATGCTACCTACATCACACAACACACAACAGGTGAAGCGAATTAATGTGGAGCTGGTGAAGAACACGCTTAGATCAACGGGCGTGGGAACGAAGTCTTCCATTGCGAACCTGACGAAACTCAGTGTTGCTACCTGTGGCACGATCCTGAACGAGCTGCTCCAAACGGGAGAGATCATTGATCTGGGACCGGATGAATCAAGCGGGGGAAGACCTGCAAGTCGATATCAATTCAATGCGGACTATGCCAGCGTGCTTTGTCTGATTATCCGAACAGAGGGCGGCGTTCACTCGATCACGCATCTTCAGGCCAATCTCAATGGCGAGATGAAGGATGAACAGACGCTCATTTTGGATGAGATTACCGTAGCGACTGTGGAGGGTTTGGTTGCAGCCTTGATTGAGCAGTACAACAATGTTCAGGCGATTGGGATCGGGATACCGGGTGTGGCACACAACGGAGTTATTGGCATTTGCGATGTGCCGGGACTGGCAGGTCAGCCGCTGGGACCGAAGCTCAAGGAGCGATTCGATGATGTTGAAGTCATCATTGATAACGACATGAATTTGACGGTGTACGGATTGTACAACGAGCAGCATTTTGAGGAAGAGAAGAACTTTGCGGTGGTCACTTTTCCGAAAAATCATTTTCCCGGGGCGGGTTTCATCATTGACGGCCACCCTTTGAAAGGGAATACACATTTTAGCGGTGAAGTGTCTTACCTGCCTTTTGGTGTGTCATCGGAAGAACAGCTTCGGCTGCTTCAAACTCCAGAGGGACTGCATCAGCTTGTAGTCAAAACGCTGGTATCCATCATTGTCATTATTAACCCGGCAGCAATCGTCATTACAGGGGATACGATGGACTCTGGTATGCAAAATGATCTGATGCAGGGCTGCCTGAAAACCATACCACAGGAGCACATGCCGAAGCTCATCATTCAGAATGACACACGGCGCGAATATGTTACCGGCTTGGTTGCTGTCACGTTGGAGAGCTTGACCTACCGTATCCAGTTAATCGAGAAAAAGTGGTAAAGACAGAAGTAAAGCTAGTCCATTTACACGTAAGAGCACTCGGAAGATCGTACTGCAATCGTAGTAGTAAAGTGTAATATTCCTTTCTGAAATCATTGGAGGTACTTATTTTGGATCAGCAAGCAAGTAAGAAAAAGTTCAATAAGATGTATGCCATGCAGCTGGCGACGATCTTTATTGGTTTTATCGTGTTTGGCATATCGGAAAACATTAAAGGGCCGGCGATTCCGCGCATTCAATTCGACTTCAATCTGGACGAGAAGCAGCTCGGGACGTTGTTGTCCCTGAACGCATTGGGGTACCTGATCGCCTGTTCGTTCACCGCTATCCTTGTCCGCAAATGGGGCATCAAGGCGGTTAGCGTTATCTCTTTTGCCTCGATGATTCTCTCAGGTGTGTTCATCTATTTATCCCATACATATCCACTCTTTGCTTCATCGTACTTCTTCATGTACATCGGCAACGGCATGTTGGAGATCGCGCTAGCGATTCTGGGAGCACGGATTTTTGTGAAAAATACAGGCATGATGATGAATCTGTCGCATTTCTTCTATGGTCTGAGTTCCACGGTAGCTCCGCTGCTGGCAACGGGCGTCATGTCACTGACGGTGTTTGGGCATGAACTGGACTGGCGCGGCATGTATCTGGTCATGTTGTCCCTCTGCCTGCTGCCGATCATTGCGGCGCTGCGCAGCACGTTTCCGGGGGATGATCTTCCCCATGAAGACCGGGTTTCCCTGAAGATGCTGACACGTGATCCGGCCATCTGGATGATGGTGCTGATACTTTCTTTTGGCGTGGTATCTGAACTGGCCGTGGGCGGCTGGCTTGTAAACTTCCTGGAGAAAGCTTATACATGGGACACGGTTAAGGCATCGGGGATGCTGTCTGCATTCTTCCTCAGCTTCTCGCTGGGACGTCTGCTGCTCGGTCCACTTACGGACCGGATCGGTTTCGTACTTTCATTGATTGTGTTTTCGGCGTTCTCTGGTGTATGTACGTTCGCGGCAATCGCAGGTGGTGAGGGGCTGGCTTTCCTGTTTGCCGTGTCGGGTGCGGGTATTGCAATGATCTATCCAACGGTGATGGCGTTTATTGCGAAAAGGTATCCAAATGGCAGTGACACGGCCATTACGTTTGCCGTTACTCTGATGGGGATTGGCAGCGTCATCGGCAACTATGCCATTGGCTGGGTCATTGAAGTGTTCAAGAATGCATATGGTGCGACAACTCAGCTGGGGCTGCTGCGCGGGCTGCAGGCGGGGTATGGATTTATCGGCTTATGCGCAGTGATCTGTGCGGCGTCGGGCGTGGTGTTGTTTGTATATTTGAAGCGGAAGCAGGAACTGATTTAGGCATTGATTGAATAGGGTGTTAGATTGATTGGGAATCCTCGTTCATATAGGACGAGGACTCTTTTCTCTGATTCTTGTAAACATGTTAAAAATCAATCCGTCTCACAAAGGTTTATAATCGGAAGATATGGTTGAGCCTTATTGGTGTTAATAGTATAATTCGGATAATTGGTAAGGGATGAATTCCGTGAGTGTAATTTGAGGATAAATGGATGGGGGGAACTAATGGATGAATGACAAGACGGAAAACCCCAGTGATGGCTTGAAAACTCGTGACCACACAGATCGACCTGTGCGCGCCGACGCACAGCGTAACATTAATGCTTTACTCCAGTCCGCGATGACCGTGTTCGCGGCCTCGGGAGTGGACGCTCCAGTGCGGGAGATTGCAGAGAAAGCCGGTGTCGGAGTTGGCACCGTATATCGTCATTTTCCACAGCGCTCGGATCTGATCGAGGCCGTATTCCGGCAGGAAGTCGATGCCTGTGCAGATGCGGCGGCTGAGCTGTCAACGCAGTACGAACCCGGTGAGGCACTGGCGCGATGGATGCAGCGATACGTGGACTTCATCGCAGCCAAGCGTGGACTTGCGGCGGCGCTGCATTCGGGCAACCCGGCATTTGAGACCCTGCCGGCTTACTTTGATAAGCGGCTGAATCCTGCACTTCGAACCTTGCTTGAAACTGCTGCCGCTGCTGGTGAGGTACGTGCGGATGTTGAACCGGATGACTTGCTCAGAGCAGTAGCAAGTCTATCTGCTGCGGGACATAAAGACAACCCCATGCAGGCTCGGCAGATGGTTGCTCTGCTCGTAGACGGACTGCGCTATCGTGCGACTCTGTAAACGAGTGCCTACTGCTGATATTTAAGGCTTCATTGCTATCAGCCATCTGCCAAGTAAAGATAAAGCTTGCGCATTGTGCCCATGCATCGAGCTTCTTTCCAGGCTCGTGGTCATTGTACGGATTGCACAGAAAGCAGAAAAATGGCAGCAGGAACGGGGCAAGTTCCTGCTGCCATAACAAGATATATACGATTGAACAGGGGAGCCATGGAGATGGCTCCTTTTTCTTTTTTTCGGAGGAATATGTTGAGCATGAGTGATATCCCCGCGGCAAGTTGATGCGATCCTTCAGTCAATCAGTCAGTTTCTTATTTGGTTTCGATACGACCCAGTGGGTTATCTTCTCTTGCCAAAGCCATACATGCTGAATCCCATGCGGAATCTTCCGGATAGAGTTCAGTACGGAGATAAGCCCAGGTGAGTTTCTGAATCGCAGCTACCCGTTCAGGATTCTCATCCGTCGTCTCGGCGACATCGTAGCCGGACACTCCACCGAGTCCATGCTCTGCACCGAACAGTGTGAGCAGAGATTTGGGTCCCGGGGAAAGGAAATACGGATCAGTGTGCCAATCTGCGCCCATAACCGTCAGATGACGGGAGTTGTCCTTGTCCCCAGCAACAACTAGTGCAGGTGTTTTCATTTTAGAAAAATCGGTAGTGGAGAAGAAGGAATAATTCTCGATCGTAAATGCACTGAGTGCATCGCCGCCTCTGCCGGGTGCTGCAAGTAGTACGCCCGCCTTGATCCGGGGCTCGGCCAAGTTCACTTCTGTTCCGTCATAAGGATCGGTGAGCCGCGCTCCCAGCAGCAGGCTTATGGTATGCCCGCCCATGGAGTGGCCAGCTGCCGCGACTCTGCTCCGGTCGAGGCGCCCGAGAAGCTGCGGAACAGCGGACTCGATTATGTCTAGATGATCAAGGATATGCGTCATATCCTGAGCCCGGGATCGCCAGTATAGCGGCGCCTCGGGGTGACCCGAACCGAGGTTCAGCGTTCTCGAACTCAGGTGGGTCGGCTGGATGACGACGAATCCATGTGCTGCCCAGAAATTGGCGAGTGGTGCATATCCGTTCAGTGAGGAGAGATGATTGGATGGACCATGCCCATGCGAGAGAAGAATGATCGGAAGTTCGCTTCCGGTCGCCGGTGCGGTTACCCGCATTTGCAGGTCTACAGCACGACCGGGAACTGAAAGGACTACCGGACTGAACGAAAGGGTTGGAGCAGGCGAGCTAATGTTAATTTCCATACGCGTGGTATCTCCTTTTATACAATTATTTGTGTTCAAGACTGCTATCACATACTTCAAGCTATACTCGTAAGCATTCCGAAACGACTATCGTCCCGGTTTGAACTATTTCGTCCGATCTACAAAATAATCGTCAATAAGTTGTTAAAAGATGCTTGATTGAGCTTTGTTATTTTTTCAAATTGATGCGATCACCAATTCCTTATTTGGACTCGATACGTCCGAGCGGACTGTCGCTCTTTGCCAGAGCTGAACATGCTGCTACCCAGCTGGAATCATCAATACCAAATGCATTGCATAGGTAAGCCAGTGTAAGCTGCTGGATTAAGGCAACTCGTTCAGGACTCTCGTCTGTTGTCTCCGCAACTCTGTAGCCGGAAATGCCGCCGAGCGAGTGCTCTGCCCCGAAGAGGGTGAGCAGGCTCTTGCTGCCTGGACTCAGGAAGTACGGGTCGGTGAACCAGTCTGGCCCCCGAGTAGTCAGTGGGGATTGGTCATGGTCTCCCGCGATCACTAGGGTTGGTGTGCTCATGTCCGCGAAGCTTGGGTTCATGAAGGGAAAGTGCTCAGCCGCGAACGGACTAAGGTCAGCTCCGCCCTTTCCAGTCGTAGCAAGCAACACGCCCGCCTTGATCCGCGAGTCGGACATGTTCTCTCCCGGTTCACCATGGGCATCGAGGACTCGTGCGCCGAGCAGCATCCCTACCGTCTGGCCGCCGAAGGAGTGTCCGGCTGCAGCGATACGGCTTCGATCAAGGCGTCCACTGAGCCCGGGAACGGACGCTTCAATGAGATCCAGTTGGTCGAGGATGCGCTTCAAGTCCTCGACTCGAAAACGCCAGATCAGTGGTGTACGGGGGTCGTCAGGAGGAAGGTTCAACGTCCTAGAGTCGAGATGGGTAGGTTGAATGACCACGAAGCCTTGAGCAGCCCAGAAGTCGACCAACGGACCGTAGCCATCCAATGACCAGCCAAAGCCGTGGGAAAATATAATAATAGGCAAGTCGCGACCAATTACCGGTGCAGACACTCTCACTTGCAAATCCTCACCACGGCCCGGGGCTGATAGCACTACCGGTTTCACCGAGAAGACGGGGGTGGGTGTATTAGTCTTGATTTCCATCATTATAATAATCTCCTTTTTTGCATCAATTTGTGACCTGCGCCGCCTTGTTATGTTAAAGGACGGAGTTAAACGGAACCACGTTCCGATTATATACGGAACATTGTTCCGTTTGCAACAACTATTTCAATTAAACATCCGTTTAGATTGAAATGTCAGGCCAAATCTATATCCAGATGACTATAATCAGTCGTGTTTTTTGGATTCAAGTGAAACATTCGGGAGAAAACAATCATTTAGTATATATATGGTTTTAAAGGGAGGTCAGAGAGGATGTACAACAAACCATTTATGTTCGTGGTGTTGATCATTGCCCTCATAGCAGGGGGGAGTTACATCATTGCAGATCAAACGATTGTAAATACGATTACGATTGATGCGGATCATCAAATCTTTAATAGCTATCAGGAACTATCCGAGGATGCTGATCTTATTGTGGAGGTTACGGCGACAGATGAGTCTGTCCATATCAATAAAGAAGAGAGTGAATCCGAAACGAGATATACGGTTACCCGTGTAGAAATCAATCAAGTTCTTGGGAATAAAGGTCACCAGGAATTAAAGGACTACATTCATGTCTTGGAGCCAACATATATTGTCAGAAACAAAGGAATTTACACAGGAGTCACCAGGTATACCTATGGGGATTACACGCCAATGCAGGCAGGATACCGATATGTTTTATTCCTGTCCTGGGACGAAAAACACAACGGTTATTGGATTACGTCTTTGGAGCAGGGCAAGTTCAATGTGGATCAGAAGGATTCAGCAGAGCGTGCTCCAGCGGAAAAAATTCTACAGGTGAAAGCGTTGAAGGAGGATGTGTTTGAACATTTAGGTTATTCAGACTAGGAAGGGTGGAGACGTGAGAACCCTCAGAAACATTTTAATTCTATGTGCCATATTGATTATCGCTTGCATTGCATGGTACGGCAATGATCGAAAGGATATGCGTGCGTTGGAAAAGGGCTTACGAACCCACCTGATCACGGATTTAGGGGTAGATGAGCTGTGTATCGTCAGTATTGAAGCCCGGTGCAGTAAAATGCCCCAATACCCAGGTCGTCCAATTCAAAGACACGCCGCAGAAAAAAGAAATATTTTTGATTATCTGAAAATGTTTCCATTTATAGTATGATAAGACTATCGATAGCTTCAGCAAACGGGGACTCTATCATCTTTGCGCTGTCGAACAAGCCCATTTCGTATGAGCAAGAAGACAATTCTATACATAAAGCAAAGGGGATAGAGACATGACAGTAACCTCAAATCTAGAACAAATCCGCATTATCGAATATGACCAATCCTATGCTGCCGCACTCGCTGATATGTGGAACCGCAGCAATGAAAGCTGGGGAGGCGGCACGAACCAGAGAACGGAAGATACCGTGCGCCGGGAGATGGAGAGTTCGTCCAATCTTCATGTGTTTCTTGCCGTTCATGAGAATGAGGTAATCGGCTTCTGCAGTTTCGCCCACTACCGCCATGACGAGAATGCCCTGTATGTACCGTTGTTGAATGTGCGCCCTGATTATCATGGTTACAAAGTCGGACGCAATCTGATCCTGAACGCCGTTCGCAAAACCGTGGAAGCGGGGTGGCCCCGTCTGGATCTGTTCACCTGGGCAGGCAACACGAAGGCTGTGCCGATGTACAAGAAATGCGGATTCTTCTGGGAGAAAAAAGATGACACTGTGCACCTGATGAATTTCATCCCCACCATCTTGCAGACCGAAGCGCTCGCTCCTTATTTTGCGGAGCTGGATTGGTACGCAGACAGCACGCGTGAACTCGCCATTGAGCCGGATGGCCGGCGGGAGCGTGGTTTCGATTTCTTTGACTACACTTGGAAAAAGGGAGATATCTCCTTGCGCGCCGAGTTCGAGAAGTCGGGTCGCGGGCTCAGCGCTCTCGAAACACCGGATTACGAAATCTTCACAGAGATCGACGATCATGACCTGGTCTTCGGCTCCACATACAAGGTTCGCTATCGGATCAAGAACCGTTCAGCGTCCGAGCTGAAGTTCGAGATCAAGGGACGGAATAACAAAAATATTCGTTTTGCTCTGAACGCTGCTGAAGCAGTTGCACCGGGAGAGACGATCATCGTGGAGGGCGAGTTCCAACTTGATCCCGTTACAGAGGAACAGAACCAGATGAAAACCCATCCTGTTGTCGCCAGCACATGGCTAATCGGTGGCAGGAAAGCCGAGTTCCGTATGGGCGTCGCCCCGAAATTCCCGGCCAAGATCAACGCGGCGTTGCCCGTGAAGGAGCTCTATACAAGTATTTCGGCCGAGCTGTATCTGAACGTGGAAAATAATTATGATTCCGAAGCGGAGTTCGTTTTTGACCTGCCGGAGGATGAATTCCTGGAGTGGGCAGAACGTTCGGTACGCTTCACCGTTCCTGCCAAAGGCAAAACATCTGTACCGGTGTCCTTCACCTTGCGTTCGTATGGTCTCTATTCGCAAGAAGTAAAGGTAACGGCGGTTCCGGCAGGCCAAGAGGCAGTATCATTCACAACCAAGTTGTCTGTTCTGATGAAGGGAACTCATGGAAGATATGGTGGAGAAAATGGAGAGCAGTGGGTGGCCGTGAACGGCGCATTCTCCCTCCATATGAGCAGGCAAGATAATACGATGTGGATCGAATATCCTGGATCACGTCACACGTTCTGGTGGACTTACCCGAAGCTGGGAAAGCCTTTTGCAGAAGAGTTATCCAAGAAAAAGGCGAAAGATGTGAACATCTATCCCGAAGGGGAACGTCAGGTTCTCGAAGCACTGTACGATTCGGAGGACTTCCCTGGTTTGCAGATCAAGTCCGTCGTCAAGCTGTCTGCAAATGGGATCGCAGAATTCTACCACGAAATTGGCAATACTCACAGTACAGAGCTGGAAGAGAACATGTTTTTGATGACCAACTTCGGTTTCTATGGGAGCAGGCTTATTCTTCCGTACCAAGGCCGTTATGTGGACATGGGAGATGATTACGCCGGTGACCCGAACCATTGGGATAGCGCACAGATCACGGAGAACTGGTTGTTCTGCAAGGAAGCGTATGGTGCATGCGGTATCTGCTGGGACCCTTCCCTGAAGCTGCTTCGTCCGGAATACACGCTGGGGTTGGAACATGATCTAGGCCGAATTCCGGCAGGAGCCGTCGTACGGACGAAGGCTACCGTATTTGCGTTGAACACCTTTGCCAAGTGGCAGGATTTCCGCTCTTTTGCCCGTAAACAGCGCGATCCGGTTGTGCCTGTTCTGGATGACCATCTTGAGCTGGTACTGGGCGGCGGTAATCCGTTTGTCTCGGGCACACTGCAAGCGGAACTGAACGAACGGAAGATGGTTCCACTCGCCGGAAACCTGGAACTGTACGTGCAGAATGGTGGTGCGCCGGAGTATTTAGCTGCTGATATGGCATTAAACCGCGAGCAGGATCTTCGCTCCGCACTGTTGGAGTTCTCCCCTGAGGAGAAGATTGCGACAGAAATATGTGAATTCGGCTGGAAGGTTCGGGCCGTTTATCGCGGAGAGGATCGCGTTCAGGAACGGACCGCCCTCTGGTTTCCACAAACGGGATCAGCCGTCGATCGGGTGATTGAAGAAGGACCAGCAGGCCCGGTATACACGGTGAGTAATGGGGTTCTCTCGATGGCAGCTGCACCTGGCTTCGGAAGTATCGTGCATTCCCTGAAGTACCAGGGCGAGGAATGGCTGGATAGTTCATATCCGGAAGCTGCTCCGCGTTCCTGGTGGAATCCATGGTACGGTGGACTTGGTGTGGGTATCCCTGGTATGAACGGTTTCAGCCGTCAGCTGGAGCAGAGAAGTGCGGCTTGGACGGAGCGGAGGGATCAGTACGGTAACATTTGGAGAGGAATTCGGATCACGACGTCCATTGAGAAGCATGAAGCGAATCGGGGAATCACCGTTCATCAGCATTACCTCATGCTGCCCGGCGTTCCTGTTCTCTGTTCGCTGCACTCAGTGACCAACAAGAGCGGCTTGGCGCTAACGGATTATTTGCTAACAGAGGAGAAGTTCTTAAAGACTTCGCTTGTTTTTGAAGAGGGCTGGCTGGATCACCCCGAGCAAGGGCATTTTCCTCTCGGGAAAGTGGATGCGGGTCTTCATTTGAATGGGCTCTTGCGGGTGGGAGCGGCTTCGCGTAAGAACATGCTGTACGCTGTAGATGGTTATCCCAATCAGAGCGCTTGGACATTTGCGAACAACCAGGTGCTCGGCCTAAATGTGAGTGAGCATCTGTCCATTCCCAATGGGGAAACAGTCTGGACGAAGCCGACCTATCTGATCTTGGGGCAGCTCACTCTGCATCCAGAGGATATGCGCAGCCTTCTACGACTAACCTTTGCGGCCTCTAACGACGATAAGGAGGCTTCCTATGCCAATCATTGATATTCACATTCATCTGTCGGACATCGACAGTTTCCATCGAACGGCGATCGATCTGTCGAAAGTGGACTACACTGCCGCTGGCCTCAAGGCGGAGTTTGATAAGAACGATGTCATTCTTGGTATTGGAATGGGGGTTACGGAGCAGACGAAGGGCGTGTTCCCGGATTCCAGTTCTCCCAATCCGATGGGCCTCAATTTGGAAGCAGCGGTGCCGCCATTCCTTATGGAATGTGTTGGTATCAACCCGAATCAGCTTGGCGGTGAACACGCTCAGGACGAACTTGACCGAATTGAAGCACGGTTGCAAGCTCCCGAGGTAGCCGGCATCAAGCTGTACGCAGGATACTACCATTACTACGTCCATGATAAGATCTATACTCCAATCTATGAGCTGGCAGCCAAGTACAATGTGCCCGTCGTCATTCATACAGGGGATACGTACTCAATGAATGGATTGCTGAAGTATGCACATCCGCTAACCGTGGATGAATTAGCCTTTCAACAGCGTGGGGTGAACTTCATGATCTGTCATTTGGGTGATCCCTGGGTGATGGATGCCGCCGAAGTGGTGGCAAAGAATCCTAATGTATACGCGGATTTGTCCGGCCTTGTGGTCGGTGATCGGCCGCATTTTGAACGGTTCATGAATGAGCCACTGTTCATGGATCATTTCCGCCGGGCCTTGGTGTATTCCGATCACTACGAGAAAATGCTGTTCGGAACCGACTGGCCGCTCGCGCCGATTGATCTGTATGCAGAATTTATCCGCAGACTCGTGCCGGAGCAGCATCATGAGAAGGTGTTTTATGAGAATGCCTTTGAATTGTTCCCGCGCATAGGGCAGCGGATTGCAGAGCTGGGTTAAGGAAAAGCTGACCGCCATGATGGTGGTACCCACTCCCATGACCTGTCCGGTAAGCTTCTGCCACTTGTGTTGGCAGGAGCTTTTTTTATCCGGGGAAACACTGAATTGAGCTACGTAACGATAGGCTGTACACTTCTCATTTTACAGATGAATACCATGTATCCTTCCATCATCTTATGTATATCATATGGATATACAATTACTGAAGGGTGAGATATAATTGGAGCATCTATCAAATGAAAGGCGTGGGATTGCGATGACAACAGCCACACTGAGTAAATGGGGAAATAGCAGTGCAATTCGTATTCCGAACCAATTGCTTAAACGCCTTAATCTGGAGGAAGGTACGGAAATCGAAATTTTGGTGACAGAAGATAATGAATTATTGTTGCGTCCAAAAACAAAGCCTACAGAATCCAACGAGGAGCTGCGTACCCATCTAAAGACGCTGCTCTCTAAAGTGAAACAGGATACGAGACATGAAGAGATCGACTTTGGCACAGAAGGGAAAGAGTTGCTGTGATCATTCCCAAGCGAGGAGATTTGATATGGCTTGATTTTGATCCCCAAGCGGGTCATGAACAGGCCGGGAGGCGACCAGCTGTTGTTTTATCCGAACATGAGTTTAATGAAGTAACGGGGTTTGCCGCTGTATGCCCCATAACTAGCCAGGCCAAGGACTATCCTTTTGAAGTAGCTCTACCAGAAGAACAGCCATTTACGGGTGTTGTTTTGACGGATCAGTTAAAGAGTCTGGATGTACGGCAGCGGCGTATCCACATTGCAGGGCATGTCGAACCGGACTCCGAATTCATGAAATCCGTTCTACGCAATGTTCGTTCAATCCTGGCATAATAGAAACTCATAAACAGAACACCCCTAAATCCACGTCGAACTGAGACATGGATTTTTTTGCTTACAATTTGTATACTCCTGCTGAGCTAGCTTTTGATAGACTTCTTTAAAATCATCTCCCTCTTACTTAGTAACAAAATCAATCAATATATAGAAGAAGAGCCTGACGATTAGGTCAGGCTCTTCTTGGCAACATACTTTGTGGCTGTAACATCTGAATCCTGTCGTTTCAAGAATTTTTTGCTTGGGCGATGCAGTAACACAACTAATAAAGCATAAAGTTGAATAAGTGCGGCTATTAGTCCCTCATTTAATACACCCATAAATAAAGCAATACTCAGGAACGTAACAGTGGATTTGAACTTTCGTTGGGTGATGGAAAAGACAGCAAGTAAACTGGGAATCACCCAAAACATTATTCTGGCGGTTAGTTCGGCAGAGACGTCACCAAGATCGCTTCCTGTAATCGGAGGATCAAGATAGGCTTCTGGATTTCGACTGAAAATAGAAACAAATACGATAAAGGTGATTATGTAGAAAATGATTTTGCAGCTCAACAAGATTCGAACTCCATTCAGCAATGCGGGTAACTTTGGTTTTAACATTCTATTCACAGACTCCATTCTACAACTAAATCTATACTTGCAGATCCCTCTTCGAGTACTGCCGCACATGAGCTTCCTGCTTGAGATACATCTTGCTCGGTTTGTGGAGCAGAAGGACCAGCAGCATAAACAGATGCAGCAGCACCAGGAAATTTTGGAGGAACGCAGCAGTAAACAAGAAGGTAAGGCTCATAAAGGTGATCGTCAGTTTATATCTCCGTTTAGCAATGAATACCATGGTCAGGATCGGTGGTCCCAGAATCAGCAGGGTACGGATGCCAGCATTCGTGAAATATGCGACCTGATCGGATAGTGGAAACGCGGCGTAATCATCGCCATGCAGCAGGATATCGTAGATTAAAAAGCCCATGGCAATCCCGATATAGATCGTCTGCACCCCCAATAAGGCGCGGATGACGTTTAATAATGTGGGCATTTTTGTATTCAATTCCTGTTCTCTCCCTAATAAATATGTATTTCTTTGATTATACGTAAGTGATGTCATAATTTGTATTAAACCAAAGTCTATATTTATCAATCGGTTGTCGCCCCCTTTGTCCTAGAAAGCATCTGGGAAAAAGCTACAGAGGAACTGCACGAATGTGAAAGGAAGCAAGGCACCATCCCCCCTGCCTGGGAGGTTTTAATGGTATACGTGTGCCCAGGCTCAAAATATTCTAAGCCAATGCTGTTTCCACTGAACAATTCAGAGATAAATTCCGATATAAAGAAAATACATAAAATTGGACTACATCATGATGAGAATGGAAGGTGTAATGGTTTGAAGTTATTCGGTAAGGTGAAGGGGAGCATGGCGAACATGTCTTTCAGGGTCAGATTGCCCCTGATGATCAGTTTGCTGGTATGTGTGGTGCTGGTGGCAACGGCAGTCTTGTGTTACAGAGTGGCAGAGAGTATCACGCTAGATAAAAGCAAGGACGAAATTAAGGCGACTTCCGACCGGATCGGTGCGGGATTGTTCACCTCGCTAACGTTGGAAGAACAGTCCACGTTCCTGATTACAACACATCGTACATTCCAGGACCTGTTGGAGATTCGAAATAGCGAAGGACAGAGTGATGATGAGTTTTTTACGGAAAATAGTGAGCTGATCGACAAAGCCAATGGCATATTGGCAGATAGTCTCGCAGGGATGGAAGGTAACAGCAATATTATTTTGCTGGACAAGGAAGGGACAATTGTTTCCGCGAACGATCCGTCGGCTCTCAAAGGGGAACGTGCAGATCGTGATTATTTCAAAAAGGCCATTCAAGGCCAAAATGTAATCAGCGACGGGATTATTTCGAAAACGCTCGGGACGTTGGGTACGGCGTTCGCCATGCCAATTTACAATGATAATAACCAAGTGGAAGGCGTGCTGGTGTCTACCGCAACCACGTCGTTCTTCGTTAACCAGCTGCAAGACATTGAGATTAATGAAGAGGGTAACGTCATCATTTTGGATCGTATAGGTACGGTCATGTTTAATTCATCCGATGAGAAGATGGCAGGCCAAAAGATGGAGTCCGGGGAATATCAGACATTGATCGATTTGCCTCCAAGCGAACAGCTGCAGCAGGGGGAAATCAGCTCGGAAGAAAAAGTGGTATTCTATTCGAAAATCCCACGCTCTGATTGGACCATAATTGTGGAGGATACATACGAGGATGTGCGCAAGCCGCTCGTATCCATGGCAACGAAAATGTATATCGTGCTGTTCAGTGCCATAGCGATTTCCATTGCAGCCGGAATTCTGATCTCACTTCTGGTAACGAGACCGATTACCAGACTGACTGGACTGTTCAGACAGCTCGCAGGCGGAGACCTGACTGTTCGGGCAGAAGGCAAATACAGCGGGGAGTTCAAGGAACTGGCTGACAGCTTCAACACGATGGCGGGAGCCAACAGACAGCTGATCTCCAGCATGAACAGCTCCATTCATACGTTGAATACAAGCACAACCGAGCTGGATCAATCCACGCAGCAGACTTCCGCATCCATTGCAGATACAACAACGACGGCAATGGAAATTTCGCGGGCGATGGAATCACAGGCGAGCGATACGGAATCCATCGTGGATAAATTCATGAATGTGGGAAGCAAAATTGCCAGCGTGAACGAGAAGTCGCAGGCGGTGAAACGTAAGGCGGATGAGATTACCGATGCATTCGAAAACAATCATGAGGTTGTCGATAAGCTCATAGCCGTGAACAATCAGAACGAGATCGAAGTCGGCAATATTTCAAAAATTACAGTGCAGCTTGCCGAGAGTTCCTCCGGCATTCATCAGATTACGGGTACGATTGCCGAAATTGCGAACCAGACGAAGCTGCTTGCACTCAATGCGTCCATTGAGGCTGCACGAGCGGGAGATCAGGGACGCGGCTTCGCCGTAGTTGCTTCGGAGATCCGCAAACTGGCAGAACAGACGACGGCACAATCGGAGGACATCAAACGAATTGTGATGCAGACGATCGAACATGTCGAGCAGAACAACCGCAGCGTACAAGCCATTGAGGCCATAGCGGAGCAGCATAAGAGCAGTGTGGACCAAACCAAGGAAACCTTCACTTTTGTTACGCAAAATATGCATGAGATCATGGACCAGATACAGGCCATAGCCTCCGAGATCGAATCCATTGAGCGGGACAAGGATGATGTCCTTGGGGCTGCGCAGAACTTGTCTGCTTCCGGTGAAGAAGTCTCAGCTTCGGTTGAGGAAGTGACTGCAACGATGCAGGAGCAAGCAGGCATGACGGAACATTTGGCAGAGATGGTGCAAACGATTGATGCTTTGACCAAACGGCTTGCTGAGGAAGCATTAAGGTTTAAAACGAATTAACAAATGATGTAAGCAAATGATGTAACCATCTGGCGCATTAAGTAGGCATCATAATGGTCATGTGCTTTAACTAAACGGTGTAAATGAAGAAGACGTGCAAGGGACCCCAATCGGTAATGATTGATGATGTCCCTGCACGTCTTTTAAATTTAGGGTGTTGAGGAGATGCCCGTCTTGGCGAATCGGGACAGGGCAAACCTCGAGATATCCTGGTCCGTATGTCCTGTCTGTACCAGATCGGACAGTATTTTGCCAATCGCACTAGCAAATTTGAAGCCGTGACCCGAAAATCCGCCTGCCAGCCAAACATGCTCATGCAGCGGGTGACGATCAATAATAAAGTCCTCATCAGGCGTCATTTCGTATTTGCATACGCTGCCACGTTTTAGCTTGCCGGCCGCCAGCGGCATCCGTTGCTCAAGCAATCTTCGAATATCACCCTCGTCTGTTTCTTCCGTACCGAATGGAGCCAGTGCGTTACTTGGTGTCCATTCTTGTCCAGTATCATGACGGCCAATCTTCACTCCGGCCCCACCAATGCTGGGAAATCCGTAATAAACACCTTCTGGTCCGGACAGCGTGAAACCAGGAAATTGTTCCTCGGCGAACAATGCTTCCGGTGCTTCAAACCACCCTACTGTTTTGCGTACGGCACGGATCGGGAGGTCCACGAACGGTTTCAACGTCTGAAACCAGGCACCTGGGCTGAGTATCAGCTGATTTGCGTGATATGTATCACCAGCAGACGTTTTTACCGCTACGGAATGTGGGCCACATTCGACATGCTCCACAAGAGTATGCGTTAACAGGGTGGCACCCTGTTGTTCTGCGGCTTGCCGATAAGCCAGAATGCAGCGTTCACTGAACAGATAACCAGCGTCCGGTTCATACATGCCCTCGTAATGTTCGGGTATGGTAATCCCTGGCCAGCGCTTCATAACTTCTCTTGCACGCATGACTTCATATGGCACACCCGCTGCATCTGCATGAGTCAACCGGTCGCGAAACGAATGGAAGTCTGGATCAACCATGTTGATGACCCCTGAACGAACAAGCAGATTACTTCCAGTGATATCCTCCAGCTCCTGCCATAAATTCTGGGCAAGAAGCGCCATGGTTATGTAATCAGGTCCCCCACTGTATACATGGCGAATCAATCGGGACTCTCCATGATGGCTGCCTTCGGTATGTGGGGGATCAAAGGCATCGATTAGCAGTGTTTTTAACCCGCTCCGTGCGAGATAATAACCTGCACTCATCCCCATGGAGCCCGCTCCAACGATAATAACGTCATAAGATTGTGTGATAAGAGCTCCTCCTCTTGTGAATCTTCAGGCTTGAATAGCTTACATGATAATGTAGACTTGAAAACCAGTTTGGTCAAGCGTGAACTTAGAGATGAAGGCATCACGATAAAAGGAAATTCGGAGTGATAAGATAATATTCCGTAACTTTCATAACAAAAGCCGGTCACTCCACCCTGGAGTACCGGCTTTTGCATATGTGTTTAGGCGTAGTAAAATAAATCAGCGGACGAACCAGCTGAGCGGCTCTGGTGAAGCGTTTGCCGTATCCCGAAGATCATGGACCTTGACATTGCTGCCATAGATCATGGAATCACTGCTCAGACGATAGGAAGGGAAGCTGTTTTCCGATTGCAGTCGCAGGTTGGATTCGAAGTAAATCTGCTGCTGTTTGTTGATGAGAAAAGGAAGCGTACCGGATTCAATCGGAATGTCGTCACTATCCGGTTCGTTAACGATCAGGAGGACCGCAGTGCCGTCGCATCCGCATCCATCGGTGTCATAAAACAGCTTTAAATAGCCTGGCCGATCTCCCAGCATCGCGTTAAGTCTTGATTCTGCCAGCGGGCTGACCTGAATGATCATAACGTCGTTCACACTCCTCTAATCACCTTATGAATTCGCTTACAATCTAATATATGGGCGAGTGGTGTAAAATAGAAGGGGAATCGACGCTAAAATAAAGGAAAATATCCGCTGATCCGGCAGGCCCTAGAGGCCGGGCCGGGGACGGTTGTCTTTTGTGGACATACGCACTGGGATACGCCCCTTGTGCAGCTGAAGAACGGCACACAGATCGTAAATGCCGACAGCAAGCTGTTTATTTTGACACGCTATATAAGTTGAACTAAACAATTACACAATAACGGAGAGGACAGAACCAATCTGTAGAAGCGGAGCGTTCGCCTTTATCCCCGGATTTTCCCCTTATATATAGGGAATCAGAAAAATCTGGGGATAACAGCGATCGAAGATGGTTCTGACTGCACAGTGATCCAGTGTAAAATGATTCGCTCACCTGAATGAAACCCATTTCATCGCCCATCCTTATCTGGTATGATAAGCAGGAAAATTAGAGACAAAGGAAGGTTCCTTTTATGACACCGATCACCATTTATGACATTGCCAAAGAAGCGAACGTATCTGTAGCGACCGTCTCCCGGGTGCTCAACGATACGGCACCCGTACGGGCAAGCACGAGAGAGAAGATCATGTCGATTATTGAAAAGCATCAATTCCAGCCCAATGCGCAGGCGCGCAGTCTAATCAAGAAAGAGACGGGCACGATTGCCATCATCCTTCCCGACATTACCAATCCGTTCTTCCCGGAAGTGTTCTGGGGTGCCGAGAATGAGGCACGCGGATTGGGGTACACGTTCTTTCTGTGCAATACGGCGGGAGACTACAACCGGGAGTCCGAGTACCTGTCCATTTTGCGAGAAAAACGGGTGGACGGCATTATATTTCTCGGGGGAAGAATCAACATGCAGCACTGTCCGGATGACATGGCCCAGGAATTGATCGATATGGGCAAACGCATGCCGATTGTACTGGTCAATGGCAATATTCCCAAAGGAGGTTTCCACCGGGTCTACACGGATGAAGCGGCAGGGGCTGTACTCGCTGCGGAGCATCTGCTGGAACTGGGACATCGGGATATCGCTTTTGTGGGCGGATTGAGAGAACTGTCCACAACGATGGTCAAGGTCAAGGCTGTGCAGAAAAAACTGCGGGAGCATGGGCTTGAAATTCCGAAGGACCGCCAGCTGCTCGGCAGTTTCTCCATCGATGACGGCAAACGGGAGATGACCAAGCTGCTGGAGCAGGACAACCCTCCGACAGGAGTGATCTGCGTGAACGATTATACGGCCATTGGTGCCATTAAGGCGACGATTGAGCATGGCTTGTCGATTCCGGAGGATATTTCCATCGTTGGATTCGATGATACGCCGCTGGCCAGTGCTGTTATTCCGGAACTGACGACTGTGTCCCAGAACACGTATCAGCTCGGCAAGCTGGCGGTGGATAAGCTGCATGAGCTGATTAATCAGGGACAGGTGAAGAAGCAGACCGTATTGCAACCGGAGCTGATCATCCGTCAGAGCACAGGGCCAGCGAAGCAATAAAGGGACGGACATCTGGAAAAGAAAGCGTTGACATTCCCTCGGAAGGTGAAATATAATGAGTCCGTAAATGAAACCCCTTTCATGAAGTGGAACGGGTTTTAGTTTTAAGCTTTATGAAACCCATTTCATGAAACGGGTTTCAGTGTGGTCATCCATTCATTATTTCGAGGGGGCGTACCGTATGAGAAGAAGTTTAAAGGTCATTTCGTTAGTGATGTTGGTTATGGTCGTGGTTCTGACAGCTTGCAGCAGCGGAGACAGCGGTGATTCCGCCGGCGGTGCCGGAGGCAAGGTTGATCTGAGCATGACGATCTGGGGCTCGGAGGATGAGAAGAAGATTTACCAGGAGAGACTCGACATTGTGAAACAGACATATCCCGATATTAACGTGAAGCTTAACGTGGTTGCCGGAGATTATGACCAGAAGGTACAGACCATGATCGCTGGGGGCACAGCACCCGACATCATGATGATTGCCGAGAACTATCAGGCGTACGCCTCTAAAAATCAGATCATTCCGCTGGATGAAATGATCCAGGCGAACAATGTAAATATGTCAGAGCGTTACTCCGATGACATCGCCAACCTCATGAAGTACGACGGCAAGCAGTTCGGTATGCCGGACCGCGCAGGTGCGATGGTACTCTTTTATAACAAGGATCTGTTCGACAAGGCTGGTGTGGAATACCCAACCAAGGATTGGACTCAGGAAGACCTGCTCGAAGCAGCCAAAAAGCTGACGGTGAAGGAGAACGGCAAGACGGTTCAATGGGGGTACTACCCGGGAAGCTGGTGGCCGCAATGGATGCAGCTGATCTACCAGAATGGCGGCTCGCTGTTTGACGAGAGTGGCAAGCCAACCTTCAATACTGAACCGGTACGTAATGCACTGCAGTTCATGAATGACCTGATCTTCACGCACGGTGCAGGTCCAACGCCAACAGAGATTGCCGACATGGGCAATATCGGTGCAGACCCACTGTTCGCTCAAGGCAAAATCGCGATGGAGACCACAGGGTTCTGGAACATCGGCTCACTTGCCAAGGTGGAAGGCATCAACTGGGATATCTCTCCGGTATGGGGTGAGACGAACGCGTTCTTTAACGGCTTCACCATTACGAATGCGTCCAAACACAAGGAGGAAGCGTTTAAGATCATTGAAGCACTGACGACGCCTGAGGCACAGATGCCGATGATCAAGGCGGGACAGGATGCACCGGCTACGAAGGCGGGACTGTCCAGCGATGAATTCCTGAATGCGGAATACGGTGGCAAGAAGATCAACATGGCTGCTTTCAGCGAATCGACCATTTATGCCGAACCGTTCAACCCGCAATGGAACGAAATGATGAAACTGATCAACGATAAGCTGGGTGTCTACTTCAACAACAAGGCTTCACTGGATGATACGGTAACCGAAATTCAGAGTGGACTGGAACGACTCTACAAATAGCATGGACAGCGGGACAGATGGAGCGCAGCACATAAACCTGTGCGAATCTCCATCTGCTCTCTACGTCATGGGGAGGGCTTAACGTGAGAAAAAAAGACGGGAAATGGTTTTATCTCTTCATCTCGCCTTGGCTGATTGGTTTCCTGGGACTTACCCTGGGTCCGATCCTGTTTTCCATCTATATGAGCTTCACCAATTGGGATCTGTTCCAGACCCCGGAATTTATCGGTATCGACAACTACAAAACGCTGCTCACCGATGATCCGCTGTTCTGGAAGTCCGTGGGCAATACGTTCTTCTACGCATTAATATCCATTCCGCTGGGAATGTCGATTTCCCTCTGGATTGCCTATTATCTGAACAAAAAAATCAAAGGCATTACCTTTTTCCGCATCTTGTTCTATCTGCCGTCGGTTGTGCCGGTCGTAGCAAGCTCGCTGCTTTTTATTCATTTGCTCGCACCGACCGAAGGGTTGATTAACAAGGCTCTGTCGATCTTCGGCATTCCGGGTCCTGCCTGGCTGCTCGATCCCAACTGGGTCAAACCTGCATTGATTCTTATGTCCCTCTGGGGCGTTGGGGGTGGCGTGGTACTGCTGCTGGCTGGTATGAAAGGCATTCCCCAGGAGCTGTACGAGGCTGCTGCCATTGACGGGGCGAAGAGCACGCAGTCATTCTTCCATATTACTTTCCCGATGCTCACGCCCGTCATTTTCTTCAACCTGGTCACCGGGATGATCGGAGCGCTGCAGACGTTTGCGCAGGTGTTCATTGTTACAGCAGGCGGACCTGACAATGCGAGCCAGATGGTCGTTCCCTACCTGTTCCAGAATGCTTTCCAGTTCTACAAAATGGGCTACGCCTCAGCCATAGCCTGGGTGCTGTTCATTATCATCATGGCGCTCACCCTGGTCGTGTTTCGTTCATCGGCACTATGGGTGCACTACGAGGAGGGAAAAGCCAATGAGTAATCCATCCACTGCGGAAAAAACGATATCCTACATTTTTCTGATTCTGGTCGGGGTGCTGCTTGCTTCGCCCTTCCTGTACATGATCTCGATCGCGCTGGCGAGTGACGCTACCACTGTGAAGTCAGCCTTTACTTTCGTGCCCATGGAGTTTCAATGGTCGAACTTCTACACGATCTTCACCAACAACAATCTGGGTACTTATCTGAAAAATTCAATCATTATTACCGTGTTCACCATCGTGGGATCGGTATTGTCGGCTTCCATCGTTTCTTACGGCTTCGCACGTATTAAGGCCAAAGGCAGCCGGTTTCTATTTATCGTCCTGCTGAGCACGATGATGATTCCAGGTGAGGTAACGATGGTGCCGCAGTTCATCATCTTCCGTCATCTGGACTGGATCAACACATTTTATCCACTTATCGTACCGAGCTTCTTTGCGGGAGCGTTCAACGTATTCCTGATCCGTCAGTTCGTGATGAGTATCCCGAAATCACTGGATGAAGCAGCGATGATCGACGGCATGGGACATCCGGGAATCTACTGGAAGATCATCATGCCGCTGACGTATCCCATTTTGGCGGCCATCGCTATATTCTCGTTTTCCTATAACTGGGGGAACTTCATGGGACCACTCATTTACATCAATGATCCGGAGAAAATGCCGCTTGCGCTCGGTGTTCAGCTCCTGACCACGGTAGGTGGTGGACAGATGCCGCCATGGAACCTGGTCATGATTGCCTCCCTGTTCCTGACCATCCCGATGGTTCTGGTCTATCTGTTTGGACAGCGTTATGTCTATGAAGCCAACATTAGCGGAGGCAGCAGCGGAATCAAGTAACGAGTGGTGGTCGTACAGTGATTGAACCGATCGTGAATCAGGGTGGATGTCATCAACGTGCATGGAGAAAGGGTTGAATCAGCCATGGCGGATAACAAACGACGCAGCAGCCGCAAACGGAGCTATATCCTGATGGGTGTGGCCCTGATTGCGCTGCTTGCGGGAGGAGGAATGATCATGAATCATTTTGCTAATGAACAGTCCAGGCCGCTTGCATTTGAGGGTGAGCCGGTACGTTTGCAGCTGGAACAGTCCTATGACCATTTTGAAGGATGGGGCACGTCGCTTGCGTGGTGGGCCAATGATTTGGGTGGTTGGAAGGATCAGGCGAAGGTTGATGAAGTCATGGACCTGGTCTTTGATGCGGAAAAAGGGCTGGGACTGAATATCGTTCGCTACAATATCGGCGGAGAGGAAAACCCGGAGATGAAGGCACTTCGCCCCGGCGGAGATGTTCCCGGTTTCCAGCCTGAACCCGGCGAGTGGGACTGGGAGGCGGACGCAGGGCAGCGGGCTGTACTGCAGGGATCGCTGGAACGCGGAGTGAACATTGCTGAAGCGTTCTCCAACTCTCCACCCTATTGGATGACGATCAGCGGATCGGTCACGGGTGCCGTAGATGGGGGGAATAATCTGCGTGAGGATCAGTATGATGCCTTTGCCGATTATTTGACCGAAGTGGTAAAGCATTACCGGGATGAGTGGGGCATTACGTTCCGGACGCTTGATCCGCTCAATGAACCTTCCTCGGACTGGTGGAAGAAAGGAAACATGCAGGAAGGCAGCCACTTCACTAATGACAAGCAGGCCGAGATCATTAAGAAGGTGGCTGCATCGCTGAAGAGCAAGGGATTGGATGGCACGGTCATTAGTGCTGCGGACGACAACAGCATTGACGAGACGGTGCACAATTTCAGCATCTATGATCAGGATACGCTGGATGTGATCGCCCAGATCAATACGCACTCTTATAATGGAAGCAAAATGGAGGAGCTGCGCACACTGGCTGAGCGGCATGGCAAGAAACTGTGGATGTCCGAGTATGGTACAGGAGGCAGTGAGCCGCACAATCATGAGGACATGACATCGGTACAGGAGCTGGCCGAGCGCATCATGTTTGATCTGAAAATCATGCAGCCTTCGGCCTGGGTCTACTGGCAGGCGGTTGAAGATGAAGGCGCGAATAACAACTGGGGCTTCATTCACGCCAATTTTAACGGGGAAGAAAAGTATGAGATGACCAAACAGTATTACGGCATGGCCCAGTTCACCAAGTTCATTCGTCCAGGCGCGAAGATGATTCCGACCGATGATGGCCGCACGCTGGCCGCCTATGACGCAGAGCGTCAGAGACTGGTGCTTGTCATCCGCAATGAGCTGTCTGGCGGGAAAAAGGCATTTGAGCTGCAGTCTTTTGATTACGCGAATTCATCCACGACACAGGTCTACCAAACCTCACCGGACCGAAATATGGAACAGCTTGATGACGTTCCGGTGTATGCCAATGGATTGGAAGTGTCTGTAGCAGACAATTCCGTAACAACGCTTGTCCTGGAAGGCGTAACGTTACAAGTGAACGAATAAATAGAAGAACAATCGTAGATAGATGCAGTTTGTTAGAACGCGAGCATACGACATATGAACTCAAACACAAAAGAAGGAGGGGAAACGTTTTGACAGAGAAACCATCCCTTTTGCTTCATGAGCAGGAGAAGAATACAGAGCCTGGGGCTGAGAACAAGATTTATTCAGAGCTGAGCTACGATGAGCGCAGCTTCATGTGGAATGGACAGCGTGTATTTCTGAACAGTGCAACGATTCATTACTTCCGGATGCCGAGGGAAGAGTGGCGGAAGGTACTGATTAAGGCCAAGCTGGCCGGCATGAACTGTATCGATACCTACTTTGCCTGGAACGTGCATGAACCTGAGGAAGGACAATGGGTACTTGATGGAGATCGCGATTGCGGAGCCTTCCTGGATCTGTGTGCAGAACTGGGCATGTGGGTCATCGCACGTCCCGGCCCGTTCATCTGTGCGGAATGGGATTTTGGCGGATTCCCTTACTGGCTGGAAACAAAGCCGAATATAAAATTCCGTGAAAACAACGAAACCTATCTGCACTATGTGGATCTGTATTTTGACCGGATCGTACCGATCATTCGCGAGCGCCAGATTTCCGCCGGAGGCAGCGTTATTCTCGTCCAGGTCGAGAACGAATACGGGTATCTAATGAATGACGCCGCAGCAAGCGATCATATGAATGTGCTTAGGGATGGGCTTCTGCGCCGCGGGATCGACGTTCCGCTTATCACCTGTGTAGGCGGGGCAGAGGGCACGATTGAAGGGGCCAACTTCTGGTCAGGCGCTGACGGTCATTATGCGAAGCTGCGTGCGAAACAGCCGGATACGCCGAAGATGGTTACGGAATTCTGGACCGGATGGTTTGAGAACTGGGGCGGGCCATCTGCCATTCAGAAAACAGCGCCATTGATGGAAAAGCGACTGATGGAAATTCTCCGTGCAGGGTATACAGGAATCAGCCATTACATGTTTTACGGCGGCACCAATTTCGGTGGATATGGTGGAAGGACCGTGGGCAGCAGCGATATTTTCATGGTCACTTCCTATGACTATGATGCGCCGCTGAACGAATACGGGCGTGTAACACCCAAGTATGCCGTAACCAAGAAGTGGTCTTATTTCGTGAATACTTTCGGAGCGTTTCTAATGGAGAGCGAAGAGGTTCCCGAAGCAGGGATTAACGTACACCTTCCGCAAGGTGTTTCCTTAAGAGGCAGGCGTGCTGGTAACCAGAATATCTGGTTCTTGGAGAGTTTTCGAGAGGAACGTGAGACGCTGCCCATTACGCTGGAAGAAGGACGGACGCTTCCTGTTGTCTTGAACCCGGGTCAGATTGTCCCGGTTTTCCACCGGGTCCGGATCGCGGACGATGTCTTTTTGACCAGTGGTGCACTGATTACAGGCAATGAGATCGTGAATGGAGAACGGACGTTATTCATTGTAGGAGACACGGGCCAGCGTTCGGTTGTTGAACTGGAGGCACCCTCACTTCGAGTCATAAGCAGCAGCATGCAGCTGCTTCTTGATCATGATCCGGTAAGCGATGTTCGGCGTCTTGATCTGTTCCATTTCCGGGAACCAGGAACGGTTCGTCTGGAGGCGGGCGGCGTTCCTCTCCGCATCATTGTGCTGGACAGTAAAGCGATGGACCGCACCTGGAGAATCGAAGGTACGAATCCGGAGCAGCTGCGTTATGCCATTGGGTTGGATGAGGTTGTCCTTCTGCCATCCGGTCAGGTCAGGGGCATGATCTCCGATATGGATCGCACAATTCTACTCCTTGGTGGCTGGACCGACGGGGAACAGTCGCTGACTGGACGTGATCTTATTGATTGGGATGCAGTGGCTGAGTTCAGCGGCGCGGGGGATGCAGGTGATCACAAGTCGGTGACAGGAACTCACCAGCTTCAGCTGACCATGCCCCCAATGCCTCCGAAGTTATCCGATTCCCCGGACGTATCGCGTGTGACGTTGGAAGCGGAAGGGCGATCGCCAAGCGGACAGCCGGAACACTTTGCGCAATATGGACAGGATTACGGATATCTGCTCTATGAATGCGACTTCCACAGTGATGCGGGCGGTTCGAGCCATCTCATTCTGCCGGGTCTTCAGGATACGGCCAGAATATATGTAAATGGTGTGGAACAGGCACTGGTGAGGCAGGTTGGTGCAGCTGGCGTCAATGTGAGGACTGCCGAAGGAACGAACAGACTGCAGATCCTGGTCCAGCATATGGGCCGACTGAATTTCTCACCTTTTCTGGGAGAGAGCAAAGGATTAGCTGGACCGGTGTACCTTGGCGGTTCGGTTCAGGATATCCGGCGAGACTGGCAAGCAGCTGCTGGGATGGTTCATCTGGATGAGGTGAATGATCTCGAAGGAAACCCGTTACTGAGCAGGAGCTTTACACTGGATGGCATGGACCGTGCCATTCTGGTTGGAGCAGTGAGCAAAGGACTGCGAATTAATGGCATCGATGTACCCATGGGAGGATACCAGGACTGGTTTTCGTTCCATACGGTGGATTTATCACCTTATGTGAAATCGGGCGAGGTCAATACACTGGAGATGACTTATAGCCAAGCCCCATTGAATCGTCTTGAGCTTATCTTGTATCGAAATGAAGATGAACTGTCCAATTGGCGCATGGCAGGCAGCGAAGCTATACTTCCACAGCAGTGGGGAACACTGACACCCGATCCATCGAACAAATCAGGTAATCCCGAGGCCAATTCGCTTTTTGCCCGCCATGGTGGCAATGGTACTGCCAATCCTATGGTTGATCGTTCATCCGGTCAGCCTGTGTGGTACCGCTGGCGTTTCTCCCGTCCCATTGTTTCGGAATTTTACGAAGTGAATCTGATGCTTCGCCTTACCGGGATGAGCAAGGGAACGCTCCATCTGAATGGGCATCATCTGGGACGCTATTGGCAGATCGGCCCGCAGGAGGATTACAAAATCCCTGTTTCCTGGCTGCAGGAAGAGAATGAACTGCTCGTATTTGATGAGGAAGGTTGCGCGCCTGATCGGATTCGACTTTTGTATGACGAGCCGTCCCGTTATCCATGGTTTGTGATCGGATAGAATGGCCAGCAATTATAGATAGGTACAGTTAAACGTGTTCAGCAAGACTCCTTTCGGATTAGTACGGTGATTGCTTTTTATCATCTGCTATGCAAGAAAGGAGTCTTTTTATAGAATATTTTGGTACAATGACATGGAAGACACCTGCCTATACGCTTGAAGATAAGTTTCATGACAGTCCAGCATAAAGGAGACGATCCATGAGTACCCCGTTTGCATTTGACGAATTCCCTATACTTAAGACCGAGCGTTTTAACCTGCGAGAAGCGGCAGAACAGGATGCTCCCGATATTTTGGCATTGTACTCCGATAAAACGGTTGTTGAGTTTATGCCATTTACGCCTTTTGAGACTGTAGATGATGCGATGGATGAGATGCGTTGGTATGCGAAGATTTTCAGAGAGCAGTCCGGTTTGCGATGGATGATTGAAGATGTGGGGTCCGGTAAGGTTGTTGGTACCTGTGGGTTCCTCAATAGAGAAGATATACATAACCGAGCAGAGATTGGATACGACCTGCATCCCGATTACTGGGGTAAGGGGGTCATGACCGAGGTCGCCCATGCCGTGCTGCATTTTGGCTTCGTGAACATGCAATTGAACAAAATCGAAGCGAAAGTGGAACCGCTGAATGAGGCTTCGATCCGTTTGCTGCACAAGCTGGGTTTTCAACAGGAAGGGCTGCTGCGGCAGCATGAGTTTGAAAAAGGAAGATACATCGATCTTGCTCTGTTCTCCAAGTTAAAAAGCGATCTATAGGCATTCTGTCCCCTTAAGGATTCCAAAAGGCGATAGGCCGCGGTTCCTGCGGCCGAATGAAGACCGGACCCTGTTCCGGTCTGCCGATATTGATGAGCAGGGCAATCAGGTTTGCCTCAAGGGGATAAATCGTGCGATTCTGTGAAAATTTGATTTACTAGACGAAGTAAATGAGAATGGTTATCAAATGAAGGCAGGAGAATCGATGATTTCCCAAAACTTTAACAAGGAGCGCCTGGTTGGTTCCGAACATCCGCTTGATCGTCTGACCTTAAAATTACGGGATATTGAGAAGATCAAATCCACTACCGGATGGGTTCTTCCCCAGCAGCATACTTCCTCTTATATATTGGTCATTCAGGCTCATATGCTGGACCATACACGTGCAGCGTGCAGAATGATCCTGGCAAAGGGGTATCCCGTTGATCGTTTGACCTACGTGGAAGAAGACGGCGGAACACATGACATGCTATTCTTTGCCAAACATTTTCCCGAAGCGCTACAGTGGCTGTTTACCTAGTTGGCCACTTGTTCTGAACGCATTTAAGCATCATTTCCAGGCCATCCGCCTTGTCCTCCTGAATTGGCCCATGCTATATTGGTGAGATGTGAGGAGATGAGGATATGAAGCTGGTGTCCTGGAATGTGAATGGGTTAAGGGCATGTGTGACCAAAGGATTCATGGATTATTATCAGGAAAGTCAGGCCGATATTTTCTGTGTGCAGGAGACCAAACTGCAGGCAGGCCAGATTGAGATGGATCTCGGGGAAGATGTGTATCAATACTGGAACTATGCCATAAAAAAGGGATATTCCGGCACAGCCGTATTTACCCGGATCAAGCCGTTATCCGTCCGTTACGGGATGGAGGAAGACAGCGAACCGGAAGGCCGGATGATTACGCTTGAATTTGACCGCTTTTATCTGGTGAATGTATATACGCCCAATGCGAAGCGGGATCTGACTCGTCTTCCGTATCGACTGGAGTGGGAAGACCGCTTCCTGAAGTATATATTGCAGCTTGAGCAGACCAAGCCGGTCATCGTTTGTGGTGACCTGAACGTGGCCCATCAGGAGATTGATCTGAAGAATCCGAAGCCTAATATGGGCAACTCGGGATTTACGCTGGAAGAGCGCGGAAAGATGACCGAGCTGCTGGCTGCAGGATATGTGGACAGTTTCCGGCATCTGTACCCGGATCGCACAGACATATACAGCTGGTGGTCTTATATGCCCAAGGTACGAGAGCGGAATGTGGGCTGGCGCATTGATTATTTTCTCGTGTCCAACCAGCTGGCACCGCAAGTCGAAGATGCGCATATCGACTGCCATGTGATGGGCAGTGATCACTGCCCAGTCGGCCTGACGCTGCAACTGTAACTGGGGCAGAATAGCCTGAATCTAGATGAAGAGGAGAACCGCAAGTTTCCGGTATCGGAGATTGGCGGTTTTTTTTGTATGCTTGGGGCTGTCTGTCTCCTCTAAAAGGTGCAGACAGCCCCTTCTCCGTCGCGGGGTAGGGGTAGTGAACTGGACTTTGGTTGGGGGAAGAACTGGACTCTGGATTGTTCCGGTTACTACAGAACTTGGGTAGGATTGAAGAATACATATAGGATCGTTTAGCGCGACTTAGAAGATGAGATTAGCGTGTAAGGGGTAGAGAAACGATGAATAAGGGTTTACGGAGAGGGCTGAAAGTATTGGGCGGGCTGATGCTGGCGACGGGCTTGCTGCTGCTTACAGGTACGGCTTATGAGGCATATCAGTCTACACAGGATATGAGGTCATATACGCCGCCTGGCAAGCTGTATGAGGTGAGTGGACGCAATATGCATCTCTACACGGCAGGAAAGGGAACATCAACGGTTGTATTGGCATCAGGATGGGGAACGCCAAATCCATATGTGGATTTCAGTCCACTGTATGACAAGCTGAAATCCGACGTAAAGATTGCAGTGTATGACCGATTCGGTTATGGATACAGCGACTATACGGAGCGTCCGCGCGATATCGATACGATTGTGGAAGAAGTTCATGAATTGCTGCGCAAATCCGGTCAGCGCCCGCCTTACATTATGGTGGGTCACTCTCTGGGATCGCTGGAGACGATTCGGTTTGCACAGATGTATCCGGATGAAGTGGCAGGCATGGTCATGATCGATGGAGGCAGTCCTGAATATTACAGTACGGCGGAGATGGATACGCCGGAATGGTATTTTGATTCAGCAAGGTTCCTGGTGAAAACAGGTATTGCGCGTACTTTGCTGCATTCGGATCGAATGATGGCAACGCTGGTCATTGACCCGGAGCTGGTTGCTGAACCGATGAAAAAAGCCGCCACCATCTCCACGCTGAAGCATGCATACAATGACAACGTGATGGATGAGATTCGTCGTTCCAAGATCAACGCAGCCCGCGTGCTGGCGAACAAACAGGAGTTTTCTTTCCCGCTGACCATCCTGACGGCCGGTTCCGATCAACCCAGTGAGGGAAGCCGGGCATGGGAGGCAGACCAAGCAGATTTTGCCTCATGGTCCAAACAGGGAAACCAGCAAATTGTCCCTCATGCCCAGCATTATATTCATAACAGCCAACCGGATGTCGTAGCGGGTGCCATTCTGAAGATGGCTATGGCACCTGGCAGCCAATGAAAAACAGGACACCGGAAACATACGGCGAACAGGAGGCAGGATGGATGAGAAAATTGGGAATCGTAACGAAGTTCACTTCCTTGCTCCTGGCGAGCTGTCTACTCTCTTTCTTGATTTTAACCCTATCCTTCTTGTGCTTCACGTCCAGGGTGGATGCAGCACCTGTTACGCTTTTTGCTGAACAGTCGGATTATATAAAACATGCGCTCCATTCATTTTTCTAGATCGGAAATAGGGATGAATGGCTCTTGCCTTGCATGAAAGCAGCCGATAGCTGCTATTCTTGCGAGGTATTTTTAGTTTCGACTGGAAACCTAACAGGTTAACATGGTATGTTATATCTTTATAATAGAGTAGTAGGCAACTATAGAAGAAGACAGGAGAGGATCGAACATGGTTAAAGTTGGTATCGTAGGTTACGGAAATCTGGGTAAAGGCGTGGAGAAAGCCATTGTGCAAAACCCGGATATGGAGCTTGTTGCTGTATTTACACGGCGTAATCCGGAGCAGATGGTTGCAGAAGGTACAGAAGCTCGTTTTGAGCACATCTCTGCTGCCGAGCAATACATAGGCAAGATTGATGTCATGATTCTGTGCGGTGGTTCGGCAACGGATCTTCCGGAGCAGACACCTGCCATTGCCAAGTTGTTCAATACGGTGGACAGCTTCGATACACATGCCAAAATCCCTGAATTCTACGCGGAAGTTAACGCTGCGGCAGAGCAAGGTGGTCATGTAAGTGTCATCTCCACAGGTTGGGACCCAGGCTTGTTCTCCATGAACCGGCTGCTCGCCCAATCCATCCTGCCAGAGGGTAAAGAGTACACATTCTGGGGTAAAGGGGTCAGCCAAGGCCACTCCGACGCGATCCGCCGCGTTCCGGGCGTGAAAGCAGGTGTTCAGTACACCGTACCTGTAGAAGAAGTCATCAACCGAATTCGTGCAGGAGAGACACCGGAATTGTCCACACGCGAGAAGCATCTGCGTCAATGTTTTGTGGTGGCTGAAGAAGGTGCCAATCAGGATGAAATTCGTGAAACGATTGTATCCATGCCGAACTATTTTGCAGATTACGATACAACAGTAACATTCATTACCGAAGAGCAGCTCAAGTCGGAACATGAAGGTATGCCGCACGGTGGATTTGTTATTCGCAGCGGTGTTACGGGTACAGGGCAAAAGCAAATCGTGGAGTTTGGTCTGAAGCTCGACAGTAACCCTGAATTTACAGCAAGCGTACTGGTAGCATATGCGCGAGCTGCACAGCGTTTGAGCCTGGAAGGACATAAGGGTGCCAAGACGGTATTTGATATCCCACTCGGTCACCTGTCCCCGAAATCCGCTGAGGAACTTCGCCGCGATCTTCTGTAATATCTAAACGATAATCAATCATTTATCGTAATGAAAATAAGCAGCCCGTCCTTCGTTAACGAGGGACGGGCTGCTTGCTGTGCATTCCTGCATGGATGCAGCTTGATTTTTTCTTACGACCAGTGCTCAGGGACGTTAAGATGAGCGGGCAGTTTCGTACGCGCATTGCCCTTGGCTGCATTAAGCTGGGATTGCGTCAGAAAAATACTTCCGGTCAGATCTGCTCCGCCCAGATCCGCATCACGCAAGTCGGCACCGATCAGATCGGCAAATCTTAAGTCGGCATTGCGCAGGTCACAAGCAATCATTAACGCGCCTCGAAAGCTGGCTCCCCGAAGGTCGGCTCCTCTCAGATTGGCTCCCAGGAAGTCTCTTCCTTTCAGTTTCTTGGTCTTGGACTTTCCTTGTTCATGATTCTTGGATGGCGCATGCGCACGAACCATTTCACTGGCCTGTAAAAGCAGTTCGTTCACGACCGCCCGATGAGCGGGAATATCCAGACACAAGATGGCGGAGGGCTCCAGATCAGTAAGGCGCTCCGTCTCCTGATATAAGCCACGGAGAGCCTCGTGAAGAGAAGTGGCCTCCGGACGCATGAGCATTTCGTTCATATAACTGAGCAGCTCATGAAGTTGTCTCATGACAGGCAGACAATCGAACATTTCGGATGCAGTTTCCGGATGATCCCGCCAATCTCTGCCTGCATAGGTCACTTGGGACAATTTCTGCCCTGCACCAAAGCAATCATAAACGGTGCAGCCTTTAAAGCCCTTTTGCCGGAGCTGTGTATGAATGCCGCAGCGATTGTCTGGACGCAGGTTGGGACAGGGGGTGCCACTGGATTTGTCAAAAGCGAAGTCGGATGATTTGCCATAGGGCAAGGCAACACAGCACAGGCCAAAACATTGCTCACAGTCTGTGTATAGATGTGGGCTCATCGTGCTGCTCAAGGGGTGGTTAGACAATGTGTACACTTCCTTTAATAAATGAAAAAACTGGCTATAGAATGTTAGTATCACTTTACCATTACACAAGAATTTGATCAATTCCTATAAAGAGTCATAAGGAGGGCTAAATAGGCAGCATAAATAGGAACTGGCATTGATAAGATAGATAGAGATAAAAAAATATATGCAAACTTTATGTAAGTTACTTGACTAAATAAATTAAATCACTTATCATCAATACTAAGCTAATCAACTAAACGGATGCAGGATGGTGTGAATATGGGATTTATGGATAAGTTATTTGGAAAAACTAGCAACAACACACAAGAGGAGGAAACAATCATGTCGAAATTGAACATTGGGATTATTCTTGGGAGCACACGTGAAGGGCGGTTAAGTCCGCAGGTCGGAGAATGGGTGAAACAGATTGCAGATGCGCGTGGAGATGCCAACTACGAAATCGTGGATATCGCTGATTACAAGCTGCCGTTATTGGGCGAAGCCGATGCAGCAGAACAGGCTGCTGCCTGGAACACGAAGCTGGCAAGCCTGGACGGGTTCGTGTTTATCGTGCAGGAATATAATCACAGCATCTCGGCATCGCTGAAGAATGCATTGGACTATGCCCGGGAGGCATGGAACGATAAAGCTGCAGGGATTGTCAGCTATGGCTCGGTAGGCGGTGCACGTGCTGCAGAACATCTGCGCGGCATTCTCGGAGAACTGTCGGTTGCGGACGTGCGTGTCCATCCGGCATTGTCGTTGTTTACGGATTTTGATAACGGAACGTTCAAACCGGCTGATCTGCATTTGACCAATCTGAACGGCATGTTGGATCAAGTGTTGTCCTGGAGCGGAGCGCTCAAAACTGTTCGTTCATAAGCCATATTGTCTTTAGATAGCCGCCGCCATTTAGGCGGCTTTTTTGCATTAGTAAGAACAAGATCACATTGTATCCACATGTCCTGTTGAACTTTAATACGTCTCGCTTCAGTTAAAAGAAAAATGAACAAAGGACAGCTCTCCTCATGGAGAACTGCCCTTCATCAATAAAGTTAAGATTCATTATGATGTACACATTCTTCGAGTAGAATGGCCCAATTTCTTGAACTTAGACTACGCCTTGAGCGAGCATGGCATCGGCAACTTTCAGGAAACCTGCAATGTTGGCTCCCGCCACGAGATTGCCTGTACAGCCGTATTGATCCGCTGCCTCTACACAGCTTGTGTAGATGTTCCGCATGATCTCATGCAGCTTCGTGTCCACTTCTTCAAATGACCAGGACAGCCGCATGCTGTTCTGGGACATTTCAAGGGCGGATACCGCTACTCCACCTGCGTTGGCCGCTTTTGCCGGACCGAACAGAACGCCTTCTTTTAAGAAAAGCTCAATTGCAGCAAGTGTGGAAGGCATGTTGGCTCCTTCACCGATGGCTTTGACTCCGTTTTGCACGAGCAGCGCTGCAGACTGTTCATCAATCTCATTTTGCGTTGCACAAGGCAGCGCGATATCACATGGGATGGACCAAATGCCGGCACAGCCCTCCGTATACACCGCATGCGGGTGTTCTTTGACATACTCGCTGATCCGCAGACGATCCACTTCTTTTAATCGTTTTACGGTTTCCAGGTTGATTCCTTCCGCGTCATATATGTATCCTCCCGAGTCACTGCAAGCGACGACCTTGGCTCCAAGCTCCTGAGCTTTTTGAATGGCGTAGATCGATACATTGCCTGAACCGGAGACAACAACCGTGCTGTCCTGGAAGCTCAAGCCTTTGGATTTCAGCATCTCGTTCACGAAGTACACACAGCCGAATCCGGTGGCTTCCTTGCGTGCCAGACTTCCGCCGTACAGCAGGCCTTTACCGGTCAATACAGCTGCATCATGTCCGCTGCTAATGCGTTTATACTGTCCGAACATGTAACCGATTTCCCTCGCGCCTACACCAATATCGCCTGCAGGTACATCGGTATCTGAACCGATGTATTTATACAGCTCAGTCATGAAGCTCTGCGTGAAACGCATCACTTCGAGATCGGATTTCCCTTTGGGATCGAAGTCGGAACCGCCTTTACCGCCGCCGATCGGCAGTCCGGTCAACGCATTTTTAAAAATTTGCTCGAAGCCCAGGAACTTCACGATCCCCGAATAAACGGAAGGATGGAAGCGAAGTCCGCCCTTGTAAGGGCCGATGGCACTGTTGAATTGTACGCGGAATCCACGGTTCACCTGAACCTTGCCTTGGTCATCCACCCAAGGTACACGGAACGTAATGACACGTTCTGGCTCAACCAGCTGTTCGAGCAAGCTGTTGTTCATATATTTGGGATGAGCTTCAATGACAGGAATGAGTGAGTCCAGAATCTCTTTTACAGCCTGATGGAATTCATGTTCTTGCGGATTTCTGGCGATAACCGATTCATAAACGGAATGAACATATTCTGCAGCAGTGACTTGAGTTGATTCTTGAGTTATAGTGGACACTTTTTCGATGCACTCCTTTATTGTGTTAAAGTCTGTCGATGGGTATTTGCATAAATTGCATAAAAGTTTGTAGTTAAATATACAGGAAAGAAAATAAAAATACGAGATGAAAACCCATAAAATGTTTTTTATGACGTTATTAAAATGTTCTATAGACCTACCATACAGTGTAAAGATTTATTTTAATAATTGGATAATATAACTAATATGGAATTTAAAACGGGAAGTTAGATGAATACACTGGATTAAAAAATTAGTTTTGGTAAGATGGTATGAAGGCCCCGTTTTTCGGGGTTTTTATCTAATGAAGGAGGAAAATAGGATGATGAACAGAAACATGCGAATCAACGTGGAGAACAAAGCATGTATAGGAGGTGAGATCTATTATGAACCATAGGTCATCCCTTCACAATTGCAGAGAAATGTTGGTGAAACAGCTGATTACATTGGGTGAAGAGAAAAGGACATTTCTCGACGCCTATTTCGACGTGCGTGAACCCGAACGAATGCAGATGGACAAATTATTGTCCGTATACACCGAGTATCTTCAAAAGCTGCTACTTGGACCCGATGAACTTCTCCATTCGGTCGTCCTGATCGGGAGCGAGATTCGCTTCGATTATATTGATTTTCATACGTCCGATACATTTATGATTGTCATGCCTGACGACGCAGATCCGGATACCGGGCGAATCTCCTTTCTCTCACCTGTAGGACGCCAATTATTGCTCGCCAGCAAGGGGGAAGTGAGGTCGGTTACGATACCGGCGGGTTCCATGAGGGTACGCATAACGGAAATTGAATGGAAAAGTACGTCCTTAAACGGGATGTCTCCAGGCGGTGTGGATCATGCACTTTAAAGAGACGGATTTACCGGGAATTGGACGCAAGTATTGGCTGCATACCCGCAGCGGCGAGCATTTGGTCATTGTGATTCATAATGATGAGCGGCGTGACCTGTTTCATATGGAATCCGGAGATGTACCCGATGAACTGGGAGATATGGTGTCTCTTGTGACCCTTGATGATGAAGAGGCTCGGGCGGTAGCTGCCATCGTGGGTGGCATGACATACAAACCCAAGTTCCAGGATGAACGGGAAGTCATGCTTGAAGGCCTGCTTATCGAATGGCTGCGAATAGAACCTCATTCCAAGAGCATTGGAAAGACAATTGGGGATTTGGATATCCGTCTAGCGACAGGGGCTGTCATTCTGGCGGTGGTGGAGAAGAACAGGGAAAAGCAGTTTAATCCTGGCCCGAATTATGCTTTTGCCGTAGGGTCTACCATTGTTGTTGCAGGTGAGCGTGACCAGATTAGACAATTAAAACGGTTGTTGTCCGATGGACGGCTCTAGCCTATGGATATGCTCATATTCGAAGTGGGAATTGCTGTTGCGCTAATTACACTTACGGGACTAATATCTGCACGATTACGATTCTCGGTCATTCCCTTCTATATTCTGATCGGAATGGCTGTTGGACCGCATGCACCACAGATCGGCATTGTGGATTTGCGTTTTATCGAAAGCTCGGCATTTATTGAATTTATGGGCAGGCTCGGCATTTTATTTCTTCTATTCTATCTGGGACTTGAATTTTCGGTCTCCCGGTTGCTGAAGTCCGGCAAAGCCATTCTGACCGGAGGCATATTCTATGTTGGACTCAATTTTGCATCCGGTCTGCTGCTTGGCTGGTTTATGGAACTGCCGTTAAAAGAGACGCTGGTGGTGTGCGGCATCATGACCAGTTCTTCTACAGCAATTGTGGCCAAAGTACTCGTTGACCTGAAGCGCACGGCGAATCCCGAAACAGAGATTATTATGGGCATGATCATGTTTGACGACCTGTTCATTGCCATTCATATTTCGATCCTGACGGGGCTCGTTCTTAGCGGGGCGACTTCATTCCTCAGCGTACTGCTGGTATCCTTGTCTGCCATGCTGTTTATTGTGCTGTTTCTGATCATAGGCCGGAAAAGCATCAAGTATATTGACAAGGCATTGAACATCAAATCATCCGAACTGTTTCTGCTTACGGTGATGACGCTGCTCTTTTTGGTAGCTGGTTTTTCGGAAACGCTGCATGTTGCCGAGGCCATCGGTGCATTAATGATGGGACTGGTACTGGGGGAATCGAGACACGCGAGCCGAATTGAGCATCAAGTGATGCCGTTCAAGGATTTTTTTGGTGCCATTTTCTTTTTCAGCTTTGGGCTGACCATTGAGCCCTCTACCCTTGGGGGTGCAGTGGGTATGACGATCATAGCGGTCATCCTGACCATCGCCAGCAATTATGGCGCGGGCATGATTGCAGGCAGAATGTCCGGAATGACGCCCAAGGCTTCACTCAAGGTGGGATTTACTTTGGTTTCGCGAGGGGAGTTCTCCATCATAATGGCGAACATTGGCAAGGCAGGGGGACTGATGGTTTCCATCCAGTCATTTGCCGTGCTCTACGTGTTGATTCTGGCGGTGCTGGGTCCCATTCTGACGAAGGAAGCGCCGTGGATATATGGGCAATATGAGCGTCTGAGGAATCGATTACGAAGGAAAGAGACGGGTTAGATCAGAATTTAATAGCAGCGTCACACCACGTAGAGAAATTCATCTCTCAGGTGTGGCGCTTTTTTGTTTCTTTTGCTCTAGGAAAGATGAATTTGAATATTCTCTATATGCACGGCCACACCACCGATCTGAACCTGGGTGATCTCGTTGGAATTGCCGAGCGATATTCTGCCCTGTATTTTAGAAGGTCGGTTCATCGTGTACCCTTGTTTGATCGTAAACGTCTGATCATGTGGAGCTGGAAGCTGTTCATACTTATGCAGGTAACACAGCAATGCCCCATTGGATGTACCCGTTGCGCTCTCTTCCGGGATGTCGTACAGAGGGGCAAAGTTCCGACATTCTGCCAAAGCTGCATTGTCCTGCGCTCCAATCGCAAACACGTGGTAGCCTACCACTTGATGAGCTTTACTGATGTCGGCAATAGCCCGAAGGTCAGGGTTAATGACTGCCAAAACATCAGGATGCCTAACCGGAATTAATATATCGCGCAGCCCGGTAGACACGATCTGAACAGGCAGTTCAGGGTGTAGATCCTGCAACGGAATCTGCAGGGAGTCTGCGATGTCCTGCCGGTTAACCAGCTCTCCGAACTGGGGAAGCGTCTGGGACAGATAGACCTCACCGCTTTTCTCAACGGTTACTTCAAGAATTCCTGCCAGTGTATCAAGCGTATATATACCCACGTCGACCATCTGCTCCGCCTTCATCAGATAGAATAGCGCCACCGTCGCATGTCCACATAAGTCAACTTCATGGTTTGGGGTAAAGAAACGTACTTTGTAATCGGCAAAATCCGAGGGCATAACGAATGCTGTTTCGGAAAATCCGACTTGTCTGGCAATCTCCTGCATCTGCACTGCGGACAAATGCTCTGCTTGTAGAACGACCCCAGCGGGGTTACCTCCCTCTGCTATATCAGAAAATGCATGTAAGGTAATGACCTCAATTTCCATTTTGTTTTCCCTCGCTTGTCAGTTAGTTCATGAAGAATGAGAATGTTCCTAATTATACCATGCTTAATAGCCAAATTGATGGAACGACGAAGACGGTAAGCAATTGTTGATCCGAGGTCAAGTGAACGTCTGCACAGGGTAATAGAGAAGAAGAGCACAACGATAAACCAATGGAAAGGCTGGGATTTTGAATGAAAGCTATTGTTATTGAACAGTTTGGTGGAGCGGAACAATTGAAGGAAAAGGAAGTGCCCAAGCCGGCATGTGGAACGAATCAGGTGATCATCCACATTCATGCTACATCGGTGAACCCGGTTGACTTCAAAGTCAGACAAGGGCATATGGAAAAGGCAGCTAACTCCTTTCCCTTGATATTGGGCGGAGATGCTGCGGGTATTGTGGCAGAGGTCGGTTCCAATGTCACGCAGTTCAGGGAGGGAGACCGCGTATTTGCCCGTCCCCGCAGCTTCGGAACATATGCGGAATATGTGGCAGTAGATGCTGACATTGTATCCCGCATTCCGGACAATCTGAGCTATGAGGAGGCAGCAGCCATACCACTTGCGGGCATGACAGCCTGGCAGGCACTTATTGATCATGCGCATCTTGCCAAGGGGCAAAAGGTATTGATTCACGCTGGAGCCGGTGGGGTGGGGACTTACGCGGTGCAGATTGCCAAATACATTGGTGCTGAAGTGGCAGCCACGGCGAGCGAGTCGAATGAAGAACTGCTTCGCTCCCTGGGCGTGGATCATTTTATCAATTATAAAAAGGAAGACTTCAAGGAAGTGCTCTCCGGGTATGATGTGGTGCTGGACACAATGGGCGGCGATATTCAGCGCAGCAGCTTCAAGGTATTGAAGCCTGGCGGGCATCTGGTATCCCTGGTGGAACAGCCGGATGAGAATCTCGCGAAGGAAGCAGGGGTAACCGCCAACGTATTCATGATGGAACCGAAAGGGGAGCAGTTGGACCAACTTGCGAAGCTCGCCTCAGAGGGGAAACTCAAACCTGTAATTGATGAGACTTATGATTTAAGCGAACAAGGACTCCGGGAAGCGCATGAAAAGAGCGAAACGCATCATACACGCGGGAAGCTCGTCATCCGTGCACAATAAGGTGTTAACACGCAAATAACAGTTATATTATAGTAAAATTCGGAGTCTGAAATGATGGCCATCTTCCGTTCGGGAAGGTGGCTGTTTCATTGTTGGTGGCGAGGACAGTACTGCATTCCCATATGTAGGGGATTAAGATATAATAGTAGAAATTTATTCCATTCTGCGTATGAGGTGATCCAGTTGTCCAATGAACTCATTCAAGCCATTCAACTGTTAAAAGAGAAAAAATGGGTTGACCTGACCCATACCTTTGGGCCGGAGTCTCCGCACTTCTCTGCTTTTGATGCAGCCCAGTTTGATACGTTGTTTAATCATGATCAAGGTTTCTTTGCTCAGAGCTTCAAATTCCCCGGTCAATATGGCACGCATCTGGATGCGCCGATTCACTTTGTCCGTGACACGCGTTACTTGGATGAACTGGGGCTGAAGGAACTTGTGCTGCCGCTTGTGGTCATTGACCAGTCTGCTGCTGTGGCGAGCAATCCGGATTTTACGCTGGATGTCGAACATATTCTGGCATTTGAGAAGGAACATGGGGTTATTGAAGAAGGCAGCTTCGTGGCACTTCGTACAGATTGGAGCAAACGCTGGCCCAGTCATGAAAAATTCGACAACAAGGATGCGGAAGGCAACAGCCATGCACCCGGATGGTCGGTTAGTGCACTGATGTTTTTGTTTGAGGAGCGCAAAATCAAGGCCATTGGCCATGAAACCTTCGATACCGATTCGGCGGTTGACTATCAAAAAAATGGCGCACTTCTGGCAGAATATTATGTTCTTGCTCAGGATACATATCAGGTAGAACTGTTGACCAATCTGGACCAGGTGCCAGCAAAAGGGGCTATTATTTTCAATATTGTACCCAAGGCTGAAAAGGCTTCCGGATTTCCGGTAAGGTCCTTTGCCATCTTGCCCTGAATCGGTAGATTCCAGGTGAGTTGAGTCAAGTTCTATTAAAGTAAATGACTATTAAACATCAGACACTATTGTTCAAGAGTAGCTTTCTCGTATGTAAACGCAAGGGAGGCATGTTCTGCCTCCTTTTTTATATCTTACTTTTGATCCGGGTGGGGATCCTGATTGAATCTTTGTGAGATTTTCTTCTCTGCTTTCTTGCGCCGAATCCAGCGCTTAAGTATGTTCTGTTGCTTTCTTTCTTCTAGTGTTTCTTTCATGCCTTGAATCATGAATTCGGATCTTCGTCTGTCATCCCGACTAATCTCGCGTAATTCCTTGATAAATTTGTCGTCCATATCTGCCTCTCGCTCATTCAGGATAACTCCATTATACCGAACGTACGTTCCATTATCAAGTTTTACCAGGATCCATTTTACCCGGGGCGGATTTTGTGAAAAAGAGCACAGGCTCAGTCTCCTTCATATGTGAAAATGGAATAGAAAAATTCAGTGATATCGGTACACTTGTCTGGAGGGTGAGGTATGGAAGCAGGTGAAGAGCGAATCAGGCGTGAACTGGGTCTGGGCAGGTTATCATGGGTACTCATTATATTGCAAGGATTTTTAGGCATTGGTGCGATCGTTGGAGGGGGAGCCCTTATTATCGATCCATCAGGAAGTCTCCTCAATATGCCAAATTCGTTGTTGGAGCATTCCCCGTTTGGCAATTTTTTGCTCCCGGGAATCATACTATTGTTAGTTCTTGGTGTAATGCCGATCGTGATTGCTATTTCGCTTATTGTTCCCTTTCATTGGGGAATTGGGGGAAAACTTAACCTCTATCCGGATCGATATTGGGCATGGACGTTCTCTTTGTATACGGGGTTCGCACTTCATATCTGGATTATGGTTCAGGTGTACTGGATACAGAATGTGACAGTCATTCATCTGATCTATTTTGCATGGGGCGTCGTAATTCAGGTCGTTACTCTGCTGCCTAGAGTGCAGCGAAGATATTCCAAGTAGACCATCCAACACTATTATATAATCTTCATCATATGAAACGAACGGCTGCTGACAGGACTATGGAGTGATCCTGTCAGCAGCCGTTTTGGGTTTCATTTTACTTGGATGCGTTGTAATTGCTTAAGAACTCTTTTACTTTCGCCGGATCAGACTTCAATTCATTGCCGGTCTGAACGAGCGGACTTACCGTTGAGTAGGCTTTGAGTTTGTTGTTCTTATAGAACTGCAAAATTTCATCCTGATTGATGGAGTACAGCACCGCTTTTCTCAGGTCACTGCTCTTCGCCACATCTCTATTCTTGGTGTTAAATAGCAGATAGGAAACGGCGTTGCTCGGAATACTTTGCAGCTTCAGCTTGCTGTCACTTTCAATGATGTCATATTTCGTTTCAGGTACCCCGTAATACAAATGAATTTCACTGCTGCGAAGGGCAGACAGCGCACTGTCGGCATCCGCGATAAAGCGCACGTTTACCTGTGAAATTTTCGGTGCATATTCGGAGCCTTTGCGGTATCCGGGATTTTGATAGAATACGCCCTCGTAGTCATTTTTGTAAGCCAGAATGTACGGACCGCTTGCATACAGTGTGTTGTTGTACGAAGCACCTTCTGTCACCGTGTTCTGGTCACCGTAAGGAATATCTTTGTTTACGTCAAAAGAAGCCACGTCATAAGTGTTGATGCTCTCTACCTGTTTTTTGGATACAATCCCGGCAGACTGGTGAGCCAGATAGTTCAGAACCTGAGGGAAAGGCTCCGTTGTGGTCAGTTTTACGACCTGATATTTCCCTGCACTGTTGTCCGCTTTGGTTTTATCGGAGACCAGTTCGGTAATTTTGGAATCGAGTCCTTGCTCCAGTGCATCTTTGATGGTTCCGTTACCGCCGGATGTCTGGATGGATTCCAGAGCACTCAGGTCGGTTACCAGCTCGGCCTCTTTGATATGCTCGTGCAGGCTGTATGTCCGGTGATCCGGTACGGAGTCTTTATTTTTGGCACGATCCAGAGAGAAGATGACATCATCAGCACCAACGCGCTCACCGGTATCTACTGCTTTTTTGTTTTCGATTTTCGCGAAATTGATGTCGTCTCTAAGAATGAAATAATACTCCGAATTTCCTTCGGCAATGCCGAAATTATGGGAAAGTGATCCTTCGGCTGTCAGCTGATCATCATCAGTGAGGTTCACCAGACGAACATACATGTTGGTGTTCAACTGGTTGATCGAACCGTCGTTTCCTTTGATCGGGTCAAGGGAAGTCAGTACAGACGCGCTTTGAGTCAAAATCAGCGGATCTTTTGTATTTTTGGACTTGTCCTTGAATTCAATCGGTTCCCAAGCCATGGCGCGGGATTTGGACAGGCGTACCGTATCCGGGTTCAGGATGTCCTGATTTACCGCCTGACTCTTCAGGGAAATGTACAATGGAGCAATGTAGGCTTGATCCGTTACCAGGCGATCCTCCAATTGTTTGTACGTATCCTTGTATTCTTCGGGCGTTTGGGTAGCTGCCTGGTCAATGAGTTTGTCGATTTCCTCATCCGCCAGAATGCTGTAGTCACCACCCGTTTTGAAAAGGGAACGAACGGCATAGTCCGGGTTACCGGTGACTGTTGTCCAGCTGGAGAGAGCAATATCATAGTTGCCCGCATCCTGCTGGGATTTGTAGCTGCCGTAATCCGGCTGCAAATTCAGCTTCACATTGAATCCGTTTTTGGTGAGCTGATCGCGGATAATGTTAACGTCATTTTCGGAAGAGCTCTGGGCGAGCAATTCAATGTCAACTGGAGCTTGATTCTGAGCGTTCTCTGCTGGTGAAGTCGGGGCCGTATCCGATTGGGATTCGGACTTGGTCTTCACGCTGCAACCGGAGATCACGATGACGAGAATGAGCAGCAATGAGATCAATGAACGTTTTTTCATGGTATTACCTCCTGATAAGTTTAAGTCGAATGAATGAGTGGAATCTGTACAAATTAAGCCTTTTCCAGTTTCGGATCGAGTGCGTCGCGCAGACCGTCACCGAGAAAGTTGAATGACAGAACAAGCAGGATAATTGCCAGACCTGGATAAATGGCCAGATAAGAGTGCGTTTCCAGATACGTGCTGCCCAGTTTGAGAATGTTGCCCCATTCCGGGATATGTGGTTCAACACCGAGTCCCAGGTAGCTCAGGCTGCTGGTGGCAATGACCGCCCCACCGATGGTAAGCGTGGATTTGATGATCATTGGAGCAAGCGAATTGGGAATGATGTGTTTGAAGATGATGGAACGGTTGTTATAACCCAGTGCGCGCGCAGCCTCCACGAATTCAAAAGTAGAGACATACAGGACGCTGGCTCTCATGGTCCGTGCATAGGTCGGAATGGAGCCCAGACTTAGTGCCAGAATCAGATTGACCGTATTGGCACCAAACGCAGCAATAATCGCAATGGCCAGCAAAATGCCTGGAATGGCATAGAGGACATCGAGCAGCCGCATGATGATATTATCCGTGTGTCTTCCATAGAATCCGGAGAAGGCCCCAAGAACCCCACCGATGATCACGGGAATAATGGTCGACAGGCAGCCTACGATCAGCGAGATGCGGGCACCAAATACGATTCTGGAGAACAGGCATCGCCCGAAATCATCCGTTCCCAAGGGATAAGCCAGAGATGGCGGCTGAAGCAGGGCGGAATAGTTGTTTTCAACCGCCATGCTGTAATCAAAGGTGAAGAAGCTGCAGATCGAGATGGAAAACAGGAAGATGATAAAAAACATACCGGACATCGCTGTTACGTTGGGAGCCAATCGGTCCCACAGGTCGTTCCAGAAGTTTGATTTTTGCTTCCCTTGTCTCCGGTAGCGTCCGATGATGGAAATGCCGAGCAGCAGTGCAAATACGTTTCCTGTGACCGAAGTCAGGATCAGTAGGATGCTGACACCCATCATCCAGCGCGGAATGATCGAAGCTGCAGTATATTGAGCAACAATGATCAATACGACCAGGTCAATGACCAGAATCAATAGCAGTGCTGCCATGGCTGGAAAAAAAGTATCGGAAACGTAAGGTTTAAACATATTGAGTGCCGAAACGCCAATAACGAACAGCTGCGTCAGCAGCATATACACCGCAAAGGTATACTCCACCTGTTTTGCTTTCTTGATCAGGTGGAACGCTGCTGTGACGATAAATATGTTCCCCGAGCAGATGGCCAGCAATTGAATCCAGGCCACTCTGCGGGTTGATGCTGAAACATGTCCGTGCCTGATCAAGTCTTTACGGATGAGCAGCATCAGGACGCTCTGAATAATGGTGAAAAATAGGTAGATGAACAGTGCAGTCAGCAGAAAGGGTCTGAACTCCTGACGGCCCAGATCATAGCTGTTGAACAGCAGCAATACCGTCAATAAGAGAGAGGTGACCCAAGCGAAACTGGCTTGGCTGTATTCTGATGAAGACTTAAGCCGGAAACGCGCTTCTTGTGTTAAGGAACCCGATTTTGTCATAATGCACCTGCTTTAATATTGTTTCATCTTGGAACGTACTCTCGGATCGATAAAGGCATACAACAGATCAACAATGACGTTAATGATGGAAATGGTAATCGCTGTATACACTACTCCGCCCATGATACTCGGAATATCAGGAATAAACTGCTTATCTACAATGTAACTGCCGAGTCCACTAATATTGAACACTTTCTCCGTTACGGCCGCTCCGCCGAGCATACCCCCGAATTGCAGTCCAACTACCGTTACGATGGGAATCAAGGCATTGCGTACCGCGTGTTTCAGCAGAACCTTTCGTTCGCTCAATCCTTTGGCGCGAGCCGTCATCACGTAATCCTCATGAATGACCTCCAATGTGGAAGAACGGGTCATCCGTGCCACGGCTGCTGTTAATCCCGTTCCCAGAACAATGGTTGGCATGATGATGGACAGCCAGTTCTGAGGATTAAATGTCGCGGGAAGCCACTGCATTTTGATCGAAAAGTTCAGGATGAAAATCAGTCCCTGCCAGAAGTTCGGAATCGACAATCCGATCAGGGCGATGAACATGAACGTGTAATCAAACAGCGAATTGGGCTTGATCGCCGAGATGATCCCGATCGGAAGTGCGATGACAAGGGCGAGCAGCAGGGAGATGACAGCCAGCGTTAATGTAATCGGAAACTTTCTGGCAATGGTCGCTGTCACATCTTCATTTCCCGAAAAAGACTTACCCAGGTCAAACAGTGCAATTCCCTTAATATTGTTCCATAGCTGAACGAGATAGGGCTGATCCAGGCCGTATACATGATTAAAGGCTGCAATCTGCTCCTGTGTTGCCGTCTCTCCGAGAATGTTCGCTGCCGGGTTGAACGGGGACAGGTATAAGATGGTGAATACCAGTGTAGCTACGCCGAGAATGACGAAAACTGTCATCAGTATTCTTTCGAATATGTACTTTAAATATGGATTGCCATAGACCAGCAGAATGATATACATCAGACAGCCCGGAATAATAGACAGGGTGAAAAACCAGGGTTTGTCTAATAGTGAATGGAACGTATCGGCCATGGTCAGGCGCTGTTCTCCTTGTTCCTGCAGCCTTCGTGACGTCCGTTCATTCAATTCTTTCCGGTAGGTCTCTTCCAGCCATTCCTCTGCCTGACGCTTGAATTCAATTTCACTGACCTGCTGCTGAAAGAAGCGATGTTTGCGCCTCAGCTGTTCTTCTACTATTGCTCGAAGCTTATCCCGGTAAGAAGAGGCAAGCATCTCCTGTTCTACCGCTCGCTCAGCGGATTGCCAGCCATCCTTTTGCCGTCTGGATTGCCACACGAGAAGCACAACCAGGTTGATCGGCAGCCCCAGAATAAACAGAACATATCGATAGGAGGGATGAAGCAGCATTTTGCCATAAATAAAACTTACATACGGTACAAGTCGTGACGTTTTGCTGCCTGCTGCAAGATTCAAACCAAGCAAACCTCCTTTCATTCAGGTTTAAATTGCATTATTCCGATGGATATAGTATATATTATTTAGGGTCTAGTTAATTGTCAAGGTATGGAATTGTATACATATACAGATGCGCCGTAAATATGGATGAAAGCAGGTGTTTACATGCAGCCTTTGCTAAAAGTAAGTGATTTGTCCGTTTCTTTTCATTCCGGAGAGAGTGAATTTCAGGCGGTGCGGGACGTCAGTTTTGAAGTTCGAAAAGGGGAGACGCTGGGTATTGTTGGAGAGTCAGGGAGCGGCAAAAGCGTAACTGCCCGTTCCATAATGAGGCTGCTTGCTTCCCCTCCATCTCAAATGAAGAAGGGCGAAATCCTGTTTCGTGGGGTCAATCTGGCGAATAAAACGCAAAAAGAGATGGAAAGCATTCGCGGCCGTGACATTGGCATGATCTTTCAGGATCCCATGAGCTCTCTTAATCCGACCATTAAAGTTGGAAAACAAATCTCGGAAAGCCTGATCAAGCATCAAAAGCTGTCCCGCAGGGAAGCGAAGAAGCAGGCCATTGCCATGCTCGAACTGGTCGGCATATCGCAGAGCGAGGCACGTTATAATCAGTATCCGCACGAGTTCTCGGGAGGCATGCGTCAAAGGGTCATGATTGCCATTGCGCTCGCTTGTCGTCCTGAGCTTCTTATTGCGGATGAACCAACGACTGCTCTGGACGTGACCATTCAAGCCCAGATTCTGAATCTGATGAAAGATATGCAGGAACAGCTGGGGACTTCCATTATCCTGATTACACATGACCTGGGGGTCGTTGCCGGGATGTGTGACCGTGTTGTTGTCATGAAAGAAGGACAGATTGTGGAATCCGGGACAACAGCCGAGATCTTTGCGAATCCGAAACACGAATATACATCCAGACTATTGAACGCCTTGCCGCGATTGGATGAGAAGAAGAAACCCAAGCCGGTTTCATTGGTCCCTAGGGATCTGCAGGACGATCAGCCCCTGCTTGAGGTGAAATCCTTGCGGCAGCATTTTAATCTCGGTAAAGGCAATACACTGAAGGCAGTGAATGATATCAGTTTTTATATCCGTCAAGGCGAGACACTGGGAGTCGTAGGAGAGTCTGGAAGCGGAAAATCCACGACAGGGCGTGCCATTTTGAGACTGCATGAGCCTACAGGTGGGGATGTTTTATTCAAAGGTGTACCGCTGAATCGTCTGTCTGCCTCGGAAATGAAAACGATGAGACGGCATATGCAGATCATCTTCCAGGACCCCTATGCTTCGTTGAATCCGAAATTGAGAATTATGGACATTATCGGTGAAGCTCTTGATATTCACCAGCTGACCAAGAGTGCAGCGGAAAGAGAGAAGCGTGTGGAAGAACTGCTGGAGATGGTGGGTCTAGATCCATCACATGCCTTACGATACCCTCATGAGTTCTCCGGTGGTCAGAGACAAAGGATCGGCATTGCCCGGGCACTGGCTGTGGAACCTGAGTTCATTGTGTGCGATGAGCCGCTGTCTGCACTCGATGTGTCCATTCAGGCACAGATTGTACAGCTGCTTGAGGAATTGCAGCAGCGCCTTGGTCTGACCTATCTGTTTATTGCACACGACTTGTCCATGGTCAAACATATCAGTGATCGTGTCGCTGTGATGTACAACGGCAAAATTGTGGAGCTCGCTGAAAGTGAAGAGCTGTATTCCAATCCTCAGCATGCCTATACGAAGTCGCTTCTCTCGGCAATTCCGGTTCCTGATCCGGCTGTGGAAGCGAAGAAAAAACGGATTGTTTCAGAAGAAAGCGGCAGGGAGCAGCTTGCGGATCGTTACAATCTGGAGCAGTCCAAGTGGGTCGAGGTTACGGAAGGGCACTGGGTGGCTGTTTCGGGTTAGAGTCGAATAACAGTACTGAATCATACTGGTATAAAAAAGAACCCCGGCAATGATCTCTGCAAGATCAACTGCTCGGGGTTCAATCATGTGAAGTGCTCATTTACTTAAACGAACTGCTTATTTAAATTGTACGGATTTCTTGATGTTGTCGATTTCGGCTTTGCTTGCATCATCCAAATAAGTGAAGATGAAGTTGAATGCATAACCGTCAATAATGGTGCTGTAGTAATCTTGCGTGATGGTTGTTCCGTCACCAGCATCCATCGTGATTTGCATAACATCCATCTCTTTTCCGCCGATGGTTTCGGTTGTGATTTCTTTATAATCATAAGGGAACTGGCTGTCGACCATGAATTTCTTGGTTGCTTCCAGATAGTCTTTACCTGTACGAATACCTTGCAGCAGGCTGACTTTTTCAGCAATGGCCATAGCGGAAGGACCAACTTCCTGACCACCCAGCGGCAATTCGGAAGCCATCAACAGGTTCAATGTTTTGGCTTGGGACAGTTCAAGCTGTTTTTTCTTCGTATCGTCGTCGCCGGCAATGGCATCAGAAGAAGCACTTGTCAGCTCGTTCATTCCTTCTGCATCCTGGAACTCCCATTCTTCAGGGAATTTCAAGGATACGCCGAAGTAGTCATTCGTGTAGGAACCTTTTTCGGTTGTACCCAGTTCAACATTTTGGGAATTATCTTCTTCATCCGCTGCTGGTTCTGTAGACGCTTCCGTGTTTTCTTTATCCTCAGTCTTCGTTGCATCCGTGTCCGCAGCGGCAGCCGTTTCTGTCTTGGTGGTGTCTTCCGTTTGTGCGTTGTTATCTGCCTTGTCACCGCAAGCGGCTGCAACCAGCATAACCATGATTAACATTGCAAATAGTGATGTTCTTTTTGTGATAGACATAAAACCCTCCTGAAATAAATGTGTGTGTGTTCTCTCTCTGTAATGTTGCGTACAATAAAATTGTAGCACAAGCGTTCTTCTTTACCACCTATAGGAAACTATAGGGGTTCCTCTATAAATAAGACAATCGGCTCGCAATTGAAACAGCTTCTGTACTTGATTGCACACCTAATTTGTTGAAGATCACTTTTTTGTGATGATTTACAGTACATTCTTTGATTTTTAGCTTCAAAGCAATGGCCTTGACGGTTAACCCTTTTGAGATCATCTCAAGGATGGTTAACTGGCGCTCGGTGAACTCCACGGATGGTTTCTGAGAAGGAGCTGCGCACATCAGGCTCTGGTAGCTGTTCTGCATATGGGCAGGAATAAGCTTGGCGATGGCAATCAATTCGCTCTGCATGTCTGCGTTAATAGTGGACACATCCAGATAGCCTGAATGGTGAAGTCCAACAGACAAGGGCGTGGCGTAACAGTGCCATTGTTGAAAAAGCGGGCTCTCATGCTGCTCTGGCGGCAGCAATACCGGTTCATTCTTTTCCATCGTTGCCGATATGGCATTGACTCCGCAGCTCTGCGCAGTGAAAACCATGCCTGGACGGATCGGTGACAGCTTCACTTCATCCTCCAGATCAAGGCTGTAATCCATGGCAAGCAGCACGCCATCCGCGTCCGTGAGCAGAAACAGATAGGTGCTGGATAGATTCTCCCGGATGTCCGAGAGACTCCGCTGGAAGGCGCTGATCAGAAAATGATTGATTTTGCGCAATCTTTCCAGGCTGGTTCTGGAGATGTATTTAATATGTGCGATGCTGGGTTTAGGTGTCCTGATGTCGGACCAATGTTCCAGCAAGGCAGATGTACTGACAGACATGGTGTTACCTCCTTACGATTAACCTATCGTTTCTACGACTTGACCTTCCTGGTCAGTAATTTCGGTTCGGACAATCCGGAAAAGCATGCCGCGAAGTGATGGAATCTCGAACGTCATTTCCGAAGGTTTCAGATTTGCTGCAAGTTCGTTGACCGCCTCCGCATTCACTGTTACGGTAACTTGATTTTCTTCTTCATGAAAAGAGGGGGTTTCACCGGCCTCGAAGGTGACGTTTACACCTGAACCGATGAGTGATAACGGAGCACCTTTTGCAATACGGCTGCGCAGTATTTTTCCGATCAAAACAGCCTGCTTGGCTCCAAACTGAAGTTCGGCTGGAACGTTTTTTTGCAGCATTCTTTTGCGAGAGGGCGTCCAAGCCAGTTGTTGTATGAATAAAAATGCCGTACTGGACCCTTCAAGCTCAATTCCACGCTGTACCGCCTGTGCCACCGAAGGAATATCCACATAGGAATTACGCATGAGATCCGTAACATATTTGGGCATAAATGCTTCGCATGCACGAAGGAATCCACGTGTGTTCCACGTCTGCATCATTTCCATTTCCCGACCGGTAACACCAACCATTTGAATGAAATCCACTGTGCCATTAGGAGTGGACAGCTGTTCCAGGTCCGGATCTTCCATGAAGGAAAGGGCAGTTAGCAGCGTATCTGAGCCCAGACAGATCGGTCCATTGGCATCCAAGTAGTCACCTGCGCGAAATACGTTTCCACTATTAAAGACATAACGCCCCATATTCTGTAACAAGTTAAGGGCCCATGCGGGCGGTTCGGTTTCATCTTCTGTTCGGGTCAGACGAAATGTCAGTTCGAATCCATATCCGCTGTGCGCCGGATCATTGGTTTCTTTGTCATATAGCTCGGAAAAACCGTACGTAACAAAGTGCCAGTGAGGCGTTGGGTGTTCCACTTTATAGGCACTGATTCCATCCAGAGGGTCAGGTCCTCCGAGTGCATAAGGGATGGCCGTGCCATAATGTTTAGGTTCCTGTTCCCCGTAAAGTTCACTAAATGCTGTATCAATTGCATCCCAGCCGGCTGTGCTTGCTTCATCAGTCATAATGGGTTCCTCCTTCACTATCCAATCTCCCAAAAAACATTTAAAATTAAGTTTACCTTTCTCAGGTATCGTTTCAAGCGGCTTTAGGCTGAATTATGTCAGATAGGACTTCGGGGTATTAAACCGCATTTCAGGGAGGTAATTTACATGAGTATGAAAGATATCTTTCTTGCCGAATTCAAGCAGGAGAGTTGGGACTCATTTGTTGTGAGCTTTGCAGATCGCTTGCTGCAGAATGATCCGAAACTGGTGGAAAGTGCGAGGCAGCAGGGAATTCCGGCAGACATAAGCCACGTGCTTCTATGCGAAATGGGGGAGTGTGCACTGGACCGGATGAGCAAAGAGGTGCCAGCTTTAGGCGACCAAAGTCCTGCAAGCTTTCTGGGTCTCGCAGATGGTGGAAATGCATTAAGGGCAGCCATTATGCGTATGCCGCGTTGAAGTTCTTCTATATATAATAAGCCTGTTGCATACTAAAGTTGATTTTGAAAAACAGATATGTTACGCTTACATCACTGAGGAAAACAACAGAATAATCAATACATCGTTTGATGGATTGTTACTGCGAAGACAGGCAAAACCTAAACTGATGGTGAAATGAAAGCTCCTTTTTTGGGCGCTATTTTACCTTGAGTTTAGGTTTTTCTTGTTTTCTGGCCTGTTTTGGGTCAATGGATCAGGAACAACCTCAACGAGATTTACTGATTATCGTGTGGGTTTGCTCGAAACAGGACATTCTATCTTTCTGACTTGTCATTACCAAATAAATTGTTGAAAAGAGGTTGTTGTTCATGACCACAGCAAAAAAAGGATTCCCCGAAAACTTCCTGTGGGGTGGCGCTACAGCGGCCAACCAATTGGAAGGTGCATTCGATAAGGACGGCAAAGGACTCTCCACAGCAGATATGATTGCGCATGTTCCAAAAGAGAAGCGTACAGGCGGGCATGCCATGGAAATTTCCTCATCCCGAATCGAAGAAATTCTGTCAGGCAAAATCGAAGAGCGTTTCCCTAAACGTTTCGGTATTGATTTCTACCATCGTTTCAAGGAAGATATCGCCTTGTTTGCCGAAATGGGCTTCAAAGTATTCCGTTTGTCCATTCACTGGGCTCGTATTTTCCCGAACGGTTACGATCAGGAGCCGAACGAAGCAGGTCTGAAATTCTATGACGAAGTCTTCGACGAACTGTTGAAATACGGCATTGAGCCGCTGGTTACCTTGTCTCACTACGAGACTCCGCTCGGTCTGACACAGAAATACAATGGCTGGGCTGGCCGTGAAGTCATTCAGCACTATGTGAGATATGCAGAGACGGTATTCAACCGTTATAAAAACAAAGTGAAATACTGGCTGACTTTCAATGAAATCAACGTAATGCTGTTCAGCCCGTACACTGGCGGCGGCATTCTGATCGATAAAGTGGACAACCAACTGCAAACGACCTATCAAGCATTGCATCACCAATTTGTAGCAAGTGCCATGGTAACGAAGCTTGCGCATGAGATTATTCCTGGTTCCCAAGTGGGCTGTATGCTCGCCCGCATGGAGACGTATCCGGCGACTTGTAACCCGGTAGATGTTCGTCTGGCTCAACACGAGAATCAGATTAACCTCTTCTTCACAGACATGCATGCTCGTGGTAAATACCCGAACTACATGGGCCGTTATTTCGAAGAGAATAACGTTGTAATTCACAAGGAGCCAGGTGATGACGAAATCCTGCTCAACAACACCGTGGATTTCATCTCCTTCAGTTACTACATGTCTGTGACCAAATCAGCTTCTGCTGACCTGGAAGAAACAACAGGGAACCTGACTGGCGGCGTGAAAAACCCTTATCTCGAAGCCTCCGACTGGGGTTGGGAGATCGACCCAATCGGATTGCGCGTAACGCTGAACAACTTCTGGGATCGTTATCAAAAACCACTTTTCATCGTTGAAAATGGACTTGGAGCCTATGACAAGGTAGAGGAAGATGGTTCGATCCATGACTCCTACCGTGTGGATTACCTGAAAAAACACATTGAGCAAATGAAGGAAGCCATCAAGGATGGTGTGGATCTGATCGGATTCACGGCTTGGGGTCCAATTGACCTCGTGAGCATGTCCACTTCCGAAATGTCCAAACGTTATGGCTTCATCTATGTGGATCTGGATGACGAAGGTAACGGAACGCTTGAACGTTCGAAGAAAGATTCATTTGACTGGTACAAAAACGTAATTGCAAGCAATGGTGAGCAGCTGTAATTCGGGCCTGATTCGGATAGCACGATCGCTTTTGACAAAGAATGAAAAGATGACGATAAGAGAGGAATGATTGAGATGACAACACCATTTCCGAAGGACTTTCTGTGGGGCGGCGCTGTAGCTGCCAACCAGCTTGAAGGAGCTTATAATACAGATGGTAAGGGCTTGTCTGTTCAAGATGTAATGCCGCACGGGATTACAACGCCGAGAACGGAAGGACCGACTGAAGATAATCTGAAACTGATTGGTATCGATTTCTACAACCGTTACAAAGAGGACGTTAAACTGTTTGCCGAAATGGGCTTTAAAGTGTTCCGTACTTCTATTGCCTGGTCACGGATCTTCCCTAAAGGGGACGAGCTTGAGCCGAACGAGAAAGGTCTGCAATTCTATGATGATCTGTTCGATGAGTGCCACAAATACGGGATTGAACCACTTGTAACGATCTCTCACTATGAGACACCGCTGCATCTGTCCAAAACGTATGACGGCTGGGTTAACCGTAAAATGATCGAGTTCTACGAGCGTTATGTAACGGTCCTGTTTAATCGCTTCAAAGGTAAAGTGAAATACTGGTTGACCTTTAATGAAATCAACTCCATTTTGGAGGAGCCATTCATGAGCGGCGGGATCTACACGCCGAAAGACCAGTTGTCCAAGCAGGATCTGTATCAGGCAATTCACCATGAGCTGGTAGCAAGCGCACTCGCTGTCAAACTGGGTCATGAAATTATGCCGGAAGCCAAAATCGGCTGTATGGTTCTGAGCATGCCTACGTATCCGCTGACTCCTAATCCGGATGATGTGGTTGCAGCGATGCATGCAGAACAGCGCAATGATATTTTTGCCGATATTCACGCACGTGGTTATTATCCAAAATACATTAATCGTTATTTCAAAGCGAACAATATCAATATCAAGTTTGAAGACGGCGATGCAGAAATTCTGAAGCATACGGTAGACTTTATCTCGTTCAGTTACTATGTAAGTCTCTGTGAGACAGCTGATCCGGAGAAACGCGTTGAAGGCAAAGGGAACCTGTTTGCAGGGGTACAAAACCCTTACCTGAAAGCGAGCGAATGGGGCTGGCAGATTGACCCGCAAGGTCTGCGTGTAACGCTGAATAAATACTGGGATCGATATCAAAAACCGTTGTTTATCGTCGAGAACGGACTTGGTGCTGTGGATGAGTTGATCACAGATGAGAACGGCAACAAAACGGTGAACGACGATTACCGTATTCAATATCTGAATGATCACCTGGTGCAGGTTGGTGAAGCGCTTGAAGATGGTGTCGAAGTTATGGGATACACTTCATGGGGCTGTATCGATCTGGTTAGCGCATCAACTGCAGAGATGAAGAAACGCTACGGGTTTATCTACGTGGATCGCAACAACGACGGAACTGGTTCTCTGGAACGGTATAAGAAAAAATCATTCCATTGGTACAAAGAAGTCATTAGTACAAATGGTGCAAGTTTGAAGGGTGTTAACGAATAATAGTGGTTCAAAAGGCATGGTTGACAAGCATATTCTCGTGTCGTAATTAGTCACATTAACCGCTTTCACAAAAACATTGTCATATGGATGATTATATGGTAAGATGGGCCTAAGGCTAATGAATAACTGGATTGTTACTGTTCAATCAGGCAAAACCAGAAGCAGGGCATATTTCGTGACCTGCTTTGGTTTTGCCTTTTACTACTTTGACGGTGCAAGGTGATGTGAAGAAATGAAAATTGAGAAGGTGCTGAACAACAACGTAGTTACCGTGATTGATCCGGGTGGGAACGAACTGGTCGTCATGGGACGAGGAATTGCCTTCAAAAAGCATGCTGGTGAATCGATAGACGAAAGTCTCATCGAAAAAATATTCTCATTGGAAAGTAAGGAAGTATCGCAGAAACTGAAAACGCTTCTGTCCGATATTCCAGTTGAATATGTTGAATGCTCGGATGAAATTATCCGTTATGCGGAGACGGTGTTAGGTGAGAAGTTGCATGAGAGCATCTATATTTCCCTAACGGATCATATTCATTTTGCCATTGATCGACATCGTCAAGGATTGCAAATCCGTAACGCATTGTTTTGGGAAATCAAGCGCATGTACCGTAAGGAATATGCTATTGGGCTCAAAGCACTTCAGATTATTGAAGAAACACTGGGAGTACTGCTGCCCGAAGACGAATGCGCATTCATTGCGATGCACCTGGTTAACGCTCAGATGAACGGTGAGATGCGAGAAACCATCAGCATTACGAATATTGTTAAGGATATACTCAACATTGTAAGGCGCAGTTTTGTTATTGAGCTGGATGAGGATTCGCTGAGCTATTATCGATTCTTAACCCATCTGAAGTTCTTTGCTCAACGTGTGCTGCAAGGTACAGCCATTGAAGACAAGGAAGAAGATAATCCGCTTCATGACCTGGTGAGTAAGCAATACCCTGAAGCGTATGCTTGTGCAGTCAAAATTAATGATTACACTCGGAAGATTTATAATCGGGTTTTATCCAAGGAAGAAATACTGTATCTAACGATTCACATTGAACGTGTTGTCAGAAATGAACAACCAATTGAATAAATTTGGGATTGTTACTGCTAAAAAGGCAAAACCTAAACGTTGAATAATGATAAGCTGAAACTGCTTTGTCATTATTCAGTGTTTAGGTTTTTTTTTAACCTTCATTACACTTTAAAGGAGCAAAACACAATGGATAAACAACAATTGTCCAAAGATATTTTGAAGCTGGTCGGTGGGGAAGAGAACATTGATCAAGTCACACACTGTATGACAAGACTCCGATTCAACCTTAATGACAACGGAAAAGCGGACAAAGCAACATTGAAAAATACACCGGGCGTTATGGGTGTCATGGAGAATGGTGGTCAATTCCAGGTCATTATCGGAAACGATGTGCCTGTTGTGTATAACGCGCTTGTGGGCAACATGTCCAAAGCTCCTACATCTGAGTCGGCAGGAGCTTCTACTGGAGAGAAGAAAAAGAGAAATCCGATAAGTGCCCTGTTTGACTTTATCTCAGGTATATTTACCCCAATTCTGCCTGCGATTACTGGCGCGGGGATGATTAAAGGAATTATCGCTATTCTGGTTGCTGTGGGATGGATGTCCGATACCAGCTCCACGTATATTATTTTGTCCGCTATTGGTGACGGCGCATTTTACTTCCTGCCAATCATTTTGGCGATTAGTGCTTCCCGCAAGCTGGGCAGCAACATGTATATTGGCGCAGCATTAGCTGCTGGTATCATGCATCCAACGATTACAGCACTGCTGGAACCAGGCAACAGCTCGTTTGCTGGTATTCCAGTCGTAGCAGCAACATATTCTTCTACGGTTATTCCAATCGTAATTGCAATATGGATTTCATCGTATGTAGAGAAAGCAGTTGACCGTGTAACACATGCTTCTTTGAAGCTGTTGGTGGTACCAACCGTAACATTGTTGATTATGGTTCCGTTGACGCTGATTGCAATCGGACCTCTGGGTTCCATTATTGGTAACGGATTGTCAGGTGGTATTTCATGGTTGTTTGACAATGTATCTATTCTGGCAAGTATCTTGATTGGTGGTACAATGTCACTGTTGATCATTACAGGTATGCACTATGCATTGCTGCCAATTATTGTTGCATCGATGACATCACTTGGATATGACTTTATTATTCCATTAATGTTTGCGGCTAACTGGGCACAAGCGGGTAGCGCATTCGGTGTAGCATTGAGAGCAAAAAACGGACAAACGAAGTCCCTTGGATACTCTACCGGTTTAACAGCAGTTATGGGGATTACTGAACCTGCCATGTACGGGATTAACATGAAATTCAAAAAGCCGTTTATCGCAGCCCTCCTAGGGGGAGCTATCGGCGGTGCGTTTATGGGAATCTTCCAGGTTAAAGCCTTTGTAATGACAGGTCTGGTGGGTCTGCCAAGCATTGCAGCCTATATCAGTCCATCTATCAGTACATTGATCTATGCGATTGTCGGTGGTGCGCTTGCGCTCGTGGCAGCAGCAGTGATTACGTATATCCTTGGATTCCAGGAAGAAGCAGCACCAAAAGCAGCTGAAGCTCCGGCTCAACCGGCTGCTGAAGTAAACAACACTGCACCTGCAGCAATTGAAACAGAAGAGGCAAAAGCACAAGATCAAGAAGTGTTCAGCCCGATTACAGGCGAAGTAAGACCACTGAGCGAAGTACCGGACCCAGCATTTGCAGAAGAAATTATGGGTAAAGGATTTGCGATTCAGCCGACCGAGGGTCGTGTCGTTTCTCCGATCAACGGAACCGTATTCTCCTTGTCCAAGAGTGGACATGCCATTGGTCTGGTTAGTGACAACGGCGCAGAGATGCTGATTCATATCGGTATTGATACCGTGAAGCTGAAAGGCCAATTCTTCTCACCTAAAGTTCAGGCAGGAGCGAAAGTTGCTGTTGGTGATGTGCTGATGGAATTCGACCGCTTGGAAATTGAAAAGGCCGGTTACACAACCATTACGCCAGTCATTATCACAAACATGCATCAGTATGAGTCAATCGTATCTGCAGGTCGTACTTCGATTAAAGAGCAAGAGCTGCTCTACACGGCAAAAGTCTAAACATATGAAAAGCAGCAGTGTTTCCGGAAGCACCGGAAACACTGCTGCTTTTTTGTTGTACACCACTGCAATGTCCCCGGTTACTTTTCTGTAGTTCAAGTCGGGGTTCTGTTGGTGCTCCTATGGAAGCATCTCCCTTACCAATTGCACGAATTGCTGGGCAGGCTTGGACAGGTACCGATGATGAAGCCAGACAAGTGCTGAACCGACGGTGGAGTTGGGGTCCAGGATCCGATATACATGGAATGATTGTTCGTGATGAAGCTGCAGTACCGTGCGCGGCACGATGGAACTCGCGAATCCGAGCCGGACCAGCTCAAGCAGCATGGCAACATCCGAGCATTCACCCATAATCGAAGGTTTCACCTGATGTTCACGGAACTTTTCGAGAATCAGTTCAAACATCCCGAGCCCTTCTGTACTGGGGAGCAAGAGAGGAATGTCTGCCAGCTGATTAAAATAAGTGCCGGTATCGACCGCAGTATTCAGCGGCACGGAAGAAATGTAGAAGAGCGGCTCTTGCGGCAGATGCAGCACTTCATAATGTTCAGTCTTCACGGGCATGCGAACGCAGGCCAGTTCAATGAGTCCGTCATCCAGCAGACGGCATAATTGAGAGGATTCATTCTGCTGAATCTTATAGGTTACCTGCGGATGGCTTGTCCGAAACTGCTGGAGTGCTTGCGGGATCAGACTGTCGGATATGGTATTTATGCCTAGAGACAGCTTTCCCCGGATACCGTAACGGAAGCTTTGCATTTCCATGATGGCTTCTTCCATATATTTGGTCAAAGTGACAGCATAGTCATAGAAGTTTCGACCCGCTTGGGTCAGTTCCATCATGCGCCCTTTGCGTTCAAATAGCGATACGCCAAGCTCTTCTTCCATCAGTTTCAACTGCTGGCTGAGTGGAGGTTGGGCCATGTGCAGCCTTCGGGCAGCAGCTGTAATTTGTTTTTCCTCGGCAATGGCAATAAAGTAGCGACATTGTTTGATATCCACGTGTTTTCACCCTCGTTGCAAAAGTATATGTATTTCGTATAGTAAGCCAACAAAACATGTATTTTTAATATACTATCATCCTATGTTAACATACATTAGATTTGCACACCTAGTTAACAAGATTCGATCTCTAAAATGAACTGTGCTCATGACAAAGACGATGAATTGGAGGATGAAGCACGTTGGCGTTGGCTAAAAGGATACATGCCGCTGCTGAAGCTGGGCATACAGATGAAGTTATTCGGTTTATTACACAAGGCGCCGGATTGAATGAACGGGATGAGCTTGGGCGGACACCATTGATGGCTGCGTTGCATGGCAATAAGGTGCAGACCGTACGCATGTTGATCGATGCCGGAGCCGATATTAACCTTCAGGATGGGCGGTTGGATAACCCGTTGTTGTACGCGAGTGCCGAGGGCCTCAGAGAGATTGTTGAGTTAGCCATTGCAGCGGGGGCAGATACAAAATTAACGAATCGTTTTGGCGGAACAGCACTTATTCCTGCTGCGGATCGGGGTCATGTAGACATTGTGGAGCTCCTGCTGACAAGAACCGATGTGGACGTGAATCATATCAACAATCTGGGCTGGACAGCGCTGCTGGAGGCCGTCATTTTGGGGGACGGCGGTGCCAGACATCAGCAGATCGTGGCATTGCTGTTGCAGTATGGTGCTGATGCCGAGATTCCCGATCGGGATGGAATTACACCGCTTATGCATGCCAGACGAAATCGATATATCGAAATGGAACGGCTGCTATCGAAGGATTGAATGAAGGTGGTCCATTCCATATGAAAGCGCGAAAGGAAATAAACTATTCATGAACAGACAGCAAGAGCATTTTATATCAAAATATATGAGCCAAACATCCTCGCTTGTTTTGGCAGGTATTCAGTGGTTCTTCTTCCTGTTTACCAATACTGTAGTGGTGCCCTTATCCATCGGACATAATTTTCAGCTGTCTCCGGATGCTATCGCAGCATCGATGCAGCACGCATTTCTACTTACCGGAGCCGTGTGCATTCTGCAGGCTGTCTTTGGACACCGCTATGCAGTTATGGACGGTCCTTCGGGTCTGTGGTGGGGATTAACCCTCAGCCTAACCGTTTCGGCATCTTCTGCCGGTATGAGTTTGGAGCGAATCGGGGGAGGGCTTGCTACCGGTTTCCTGTTAGCCGGTTTCACCATGATGGTCCTTGGCAGATTAGGTGCAGCCCATGTATTGCAGAAGCTGTTTACACCCATGGTCAAGAGTGCGATGCTGTTTCTCATGACGATCCAGCTGACCATGAATTTCTTCAAGGGTATGGTGGGCTATACCGAATTTGGTACATTCAACCTGCCTGTAGCCGCCTTATCGGTTGCAATTGCGTTTCTGGTCGCCTTGATCCAGCTGAAGGGCAGGGGCAAACTGGGCAATTACTCCATTCTCATTGGCATAGTGTCAGGATGGATTGCCTACAGTTTTGTGTTTCCAGGTCAACACGCAGGGCTATCGAGTGATTCTGGGAGGAGTTTGTTTTCGCTGTTTCCATGGGGGGCACCGACGTGGGAGCCGGGGATTGTCATTACGGCGTTCTTTGTCGGATTGGTCAATATGACGAATTCAATCACAACATTAAGCACGGTGGAAAAAATATACGGAACACAGACGACAGACCAACAATATAAACGCTCCTATATGCTGACAGGATTGTTTAGCATGCTCTCTGCATGTGTGGGCGTGCTGCCATTTGGTCTATTTGCATCGTCAATCGGTTTTCTGGAAAGTACACGTATTTTGAAACGTGCTGCTTTTATTATTGGGGCAAGCATGTTATGTATTTTGGGGCTAACCTCTTCAGTCACTGCCTTTTTTGCGCAAATACCGCCAAATGTAGGCAGTGCCGTATTGTTTGTAGCCTACTTGCAAATGTTCGGAACAGCACTCAGAACCATTGAAGGGACAACGTTTAATTCCAAAACGATATACCGCGTAGCTCTGCCTGTTCTAACCGGGGTTGCCGTAATGAACATCCCTGCCGAAGCTTTTCAGGCATTGCCCATTTACCTCATTCCCATAATTAGCAATGGACTCGTGATCGGTGTTCTTGTCTCACTGATTCTGGAAAGAAGCGTGAACTGGTCCAAAATGGAGAATGCCTCCACCGCGAATAAAGCTGCTACTTCACCATGATCTTTCCCTGTCCGGCAAGCATGCGCATCTCTCTGGACAGGCGATCGTGATTGCCATCCGGAATCTCAAGCTGCACGCCGTAATGCCATGTTTCGTTCTCCTCTATGCCCCAGCGCAGTGTTCCTTCCAGATATAAGGGATCTTCAAAAAGAAGCAGATTCATTCCGATCCGGATTTCATTGGACTCGACATGCAGGCTTAGCGGAAACGAAAGCTGGCAGCCAGAGCGGCTGATATCAATCAATTCGGCCTGAATGGGTTTGTGTGGTGCAGATACACCGTTAATGCTGATGATGTAAATTTCAAACGTGATGGGTTCCTTCAATGTATAACGAAAGGGTTCTCTTCTAAGGTTGATTGACATAGTTTCCTCCACAAAGTTCAAAAAATTCATGTTATGGTTATATCGTCAATTTGCACCCGAAAATGAAGAGATACAGCCTGTTTACGTGGAGGAAACCGTCATAACCTCAGGTAAATGTGAACCCAATGCTTGCACTGGCAGACCGGGGATCATAGCTGGAATAGATCGCTCCCCATGGAAAGCTGTATTCCATGTAGGGATAGGGTTTGGAGCGTACAATTTGCGGTGTACCAGAAATCTGCTGCTTCAGCCATTCATCATGGGCCGCTTTGCGCTTCATCTCACCTGCCTCGGTCCAGTCATCCCATGAAGACGGAAATTCGCTGCCGTCCAGTGCCAGACTGGCATGAACTAGTCGGGACTGATAGAAACACAAGGCGAGGTAATATGTTTTGCCACCCGAAGAAGCGACTGATTTGAATCTGTACCACGTATATCCCGTAGTGAGCGTTTGAACTTCTGTGCTTTTCTCCTTATAAAAAAGACTTGTCTTCAATTCCTCCTCCGTGAGACCGGAATACAATTTTAGACTATCGTCAACCTGAATGACGCCGCTTTCCCATCCATCCATATTACAATCCCTCACTCATTGCATTTTTTCACAAGTATAGCATAAACAGATATAGCCCATGGGTTCCTTTAACCCCGCTTCCCGGCTTGATATAATGGTTGGATATGGTTCTGATTCCTTACCTGGATCAGATGGGAAGGAGCGGGTGAACGTGCGTCAATTGTCTTCTGAATTAAATGGAAAACTCAATCAGCTGGGAACAGGAACTGTTCAGGAAACGGTGCAGCAACTTCGTCAGATTGGCCAGTCTGGAGTCTATGCCGCGATTCCGGTCATGTTACGAATGATGGATCATGAGTGTGCCGACATTCGTCGGGCAGCAGAGCAGGCGGTTACCCGTTTGCTTGCGGTATGTCCCGTATCCGAATTGGTTTGGCTGAATGAACATGTGCGGGAATGGCGTCCATCTCCTGTGGATCGGAAGCGAGTAGTGGAACGTGAGATGCATACGATGGATCAGGCCAGTACAATCCGTTTATCCATGTTGACGATGCACTGGAGCGGATACATAAGAGAGGCAGCAGTTAAAAGGATGATTCGGGAAGGCGAGTCCTATAGCTTTGCTTATTTGCTGCTTCGGTTGAATGATTGGGTGCCCGAAATTCGCAATCTGGCCAGAGCTGCACTCGAACGAAAACAGACGCCAGAATATGCCAAGCTGTGGATGGAACATATCATACTTGTGGAGCGACTTCGGATCTGTGGCCGGGATTCATTCGAGTCTTTCATTGAATCCGTGCATCACCTGCTGCGACAGAAGGAATGCCGATATGTCCTTCATACGGCACGGGTATCCCCGGAGCCCGGCATCCGCCGATTGGCTTTTCGTATCTCGATGGAAGCAGAAGGAACGGATACGGAGATGCTTATGGAGCAGGCGCTGCGTGATGAGGATCCTTCCATACGGCGCTGGGCAGCACAGCGAGTGGATCGCATGTTGTCCGGTCAGAAGCTGAGAGAGGTCCTTCTTCGCATGCAGATGGACAGTGTGCCTTCGATCCGCCGGGAAAGTCTGGATGTGCTTGCCACGATGTATCCCGCAGATGCGAGGGAGATTATAATGGACCGGCTTCTGGATTCGAACCTGTCTGTACGAGATACAGCACGGAGGCATGCCAAACCTTGGATGAAGGTGAATTATGCGGAGTGGTATCTTGACGCGATATGGAGCGAAGGGCAAGACCATCTTGCTGCTGCCCTTGCCGGTCTTGGCGAGACGGGGGAAAAGGCAGACGCTGAGGTCCTGTTTGAATATGCTCAGCATCCATCCGTTGCAGTACGGAAAGCAGTTATACGCGGGTTGATGCGGCTGGACGCTATATCCTATGGAAATTATTTTATATGTTCGCTAAGGAGCCCTCAACCAGGCATCTCCCGGGAAGCCTGCAGGGCACTCATGCGCCATCCATATCTCATTAAGCCTGATGAAGCCGCTGTTCTATTGTCGGGAGCCGATGTCTTGCCTCATGTTATTCGAAATGTGCTGCGCATCATCTCTGCCATGGGCAGATGGACTCAACTCGGATTGCTGCTGCAACAGCTCCCAACAGCCAAGCAGGAATGGGTGAAACGCACAATCCAGCGCCAATTGCACAACTGGGCCCAATTCCCGAATCGCAGCTACGGGGGCAGAATGTCCACGGCTGAACGGGAACGTCTTCATACGCAGCTGTCGTTATGCAGGCAGGAATTGGACAGCGATCTGCTGCAGCGCTTGGAGTGGCTGATACAATAAATGATTACAATCAGAGAGGAAGATGAAGGATGCGTGGGACATTTCAATTTGATACGGATACGGCAACGCTGTGTCTGTATGATCTGGCTTCGTTAAAACACCGTGTGGAAGAACCGTCGGACTGGTGGTCCCTTCCGGAAGATGAACTGGCTGAGGTGAACGCAGGTCATTGTCTCTTTTTCAATCTGGGAGCGGATGGATTGTATGAGGTAACGTGGAGTGTGGATATCTCGGACACAGCTAACGAAGTGCAAGAAACACAAGGAGTGCAAGTGTTTTATCTGCAAGTTCCCTCCGGCAATGTATTTCTGGGAGCGGCCGAGGACGTCAGTGGCGGAGATCTGGAGCCGGATGAGTCATGCGATGGGATAACCTTGCCGCTGCAGCCCGGAAACTATGCGTGCTTGGTCTCTAGAGAAGGCAATCACATTTCGATGTCTATAAAACCAAGTGCCCAGGGCCATAACATACTGGATAGTCTGATCCGTGTTTAGAATGTTTTTATGAATGGTACAGGAATGGGTAAGTCCTAAAGAACAGTAGACAGTATATCGGGAGGGTTTCACATGCTGAATTGGAATTTCACGTCGATAACGAATTCAGATACACTGCATCAACACATGCGCGTGCTTGCTGCATTGGATATCATCATGTCAGAGGAAGAATGGCTCCGCGTACACCGTTATGAAGCCGAGCTGCAGCCTGGTGTGGCATGGGGGAGCATCGATAATGGTGCAGGTGATCACCTGCATGTGTTGTTTACCAGCTACGGTACGTTAATCAAGGGATTCGACCATGAATCACCCTTAAGTCCACATGCCCGAGAAGATGGAGAAGTCTACCCAGGCATGTATGACGAAGTGCCAGAAGCATTATTGACTATTTTGCGGGATCATGGGGAAGCGTTGGAATTGGAGGATGTTACCTTTTGTGTTTGGCAGGAAGGAAACGATCCACAATGGAAAGCTGGAAGCTGGATTCAGCAAGCGTTAAAGGAGGAAGGCGAAGACGACGCCACAGGCGGTGCCGATTTTTTGCTGGGCTATATTGAGGAAACGCCAGAGGCATTTGCTGATTGGGCAGAAGGATATTATGACACACAGGAATTGTCCTTGTCTGCGTTAACTGAAGTATATGAGGGGAAACCAGTGACAGCCAGTCTAATCAGGGAGCTATGCCCCGCGCGCGATATAGAAGCAGCGCTGGATGAGTTGCATCAACGTGGATACGTTGTGGAACGAAGTTAACAGAGCAGCGAAGGAGACGAGCGGTTATGTATGAACAGCAGCTGAAACGCCTACGCGAGAAGTTGAAAATTCTTCAAAGCCTGGACCCGGAGATGGACTTATTTGGCGCAGAGAACCATAAATATGAGATGGATCCCGTATGGACAACGGAAAAGATCATAGCGTTCGAACAGAAATGGAAGATTAGGCTGCCCGAGGATTATCGCGCTTTCCTGCTGCATATTGGATCGGGTGGCGCAGGTCCATATTACGGGCTGGAGAGGCCGGACGACGGGGTGTATGCCGTGATTGGATATGATGATGAGCTGAATGCTATCTCGGATGCTTTTCAATTTGCCGAAGCTTGGAACTGGGACTATGACTGGTACGATGAGAGCAAGGAAGAAGAGGAGTGGGATGCGCTGGACCATGAATATCTCGATCCGAAATGGTCGGCAGGCCTGCTGCGTATTAGTGATTTTGGCTGCGGCATTTCCATGAATCTGGTCTTGAACGGACCATGCAGTGGAGAAATTTGGACCGATGATCGGGCGAATCGAAATGGGATTTATCCGGATCACTACTGGGGGAATACGGACCGGCTGCGTTTTCTGGAGTGGTATGAACTGTGGCTGGATCATTCCATCGGTGAATTGCATGAAGAATAGGGGATTCTTGATGGTGAAAAAAATGAGCTGGATTGCATTGTTGTTCGTGCTCATTTTATACTTCATTTCGTTTTACTCTTTATATTCCCATATGAATAATCAATGGTTAATCGTTCCGCCTACCTATGTGATGCTCGTTTGTTCTATTTTAGTGCTAGCTCTAGCTATACTTGGTTTTAAAGATCAGTCGGACAAGTTTGCGAATCTAAGGAGCTGGATCTCGACGATTCTCTCTTCAGTCCTGATTTTCCTGCTTATTGTCGTTGTATCATTTACCACCATGTTTTCCGGATCAAAAGAATTACTTACGATTACTCATTCGCCAGATCAGCACTATACATTAAAATTTTATAAAACGGATGCTGGTGCAATGGGGACATTTGGTGTTGTAGGTGAATTACAGGGGCCGCTTTGGTTTAAAAAAGTTGTTTACTCGGAGCGAAAGGTAGATCAAGTCGACTTGGAATGGAGTAATAACCACACCATTTTAATTAATGATCACAGAGTGAATTTACAGCAAGGGGAAATCTGGAGCTTACAGTAATTTTTAATTGGGATAATAGAGAGGCTTATATGGATTGATGAAGATGATCTCTGTATTGAACAGGGGTCATTCTTTTTATACTTAGACTCAAAATATTTCCAGAGAGCCTTGAGTCTTCTTCAGAGTGTTTACTTTGTTTCGCAATTGGAGCTTTTTGATATGCAAGAAAATAATAAAAACCGTTTGGTGCATTCACCCGTCTTAAACCACAGAAAGAGAGAGAAGGAGGGATGCGGGGTGGAGACCAAAGCAGAGATGAAGAAGATCATGTTCGTGCAAACCGAAGACGAGACAGTGTTTGTTCAGTCCATCATGGAGCATCAGGATACCCTGATTTCCATTGCCTACAGTTATCTGCGTAACCGTCATGATGCTCTGGAAGCCGTGCAGGAAATGACATGCCGGGCCTGGACGAAGCGTCGGACGTTGAAAAATGAGAAGGCGTTTAAGTCATGGATCATTCGGATTCTGATCTATGTCTGTATTGACGAACAGAGACGCCGCAAGCGAACCGCGCCGCTGTCTAATGATGGTTGGGAGGAAGCTTTTGCGAATGCTGCGGTTGCTGGCCTGGATGATAACCGAATTGCCATGTGGTCGCTTTTGAAGAAAATAAAACCGAAGTATCGTCATGTATTACTGCTGAAGTATTATAACGACATGACGCTGAGCGACATAGCCTCGATCCTCGGAAAACCCGAAGGAACCATTAAAACCTGGCAGCACAAGGGGCTGGAGCAGTTACGGAAATTGATGAAGAACAGGGGGGATTGGCATGGAAACTAGTCCGGAGGAAAAGGCACTTCTTGCAGACGCATATCAGGTCGAACTGGAGAAACAACAACTGAATCCGGCAGATACGGCATTTGCCATCCAGCGAGGGCTTGCGATAGCAAGAGCGAGGCGAACGACAAGTGGTGTCCAGATCAAATGGCTTACTGCTGTGCTTATAACGGCAATGGCTGCAGGATGGTTTCTGCTCGGGCCATACCGAGGGGGCTTTGCCCCACAGACTACAGCCGTTGAACCCATTCAGGATTGGGGAGTTCTGGAGCCATTCCGGGACTTAGCTGCAAAGGACGTTGATGGGGAAACTCTTGTTTCAGCTATAAATAATGGCTATTTTCAACTCGTGGACCGTACGGTGAAATCCGGAATATATCAATTTACTGTCAATGCAGTGATGGCAGATGAAAACAGATTAATCGTTTTGTATACGGCAAAAACAGATGACTCTCAGGAGATCTATTCGGTCGTTAATACGAAAATGACAAATGCGCTGACCGGTAAGTTAATAGATAATGGAAATTCAGGGGGCTTGCATACCTCGAATGATAACCACACCATTTATGGTCGAAGCACCATAGAGCTTACACAAAAGCAGCCCTTGCCTGAACAAGTCATGATTAATCTACAGATTTCATCCGTTGTTCCGAACCAGGGGACTGATTCAGATGCAGTCAAAAAGGAACGCAAGTATCAATTTTCAAAAAAAATGAACATCACTTTCAATCTGGACTCCAAATTCTCGGTTCCACATACGGAAGTCTTAGAACTGAATAAGCTATTCACAGTTGGCGGCTATGAGGTTTTGTTATCCGAAGTAGTGTTATCACCTCTTGTGACTCGTGCCAGATTCATCTATGAACCTGAAAAAGAGATTGATTACGAAACCAGACTTTTGATCTCTGATGCAGTGAACCCTATTAAAATTGTGTCTTCAACCAAGGATGGAAAGCAGACAGAGTTATCCTTGGTAGGAGGGAATGGAACGGAAGACGGCATGATCTACTCCTTCAGCAGCAATCTGCTGGACGATCCGCAATCGCTTGTAATGAAGCTGCGTGGTGAACCTGGCAAAGTGTACGATGACCTTCAAGAAGCAGAGCGCAATATGATCAAGTTGAAAATTAAATAGGATTGGTTAGTAGACACCCTGATTCACTTGAATTAACCTGGCCTGCATGTACGTGAAAGCGTATAAGCAGGCTTTTCTCGTTTGTCAATATGATATGGAAGCATATTATTTTATCGTTGCATATAAATTTTAAATTTAGAATACCGATATACATAATGTGGCGATTATTTCATGTTTATGAAGTTAATTTGTACTATGCTACGGCGCGAGGTATTTGCGGATTGCGTATATGCAGGACCATAGACCAATGGAATGTAGTACAGAGTTGCCCTACAAAAACCACATTTACCTAGATAAAGGACGGGGAACGGATGAGTCGGTACGATGAGATTATTTGGAAAAGGAACAAGCTAATCAATATTATTTTGTGGATTATAGTTGTTATTGGTCTGAGCATGCTCTTTCTGCTTCCTAAGCTGCTTGTTTCCAATGGACTAGCCATTTTGTTTGCGGGTTGGGTTACATATGCTAATGTGAAACGAAAACACATTCATTTAATTCCTTGGCTGGTCACACTGATCATTACAATATGTGGGGTCTACGTTGGTTGGGGGGCTGTCAATTTCTCGCTAAGTTTGGTCTTAACTGCAATATTGCTGCTGTATCCGAACAAGAAGTTTTTTATGATTGGATTTTTCATATCACTCGCAAATAGTGTCCTTCAATTATTTGTCATAAATACAGAAAATACGATTGATTTTATTGGAAACATTGTTAACGTGGGCATGTTTGCCCTTACCGGAGCGATCCTGATGATGGTCTCCCATTTGAATCAAAGACTCTTCCGTGAAAGCGAAGTACGCTGGCAAGAGGTGGAGAGCTCCAAAGAGAGAGTGGAAACCATGCTGGAACGGGTCAAAGAATCTGTGGAGGGCTTGTCCCGTTACACGGATCAACTGAAGCAAAAAGTGGAGGCAACTGGTTCCATTACTCATGAGGTGACGCTCGGATTCAGTGAAGTGGCCAAAGGCGTTGAGTTCCAGGCAACCAGTGTAGCCGAAATCTCGGAGTCTCTCTCCTTGTCGGATCATCATATCCGCGATGTCGCTTCGTATTCTTCCCAGATGAAAGAGCTGTCTGCTAGTATGGCGACCAGTACGGAAACGGGCAGTGCCCAGATGGACCATCTGAATATACAGATGCGGGAGCTCTATGAGACGATCAATACAACAGCTGGTGATATGAGAAAGTTCAACGAGGAAAGTGAGTCCATGTCCCTGATGCTGAACAGTATTTCGGACATTGCCAACCAGACCAACCTGCTTGCACTCAATGCTGCGATCGAGGCCGCTCGTGCAGGAGAACATGGTCGTGGGTTTGCAGTGGTATCGGAGGAAGTTCGCAAGCTGGCCGAGCATTCAGGTCAATCGGCAAGTGACATAGCTACCATTTTGACCCGGTTAAAAGGACAGACACAGGCGCTGACGGATCGCTTCGAGCGTATTCGCCTCGCTCTTCAAGAAGGAAGAGACAGCGTGCAGACGGCAGAAGTCGTGTTCCGTACCATTAATAACAATTCCCAGGAAGTGCTGAATCAGGCAACGGATATTGAGAGCAGTTCAGCAACGATGAAGGAATCCTCTACAAGAGTGGTGAATGAGGTTTCCGAGATTTCAAGTGTGACCCAGCAATCCAGTGCAGCTGCTGAAGAGATTCTTGCCAGTATGGAGGAGCAGCGCAGCCTGACTCAGAAGATGGTGGACAGCTTCGGCGAGCTGGAGCAGTTGATCTTGAACCTGAATGAGCTGGTGTCAGATCATCAGGCTTCCTCTGTTACCAGCGAAGAAAAGGTAGCTGATCGTCCTTCACCAGGTAGCGTGCCGATGGATACACTCTCGGCTTAGTGTCCAGGAGACCTTTAAAGGAAATGCTAAAAGCCCGTCCGTGCATGTTCATCGTCCTGGCCGGGCTTTTTTTGATCGCCTGTGCTATAACTTGAACACGAGGTATATCTCCTTTACAGTGTATTGTAGTGTATGAAGTACTTGGAGGAGGAGAATCAATGAACTGGCTGGAGATAAGCAAGTCCAAAGCCTGAAACAAGGCCTGTGCAGCAGTGAACATTGCGAGCATGTTCTGGACGCAACTAGAGATTTTTTTATATAGGCTAAAAAATGGTGATTCTAGACATGCACCTAGTCTGTCTCAATATTTATCGGTCCATGTTGGGACTGAAAAAAACGCAGAGAGGACTGAATTGTCTCGTCTTCAATGGAGGAAACTTGAGTAAGATTGAATTCCAACAGCCTGAATAAATAACCATTGCTGTCTTCTGCGTAATAGGCGACACCTTCCTGATGGAATCCGTCCTTCGATGCCGTCACATACAATGCTGTTCGGTGGTCATCCCCCTCCGATCCGACATCATTCCATTCGTCAAAAGCGATAGGCTTATAGACTGAGAAACCCTGTTCATCTGCCCAGTTGGCCTGATCGGGGAAATAGGTTCCAATGTTGTTTATAGCACAGCCCTGGCAGGCCCAGGCATTATCTGAATAATGCAGGGTCTCTTCTGTATCATCTGGATTCGTCAGCGTGAGCCCATATGAACCGTTCGCACCCACGGTTCCGGAAGCTTTCCAGCCAGCTGGTGCTAATAACAGGTAACCGCCTGGTATGTCTGGTCGATACACCAGTACTGCTTGCAGCTTGTCTTTCAGATCCGGTGAGAGTTCGTAACTTATCTCCGGGATTCGAGGAGGAGCAGATCTGATATAGCTTCTATCGCTGTCAATGCTGAGCTGTACTTCCGACAATTGCAGAGGCAATTTAATCTTACTGCCATCCATTCCTGGGAAAACGATGGTTTCCCCCGTCGATTGAACAGGTGCTGAATCCTGTGGAATACCTCCTTGCGCAGGTGCAGGAGCATAACTATTTCCCCAGGTGTTAAACCCCACATAAATTCCACATGTAAAAAGGGACGCGGCAGCGATTGCAGCGAACCATACTACTCTGCGACGGGGCTTGGCAGATAGGCGATGTTTCACATTTTTTTTCATTTCTTCCGCCGGATCATCCATGCTCGGCGAGCTGTATCTCGAAGCCGTCCGGGTCGGCAATGTAAATGAAGCGCAGGTGAGGATTGGGCTGGATGGGGCCGCGTACAATAGGAATATCCAGCGCCGCCAGCCGTTCCATGGCTTCCTCCAGCGAGCTTACCTCATAGCCGATGGACACGCCAGCTTCTTTTTTAAGAATGGATTCGTTGCCCTCAATTAATTCCAGCATGGTTTCTTTTTCAGTGCCTAGCATGGCGATCTGCCGTCCACGGCTTTCGAATTGACGCTGAATTGGAAGCCCGAGCATACCGTGGTAGAACCCGAGTGAGGCTTTCAAATCGCGTACCCGAAGCGTGATCCAATTTAGTTTGATCAACATGGGTGAATCTCTCCTTTATTTATCTCCTATTATCAATGTCACGTTCATTATACGATAAGCGGGGACTGGAACCCACTCCTTGTAAAAAAACAACAAAATAGCTGCCGAAACATTCGGCAGCCAAATGGTTAAACCCTTGGTAAAGTTCTGTAAAAGTTCCTGCGCTCTCGTATTATGGCGCTTTTGGTTACAGGCGGACTGTCGAATTACTGGATCAAATCCACTGCACCTTGTGGTACAAAGGCTTCGACGCCGTTATATACGATTACGCCTTCCAGCTCAGTCTTTTTTCCGTTAACCAATGCGATATTTTTATAGATATGCAGTTCGAGCTTCGTGCTGCCTTTCGTTACTAGAATCTTCGGATTTTTGTTGTCTTTCAGATCCAGCTTGTAAGTTGCTCCTTTGGCTGTAAATGCTTGTTTGGCAGGAACAAATAATTGTTTGCTCACGCTGTCCAGATCCAGGTCCAGTACGCGTGCCATGTATTTAGCCACATCCGTGTTGTCGATCACTCCGAATGGACGGTCATTGTTCGGAGCATACGTATACAGCACCACATCTCCGCCTGTATGACCACCCGTCGTCCAGCCGATGCCCGCACGTTTGCTGATCATTGGCCCGATCGCGTAGTTAAGGCTGCCTGGCTCGGCTGCTTTGATTGTAGCGATCTCTTCGGAAGTCAGATCAGAAATGCCATAGTATTGTTTCATGACTGCTTTGATGTTGGTGCGTTTGGCATTCAGCTTCGCTTCCACGCCTTCACCTGTCAGCTTGGCCTTTTTCAACGGTCCGATAAATGTGGATAACGGTTCTTTGTCATAGGTTCCAGTTGTTGCATTATTACCAATGGTAAGTCCGCCGTTACCATGGTCAGTCACAGCCACAACAGCGGTCTCTCCATCTGCTTTGGCGAAATCCATCGCTGCTTTTACAGCATCATCAAATGCCAGTACGTCACTGATAATTCCAATCGGATCGTTGGCATGAGCCGCCCAGTCCACTTTGCTGCCTTCTACCATCAGGAAGAAGCCGTCTTCATCTTTGGACAGGACTTCAATGGCTTTGGATGTCATTTCAGCAAGGCTTGGCTGTTTCGCGGGATCGCGATCCATGTCATAGGACATGCCCGCAGGTGCGAACATTCCCCAGAGCTTGCCGGAGTCCGAAGCTTTCATTGCAGCCGGTGTTGTTACGTAATCGTAACCCAGTGCCTTGATGGAAGAGACCAGATTCTCGCCGTCTTGGCGGCCCGCTGGCTCCAGGTAACGGCTTCCCCCGCCCAAAACAACGTCCATACCGTTATATACTTGCTGTTTGCTGAGTGCATCGTAATTTTTGCGGTCCGGATAGTGAGCGGAGAAGTCGGCCGGTGTAGCATGCATGATTTCGGAGGTAGCGATAATGCCGGTTGCCTTACCTGCCAGTTTGGATGCTTCCAGAACGGAAGCGATCGGTTTTTTTTCATCTCCAGGAGCGATGGCCTTTTGTCCAGGCATGGTTGCCTTATCCGGCAGTACGCCAACATATCCTGTATGTGATTTATAACCTGTAGCAAAAGCCGTTCCGGCAGGAGCCGAGTCCGCAATCGGCGCATCCGCGGAGTGTGTGCGAACCATACCGCTGGCCATGGAATCCAAAGTCAGGGAAGACCCTTTGTACCAGCGAGCAAGTGCAGTCGCATCGTTAGCCATGCCGTCCGGGATCAGGATAATGACATTTTTGATCGGTGATGCTGATGCAGATGTGGCGGTGTCTTCCACAGCCCACACAGCACTGCTTCCTCCTAGCGTAGCTGTAACAACTGTCGTAACCGCAAGCATCATTTTGGCTGCACGGGCATTGAACCGGTTTAACATGAATGCATCCTCCTAGAAAATATGTATAGTTTGGTATCCAAGATCCAGTGTATACAACAATTGCTAAACGAGCGTAAGGAATGGATTAACTAAATGTAAAATTTACGATTAAATTTCATAAGCAATCAGGGAAAATCATAAGTCTTTAGATCCAATATTTCTGTATCTGATAAAGACTGACAATGGTTGTGTGATAAAGAGGTATACAGCAGAACTTCAGTTCGGTATGATTTTTGTATTCATTACGGATCTGCTTGAAAAAACAGGCATTAACGGCATTCCGGTTGTAATCGGACTGATCTTCCTGTCTGCGCTCCTTACGATGTTTATTGCGAGTGGATCTGCGATGTGGTCCATTCTCGCTCCGGTGTTTATTCCGATGATGATGCTGCTTGGATTCCATCCGGCATTCACCCAGGTCATTTTCCGGGTATCCGATTCAGTGATTATTCCACTTGCTCCGGTTTCACCGTTCGTGCCGTTGTTCGTTGGATTTTTGCAGGAGTACCGTAAGGATGCGAAGCTCGGAACGTATTATTCATTGATTTTGCCATATTCGATTGCGTTCTTCTCGGTCTGGGTGGTCATGGTCATTCTCTGGTATGTTTTCAACCTGCCGCTTGGCCCGGGAGTTCATCCAAGATTGTAAGGATAGAGAGAGCAGGAAACTGAAAGAGTCGAGAGAGGAGTAAAGAATATGATCGACATTATTGCGCTTCGCAGAGAGCTGCATCAATATCCCGAACTGGGATTCACTGAATTTCGCACCTCCACCAAAGTTGTACAGATGTTAACGGCGTTAGGTTACCGTGTCACGTATGGAAAAGATGCCATTGATGACATGTCCCGGCGGGGACTTCCCCAACCGGAAGTGCTGGAGGATGCCTACCAGCGAGCGATCCGCGAGGGGGCAGATCCGGCTATAGTGGAGCACATGCGTGGTGGATTTACGGCTGTTGTAGCCGAGCTGGAAGGAATTCAGGAAGGACCGACAACTGCATTTCGCTTCGATATGGATGCCCTGCCGATTCGTGAAAGTGAGATGAACAAGCATACACCACAAGCCGGGGATTTCCGCTCAACCCATGAAGGAATCATGCATGCGTGTGCACATGATGGGCATACCAGTATCGGTCTTGCGCTGGCAGAACGGTTAAGCGACCGACAGTTTGCGGGGAAAGTGCGGCTGCTGTTCCAGCCTGCCGAAGAGGGAGTGCGCGGTGCATATGCCATGGTGGAAAAAGGCATGCTTGAACAGGTAGACCGCCTGTTCTGTATGCATCTGGGTACCGATGTGCCGTCCGGTCATGTCAAAGGGGCATCCGCCGGTTTCCTGGCAACGACCAAGCTGGAAGCACACTTTACGGGAGTATCCTCGCATGCGGGAGCTTCCCCTGAGGAAGGCCGAAATGCGCTGCTTGGTGCTGCAACAGCCATGCTCAATATTCATGCGCTGCCTCGGTTCAGTACAGCCGATACTCGGATTAATGTTGGAATCCTGGAAGGCGGGACCGGCGCGAACATCATCGCTGAACACGCTCGAATGGTGATCGAGACGCGTTCCACCAAGGAAGAAACGAATCTTGAACTGGAGCGACGGGTACGTCAGATCCTCGAACACAGTGCAGCCATGCATGAATTAAGTGTTATGATTGAGATTGTAGGTGGAGCCATTCCCATCCGTTGTGATATGGAACTTGCGGCACTTGCCGTGAAGCAGGCAGAGGGAATTTCCGGAATTCGGCATGCAGAAGCAATTTCGGACGGGGCTGCCCTGGGCAGCGAAGATGCCAGCTATATGATCAAACGTGTACAGGAGCAGGGCGGTCTCGCTACGTACATGATTGTTGGCAGCGATCTGCCCGCACCCCATCACCATCCGGAATTCGATATTGATGAAGCAGTCCTCGCTCCGGCGGTAGAATGGCTGGAGCGATTGGCTCGTAACGTTCAATGACGAATAACATGTGGGGGGCATGATGATTCCTCATAATAAACGCAGATAGCAAGAAAAGGACAAGAGAGCAGCGATGCTCTCTTGTCCTTTTTAAGTTCATGTTATTCCAGTTCCATGTGCAGTTGCCTGCAGAGAACCTGAATTACTTTTTCTCAAAAAAGCTAAGTGTTCCCGTGCTCTCATCCGCACTTACAAATACGCTGCGTTCGTTAACCCGGTGAATGCCTTCCGGTGACTCACCAGCTGTCGGAATCAAGCCCAGATAGGCCGGATTTACCGGGTCAGCAAGATCGAAGAACAGAATGGCGTCGGCCCGTTCGGAAGCCACGGCAGCATAGGTTGTACCATCCACGGTGGATACCGTCAGATTCTCGACTTCACTGCCTTTGTTGGGACTGCGATCATCCGGGTACAAACCTGCCTCGGCGGTCGCTTCGTCAATGAGGTTTTGGCTGTCATACACACGCTTGCCCTGCAGATCCCAGACTGCGATATTGCGTCCGCCTGCTTTAATACCATTGTCGAATTCATCTTTGCCCAAGTCGCCTTCATTGGCAGTCAGCAGGTACTTGCCATCCGCAGAGAAAGCAATACCATCTGGTTCATAGCGAGCTGCCAGGCTTTCGGTGAACTGAACGATCCCGTCATCTTTCAGATCGGCTTGATGTGAAGTCGTACCAAGGGAGAACATGGAGCTGATCTGCTTTGTTTCCAGATCGATGATGGCAATGACGTTGTTCTCCTGTAATGTAACAGCCGCTGTTTTGCTGTCCGGGCTAATAGCGACATACTCCGGCTGCGGATCATGCGGATAGCTTGCTCCGTTCACATCTTCCAGGGATACAGGGAGGCTGGTTACCTCTCCTTCAAGTACGTTTCCGCCGGCAAAAGAGACAATCATGATGCTGCCTGGACGTTTTGCATTGGGGTAATCAATCTCATCCGCAGCTTTGTTAAGCTCCTCATCCTCAATGGCAATCACAGCGTGTAATCCATCCGGGGACAATGCGATGGAGTCTGGTCCAATGCCAAGTTCGTAGGTCTTCACTGTTTTATAGGTGGTAAGGTCAACAATCGCCAGCAAGCCCTTGTTCGCTTCCGTATCTGTATCACCTGTACGAATAACGGCAAGGCCGTATTTGCCATCCTTGGATACGGTTACGCTGGTAACCTCCGCTTTGGCAGAGAGGTCATGGAAGCTAACGGTTTTCAGAACGTTAACGTCATTCAGGTCGGCAATATCCAGAATGGAAATGCTGCCATTGTCAGCTTCGGTTACGAGCAAACGCTGGCCGTCCGGAGTGGAAGCAGCAATTTCAGCTTTGCCACTTGGCATCTGGAAAGCCGCTGTCTGTTCAAAACCGGTTTTATTTTGGGTCAGAATCACTTGATCCGTAATCAACTTCGATGTTTGTGGAGAAACATAAGTTGTTCCTTTGGTGACATAACTTTTGCTGTCCAGTGGAGTTTGCACACCGTTAATGGTAGCTGTGGCTTTTCCCACCGGAAGTTGCACCCGGATCTCTCCCAACTGGATGTCCGCACTTCGGGTGCTGCTATCCCATGTAATGGTTCCCTGCATATTTTGGATGGCTGTTCGCAGTACGATATGATCATTCGCAGATTCCGTAGTGCTGGCCGCATTGACCATCGATGTATAGCTGGTTGCCCCTGCGCCAAGTATGGCAGTCATGGACAAAACGGCGAGCCATTGATTTCTCTTTTTCACAGTTCCAGATCCCCTTTACCGTTTCATGGTTGATGTATGTACAATTGTTTCAGTATAGGGCTGAATTGTTAAGCTGAAGTAAGCGAAGTAGGGCGTTTGTGTAAAACATGTGGGTCATCCAAGCTCCAATGCAAAAAAAAAAGCCTATGGCAGAGATATGCTCTGTCAATAGGCTATGCTGTGTAATGGTTCCGTAGCAATACGGAACGTTACTCTGGATTAGAACCAACGGCTCAGGTCCGGATAACCGGTGGTTGCCCAAGCCCCATCCACGATCAGGCTGGAACCGGACACATATCCTGCATCCTCACTTGCGAGGAACAGGGCAGGTCCCGTCATTTCTTCCGGCTGTGCCGCGCGCTTCATTGGAATCCGCTCCATATAGGCTTCTTTGATATCTGCATTGGAGAGCAGTTCGGCAGTTAGCGGGGTATCGATGAGGCCGGGAAGAATGGCATTCACGCGGATACCGTTACGAGCCATTTCAAGTGCTCCGTTCTTGGTGAGCATTTCGACGCCAGCTTTGGCAGAGGCATAGGCCGATCCGGCATACATGGGTACCTGAGAGTTGAGGGAAGCCACGTTTACAATGGCTCCGCCACCATGTTTAGCTATCTCAATGGCTTCATGTTTCATGCTCAGGAAGACACCTTTCATACACAAATCCACGGTAAAGTTCCAATCTTTCTCGGAGAGTTCAGTGATTACGCCTGCACGTGAGGCTCCTGCCACATTAAAGGCCAGATCGAGTTTTCCGAATTGTTTGACTGCCGCACCGACCATTTCTTCCACATCATTTTCAACGGTCACATTGGCTTTAACGCCGATAAAACGTTCCCCGAGTTCGCCCTGGATGATTTCCAGACGCTCCATATTCAAATCAGCGGCAAGTACAGAAGCCCCTTCTTGGACAAGTCGTCTCGCAATGGCATAACCGATACCGGATGCTGCACCTGTAACAATCGCCACTTTACCTGCAAATCGATTTTCAAATGTATTCATATGTAACACTCCTTCGTCTTATAAGAATAATGGTTTCGCTTACATTCATCTTCAATTCAAAGTATACTTAATTTTATGGTTCATGTATATTTAAGAAAAATACACTTGGCTTAAATTAAATTAATGTAAGAGGGTAGAGGTTTTCTATGAATCTGGAACAAATGATGTATGTGCTTGAAGTTGAAAAGACAAAATCAATCACAATCGCTGCTTTGGCCTTGTCGGTTACGCAATCCACCATCAGTCAGGCGATAACTCGTCTGGAGCATGAGCTGGGCATGCAGTTATTCAGCCGTTCCCGTAATGGTGCATATCTTCTGGAACACGCCAAGCCCATTTTGGACAAAATGAGATCTGTCGTGGATACGGTGCAAACCATCAAGGAGGATGCCCAGTATATCGGGGAATCGATCCATGGAGAGCTGCGATTGTCTGCCATACCTGGAGGAGTCCCGGGCATTATACCTACCATCGCGAGTATGAAAAAACGGTATCCGGATCTGAAATTTGAGCTATCCGAAAGTGCTGCGCGCAATATTATCAAAGATGTACGTCACAAACAAGTTGATCTCGGTCTAATCGCCTTGTACAGAGATGATATGGAGCAGCATCTGGAAGGACTCCGCTTTGTTCCGATTGATGAAGGGGTTATGCGTGCATGTGTAAATCATACCAATCGCTTGGCAGGCAGGAAATCGATCACGATGCGTGAGTTGAAAAATGAGACACTTGTGTTATTTAATGATGAACTTGTGGACCTGTTTGTGGGAGAACTCTCACAGGCGGTGGGAGAGGTGGATGTATTGTTTCGAACGAATAATTCCGAAGTTGTTAATGCGGCTCTGGCCCAATTAGATGCTGTGACGATTGGTCATGAATACTCGTTCACACACGACAGAAGTGTTCTGCACCATGACTTCTCCATCCTTGAGATTGAAGGTGTGCAGCGTGTCATTTCCATTGGTTGGGTTATGAGGGAGAGTAAATCTTCCAATCTCATTATCAGGCGTTTTTTGGATCGTTTTCAATATGAAGGGTAACATACACAACAATAGTCAGTAAAAGTCAGAAGGTCAAAAAAGGTCAAAATAAAAGAAAATAGGATCTATTTTGGAACAACAAGTTCTCGTGAGAAAAAATCGTCTGTTTTCAGCTTTTACGCATTTTGAGCATTTTCAACAAGGGGAATATAATAATTCATGTAAGGCAGCAACAAATCAATCACATATAAGGAGATGATGTTTATGTTTGATCTGATCCCGTTTCGTAAACGAAATGAAGACTTGTTCGGACACATGCTGAAATCCTTCAATGATATGGTTGACAGTTCATGGGTTTCTCCCTTTGGAACCGGCAGCCAGCCATTCCGGACGGATATCCGTGAGGAGGACGACAAGTACTTGATCGAGGCCGAGCTTCCAGGCATCGCCAAGCAGGATATCGATATTCAGGTTCAGGGCAATGAATTGATCATCCGTGCCAAACGCAATGAATTCCATGAACAGAAGGATGATTCCAATCGAATTATTCGGCAGGAGCGCCGATCAGGTGCATTCCTTCGACGTTTCTATGTGGAACAGATTGATGAGGAGCACATCAAGGCCAGATTGGAAGACGGCGTGCTGAAGCTTGAAATTCCAAAACGCCCAGGAGATGATCATACCCGCAGACATATTCAGATTGACTAATCATTGCAAGTACAGTCTTAAATAGATTTCCCTCACGGCAGCCAGCATGGAGCAGACATCCGGCCGATATTTCCTCCATGCCATCCCATGGGGGATTTATTACATATTGGATTCTTTTATGATCTCTCTGCCGCAGCCTGCATGAGTTTATAGATCTGACGGGTCGTATTGACGTTTCTAACCGTCATATATTTGTAGATGGAGGAGCCCACGAGTTTGTTCATTCCGCTTTTGGTGGCATCTTCTCTGCTGACCGAATATAAAATGGCTCCTGTAACGTAAATCAATGTACCGACTTCGGGTTTGAGGGGCAGCTTGTCCAGAACCGAGACGTCGTTCACCTCATCCCAGAGAAACATGACATCACTCTTTGCCTGCTCATCATTGGTCCATTCCTCTGGCAGGGCCTGAAGCACGGTCTGCATTTCATCCATATTGCGCACCACAACCCGGATCTGCAATCCGAAGTCTGCGGCAATGGCTTGTTCGAGCATCTGGGATATCTCAACATTGGCATTGGGACGTTCCTGATGGTCGGCAAATATGATGTTGCCCGAATTAATGTAAGTCACAACATCCAGCATGCCAGCTTGTTCGAACGTTTCTTTTAACTGCTTCATATTAATTTTATTGTTCCCGCCTACATTAATGCCCCGAAGCAAAGCAACATAAATCATGATCGTCCCCCCGTTTACAAAAAGTAAATTATATTTAGAATGTTACACATCGATCCAATTTCCATACCGATCTCCCGATCATTAATATTCTATATTTCAGCAGTTTAACGAAGGGATAAATACTCGAATAAATGTTTCATATGCACCTCGCCCAGCAGATTATTCAATAAAGGTTCGACATGCTCCACATATTCGGGCTTGGTTTCATAGGTTTCCTCATCCTTTACTTCTCCGCCATAAGTGCGAGCTGCTTCAATCAGGATGGCGAGTGCAGTGAACAAGTCGGACAACGAATCCGCGATACACTTGGGTTCTCCACCTTCAAAGGCAGCATAGACGGGTGAGTTCGGTGCGCTCGTATCCACGATCAATGGATCATCATTGAAATTCGCAATAACAACATGACTTGTTATCCAGGAGGGAGATTCCTCATATGGCTCATGCATGCCGATCCAGCGGTAGCCCTGCTGCTGGCGGTGCAGGTGTTCAGGTGCAACAAAGGATAACAGGGCAGCATCGCCAATTTCCACAGCCGCATTTTTCATTTTGAGTGTCCCTTCAGCATTTGCATCTCTCATCTCATAATGGGTGTACAAATACAGAAGCTCAGGTGAGAGTGGTATCCGCTTGTCCACTTCGGGTGGGTAAGGTTGTTGGCGAGGGCGCAGATCATGTTGTTTGAAAAGTCCGTAAGCTTCATTGTACAAATCCTGCTGTTCAACAAACCGCTCTAAGGCAGCGTTCAGTTTATGCATGGGTTTAATTCCTCCAGAAGGTGTGAATGTCATGCCTATGTATGTGATCCAGTTATCCTAAGAATTATAATATATCAAAATGGGAAAAGCTTACACCCTGTTGTTGACTTACTTCAGGCATACCGAAAAAAATAAAATTAAATGTGTTTACATCCTTTCATGAACATGCTAAATACGACTTTATCTCCGAGGGGGATTCCCCGTGCTTCTTCTACCTGATTGATAACTGCGGAGTATGGAAGACCCTTCCTTCGGCGGCTGGGGTGGACGATTCGGTGCCGTGAATGACAAGCTGTTTAGAAATAATGTGCTGGATTACGATCCTTATACGAAACGATATGAGGCCGAGTATTCCTTAAGGTATTGCTCATAGAAAGTTAAATAGCCTGTGCAGTTAAGCACAGACTCTTATTTTCTAGGATGTAAGGTTGGTTGTCTCATATGAACTCTTTAATGTTATCGGGGTGCAAGGTGGCCATATCCTTCTGCGGGCGATCCGGGCTGGAGGTTGAAGTCTTCGCCGGGCTCATCCATAAAGGCCGGGTTCACATACTGTGATTGAGCGTCATTACCAGAGTCCTTGATGTAGGCTGAGAAGCCGGAGTATCCTTTGTTTTTCCAGACCCACAGGGCATCTTCCTCTGAGATCGGGGTGTAGTACACATTTTGGTCAATTACATTCCCTGAATTGCTATTGTATTCATTGTAGATCAGGACGCCGGAGCTGCCGGATACAACAATATTGTGTTTAAACGTATTGTTCTTCGTCATGGCCTGCATGTATAGCTGACCATTGCCTGCATCCAGGGTGTCATTCTGAAATAGGGTATTATACATAATCGTACTATTTTCAGTAGATCCTCGTTCTTCGTCATATCCTCCCATAGCAATGCCTGTCAGCCTGTTATGATAGACTAGGTTATCCTGCAGTATAATGCTGCTTGTTGAACGTCCCGCATGTTCAGATGCGATTTCTATCCCTATATCATTGCGGTAGACCCGGTTCTGTTCAATGACATGATCTGTACCTCCATCTACATAGATGCCCCCAGCCGAATGACTGCCGTTCGGGAGGCTGGTTCCATAGGAAGGATTAAGATTGGAAGAAATGTCATAGACCTCGTTTCCCCGTACGATTCCATTGCGGGCCTGATCATAAGTGTCGTCCTCAGAAGTACCTTCATACCCAATCAGATCGATGCCGATGTTGTCCGTATCATGGATTGTATTATCCAGTATGGAGAAGGTATCGACATTCCCGTTTACAGCGAGTGACTCGCTTGAACCCAGCACGAGATCATACAATTCATTATCCTGGATCAGGATATCCCGCAATGCTGCGGGATGTTCGGTGCCATAAACGGCAATGCCATGGGCATCCCTGCCGGTTAAATGGGGTTCTTCCAGCTGCACATTGTTCGCGATAGCGTGTACGGTGTTACCCGCGATTTGAATGTGTTCTCCTGCCCCATGCACGTAGATTCCTGTGGGTACCTGGTCTCCAATGGTAGTGGTGAAGTTGCGGATTTCGAAATGTTGGATCGTGACATAGCTGGCATTCTCAACTTCGATCAATCCTTCAATTCCACTTACGGACAGACCTGTACCATCGATAATAGCTTTTTCTCCGGGGTAGCTGGAAAAGACGGTAGGCTTATCGGCAGAATGGCCGTTCCGGGTGATTTTGAGTTTCTGGTGATATACACCCTCCCGTAAATAAACGGTACTTCCTGGTGTAACTTGATCTGCAGCATGCTGCATTGTTTTCCAGGGGGAGTGGATGGTCCCGCTGTTCGTATCGTCACCCTCGGGTGATATGTAATAGACTTCCTGATGATCAGATATCTCAGTCGAAACAGGACTTGAAATGGATGAAGCCTGACCCTGGCAACCCGCTGCCAGCAGCGTCAGAGCCAGAAAACAAAATAAGACTGAACGAAGCAAAGTGTTTCCTCCTTATGAATAGCTGTGAAGTTTTGATTATAACAGATTTGAATGGTGAAATAAGCCATGATATGCTCATAGAAAGGTAGAATTCGCACGTGCTATGGAGGGATACCCCGAGACGGGGAGTACCCGATTCTTGTCGCTCACTCCGGAAATCTGGGATATGAGGATTGCGCACATGTGGCAGGTTCGTTGCTTGAATTATGCAGGGGAACGGATGAGATTGAGTTGTAGTTTGATGGGGGACGAAACAGATATCAGCACGGATCTGGACAGCGGGAACGGTGAAGTGGTGAAGGGTTACGGTGGCCTAAATGGACAAACAAAAGAGATGATAGGGATGGATGATGGATCCATATCCCGAAAGGAGAAGGACTTTGCATACATTATCTGCAGAAGAATTAGTTGATCGGGAGAATCACGCTTGGGAGGAATTAAAGGAGCTGTTGGACAGCGGACAAAATACATACGTGTATGCTCCTGCACAGCGGAAGGATGCGGAAGATACGCTTTATCGCCTTCAAGTGAGTACGCGATCCTATTTGGGAGCCGTCGCCTATGAGACAGAAGGCATCATTCTGGATCATGGATGGATTACGCTGCTGGGTTCAGGCGGTGAGAGCGTATTTGGGAGTCTAACCAGCTGGAATGGTGTGAGTGACAAGCCTTGCGTACAGGCTTTGGAGGGCATGATGGTGGTTGCCTACGATGTGGCAGGCGGATTTTTTGCACTGGATACAGGCAAGTTTGGTCGCACTGGAGAGGTATACTATTTTGCACCGGATACACTGGAATGGGAATCGACGGAGCTTGCTTATTCGGGGTTTATGAACTGGCTGGCGAATGGCGATCTGGAGCAGTTTTATCAGACCTTTCGCTGGAACGGATGGCAGGATGAGCTGACGCAGATTCAAAGAGGACAAGTATTGGCCTATTACCCACCCCTTTGGACGCAAGAAGGCGGAGGGGAGAGCAGCAGCAAGGCCCCTATCGCGGTAGAGGAAGCCTGGAAGGCTGCACTGGATGGAAGGTAGTATGAGACGCGAATGCCATGACTTGAATTAGACTGGGAAATTGAACTATTTAAGCCGACAAACAGCCTGCACCGTGTGCAGGCTGTTTATGTTTTCTTTTTAGTTTAATTGATGATTCGGAAGCGCAGCATTACTTAGCCGCACTACCATGTACAGCCCCGGAATGGGAAGTTTTGCTATGCCAAACCACGATAACAAGCGAAACCAGACAAATCAGGAGCAGACATCCATATACAACATGATAGGCTTCTTCTACCGGGACGCCCGGAATACTGTGTAACAGCAGTCCACAGACGGCTACGGACATCGAACCGCCGAAGAACTGAATCAACTGAAGCATGCCCATCCCCGATCCGATCTGCGCTTTGGGAAGGATGCGTGACGTTTCGTTATTCAGTGAAGCTATGGAGGCTGAAAGTGCAGGTGAGAAAAAGAGATAGCCAGCGGTAATGATCAGAGCAGACTGACTCAGTCCCAGCATAAACAGCGTGAGTACACCTGCAAGCAGCACATGTCCAATCATCAGAAAACGCATATTGCCGTAACGGTCAATCCAGCGCCCCACGAAACGGGTGCAGAAGGCCGCGACAATGGCTCCCGGGGCTATGAGCAAACCAATCGTGAGCGAAGAGCGTCCGAACAGATCGGCCAGAACAAGCGGCATCAGGAACAGATTGCCCAGATTGACCACCAGAACACAGAAGCCGATAACAATTAACCGGGTATACCCCGGCGTTCGGAACACTTCCGGATTGACAAATGGAAGGCTCGCTTTGCGGATATACAAGATATGCACCACAAGAGATAGGACACCGATGGCGAACCAGATCCAGGACTGCTGGGTAATTGCGACCAGAAGTGTGATTGCATTAATAACCGTCAACACTGCACCGATCATATCGAAGGTGTTGTCTGGATTGGCCGTTTCACGCGGGAGAAAATAGAGCAATACAGGCAGGGCAAACAGAACCAGCACCGTAATCGCAAAAAGTCCATTCCATCCCCAGTATTCGCTGATGACTCCGCCGACAATAGGGCCTAGACCAAAAGCCATGGCACTCCCTGAAGAAATCAGGGCAATGGCGGCTCCGCGCCGTTCCAGCGGGATGTAACGGCTGGCGATGACAAGACCCAGTCCGGCCATAACCCCGGCACCTGCAGATTGCAAAATGCGTGTCAGCAGCAGGATCGCAAAGCTATGCGCAAATAATCCGAGTAACGAAGACAAGCCCAGAATCAGCAGTCCAATCGTCAGCAGTTTGCGCACCGGGACCCGATCGGATAGTCGGCTGAATATTACGGTCGACAAGGCGTACCCGATCGAATAACTTGAGATGACCCAGGAGCCCAGATCAGATGTAATGTGGAGATCGTTAATAATGACGGGCAGGGATACATTAAACATGGTGGTGTTCATTACAACAATGAACAGACAGCATGTCCAGAGAGGCATTACAATTTTATCTTTCACGTTACCATTCCTGTCTATGGATTCAGTTGAGCTATAATGAAAATCAATAAACCATTTTACGCTCAATCTGTATATATGGCAATAATGTCATAAAATTTGATCGATCTCTGAATCGAAAAGAATAATGACGATTGTCCTGTTACAGACCAATACTTATAGCAAAAGGCACCCGTGTTAGGGGCGCCTTGTTGAGCATTTTGCATAAATCCAAACAGCAACTTCCAATCACCAATATATGAATCTTCTTCTTACGATGCAGTGACCGTTTTGCCGCGGTTGCGAATCCATTTGATGACGTCCATCAGAATGACGGCGAGGAGAGCAAGTCCTCCTGCAATCAGGAATTCGTTCCAGCCAAACGTATCCGGAATGGCGAAGATCCCACGCACACCCGGAATCAATGTGATTCCGTAGAGACAGAGACAAACCAGGATCGAGCCAAGAACCAATTTATTGGTGGTGAATCCTACCTGGAAAATGGTCTGAGTGTTGGAACGCGCTGCAAAGGTTTGCAGACTCCGTGCCAGAATCAGGGTCGTAAAGGCCATCGCTACACTCATTTCCTCAGAGATGCCAAGCCCGATATATTGAGACACAATAACTGCCGCACCAATCAGTACACCACGTGTAATGACGGCTTGAAGGGTACCCCCGGCAAAGATCCCTTCATTGATATCACGCGGTTTGCGCCGCATAACATCCGGTTCAGCTTTTTCTGTTCCTAGTGCAATGGCAGGCAGGGAGTCATTGACCAAGTTGATGAAGAGCAGCTGTAATGCCGTAAACGGATTAACCCAACCGATGACGAGTGCAAACAAAATGGCGATAATTGCCCCGAGGTTACCGGCAAACAGGTATGCTATGGCTTTTTTGATATTATCAAATACCATACGGCCCACACTGACTGCGTTAACGATGGATACAAAGTTATCATCCGTCAGAATCATGGCTGCCGCATCTTTGGCGACGTCTGTTCCGCTGCCCATCGCTACACCGATGTCGGCCTGCTTCAGTGCAGGAGCGTCATTGACGCCGTCTCCGGTCATGGCTGCAATTTTACCCTTGCGCTGCCATGCGCGCACGATTCGGATTTTATTTTCAGGGGATACCCGGGCATATACCGAGATGTGTTCGAGCTGTCGATCTAGCTCTTCATCCGACATTTTATCCAGCTCGGCGCCGGTAATGGCCAGGTCATCAGGTCCGGCAAGTCCAATATCCCGTCCAATTGCCTGGGCTGTTGTTTTGTGATCCCCTGTGATCATGATCGTGCGAATGCCGGCCTTCATGGACTCTTCAATGGAGCCGTATACAGCTTCACGCGGCGGATCGATCATGGCTGTCAGTCCAACGAGGATCAAATCATATTCGTCCTCGGGTGTGACCTGTTTTTTGTCATCAAACCTTTTGTAAGCATACGCCAGTACGCGGAAGGCCCGCTTGGAAAAGGCTTCGTTTTTCTCTTCAAATTGTGTACGAATTTCAGGTGTAAGCGGCTGAACCTCTCCGTTCATGAACACATGAGTACACCTGCTAAATAACACATCCGGGCCACCTTTGGTCAGCAAAGCTGTCTGTCCCTCAAACGTATGCACCGTACTCATCAGTTTCCGATCTGAGTCAAAAGGAAGCTCCGCTTCCCGCGGGAACTGGTCCCGGATTTCGTTATAGTCCTTGTTCACACGGTTACTGAAGGCAATGAGAGCGACCTCGGTGGGATCACCCAGTTCCTTGCCTTCCTGATTAATATTCGAATCATTGCAGAGCACTGCAATATGTAACAAACGTCGTTCCTCTTCAGACCACTGATCGGGGTCGTCGGGGAATTCCTCTTTGGTGCCATGGGGGATATAATAATCCACAACCGTCATCTTGTTTTGAGTAAGAGTCCCTGTTTTGTCTGTGCAGATAATGCTGGCAGAACCGAGTGCCTCCACGGCAGGCAAACGGCGTATAATGGCATGCTGCTTGGCCATTTTATTCGTTCCCAGTGACAGCACAATCGTCACAATGGAGGAGAGGGCTTCAGGAATGGCGGCGACCGCGACAGCAACGGCAAACATCAGAGCATTGATGATCGAAGGACCCAAGTTGTCGGTGCCTTCCGTTAACCAGACGCGTCCTGCCTCAATGGCAAAAATAAGAATGGACAGACCCAGGATGAAGAAGCCCAGTTTTTTGCTGAAGGCTTCCAATTTGCGCTGCAGCGGAGTTTCTTTGGCTTCTGCATTTTCAATCAGTTCGGCGATTTTGCCTATTTCGGTTTTTAACGCGGTGCCGGTAATTACTAGAGTGCCCCGCCCATATACAACCAGTGAGCCGCTGAAGGCCATATTGCGCCGGTCACCGATGGGAGCTTCCTCCGGAATGGCATCCGCATGTTTTTCCGCTGCTTCGGATTCCCCGGTGAGCATGCCTTCATTGATTCTCAGGCTTCCGGATTCCAAAATGCGACCGTCTGCCGGCACGTAATCCCCCGCATCCAATAAAACGATATCGCCGGGAACAAGCTCCCTGGCCGGAATGGTCTTTTTCTCGCCATCACGGATCACTTTGGCTTCAGGCGCAGACATCTGCCTTAGGGCGTCGAGTGAGCTTTCCGCTTTTTTGGTTTGTACGACACTGATCACGGCATTCAACAGGATGACCAAAAAGATGATTAGTGATTCAATCAGATGTCCTAGTACAACCTGTACACCTGCTGCAATGAGCAGCACGATGACCATGGGATCTTTAAAGTTTTCGAGAAACAGCTTCCAAACAGGTGTTGCATTTTTTCCTTTTAACTCGTTATATCCTTCTGTCTCAAGTCTTTTTGCAGCTTCGGAGGCAGTGAGTCCCTTCGCAGAACTATCCAACTCTTGAAGTGTCTCCTCTGCACTGTGTCTATAGTGTTGCAATTGACCAGCTCCTTGATTAAATGGATTTCTTCTGTGTATTACCCTTACGGGCAAAATATAGAATCGTTTCATATCCATATTTTTGTTGTTCACAGTATTTTTCATAAGGAGCTTAGATATGCCTCATTTTTAATTTTATTATTTTTAGTAATGCACAGAAATAATACGCATCACTGAAATGTTTATGGACTACGCCAGCGAGTCTGACACATCAGATTGTTCTGAAGTGAAGATTAGAGGTTCATATGGTTTGTGAATTTTAAAATAAAATGTGAAATGATAGAACTGTGTCCGTCATCACACTTGGTCTCCCGAGGGTTTGTTACGCTATTACCAGCGAATCATTCAGAAACAGGTGTGGGAGGAATGGATATGTTTTGTTATCAGTGTGAACAGACACCAAGTGGCGGGTGTACCGTTGTCGGGGTCTGTGGTAAAAATGAAACCGTGGCCAGTCTGCAGGATACCATGATTTTTGCGTTAAAAGGCATAGCCGCTTATGCGACACATGCACGGCAGCTTGGATATCATGATCCGGAAGTGGATCGAATTACACATGAAGCCCTGTACATGACATTGACCAATTCCAATTTTAATGTTCAGGAACATCTGGATATGGCTATGCAAGTGGGAAACGCTGCGATCCGAATCATGGATGTGCTGGACCGGGCACACACGGAGAGATTTGGTATTCCAGAGCCCATCACCGTCACACAGAACCAGATTGAGGGACAATGCATTGTAGTGACTGGACACAATTTGTATGCACTGGAAGAGCTGCTTAGCCAGACAGAAGGGAAGGGCATCAATGTGTATACTCATTCCGAGATGCTGCCTGCTCATGGTTATCCGGCACTCAAGAAATATGCTCATCTGAAAGGTAATATCGGTAAAGCCTGGTACGATCAGCGCCGATTGTTTGAACAATTCCCTGGTGCCATTCTAGCGACCACAAACTGTGTTATGCCCATCAAAGGTACATATGCCGACCGATTCTTCTCGTACGAAGTGGCCGGACTGGAGGGTGTAGCCAAAATTATGGACGATGATTTCTCGCCCCTCATTGAACGTGCATTGTCGTTGCCTGCGGCTGATGTACAGTCTGAGCAGGTATTAACGACCGGATACCACCATGAGACTGTCATTGGACTGGCGCCAGAGATTATACAGGCTGTGAAAGACGGACATATCCGTCGTTTCTTCGTCATTGCAGGCTGTGATGCACCGGGCAAAGGCGGAAACTACTATCGCGAACTGGCGACTTCCCTGCCTAACGATACAGTGATTTTAACTACATCCTGCGGCAAGTTCCGCTTCAATGATGTGGACTATGGTACGGTCGGAGACACAGGTATCCCACGTTATATCGATCTAGGCCAGTGCAACAACTCTGGTTCGACCGTAAAAATTGCACTGGCTCTCGCTGACGCTTTTGGATGTACGGTGAATGAGCTGCCTGTCAGCATTGTGTTGTCGTGGTTTGAGCAGAAAGCTGTAGCCATCCTGCTTGGGCTGTTCAGCCTGGGCATTCAGGACATTCGTATCGGACCCAAACCGCCAGAGTTTATATCATCTGGTGTATTGGATGTATTAGTGGATTTGTTCGGACTGAAGTTGATTACAACTGCAGAGGAAGACATGAATGCCATGCTGGCATTGTCATAAGGGATTGTAAGGAGAATTATATAAGAGGATATGGGGAGCCGGCGGAAGCGGGCTCTTTGCTGTATCATGAGAAGTTTAGGTCCATATACCTTGCCTAATTCGTAATGAAATGAAAGGAAAATTAGTTTGAATATCCTATTGAAGTTTGTTCATGGAAATGGGTATATAGATAAGGGCACATTTTAAAACTCGGGTTACCGCAGCATAAGGAGAAGGTACATATGATGGACAGGAAAATGAAAGAGATCTTAAAACTCGCAGGTGGAAAGGAAAACATAAAGCAGGTCACGCAGGAAGACCAAGTGACGAGAATGATCTTGGAAGATAGCAGAAAAGTGGATATGTCGGTTCCTGCTGCCACTGATCTTGATGCAACAATTCGTATAACAGGTGGAGAATGTTTCTTGACCCTTAGAGATGATTCCTCCGATTATTATCGTCTGTTAAGGGACATGGGCACAGGAGAGATATCACATGATCACCCACAACGGGAAACAAAGCGTACATACCAAAAGTCATTGTCAATCTTACATTTCATATCTGAGGTGTTCAAACCGTTAATGCCTGCCATTCTGGGAGCCGCAGTCTTGAAGATCGTGCTGGCCTTCATTGCTTTGATTAACATTTACAACTCTTCGGACCTCTCATCATTGCTGCAGAGTCAGACGTATATGATATTCAAATCCATTGGAGACAGTGCTTTTTATCTGCTGCCGATCCTGGTAGCTGTGAGTACGGCGTATCGGTTAAAGAGCAATATGTATGTTGCTGCCGCCATCGGCGGATTGATGTTTCACCCGCAAATAAGCTATATCCTGTCGGGTGAAGAGGAAGTTCAATTTATGGGTGTACCAATGGTTTCGCAGGCTGCCTTTTTCTCTGCGACCCTCTGGATAATTATGACGATCTTGGCGGCGTCCTATGTAGAAAGAGTCGTTGAACGAATCAGCCCTAAGGGGCTGAAGGGAATTTTTGCTCCAGCGTTAACGTTCGGAATCTTCGTTCCATTGGTTCTGATGGTGCTTGGTCCAATTGGTGCATGGATTGACAAGCGGATGCCGGTTGCCGTCAATTCCTTGCTTGGTGATGCGCCGGTTGTAGCTGTGATGCTGCTTGGAGCAGTATTTGCATTAATGCTGCTTGCCGGATTACATTATTGGCTCTTTCCCCTGATCCTTAATGAATTAATGGTTAACGGGTTCTCCGTTATTATTCCTGCTATGCTTGTTGCCTACATAGCTCAGGCAGGGGCGGCACTGGCTGCCGGGCTGCGCAGCAGAGAGCCCGAGTTCAGAAAACTGGCTTTTTGGGCAGCAGGAACTGCCCTTTTGGGCGTGCCGGAGCCTGCAATCTATGCCGTCAATATGAGAAGGAGGGCTTCTTTTTACGCAGCACTGATTGGTGGCGCTATAGGCGGCCTGTATTTCGGGATTTTGTCTGTAAAATCATTCGCCTTAAGCGAATCGGCAAGTCTTCTGGAAATCCCGTCCTTCATGGAAGACGGCACACTGAATGTACTGCATACCTGTATAGGTTTGCTCCTGGCCTTCTGTGCTTCTGGGCTGCTTGCATATTGGAAGGCAGGCAGGGCAACGAAAAGCAAACAAGTATAAAAAACGATAGCCCGCACCATATGGTGCGGGCTATCTCTGCGTTCTTGATCCGGATTTTTAATCCCAAAGTAGTATTTGAAGAATGACTAAAAAGCCAGGGAGTTGGACATAGAACAGCGGAAGGATGAGATGTCTAGCAGAAGTTTAATATGGATATCTTTCTCATAATGGGCACTATGATTTTCTGAAATATAGTTAGTTGTCTATGCCTCCAGTGATTGTTACACATAGTATGTGGAGAAATATCACGGAGGTGAGTTGATTGATAAATCGTCATGGGAAACAAATTTGTAGACGTAAATTTAAAAAACATTTGCATTGTGGTGTTAAGGTAAAAGTGGTAAAGGTTAAACCTAAAGTTATTGTTAATGCACCGCAAGGTGCTCCAGGGATTCCTGGCCCACTAGGACCGATAGGTCCCAAAGGGGCGACAGGAGCTCAAGGGATACCGGGGCCGATCGGACCGCAAGGAATTCCTGGTATACAAGGTCCAGTTGGTCCTGCTGGCCCTGCAGGTGCAGTAGGCCCTGCTGGCCCCGCAGGTGCAGTAGGCCCTGTTGGCCCTGTTGGCCCTGCAGGTGCAGTAGGCCCTGTTGGCCCTGTTGGCCCTGCAGGTGCAGTAGGCCCAGCCGGTCCAGCTGGAGCAACAGGGCCTGCCGGTCCAGCAGGGGCTGGAATATCCGATTTCCTTAGTGTTTTTCGGGCAGATCCCGGCACAGGTACTGACACAGTTCCAGGAAACGCACCAATAACTTTAACCGGGGTTTTGTCTAATGTTGGAGGTGCATTTACCTTCGTGCCGCCATCCTCAACGATAACAATCAATGAAACAGGAAGTTACTTTATCTCTTTTTCAATTCATAATCAGGGCAATGCTGATTTCAACCTTACAGTGAATGGAACCCCCATTACACCAGTGCCATTCACCGGTAATGGAGGAGGACCCATATCTGCAGAAGTTATTATTACGGTGACAACCGTTCCAACGACGATCCAGCTGGTAAATGCGAATGCAACTCCTGTACAGTTGCATAACAATTTAAATACCACTGTGACAATTCTAAAACTGACTCCTTAATTCCATTCTCAATATAGTTTATGTCATTATAAAATAAAAGTTTATGTCTTTTATCCAGTCAATAAGTCTATTTATTCCGAATGGTAGTCTGAATTATTGGGGGCTGGAGAGCAGCGGGACGATGAAACTAAAGGACTTCGCCGCTGCTCTCTCCGTTTCCGAAGCCAAGCTCCCAAAGTCTGGGTAAGAGAATCAGGGTGCTTGTAGCAACATGGGGAATTGAACTTGAACCAAGAAGGACAAGAACAGGACAAGCCTCAATAAACTCGGAGCAGAAATGCCCGGAAGGGGTCAGCTGGGATAATAATCTCAAGAACAGATGAGTATCCCACGATTGCTTTTACAGGTGAGAAAGATACCATAGGATATGGTAAAGAGTTTGGAAATGTGACCGTGGATACTGCTGGATAGCTGCATAGGTATAAGCAGAATGCTTGAGAGCCTCGGATTGGACGTTGAAATGATCAGAGGAGAGGGCATAGACCACACCCAAGCGAAGCAGCCGACTACCTTTCTCTCCTTAATCAAGCCATGGCTAATGGCTCGTCTGAGTTCATGATCGAATACATTTCTCTAGGTGTACTTGTCCTAAGCGTCTAATGCTCGCAGCTTGCGTTGTTGATAGTCATGGATAGCTGCATATAACAGTTGCTCGTTGAAGTCCGGCCACATCACATCCGTAAACCACAACTCAGCGTAGGCAGCCTGCCATAACAAAAAGTTGCTTAAACGTTTCTCTCCACTTGTTCGGATCAGCAAATCGGGGGCAGGATTGTGGCCTGTGTATAGAAACTTTTCAAATTCTGCTTCCGAGATCTTCGAGACATCATTGTGTTCTTCCACACACAGTTTGATGGCTTGAACAATATCGCTTTTTCCACCATAGTTCATGGCGAAGTAGACGGTCATTCCGCTATTGGCTTGGGTTAGATCAACCACTTTACGCATGGCTTCCTGTGTATCAAGGGGGAACTTGGATATATCGCCAATGAATGCGACCTTGATATTATTTTGATTCAATTCGAGAACGGTAGCATCCTCTACAAATTCAATGACCAGATTAATGATATAGTCAACTTCCTCTTTGGGTCTTTTCCAATTTTCCGTTGAAAATGCATAAAGGGTGAGAGAGGCGATTCCGTTCCGGTGGCACATGCTGATCGTTTCACGCATCGTCTGCATTCCCGCATAATGCCCGGCACTTCGGGGGAGTCCTCGTCTCGTAGCCCAGCGCCCATTTCCATCCATCATAATCGCAATATGTTTAGGGAGGTAACCGTTCCAGTCTATGGTTTTCCTGATATCATGGTCTTCCTTATGTACACGGAGCCATTTCAATGTATATTCCTCCTACATGATCCGCTTGGCGAACAGGTTCAGTCTGGCTGGATGTAATAAATCGGATGTTCACTACGGTTTCCAGAATTTATAATGATTATATAGGAATGGATTGGAAGTTTAAACGAAAATCGTTAGAAAGGAATATGCCTGTATGCCCACATGGACTGGTCTTTTTGAAGAAAGAACACATTCGCTAGTCCTGTACCCGCGCCCTTCAGACCAATATTCGTAGATTGGATGTCAAAACAACATATCTCGTCCATATTGTGGATTATCATCTAGGAAGTAAACAGATCCCTATCTATCTATTGGTTATCCCACAAAAGCCTGCCCATTTGCTGATTGAAAGAGCTTTCATTTCATCCGTATACTAAAGGGGTCTACTAGTTGGATGCCTTCATTAGGCGTTCATCTTCAAATAGGAAAGGATGATATGAAATGGGCAGATTAACTGGAAAAGTTGCAATTATAACAGGTGCGGCGAGCGGCATGGGATTGGCAGGGGCTCAATTGTTTGCCAGAGAAGGGGCTAAGGTTGTCGCTACTGATGTGGCTATTGAAGCTCTGGAAGAGCAGGTGCAGCACATCGTGGCAAGTGGCGGAGAAGCCATCGCGCTTAAGCTTGATGTGTCGAGTCCCGAGTCGTGGAACGCGGTTGTGAAAGAAACAGTAGCGAAATACGGAAAAATAGATATTTTGGTCAACAATGCCGGAATTCATATAGCGAAGGGGATTTTGGAGGCCGAGCTGGAAGATTGGGAGAAGGTCATGTCCATAAATGGCACAGGGGTATGGCTAGGTATGAAAGCCGTTATTCCTTACATGCAAAAGAATGGACAAGGCTCTATTGTTAATACATCATCCATCGCTGCCATTATTGGCGGAATTGCAGACGCGCAGGGCGCAGCCTATAGTGCTTCCAAAGGCTCCGTACGTTCACTGACCAAACATGGTGCACAGTGGTTTGCGAAAGACAACATCCGGGTTAACTCTGTACATCCAGGTGCTGTATTTACTGGCATGGTGGAAAAAGCAGGCATCAAGTCACAAGTGGAGATGGGTGAGCATTACAAAAATCTCGCGCCTTTGCCTCCGCATGCCGGAGAATCCATGGACATCGCGAATGCCTATCTGTTCCTGGCTTCAGATGAATCGAAATTTATTACAGGCGTTGAGCTCCCCGTCGATGGGGGCTGGATTAGCAACTAGACTACATGATAATATGGCAGCTATTCGGAGGTACCACTCTCATGTTGAATGAGAGCTGGTACCTTTTTTATATGGGCAAGCCTGGTTTATGATCATGGGCCAGGGCCAGATTCGAGCGGTAAACCTCATTCGAGCGATTCATACGAGTAAATTCCAATAGCTGCTCAGCCATGTAAGTGGAACTGTATTTGAAATTGCTCTGTACCCAGCCCGTAATAAGACCCAGAACGGCATTAGCCTGATAGCAGGCAAGGAGTTCCTTGTCGATCCTGGGATCTGGAGATATATCCGTTAAGTCCTGCAGATACAGGGTAATGAGCGTTTCATAGAGAGTGTCCCGAAATCCCATAGGCATATGGGAATGAATAAGCAAGGTATAAAAGCTGGAATTGACAAGAACATGGTCGAAGATTTTGATGGCCGAAGCGTTCAAATCCTTGATCTCAAAATCATGGTAATGCTCATAAGGAGCCCGGTAGGCGGCGATCAGGTCATTGATCACATCGGTCAAAATCTCACGCAGCAAGTCTTCTTTGTATACATAATGTTTGTAAAATGTACTGCGATTCAAATCGGCAGATTTGACAATATCGGTAATGGTAATGCTATCCAGCGGTTTGCGTGACATCCATTCCAGCAAGGAACCCTTTAGCGCCTGTTTGGATTTGTAAATTCTTCGATCTGTGTCTGATTCGGAAGCAGATTTATGCATTACACACCCTCCTTTGCTTATCAATAATATTTCTAATATGAAGCTGATTTTTTTTGCTACAAGACAAATATGTGAAAATCTGGTGACTTTAATGGTGTATATAGCCCACGGCGTGGCATTCTCCATTATAATAAACCAAAACGGACGAGGAGATGAACTCCAGTTGAGAAAAGGGATACTTATTGCTGCCTTATTTATTATAGTGGTTGGCTTAGGAATATATCTGATTGCTGACAATGTGCTAACCAAAGAAGCAGGTTCTCCTGGATCAACCAATGTCAAGGAGCTTGTATACGATATCAGTACGGGCAAAGTCGAGACAAAATCGGCCTCGATTAATGCTACCCAGTTGGTTGTAACCGGTAAGGATGATCAAACGACAACCTATAATCTGCCTGATGAGGAGTTCTTTCTTTCCATCGCACCGTATGTGGAGCAGACTCATCCCTGTGCCATCCATAGCTTGACCGGTTGTCAGGGCGAGATGAAGAACGAGGAGTTCCAGGTCACGCTCCATGATTCCGAAGGCAATACCTATATGAAGGATGAACCGATGAAGACCGGAAAGAACGGGTTTATGGACCTGTGGGTACCGAGGAACCGCACATACCTGATTCGGGTCGTACATGATGGGAAGGTCGCTGAATCTCAGCTTTCGACCTATGAACAGGATAATACGTGCATTACCACGATGGAACTGAAATAGCTGTTTCAAGAAGAGTCCAGGGCAGAACCTGGGCTCTTTTTTTGGTTCACCCAGATGGATACCCAAGGACATAACTAAATGCCAACGCATTATCGCTTTTTAATTGACAAAATGTGATTTCTGTCGCATAATCCAAAAAGGTGATAATGATAATTATTATCAGATCAATACATACAAACAGGGGAGATTACAGTACATGAAAAAAAGCTTGAACGGACTTCTATTATTGTTGGTTTTTGCTCTTACATTAGCAGGATGCGGTTCTGCAAGCACTACTTCGAACGGAGCATCTTCGGATGCAGGTGAAGGTACAGCCTCTGACAGCTCACAAACAGAAGCAGCAGCTGGTCCTGTAACGGTTAAGCACAAACGCGGGGAGCTTACGCTGGACAAGCCGGCAGAGCGTGTTGTTACATTGGAATGGACATATACCGAAGATGTGGTTGCACTGGGCGTTCAACCAGTAGGTAATGCAGACAATGCCAACTATAAAGTCTATGTAACATCCGAAGCAGGTTTGGATGACAGCGTAACGGATATCGGAACACGGAGTGAGCCGAATCTGGAAGCTATTGCTGCCTTGAAGCCTGACCTCATCATCGCTAATGCGGATAACAATAATGCGGTCTATGATCAACTTAATGCGATTGCACCAACGATGGAATTCGATCCTTACGATGGCGACGGCTATAATTATGACAAGATGACTGAGATTTTTAATAACATCGCGATTGCCCTTGGCAAAGAGGACAAGGCAAAGCAAGTATTGGATGAACTTGATCAGCATTATGTAGAAGCGAAAGAAAAACTGGCAGCTGCCGGTAAAGAAGATTTCCACTTTGCTCTGACACAAGCATTCACGTATCAAAATGCGGCCAGCCTGCGCATGTTTACCGATAACTCCGTCGTTATTGGCACACTGGACAAGATCGGCCTGGTTAACGATTGGCAGCCGGAAAAGCTGGAAGGATACGGTTTCTCCACAGTGGGGATTGAATCCTTATCCGATGTACAGGACAGCAACTTCATTTATATTACACAGCCGGACGATGACGTTTTTGGCACAGCCATGAAAGATAACTCGGTTTGGAACGGATTGAATTTTGTAAAGGAAAACCGCATATATCAACTGGATAGCACAACATGGACATTTGGTGGACCGATTTCCTCCAAAGTGTTGGTTGATGGGGTTGTAGAGGCGATTACCAAATGAGTTCGATTCAGGGAACTAGGCCAGCTATGAACTGGCGCACAATAAGCATATATGGGGGCGGTTTATCCGCTCTCATCGTGCTTTTTTTTGTAAGCCTTTGTTATGGTGAGGCAGCCATACCATTGCACACCGTTTGGGATGCACTAACGGGAAGACAGGATATATTAGAGCACAATATGATCTGGGATCTGCGAATGCCACGTACGGTGATCGGTATTATTGCAGGAGGTGCACTGGCTGTTGCTGGAGCACTGCTGCAAACGATTACCCGTAATCCACTGGCTGCGTCAGACACGCTGGGCATTAATGCAGGAGCCTATTTTATCGTGGTGCTGGGAGCCATTCTCTTTCCGGGCTTGCTGAGTCAATCTCCTTTTTTATTTGCTGCTCTGGGTGGTTTGCTGGCTGCATTCGCAGCTTATTTCATGGGCGGCGGACGGAAATCAAGCCCGGTTCGACTGGCATTGTCGGGTATGATTATATCAATGGTGCTTGGTTCCTTTACAAGCGCACTGCATATTTTCTTCTCCATGGAGACGCAGGGACTGTTTCTATGGGGTTCCGGAACACTCGTCCAGAATGACTGGAGCGGTGTCGCTTATGCTTGGCCTTGGGTGGTCGGCATAACCATTCTGGCGTTAATTTTGTCCAGACAGTGGGATATGCTGGAGCTGGATGAATCAACGGCGTCCTCATTGGGGCAAAAGGTTGGACTCGCTCGTGCCGGTGGTTTGATCATCGCGGTATTGCTGGCAGCAGTGATCGTCAGTGTCATCGGGCCAATCGGTTTCGTGGGTCTGGTAGCACCCCATCTGGTCCGGTTGAGTGGAGTACGTTCCAACCGATTGCTGTTACCTGGTGTTTTTATCTGGGGAGCGGCTCTCCTGGTTGGTGCAGATGTACTCGCCAAGATGGTACATAACTCCAGCATGGAGCTGCCGACAGGGGCCGTAATGGCAATTATAGGTGCGCCGTGGCTGATCTGGCTTGTTCTCACGCGCATGAAGGCAGCGAACGGGGGCATGTCATCTTCAATGAGCACGGGAGAACCTTCGCGTCGCTTTGCATTTGGCCCAATGGCAGTATTATTTTCGGTTATAACCGTAGCACTAATTTTGCTTAGTACAATGTTTGGTGGTATGCGAATTCCACTGGCTGATCTGCTGCCGAGTCTATTCCGTTCGGATGGGCTGTTCTCCGGGATCGTTCAGCTTCGAATTCCGCGTACGCTTGTTGCTGCAGGCGCAGGCGCAGCACTGGCGATCAGTGGTGTTCTTATTCAGATGGCAGTACGGAATCCACTGGCCGATGCTTCAATTGTCGGTGTGTCCTCTGGCGCAGGACTTGGAGCAATGATGGTCATCATTTTGTGGCCAGGTCTTCCAATTTATCTGCTGCCGATAGCGGCAATCATCGGAGCAGCCGTTGCTGCAATAATTGTATTCTCCCTTTCGTGGAAGAAAGGGCTAAACCCTTCTGCGGTAGTGTTGCTGGGGATCGCGATGTCCGCTATCGCTGGCGCAGGTATTCAGATTCTGATTGTCCGTGGTGCGGTTTACGGCAGCAGCGGATATATTTGGCTGACCGGAAGTACCTATGCCCGTACCTGGGAACAGGTGAAGACTATCGGCATATTCTTAGTTATTCTGGTTCCGGTGGCCTGGTGGTTGGCTCGCCGATTCGAACTGTTGGTATTCGACGACAATAGTGCCTCAGGACTTGGACTGGGTGTACGCCGTACAAGATTGCTGGCCATGACCACAGGTGTCCTACTTGCAGCGGGTGCTGTCGCTTGCGTCGGGACCGTCGGGTTTATCGGCCTGATTGCACCACATATGGTTCGGCTGCTAACGGGACATAAGTTAAGACGATCGATGTTTTTGTCCGCACTCGCCGGTGCAGTTATGCTGGTGCTGGCTGATACGATCGGCAGAACGGTCATGGCACCGACAGAGATTCCATCAGGAATACTTATTGCACTCATTGGAACACCATACTTCCTTTATTTAATGTACCGCTCTAACTGGCGCAGAACGATGAAGTAAAAACGAATTTCAGTCGCGAAATACGATTGAAAGCAGCAAAAAAGCCCGCTGATGCAGCGGGCTTTTTTGGTGTTTATTTATTGATCGCTTGGATAGGAGTCAATAAACTTCAAATATTGCAGCATTCGGTTCAATACACTCGCCGCCTGAGCTCGGGTCGCCATATCTTTAGGAGAAAACATGTGGGCTGGAGTACCTTCCATCAAGCCGGCTTCCTTTAAAATGGACACAGGTCCGGAAGCCCACTCTGAGAGAGTTGCTTGATCGGCTAGCCCAGCCAGTGTATCAATGTTCGGCTGAGACGTGATCCCTGCAAACTCCAATGCACGCGCGATGACTGCGGCCATCTGTTCACGGGTAATCGATGCATCCGGTCTAAACAATCCATCACTAAAACCGTTGATTAAACCTGCAGCCTGTGCAGTGCCTACGGCTCCAGCATACCATTGCTCTGATGTGATATCGGTAAATACGGATGCTGTCTGTTGCTCAGGCAACCCCATGGAACGGACAAGCAATGCCGTGAATTCGGCACGTGTAACCTGTTTCTCTGACGCAAAAGTTTCATTGTTTACACCCTCGACAATGAATTTGTTCGCAAGCCTTTCGACGTCTGACCGTGCCCAGTGATCCTTCAAGTCCGCAAAGACATGATTTGAAGAGAGAACTGCAAATGTGCTGTTATGAGGTGTAGCAATGATTGCTCGAACCTGCTGGGCGTCATTTGTAAACAGGGAAGGAGCAAAGTGCATCTGATGCCCTGTATCAATCCACACGGCTGTTGTTTTATCGGGATCAACCTGCCAAGGAAGTTGAAGGGTCCGTTTGCTATATCCGTTATTGAAGCCCTCTACCTGCTTCCCATCGATGTAAAGGATGAAATCCATGGGGCTGCCTATAAGTTCAAAGCCCTGCTCTGTCGCGGCAGTAATCAGAGTGCTGACCGTGCCGGGAGAGGATTTTCCAATCCCTAGAGTAACCGTCATGTCATCAGCCAGTGAGGGTAACGTAAGGAGGGGCAGCTCATAGCTTCCGCCATTGACTTCAAAGGTTACGCTAGATCCTGCTTCCTTCTGCAGCATACTTCGCAGTAATTCTCCCGGCAGTTCAAGGAAAACGACAGGTAATTCCGTATCGAAGCGAATCAGCATTCCTGACCTTGCACTGTCGAATGCTTGCACAAGAAGAGCCGCATCAGGCTGGAGTCGAATCGCGGCCTGACCGTCAGGAGCGGTCTCTGTCAAAGCTTTTACCTGCATATCCAGTCCGTTAACTTCCAGCTTGGCTGCAGTTGAATTTGCGACTGGCGCCGGAGTACTTGAGGAAGCGGATGTTGATCCAGATCCTGAAGATGGTGATGATGGAAGAGGGACGGGTGACGGTTCAGGCTCAGGCTGCTGGACTGCAATGGGATTTAACGTAATCTTGCCCGTATCCACGGTCTGCTCTGCCAGTACGTCTACGCTATGTTCTGCGGCTTCATAGCCCTCTGCGCTTATGATGAGAGTTCGGGTACCGACAGGAACCTGATCCAGCTTAAAACGTCCCTGACTGTCTGTTAGTACACGAATACTATCCCCAGAAACGGAGGCACCCTCCAGTGGTGTCATTGCTGTACCATATACAGAGCCAGTAACGGTTCCCACCTGGGAAAATACAGTGATGGTTGCCGTTGCCGTAAGGGAGCCATCTTCGGATGTAACCGTAATAATAGCCGTACCTTCAGCCACAGGCTGAACCACCCCGTCCTCGTCAACGGTGGCGATAGACTCATCGCTGGTGCTCCAGTAGAGTGTCTGGTTGGTCGCGTCTTTCGGATCAAAGACAGCGATCAATTTAGCCGAAGATCCACCTGAGTTCAGATCCAGTCTGGATGGCTCCAGATGAATACCACTGACAGGGACGAACTGGCGAATATGCTTTTGCTCCAGCACGAAGCGCTGCCACGCCTGAATGCGATAGTCTCCCTTATTTTCATCGTCTGTCACTTCAAAAAGGATCACAACCTGCCCTGGACTTGCGGCAGGAATATCGGTACCGGAAATATAGGGTACTGCATCCTCGGGCAACGCATCCCCAACCAATGGAGGATTAGTTCCCTTAGGGTTTAACACGTAGGCAAAGGTATGACCTTCTTGTATAGGAGCTACTGTAATGCTTGTTGCTCCTACTTCCAGTCCGGGCTGAACCGATACATCCGCAATTCCTGGAGCCTTCGTTACAACGACAAGCTGCATAGAGCGTTCAATTGTGGCTGTTCCGCCATCCGACAGCGAGAAGTTTACGGTGTACGTGCCAGATTGTGTCGGTGTCCCTTCCAGCTCACCGGAAGGGCTTAAGCTTAATCCTTGGGGAAGTCCGGAGGCAGTCCAGGTAAGTCCTGCACGCGCTCCGTCATAGCCCGCCAGAGCGGTAGAATAGGATTCATTCCGAACCGCCTGCGGCAGTTCGGTTGTCAGGATTTTGGGGCGCAGATAAGGATAACCGTTGTTGATCGCAGGATGAATGTTCCAGGTATCTGTAAAATCCCATCCTGTATAAGTAGCCTGCTGCTTCATTTCTCCTGTTGTTTTCCCATAGATCTCTACTGTGCTCTGATATGGATCACTTGCTCCCACACTCATACCCGTTGTCATTGTGTCGTAGTATGTATCCGTTATGTTTGTTTTGTACACATATCCACCGATCGCACCCCATCCAGAGTAAGATCTGGGATTCAGCGTAGAGATTTCGCCAGTCGAATAAGTATTTTTAACTACATTCCGTTGATCTGACGTGCTTAACTGATAACCTACAATTCCTCCAGCATACACATGGGAGAGGGGAAAGTTTTCGACAGGATCGTTACTTAGATTTCCGGTAAAGTAAGATTCGCTGATGCTACTCGTACTCAGGGAACCTACAAGTCCACCTCCATGTAAGTTGTAAGATTCGCTTATACTGATGGAAGCAGCAGAGGAAGAATGAGACAGAAGTGCATTGTTCAGTACTCCTACGATGCCGCCTCCAATGCTGACATCATTAGAGAACTGCCCGCTTATAATGGTTCCTTCGGTATAAACATAATCAATGCTTCCTCCGGATTGGTGGCCAACAAGTCCACCTGTATAGGTGCCCCCTTTTATATTTACCTTCAGGTTAATATTTTGAATGTGACCCTTGGCCTCCCCCAAGAAGCCGTTCAATAGTCGGGTGTCGTCGTCTATGGCCAAGCCTGTGATCCAATGACCCTGTCCGTCCAATGTCCCACTGAACGGCGCGTAATCGTTGCCGCCAAAAGGAATCCAGTTTATCCCCGACAGGTCGATATCCGCGGCCAGGCGAATGTTTTCCGTCAGATAAAGTTCCTGATTTTGGTTGATATATACGAGCTGCTCTCTGGTAGATACCTGGACCCAGCCGTTCTCAACAGGAGGGATGTCAGTTGGCCCGTCATGTTTTCCTTCTGCATTCACAGAGGTGTACACTCCCATATGTCCCGCAATTATGATGATGGCAAGCAGGATTTTCATCACGGTTAAGCTTTTCTTCATTAAATTTCACTTCCCCTTTAGTATCCAGTAATAAAATTTAGTTGTAACCGACAAGAATTGTAGAATCGTGACAATCTGTGTCAATCAAAAACTAGTATAATATATTTAAAGTAACATGCTGTCTCGTTATTGTCTCAAAATTGAAACGGAAAGTAGTGTCTGCATGAATCCAAAATCAGAGAACAAAAATCTGCCTGCGCCATACATTGTCGGTTTTGCTCAGGAATTGCAGATGTTGACCAATTGGCTTGCTTCGTTTAATGTCGAATCGCAAATTTTTTCGATTTCGGGAATTGGAGGTATTGGCAAGACGACACTGCTCACGGAGATGGCGGCAGAGGCCAGGCGATGTTCAACAGTTACGTTGTGGTTGGACGGACAAATCTGCCTACAGACTCCAGGTGCTTTCCTGTCTCATGTGGAGATGAGTTTGGAGACGGAGTATGGCCGAACACGTCCGGCAGATACCCCACTTCTTGCACATGTTGTTGCAGAGTTGACCCATCAACGCACCGTAGTGGTAATCGATAATTGTGAAAAGATAGATCGGATTGATAGCTGGCTGTTATCCAGGCTGCTTCCCCTGCTTGCAGCAAGCGAATTCTTGCTTATTGTGGCTTCCCGGGCAGGGCTGCCCGTTCAGTGGAATACAAATCCTTTATGGGTCAATCGCATTCATTCATTTTCTCTGGAGCTTCTTACCCGTCAGGAAGTTCACGAATATGTTCAATCAAGCGGTTTGCCACTTCAAGTACAGAAGGATATCGTACATAAAATAGATGGGCACCCACTGCTGCTTGCGCTGACAGTGGATATGCTGCGCCGTAAGGGGAGGGAGCGAGAGGAGTACGAGCATCAGCTTCCCCGCATTTTGAGCGCAGAGATACTCAAGGAAGCGACCTCTCCCTATATGTACGAGGCTTTGCAGATGCTGTCGCTGTTTCCGGCAGCGGATCAGACGATGTTGAATCAGTTGTTGGATCATCCTCTTAGTGCAGTAGATTACATGGCATTGAGTACGTTATCCTGTGTCCGCCCAGGAGCCGGAGGTCTTTTTCTGCACCAACTGGTGTCCCGGATGTTAAGGGAGGATTACAAGACGCGCGATCCCGGCCATTATCAGTTGATGCGTTCACGGGCACTGGAATTGCTTGCGGAGCGATACCCTTCCGTCAACAAGCTGCTGCAAATGCAGATTGCGGCTCACACGTTGGAGCTGTACCGTGAACAATTGCCTACCGCCCATTCTTATGCGGATTTCTCAATTGCACGTCAGCGGGAACAGGAACAGCAGATGGTGTTTGAGTCTGATGACCTTCCTTACCTGCAACGATTTCTCGCAGCATCACTATCACGTTCGGATTGGCAATCGGAGCTTATCGAGAACGGACAGTATTCCTCATTATTGGATGATATCGCCAAGCATGTGCCAGAGGGCATACGGGTTATACGGAATGCAGACAGGGTGCCTTTGGCATTCTGTGCTGGACTTTGGCTGCATGCCAAAACGGTGTCTATATTGGAGCAATATGCCCCTAATGAAATGAAAATGTTGGGTGAGGCAATCCACTTGGCACGCAGTCTCCCCCCTGAAGCAGCTGATACGATATGCATACTGCTAGCTGCGGTAGACGTAGAACAGGCTTCTTATCGCCCTGAGGAACTAGGTGGCATGCTGTTTCAATCCTGGCTAATTGATGCGATGAACGGGCTTCGTTCAATAATCCCCACTGCGGACAGACAGCTAAACACACTACTGCCTCATTTGGGATTTGAAGAGCTGACGATGACAGCTCAACCTAATGCTTGGGATGATATGCACATATGGGAACTGGATTTCAGGCAGGCGTCCTTTGAGGTCTGGGTTCGGCGTATTCTTCGACAAAAAGTCCAGACTTCAGGCTTCATCGCTCAGGAGGTACCTCGTGTCTTGTCCTGGAATGAAGTCAGACAAATGCTTCAACATATATATGATGATACGCTTCTTGAAGAGATGGCTACCTTAAAAGCAATGGGATGCGGAGGAGTAATGGTACGGGAGTTGGTTGTGAGTATCCTTTATGCTGATCAGCCAACCGATCCGCTTACTGCACTGGGGCAACGCATACTTAGAGAAAGCTACTTGCATAATAACTATCGCAAGACCGAGTTGGCAGAAGCTTTACATATGAGCCGTGCAACGTTCTACCGGCATTTGCGGCAGGCTTACAAACAATTGGGCCATGTGATTATGCAGAGATGGATGGAACTGAAATGAAAGGAAGGCTGCAGCCATTTTCAGATGATGCCGAACGGTTCAACTCGGTTCCTTCATACCTAATCCAGTGGATGAATTTTAACTATTATATCCAACTAAAAAACGCGAGCATGCTCCTAATCCAATCGGTTGCAGCTCGCGTTATTCACTTATCCTAGATTGCGATGAGAATCCCACTGTCTCCAACTGACGTCACTGCTCGGTGAAGATGCTCATTATCCTGCACCAGTGCAAGTCTGACATATCCTTCACCTGAAGGACCAAATGCACTTCCAGGCGTAACGATGACGCCCGCCCGGCTAACCAGATCCATGGCAAATTGCTCGGAACTGTCATAATGAGCGGGAATCCGTGTCCAGATAAACATCGTGGCATCAGGCTTCGTTATATCCCATCCGAGTCTGCTGAATCCTTCGCACAGAATGTCCCGCCGTTCCTCATAGATTGCCCGCACCCGTTCAACATCACTCTGATCACCTGTAATGGCAGCAATTGCTGCCTTCTGAATCGGGAGAAACATGCCGTAATCCATGTTGGATTTCAGCTTTTTCAACATGGATACGATCGCTGCGTTGCCCATGCAAAATCCGATTCGAGCCCCGGCGAGCCCGTAGGTTTTGGACAGCGAGTTGAATTCTACACCGACATCCATGGCACCAGGGAAGGCAAGAAAACTTCCGCATGATTTCCCGTCGAACACGAGCTCGCTGTACGCATTGTCATGGAGGACGATGATGTCATGTTTTTTGGCAAACGCGATCAGGTCCAGGTAGAACTGCTCCGGTGCCATTGCTGTTGTTGGATTGTTGGGATAGGAGACCAGCATGAATTTGGCTCTCTGCGCTATGTCCTCGGGTATCTCTTCCAGCTGAATGACATAATGATGTTCTTCCTTTTGAGGCATGTAATACAGCTCTGCTCCCGCCAGAAGCGGCCCGTCCGCGAAAACCGGATAACAGGGATCCGGAACAAGGACAAGATCGCCTTCATCCACGATGGATAATGAGATATGTGCCAGACCCTCCTGTGAGCCAAGCAGGGAGCATACTTCGGTTTTGGGGTCCAGATCGACATTGTACCTGCGTTGATACCACTCACTGACAGCCTTCAGCAGCTCACTCTGGTCATTGATGGCATACGTATAATTCTGTACATCTGCTGCAGCCTCACATAAAGCCTGAATAATATGTTGCGCTGGCGGGGTGTTGGGTGCGCCTACGCTAAGATCGATGACGCCCAATCCCTGTTCCAGACGTTGTCTCTTAATTTCAGATAATCGGGTAAATATGCCTTCATTAAAATGGTTCATTCGTTTGGCAAATTGCATGCTGCGTATCCTCCAGTCTGTTCAAACGCTTATATCTATAATAGATGGGCGAGCAGCAAATGAGAAGAGACGCTTACGAACTCTGTTTATGTAGGGTAAATCGCACTTCTCATGCCGGTCTTCTTCATTTACAATTACAGGAAAACCAGATGGAGGGGATCCGAGATGAGTGAACCTTGGACTGCATCGATGGGCGGCGTTCCCTGGAACGCGGAGAAAATGGACAATGCGGTGAAGCAGCTGCGGAATCGGGCTACCGTTTCGTTTGTAGTCGGAGCAGATGGAATGGACGATGTAGTGGACTTGGACGAGCGGGTGTTTTCCAAACGACCTGATCTGATCCTGAAGATTACGAATGTGGAGGAGAAGGGACGTTACACGGAAGAGTTTTTGAAGATGCTTGCGGGATTGAAATATGTTAGGGCTCTGGAATTGGATCTGAAACAGAAACAGGATTTGAATGTACTTGGTGCGCTGCAAGGAATGGAATTTCTGAATATACGGGCAGCCAAAACGCAATGTCTGGAGTTCATCCGGAACTACAAACAGCTGCAGTACCTCTCTCTTAGCGGGAAATTTGATGATTTGGCTCCGATTGAGGACTGTATTCGGCTGAGTACATTGGTGTTAAACTGCAACATCGAGACGCTGAACTTTGTTGTGGATCTGCCGTTCATCGAATACCTGGCCATCGATAATTGCGCATTAAATGGACCACTGGATGTGCTCGCTGACTCAAACATCCGCATGCTGAGATTGTCGTCTGTACGGAACCTGACCGATATTGATGAGCTGAGCGCATTACAGCGTTTGGATTTTCTGCACCTGTCACTGCCCAAAGTCGAGCGTCTGTGTGACTTTTCAAGTATGCATAACCTGCGTCAGCTGGAATTGGATTTTATGAAATCATTACAGGAGATCGACAACCTGTGGACTGCGGAGCAGCTAGAGATGTTGGAACTGAAGGAGATACATACAAGGATTAAGGCGGAAGACTTTTCGGGTTTATTAAAAATGGATTCTTTGAAGCAGATTGATTTCCGCTTTATTGATCACAGCAAAGGCCGTATTGCTGCCATGTACAGACAAATGACTGATGCGGGGAAAGGGCATCTTCTCTATGAAAATATTCCTGAAGAACACCGGATCCCCTCCATGGCTCATGTGCATCTGTCCAAATTTCTGATGTAGAAAAATAATGAACAAGCCCGCTGTCCGAGCGGGCTTTTTGTGTATTGAGCACCATCCAGCTTCTCTTTCTAGCGCTTGATTAGCCATGACCGGAGGAGAAGAACGGGTCATCACCCGCATGACGCTTGCGATACTCTCCGGGGGTCAGCCCGTATCGACGCTTGAACATACGGATGAACGAGTTCGCATTTTGATAACCGACCTGCATGGCGATGTCCTGAATCCGCAGTTCCACATTCACAAGCAGTTCCTTGGCCCGTTCAACCCGCAGATTATTCAGATACTCGCTGAAGTTGATGTTGGTTTTTTCCTTAAAAATACTGGAGAGATACCCCGGGGTTAAATTCAACTTGTCGGCAACGATATTCAAATTAATATCTTCCCCATAGTGATGGTCCAAATAGTCCAGCACAAAGCTGATGACCGGATCGCGCGTTTCCGACTGACTGCGGACTGCCGCAAGTACTGGTTGAACGAGCTCCCGGAGCCATTGCCTGTACTGCTGCACGGAATGAAAACCCGCAAATGGCTCACCCAGTGGAGAAGGATGAAGCTCAGACCCCATGGAACTCAAATTCAGCTTCATCACGGTTTTGCCGATTTGTTCCACTGCGCCAAGAGCAAAGGTGCGGAAGTCCTCTGCAGCCGCATCCTTGTGCTGCAGCTGTTCCAGCTGGCGATCCACCCAAGCGAAAACGGCCTCCTCATTACCTGATTGCAGCAGATTGTGCAGCTCTTCCCCATAGGTTACCTTCACATGGAAGGCATTGGAGGAGGAAGCGCGCGGCTCTACAATAATCTGCGTTTCCCCATTCAGTCTCCGCTCTTTCAACAGGATGGACAGATTGCTGTACGCATCGGTAAACGGGATTTCTCCGGAATATACTGGACTCACTGCGATGGTCAGGTAGAGGGATTCTTCGGTAGCGAGCAATTCCTTCAGTGTATCCAGCGCCTGTAGTATACCGCTCTGCGGACCCGGATCGAACATCAGCAGTAACAGCTGATCCTGCTCGGGCTGAAGGGCAACACTGTTGTTTTGGCTGCTGCTGAACAGGCTCTGGATCAGCTTCCATAATAATAGGGTATGCTGCCCGAATTCATCTGACAGGGATTTGAAGCCAACCTTAAACAAAATGGAGACATAGGGCTGCTCGGGTTGCCGAACATCCTCAAGCTCCGCCAGGTAGGAGCTGAGCGGGATATTTTTCACTTTATGGGTATAAGCATACTGGCGTACAAGAGAGTTCTTTTGCGCAAGGTCGCTTTGAATATAGCGGTTATTCTCCAAAATAGAGCTCAAACGGTCACCGATCATGGCGAATTCCTTTACACTGCTCAACTTGTCTGGCCCGCTGCCGGAATCTCGGTCAAGAGCGGCAATGAGGCGCTGAAGCGGCTGATTTAATCGCAGGCTGAAAAACAGGGACGAGAGCACGCTGATCAGTACAGCGGCTCCGAGCAGGAGCGCCAGCAGCAGCTGCATGCCGCGCATTTCCGCGCCAATGACCGCGGCCTGGGTTACCTGGACATAGGTAAACCCGGTTTGCTTGCCTTTTTCATAGAAGTAATACTGATCCCCAACGCGTTCATGTCTGCTTCCCTCTGCAGGAAGCGGAGGATTATGCATTTCCTCTTCTGACGTAGAGAACAACAGACGCCCCTCATTGTCCAGAATGTAGAACGGATTATTACCGGCATCACCATAGGTGTCCTGCATGCGCTGCGGATTCAGCATAACGATGCCGTACACGTCCTCGTAAGGAATGGCTTTCATCATGACCGGCAGCAGTTGTCCGAGGGAGCGGGAAGAATGAACGGTGTTTTCCGTAAAAGCTGCCGCAGGCATTACTTTGAGGAACTGGTTGTTCATGGTTTGAGTTTTCCAGTAGTCCGGTGGATATTCCTTACTGTAATAATATTTACCGAACATATCGCTGGCACTGCTGAGACCTTCCTTCTCCAGTACATAGTCTTCTTGCTTGAAATAGAGGATGAAATTATCGATATGCAAAAATGGATTGGCATACAGGGTGGAGAGGTCCGATTTGACCTCTGTGGGAACATCGTAACGGCGATTCTCCTTAATGTGGCTCAAAATGCCCAGATTGGCTGTCCAGGTGTCCGATTGAGTGAGGGCCAGAATCATGTTCTGGGTCAGCCGAAAGTGGTTCTCATATCCTTCGACGGTCTGTGCAAGGCCCAATTCATTTTGTCTGACCATCTCCTGGTAAACTTTGTTGCTCAAGTACAGATGGGAGAACAAATTAAATGAAGCCAAAATCAGGATGACACTGAGAAAGCTCAGCATTAGCTTGGCAAACAGGCCATTCAGCGCAAATTTGCTTGTAAGCAGTCCCTTCATCATGACATTCCCCCTTGGATACAGCCGAAAATCGTTTGGTCTAATCCTATCATAGCGGCATAAAGCTGACACAAACAATATGCACTTTTACTGATTTATACGCGGATATCTGGAAAATAGGAGTAAAGGCGAAAAGTTATATAACATGTAGATAGCGCTTTCCTAGGATTAATCGTTATAATTCGGAGACAAACCCGGGAACTTCAGGGGAAGTTATCTGACATTCAAGTCGATTTGCAATCATCTCTAATAAAGAGGGGGCATGCTGATGGCTGATGCTGGCTTAATGCAAGACAAACTGCGAAAAAAAGTGAACCATCCACCTCGGCGGAAGGCGCGGATGGTCCGAATCTGGAACAAGAACAAGGCGCTATGGCTGCTCTTCCTGCCATGCCTCCTGTATTATTTGATCTTCCGCTATGCTCCGATGTTTGGGCTGGTCATTACCTTCAAGGATTACAATCTGTTCAAAGGAATTTGGGCCAGTGATTGGGTGGGATTCAAATATTACCGGATGTTTCTGGAGAATCCTGATTTTTGGCCCTTGATGAAGAATACGTTTCTGTTGGGACTGTATAAGCTGGTGTTCGGCTTCCCGGCCCCGATCCTGCTCGCGATTCTGCTGAATGAGGTGCGCAGGGCCGCATTTAAGCGTTTTGTGCAGACGGTCAGTTATCTGCCGCATTTCATCTCGAATGTGATTGTGGCAAGTATGGTAATTATGTTTCTGTCTCCGACCGGAGGACTGATTAACAATCTGCTGGCAGGGATCGGCATCGACCCCATCAATTTTATGAATGAGCCAGGATTGTTTCGTGGCATCTATGTTCTGTCGGAAATCTGGCAGCATATCGGCTGGGAGACCATTATTTATCTGGCTGCACTGACGACCATCGACCCGCAGCTGTATGAGGCCGCTGATATGGACGGAGCAAGCCGATTACGCAAAATCTGGCATGTCACACTGCCCGGTATATCACCCGCCATCGTCATTACGCTGATTCTGAATATTGGCAAAGTGCTGGAGATTGGTTTCGAGAAGGTCTTTCTGATGCAGAATCCGGCAATCTACGATACGGCGGATATTATTAGCACATATGTCTACAGGGTGGGCATGGTACAGGGGAACTTCAGCTATGGTGCGTCCATTGATTTGTTCATGGGAGTCATCAGTCTGATTTTCATTTATACGGCCAACTGGCTCAGCCGCCGATTAAGCGAGACCAGTTTATGGTAGAAAGAGGTGTGGCGTGAAATCATTCCAATTTTCCTGGTTTAACGTTGTGGCATCCCTGATCCTGCTGCTGGTTGTGGTGGTCACACTCTATCCGTTTCTTCATATGCTGGCGGTCTCCCTCAGCAGCAACGTAAACGTCATCCAAAACAATATTTCTTTCTGGCCCAAGGGCTTCAATCTGAGCATGTATAAACTGGTGCTGGGAGATCCGCAGATCTGGACGGCTTACCGGAATACGATCCTTTACACCGTGCTTGGCACACTGATCTCGCTGGTGGTCACCTCGACGGGAGCCTACGCGTTGTCCAGAAAAGACATGGCGCTGCGCAATAGCTTCACCGTGCTGATTGTCATTACGATGTTCTTCAGCGGGGGGATGATTCCGACCTTCCTGGTGGTCCGTTCCCTGAATCTGGTGGACACCATCTGGGGAATGGTTCTTCCAGGGGCGGTCAGCACTTGGAACCTGATTCTGATGCGCACGTTTTTCTCGGGCATCCCCAAAGAGCTGGAGGAATCCGGCCGTATGGACGGCCTGAATGATATCGGCATCTTCATTCGGATTGTCGTTCCGCTGTCCAAGGCGTCCTTCGCCACCATAGCCTTGTTCTATGCCGTGGGTATGTGGAATAACTTTATTTTCCCGCTGCTCTATCTAAGGTCTCCCGATTTGTTCCCGCTGCAGGTACTGCTGCGTAATCTGGTGCTTGCCGGCACGGCGAGCTCAGGCGATGTCACGTCAATTGGTGGAGATAACCTGGTGGTGGAAGAATCACTCAAATATGCGACCATCATGGTCTCAACCCTGCCGATTCTGGTCATCTATCCGTTTGTACAGAAGTATTTCGTTAAGGGAGCCATGGTTGGAGCGGTCAAAGGCTAGATTTGGCAAAACAAAGCAATTCAATGAAAATTCGGATTAAGGGAGAGAAGCTTATGGGCAAATGGAAATCGGTAATACTTCCCCTGCTGGTTACAGTAACGATGATAGCGGGGTGCAGTGGAGGCGGCAGCGGTTCCGGCACGCAGACGGATGCTCAAGGGGGCAAGGGCGTAACGGATAACTCCAAGGGAACGGGAAAGACTTTTACGGCGCTGCTGGATAACAATCCCACGTTTCCTTATTCCAAGAGCTGGCCCGTTTGGGGCTGGTTGAAGGAGAAGACCGGCGTCACGCTTGAAGTACAGACGCCCTCCGGCAAGCTGGATGAGAGCCTGAACCTGGCGATTGCCTCCAAATCACTGCCTGATCTGATGTACATGCCGAATCGCAAGGAATCGAACAAGTTTGGACAGCAGGGTGCGCTGGTGGACTTGATGGAGCATATGGACAACATGCCGAACTTACAGGAATGGATGAAACAATACCCCGAGGAAGCGAAGGCTGCCCTCTCCGCCGACGGCAAGATGTATATGTTCCCCAATCAAGGCTTTGGTGAGACAAACCGCATGATCTGGATGTATCGCAAGGACGTTTTCGATAAGGAAGGAATTCAGGTTCCAAATACCTACGAAGAGCTTCATGCGGCCCTGAAGAAGCTGAAGGAGAAATATCCGGACAGTTACCCACTCTCCATCCGCTACGGGCAGATCCCGGATGAGATGAATGCGAATATGACGGTGAACTACGGAACCGGTGAGGGTGCCTACTATGATTTTGACCAGAAAGAATGGCGCTATGGACCGACCGAAGACAACTATAAAACGATGGTGGGAATGTGGAAAAGCTTCTATGACGAAGGCTTGGTTCCGCCCGACTTCTTATCGCTGCAAACAAAGCAGTGGCAGGATATGGTCTCTACAGGCAAATCATTCGTGACCATCGATTATATCAGCCGGATTGATTTCTTTAACAATGCCATGCAGCAGGAGAACCCTGAGTACGACATGCAGTTCATGGCACCTCCGGCCGGAATTTCCGGCGGCAAACAGCTGAATCCGTATTTTCATTATATGGAAGGCGGGTTGACGGTAGCTTCCACCTCCAAGAACATTGACGATGTCGTGAAGTACATGGACTTTTTCTATTCCGAGGAAGGGCGTACGCTCAGCAGTTGGGGCATAGAGGGCGAGACCTACGTAAAGGAAGGAGATGCGATCAAGTTCAAGCCGGAGTATAACGATGTCATTGAAATGCGCAAGCAGACGGGACTTCAGACCAGCGGCACCTATACCTGGATTGATTTTAATGCCCATTTGTCGCTGTTCTCGGATGCCCTGAAGCACGCTTATGAAGAAGCAGTGAAGTATGATCCTTCCTCCATGCAGCCAAGACCTGCGTTTACAGAGGCAGAAAATGAAATCATATCCATTACCGGGCAGGCCATCAAAAAACACCGTGATGAGAGCTTTGCCAAATTCGTGACTGGCTCCCGAAGTCTGGCTGATTGGGAGAAATATGTAGAGGAGATTAACAATCTTGGCGTAGATCAGCTGCTGAGCACCTACAAGGAAGCATATGACCGCGTTCTGAATATTCAGTTGAGCGCAAAATAGAGCGAATATACGGCACAGCAATCCTAGACCATTAGTACAGAATGGCAAAAGGAGGCTTCGCTTATGAAAAAGCAGCATCTGCGTGTGTACTCCGGATTCAGGTTAGCCATGGTTCTGTTGATATGTATGGTATCGATTGGGATACCCTTTCCTGGTAAGGCGGGAGCAGCCGGTTCAATCTCGCTGGACGCACCTGGGGGTGGATATGTGTCGGACGGAGGAATGGTAGAGATCGGGGGCAGTTATACCGACCTGTACGATATTCGGCTGTATGTGAACGGAACGTCTCAATACGAGGTGCTGATGAATGATCCGGACGGGGATGACAGCGGCACCTGGTCTTATATGCTGGATACTTCGGGATATAACGGGACTGTGGAATTGGTGGTTCGTGGGCTGGATACGACCTCTCGCTACGGGGTATGGGGTGTGCCTGCCATCCTTACAGTGGATAACCCGGCAGGTGCTGTCCCTGATGTAACGATTATAAGTCCATCTGAAGGTGTGTCGCTTAGCGGTCAGGTGGAGGTTTCGGTCCAGGCCAGCTCCCCAATCCCAATCACGCTGGTCGAGATACGGGTGAACCGCGGGCCTTGGGAGGAGGCTGTTCAGCAAGGTTCTGCGTATGTATACACCTGGGACACGGCGGGACTTGGCGATCGGACGGCCAGCTTGGAGGCCAGAGCGACCAATGCACCCCAGCGGTACGGCTATAGCTCAACGGTGTATGCACAGGTTGGAAACGGGACGCATGAACCAGCCCTGCCTTTGCCTGATCAGGACCGGGCCATGTGGATCTGGGAACCGGAAAGCTACAAGCTGCTTCTAAACCCTGGCTCACGGCAGGTGCTGGAATCTTTCATTACGGATACGCAGACATTCGGTCAAGAGCCGGTTCAGACGCTGTATCTCGCAGTGGGCAAATATGCGGGGTACAACGCACTGGAAGAGCAGGAGGCGGAGCTGCGCTCGTTCATAAGCTGGGCTCACAGCAAAAATGTGCAGGTGCATGCATTAATTGCCGGAGGCACCTCTCCGGCCTACATGGGCGCTTACGAGAAGTATCATGGTCATGCAGTGAGGGAAATGGAACAGGTTATCAATTACAATCTAGCAGCTGCAGATCCGGAGAAGTTCGACGGCATCAATGTGGATATTGAGCCGTACATTTCCCCCGATTTTAGAGATCCAAGCCGATTCTTGCAAAAGGAATACCTGGATGTTTTACAAAAGATGATTGATCGCCGGAATATTGCGGGTATCCGGCTGCCGTTCGGCCCGGCTGTGCCCAAGTGGTATGACACTTCGGAGCAAGGGGCTAATATTATCTGGAACGGTTCCAGCAAGTGGCTGAGCGAGCATGTTCAGGATATCTCCGACTATATCTCCATCATGGATTACCGGGATACAGCAGATGGCTCTGCCGGCATAATTTCCGGGGCTGCCGGAGAATTGGCTTACGCCGATCAGATCGGCAAGCCGAATTCCGTGGTAATTGGTGTGGAAACACTGGATATTGCGAGTAGCGGCGATCCGGAGACGATCACTTTTTGGGAGGAAGGCCGCAGTCATATGGAAGCCGAGCTGGATAAGGTATACACAGCTTACGGGCAGAGCAGTGCTTTCGGCGGCATTGCTGTCCATCACTATGATTCCTATCGGGCCCTGCCTTCTTACTGGGGACCGGGCGGTGTATTTTGGACAGCTTCGGATGATCAGGAGGCCCCTTCTGCCCTTGCAGGAGTGCCGTTCGTTGAGGCGACTGATTATCAGACTGTACAACTGAAATATGGAATAGCTTCAGATAACATGGAAGTGGAGCGCTATGTCATTTATCGGAGTACCATTCAGGGTTTCACACCTGCCGCTTCGGAAGTGGTAGGACTCGCTCGTGGCCTGAATTACCAAGACAAGGGACTGCTCCCGGATACAACGTACTATTATCGGATTGGGGCCCGTGATTTGCAGGGCAACATCGGACCACTTACCGATGAAGTGTCGGCGACCACTGGAAGTACTATATTGAAGCCTATGATTGTCTCGGACATGAATCTGGTTTACAGCGGTTCAGGAGTAACCGTCAACATGAAGGTTAGAGATTACGCTACGGGCAAGGTACTGGCGGGGGCGAAAGTGGAGGGAAGATTCACTTATGCTGCGGGACGTTACACCAGCGGGATCACCGGACCGGACGGAAGTGTAACGCTGGCCTCGGAGACGGTGATGCCGGGAAGGCAGGTTGGTTTTGAACCACGAAGAATCCGTTATAACGGTTATTATTATGCATACGGTCATGATTTGCCGCATGCGACTTTGCTGATGCAGAATGCGGGACATGAAGAATCGGGCGGGCAGCCGTCTGAAGGAGGATGAGAAGCATTAACGTAAATGGCATGATAAAGCCGTTGGAGTCGCGAGTTGTAGAGCGCATGTCTGTACAGGTTTATGAAAATCGAGATCAGATGGGGGCAGCTGCAGCTGCTGCGGTTGGAGCTGAGTTAAGACAGCTGCTTCAGGATTCAGGGCGCCGGGTCCGCATGATATTCGCTGCGGCACCTTCGCAGAATGAATTGTATGAGGGACTTGTGATGGAGCAAGGTATCGACTGGTCGCGCGTGTGTGCCTTTCATATGGATGAATACATTGGTCTACCGGATACGGCCCCCCAGCGGTTCGGACGATATTTGACAGAACGGCTGTTCAGCCGGGTCCAGCCTGGGCGGGTGGAGCTGATCGACGGATTGGGCGATGTGGAGCAGGAGTGCGAGAGATATGGAGAGCTGTTGCGTGCGGCTCCTATTGATATTGTCTGTCTCGGGATCGGAGAAAATGGTCATATTGCCTTCAATGATCCGCCTGTAGCCGATTTCGAAGATCCGCTGCTTGTGAAAGCAGTGAAGCTGGATGATGCCTGCCGCCGTCAGCAGGTAAACGATGGCTGCTTTGCCCGGCTGGATGACGTGCCTGAAGAGGCGTTGACCCTGACTGTACCGGCGTTGATGGCAGGTAGCAAACTGTTCGGGATCGTGCCAGGGGCGTCCAAGCGGAGTGCGCTTGCAGCAGCTTTACATGATCCGGTCAGTACGGCATGCCCAGCTACCATCCTGCGTACACATCCCGGAATTACGATGTTTACGGACCGGGAAGCCTTCGGCCTGTGACCGCGCCGATTGTTGGGAGACACTACCGGACGGGGCTGCCCATTGAGGTGGGATTCAGAGGAGAGTGCATTGCTTCCGTTACCGAGCTTGACGTGAAGCCTTCCACGGAACATCTTCCCTGGCTTGCTCCCGGTTTGGTCGATTTGCAGGTAAACGGCGGCTGGGGGCTCGATCTGAATACAGCTCCGCTGAATCCCGATACGGTATTGAAGCTGACGCGGATGCTGCAAAAACAGGGAGTTACAAGCTATTGTCCGACGTTGATTACTAACAGTTCCGACCGGCTGGCTGAGGCAGCTTCCGCTATTGCGGAAGCTGTTCGGCTGAACCCGGATGCGAGCGGGGGGATTGCTGGTATTCATCTGGAAGGCCCATTTCTCTCACCGGAGGATGGCCCGCGCGGCGCGCATCCGCGGCAATACATTGTTCCCCCGGATTGGGAGACCTTCTGCCGCTGGCAGGAAGCGGCAGAAGGATTGATTCGCATCATTACTCTCTCCCCGGAGTGGCCGAATGCGACTACATTTATCGCCCGGTGCTGCGAATCCGGCATCCTTGTCTCGATTGGTCATACGGCAGCAACGCCCGAGCAGATCAGGGAAGCGGTCGCTGCAGGAGCCGTTATGTCCACGCATCTGGGCAATGGCACGCATCTGACACTTCCGCGCCATCCCAACTATCTGTGGGAACAGCTCGCAGCAGATGAACTATATGGCTGTATGATCGCGGACGGCCATCATCTCCCGCCGTCCGTGTTGTCGGTAATTCTCCGAATGAAGAGAAATCGTGCTGTTCTGGTTAGCGATGCTGTCTCACTGAGCGGCATGCCACCAGGTTCCTATCAACTGCACATTGGCGGAGATGTAGTGCTAACCGCGGAAGGTCGGCTGCACCTTGCCGGACAGCCGCAGCTGCTGGCAGGCTCGGCGATGATGCTGCCGGAACAGGTAGGCTATCTCGTGGAAGCGAGACTGGTCGGCCTCGCCGATGCCTGGGATTGCGCTTCAGTGAATCCTGCCGGGCTGCTTGGGCTTGAACAGGCAGCAGGGCTTAAGGCGGGAGCACCTGCGGATCTGGTTAGTTTCACCATGAACGGTGGGAAGTTGAGTATGATGCAATGCTGGAAGAATGGCCGGTTGAGTCCACGGAGCAACGAATAGGAGGAGAGCGATGCAGAGCTTGATACCACAACCGAAGCAGATTGCAGCGATTGAGGGAGGCCCCTTGCGACTGGATGGCGAGGCAAGACTGAGTCTTTACATGGAGCAGGATGAATCGAGACTCGAAATCCATTGCCGCCGCGCATTTCCCGGGATGGAATATACATGCTCAAGGATAGATAAAGGTTATTGGCTTATTGTAGAACGTCTCTCAGGGAAGGAAACCCAGCAGGGAGACCACGAGGTCCATGGCGCCCATGAAGTAGATGAAGTACATGAAGTCTTGAGAGGACAAAAGAAGAGCCAGGTCATCTCTAATTTCAGTTCATTTACCGAAGAAGACGAGGCAGACCTGGGATTAGCAGGACGCCCACAGGGGTACAGGTTGAAGGTTTCAGCCATAAGGGCGGAGGTCTGCGCCCAGGATGCCGAGGGTTTGTTTTACGGATTGCAGACTTTGGTACAACTGTGTGGATCGGATGGAGACATCCCGGCGGTGTCCATAACCGATTGGCCGGATACGGCTGTGCGGGCAATGAATTTGGATTTGCGCCAGACGTTCTCGAAGCCGGAACTGCTGACAGCATACTTGGCGGAATTTGCCCGTTATAAGACAAACGCGGTTCTGATTGAATATGAGGATAAATTTCCGTTCCAGGCGTACCCCGAGTTCGCACATTCGAAGCATGCGTTAAGTCGTTCGCAGCTGGAAGAACTGAAGCGTAACGCCCATGAGCACTTTATAGAGATTATTCCGCTTCAGCAGAGCTTCGGACATCTGGAATATGTACTTCGCCACAAAGCTTGGCGGCATCTCCGCGAGACAGAGCAGTCCACCGGGGAAATCTGCCCGTCACATCCAGAATCGTTTGGGCTGATTACCAAGCTGCTCGCAGAGATGATCGATGCGCATCCGGACTCGCGCTATATCCATCTCGGCTGTGACGAGGTCTACAGCTTATGCGAATGCGAACGCTGCAAAGTCGAGTTTGGAGGTGTGCGGGAACGAGCCTTTATCGCCTTTTTGAACGGTCTGATTGCATTTACGGCAGAGCGGGGGAAACAGCCGATTTTCTGGCATGACATGCTGGATAAATGTCCGCCAGAGGAACTGGCCAAACTGGATCAGCGGAGTGCGGCCATGATCTGGATCTACAACGGGCGTAATATCGAAGCAGAGGTTACTTCCCATGCAGATAAATTCAGGTCGCTGGGGATTGATGTCATGGGAGCTCCAGCCGTCCGCAGCTTTGACTGGGCGGAGCATCAGAATTATCCGGTGCTGTCCAACCGGACGGACAACTTGATTCAGTGGGCAGAGACGGCAGGCAAGCTGGATCTGGACTGCATCGTTGCCACCAACTGGACGGGGCCATTCAGCCTCGGTGTGCCCTATGGTATTTTCGAAACCACTTGGTACCCCATGCTGCTGCATGCGGATCTGGCTTGGAACCGCAAGGCGGATGCCTCAACCTTCATCGACCGATTCCTGGAACGCTTCCATGGCATTGATCCGGTTACCGGGCATAATCGGCTCGGCAATTATCGACTGGAGGATTATTACGAGGTGATCTGGAAGCTCCTGGACGAGGTGCGCGAGCATAAGGAAGAAGCGGAACTGATTGCGATTATGCATGATTTTGAGGTGGCGACAGATCGTTCGCGGGCGATTCACAAATACGCCTACCGCTGGGAGCTGTATACTGGAGACGATGCGGAGTGGCGCTCACTCCAAAATAATTACACGAGAAACCGCCGTGGACGCGAGAAGGTTCTTCCCCGCATGAGAGCTGCGCTGGAGCATTACCAGCCGTCAGATATGGCAGAGCATTTTGTGAAATCGCGGTTCTACCTGCATGATTATCTGGAGCGTACACTCTATCATGAGTTGGGGCTGGATGAGACCTATGCGGAATCTGAACCGAAGACGATGAGTCTGGAAGATAAAATAGCCATGATGTGTGTGATTGGTACGCCATCTATCTGCGCCGAGCCGGAATTTCGGGGGAGAATGGCGCAGCAGCGGTTTGGCGGAATAGGCATCTTTCCCCACAATGTCGAGAGTGAGCAGCAGACGCTTGCGCTACTCACAGAGGTACAGAACATAGCCGGAGATCATGGAGGCCCGCTGCCTTATTACGTTTCGGTAGATGAAGAGGGAGGCACCCTTTCCAAATTCAAAACCTTCTTCCCCTATATCCCGGGAAACCGGGCAGTTGGATTAAGTGAAGAGCCGGAAACCGCCTATTTACTCGGTAAATTCATCGGCAGTCAGCTGCATTCTCTCGGTATTCCGATGAACTGGGCACCTGTACTGGATGTGAACACGAATATAGATAATCCGGTCGTGGGTGTTCGCTCCTTCGGAGAGGACCCGCAGCTAGTAGCCCAATTCGGTCGCTCCTACATTCAGGGGATGCATGAAGCAGGTGTGGCCGTGACGGCAAAGCACTTTCCAGGTCACGGGCAAGTGAGCGGAGATTCTCATATCGTTCTGCCAGAATGTGATCTAACGCTTGAGCAGTTAATGGAAGGTCCATTGCTCCCCTTTGTGGAAGCAATTGAAGCTGGAGCGGATTCAATCATGATGGGGCATCTGGTGTTTCCAAACATCCCGGAATCCGGTGGACTTCCAGCTTCACTCAGTCCGTATTTTGCCTCGGAACTGCTGCGGAACAAGCTGGGATTTGAAGGCGTAATCTGCACCGATGATATTGAAATGGGAGCAATCCGTAATCATTTCAATCCGGATGAAGTAGGCGTACTGGCTGTTCAGGCGGGGAACGATATGATCCTGATGTGTCATACGCCAGAGTATCAAAGCAGGGTGATCGCGGGTATTCTGGCCGCCGTACAGGATGGGCGCATCAACGAGGCACGGATCGACGAGTCTGTTCTGCGTATCAAGCAACTATACGGTAAATTCCAACAGTACCAAGCGGCGGCCCAGCCCATTCCCAGAGAGCAGTGGGAGAAGCAGGCACTGAAGTTGGCTCGTATGACCGTGAAAATTAGTCGGGACCCGAAAGGCCTGCTTCCGCTGAACTCTTCACTGAAATATTTGCTCATTCTGCCGCAGCAGGAGCAGCTGACCAAGGCTGATAACAGCGGTGCAGCCGAGATCAAGCTGGCATCCTTGTTGAAGAATGCAGGCATGGCAGTGGAGATGCGCTGCTGCGCAATGAAGCCTGATGCGGAGGAGATTGCATCATTGGTGCAGCAGGCTGCTACTGCGGATGTCGTTATCCAGGGTACCCTCAATGCCCATCTGTTCACAGGTCAGCTGGCGCTTGCCGAGGCACTGGCTGCGGTTAAGCCATTGATGAATCTGGTGCTGCGCAATCCCTATGATGACAAAGCACTGCCACAGACAGCTGGAAGCATACTGCTGTGTTCGACCTCTGATTATTCATTGCGTGCGCTGGTGGAACGGATGACAGCTTCGAAGTGACTTGTCAGCACCGGACTCGAACTGTATACAGGGGTGGTGAAACGCAGCTAAGAGATTAAATGTCGTATACCGTTGCCCACCTTCATCCTTGGAAGTGATTTAACACATTATTCCGTAGTAAAAAGGTGAAAGCCCGCATAATAGCGGGCTTTTGATATCAAAGCAATCTATTTTCCCTTGATATATGAGGGTTCTTCATAATTGGAGCGGAACTCCAATTATGCGTTTAAATCTGTTATTGCAGGAATATTAATTTCTTTTACGCAGGCTGCTTTGGACAGACTGACAATGCATTTTACGATGGAAACCATATCCTGAAGGGGGATGCGTGTGCCATTATATTCAGCAAGTGCACGTTCGCTGCCCTCATCATAAGGAATATCAGCTGCAAGCTCTCCGGGGTTGATGCATGTAACGGCAATGCCATCGTGTCGCGTATGCTCCCTCAAGGCCTCCGTAATTCCTCGAATGGCAAATTTGGAAGCTACAAATGAAACCTGAGTGTTATTCGAATTATTCAGACCCGCAGTCGAGCCGATCAGAATGATTTTGCCGGCTGTTGATTGCCGGAGATGGGGCAGTAGGGCCTGAATGCATACAATAGCCGACGTTATATTTACATGAATCAGATTAGAGATATCAGCAGGAGTGTCCTGATCAAACGTGTAATGATCCTCAAACCCTTCCTTTTCCCAAATGCCTACATTGTAAATGAGAACATCCAGTGTTTCGTTCTGAAGCGCGTCACTGACCACTTGGGCCGCATGGAGATCAGACAGATCTGCCTGTATCCATATGCGTTCTACGCCATCGCTCAGGTTCAAACTGTCAGGTCGGCTGCGAGACACTACCCAGACTTTATCGCCCTGCTCAGGCAGCCCCCTGACAAACGCATCACCTAATCCTTTACTAGCACCAAATATGAGATAGTTTTTCAATTTAACTGCTCCTTCTTTTCAAAGTGTCAAGTCCATGGGTATATCAGCTCAAAAAGCGGGTTCTTTATTTTCCAATAGTACAATGTCTTCTCCCTGCTGCTGCCTTAATGCTATATTCTCCCGTCCCCATCCACACATCACATCCACAATCCTGTTGGCAGTAACTCCATATTCCGTAAGGCTGTATTCGACTTTTGGCGGCATCTGTTGATACACATGTCTTCTGACAAGGCCGTCCTTCTCAAGCTCACGTAATTGCTGAATCAGGACCTTTTGCGAAATGCCGTTAATACTGCGTTGTAACTCACCTGTCCTTTTCACGCCTGACATTAATAGACATATGATTAGCGCCTTCCATTTGCCGCCAATGATTTCGAGTGTTGCTTCAATCCCCAGATTATATTGTTTCATGACAGTTCACCTCGTTCTAGCTGCATCCTGATGATGCGGTATAACTGTTTATTTTCTCACAATATTGTTGATGACGTCCATACACACTTTGAGGTAACCATCTTACTTCATTGTGTGTATTTTCTTTTATTCAGGCTTATATGATAATGACCATATTCGAAAAAGAAGTCTGACCCTGAACCACGAAAGGAATGTTAAAAATGAAAACACTCGTCATTCTGGCACATCCAAATATTGAGGTTTCAAGAGTGAATCAGCGCTGGAGAGAGGAACTGCTGCAACACTCGAGCGATATTACAATCCATGAGATTTATAGAGCGTATCCTGATTGGAACATTGATGTTTCCAGAGAACAGAAGCTTTTGGAAGCATATGATCATATCATCCTGCAGTTTCCGTTATATTGGTACAGCTATCCGCCTTTGCTCAAAAAGTGGTTTGATGATGTTTTTACTTACGGATGGGCGTATGGATCATCAGGCAATAAACTGCACGGGAAAAAGCTGGGCTTAGCCTTGTCCATTGGTGATAAAAAAGAAAATTACACGACGGAAGGCTCTGTCTCCTTTAGTGTAGATGAAGTGATTGCGCCTTTCAAAGCCAGCATCAATCATGTGGGCGCGATAGCATTGCTGTATTTTGCAGTCTTCGGTGCATCATTCCAGGCAACAGATGAAGAGATAAACCAAAGTGCAAAAGAATATATCAGGTATATCTATGAGCACCAGAATGAAGTTGGAAACCTGTCTAATTAAAAACATATATAGAAGGTAAGTCTTACAGTCTTCCAATTGCCACAATCAACGCCAGAACTACAAAAAAGATATTTACGCCGATCTCACGATACTCTGTTCGCCGAATATGAAACAGCATCCCGGACAGTGCGACCGCAGCCAAAGCGATTGCGGCGATCGGCGTAAGCACTGGAGCCATGTTCAGCGCCCACGGCAAAACAAGGCCCAGCGCTCCAAGTAGCTCCGCGATTCCGATCCAAACAACTAGACTTTTCGGCACATCATTTACCCAGGCCCATGTCTTTTTTGATGACTCGATACCAACGGTTTTCATCCATCCCGAATATACGAAGCCTGCCGCCAATATGATTTGTACGATCCATAACGTCACATTCATCTTTTCTTTTTCCCTCACTTGTTCTATTTTGATGTCTGCCTCTATACTAAAGTGAGAAAGCTCAATCAGGAAGTAGGCACTTAAACCTAACCAGGTAACCAAAAGTAAACCTTTGGCATAACCAGAAAGTGAGGAATAAGAATGACGGTGTATTGCAAATTCGGAACGGCGCTGGACATTCTCACGGGCAAATGGAAATCATTGATTCTTCTTCGCCTGCTGAACAACGGTACAATGCGGTTCAGTGAATTACAAAAAGCCATTCCGGATATTTCGAAAAAGATGCTGGCCCAGCAGTTGAAAGAATTGGAGTATCACGATATTGTGCATCGCGAAGTGTATGCAGAAATTCCGCCAAAGGTCGAATACTCGATTACGGAGTATGGACAACTCATGAAGCCCGTGCTCCAGACCATGAGCGACTGGGGAGTCGGACATATGCAGCATATGCAGAAGCTGTACGGTGAAGAAGATGAAGCAGAGGCAAACCCATCCAGCCTTCGGAAAATCGAATAAACGTTTCGGAATGAAACGCACGCTAAAAAAGCCCACAAAGATTGCGGGCTTTACTTTTTCTAAGTATACAAATAAAAACGAACGCTTAATCTTCTTCCCCTGTCGCCACCGGATTCTCCTCATAACTAATCCAATCGCTCCAGCTTCCGGCATACAACTTCACATTCGTGTATCCTGCTTCTTCCAGTGCAATCACGTTCGGGCAGGCTGATACGCCGGAGCCGCAGTACACGATAATAGGCTCATCCTTCGCCAGCTTCCCGAAACGTTCTTCCAATGAACTTACGCCAGACCAACGGCCCTCGGCATTCAGTACGTCCTTCCAAAAATAATTGGTTGCCCCCGGAATATGTCCGGCCTTGGCATCAATGGGCTCCTCCAGTCCGGCATAGCGGCGGGCATCCCGGGAGTCAATCAGCACGGCTGAGCTGTTCGCTGAAGCGTGCTGTGCATCCTGCACGCTGGCGAGCATGTGCGGCTGCACATTCGCTTCGAACGTGGAAGGAATCCGCACAGGCACATCCACTGTTACCGGGAACTTAGCGTTTTGCCAAGCGGAGAAGCCCTCGTCCATCACATACATCTGTTCATGGCCCAGATAACGAAGCAGCCACCATAACCGTGAAGCATTCATGCCCCCTTGGTCATCGTAGGCAACAATACGTGCATTTGAACCGATGCCTGCTTTCGAAAGACGGCTTGCCAGCTCCGCTGGATCAGGAAGCGGGTGACGTCCGCCATGAGCAGACACGGGAGCAGACAGATCCTGTTCCAGATCGAGATAAACGGCGCCTGGAATATGTCCGGCCTCGTAAGCTTGTCTTCCTGCATCCGGTTGACCGAGCAGGAATCTGCAGTCGGCTATGACCACATCCGGTTCGTACATTCTGGCGAGCAGCCAGCGCATGGATACAATGTTTTTCATGAAAATACACCGCCTTATGAAGAGTATTGGGTTCCGATTGAAGTCTGTAGTATCAGACTCCAATCGTTCTTTTGCCATGCTCATTTGTTGATGATACAAGTTACACCGCCGTAGGTTCGGCAGGTCCTTTTCCACCTACAGGAGCGTCAGCGGGAATGGGCCCAGGTTTGGTTTTGCCATAGCGAATGAAGATCCATACCCCAAAAATAATGACAACGCCGGCAATCATCTGCATCGCGCTGAGTGATTCACCAAGCAGCATCCAGGCCAGCAGTGAGGAGAATACAGGTTCACCGAGCACGCCCATGGATACGGTTGTGGCATTCATATACTGAAGCAGCCAGTTAAAGAGATAGTGTCCAAAGATCGTCGGCACGATGGCGAGCAGCAGGAAAATTCCCCACTCCGACGCTGCATAACCCCCGAACGGATGCCCCATGGCCAAATTATATACCGCCAGCGTACAGGCAGCGACGAAAAATACCCAGAAGTTATAAGAGAAGGCACTTAGTCCAGAGCGCAAAAATTGTCCAAGCAGCATATGGATCGCTACTGCAATCGTTCCGAGCAAAGAGAGTAGATCACCTTGCAATGCCGTTCCGGCCAATTGGAAGTCTCCAGCCCCAATGGCAATGGAACCAAGCAGGGCGATGCCCATGCCGATAATCATCATGCGGTTAATCTTTGCTTTGAACAGCCAGACGGAACCGGCAAGTATCAATATGGGTTCAAGTGCGAGAATGACCGTGGAACTGGCGACGCTCGTAAGCCTGAGCGATCCCATCCACAGCAGGAAATGCAGGGCCAGCATCACACCGGATGCGAGCAGCAATCCCCATTGTCTGAAGTTTAAGCGCATCATCTCATGCCGGTATTTCCAGACAAATGGAAGCATCAGCAGATTGGTAAGAAACAGGCGGTACATGGCGATGACAGCCACATCTGCACTGGACCAACGCACGAAAATGGAAGAAAACGAAATGGCAATGATGCCGACAACGAACAGAAGTTCAATGGATCTGCCGGCACGAAACAAGCTTGTCATGAATGTAGCTCCTTCTTGAAGTCAAATGGCATAAATCAATTCATTATACAGGAGAATGCAGCCGTAGGAAAAGCGAAGAAAGGAAAATAGATAAGCAGATTGTAACCGGGCTTGTAACTATTCTGTCATTCACCAAGACCGCTTTTCTATTAATCTTCTATATAGAGACATGAAACGATATAATATACCAATAATCGGGAAATTAAGGAAGTGGCACTGGAAGTGAGAGTACAACAACAGGCAGCAGGAGAGAATGGCAGCATTGCGAGCAGAACAAGCCGAACGAAGACGCACAGACGAAGACGGATCCGGTATGGAAGATTGAGTGCGGCCTTGATGCTGCTTGCACTGATCGTTACCGGTTTAACATATGCATTCATTGGAATGACCCACTGGATTAAGGGCTATGCAGCACCGCCTCCGGTAGCTGCCATTGAGCAGCCAACCAAGCTGGGCATGATCGAAATGACCCCGGGTGGGAAGGAAGAGCCTGCACGGTTTCAGGGACAGGTTCGCAAGCTGGCATACATAACGTTTGATGATGGACCAAGTGAGTATACGGAACAACTGCTGGATATTTTGAAAGAACATGAGGCCAAGGCAACCTTTTTCATGATCGGACGTCAGTTGAATCAGCATAAGTCAGCGGTAGAGCGACTGGTCCAAGAGGGCAGCTACCCTGGACTGCACAGCATGACACATAACTATAACAAATTGTACAAAAGCGGCAGCTCGGCGAATTTTGTGAAGGAGTTCAAAAAGGAACAGAAGATGGTTCAGGATCTGATTGGCTTTACGCCGCATCTGATTCGTGCTCCCTACGGCAGCAGTCCGCAGATCGGAGAATCCTTTAGAGGCGATATTGCCGCAGCAGGTTTCAAAATGTGGGATTGGACGACCGATTCTCTCGATTGGAATCTCCCGGGTCAGCCGGACAAGATTGTGGCGCGTGTCAGCAACAGTGTTCACCGGGACAAGGAAGTGATCCTGATGCATGAACGGGAGCAGACGGTACAGGCCTTGCCGCGCATTTTGAAATTGCTTGAAGATCGGGGTTATGAATTCGAGGTCTATGACCCGAATGCGCATTGGATAGCCAACTTTAGCGGAGATACCCGCTTGTAATTAGAGAAGATAATCAGATGCAAGAGAGGAGACGGTCCAGTGCGTACGTGGAAAAGGTCAGCTCTGGTGGCCGTCAGCCTGGTGCTGACGGTGCTCGCCAGTGCGTGTGGCCAGCCGCAGGAACCAGCGGCGAATCAGGTGAATCAATTGATTCTGAGTGACCAGGAGATGGCTCAAAGTCTGAAGGAACTTGCCCTTCATGAACGGGAGGATATGGAGCTATACACATCGATTTTGAGTAAAGGAAAAAACAAAAACAGTAACATTGAGTCGCTGCTGGATGAGGCTGAAGACCATATTGCCGAGCGGAGAAAACTGCTGACGCAGGCGGAAATCTTATTGAAACAGACGCAAGAGAAGATGCCTGCCGTGCGGGACTCGTTGGAACGCTTGTCTTTTGAAAAAGAAGAGACGCTGGCTCAGGCTCAAACCGTCCTGGACCAGTATGAGGCAAGAGCCCAGACATTTGAGGATTTTGTATCCTCCTATCAGCAAAGTCTGGATGCCGATGAACAGCTTTATTCTTTAATGAGAGGCAGTGTGGAACCGAATCTGGTCAAAATCAAGCGCGCAATCCGGGAACGTAATACTCAATATGTGCATCTCGCCGAGTTAAGGAAGCAATTCAATAAACAGACACAAGCGTTCAACGGAGCCAATGCCAAGCTCGTTCAAATGGAGCAAGCAAGTTAATGGATTTGCTAGATTTGAAGTAGGTCCATTCATCTATATGATTGAGCTGGCGGTCAGCCGTGTAAGTACTAGTAAGTAATCTGAAGCAACATGGACAAGCATCATTGCGTATAAGCTAACGGAGGTGTTCATATGCGAAATACAATGAATATTAGTGCATCATTACTGGTACTACTGATGGGATTCTCGCTCGTGGCCTGTGGTAACAGCAGTCCTGCAGCGCAGCCGCCCACCAATAATACAGGTGAACAGTCACCTGCACCGGAACAGAGGCCGGAAGACAGTGCGGCCATCGAAGCAGAAGGCATTCTGACAGGCTGGGCGGACCCGCACACGGTAGAGATCCATGTCGAAGAGGTTCCCATGGCTTTCCAGGTTGAAGAGGATGTACAGAAATCCTTCGACGACATTGATGATGAAGATTCGGTACAATTCAAATATGTAGAGAGAACCATTGAAGGCGACAGCACAACCAAGCAGCTGGTGCTTACGGAAATTACCAAGATCGAAGCCGATGATACGAACGGTTCGAATGCAGGCGGCAACGTTACATCAGATCGTCCCCAAACGACAGAGCTGGAAGTAACCGTGGAAGGCATGACGGAGAATCGTGCAGCCACACTTGCCCAAGGTAAGGGCTACTCCCTTTATGTGTTCGAACCCATGGCATTTGATGCAGAAGACAACGAATTAACGATGAAGATTGATCCCGACTACAACGTGGAAATCGAAAAGCTTCCTTCAGATTTCAATCTCGATGCGCTGAAGATGGATGCCAAGGAAGAGTTAACCGAAACGGGAGAGGTTAAGGAACTGAGCAAGGAAGAGCTGAGCAGCGGCCCGATGAAGGATGCAGGACTATTCATGATGGCTCAAAACGATAAAAAGACGCAGTATTTCATTGTAAAAGAACTGGATGGCAATGGCTTCATTTTCCACGTTGATGCACCTGTCGGTGAACCGTCCGAGGGATTTCTGCCCATGGCGTATGTATCCCTTAATTCCATCATGAATGAAGAGAATACCGCAAAATAATATGAAAGAGCCGGAAGGAACGAAGCATGGGCATAGGTTCCTCCCGGTTTTTTGCCGTGTCTATTGAGTTTGCAGGATCTGCCGTTTACCTGAGATGGTTCAGGTTAAAATGGTCGATTCCTTGTGCCCTTTGAGTTCCTCGTATCGGGCGACGACATGCTGATGGACCAGGTGTTCGTGGGGAATTCCCATGTGTTCACGAATGAAGGCGGAGGCGCCATCTTCACGAATCATGTGTTGGAGCTTCATGGCTTCCTCGTCCTGCTCATAATCGAAGAGCATCGCGGCCGCCATAGCGGAAGTAAGGTGGGGAATTTCAATTCCGTATTCGCTGGCCTGCATCGCAGGGCGAACAAGCCGGTCATAAGGCGATAGCTTGCGAAGGGGTGAGCGTCCGACCCGGGTGACCTGATCCGTCAGGTTGGGGTTGGCAAAGCGTTCGAGAATGGTGTCCATATATTTCCTGTGTTTATGGGGGTTAAAACCATGTTTCTTCATGAGCATGGCTCCCGTTTCCTCCATGACATGCCTGACCTCGGCACGAAGTGTTGAGTTGCTCATCACCTGCCTTATCGTCTTGAATCCATGGAGATATCCGAAGTAAGCAGCCACACAATGGCCGGTATTTACGGTGAACATCTTGCGCTCAATGTAAGGCTCAAGGGAGTCCACGTAGTGTACGCCCTCAATCTCCTTGAAGCCATCCAGCAGTGCCGGGCGATGCACAACCCATTCGTAAAAAGGCTCAACCGTAACCTGCAGCGGGTCCTTGTGGTCTTGAACCGGTACAATCCGGTCTACTGCTGCATTGGGGAACGAGACATAACGTTCTGCTTTGGTGCGGGTCTGTTCATCCAGAAACGGATATACCCGTTTCTTCAGGCGAGTACTGCCTCCAATGGCATTCTCGCAAGCGATGATATGAAGAGGTGTGTGATTGTTATTTTTCATGCGTAAATAAATGCCCTTCGCAATGGGTTCGGCAATATCTTCGAGTGCAGATACCCCAACCGCCGTAGTAATCAGATCAGCCGCTGCAATCTGCTCAGCCACAAGTTCCTGTTCGCCGACATGAATGGCGGTGACGTTACTGACAATGGTTGTATCCTGAGCTGCATTAGCGAGCGTAATGGGATATTCTTGCCTCTTTTGCAGCATGGAGATTTTATTCGGGTTACGTGCGACAAAGCAGACTTCATAATCGGAAGCGGACAACATATGACCGATAAAACCGCGGCCTATATTGCCCGCCCCAAAATGTACAGCTTTCATGTGTGAACTCCCCCTTTAAAGTTGAATTGCGAAATTCGTTTAGACCTTAGACGGTGGTGACGAGTGGTTTCGAAATCAAATCGTTAAATTCGAGGTCGGTCAGGCATGACAGCCGTTGGTGAGGCATATCGAAATCCAGTGTGCCGGTAATGGTATTCGAGATGACCACACAGTGAATACCAGCCGCAGCAGCTGCACGCGCGCCGTTAGGTGAATCCTCAATTGCTACGGCTTCGTCTGCAGTTACTCCAAGGGCTTCCAGTGCTTGATTGTATAATTCCGGGTCAGGCTTCACATTGGCCACATCGTCAGCTGTGCGAATCACTTCGAAGTAATCCTTCAGTTTCAGTTGTTCCAGATGTTGTTCGACCCAGTCCCGTTTGGAGCTTGAGGCAACGGCCAATTTTAAACCGGCTTGACGTGCCGCATCAAGGTAGTTCTTGATACCTGGTCTTACCTGCTCCTTGTTCATCAGTGCTGCATGCTGCAGCTGAACCGATTCCCTGAACGCTTCCCGATCGATCGGAAGATTCAAATCTGTGATGAGGTACTCATAGGGATTAAATGTTTTCAGACTGGTACCGATGCATTGCGAATACATCTCCAGGGTTAAGTCTACGCCGTGTTCCTTGTAGGCATCACGAAAAGCAACATACCATGCTGTCTCCGTATCAATAATCGTTCCGTCGAAATCAAAAACCAGTGCCTTAATCATAAATTTGTTCCTCCTGTTTCAGAATTTGTGTTGGGATAAAACTGAAAAATTCGCATATTCCCATTTGCTTCATTTGTATTGCGGCAGTTTAGTTTACACAAGTGCTCGATATAAATGATTTAATTGGAAAAAATATGCGTTGAAGCTAATAAAACCGTAACATAGGACAAACTTAAGGGTCAAGCGCGTCATGATTGTTTACATTGAAAATTTGCACCTGGATGATGTGTTTTCAGAAAACAGAGAACAGGGTAAACCGTTATGACTTATACATGTAAGCGGTGTACTGAAAAAACAGTTTTCCCCGTATCGAAAAAATAAACTTTTTTTTGCGATATAGGGAAACTCTGACCAATCAACAGTTTTCGACACTTTTATAATAGAAGAAAGGCAATCGAAAATTCGGAAGCGATGAAGAAATAAATTGCTCATGGTTTAAAATTCTTTACGACAGAACAGGCCATGTGGGAGAATGGAAGGAGTTTATTGAAAGTTTGGATGCAGAGGAGGGACCGAAGATGCTGCAAAAGGATCGCTTCGATGGATGTTTAATCGGGCTTGCGGCAGGAGATGCGCTGGGAACGACTGTGGAATTCAGCAGTCCGGGCACCTTCGAGCCTGTAACGGATATTGTGGGAGGCGGCGTGTTCGGCCTGGCTCCCGGACAGTGGACGGATGATACGTCAATGGCTCTATGTCTGGCCGAAAGTTTAGTTAGAAAAGATACCTTCGATCCAGCGGATCAGATGCGCAGGTACACGAACTGGTATCAGGTCGGCTATATGAGCAGTACCGGGACGTGCTTTGATATCGGCGGAGCCACGCGAAATGCACTGGAACGGTTCAGGGTGACCGAAGAGCCTTACAGCGGATCAACCGATCCGATGACGGCAGGCAACGGCTCAATCATGCGGCTTGCACCTGTCGCCATGGTTTATGCGAATCATCCGCAGGATGCAGTGCATCATGCAAAGCTGAGCTCCCGCACAACACATGCAGCGATGGAAAGTGTAGAGGCTTGCGAGGTGCTGGCGGCTATACTGGTTGCAGGACTGCGTGGAGCGGACAAGCATACCATGCTGCTGCCCGAGACATGTCGTCAGTGGAGGAATGAGCCTTCGTTTTCTCCAGCGATTGAAGAAGTCGTGCGGGGATCTTATCGGCATAAGGAACCGCCTGAAATTCAGGGAAGCGGTTATGTCGTCCGTTCTCTTGAAGCGGCATTATGGGCGTTCCATAAGTCTTCCACATTTGAAGAAGGTGCGCTGCTGGCCGTCAACCTCGGGGATGATGCAGATACAACTGGTGCCGTGTACGGGCAGATAGCAGGTGCTTTTTACGGACAGAGTGGTATTCCTGCTCATTGGCGCAAGAAGCTTGCGATGCTAGAAACGTTCGAGGCATTAAACGAGGCGATGTGGCTGAAGGCAGCAGCAGGAATGTCATCATAGAGAATGAAGTAAGCAAAAGGAATAACAAAAGAGACAGAAGATGGAGACAGGAGAAGAGAACATCATATGAACAACACAGAACGACGTGCTTCGAAATCGGGTAAAGGAGGGGCGTTTCCGTTATCTCTTCTGTGCCTGACAGTAGGAGCATTTGCCATTGGCATGACTGAATTTATCATTATGGGATTGCTGCCGAATGTGGCTGCTGATCTGCATGTGAGCATTCCGCAGGCAGGACAACTAATTACGGGCTATGCACTGGGTGTCGCTGTTGGCGCGCCCATTCTGACCGTGTTTACCCATAAAATACCGCAGAAAAAACTGCTGGTATTGCTGATGTGCATTTTTATCATAGGTAACGCATTGTCCGTCATTGCACCAACGTATGGTTTGCTGATTTCGGCACGCATTCTGACGGCATTTGCACATGGTACGTTTCTCGGTGTAGGGTCACTTATGGCCACTCGTCTTGTGGCACCCGAGAGAAGGGCAGGCGCGGTATCCGTTGTACTTGCAGGCCTTACGATTGCCAACATTATTGGGGTACCTTTTGGTACATTTATTGGTCAACAGCTCGGATGGAGATCTTCGTTTGGAGCGATTACCATTCTGGGCATCATCTCATTGATCGGCATCATCCGTTTTATTCCGGTTATTTCGCAAGGTGAGCCGGCGAACCTCGGACAGCAATTCCGTAATCTGGTTCGTCCACAAGTATTATTAATACTGCTCATTGGAGCCATGGGCTGTGGAAGCCTGTTCGCAGTTTTCACTTATATTACACCGATGCTGGTGGATATCAGCGGTTTTGCGGAGCAGAGTGTAACATGGATTCTGGTGCTGTTCGGCGTTGGTGTCACGCTGGGCAACATGCTGGGCGGCCGACTGGCCGATTGGAAGCTGATGCCTTCCCTGATGGTGAACTTCGCCGTACTGGCTGTGCTCCTGGCCTTACTCACCTTGACGCTGGAGAATCCTTATTTGGCAGTCATTACGATCTTTTGCTGGGGTGTCGCTGCGTTTGGCATCATGCCTGGTCTGCAGATTCGGATCATGAATATGACTCGCGAAGCACCGCTGCTCGCGACAACATCGAGCCACTCTGCATTTAATCTGGGGAATGCAGGCGGAGCCTATCTCGGCGGACTTGCCATTACCCATACGGGACTTATTTCAGTACCGCTGTACGCAGCAGCGATTGCTGCATTGGGCTTGCTCGGACTCTTTATAAGTCTGGCGATGGAACGCAAACAGCGTCTGCCAGAGATCCCGGACGTGGTGGAGACTGCGCCGCTCAGCTGAATATAAGTAGGTTGATGCAGCCTCCATTCCGCAAGAAGTTGTGGGGTGGAGGCTTTAGTTTTAATGTGGAGTTATAATAATTAGATTGATAAGGGTATCTAATAGTTTGGGAGTACAATGTATACATAAAGAAGGGAGTTTTCAAGTCGAGAAAGCGGATATCCCAAAAGAAACTACATATCCCTTCCACCAATCGTAGTGAAAGATTATACTGTGTATTTTAATGAAGAGATACTTGAACGAATGGCAAAAATTAGAGTACAGGCAACGATAAGTTATACGGATTGAAATAGGTAGCGTATATATTTGACTGTTTCCACTCGGTATGGAAAGGATAGTAATTGTGAGAAAAATAATTAATTTTATTCTTGTCTTGCTGATCATTTGGGTAGCGCTACTTTATCCTTTTCGTTTGGCTTGGTTTGAAGGTGTACTTCAAATTCCTGAAGATCTTCATGATGTTTTTTTACTTTTCTTGTTCTTTGGATATCTTATTTGTTCATCTGGTATGGGGCTGCTTCTTGGCAAGATGTGTTTTAAACGAAAAGAAGAATAGTTACAGGCAAGCAAGGACTAATATTAGTGTGTTCTGGAGTCATATGCGGCACTAGCGATCTAAACGACCACGATAAGGACTTAAAAGAACAGATCTTGTTTTCAGGGAGGAGGCAAAGCATGGATTATGGTTCACCGAAAGAAGCGATGTTAAAGGTGAGACGGTGGCCTAAAAATACAATAGCGGCCGGGCGTCGCCATACCGTTGGGCTTACATCTGACGGCGTAGTGATGGCTGTGGGTGATAATAAAATGGGCCAATGTGATGTAAACGGCTGGCAGGATATGATATCTGTTGCGGCTGGTAATGTTCATATGGCGACGAACACGGGTAATGCTCATACCATCGGACTTAAATCCGACGGCACGGTGGCGGCTATAGGTTGGAATAAGGACAACCAATGCGAGGTAAACGACTGGCGCGAAATTGTAGCGGTTGAGGCGGGTTGGCGTCGTACGATTGGTCTCCAATCAGATGGTACAGTGGTAGCAGTGGGCAGGAATAATGAAGATCAATGCAATGTTAGTGGCTGGAAAGATATTGTGGCAGTAACAGCAGGTGACTGGCATACGATCGGTCTTCAATTGGACGGCACGGTGGTGGCTGTGGGTAATAATCGGTATCGCCAACGCGAAGTAAGCGATTGGTGCAATATTGTAGCAGTCGCTGCGGGTTATCTCCATACCATCGGCCTTAAATCTGACGGTACGGTGATGTCTGTGGGTTTAAATAAACATAATCAATGCGAAGTAAGCGGTTGGGGTGGTATTGTGTCTATAGCCGCAGGTAGTAATCATACCATTGGCCTTAAATCGGATGGCACGGTGGAGGCTGTAGGCTGGAACAAGTATGGCCAGTGTAATGTAAGTGATTGGCGCGATATTGTGGCGATAGCGGCAGGTTGTGCCCATACCGTAGGTCTTCAATCAGACGGCACACTGGTTGCTGTGGGTGATAATGAATATGGACAATGCGATGTAACCAGCTGGCGCGGCATCCAACTGCCCGGAAATTAGTTTTCTAAAATGTACAGCACTTAGGTTATGGGAGCACAATAAATAGAGAAGAAAATCAACTAGAAACACCTTCTACTGACAAGGAAATAAATAATGAATTCTTCATATACTTTTTTCGTTCTTGTGATTTTTCTATTCTTCTTGCTAATCTAATACGTAATTTTTATACACAATGCAAAGTTGCTTAAATTTGTAGAGGAATGAGTTAGAAATTTAGAGCAATATCATAATTACTCATTAGAAGTCGCCATTATGGCGGCTCTTTTTGTTTCTATGGATGTAAAGTTCTGACCTGCGTCTAAAACTGAGAGCGAGGTAACTACAATCCTTTCTTACGATCAAATTTGTCTGAATTGTCCTTTTTTGAAAAAATGGGTATCATTTAATTCTTGTTATCTGAAATTTAAAAGGAAAATAGTCCCTAAAAGTAAGGACTATCCTACTATATCCTAAAATAAGGAAAATGCCGATAATCATTTATTAGACTCCATTTATATCACTCTTAAGGTATCAAATGGATAAAACCCTTAAAGGAGGAAGACAACTTTCATGAGTTTGAGAAAAAGTTTTATCGTTTTTCTGGTCGTTTGGTTCGTGATGGGAACTATGCTTCCGACAAGCGGATATGCGCTAGCGGATCAAGCGGATTCCATAATATCGACCGAAAGTAGCGCGGAGAATGTCGATGTTTTGATGGAGGATTTAGCTTTACCAGACGCTGAAAATCTGGATGTTTTTGATCCGGACATTCACGAAGAACCAGAGGGTGTGGATGAAGATATCGAAGATCTAGAAGATACACCAACGGTAACTGAAGATACGTATGGTGAGGGTTTCTTTACGACTCAAGCCATGGCATTAGCTGAAGAGCAAGTTATCGTGATGTCTCCTGGTGATTCCTATAGCTTCACGAATACTGGAACTCGCACTCGGTCCTTGAGCACAGATGCGGCCACATCGAGAAGCAGTTCTTATGACTATGTCGTATATAGAGCAGATGGAAGTATTTCAACAGATAACTTGAATTCGACGAGCAGCTTATCCGTAGGAGCAGGGTATACCGCTGTTGTGACTTCAAGTGGGAGCAATGCTTTTACAGCAACTATACCGGCTGATTTCACCTATAGTATATCCGCCAATCCTGCTTTAAACAAAGTGACTTTGTCTAAAGGCGAGAGCTATCGGTTCGTTAATGAAGGTACACAGTCGAGAGCCATAAGCGCGGACACGTCTACTGCTCAAGACCGAAGATATGACTATGCCATTTATCATGAAGATGGAAGTCTGGGTAGTTCAAATTTTGAATCAACCGGTAAACCTTACATAGGGGCAGGATACGAGCTCATCATTACAGGTGCCGGATCACAACCGGTTACCGTCGGACTCCCTTACGAAGTCTACAGTGGCGAGTGGAGCGATGAACCTGCGTATACCCGAGTGACGCTGAGTCAAGGCGAAAGTTACCAATTCACCAATATCAGCGAAAAATCCGATGCGCTCCAAAGCGATGGGTCCACCAAAGATAAGCATGACTACGTCGTTTATCTTCCGAATGGGACGGAAAGTTCCACCGGGACCAATACATCGACTAAGCCTACGGTAGCTGCGGGGAGAACCGCTGTAGTGACCTTGGTGACAGCAACACCCGTAACGTATGGTGTACCGTATCGGACATTTGATGTTCAAAAGGCTGGTGGCGATGCCATTACTCGAGTTACCGTATATCCCGGAGAATCCGTGATTTTTCGAAATAATGGTTCCTTAGCTAATCCGATTAAGAACAATGCGAGCAGTTCAAACGGAGCCCTTTTTGATTATGTTCTGTACACAGCAGAAGACGTCGTTCATTCGGACGGCTTCAACAAAAATACAAATCCGATCATTCGTTCTCAGGGTTATGCAGTTGTGACCGTAGTCGGACAGGTCCCCATTGAGTTTAGCTACACGGATGATTTCTCGGTCGAAGACAGCATGGAACCTGCGTACCATCGGGTAACACTGAACCAGGGAGAAAGCGTGACTTTCTGGAATAACACTACCGACCGGGAGTATCTCGACAGTGATGCGTCCACCAGCCAAGGGCGGATATTTGATTACGTAACCTATTATCCGGACGGCACAGAACGAAGTACAAGAAAAGCGACGGCGGTTGAACCTGTTGTTTTTTACGGGAACAAAGCTGTAGTTACGAATGTATCCGCTCAACCGGTAACCATTGGTGCCATTTACACCATTTTTGATGTGGAGGATCGACCGAATGAAGCGCTAAGCAAGATTACCGTGTCACCGGGCCAATCGGTCAAATTCCATAATGGGGGTTCACTTAGCAACCCGATCCGGAGTAACGCCAAGTCGGTAGGTTCTCTATATGATGTCGTGGTGTATAAAGCAGACGGCAGAGCACATAGTGACAAATTCAATAACAATGGTAGTCTCGCTACAATTCCAGCCGGTGGTGAAGCCATCGTTACAGTAGTGGGAAGTACACCTGTACTATTCGAATACACGGATGATTTCTCGGTAGTGGATAGCCAGGAACCGGCTTATCTACGTGTGACTTTGAATAAAGGGGAGAGTTACGCCTTCACCAATACGAGCTCGGATTCGGAAAGGCTCCGAAACGATGCTTCCAGCAGCGCAGGGCGAGTGTATGATTACACGATTTACAACGTAGATGGAACTCAGTCCAGTAGTAGAACAGCAACTGCGATTGAACCGACGATCTTGGGTGGCAAGAAAGTTGTCGTTACGAATGTCTCTAATCAATCCATAACATTTGGTGGAATTTACCGCGTTTTCCGCGGACAAGACGATGAAGTGCCTTCACCAGCATCGGAAATCACCATTAACCAAGGGCAGAGCGCAATCTTTACAAATCCGGGTTCGGAACCTGCTGAACTTCAACGGATCGCAGGAGAAACTTCCGTTGTGGATTATGTAGTCTACGATAAAACCAATACATCATTGTCTTTTGTGGAAGGTATGAGTCATGCAACATGGGAGATTCCAGCGGGTGCAACGCTTGTCGTCACCGTAGTATCTTCGGAGCCGGTAACAATTCAATATGCCGCTCCGGTGATGGCCAGTTCCAGTCAGGAGCCTGCACTGATCAAGCGGGATTTGGCGCCAAATAACGTGGTGTTGTTCTCGAACACATCATCCTATGCATCCGTGCTCCTTACATCTGTAGATGGAGGAGTGGCCTATGATTACGTTATTCGGGATCAGAACCAAGTGGTTATTAGGGAAGGTAAAAATGCGGCAGGAGGACAACTCGTACCTGGACATGCTGACATTCAGGTGCATAATGTGGGACCCCAGACGCTGCACTTTGCAGGTGCTTATCGCCAGTTTGCGGTCAAGGAAGTGAATGTGGAGTTCTTGACCTTGAATGAGGGTGTAGATACGGCGCTGCCAACCGTTCAGCAAGGTAATGTGTACTATCGTTTTACCCCATATGGTACTGGTAAGTATCGGATTGCAATTAAAGAGTCAGGAGACTTTTCGATCGAGCCTCTACTGGAATTATATGCAGATAAGGAACTGAGCAGTCCAATAGCAGCTTCAGTGGAACAAGAGCAGGTGTACGGTGAACAGTATACCGTGCTGGAGTGGGAGCTTCAGGGTGGACAGACCTACTATCTGAAGCTAAGCGAAAAGGATGGAAAACCAGTTCAAGGTGCCATCAAGGCAGCTCAAATGTACATTCGTAATGATAGCTCTTATGAATATGGCTATGGCAATCAATTGCTTAAAGTCGTGCTATTTACGGGAGATCAGATTGTATTTGAGTATGATCGCAATGGAAACCTGACGAAACGTACGAAAAAGATTTACCCCTTTAATTAATAATTGTCTAAATCTAGGTTGAGGTGATGGAGTGTTTAAGAAAATAACAATCATTTGGTTATGTACGGTATTGATACTTAGTGGACTTGGTTCTTTTGGTTATAGTGGACAAGCGGCGGCGGCAGAAGGAAAGGATTCCATTCCTTCTGTCACCTACATTACAATCCATAGTTTAAAAGAGCAATTTGGGATTGAAGAAGACTGGATTAAACAGAAGCTAGATCAAGGGTACTCACTATATCAACTGTACAAGGCTTTGCAAACAGATCGCACAGGCGGCGAGGCTGCAGAGAAATGGCTAGAAACGCAAGAGACAAGTGAACCGATTCAAATGGAGGGGCTAAGCCCTTCCGAGTCATTGCAAGAAAACACATTTTCAATTAACGCCATTGAAGAGGATGTTCCAGGTACCGGAACAACCGTGGATGAAACGGGGCTAAACCATGTCGATATCCGGGACGATGCATCCCTGTACATGACGTCTTATGGAGCGGAATCGATCTCTACTGCTACAGGGGAGATGATGGTTAGTAGCACAGACCTCTCTCTACCAGGACTGATTCCGTTTGATCTGACACGTGTCTATGACAGTGCTAGAGCAAGTGGACAGCTCGGCGTTCAATACGACGAAACGACACAAACATACTCCAATGTAGTCACGCCACGTAAGGAAGAACTCCATACGGGGTTGGGACAAGGCTGGCGCTGGGATATTCCCTACATGGAAACTCGCGGGGATGAACGGTTTATCCTTATTCCAGGTGTAGGTTATTATCGCCTAAACGCTAATCTTGAACTGGAAGGTTACGTATGGAATGATTTAACCGTGAAGCAAGATACGACTGTGACTGTGGATGGTCAGTCCAGCAGTTACCGTTTGTCGATCCGGAATGGCTACGATTATTTGTTTAACGGAACCGGAGAGTTACTGCAAATTACAGATGGTTACCGGAATACGGTGGATTTTCAATATACAACATTGGATGGAAACCAAGTCATCTCCCGGATTCAAAATAGCGAAGGTCAGGCACTGACTTTTGCTTATGACGACTTGAAGGTTACCGTACAGCTTGCCGGAACGGACCGGAAAGTAACGTATACACAGCGGGAAGATGAGGGCATTCGCATTTTGCGAGAGTTTACCGATGCACTGGATCGGACAACGACGTATACGTATTACTATCCGGAATCCAAATTCAATTTCCTGCCTGAGCTTGAAAGTAATCAGAATGCGCATGGTGTAATGCATACTGCTTTGTTGTCGCGTATTACAAGTCCTTCTTCTGCCATTACGGATTATGCATACATTCCAGCGATTAAGCAAATGGGAGAAGCTTCTTCCTATTTCGTCTTTAAAGTCAGAGAGCGCAAGAGCCATTTCAGTACGACCGATGGCGAAGGTACGTTGGACCAAATCAACTTTGAGTATTCTGGAGAAGATCTGGACTCTTATGGCCAACCAGCCACATGGACAACGAAAATTAAGGCTACACATACCGTGGATACGTGGACGTTCTCCAAAACATTTAGCGCCGCCAACGAACCTGATCTAGTTTATGCAGACCAGCATACACTAACTGGAGATGATGTAACCTATTCTACGGAGCTTCAGTACGATAGCCAAACCAAACGGAATCTCCCGACCCAAACGACAGAATGGGTAAGCAAAGGGGAAAGCTCGCGTGAGAAGCTGATCACGACCAACACATATGATGCCAATGGAATATTGACTTCGGAAAAACTAAGTACTGGACAAGAATCGACCTATGTATATGAAACGGGTAAACCCCCTTACAACTGGGTCAAGCCTGTACGTTCCACCACGAAGATTAACAGTATGTTGGAGAGATATACAGAAACAATGTACAACAATCAAGGCTCTATACTAAAATCCACAACTAAAAATGGATATGGCGGACAAGTCCTTTCTGATTCTGAACTAAAGCTTGATGATAAAGGGCGTGTTATCAGTAAAACTGATAAAGGCGGGTATCTGGCTAAAGACCGTGTAGAGATACTAGCTTACGATTCTAATTTAGGGAATTTAGTGAAAACTAAGTCATTGACAGTGCATGATTCCGCTGGAAAAGCTGCAGCCCTTGTAGAGTCTTATAGCTATACCCCAGCGGGAGACCTTGACACGATAACAAATGCTGCCGGAGAACAGGAAACGTATCAGTACGATAAATCTGGAAGGCTTCTTCAGATCACGTATGCTGATGGCACTCATTCAACCACGGTATACGAAGATACAAAAAACCTAATTCAAAGCACTTCGCCAGATGGTATCAAGACTACCGAGCGGTACAATCCCATGGGACTGCTTGTGGAAGAGCAAACGGGCGACGCCATATACAAGTATGCCTATGACTATGAAGGCAATATCACGGCTACTGAGGATGCCGAGGGGAATGTCACCAAATTCGTGAACAATGCGTTTGGACAGGTGATCGAGACACAGTATCCGGACGGGACAACCGAGTTGACAATGTTTGACCCAGCTGGGCAAACACTCACTCATGAGGACGCTGCTGGCAACCAGACTCGGGAAAAGCAAGACCTGCTGGGACGGACCATAATGACGGAGGAATATCGTGACGGTACATTCGTTGCTTTGCAACAATCCGAATATGACCTTGAAGGAAATGTGACCGCATCTATTGATGGTAACGGTCAACGGACCACTTACACCTATGATGCCCTGGGTCAAATCGCGACAGCAACAACACCAAAGCAAGAAACAAGTCGTTACTTTTACAGTTATACGGGTGAATTAAATCAAGTTGTATCACCAAATGGGCAAACCATTACTAAAGAATATGATGAACTAGGACGTCTGATTAAGCAGTCTCACCCTAGTCCTGCGGGATATACTACAACCTACTACTATGATAAAAAAAACAATCTGATTAAGAAGCAGGATAGACTAGGAAAAATAATAGAATATACGTATAACAGTGACGACATGCTTACGACCATGAAAGCATCGGACACATCAGTATCCTATACGTATGACGAAATCGGTCGGAGAACATCAATGGCCGATGATCATGGTAAGACGATATACAGTTATCGAACAACAGATGGTATGTTAAATGGACTAACATTTCCGGATGGAACACAAATCGATTACGAAAATAACAATCAGCAACGTTTAGGGTATATATTAACCGATACACAAGGTGAATCTTTACGTATTCAAGGTGAAGTGGATGCCATGAGCCGTGTCGCGTCCATTGATATTACGTCAGGTTCAGGAGCATCGACAACTTCCCCAGTAGATTTACTGACGTTTACTTACAGTGCGAACAGCATGCTGGAGAAGATGTCTTTTGGTAAAGGACTCAGTACAACCTATCAATATGATGGATATGACCTCTCTGGAGTTAACATAACTCAAGGAGGAACATCGGTACACCAATTCAAATATGAATATGATGCTAATAAAAACATCATTTCCCGTACACAGAATGAAAAAGCAGATCAATTCACATATGACGAATTAGATCGGATTCAAACGGAAACGGGAACACAGGAAGAAACCTACACCTATGATAGCAACGGTAATCGTTTTAGCACAAGTAGTGGTAAAGTATACGGATTAAAGGATGCAGATTACACTTATGATAGTCAAAATCGTCTCGTAAAAGCATCGGGTGAGACCAAATCCGTGACGTATAGCTATAACGGAGATGGTCTTCTATATGAACGAACCGAAGGCGATACCAAGACAAGGTACTATTATAATGAAGAAGCACAACTAATGGCCGAAGCGATCGTTTCTTCATCTGGCAAACTGGAGATGAAGTATGTCTACATCTATGATCTGAATGGTCAACTATGGGCCCGTCAGGATAAAGAAACAGGCCAGCTGCAATATTATCAATTGAACGGTCATGGTGATGTTGTTGGACTGGTGAGTTCAGAAGGTAAGACATTAAACAGCTACACTTATGATGTATGGGGTGGGCCTTTAATAACGGATGAAACAGTGCCGAATGTTCTGCGATACGCGGGTGAATACTGGGATGATACCGTAGGTCTTCAGTATTTGAGAGCACGTTGGTATGACCCTGGAATGGCTCGTTTTATAGGTGAGGATACGTATGAGGGAGAACTCAATGATCCGCTGAGTTTAAACTTATATACTTATGTTATAAATAATCCCTTAAAGTATGTGGATCCGAGTGGCCATAAAGAAGAAATGGGCGCTGGCGGAGGTGGTGGAGGCGGAGGTGGTATAACACCTTTAACCAGAGTTCCGACAGGACGTGGAGGTGGTACATCATCAAAACCATCGACATCTAGTAATAAGACCAATAATGCAAATAATAAAAAACCAACAACCAAAACCCCTCCTAGTAGTGCAAGCTCTGCGGATGCCTTGAGGGAAGAAACAAGAGGAATACGTACTAGCAATAATCAGACTTCTAAAATCCCTAAGCTAGTTTTCAAAAGAATTAACGTTCGTAATGGCAAAGCGGATGTAAAAGGTTCTGGTCTAAATTATGCGCTCGGTAAGCACGGAGGATCTGGCCCAGCTAATAAATCTCAATTTTCTATTTCTCGTGATCAAATAAAAAAATTACTACAAACGAAAAAGGTAGTAAACTCACCCGTAACGATTTCTCCAACATCTGGAGATTTTGTTCGTCAAGTTAATGTTGGATACCGAGTGGGAAACTTACCGGTTAACCGGGGTGGATCGTCTACAAATAAATTAACAGTTATTACCGACAAAAAAGGTAATCTTGTCAATACATTCCCAGGTGGGTTAGGATTCGGAGAGTGATCGTATTTTTAGAATTATATTGGAATCAATTGATGGTACACTTATAGATGAGGTTTCCGAGAAAAATAATGTGAATTATTTACAGAGAGAAGAACATGATTTTGAAATTTTAGGTGAACTTTCGGTATATAGTTACGACGTATTCTCATCCAAAGAAATGGACGAACTAGTACTAGAACTTCAAAGATTGAAAATGATGCTCCAAAATATTAACGAAATAAATCATGTTAATGAAATAATATTATTATCGAATAAATGTAAAATGACCCCTGGTAGCAGATTAATCTTCACCCCTTTTTAAGTTGTATCAAATATAAAACTTAAGTGTGGTCTCTAGGGACTGCACTCCTTTTGTGAGACAGATTCAAAACGCCTTGCAGCAATTTAAGCAACCAGTCTTCGGAAATCCATCGGAGACTGGTTATTTTGTTTCGTTTAAATTGGATCGAGTTATAGTGAGTGATGTAGTTTCGAACGTTCTGAAGGGCGATGGCCGTTGTTGTAGACATCAGATATTTGAAGGTAGAAGGTTTCAGGCTTTTAGTGTGGAATGAAACGACTCTATGGAGGCATTATCAGCTGGCGTTCCTTAACGGGACCAGGCCTCTGCTTCTGTTTGATCTGACACGTGTCTATGACAGTGATAGAGCAAGTGGACAGCTCGGCATTCAAGACGACGAAACGACACAAACGTACTTCAATGTAGTCACGCCACGTAAGGAAGAACTCAATACGGGTTGGGACAAGGCTGGCGCTGGGATATATCTTACATGGAAACTCGCGGGGATGAACGGTTTATCCTTATTCCAGGTGCAGACTATCACATACGATACAAACGGCATGGTGACATCTGAGAAACAAAGCACCGGACATGAATCAACTTATTCGTACGAAACAGGGAAGACACCTTACCATTGGACCAAACCGGTGCGGATCACCACTAAGGTGAACAGCACGTTGGAGCAGTACACGGAAATAACATATAACAATCAAGGGGACATGTTACGGACTACTACCAAAAATGGATATGGTGGACAATTGCTCTCAGATTCAGAAGTAAAGCTGGATGAAAAAGATCGAGTCATCGGTACAACTGACAAAGGCGGTACATTGGCCAAAGACCGTACAGCGACATTCAGCTACCAACCGAATGCAGGGTATTTGTTGGAATCGACATCGATGACCGTGCATGATGCTGCTGGTAAGGCAGAATCTCTTGTGGAGACGTACAGCTACACGTCTGCCAGTGAACTGGAGACAACGACGAATGCTGCCGGAGAACAGGAAACGAATCAATACGACAAGTCAGGGCGTCTGGTTCGAATAACGTATGCCGATGGTACACAATCGACGATTGCATATGATGACACCAATAACATCATGACAAGCACTTCGCCAGACGGCATGGTGACTTCCGAGCGTTACAATCCATTAGGTTTGCTCGTGGAAGAGCAAACGGCGGACGCAACATACAAATATGCCTATGATAGCGAAGGAAACGTGACGAGGTATGTGGTCGATGCGTTTGGGCAAATGACAGAGACCCAATATCCGGATGGAACCAGAAACACAACAACAATTGATCCTGTTGGACAAACCGTAACGGTTCAGGATGCTTCCGGGTACCAGACTCGTGAGAAAATGGATTTGCTGGGACGCACGACAGCAGTAGAAGAATATCGGGACGGTACATTTGCTCCGTTGCAACAAAGAGAATATGACTTGATTGGCAACGTGACTGCATCCATTGATGGTAATGGGGAGCGGACGACATATACGTACGATGCGCTCGGACAAATGGCAACAGCAACCACGCCCAAGGAAGAAACCAGCCGATATTTTTACAGCTACCAGGGCCAGGTGACTCAAGTTGTTTCTGCCAACGGCCAAACGGTGACCAAACAATATGATGAATTGGGTCGGATCATCAAGCAGACCCCACCGAAGCTGGATGGTTCTGCGACTACCTTCTACTATGATAAAAAGAGTAATTTGATCAAAAAGCAGGATCGGCTCGGAAAGATCACCGAGTATACGTATAACAGCGACAACATGCTTACAGGGTTCAAAGGACCGGATACCTCTGTATCGTATACGTACGACGAGATGGGTCGTAGAACTTCGATGACGGACGATCACGGCAAAACGACCTATTCATACCGTGAAACGGATGGTATGCTCAGTGGGCTGGCCTTCCCGGATGGAACCCAGCTGGAATATGAAAACAATACCCAGCAGCGGTTGGGATATACCTTGTCCGATGCCAAAGGGCAATCCTTGCGGGTACACGGTGAGCTGGACACGATGAACCGGGTCACTTCCATGGATATCACCTCCGGAACAGGGGGCGCTTCAGCGCTCGCAGCATCGGCCCAGACGCCTGTGGATCGAATGACCTTTAGTTATGCGTCGAACAGTTTGCTGGAAAACGTATCGTTTGGGAATGGGCTGAGCACAAGCTATCAGTTCGATGGTTATGATCTATTAGGAGTCACCGTTTCCCAAGGAACGAGCGCCATTCATCAGTTCGACTATGAATATGATGGAGATAAAAACATCACGTCCCGTACTCAAAATGGGACAAGTGATCAGTTTACGTATGATGAACTTAATCGCATCCAAACGGAATCGGGTTCGCAACAGGAAACATATACGTATGATTCGAATGGCAACCGGTACAGTACGGGGAGTGGTAAGGTATACGGACTGAAAGATGCAGAATATACGTATGACAGCCAGAATCGCTTGGTTAAAGCGACCGGGGAAGGCAAAACAGTAACCTATAGCTACAACGGGGATGGTTTGCTGTATGAGCGCACCGAAGGTGACCAAACGACTCGTTATTACTACGATGAAGAAGCCAAACTGATGGCGGAAGCCGAAGTGACGTCCGGAAAAGCTGAACTAACCTATGTCTATATCTATGACCTGTATGGGAAACTGTGGGCACGTCAGGACAAGAAAACTGGAAAATTGGAATACTACCAATTCAATGGTCATGGCGATGTAGTCGGACTTGTGGATGATGCTGGCCAAGTATTGAACGAGTATACGTATGACATCTGGGGTGGACCACTCACAACAGAAGAAACGGTTCAAAATGTTCTTCGTTATGCAGGAGAGTATTGGGATGAGACGGTAGGGCTCCAATATTTGCGGGCTCGTTGGTACGACCCGGGTATGGCACGATTCATCGGCGAGGATACGTACGAAGGTGAATTGAACGATCCATTGAGCTTGAATTTGTACTCATACGTTCAGAACAATCCATTGAAGTATGTAGATCCAAGTGGCAATATGGCAGAGCCTTACTATGCTCAAGAACTCAGACATATGCTGAAGGATGCTAAAGCGAAAGGTTATAAAATAAATACTTCAAATTATAATTTGTATAAAAATACAATTCGAGATCGTTACAGCTTTAACTCTTTTCTAGATAAGAATCGGTTTAATTACTTGTATGATATGGCAATGGGTAGAAGTGCGTATACTAAGTCTGCAGGTAATATTGGCTGGGCGAGAGAACAGTTAGTAAAAGCGTTGATTAAAGGAAAAGAAGCAGAATATGTTGCAGCGCTTGCAATGGGACTTGTTCCAGGTGCGGTTGGTAAGACGAAAGCTCCTGCATTGAGATATACCCTAAAATCACAAGATTTAGATTGGAGAGGTGCGGGAAAGTCCTGGAGGGATGCGGTTGACTTAGCGTTTAGAAAAACAGGTGTTGATAGAAGTGAATTTACAGCAACTAAATGGGCAAAAGATGCGAATGGAAAATCATTCCCGGTGGAATGGCGTTCAAAAAATGGGTCAGAAGTTAGTATCGACTATTCGCATTATGGAGTGGACAGAAACGGAAACTGGGCTTCCGGCCCTGACGCGCCACATGTTGGTTGGCAAACCCCAGGTAAAAAGAACACAGTAGGACATATAATACTTGATACTGTACCATTTGGAAGGCCGCCAAATAAATAATTCAATGGGAGGACATATGTGGGACATTAAAGAACAAATATTGACTGCTTCAAGCAAACTAGACATTGAATTAAATATTTTACCCAAAGAAGAAGCAGAAGACATCAAGCAGAGCATTATGAATAAATACTTGGAAGAAGGTAAGTCACGTAATTTTCCACTTTTTGAAAGATTACATGATTATGTGGGGATTGACGTTCCAGATTCTTGGATGTGGATAACCAATTTCATAAAAAAAACTCCAGTAATTTTATTCTTCAATCCGGAGGATGAAAAAGATTATTACAGATTAAACAGTGGAGAGGATGTTGTTTCAATTATTGACGAAATATTCAATGTCGAGTTTTATGTAACAAACCTTGATACGGAATATTTATTAGGGTATAACCACTCACAATGTTTGGTCGCTTCTGGAGCAGCGTCGTCCTGGCTAGAGAACTATGAGGGATATAAAGCAAGATATAATAAGTAAATCACAAAGAAGATTTTGACGGGAAAACTCCCTTCAAGATCTTCTTCTTGTATACCCTACCAGTGCTCCAAATGAATCCGATGGCTATGATGACAAAATGAACTTCGAAGCAAAAGACTAGTGATGAAACTAGTTCAATAGTAAAAGCTTTAAGAATTATTTTGAAATTTTCTCTCGAACTTTTGGAATGAATCCCGTTGGCCAAAATTGAGTTATCGAAAAAACCGCTAACGATATTATTCGCTAGCGGTTAAGAAAATTTAAGCATTATCATTAAGGAAATGATGTCTTAACAGGAGTCCTTACTTCAAATTTTCCAATGACTCTTTGATGGCTGGACTTAAACGGTAAGTCTTCAAAATGGTTTCAATTGCTTCTGCGCGCGTTGCTCCGCCGTTCGGGTCAAATGAACGCTCATTTTTACCTTCGAAGATTCCCAGAGCAGCAGCTTTTCGGATTGCATCTGCACCGAATGCCCCATTCAAATCAGCAAATTGTACATGGGATGTATCAATGTTCAGGATAAGTGAATTCAATACACGTGTGATGATTAGAGCCATTTCCTGACGGGAAATGGTTTTTTCCGGACGAATCGAACCGTCCTCGTATCCGTTTAATACGCCAACAGCTACAAGTCTCTTGAGGTCATTGGTAGACCAGCGATTGTTAATATCACGGTATGCTGCGAAATCCTCTTCATTCAAGTTGACTTCACGTGATGCCATATCCACAAACGCACGATTGATCATGGCTGCAAATTCTGCACGGGTAATCTGTTCATCAGGCTCGAACCCGCCAGTAGGGTAACCTTTGATTACGCCCAGCTGGGTCAATTTTTCGATAGACGGAATCGCCCAATGGTGTTGAACATCACCAAACTGTAAGGTTACGAAGTCATCCCCTTTGCTGAGGATCTCAGCGATTCTGGATTGAACACCGGCAATTACGTTGCTATCTGCGTTCACCACCCGGCTTCTGAAAATATCGTTGGGATCCTGGTAATCCTCGGACTTTTCTGGCGTGTTTGGCTGCTGCGTTGTTGTTTCTGGTACATCTGTTTCTTCTGGTTTAGGGTTAACAGGAGCGGTTGGAGTCGAACCTGAACCTGAACTCGAACCAGTCGTTGGACTGGAAGGCGTTGTACTGCTGTCGCCGCTTGGTACTGAGGGTGGATTGGAAGGTGTTGTACTACCACCGCTTCCTTGTACAACTTGCACCATCACCTCAGAAGTACTATCAGCTGTACTGTGTCTGGCATCACCGAAATATTTAGCCGTGATCGGGTGATCTCCAACACTTAGATCACTTGTTGTGAAATAGGCTTTTGCCACACCATTCGCAACACCGTCCGGCCACATGGCAAGTGTAGCCAATTCCGTGTCGCCATCCATAAGGATTACGGATCCTGCAATATCACGGGATATTTGCGGTTTTGTTTCTGTTCTTACGTAAAAGGTTACCGCGTTTCCATACTTGGATGGGTTCAGATAACTGGTAACCTTCGTCACCGTCGGGTGTTCTGTTGCAGAAGCTGCTTCAGCTGTTATCATTTGGGTTAGTGGAGTTGAAGTGCTGCCCTTGAATGTATGGTTCCCATTGTACTCCGCGGTAATCTGATGATCTCCAGCGCTTAAGCTTCTTACGGAATAAAATGCGAGATCCGGTTTGGTTACATCCGTTCCGACCTCAGCTGTACCCAGTACGATATCCCCATCCTTGAATGTAACCGTGCCTGTCGGCATGTCGTACGTATCATTATAGTTTCTGCTGACTCTCGCCATAAACGCAATGGGCTCTCCTTCTGAGGCCGGGTTACGTGTGCTTTCAATCGTAACGGTCGTATTAAACAGGTTTTCACTACTCTCCGGAGGGATTGTGCCTCCTCCATTTGATGGTGTAGGGGTTGGCACTGGCGTATTTGTCCCATTACCTTCTGCCACTTGGAGCACTATATATGAGACGCTATCAGCGATACCGAATCTGGTATCACCATAATATTTAGCAGTAATGTGGTGATCTCCAGCGCTTAGATCGCTTATTGTATATGATGTTCTTGCATGACCGTTGGAAACCCCTTTAGGAAACATCGGAAGCACAGCTAGTTCCTTGTCGCCGTCCATAAGGATGACGGTTCCAGCGATATCCTGGTAATATTGCGGGTTTGTTTTGGTGCTAATGTCAAGCGTAAACGGTTCCCCAGACCGGGGAGGATAGAGGTAAGTAACCTCCGTGACCGTCGGATGTTCCGAAGGAGGTGTCACCGTAGTGGATACCGTTTGTATAATTGGACTGGAAGTACTGCCGCTGAATGTGCTGTTGCCACTATACTCGGCTGTGATCTCATGTTCTCCAGCATCAAGACTTCTTACCGAAATCAGTGCTCTGCTAGGTATGGAATCATTCACTACACTTGCAGTGCCAATTACGGTGTCCCCGTCCTTAATTGTTACCGTACCTGTTGGGTCCTCCTGAACAGTAGAAGAGCGATCCCTAAAGACCGAGGCTACAAACGTTACAGGATCGGTTTCTGAGGCTGGGCTGCGCGTGCTTTGAATCGTAATGGAGGTAGTCAAAAATTGTCGAAAGTTTAATGTGTTTGTAGAAAAATCAACTAACTCCCTTTATTCAACATAGTTCATCGCCAGGTGTCTCTTTAAGAGGGATGTTCATATATCCACAGCTGGGATCGGATTAGACTTATATGCAATAGCTTAATAATTAATAAATATCATTTTTCCCAAAGAGAAGGTGACCGTTTGTACTACTATAAAGGCGCATTCAGAGGCGCGGATAATTTTATCTATTTCAAAAGCGATGTTCCATTAGCCGAGAGTGATGTCGTTATATTGGGAGAGAAAAAATATTTTATCGAGAGCATACAGAAAGAATTCCTGCTCCTTCAAAAGGTTGGGTCCATTGTTGATGTAAGTACGTGATACTCATGGCAAAAAATAGACTACACAATCGCAGCATTAAGCATAGGTATTCCCCTAAAATAAAGATCCACTAAATCATCGCGGTAACATCCCCTTTTTCTAGTGTACGTGCACTTCTGGGCCCCCGCCTACATACAATAGATCGACCCTGTTCCTTCACGTGCTCAGGCCAGATCGTTGTAAAACTGCAGGAGGTGTCATCTGTGCCCGGATTGTTTACCGCAATTGCCCTGTTCATCAAAGAGTTAACGCTGCTCGTCTCGTATGTCAAAAATAATGCGTTTCCCCAGCCGCTGGCTGAGGACGAAGAAGCCAAACACCTGCGCCTCATGGCTGAAGGCAACGCCCACTCCCGCAATTTGCTCATTGAACACAATCTGCGCCTTGTTGCGCATATCGTCAAGAAGTTCGACAATACGGGGGAAGACCTGGAAGATCTGATTTCGATCGGAACCATTGGTTTAATCAAGGCCATCGAAAGTTTTCAGCAAGGCAAAGGAACCAAACTCGCCACATTTGCGGCCCGCTGTATAGAGAATGAAATTCTGATGCACCTTCGTTCCCTGAAGAAAACACGCAAAGACGTCTCCCTTCATGATCCCATCGGAACGGACAAAGAGGGAAATGAAATTACACTTATCGATATCCTTGGAACCGAAGCGGATGATGTCGTAGACAAGGTGCAGCTTAAGATTGAAAAAAGCAAAATTTACCGCAATCTCGACATCCTCGATGATCGGGAGAAGGAAGTTGTCATTGGACGATTCGGCCTGGAGGCAGGCGGGGAAGAACGGACTCAACGCGAAATTGCCAAGGAACTCGGCATCTCCCGTTCGTATGTATCACGGATTGAGAAACGGGCGTTAATGAAGCTGTATCATGAGTTCTATAAGCAAAAATAATCGTTGACCAGAACAGAGGGCGCCTTTTAGAAGAGGTGGCCTCTTTGGCATAAAAAAACATAAATGAAGGGATAGGTATTCTGGTCACTTTATTATATGATGGGTTGTATACAAGTTTCAGCAACGTAGAGAGCATGTGCAGAAAGAGAGTGGTGGTTTACCATGCAGGAAGAGACATTAACACGAGGATTAAAGAACAGGCATGTCCAGCTTATGGCGATTGGAGGTGCGATTGGGACAGGCCTCTTTCTAGGAGCGGGCAAGACGATTCAACTGACAGGACCGTCGATACTGTTGGCGTATATCATCACAGGTGCGGTTTTGTTTTTGATCATGCGTGCATTGGGGGAACTGTTGTTAAGCAACCTGCAGTATCACTCCTTTGTGGATTTCGTGCGTGATTACCTGGGAAATATGGCGGCGTTTATTACAGGCTGGACCTACTGGTTCTGCTGGATTTCCATCGCTATGGCGGACATTACCGCTGTCGGCATGTATACGCAGTTCTGGTTTCCGAATGTACCGCAATGGATGCCTGGTTTAATTGCATTGGTCATTTTATTAATCATGAATCTGGCAACGGTGAAGCTGTTTGGTGAAATGGAGTTTTGGTTCGCTTTAATTAAAGTACTCGCCATTCTGGCCCTTATTGTTGTCGGTTTATATATGATATTTAAAGGTTTTACTACAGATCAGGGGACCGCAAGCTTTACCAATCTGTGGAGTCATGGGGGATGGTTCCCGAATGGCATGCATGGATTCATCATTTCGTTCCAGATGGTGGTGTTCGCTTTTGTAGGTATGGAACTGGTCGGACTGACAGCGGGGGAAACAGAGAACCCGGAGAAGGTCATTCCCAAAGCCATTAACCAGATTCCCATCCGTGTGCTGCTCTTTTATGTTGGTGCACTGCTGATTATTATGAGCATCTACCCATGGAACGCGATAGTACCGAGTGAAAGTCCCTTTGTGCAGGTGTTTGCAGCCGTAGGTATTGCGACAGCCGCCGGCATTGTGAATTTCGTGGTGCTGACATCCGCAGCTTCGGCGTGCAACAGTGCCATTTTCAGTACAAGCCGTATGGTCTTCTCCATGGCCAAGGATCGGAATGCACCGGAGTCGCTTGCCCGCCTGAATGGCCGAAAGGTGCCTTCCAATGCGCTGTTTTTCTCCACACTGGTCATCCTGGTTGCGATTATTCTGAATTATGTGATGCCTGAGGGCGTATTTACACTGATTACAAGTGTTTCGACCGTGTGCTTTATCTTTGTCTGGGGGATCATGGTGATCTGTCACCTGAAATACCGCCGTACCCAGCCGGAACTCGCTAGTCGGAGTCGGTTCAAACTGCCGCTCTATCCATTTTCGAACTATCTGATTTTGGCTTTTCTGGCGTTTGTACTCGTTGTTCTGGCACTGGCCGAAGATACACGAGTGGCGCTGTTTGTCACGCCGGTGTGGTTTATCCTCATGGCGGGGATCTATCTGTTCAAAAAAAGAAGTGCAACCACAACGCAAGGTTAACGCGCTAATGGTTTAAATGCGGATGAGATACCTTATACTCAGAAAAAAGTAACAAAACAAACGAAAACCGTCCATCATTGATGGGCGGTTTTGATGTTTTAAAGTGACCATTTCTCATCTGAATGAAGTTATAACGTATTTCTAAATTGAATCGGATGCAGAAGCACTTCCGGCTGCCCTGTAAAAATGATTACGTTTTGCACCTCGAGGAGTCTATACTCACAGCTCATTTATCTATAGTATGTTTTATATAAAACCAGACGGAGGTGGACAGTTATCATGCAAGAAAAAGATGTTGTTCTGGAAGGGAAAAAGGTAACTCTTGTTCCGATGGAAAACAGCCACAAGGCGGAATTGATTCGTGTCTTATTCACTCCAGAAGTGTGGGAATTCACCTGGCGAACGATCCATACACCTGAAGAACTCGATCAAGTACTGACGCTTGCACTGGAGAATAAAAAGAATGGATCACAGATCCCCTTCACCATTATGGATCAAGCGACAGGAGCGATCATCGGAACTACCCGAATTGGCGATCTTGACATGGGTAACCGAAATGCAGAGATTGGATGGACCTGGCTTGCACCTGACTATTGGCGGACGGGAGTAAACACGGAGTGCAAATATCTTTTGCTGCAATATTGCTTTGAAGAACTGAATTTAATGCGGGTGCAGTTCTCCGTAAGCGGACAAAATGTTCGATCGCAACGAGCAATTGAACGAATCGGAGCCAAGAAGGAAGGCGTATTCCGTAAGCACAGAATAAAGGCAGACGGCTCGATTCATGATAATATTTTTTACAGCATCATAGACAATGAATGGACGGATGTAAAAGAGAAACTTTTGTGTTTATTATCCAAATCATATACATAATCACTAGTGCGGGATTTCCAATGATGATACGCATCCGTGATGAGGCTGCCCCCAGAATGAAGTGAAGTCCCGGAGAACGCTCTTGGGACGCGGTTACGGGAACAGCCTGCTATAATAATCAACCATTAATCGATTCTAGCCAAGGTTAACTGGAGAGCTCACTCTTTCTCCGTAACCACTCCAGAATAATCTCAACAGCTTCCATATATCGCTGACCCACAAGCAAACCGGTATGTGTCGTGTGCCACAGTCCGGCGTATTCCGCGTGAAGCTGCTTAGCGGTCAGCTTGCCTCGTAGCTCCTCTTCATCACTGGATACGGCCTTGATGACCAAACTGGGGCATGTAATGGACTCACCGTTAATGGATACACCCTCTCCAGCGCCGAAGGCCGCGGAGAATGTGCTAAATGCTTGCGACGATTCCATGGCCAAGTACTTGCGTTGAAAAGCAATGTCCTCTTCCGACTCATCTATGCTGGTCAGTTCATCGCGAACGGGTGCAGGAACGATGAGGCCAGGCGTTATTGGTTCCGCTTCATATGGCACGGTGCGAAGAACTTCCTGGCTTAGACTGGAATCGATCACGATCAACCCTCGCAGGGGAGAGCTTTCTGCAAGCTTTTGACTAAGAATGCCACCCATGCTGAATCCGATGAGGATAGGCGGCTCGCCGCACTCGGCGATGACTTCCTGAATATCCTCCAGGTAATCTTCGAAGGTCACCCGGGTCATGTCCTGCACTCTGCTCTTGTAGTGACTTCTCAGATTCATGACATAACAGGTCCAGCCTTCATGGATGAAATGAGGGATGTATTTGCTCCACATCCAGCTGCCTGTATAGGCACCGTGAACGAATAATAGTGGGGGCCTGTTTTCGCCTATCCCTTGAATGTCATCTCCCTTAAATATTTCCAGATATAAGTCCTGTTCCCCAATGTACTTTACGGTATGATCAGGCAGGGATTTGGTATAGTCTGTCATGTGTAAATCCTCCAAACATTTAGTTTTATATCAAACTATTTATCCAAAAAAATTTAGAAGTTGCTGTGAATTTTCATCAGTATCCGCAGCAGTTCCTCTTTCTCTGTTTCTGTGATATCCGCGTAAAAGGCATTCAGCAGGCTCTGGGAAATCTCCTCAAAAATGGGCTTTAGATCCTCGCCTTTAGGCGTTAGGGCAACATGAACTACACGGGTATCCTCGTGGCTCCTCTCCTTGATGACGTATCCCATACGGACCAGCTTGTCGACAAGCGCTGTGACGGTAGATTTGTCTTTGCCAATTTTTTTGGCGATCTCGGCCATGGTCATTTTAGGTCTGTGATACAGAGCATAGATAATATCGCCATGCGAAGTGGCAATATCCTGAACTCCATGCTTGGTCATCTCGGATACGATAAAACGGTTGGAACTCTCTTTAATTTTGGATATGAGTGATATAGCGTCTCTTGTTTTCATAACTCCAATATAGTTTGGTATCAAACTAAAGTCAAGGAGATTTCGAAACCATTGTGCGAAGGGATGACTCGATGTCCAGCATAAGACGCAGACAAGCAAATAATATAACTCTCATTATTCAAGTAAGTTGCATACCTGCTCACGTTGAGGAAAATAGTCCCAAAAACAAAAGGACCATTATACTACGTTCCAAATAAGGAAAATAACCGATGTTATTAAGGTAGTTCCTTTCTGCTAACAAACGAGGAGTGATACAGCTTACGATGCATACGAATATAAAACAAGAAATTCTTTCTCAAGAAGATACGGAAGAAGCTTTACAACGAATAACGCATATTGGTGAGAACAAGGATATCTCTAAAATTCATTTTCTGATCAAGCTTCTGGAAACTACAGAAAACAATGTACTACGAAACCAAACGGCCATCGCATTATCCGATCTTGGAGATGAGCGAGCGGTCGAGCCATTAATTCAAGCGATAATGGACCCCAGAACAGTGGGAAGCAGGGGGACGCTGTTATACGCTCTTGAAAACCTGGATTACATACTACATATAGAGCACATCATTCCATCTATTGGTGATACCAGTCTGGATGTATGCGCACAGTCATTCATGCTGTTGGAGCAATTAAAGGATAGGCTATCCGACGAACAAATACTTAGATGCCAACAAGTAATTGAGCACGAAATCAAACATAACGAAAGAAAGCTTCTGGTCGTAGCTTTAGACATGCTGCAGAGATGGAGGTAAGGCCGCGTCCGTGAACTGAACAATCCCTATCCAATGCTTTCATTCCCTCCTTCCTTTCGTTTACAATAGGGTATTGAATGCAGCAAACGAAGGAGCGGGTATTGATGGCGAAACAAAAATACTATGTCGTGTGGGCTGGCAAGCAGCCAGGCGTATACAGCACGTGGGCGGAATGCAAAGCGCAGACAGATCATTTTACCGGGGCAAAATATAAATCGTATGAAACCAAGGCCGCAGCCGAAGAGGCTTACCGTGCCGGATGGAAGGGAAACTGGGGGACAGGTGCAAGCGGATCAGTTAGTTCTTCCAAGACCAAGTCCGTCAGCAGCGGGAGAAGCGCAGGTATGGAAACTTCGGAAGAAGTGGACTACGACAGCATCTCCGTTGACGTAGGTACGCGCGGAAATCCGGGACCCGTGGAATATAAAGGGGTAGACACTCGCACAGGGGAAATTATTTTCTCCGTCGGACCGATCTCCAAAGGCACGAACAACCTGGGTGAATTTCTGGCTATTGTACATGCCTTGGCGCATCTCAAAAAAGAAGGCAGCAGCAAGACCGTGTATACCGACTCCGTAAATGCCATGAAATGGCTGAAGCAAAAAAAGGTATCCACCACACTGGCTCGGGATACCTCTACAGAAGAGATTTGGCTGATGATTGACCGTGCGGAGCAATGGCTGCGTACGAATACGTATAGCAACAAAGTGCTGAAATGGCAGACGAAACAGTGGGGCGAAATCAAGGCGGATTATGGGCGCAAATAAGCAAAGATCCTAAACGTGTGTTACATTATATGAAGTCTATTAGAAACGATATTTACAATTTCCAGTTTCCATTCTATAATCATCTGAATATGAGAAGTTACACATATGGAGGAGCCTGTCATCTGCAGGCCCTCTTTATCTTTTTGGTCGATCCCTTTATTGTAAAGTTATGGGGGAGAGTACACATTGCAGGAGGCAGACATGAGTTCCATTTATAGAAGTGAAGAAGGCAAGAGCAGTATTCTTGAGGATTATGAAGCCTATCTTGAGAATCTGGGCGAAGGCATTACACGGGAATACGTGGAGACTAGGTTTGGACAAACGCATGTATTGCTGACGGGTCCAGAGGACGGTAAGCCTTTATTTATTCTCCAGGGCGGAAACTGTGTGAATCCGATGACGTTGTCATGGTTCTCTTCCTTATTCAAGGATTACCGGATTATTGCTCCTGATACGATCGGTCACCCCGGTTACAGTGAAGAGACACGAATCTCGGCGAGGTTTGATAGTATGGCCTTGTGGGTTTCCGATTTGCTGGACCATTACAAGTTTGAAAAAAGTGCGTTTATCGGGCCTTCGTTTGGCGGTGGAATTATCCTTAGACTGGCTACGTACATTCCGGAGCGTATTGCATGTTCCGTCTTGGTATCGCCTGCTGGACTGGCTGTCGGTTCGAAATTTAAAACAGCTCAGGATATCGTTCTTCCACTTGTGAAATATCGGATGACTTCTTCTCCATCTTCTTTGCAAAAAATTACAGGCACCATGTCATGCAACTGCATGAAGGAAATGGATAAAAACATTATGGGCAAAATCTTCAAATACGTCAGCATGGAGCAGGATAATCCGAAGCTTACGGAGCGGGAAGAGCTGGTCAATTATACGTCGCCAACGCTGCTGCTGGTCGGAGAGAAAGATGTCTTTTTCCCTGGGGACAAGGTCATTGAACGAGCTCAGAAAATTATTCCGAATGTACAAGCCGTCAAATACGACACGGGTCATTTTCCGTCTCAAGACGTGCTCATTCAGATGAACGAGGAAATTCGCCAGTTTTTACAGAAGAACTACGAATAGGCTGCAGGGACGGGGCGGAGTGAAGTGTTTTTCCAGTTTAATAAAATAAACCGCCCCATCTGTCGATAACATATCATTAGAGGATTGTTTTAATGAATGTTCCCGCATGACTATGTTTCGAATTGCACCATTTGGTTTAAATATATTGTTGGCGATGAAACGCCTGCTGATTGGAACGGAATGGTGCAACATGCGGCAAGTCTTCCGATCAACAAGGTTGAAAAGAGGGTCTGTTATGAGAAAAGACAATTACAAAATGGCACTGCAGCGCAATGTCATTCTAAACGATACATATCAGGTAAGACAGGTACTCGCCAGCAGCGAGCTGGCTATTGTGTATGCAGGAAGAGACAAAAATACAGGGGCGAAGGTAGCGATTAAGGAATTTTTTCCACAACGGCTGGCTTCGCGTCAATCCGATAAGCGGGGAGTGTACTGCTCTTCGCGCGGCTTTGGCGGGCAATATCAGGAACTGCTTGCTGCCTTTTTGATGGAAGGTGAATTGTTGTCTGACCTCAGCCATCCCCATATCATTACATACATCGATCATTTTGAAGAGAATGATACAGGGTACCTGATTACGGAATACTGCAGCGGGATTACCTTGAATGAGTATTTGAACGAAAATGACCATGCACTGGATCCAGCATTTATTCAGGGTACTTTGCTTCCTCTGGTGGACACCCTGGACTACATTCATAAACAGGGGATTCTTCACCGGGATGTGAAACCTTCCAACATTATGATTATGGAGGACGGGACACCTATGCTGCTGGATTTCGGTTCCGCTGCTCGCTGGCCCACACAATCTGGAGATAAACAGGCAATCTTTACATCTGCGGGATATTCGCCGCTTGAATTTTATTCCGAGAAATCCAGTCAGGGACCGATGTCAGACATCTATAGCCTGTCAGCTCTCCTTCATTATTGGACATGCGGACAGCCCCCGATGGACGTGAAACAACGTCTGTTCCAGGATGAGTTACCATCCGTTCGCAGCCACAACACGTATGTAAATCCATGGCTGGCTCGTGTCATTCATTGGGGTCTGACTGTCCGCTCCGAGAAGCGCTGCGCTTCGCTTGCTTGGGTCAGAAGGTCTTTGCGCGTCCAAGCCTTGATGTGGAAAATACGCAAACCAGGCACGTTGGAATGGACATTGGCAGAGAATGAACATACTCAGGTTTATGATCTGGAACCGGGTAAAAAGCATGAGACGGCGTAAGCTTACGCCTCTTTTGCAACCCAATCTTCATGCTTAGACTAAAACGAAAGAACAAAATGAAGCCAGACCTCTTGTGAAAAGGGAGACCTGGCTTGTTTTTCACTATTAAAATTATTATGATGGAATAAATTGGATATATCAAGTCAAAGAAGCTCACATATATCATTCTGACAGGGATGGTGATGTGAGCTTTTTTACGCTTTTTTTCAGAAGTTTTATATTGAACGCAATAAGAAATTAGCATAAAAAGTAAATTCCCATTCAAAATACTCTTCATTTTCGAAAGTGTTTTTAGGTCTAGAGATACTTGTTTGCTAAAAGAAGTTGCAAATATTAGGGTGTCAGCCTGGGTTTGTAAAATAAAGTCTCTAAATTAGATAATTCGGTCTATATATAAGTAAATTTTTCCGAAGGTTATCAGAGTGACTCAATCTATTAACATACTCAATTACCCCAATTTACATTCCATACGCTGCGGAATACGATAATCCTAATCTAATAGGAAACTGCAGGAGGTATGAAATGAAACGAAAATCAGCCCGATTGTTATCCGGTTTTATAGCAGCAGGAGTCTTGTTATCTTCTATGTTTTCCATGCCTGCTTATGCAGCCCCTGCCTATGGCGCTCTCGAGAAGAGTGAAAGTGCTAAGTCCATTCTGCAATCTCTGACGAAGGAAGAAAGACAAGCTCTAAACCAGCTTCAGGTTATGGATGGAGAAATTATAGACGCCAAGGTGAATACGAAAAGTAGCGATTTGGTAAACGTGATTGTCCAATTCAAAAGCGAACCCGCTGCAGTTGCCTTAAAACGAGCTGCACTAAACAATGAGAAGATGTCAGAGCTTACGGCTACGAGCAAAGTAAAACAAAATCACCAGCAATTCAAGCAGCACATTAAGTCTCTGCAGCAGAAGAGAGGGCTATCTTATGATGCTGCCGCGATCCAAATCACTCAGGAGTATGAAACCGCACTAAATGGTGTTGCGCTAACCATCCCTGGCGTAGCCATAGACGATTTGATGAAATCCGGGGTAGTCAAAAAAGTGTGGGCTGATCAGGAAGTGGCTCTGGATCTACCAGAGACAGACACGCAAAGTGAATTTGTCGTGGGGGGTGGAATGCAGCCTCGAATGGCTGATAGTGTACCTTATCTCGGCATCGATAAACTTCATAAAGAGGGCATTACAGGTAAGGGAATTAAGGTCGGTGTACTGGACACAGGGATTGATTATAATCATCCGGATTTAACAGGGGCATATAAAGGGTATCGCGCTCATTCAGGTGAAGATCCAAAGCAAGTGGATCCGGCGACGGTTAAAGGTTGGGACTTTGTCGATAACGATGCTGACCCGATGGAGACGACTTATGAAGATTGGGAAAATTCCGGTTATAAGGAACAGGGTGTATTAGCAGAAGATTATTATACTTCCCATGGAACACACGTATCGGGAACCATCGCTGGTCAGGCCAAAAATGAAGTGGGGTACGCTGTAAAAGGTGTTGCTCCAGACGTAGACTTATATGTGTACCGTGTACTTGGACCTGGTGGAAGTGGTGAGATGAGTGGCATTATTGCCGGGATAGACAAGGCCATTGAAGATGAACTGGATGTGATCAATCTCTCTCTCGGAGCTGCAACGAATGATCCATTGGATCCAGCCTCCATTGCACTGAATAATGCTATGCTGCAGGGCGTGGTAAGTATGGTTGCGGCAGGTAACGATGGACCCAATGAAGGTACGTTAGGTACTCCTGGAGCCAGCGCGCTGGCCATTACGATTGGTGCATCCGATGTTCCGTTAACCCTTCCTACGGCTACCGTGACTATGGATGTGTACAGCGATCCAGGTGCGGGAGAGGCAGGCGGAAATACAGCTGAAACAGAAGCGCCTGCTGCAGAAGAAGAAGTGCCAGTGGGAGAAGACATGCATGCTACAGAAGAAGAAGCGCCACCAGCAGCAGACGAACCATCTGCAGCAGATGTAGAAGCATCGGCAACAGAAGAGGAGACACCAGTAGAAACTTCACCAGCAGCAGAAGATGCACCTGAAGCAGATGTAGAAGCACCACCAGCAGCAGAAGAAATACCTGCAGTAGAAGAAGAAGTACCAGCACCAGGAGAAGAAGCGCCTGATTCAACTTATACTGAGGAATTACCTCTGTTTGGTAAAGATTTTACTGACGATCTGACCACGCTTGAAGGCAAAACCTACGAACTTGTTTATGCAGGGCTTGGTAATGCTTTTGATTTTGAAGGTATTGATGTACAAGGCAAAGTGGCCCTAATCGCTCGGGGTGATATTGCACTCGATGCCAAGATCGTCAATGCAAGAAAGGCAGGCGCGGCAGCAGCAATCATTTATAATAATGTTGAAGGAACAATCCCCAATTATTTGGGTGAAATGAACGGGTATATTCCTACATTCCAAATGATGAGAGAGCTTGGAGAAAAACTAAAAGAGTTGAATGGCGTGACGGTCACCTTTGGCGCAGCAGGCCAAACCGTTACGGAAGGAAATAAACTGGCAGATTTCAGTTCCCGAGGTCCAGCCGCCGTGAATGATGATATTAAACCTGATCTCGTAGCCCCGGGCGTAGCTGTTTTTTCAACCTATCCTGTATTTGTGAATGATCATACGGGTGAGAATTATAATATTGCCTATGCACGAATTTCGGGTACTTCCATGGCAACGCCGCATATGGCGGGTATTGCTGCACTTATGCTCCAGGCACATGAAGAATATACACCTTTTGATGTGAAGACTGCTCTTATGAATACAGCTGTCGATTTGAATGGCAATTATTCCGTATATGAGGTAGGTGCAGGTCGTGTAGATCCTTACCGGGCAGCCCACACATCCGTATTTGCCAAAGTTCAGGATCAAACGATTCACTTTTCGAATGACGAATCCATCCTGATTGATGAAATTACAGGTTCCATCGTATTTGATAGTGCATATTTGGAAGAAAACGGCCAGGGAATCGTATCGGACAGCCGGACAGTTAAGATAGAGAATAAAGGGGACCGTGCCAAAACGTATAACACTTCCATGAAGCTGTTAAACGATATGAATTTAAATGTTCATGTTCCAGAATCCATTACTGTAAATGGTGGAAGTACGGAAGAGATGACTGTTTCAGTGGATATACCACAGAACACGCCGAGCGGCCGTTATGAAGGATATGTATATTTGGATACGGGAGATGCGGCGGATCATATTCAGATTCCATTCTCCATCCGTATTAGCGAAAAGGGCATCACTTCGGTGGAGATGATTCCTCCATCCGTTACAAACGATACCCCATTCCATCAGTTTCTGAACCGGATGACACTGAGTACCATTCTTTTGGGCAGTCCCATTGATTCTGTGGATGTATTGCTGAAGGATCGCGAAACCGGCGAGGACATCGGGTTTGTAGGTACCTTGAATTCGCAGTCCATGCTCCCGGGAGTGGAATATCTGATCCTGAATGTGTTTAGAGGTTATGCATTTCCGATTGAAAATGGGGAGATCTCCAGCATCGCACGATTTGTCCCTGAGGGCAGCTACACACTTGAATTCATTGGAACGGATTCGGACTCGAAGCAGTATTTATATGAAACTTTGGTAGTTGTGGACAATACAGCACCTGAGATTGATTTGGGTATAGAGTCTGGCGTATACGAACTCAATGATAGTATGCTGACGGAAAGGGAAGGTGGACAGGGCGTCTGGTATGATGGCACAGCTATCGATTCAACCGTCCAAACCTTTGTTGATAATGGGATCACCGCTTATGATCAATCTTCCAATCGTGTCATTTTCTATGAGAATGGCAGTCCCTTCTATTCCGGTGATTTGCCTGTTTCCAAAGAAGGAAACATATCATTTGGTATTACCAAAGAAGAATATGACAATGGTTACGAACTTCGACTCTTTGGATTGGATGTGGGTACAGCGGCAAATCCTGTTAAGGACCATCGCTATGGGTTTATATCTGAAGGCAAACCTTATGTGACCAGCAAATATGACAAAGACGAAGTGCGTAAAGGTGATACGATTACCCAGACCATTCAATTGAACAATGTGAGGAAGTTAAACGGTATTTCGTTTACCCTGGAATCGATGTATGACTATAAACAATTTAACCGGGTTGAGCCAACGCCTGAGCTGCAGGCATTATTGGTTGCCACAGGTGCTGAAGTGAAATTAAGTGATCCTGTAGTGGACCAAAGAGAAATCAGCTTTGAGGCATCCATCTCAGGTGGGTCCTTTGAAGGAATCACAGGGGATCTTGATTTGTTCCATGTTGTCTTTGATGTACCGAAGGATGAATTCTATTTTAAGAAAAGCGACGTACCATTTCTTGAAGTGAAATACACGACTGTTGGCATGAAAGAGAACGAAGAGAAATTGGCATTAACCGCGTTTAACACAGACAGCTATGAAGTAATCTCCAAATCTTCAAGAACATATGGTTTTGTACGTCCGGAAGCTTTTATGGTCGATGGAGAGTATCTGGATTTTGCAAATGACTATTCGGCAATGGGCATTGAAGTTTATGCCGAGACGGCTTCCGGTGAGAAATATGAGGGGACTGTGCAAAATTATGGTGAGTTCCTTATCGATGGGATTCCCGCAACAGGAGAAATGACGACCATCTACACACGAGTTCCGGGTCATTTACCTTCCAAGCTGGCAGTGGTTCTGAGCAAGACGATTGATGGCGAATATTATGGCATCAATCAAATGAATTCGTCTGACTTTACGTATGCTGGAGATATTAATGGGGATGGAGCCATCGATATCTATGACATGGAGCTTGTAACGAAACATTATCATACTTCGGATGAAATCGCTGATATTGACCAGGATGGTTATGTAGGAGACGCCGAAGTGAATTATATTACGAATAACTTTGGAATGACCGCTAACTATTCTACCAAGGAGCCTGTCTTGCAAATAGGGGACAAAGACTTAGGGTATTACCTCAATAAAATTCAGGAAATGAACAATGGTGGCTCTGGTAATAACGGTGGCGGTTCGGGAAATGGCGGTGGATCATCGACATCCCCTGCTCCTGCACCTGCGCCAATGCCACAACCAGAAACTGGTACAAATCAAGTCATCACGGAGAAGGATCTGAAGGCTGCAACAAACGGTACAGTGAATGTGGATATCACGGTTGGTAAGAAGATTGAGCTGCCTGTCAATGCTGGAGACTTGTTAGATACGAATTTACTCACACTTTCTCAGAAAGGTGTACTATCGCTCACCATTCCTTCTGGAGTATTGAAACAGCTGCAAACTAAAGGAGGCCCTGGTGCGGCTGATGGCAAAATCATACTGGATATAAAGAAAAAAGATGCGAAAGCTCCTGAGGCAAAACAAGGTCTTACGTGGACAACCGCAGGTGCTGCTTACGAAATTGAACTTTACCTGGAGGTGTTAAGTGAGAAGTTATCCTTATCCACATTCCCGGAAGATATTACGCTGGCACTCCATTACAACAAGGATCTGAACGGCAATCTTATTGGAATGTACAATGAACATTCATCTGCGAATAACTGGAACTATGTCGGTGGGGTTGTAGAACCACAACAGGGTACCGTCACATCCAAAGTGTCTCATTTGGGCACCTATGCACTGTTCGCTTACGATAAATCCTTCGTAGACGTGTCACCAACGCATTGGGCAAGTGAAGCAATCAAATCTCTTTCGGCGAAACATGTGCTGACAGGTAAAACAGAGACTACGTTTGATCCACAAGGTCAAACGACTCGTGCCGAATTCGCCGCCTTAGTCGTAAGAACCCTTGGTTTAGAGGCGAAAGGTAATGAATTACCATTTGGTGATGTAAGCAAGGATGCCTGGTATGTGGATAGCGTGGCTGCTGCATATCAAGCAGGTTTGGTTCAGGGAATAGCGAATGATAAGTTTGCTCCGACCCAAACCATTTCACGAGAAGAAATGGCAGTGCTCATGATGAGAGCATACGAATACCAAACCCAATCAAACCCTACCAAATCGGCTGATGCCGGTTATACGGATGAAGCAAACATTGCATCTTGGGCAAAAGAAGCTGTTGCCAAAGCTTCCGAACTCGGTGTAATGAAAGGTTCTGCGGATGGGGAATTTAAACCCAAAAATAATGCTACACGTGCCGAAACGGCCCAAACGGTTTACAATTTACTTTCGTTGTTGAAATAATAGTACAAGTATAAGAGGTTCCTCCAGCATTAGGGGGGACCTCTTATTTTGTCATGACTGCATCTTGTTGTTCTCCGAAGTTCTCTTCCCAAGTACGCCAGGGTCCAACATATAACTGGTAGTGTCCACATTCGATCCCTATAATTAGGAATAAAACGATGGACAAAAAGAGGTGTAGTGATGATTGAAGGGAAGATTATTAAATTTTACCGGGAGAAAAACAGACGAACTCAGGGAGAACTGGTGAAAGGGATCTGTTCAGTCACACATCTGAGCAAAATTGAACGGGGAATGACAGAGTACTCACAGGAAATTATGGACATGCTCTGTGACCGACTGCATATTGATATGACAAGGGAAGCAGCAAGATATCATCAAATGAACGATATTCTGGATTCATGGCAAGAGGCCATTATTATGCAGAGAACAGCTGAAGCTATTCGGCTAAAAGACAAGTTGGAAGAAGAACCGTTAAAAGGCATACCAGACCTGCGTCTATCCTATGACTTGCTGCAGATCCGATTTTACTTGTTTATGAATAATATCGATGAAGCAGAGAGACTTATAGCCGAAGTCGAGATTCCGGATGAATCGGAGCATTCGTACGAGCATTATTTTTATCACCATGTGATGGGGATTTACTACTTCCTTACAGGACATTATACCAAATCAATCCAGACATTAACTTCAATCAATCAGTCCAAATATACGAATCATGAATACTTTTATCATTTGTCGCTGGCATATCACTCGATATATTCGAATATTACGTCTTACTATTACGCTGAGAAGGCTATCCAGCATTTTCGGAAAACACTCAATATGGTGCGGATCATTGATACCGAAACCATTATGCTGGTTCAACTCAATTCACGCGAGTATCATGATTTTCCTGAGACGAAACGCAGATATGAGAATCTCATTCGGATTTGTGATGATTGTGGGCTTCCTGACCGAAAAGCAAAGCTGCTGAACAATCTTGGCTATGAATATAATCGGCGAAAGCAATATGAGGATGCTGCCCATTGGTATAGGCAAGCTCTTGCTATCATTCCTGAGAAGCAACCGTTGTACCTGATGGTACTCAATAATTACATAGAATCGAATAGACTGGGTAATCTCATTCCTGCAAACAAGCTATTGGATATGTCTCTGGATGCATTGCATAACTCTAAACTTGTTGAAGACGCAAGTTATATGGAACTGGAACTCCAGTGTGTCATTTTACAAGGGGAAGAGAACGCGTATTATGAAATGATAGAAAAGCGGATTCTTCCTTATTATCGTGAACTCGGTTCCCAGTATCTCGCCGAACGGTATGAAGAAATATTGTTTCAGTACTATATGAATCATGGTGAAAAGGATAAGGCACTTGGGCTCGCCAAAAATCGTTTTAAATCGCAAGCCACTTTACTTATATAAGGGTAATATTAGAGTAAAAGAAGAGTCGATATGTAGGTGATTTGAAACGAGCACTGTATCTCCGATACAATGTGGTCAGAGAGTCTGAGAGATTTGCATTCAAATATGGCTGAGAAATGGAGAACTACAATATGACTGATTTTATTAACGCGGATGATATTAATGACGTAATTCTGGCAGCGGCTGCCACAGAACTGGAGCAGATGGTGAGCAGAATTTGCGAACTGATTGGCACACCTTTGGAACAAACAACGGAGCTGGAGCGTCAGGTGATTGCGGCATTTGGTTTTGGCGCTGTATACGGTATTACCCATCGGGATCAGCTCGGAGAGTCGCAGGCTCATGCACTTAGCATCCGGATGCTGATTAAGCCGTTTAACTATAGTGAGCAGCAAGCGGTGGATTTTGCCGATGACCTGATTCGGGTGGCTTCGGACCGGGAGGCACATCCTGTCATGAACACGATTATTCATCGCGGCATTGATGGTCACCGCCAATTCAACCAGGAAGACGATGAAGGACTTGCCCGCAACATTCAGGAGATTTTGACTGCGGTACAACCGGAGAAATAGATGCGCGTTAGTGGATTGGGGAGATGATCGCAATGGATCTGATGAAATTAAGCAAAGAGCTCTCGTACGCTCTGCGACATGCCCCATGGGAGTACGAACTGGAGCTGGACGAAGAGGGCTGGGTAGAGATTCCGCAATTGCTCGTGGCGTTACATGAAAGTCCGCAGTGGAAGGAAGTTACGGAAGCCGATCTGGAGCAAATGATTCAGGCCTCGGATAAGAAGAGACACGAGATCCGTTCTGGTCGCATCCGGGCATTATATGGTCACTCAACTCCGCAAAAGATATCCAAAATACCTGCCGATCCACCGGAAATACTCTATCATGGCACGCCAGCACGTGCAGTGGCTTCGATTATGGAGCAGGGGTTGCTGCCGCGGCAGCGACAATATGTACATCTGTCCGCAGATATGGATACCGCCACTCAGGTGGGACGTAGACGTGATGATCAGCCTGTGATCCTGAAAATTAATGCCTCACAGGCAGCCAAAGACGGTATCCTCTTTTACCATGGGAACGAGAATATCTGGCTCGCCGATCACATTCCTGCTAGCTATATCCAGCATTGATCAATGTAACGGTCATGGAGACGGTACATACATTGAATTGCAGTCGTAATCGGACTGGTTTGGTGCATGGTGAGCCGATCAACTTCTATATCGTTGTATAGATCGTCGCTGCACCAAAAGGGACACATCCAACATTCGTTGATGTGTCCCTTTTTGATTTCCATAGTTTCCTCTTCTAAATTTATACACGGAGAGAACTCAGATCTGAACAGCTCCCGTACTCAAAACTTATTTGCCCAAAATCGCTTTAACACCCTCACTCAATGGTTGAGCTGGACGGCCGAGCAATTGTTCCAATGTATCACTTTCTACAGCGAGTGCGCCTTCACGAATAGCACTTTGCATATCGACCAGCATGGAGACAACAAAGTCAGGCAGACCTGCACCCTTCATGATGTCGGCGTAAGCAGCATCGTCCACGTTTTGCACGTTAATTTCCTGTCCGAGCACTTCCCCAACGATGGCCGCAAGTTCAGCTTGGGTACGAAGTTTACCAGACAATTCGTATACCGAATTCTCATGTCCCTCACCTGTAAGCACTGCAGCAGCAGCATGCGCATAATCACTGCGAGTAGCCCAGCCTACTTGACTTGCGTTGGTTGCATGCACCCATGGAGCACCTTGGGCAGCTGCTTGTACGCTGCCTGCTTCATTCTCCAGGTACCAGTTGTTGCGCAGGAAGGAATAAGGAATACCAGACTCGCGAATCGCCTTTTCTGTGGCGCGGTGTACTTCAGCCAAGGAAAGGGTGTTCTTATCTGCATTCACCACGCTGGTGTAAGCAATGAAGCCGACTCCTGCACTTTTGGCAGCATCCACGGCAGCTTGATGTTGGCGAATACGTGTTTCATTGTCGCCATCTGTGGAGATGAGCAGCAGACGATCCACGCCGGCAAAAGCTTTGGCAAGGGTATCCGGTTGATCAAAATCACCTTGACGGATGTCGACACCTTGAGCACGCAGTGCTTCTGCTTTCTCAGTGTTGCGTACACTTACTGCCAGATCCGCGGCAGATACTTTTTTTAATAAAGCTTCTACGACCAGTGAACCCAAGTGTCCTGTTGCGCCAGTAACCAAAATTTTCATGAGATGTTCCTCCAATGGTTTAAGTATTTTTGAAAAAAAGAACGGATGTATCCAGTTGGTTATAACAGGTGTGATTACAACCAAAGGGTTAAAAAAAGCTCACAAGAGCTTCTTTTATTCAGGGACATGAACCTGATCCATCATCTGCTGTATCGTTACGCGATTCAAGCGCTGTTCCATGGCTGTCTGAGCCTCAATAAGTTCGGCGCGCAAGGTACGTTCGATCGTGCTGCCCACCGGACAATTCGGGTTCGGATGTTTATGGAAATTAAATAACTCCCCATCCTGGGCCACTTCAAGTGCCCGATATACATCCAGCAGGGTAATGTCTGCCGGGTCCTTTAATAAGGAAGCGCCGCCGACGCCAGGTCTGACCTCGATCAAACGAGCCTGTTTCAGCTTGGACATGATCCTCCGGATGATGACGGGGTTCGTATTCACGCTAGAAGCAATAAAATCCCCAGTGCACTCATTGGGAGCAACAGCGATCAAGGACAGTGCATGAACCGCCATGGAAAAGCGACTGCTGATTTGTTTCATGGATAATCACCACCATTGTAACTATAATAGTTACAAATTAAGCTGTTGTCAAATCCCGTTTCTTTTCCTTCTGAAGGATAATATACAGAATGCTATAAATACTTTATAGCTGAACTTTTCAAATGATCATAAGGCAATTAAATAGAAAAATATGTTTTAATTGACAAATAAAAAGTAAGTTGTATAATCTGGCTAGATAAACCGTTGTGAGCAGCATTGCTATGGTTGGGAATAACCTTTAAGAAGGGAGCTGGGTCTGCTGTTTATCATATGAATATATATTTGATTTCCAAGTCTGTGGTATTAGTTCGTCTAACATCTTGGATTCAACTTTTTTTTTAGATCAGTTGTGACTCCAGGTGAGTAGGGCAACTGAAAATGAGAGGAGCCATGTTGGTTTATGCTGCTGCGAATGCTGAAAAATGATATCACGAGAAAGAAAGGGATCACGGCTGCATTATTTATTTTTGTACTGCTAGCTGCCTTGCTGGTGTCCTCGGGTTCCCGGATGATTATGGAACTAACGAGTTCCATTCAATATTTATTCTCTGAATCCAAGACACCACATTTTGTACAAATGCATGCCGGAGAACTGGATAAGGACAAAGTGAACTCATGGGCTGAGTCAAATCCCATGGCCCAGCAGCATCAGATAGTAGAGATGGTCAATATTGACGGCGCTCATCTGTTTTTCGGGGCAGAATCCGAGAAACGTAGTGTAATGGACATCGATTTTGTAACTCAGAATCAGGATTTCGACTACTTGCTGAATTTGAATAGTGAAATGGTACAGGTGAACGATGGTGAGATTGCTGTTCCTGTGTATTACATGCAGCAGAACAAGTTAAGCGTGGGAGACCAGGTACGAATTGATAATGGACAATTTAAACGTTCCTATACCATTGTTGATTTTGTCCGGGATGCCCAGATGAACCCATCCGTCGTTCACTCCAAACGTTTTATTGTGAGTTCAGGTAACCTGGAGGAATTGAAGCAGAGTATCGGGGAGATGGAATATCTCATTGAGTTTCGCTTGACGGATCCCGTACAGATCGGAGAATTCACCCAAGCCTACCAGAATGCAGGACTTCCCAATGCCGGTCCGGTCGTGACGTATGGACTGTTCCAGTTACTGAATGCCATGACTGACGGAGTCATAGCCGCGGTTATCATTTTGGTCAGTCTAGTGCTGATTCTGATTGCGATGCTCTGTATCCGGTTCACGATGCTGGCTACCATCGAAGAGGATTATCGTGAGATCAGTGTCATGAAAGCAATTGGTATTGCGGAGAAAGACATTAAGAAGCTGTATCTCATGAAGTATGTATTTATGGCCGGGTTGGCTTCCCTGCTCGGTTACGTTGCATCTCTGGGTGTGAACAGACTTTTCGTGTCGAATATCTTGTTGTACATGGGAAAGGCACCTGCAACCTTACTGCATTTTGCTGTACCATTACTCGCTGCCGGATTGATATTTGCCATGGTGGTTCTGTTCTGCCGGACGGTGCTGCGGCGGTTTCGTTCCATCTCTGCGGTGGAGGCACTGCGAACTGGTAGTTTGGGAGATACACAAATCATTCGCAATCGCCTCAGTCTGTCCCGTAATCGTTGGTCTTCCGTACCCGTCTTTCTTGGACTGAAGGAAGTCGTACAGCGAATCAAGATGTTCCGTTTGTTATTATTCGTCTTTGTTATCAGCTCGTTTATCATGATAGTACCGATCAATTTTCTCAACACCTTGCAGGCACCAAGCTTTATTTCCTATATGGGTGTAGGACAAAGCGATATACGCATCGACTTGCGGCACACTGACGATGTAGAACAGCGTTATAACAGCCTGATCACTCAGATCAAAAATGATGAAGCCATCCAAACGTATTCTCCACTCGTAACAAGCCAGTTCAAGGTTCGGAATGCGGAAGGTAGTTATGACAACCTGAGTGTGGAAACCGGGGATTTCAGCATTTTCCCATTGTCTTATGTCAGCGGTAATGCGCCGGCAACCGAAAACGAAATTGCACTATCGGATGCGAACAGCAGCGAGCTCGGGCTGAAGACAGGAGAACAGCTTACCTTGCTGGTAAATGGCAGGGACCAGGTGATGACGGTCAGTGGCATCTATCAGGACGTTACTAACGGAGGGAAAACGGCGAAAGCTCTGTTGCCATATAACAAGGATAGCGTTCTCTGGTATGTAGTCAGCCTTGATCTGAAAGATCGCAGTCAAATGGCTGCCAAAATTGCTGAATATGAGATGTCCTTCTCGCCAGCCAAAGTAACAGATCTGCAAGGATACCTGGATCAGACGCTTGGAGGAACCATTAAGCAATTGAAATTGGTTACGATGTTGGCTTTAGCCATCGGAGTATTTATTTCCATACTCATTACCTCATTGTTCCTTCAGATGCTCGTAGCGAAGGACAATAACGATATAGCTGTTTTAAGAAGTCTCGGTTTTGCCTTGTCCAAGATCAAACTGAAGTATGTCGTGATGTCACTTGTCATATTGATTGTCGGGGTTGCTGCCGGAACGATACTGTCCAACACACTCGGGCCGCTGCTCGTCAGCAGCATTATGTCAACATTTGGTGCTTCCAATATTTCTTTCGTTGTTGACCCAGTACAGGCGTATATTCTGTGTCCCTTATTGCTTGCAGGAGCCATCGTACTGACGGCGTGGATCAGCATCCAGTCCATCAAGGAAACTAGCATATCCAAAATGATCGCGGAATAGGGAGGATTAACGATGACAACCATACTTGAAGCTAGAGACGTGAATAAATCCGTAGCCATCGGCGAGAATGAAGAACATAGCATTCTAAAAGATATCAATCTCCAACTCCAAAAAGGAGAGTTCGTATCCATTATGGGTCCGTCCGGTTCAGGCAAGTCTACGTTGTTGTACAACATCAGCGGCATGGATCAGATCAGTGCGGGCAGTGTCTATTTCAATGGTAAAAAAATATCGGCATTTCAGGAGAGCGACCTGGCGAGTCTGCGCTTGACCAAGATGGGCTTCATTTTTCAGAACATTCATCTGCTCAAGAATCTAAATCTGCTCGACAACATTGTACTTTCCGCCTACCTCGCCAAGAACAGCAGCAGAGATTCAATTAATACTCGTGCACTGTCACTCATGAAAAAGATGGGAATTGACGGGCTGACTCAGCATAACATCACGCAAGCCTCGGGAGGACAGCTCCAGCGGATCGCCATTTGCCGCGCGCTTATCAATAATCCGGATATTCTGTTTGGAGATGAGCCCACAGGGGCGCTGAATTCCAAATCGACACACGAGATCATGGATATTCTCGGGGATATCAATGCTGCAGGTACTACCATTCTACTTGTTACGCATGATGTCAAAGTGGCTGCCAGATCGGAACGGATTCTGTTTATGATGGATGGTAAATTGGTTGCAGACAAAAATATCGGCAAGTATGTAAGAGAACGTCAGGATCTGAAGAACCGGGAAAGTCATCTCTCGCAATGGTTAACTGAAATGGGGTTCTAAGTTGGGAACTTCACGACTAAAATAGACCGACAGTCGGTCTAGTGAATCGGAGGACAGAATATGAGATTAATTAAAAATCCGGAAGAACGACAAAATGAAATACTGAATGCAGCCGAGATTCTGTTCGTAACAAAAGGTTATACCAAAGCGACGGTCATGGATATCCTACAGGCTTGCAACATTGCTAAGGGTACGTTTTATTATTATTTTCAGTCCAAGGAGGAAGTGATGAATGCCATCGTCATGCGTTACATTCTGAACGGGGAGTCCGCAGCAAGACGGATAGTGTCTGATCCAGAATTGAATGCCCATGATAAGATTTTTCGCATTATTACTGCGCAAAATCAGCCCGACGATAGAAAGCATGGACTGATTGAGCAATTGCACCATGTACAGAATGTGGAAATGCACCAAAAGAGCCTGGTGGAGACGGTCATTAGGTTAAGTCCGATCTTGGCTGAAGTAGTCGAGCAAGGTATTCAGGAAGGTGTCTTTAACACACCTAGCCCTAAGGAGTCGATCGAGTTTTTGCTGGTATCATCACAGTTTTTACTGGATCAGGGTATTTTTCAATGGGAGGAAGAAGAGCTTCGGAAGAAGGTTGAAACGTTCTCTCATATCATGGAACGTGTCCTGGGGGCAAAACAAGGAAGTTTCGCCTACTTTACCCGTCTGTATTTTCCACATCAAGCTTGAGATGAGAAAGGGGCGGCATTAATGGAACAGACTGTTCAAACATCATTCGGAAAGTTTCTGATCGTATGGTTCGGTCAGCTGATTTCCTTGATCGGGATTGGCCTTACGGCTTTCTCGCTGGGGGTATATGCCTTCGAGAAGACTAATACGGCAACAAGTGCTGCTCTGATTACCCTGTTTACATTTTTGCCTAGCATCCTGCTCAGGCCTATTGGAGGTATACTGGCTGACCGATTTGACCGCCGGACGATGATGATCATCGGTGATTTGGGTTCTGCAGCCGGTCTGATTTTTATCCTGGGGATCATGCTCACGGATGATATTCAGTTATGGCATATCTATGTGGGAGTGGCCTTTAGTTCCGTGTTTTCCGCGCTGCAAAGCCCCGCATACAAGGCCTCTGCCACCGACTTGCTGGATAAGGATCAATTCTCCAAAGGGAGCGGACTCGTGCAACTGGCTGAATCCTCCAAATTTTTGTTTTCACCGATTATTGCGGGAATCCTGCTAAGCATCACAACGATCGAAGTGATCCTAATCATTAATATCGCTACTTTCTTGATTGCCATTCTGGCCGTGCTGGTCATTCGGAAGAGCATGAAGGTAGAGCGGGAGAATAAAGAAGACACAAACTGGCTGACCGATATTCAGGAGGGGTGGAAGGAAGTTGTAACGAACAAGGGAGTGCTGCTGCTGGTCCTTATTATTTCCTTGGTGACCTTTTATCTGGGATTCCTGGAGACGTTGATTGGTCCAATGCTCTTGTCCTTTACGGATGCAAAGACACTTGGGATATTTCAGTCCGTTAGCGCCATTGGCATGCTGATTAGCAGTTTGTGCATTGGTATATTTACGATGACGAAGAAATACGCAACTGTGCTTGTTATGGGGTTAATCATGTGCGGATTGTCCTTTTCGCTTCTCGGGGTTTCGACCAACAAATATTTTATTATCTTCGCAGGCATTCTGTTTCTGTCATCACTGCCGTTTGTCAATATGAGCGCGGATGTGTTGGTACGTAATAATATCCCCAACGAGAAGCAGGGAAGAGTATGGGGGATTATTGGTATCCTGTCACAGCTCGGGTTCATCATCGCGTATAGTTTAGCCGGATTTCTGGCAGATCACGTGTTTAACCCGCTGATGCTGGAGGGTGGACCGCTGGCGTCTTCTGTTGGTCATATCATTGGAACTGGACCGGGAAGAGGGATTGGCTTTCTGTTCATCATTGCCGGTCTGTTTGTTATTCTGATCGCTATAATCACATCCCGGTTGAATATGATCAGATCACTAGAGCAACGTATCGACATTACTCAGCCGGATTCTACCGGGTTGGTACACGATTAATTCGAAACTAATTATTTGGCTGCAACTTCATTTAAATGGGGCGAAGCGCATGCTGTAACGCAAGGGGATATCAATATCAAGGCTATAGGTCAAGCCGTCGGATACAGCAATTTCCATTAATTCGCCCGTGTTTTAAATAGTAAAACAGGTTTATATCCAGCGAGTATCGGTAGCACCCACAGTAACGAAAAAAGCCATGTCCCCCGGATCAGGTGAACCAAGATGGTTCAGAATGGATTACTGGGACAAAGCTTCTTCAGTTATTTTGCGGATATCGAACGGGGAGCGAATGCCTTCCTCAATAATGTCGGGCAGAATGTTGTTCAGGAAATAGCGCACACAGTGGAGGTCAATATTTTTGATTTTGACCAGTGCATAGCGGTACATGACGATGAATTCTTTCTCTGTATTGCCACGCTGCAGTTCCGCGAAGGCTTCATATACCTGGTCCATTTTATCTGCGACCTCAAGGATTAGTCCTTCTACAGTGTCGTCTTTGCCTTCTCGCAGCTGCCTGCGGAAAATGTCCTTGAATTCTTCAGGGATATTTTCGTTGATAAAATGTTCTACCATGGCCTCTTCAACATGCAGCAGCATGGAACGCAGCTCCAATGAGTAATGTTTGACTGGCGTCTTGATGTCACCAATGAAGATTTCGCCATAATCATGGCTGCTGGTGATTTCGTATAGCTTTTTCCAGTCGATGCTTACTCCGTGCTGTTCTTCAATATCTGCCAGTGTCTTGGCATACTGGACCACTTTCCAGGAATGAGCAGACACACAGTGTTCTTCGAACTTGAACTTGCCCGGCGTCCGAATAATGCGTTCAAGATCGTTCAGCGACCTGAAGTACGTATGAATTCCCATCTAAGCAATCATCCTTTGTTGGTTTGGGTATGAACTGACTATACTTTAGTTATGTTAACCATGGATTAACGATGTATGCGGAAAAGGTAAAAATAAAGCTGTATAAGGGGCAGGACATTCGTATTCGAGTGGGCGAAATAGAAGGGTGATACTCTTCGAACAATCCAAAAACCATCATGTCTACTGAACTTATATTCAGCATAATCCATGATGGCCTTTGGTTTATTAATATTTTTGGTTATTCAAGATTTATGGGAAATCACGATATGATGTCAAGCTTTCTTCCTTACTGGTGAAATAAACCAATATGCCATGCCAACAAACAAGGCACCACCGATGATATTACCCAGTGTGACTGGAATCATATTGTGCAGCCAACCTGCCAGTGTGATCGTATCGGGGTGATTGGGCAGCAGCCAGGATAGCGATAAGAGCGTCATATTGGCGACACTGTGTTCATATCCGCTGGCGATAAACGCATATAGACACCACCAGATCAGGACCAGTTTGGCAATATCCTCTTTGGAACGGGCCGCCATCCAAATGGCCAGACAGACAAGCCAGTTACAGAGTATGCCGCGGAAAAACAGTTCGGTAACGGGTGCAGCCATCTTTTTGGCCGATACGGCAAACAGGATATGCTCCGGTCCAGCTGTTTTGAACAGACCACTGCCCACAATCAGCAGACAGAGCAGGATGGCGCCGATCAGGTTGCCGAGGAACACCAGCCCCCAGTTTTTGAGCGTATCACGGACAGTAGTCCGGCCCGCCAGTGTGCTCATGGTGAAAAACATGTTGTTGCCTGTGAACAATTCCGATCCTGCAAAAATGACGAGGGTAAGGGCCAGTCCAAAGGACATGCCCATCAGCATCATTTGCAATGGCGACTTGGCTGCAAGCAGCGGTGCGCCGATACTAAAGATCAGAATAATTCCCAGGCCCACGTAGGCGCCTGCCATTAAGGCTGCCACCATGTAACGCGGCAAGCTGGCATTCATCTGATCCCGTTTTTTTACGGCAGCTTCAATAATTCCTTCCACACCTGGTGTAAACATCACGGTCTCCTCCATTATTGTGCATCAATCTAGGTTTTACTTATGGAGCTGGCTACACAGCGATCCAGACCTGCCCGTTTTCGATCTTCACCGGAAACATTTCAACCTGCCCCTTATCGGGCGCCTGTACCTGACCTGTACATAAGTCAATTTTCCAGTCGTACAGCGGATCGTATAGATAGTGGCCGGATACAATTCCTTCGGCGAGCGGCCCGCCCTTAGGGTGGGGGGTATGGTTGTCGGCAGCGAATACGGTACCATCCGATGCGCGAAAGACAGCCAACTGCCGGCCTTCAATTTCTACCACCCGCCCAATCCGGGGAAGAAATTCATCAATTTCTCCCGCCGGAAAATAGGTGCCTGATTGTTTGGTTGTCATATGGACTGCTCCTTTTCTATGGCAGGTTCATCCTGCAGATTTCAATGATATTTGTCCTGTGAAGAAGTTTGCTTCCTTATGGACGAGCCGACACTTCAATACCCTGGAACAGTTTGGTTTGGCCTTCTTCATTTCGAAGTGCTTTTTTCCATGGGTCCTCTACATGGCCCAGGGCAAATTCAATGCGGTCCATCAATGCTTTGCGTTCCTCCAGATTATCAACCACTACTGAACGAATCTGCTCAAGACCGATACGTTCTACCCATTCCGAGGTGCGCTCCAGATAGTTTCCAGTCTCGCGGTAGTATTGGATAATTGCACCGCATAATTCGATGAGTTCTTCATCTGTTTTCACTTTGCATAAAGAGTCTGCAAGTCTCGCCTTAATCCCGCCGTTGCCGCCAACAAACAACTCCCAGCCTCCATCATTACCGACGATACCGATATCTTTCGTACATGATTCAGCACAGTTCCGCGGGCAGCCATTGACCGCCATTTTGAATTTGGCAGGCAGATCGAGACGTTCGAACTTGCGCTCAAGCAGGGCTCCCATTGCCATGGAGTCCTGGGTCCCGAAGCGGCAGAATTGGGAACCGACGCATGTTTTGACTGTTCGCAGCGATTTGGCGTATGCGTAACCTGAAGGCATATCCAGTTCGGCCCATACCTGCGGCAGATCCTCTTTTTTGACCCCGATCAGATCGAGGCGTTGACCGCCGGTAACCTTGACCGCTTTAACATCGTATTTGACCGAAATGTCTGCAATGCGCTTCAGTTCTTCCGGCGTGGTCACTCCGCCATACATGCGCGGTACCACCGTATAGGTGCCGTCTTTCTGGATATTGGCGTTCATGCGTTCATTGACAAAACGGGACTCTTTCTCGTCTTCATGCGTATCCGGTGCAATCATGCCGAGGTAGTAGTTAATCGCCGGGCGACATTTGGAACAGCCCTCTGGCTGGATCCAGCCCAGGACATTCATGACTTCCTTGGTTGTCTGCAATCCTTTTTGTTTGATTTCGGCCACAATTTCATCCCGGCTGAGCGAGGTGCATCCACAGATGCCCTGTTTGGCACCGCTTGTGAAGTTGTCTCCCAGTACGTATTGCAAAATTTGCTCTACCACCGGTTTACAGCCGCCGCATGAACGGGTTGCGCCTGTGCAGGCTTTGATCTCATCAACGCTGCTCAGTCCCTGATTCGTAATGGCATCGACAATGGCTCCTTTGGTTACACCATTGCATCCACACACAATTTCGTCCTCGGCCATCGTTTCAACAGAAGCGGCTTTTTTGTGGCCACCACAGCCCGTACCCATCAGCGAAGCATACAGGTCATTTGTCATTTCGGTTTTTTGTTTGATCAGCTTCTGCAATTCGGCAGAGTCGGTGACGTCACCAAAGAGCACAGCACCGACCATGACATTGTCTCGCAGCAGAATTTTTTTGTAAGTCCGTTTCCAGTCATCCTTATGGCTAATCACTGTATGATCCGGACTATCAAGAAACTCGCCTGTAGAGAAGACGTCCACACCTGAAATTTTTAATTTGGTAGATACGACAGAGCCTTCATACGGAGCAGTCTCTACACCGCAGATATGCTTGGCGAGAATCATGCCTTGTTCGAACAACGGAGCGACAAGGCCGTAACATACTCCACGGTGTTCGGTACATTCCCCGACGGAATATACGCCCTCCAGCGAGGTCTGCATGTAGTCATCGACGACGATGCCCCGGTTAACCTCCATGCCGCTTTCACGGGCTACAATCGTGTTGGGCTTAATGCCTACGGCCATAACCACAAAGTCTGCATCCAGTACGGTATCATCGGCAAAGCGGAGACCTTCTACACGTTCCCCGCCGATCAGTTCAGCCGTCTGCGCACCCATTTTGAAACGAATGCCCTGACGCTCCAGTTCTGCTTTTAACATGGCTGAAGCTTGAGGATCGAGTTGGCGTTCCATCAAGTCCTGCATGAGATGTACGACAGTGACGTCCATGCCGAGCTGCACCAGTCCTTTGGCTGCTTCTAGTCCGAGAAGTCCTCCGCCGATAACTGCCGCTTTTTTATATTGCTTGGCTGCTTCGAGCATCATATTGCAGTCGGCAATATCCCGGAATCCCACAACGCCTTCTTTGTCATGACCGGGAACCGGAAGAATGAAGGAGCTGGAACCCGTGGCAATAATGATTTTGTCGTATGGCACCCGTGTACCTTCGTTCGTGACAACTTCCCGGTTGTCTGCATCAATATGGGACACGGTTGTCCCGGTATGAAGCGTAATGCCATTGTCTTCATACCAGTGCAGATCATTAAGCACGATATCATCAATGGTTTTGCTGCCCTCCAGAACATAGGACAACATGATCCGGTTATAATTGGGATAGGGCTCAGTGCCGAAGACCGTAATGTCAAAGCCTGAAGTCAATTTCAAAATTTGTTCAACTGTACTGATGCCGGCCATACCGTTGCCGATCACGACAAGTTTTTCTCTTTTTCCGTTCATGTGTGTAAGCCTCCTTGGTTAGACACTGGACAATACCAACAATTGTAGTGGTTTATATTTGAATCATACCGTGGATTGCTGACACTTAATGTGATTTATTTCACTAAGAACGATATAAGTGTCACAAATAAAAAAGTGTGAGCCCCGTCACGGAAACCGTTTTTTATTTAAAGTATGGACTAGAGGAGACGTTAGGGTGGGGATTGAAATAAAATAAGAAATACGAACTATTGTTCTCTTTTTGTTTTCGTTGTAACATCGTGAGTGGGGTATGACGTTCCCTATTTCTTCGAAAGGAAGTTTTCGCATCATGATGGGAAGATCCCACCTGATTATTGGAACAGGCGTTTCGCTATCTGTGCTGCAATTAATGGGTATGCAAGTGACTGCTCCGGCAGTTACGGTTGCGCTGATTGGTTCGCTGCTGCCGGACATTGATGAACCGAATTCCTTATTGGTATCCAAGGCATTGCCGAATAGTTTGATCAGGCTGCTGCAAACCATTTTGCTGCCCACCGCTGTATTTGTGTACTTTTATGTACAGGCCAAGCCTTGGAATCTGCTGCTCGCCATTTTGGTTGGGCTGGTCTCTTTCCTGCCGTCCCGTTCACTTCGCAAAGTGTTGATGTTTGTTATTGGACTGGGGCTTGTATTCTATGGTCATGCATTCGCCCCATGGAACCTGATCGCGGGAAGTCTGCTCATGTTGTGTACAACGCTAACCCATCGAGGGCTAACCCATACTGTGTATGGAACGGCAGTGTGGGGAGGACTTCTATACAGTACAACGCATCAGCAGGGTCCGGAGATCTGGGTAGCTGGAGGAATAGCTTATGCCATGCATCTGCTTGCAGACTCGTTGACGAATCGCGGAATTCGTCCGTTTCCGCCACTCAAGTGGCGGATACGAGCAAATTTGATGAGTACGGGCACCAAGCACGGGGCTGTTGTAGAAAATGTGTGTATCGTACTGACCTTAATTTTGGCCTGGATAGCATTTTCACCGCTATTTCTGTAACGGAGCATGTGCTGCATATCAAAAACGCCAGTCCAGATTGAATGGACTGGCGTTTTAAATATATCCCTCTAAACCTAAAACTTAAATTTTTAATGATGCTTGCTGCATGTTGCATGTCCGGAACAATGGTTCAGCGACTGAACTGCAAGCCGAGATACTTAGGACGATGATGATGGAGAGTCGGTGAGTCCTTCAATATCCGAGGAGCCAAATACAAATAAAACAACAAGGATGACTACAATTAATAGCTCGGCAAATCCAGTTCCGTCAAAGTCAGACATCATTCAAACCTCATTTCATTCCGTTTAGGAATTCATTCTTTTTTGAAAAGCCCGCATAACATCATCGAGAGTCACATCGCCGATTTCGTCAAGAAATTGGACGAGTTTGTCTGCATTCGACGGCGTAATATTTCTAAGTGTTTTATATTGTCCAACCAATACAACGACACAAAAAGAGACACTCTAACCAAAGTCAGAATGTCTCATAGAGTAGAAGGAGGGTTCAGAGTAGAAACTATTCAACCTTGAACCTCGTTCCAACGTTTACGCGTTCTCAATAATGGTGTTCATTGTCGTGCGATCCAGACCCTTCACCAGTTTGACAAGCAGCGCTTTGGCAGCATCGTAGTCATCCGTGTGAATGATGGAAGAAGAGGTGTGAATGTAACGTGCACAAATGCCAATGACCGTTGATGGTACACCGATTCCGCTCAGGTGCACTTGTCCCGCATCGGTACCCCCAGGTGAGATGAAGTATTGCATCTTGATCTGGTTCGAAGAAGCCGTGTCCTGAACGTATTCCACCATCCCGCGATGGGTGAACATGCCAGGGTCAAAAATACGGAGCAAAGCGCCTTGTCCGATATGTCCAAAGGACTGTTTGTCACCTGTCATGTCATTGGCTGCGCTGCAATCCAGTGCGAAGAAGATGTCAGGTTCAATCAGATTGGCAGCGGTGCGTGCACCTCGAAGCCCCAATTCCTCTTGAACGGTCGCACCGCAATATAAGGTGTTGGGAAGCTTTTCCTTGTGGAGCGCTTCAACCAATTCAAGAGCAAGTCCAACCCCGTAACGGTTATCCCAGGCTTTTGCCATGATTTTCTTCGGATTAGCCATTGGCGTGAATTCGCAGATCGGCACAATTTGCATGCCTGGATGAATGCCCCATGATTCCGCTTCAGCACGGTTATCTGCACCAATATCCAGGTACATGTGATTGAGGTCAACCGGTTTGTTTCGTTGCGATTCATCCAGTAAGTGAGTAGGCGTAGAACCTACAACCCCCGTAATGCGGCGATCAGGAGTAATGATCTGCAGGCGCTGTGACAGAACGGCCTGGCTCCACCATCCGCCGAGCGGACGGAATTTAATCATTCCTGTTTCCGTGATGCCTGTTGTCATGAAACCGACTTCGTCAAAGTGTCCGGCAACCATCACTTTGGGACCCGATTCTTCACCGCGCAGTACACCAAATAGACTCCCCAGACGATCCTGAACAAATTCCTCTGTATAATTGGACAGCTGTTCCTTCATCCAGCCGCGAAGCTCGCGCTCGAATCCGGAAGCGGAAGGAAACTCTGTTAAGGTGCGAAACATCTCCATTGTTTTTTCATTCATGTGTCGACAACTCCTCTGCTCGTATGTATGACAGTCTCGACAGAACGGCTGCGGACTGTTGTCCCCTAAAATGCAGGACGAATTATTAACCACTGGTCACATTACAGTATGAACCTTGCGCACGTAATTGTCCATGTCTGTGTCACGTATCTAAGGCATTCCTGGGACAATAAAATGGGGACAGGCGAATAGATGGGCGATAATCCCACGCCTTTAGCAGTGATATTGAATACTCATACATTGAGGCTCTTTGTAATTCCCATCTATCGTGAACTTCTCATTCATTTGCCTGACGACAGGAAGGAGTTGGAACACCAGATGAAGCCACCTCATGAAGGCAATGAAGATATCCTTTTTATCGTCCTCTTTATTTTACTCGTGATCGTGCTTCTTTATTTATAAGAAAATGATGAACCTGGATATATCATGATTGAAAGCCCTCTGATCCGGCGTACTTGATTCTGCTGCAAAAATGCTGCTCTCCCCAACTGGAAACAAATGCTGCAATTCGCCGGATACATAACCTTCCCATCATTAACAAACAATGAACATAGGATTTAACTCGCTCCGGGCAGTATTAAGCTGCTCGACTGATTTTGATTTCAAAGGAGGTTCTGTATCTTGCCAGCTCAAACCAAAGGATCCGGTAATGGAAAAAAAGCATCATCCCTGTCCATTAATGAACAGGATTACAAGAAGGTTGCCAAAAAACATGAGCCAGCCCGTCCGATCCTGGCAAACTGCATTAAAGCTTTCTTTGTTGGAGGATTCATTTGCATCATTGGACAGGCTATCCAGGAGGCATTCAAAGCGGGGTTTGATATGACTTCCAAGGAAGCGGCCAGTCCTACAGTTGCGGTTATGATCCTGATCTCGGTCATTCTTACATGTCTTGGGGTCTACGATAAAATCGCTCAATGGGCTGGAGCTGGTACGGCAGTTCCGGTTACCGGGTTTGCCAACTCCATGTGCTCGGCAGCATTGGAGCACCGAGCGGAGGGACTTGTCCTGGGTGTCGGAGCCAACATGTTTAAACTTGCCGGTTCAGTTATTGTTTTTGGTGTCGTTGCTGCCTTTATTATAGGTATCATTTACGCCTTCCTGGGAGTCGGAGGTGGGCATCTATGAAGCTGATCGGACGTCAAACCTGGCAATTTGAAAACCAGCCACGAATTATCGGCAGAGCAGCAGTTGTGGGACCTGAGGAGGGAGAGGGACCGCTGTCAGCCGATTTCGACTACGTATACGACAATCTGGAGATTGGCGAGAAAACGTGGGAGAAAGGGGAGCGCAAGCTGCTTGAACAGGCTACGCAGCTGGCACTCGTTAATGCGAACATTACAAAGGAAGAGCTCCAGTTTTTTATCGGTGGTGACCTCCTGAACCAGATCATCAGCAGTTCATTTTCGGCTCGAAAACTGGGAGCACCCTACCTTGGTGTTTTTGGAGCCTGCTCCACATCCATGGAGAGCCTGGCATTAGCCTCCTTAATCGTTGACTCGGGTGCGGGTAATTATGTCCTCGCGGGTACGGTCAGCCATAACTGTACCGTGGAGAAGCAATTCCGCTATCCAACAGAGTATGGTTCCCAGAAGCCTCCATATGCCCAATACACGGTAACAGGGTCAGGATGCAGCGTGGTTTCCCGTACAGGGGACGGTCCTGTGGTTACCCGGGCAACGATTGGCCGAGTGATGGATCTCGGAATCAAGGACCCGTTCAATATGGGGGCAGCCATGGCTCCTGCCGCGGCAGATACCATTGTGTCTCATTTCCGGGATACCGGACTTGAACCAGGGTATTACGATCTCATCGTAACCGGAGATTTGGCCTCTGTTGGACTCCCGATTACGAAGGAACTGCTGCAAAAGGAAGGTATACCCATGGAACAAACGACGTTTAATGATTGCGGGCTCATGATTTACGACCGGGAGAAGCAGCCATACGTTGTAGCGGGCGGCAGCGGATGCGGTTGCTCTGCCACCGTAACTTACGGACATATTTTGAACCGGATGCAGAAAGGTGATCTGAAACGGGTCTTGATTGTTGCCACGGGCGCGCTGCTGTCACCGATATCCTACCAGCAGGGCGAGAGCATCCCATGTATTGCGCATGCGGTAGCCATTGAAAAGGAGGGATAAACGATGCAATTTTTGTGGGCTTTTATTGTAGGCGGCTTGATTTGTGTGGTGGGACAGTTGCTGATGGATGGCGTCAAGCTGACCCCGGCTCATACCATGAGTACACTGGTTGTGGCTGGTGCGGTTGCGGACGCATTGGGTTGGTATGATCCACTTGTCAAATTTGCGGGAGCAGGGGCTTCCATTCCCATTACCAGTTTCGGCAATTCACTGGTGCACGGGGCGTTGACCGAGCTTGAAAAAGACGGATGGATCGGGGTGATTACCGGTATCTTCGACTTGACCGCAGCGGGGATATCATCTGCGATTATCTTCTCCTTTCTCGCGGCACTGGTGGTTCGGCCGAAAGGCTGACAAAGCTTGGCAGAATCTTAAAGCTATATCGACTTAAATGGAGAGGCTCCGGATATTTAATATCCGGGGCTTTTTGTCGCACTCATGCGAGAATGGCGGCCAATCTGACGGCTGGAAACAAATTGTGATTCTCTGCGAGTGTACTCGGGCCCGTTGTTCATGTACAATAAAAGGAAATCTGTATGCTTTTTTAGGAGGTTAGACCACATGCCTGTGCGCAAAGAGTCGATCCAAATCATTTCAGCAGTTCGTTCTAATCTGGAATCTTGCATAATGGGGAAATCCTTTGAAATTCAACTTTTGCTAACAGCTTTGCTTGCAGGCGGACACGTTCTGATCGAAGACGTACCGGGAACAGGCAAAACGCAGTTGATCAAAGCATTATCGAAATCCATGCGCGGAGAATACCGCCGCATTCAATGTAATCCCGATATTCTGCCAAGTGATATCACCGGTGTATCCGTATTCCATCCGCGTGATGAACGCTTTTATTTCCGTCCGGGTCCAGTCATGACCAACATACTTCTAGCGGATGAGATCAACAGGGCAACAACGAAAACCCAGTCAGCCCTGCTGGAGGTAATGGAGGAGCGCAGTGTGACGGTAGATGGCGATACTTATGATCTGCCGCACCCGTTTATGCTCTGTGCTACCCAGAATCCAATCGATTTTGAAGGAACCTACACATTGCCGGAAGCACAACTTGACCGGTTTATGCTGAAAATAAGTCTGGGTTATCCGGATAAGGATATTGAGAAAACGCTGCTGAAGCAGCATCAATCGGGTCAGCCTGTGGACCGGCTTGAGTCCGTAACCCACATGGATCAAATTTCTGCGATTCAGCAGGAGATCAAGGAAGTGTTTATCGGCGATCCGGTGATGGACTATCTGCTTGATGTCGTTCGCATGACGCGTTCGCACCCGTCCGTGCTGCTGGGGGCAAGCCCGCGTGCAGCCATCTCATTCATGATGGCGGTGAAGGCGTTTGCCTTCTTGCAGGAACGTGATTATGTGCTCCCGGATGACGTGAAGACAATGGCGCCGTATGTCATCTCCCATCGGATTGTGCTGCGTCCTGAAGCGAGACTGGACAGCATGAGCTCTGAAGCCGTACTGAATTCTGTACTTCAGCAAGTTCGTGTACCCGTCTCCATGGGGCAATAATTCATGAAGCCGCTTTTGAGTAATGTCAGAAGAGGAATGCGCCACCCTCGCGTATGGAGCATCGCGGCGGTGTGGATTTGTTGTTTGGCTTACGTTCTGTTCCAGGGCGGGAAAACGTCCATCATGCTGCTATCGATGGTGACCTTGCTCTGTCTCTATCTTGCAATTGCCGGGTTCAGCGGGGTAAGACGTGCACGCGGTGTGCGTATTTTATCCTCAGGTCAGAATCATGAAGAACTTTTGCATGCCGGTGACCAGGTTCAAGTGAAGCTTCAACTGACCATTCCCGGGTTTTTGCCGCTGCCTTATGTAGTTGTGCGTGAAATATTGCACCGTCATAACGGGGAGTCCTGGTCTTTCAGGGAGAGCCTGATTCCCAACATGCGGGGAAATGGAGAGTTGTCTTTTCAGACCCCACCGCTGGAACGAGGCAAATATGTGTTTTCGGAAACGGAATGTGCAAGCGAGGATATCTTTGGACTGATCGAGCACCGCGGCACATTCAAGGCCAAAGGCGATTTTCGGGTGCTGCCCCGCACTGTGTTCATACCGTACTGGCAGTTATATGATCGTAAATCGCGACTATCTGGCCCACAAACCGCGCGGACGCGTTCCCGCAGGGAAACAACTCAAATCAACGGAGTGCGTGATTATGTATATGGAGACCGGCTGTCCCGGATTCACTGGAATGCTACAGCCAAGACGGGAACATGGAAATCCAAGGAGTTTGAACATGAATCGGTACCCAAAACCATTCTGGTGCTTGACGCATTGGCGGGCAGCTACGAGCAAGGGGAAGCGTTTGAACTGGCTGTTTCCACCGCGGCATCGCTTTTGGAGTATGGAACGAGGGAACGGATGGGCATGGGGCTGATGACATTATCTGACCAAACGAAACTGCTCCCTCCCAGCGAAAGCCTGCTTGAACGACAGAAGATGATGCACCATCTGGTGGACGTGCAGCACAATGGCCAGGATAAACGACTGCTTCCCGGCATTGAGAAGCTTGCGCGTCAGCTGCCACAGGGTGCTTATTTTGTAGTCATTTCTCCCCAAAAAGATGAAAAGGTACTGGAATTGCTGCGGTGGGCTGACACTCGGGGAATGACTCCGTGCCACATTATTATTGATACCAAGGAGTCCCGTCAGAGTGCTGAATGGTCAGCCATGCTGCGAGGAAAAGGCACAAGATCCTTTGTTGTTTCCCATCTGCAGGAACTTCCAACGGTTATGGGGGGAGGTTCTGCATGAGTACCAATGGAAAAGAACTACGAACGGGAAAAAGATCCTGGTATCACGCAGCGTCGCTGCTCTGGATCTTCCTGATTGCAATGCAGTGGATCTCGTTTACCCAAGAATCATGGTATACGGAGACGACATCACTGGTGTTGTGGACGCTGGCAGCGGTCAGTGTATTGGAAATCATTTTACCTTTTAAACCGATCTACCGCATGGCGATCAAGGCTATTGTACTTATATATATTTTGCATAAAACGCTCATTGATTACTCTGTCTATATGCCTTACGGGACATTCACCGATCGTGCGGAGCAGTTCCTGCTGCATTTGACGCCATACATCTGGTTCTCGCTGTGTGCATGGGTCATGCTTGAAGCTGCTCTTCGACTGGTGACCACAACCCGCCGTATCCTTGTCTTTCTGGGAGTTAACATTGTATCGATGGGGATTCTGGATTCCTTTACCCAAATTCCGTTATGGATTGAAGTGGCCTGGGTGATGTTTGCAGGGATGGGCTGGCTGGTTTGCCAGCATTTCCGCAATTTTCAACTGCACTATCCGCAGGGCTGGAAACGATTAATCCGGTATCCGTACAAAATATTGGCCAACATCGCCATCATCTTTTCTCTGATTATCGTAGCGAGTGTGAATATGCCGGAAGTTCCGCCTACATTGACTGACCCGTATACGGCATGGCGTAACTATACCGGAAGCTCTACGAGCCAGACAGGCGACGGCACGCTGGATATTCCAAGTTCCACAGAGTCGGGATACAGCCGTGAAGATAACCAGTTGGGCGGTGGATTCAATTTTGACTACACGCCTGTGATGTCGGTGACGACCAATGAGCGCAGTTACTGGCGCGGTGAAACCCGGGAAGAGTACACCGGGACAGGGTGGGATGACCGCAGACGGGTGTCCACAGAGTATGTAGAACTTGGACAAACCCTGGAGAATGAGGATGCGGGCAACGTGAATACCAAGGAAGTTACTCAAAAAGTAACCATGCTCAACGATAATGTGTATCCAATCCTCTTTGGTGCGTACTCGATATCCGAAGTGAGTTCAGTCAATGGCGAGAACGTATCTGGCCGGATGCTGTGGAATGCGAATCAGGCAGAACTGCATATCGTAACGGACCGGCAGCAGCCGCAATTTCCCAAAACGTATACGGTTGTCTCTGAAGCGCCCGTAATCGTTGAAGATGAGCTTCGTACAAAGACGTTTGATGATCTGTACGCGAGCATTCCCGCAGACGATATGTACCTGCAGATGCCATCCCGCTTCCCGGACCGGGTGACGGAGCTTGCAGCTGAAATTACAGCTTCGGCAAATACGCCGTATGAAAAAGTGGCATTACTGCAAAACTATTTACAACAAAACTTTAATTACACCAACAATCCCGATTTATCACGAAAAGTAAGCAGTGATTTTGTTGAAGGATTTTTGTTTGACATCCGCGAGGGCTATTGTGATTACTTTTCGACGGCACTGGTCATGATGGCACGTTCGGAGGGGATACCGGCTCGCTGGGTAAAGGGTTATGCACCAGGCCAAATGTCTCTCAATTCGGACATGCAGGCACCACGTCAACCTGGGGCCGAGATTGAGACCACTTATACAGTGACGAATGCAGATGCGCATTCCTGGGCCGAGGTCTACTTTGGCGAATATGGATGGATTCCGGTTGAAGCGACACCTGGCTTTGATATGCCGCTGCTGACAGAACAGCCTGATGTACAGCCGGTAGATGAACCTGATGAGCAGCCTGAAGAGGAACCAGTTGTTGAAGAAGAGCAGACACCGGCACCTCAAGAAGCTGCATCAAGCGTTCCTGCTTTTGTAATTTGGGCCGCTGTGGCTGTTCTTGGGTTATGGGTGGCCTACATGTTCTGGCGGAATCGTTTCTCGCTCCGTTTCTGGATCCTACGCCTGCGAACGGGTGGACCACTCACGCCTGAGCAGAAAGTTGTTGCAGAGACAGAGCGGTGGATTCGGTATGTGAAACGAAGAGGATTGAACCGAAGCGGAGATGAGACGCTGCGTGAGTCCGTTAACCGCTGGAGTCAGGCGAAACCGGCTGCTGCAGCAACGCTGCATGAACTGCTTGCGATGTTTGAACAGACGCGTTACAGCCCGGCCTCCGTTACTTCGGATGATTGGAAGGCAGTCTATGAGACAGCCTTGAAGCTGCGCAAGGAACTCAAAGCGGAACGGGCATAGTGGATGCCCGTCCCGTTTTTCCTTTTTTCCATACCATCAGGCACTGTATGCATTTTCAGGAAAGACGGATTTGTGATATAGTGTGTCGTATGAAACTGAGGTGACTTCTTTGTTTAAAATGTTAATGCCCAAGCTGCGAGTAGACACGGTTTTTGACATTAATCTGGAAGAGCTGTACGCTCAAGGCTACCGTGGAATAATAACTGATCTGGATAATACGCTTGTTGGTGCGAAAGCTCCTGATGCCACGCCTGAACTGATTGAATGGTTTGCGCGTGTGAAAAAGGCTGGTTTCAAGCTGATGATTGTATCCAATAACAATTTGAATCGTGTATCTTTGTTTGCGACGCCGCTGGATATCCAGTTTGTGCATAGTGCACGCAAACCATCGAATGCACCGTTTCGTAGAGCAATGAAAATGATGGAGCTAACTCCGGAAAAAACGATTGTGGTAGGCGACCAGATGCTTACGGATGTATATGGAGGTAATCGGCTGGGACTTTATACCGTGCTGGTACTGCCCATTTCCATCGGTGATGAAGGGTTTATGACCCGCTTCAATCGGCGCGTGGAACGGATTGCTCTAACCAGTTTGCGCAAGAAAGGCTTATGGCTCGAGGAGGAAAACAAGAAATGACAGAAACGCATAACGGCAACCTTGCCGTAAGATGCAGTGGATGCGGTGTGCATCTGCAAACGGAAAATCCGGATAAACCGGGATTTATCCCAGAGAAAGCGCTGGGGCGTGAACCGGTAATATGTCAGCGCTGCTTCCGGATCAAAAACTACAACGAGTCATCATCCGTCACGGTGGATCAGGACGAATTTTTGGCTCTTCTCAGCAAAATCGGGGATAAGGATGCACTTGTCATCCATATCGTTGATCTGTTTGACTTTGATGGCAGTATCATCTCCGGTCTGCAGCGTTTTGTAGGCAACAATCCGGTACTGCTCGCTGTCAACAAAACAGATCTGCTTCCCAAAGTAACCAACTGGAACAAGGTTCGTAACTGGGTACAGAAGCAGGCTAAAGAGCAAGGGCTGCGTACAGTGGATATCGTGCTCTGCAGTGCCAAGCAAAATCAGGGCTTCGACCGTCTGCTTGAGCTCGTTGGTACGTACCGTGAGGATCGCGATGTGTACGTGGTCGGTGGTACCAACGTGGGCAAATCCACGCTAATCAACCGTCTCATCCGTGACTATAGTGATCTGGAGCAGGAACTGACAACGTCCCGTTATCCGGGAACGACACTGGATATGGTCAACATCCCTTTGGATGACGGAAAATACATTATTGATACGCCCGGAATTGTTTACCCATGGCGTTTCAGTGAGATTGTATCACGCAAGGATCTGGCAGCAATCATGCCGGACAAGCCGCTGAAGCCGGCCGTGTATCAATTGAATGCAGGCCAGACGCTGTTCTTTGGCGCGATGGCCCGCTTTGACTTTATTGAAGGTGATCGCCAGTCCTTTACTTGTTATACCAGCAATGCCATTGATATTCACCGGACGAAGCTGGAACGTGCAGATGATCTTTACCGTGACCATGCCGGAGAACTGCTGTCCCCGCCAACCCGTGAGGATGCAGCAGATATGCCAGAATGGACAAGGCACGAGTTCCGGATCAAACGCGGCAGCCAGTCGGATGTGTTTATATCTGGTCTGGGTTGGATTAAGGTCAATGGTGAGAATGGGGCGCTTGTCGCTGTGCATGCACCGAAAGGCATTCGGGTACTGGTTCGTCCATCTTTGATCTAACTTTGACGGCAAAATGATTCTCAACTGATCGGAGGCGGACCTATGTCAGAACAGAAGAATGCCTATGCCTCACTCCCGATTCTGCTTGGGGTTATGGGTGATCCCATTGGACATTCCAAATCTCCTGCCATGCATAATGCGGCTCTTGAAGCAGCAGGCGTGAACGGATTGTATATGCCGCTCCATGTTCGCCCGGAGCAGCTGGAAGCAGCCGTTAAAGGCATTGTGGCTCTGGGTTATCGCGGTGTTAATGTAACGATACCGCACAAAGAAGAGGTTATGCAGTACCTCGATGTCATTGATGAGAGTGCACGGTTGATTGGTGCTGTGAATACGATCGTCAATGAGGGTGGTAAACTGACAGGGTACAACACGGATGGCATTGGTTATGTGCGTTCATTGAAAGAAGAAGCAGTTCCCGATCTCTCAGGGAAACAGATCGCAGTTCTCGGGGCAGGAGGCGCTGCAAGAGGCGTCATTTATGCACTGGCCCTGGAGAAGCCGGAACGAATTAGCATCCTGAACCGTACAGCAGAACGAGCGAGCATGCTTGCTTCCGATTTGAGAGGGCTTAAGATGGGTGACATCACAGGCAGCGGCATGGATGAAGCTGCAGCTGTGTTAGCCTCAGCCGATATCGTCATTAACACAACGGCAGCAGGCATGCATCCCCATGTGGACGATGTTCCTGTGAATCCCGAGCTGATTCGGGAAGGTACGGCTGTGAGTGATCTGATCTATAATCCACTGGAGACACGCTTGCTTCGTGAAGCCCGTATGCGTGGATGTGTTGTACATGGCGGTCTCGGCATGTTTGTGTATCAGGGCGCGGTCGCATTTGAGCACTGGCTTGGAATTCCTGCGCCAGTAGAGACCATGAGACGTGCTGTATTGGATAGTTTTATGAAATGAAAAATATAATTGAACGGTCAGGTCCAGACAGACGTTGAGTTCTGTTGCCGAGACCTGCCGAGCATAAGGAGTTATGGAGTATTCATGTTAAACGGTAAACAAAAGCGCTTCTTGCGCTCACAAGCACATCATCTGACCCCTGTGTTTCAGATCGGTAAAGGGGGCACAAATGAGCATCTGTTCCGTCATATCGAAGATGCGATCGAGAAGCGTGAATTGATGAAAGTGCAAGTGCTGAACAATTGTCTGGATGATAAAAATGAGATCGCTGAAGAAGTCGCTCGGGAAACCGGAAGCGAACTGGTGCAGATTATCGGCAGCACGATCATCCTGTACAAGGAATCACGCGACAACAAACAAATCGAACTTCCTTAGGCGGTGACACGGGTGAAGATTGGCATCATGGGCGGGACGTTTGATCCGATCCATATGGGGCATCTGCTCGCAGCCGAAGCTGCAAGAGATGCTCATGCACTTGACGAGATCTGGTTCATGCCGTCTCATGTTCCGCCGCATAAACGCGGAGCCGGAGCTTCGGGACAGCAGCGTCTTGATATGACGGAAGCCGCAGTGAAGGGTGTTGAGCAATATGAAGTGCTGGACATCGAAATGGAGCTCGGCGGGGTATCCTATACGATTGATACGATGAAGGAATTGTGGCGCCGTTATCCGGAGCATGAATTTTACTTCATCATCGGAGCGGACATGGTGAACTATCTTCCGAAGTGGGAACAGATTGAAGAACTGGCAGCTAAATTAACCTTTATCGGTGTGGGTCGGCCAGGGTTTCAGTTACATCTGGATGATCTCCCCGAGGAATTGCAGGACAGTGTTTTACTGGCGGAGATGCCCTTGGTGGATATATCATCCACAGCTGTTCGGAGAAGACTCGCGAAGGGACATTCGGTGCGGTTCATGATCCCTGATGCAGTTCATCAATATATTGTAAGGAGCGGTTTATATGGAACTAAGCCGTGAAGAATTGATTCAGGCCGTTTCAGGTCAGATGCCGGAGAAGCGCTGGAAGCACACGCTTGGCGTGATGGAAAAAGCAGTCCAGTTGGCGGATAAGTATGGTGCAGATCCGGTGAAAGCCGACCTGGCAGCCATTTTGCATGATGTCGCCAAATACTGGCCGGTATCCGAGATGGAAGCAGTCATCCGTGAGAACGGATTGAACGAAGAACTCTTGCAGCATGACAAGCAGCTCTGGCACTCTGAAGTAGGTGCCTTTATTGCACAGCGTGATTATGGTGTTGATGATCCGGAGATTATTAATGCGATCCGCTGGCATACTTCAGGCCGTGTAGGGATGAGTCTGCTGGATAAGGTGGTTTGTCTTGCTGACTACATCGAACCAGGAAGAGATTTCCCTGGGGTTGAGCACATTCGGGAACAAGCGGAGCGTAGTTTGGAGGAGGGGCTTATTGCAGGCTTTGACTCCACGATCAGCTTGCTGATCTCGCAGCGCCGGGTTATATATCCGCTGACCATGTTATCGCGGAACGATCTGATTGCACATTTATAAAATATGGAGGTTGGTTCATGACATTATCATCGAAAGAACTTATGAATATGGCGGTAACTGCCGCTGACGATAAAAAAGCATCCAACATTGTAGCACTGGATCTGGTTGGTATCTCGCTGGTAGCAGACTATTTTGTGATCTGTCACGGGAATTCCGATACACAGGTACAATCCATTGCAACGGAGATTCGCAAACAGGCGCATGCGGCTGGTGTGAACATCAAAGGTATCGAGGGCATGGATTCCGCACGTTGGGTCCTGATGGATATGGGCGACGTGGTTGTGCATATTTTCCATCGGGACGAGCGAGAGTATTACAACATTGAGCGCCTGTGGTCTGACGCCAAAGTGGTGGAAACGGTATGAGTTTGATTGCAGGAACGGTCGTCTCTTTGCCGGTTGACCGTGAAGTATCTCCGTTTGGCTATTTTTTGACGACGGGATCGGAAGATGTACTGCTCCATTATACGGAACTTACACGGGACGTTAAAATTGGAGAAACGCTGGAGGTCTTTTTGTTCTTTGATACAGAGGACCGTTTGGCAGCGACAATGAAAAAACCATATCTCACACTCGGTGAAATGGAACGGCTGGTCGTGGCCGATATTCATCCACGCCTCGGCTGTTTCCTCGAGATGGGACTTGGGCGGCAATTGCTGCTCCCGATCCGTGAATTGCCCGAACTGGAAGAGCTGCGTCCTCAAGTCGGCGATGAAGTTTTTGTGATTATGGAACATGACAAGCAAGGACGTCTTCGCGCCAAATTGGCCGGAGAACGCGAGCTTGCGCCGCTGTCGTTCCACGCTCCAACATCGTGGTTGAATGAATGGGTTGAAGCTACAGTGTACAAGCCGCTGCAGATGGGTACATTTGTGCTCGTTGAAGGTGGAGTGCTTGGCTTTGGTGCCATCGGCATGATCCATTCCTCCGAACGTAACCGGATGCTGCGCCTTGGCGAAAAAGTGAAATGTCGGGTAACGCTGGTTCGTGAAGACGGACGTGTCAATTTGGCAATGTCCCCTCGCAAAGAGGTTGGCCGTAACGAAGATGCAGACAAGCTGCTCGCGTTCATGAAAGAGCGCCCTACGGGCGGGATGCCTTATTCGGATGCAACTCCGCCGGATATTATCAAGCAGCGCTTTGGGATCAGCAAATCTGCTTTCAAGCGTGCCCTGGGCAAGCTAATGAAAGACGGACTGGTGACGCAGAAGGAAAACTGGACGTACTTGTCGGAGTCGGCTCCCAAAGATTCGAATGAAGGCAAATAGTCGTTAACGTCATATTAAATTGAGGAAGGGCAGGGCAAGGCTGGGTGAACTCCGGACGCCCCTGCTTTTTCTTTTGGAATCGGAAAATGAAATTGAAAGTGCGGTGCCTGACATGTCTTACCGTAAATTTGCTTATGTGTACGATGAATTAATGGAAGATATGCCTTATCCGGACTGGATAAGGTTTGCAAGAACAGCGTGGGAGCAGCATGGCATGCCTAAGAGTGTCGCCGAACTTGGGTGTGGAACGGGCTCAATTACGATTCCGCTGGTAAACTCGGGTTTTGAAGTGACGGGCATTGACCTGTCTGCAGATATGTTATCTGTTGCACGAAGCAAGATGGAAGGGACACCTCAGGGTCATCGATTGTATCGTGAAGGCAGTGTCCGCTGGGTTCAACAGGATATGCGGGACTGGAGGGTGCCGGAGCCAGTTGATTCGGTCATTTCCTTTTGTGACTGTATCAATTATCTGCTTGAAAAGGAAGATGTCGTACGTACGTTCCAGCGAACCTATGAGATGCTGAAGCCAGAGGGAACATTTCTGTTTGACGTGCATCATCCCGATACTCTGATTCGCTATGAAGAGGAGCAGCCTTTTGTGCTGGACGAACGCTCGGTATCGTATATTTGGACCTGTGACATGGATCGTGATCGGTGTGAGATTGAACATCATCTGAGTATCTTTTCCAGAGTGGATGATGGCAGCAAGGACATGTATCAGCGATTTGAAGAGGTTCATGTTCAGCGTGCATATGATCCGGATTGGATGAGACTGGAGCTGACGAAGGCTGGCTTCAGAGATGTCCGCGTATATGCTGATTTTGAGTGGAAAGAAGCTGGAAAAGGCGCACAGCGGCTGTTTTATGTTGCGGTGAAATAGGATTGCATATGGAAACTGCCCTTATGATGATAAGGGCGGTTTTTTTTCTTGATTTTCGTGATAAAAGGCATTGTCAGCAGGGCGGAAGGGAGCCATAATGGATAGATGGAAAACGCTTTCCCTTAGCTTGGTGGGTAGGAATTGTAATTTGATTTAGGCGGTGCACAATGGAAAGTACATATAAAACAAGGCTGACTTCTGAACAACTAAACGGAATTGCCAAACAGCATTTTAACACAGACATCAAAGATTATAAGGAAATGATTGATGGTTGGGCCAACCATGCCTATTTTATGACGCTAAGCAATGGCAAGGTGGTCGTGCTCAAAATAGCCCCTTCTGCGATAAATAAACCCATGCGCTGTGAACAGGATCTGATGATTGCCGAAGTGCAGGCACTTCGGCTCGTAGAGGAACTCAAAGATGTGCCCGTTCCCCGCGTCTTGGCGCATGATTCCACACGCAGTATTGCTCCGGCGGAGTATTTTATTATGGATTATATGCCAGGCACTCCCTACAACAAGGTCAAAGATCAGTATAATGCGGCAGAACAGGAAAGGATTGAACAGCAGCTTGGTGCTTTAAATCGCCGAATAAATGAGATCAAAGGTGAGAAATTTGGTTACTTTTCGGAGAAGAAACCGAAGTACACCACCTGGAAGGAAGCATTTCTGAGTCTGATGGATGACTTGCTCACTGATGGACAAGAGGCTGGCGTCCCCGTTGATTATGATGATCTTAAGGTATTAATTTTGGAGAAGTCCGATGTGCTGGATGATGTCAAGGAAGCTGTGCTCGTCCACTGGGATCTGTGGGATGGCAATGTTTTTGTGGAACAAGGGCGGATTACGGCCATTATTGATTTTGAGCGGTCACTCTGGGCAGATCCACTTATGGAGCACTACTTCAGTCATTTTAATTATACACCGGGATTTGTGAAGGGTTACGGGAGGGCTATAACAACCGATAGTGAACGAAAACGAAGAAGTTTATACGATCTGTATTTTGACCTCGTGCTCAGGATTGAATGCTCATACCGGCAGTATGATAATCAGGAACACATTCAGTGGACGATTAATAACTTGGAAGAAGGAATCGATCGATTTCGTTTATCCTGAGCGAATGCTGTTGAACAGTACCATTTATAGTCAACGCAGCGCGTAATATTGACTTTGGTCTTGCTTTTTTATATAATGTTCCCGATATTGTATACATATTTCGATGATAAGGAACAGTAGTGGGTCCTGTACATGACAGAGAGTCGGCGGTTGGTGCAAGCCGATTGACAGTATTTCACGAACTCGCCTTGGAGAAATGCGGTGATTACACCATCCTGTGTTTGAATGGCAGCATTCGTTCAGGAATGGAAATCCGCATCGGTTAACCGCCGTTACAGGTCCAAAGGGAGTGGATGACGAAGCACGTTCGTCCGCTAACTAGGGTGGTACCACGGGAATTCAACCTCTCGTCCCTAGCGCTGCAAACGCTACGGGATGCTGAGGTTTTTTTGTTGCAATAAATGTGAATAACCAAGAGGAGGAACAATAGATGAGTGAGAATCACCAGCCGAAGCACGGCTACCAGCCGCAGGTTATGGAGAAAAGTTGGCAGCAGTACTGGGACGAAAACAAAACGTTTAAAACGGGTGAGGATCCGGGTAAACCGAAGTTTTATGCATTGGATATGTTTCCTTATCCATCCGGTTCAGGTTTGCACGTAGGTCACCCGGAAGGTTATACGGCAACGGACATCGTTTCACGTTTCAAACGTATGCGCGGTTACAACGTGCTTCATCCAATGGGTTGGGATGCTTTTGGTCTGCCTGCAGAACAGCATGCATTGGACACGGGAGAGCATCCACGGGAGATCACTTTCCGGAACATCGACAACTTCCGTCGTCAAATTAAGTCCCTCGGTTTCTCGTATGACTGGGATCGTGAAATTAGCACAACAGACCCGGAATACTACAAATGGACGCAATGGATCTTCATTCAGCTGTACAAAAAAGGCTTGGCATACGTGGATGAAGTGCCAGTTAACTGGTGTGAAGCCCTAGGCACGGTACTGGCTAACGAAGAGGTTATCGACGGCAAGAGTGAGCGTGGTGGACATCCGGTTGTTCGCAAACCGATGCGCCAATGGGTTCTGAAAATTACGGAATATGCTGAACGCTTGCTGGAAGATCTGGAAGAGCTGGACTGGTCCGAAAGCATCAAGGATATGCAGCGTAACTGGATTGGTAAATCGACGGGTGCTGAAGTTGTATTCGCCATTGAGGGCAGTGAAGAAGTCATCAAGGTGTTTACAACACGTGCGGATACCCTGTTCGGTGCCAGCTTCGCCGTTCTTGCTCCTGAGCATGAATTGGTAGAGGCCATTACAACAGCGGAACAACGTGAAACCATTAAGGCTTACCAGGAGCAGGCTTCCCGCAAGAGTGATCTGGAACGCACAGATTTGGCCAAGGACAAAACGGGTGTATTCACTGGTGCCTACGCGATCAATCCGGTCAATGGTGCCAAACTGCCTATCTGGATTGCGGATTATGTTTTGGCAGGATACGGTACAGGAGCTGTTATGGCTGTTCCGGGTCATGATGGTCGTGACTGGGAATTTGCGAAGCAGTTTGGTCTGGACATCATTGAAGTTATTCAGGGTGGAGACGTGACACAAGAGGCGTATGCCGGAGACGGACCGCATGTGAATTCCGACTTCCTGAACGGACTGAATAATGAAGAGGCTATTGCAAAAATGATTGCCTGGCTGGAAGAGAACGGCAAGGGACAAGGGAAAACAACATACCGCCTGCGCGATTGGTTGTTCAGTCGTCAGCGTTACTGGGGAGAGCCGATTCCGATTCTGCACCTGGAAGACGGAACGATGAAAACCGTGCCAGAAGACCAACTTCCATTGCTGCTGCCGGATATCGACCAGATTAAACCTTCGGGTACGGGAGAATCACCACTGGCAAATGTAACGGATTGGGTAAATACGGTAGATCCTGAAACGGGAATGAAGGCACGCCGCGAGACCAATACGATGCCGCAATGGGCGGGCAGCTGCTGGTATTACCTGCGCTTCATCGATCCGCGCAACGATAAGGAATTGATCTCCCAGGAGAAACAGCAGCAATGGTTGCCGGTTGACCTCTATATCGGAGGAGCCGAGCATGCGGTTCTTCACCTGCTGTATGCTCGTTTCTGGCACAAAGTGCTGTATGATCTGGGCGTGGTTAGTACCAAAGAGCCGTTCCACAAGCTGGTGAACCAAGGCATGATTTTGGGAACCAACAATGAGAAAATGAGTAAGTCCCGTGGCAATGTCATTAACCCGGATGAAATTGTGAATGAATTCGGAGCGGATACATTGCGTCTGTATGAGATGTTCATGGGGCCTTTGGAAGCTACGAAACCGTGGAATGCGAACGGGGTTGAGGGCATGTACCGCTTCCTGTCACGTGTATGGCGTCTCTTCATTAACGAGGATACTGGGGCGATCAACGACAAGATCACTGTGGATGGCGGAACGGAAGAATTCAAACGCACCGCTCACAAAACGATCAAAAAGGTTACGGATGACCTGGAGCATCTGCGTTTCAACACAGCGATCAGCCAACTGATGATCTTCATCAACGATGCTTACAAAGCAGATACACTGCCGCGTGAAGCAATGGAAAACTTTGTACAGCTGCTGTCACCACTGGCACCACATATGGCGGAAGAACTGTGGAGCCGACTTGGACACGAGGGAGGAATCTCCTACGTGGCTTGGCCAGAATATGACGAGTCCATGACGGTGGATGCCGAAGTGGAGATCGTAGTCCAAGTAAACGGTAAAATCGTAACCCGTGCCACGATTGCGAAGGATCTGGATGCACAGGGGATGCAGGACTTTACGATGGAACTGGCGCCGGTTAAACAGGCTCTGGAAGGCAAGACCATTCGCAAGGTCATTGCCGTTCCAGGCAAACTGGTTAATATTGTTGCCGGTTAATCTCACCGGCTCTGAATAATTCATCGAGCTTTAACAAGTCTTCTTCATACTTGTCATGGGTCGTGTGAATAAGGCTGTCGAATACACCGTCCAGGCTGACCTTCATTAGGGCAAGTGCCTGTGCGGTAATGCCTCCGGGTACTGCAACGCGAGCCTGAAGTTCTTGGGGGGTATATCCTCCTTCCGTGAGCAGCTTGCCTGTTCCAAGGAGCATTTCACCTGCAAGGGCGCAGGCATCTGCGCGTTTGATCCCTGTAAGCTTGACGGCACTCTCGATCCATTGTTCCAAAAAGAAGGATATGAATGCAGGTCCGCAGCTGGAAAAGTCGGATGTAATCCGGGTGCAGGCTTCCTCCACCTGGTAAGGTTTGCTGAAATGACTGAGAAGCCCTTCCAGAACGGAGCGGTCTTCCGTGGTCATGCGCTCGCCGTGAATGCACAGGGATGCTCCGCTGCCGACCTGGTGCGTAACGCTGGGAATAACCTTGGAGACTTTGCAAGGAAGTGAAGATTCCAGATGGCGCAGCTGCACGGGACTGGTAATCGAGACGATCATATGATTGGGATTTACAACAGGCAGGATGTCGTCAATAACATGTTTGAATTCGAGCGGCTTCACGCACAAAAATATGATATTGCTTCGGATGACAGTTTCCCGATTGCTCTGCGATTCATGCAGGCCGGGATAACGGAGGGATAACTGACGTACTTTGGAAGGGGTCCGATTGCTTGCAGCGATCTGCCGGGGCTCCAATGCTCCGGATTGGATCAAGGCATAGATCAGCAGGCTTCCCATGCTGCCGGTTCCGATAAATCCAACCTTCATTGTTTCAGGCCTCCTTTCATGCTTTACGGTACTGGCGCAGTTCGTTCCTTCTAGTCTATGCATCAGGACTTGTATGACATGACATGAAAAAAGAAAAGCTTAATTTCACCAGCAACATTCAACGGTTCGGAAGCACCGCCCGTTTTCAGAATGAACTATTTTGAAGACAGGGAGAGGTGTGGAAGCATGAAATGGAAACAGGGAATAACCATTGCTGCTGCGGTGATTGGAAGTGTATTGATATTATGGTCGGGCAAAAGTGAACAGCCTCCTTCTGGCTGGGAACCCATGCAGCTCGGCACCGAGACGCCGACGATAGAGCAGGAACCTTCTGCTGTGCAGTCGGCTGTTTTGGGTGGTGGGGAAGCCAAAGCGGCGGCAGATACGGATGCAAAGAAGGGAACGGATGATGCTGTTTCTCAAGAGCACGAACAGGTGGATAAAGGGGTAGTTAAAGAGGTCGATTCGAGCAGCACCGTGGGCGGATCGGATGTTTCATTGGCAAAGACTTCTGCAGCGGAAGTTGTCCCGGAAAAAAACCAAACGGCTCAGCCTGTACAGGATGTGGATAACGGCAAGATCGATGTTAATACGGCACCAGCTTCCAAGCTTACAGAGCTTCCGGGCATTGGAGAGAAAAAGGCACAGGCCATCATCGATTATCGGAATGCCTATGGTCCATTTACCAAAGTCAGTGATCTGACAAAGGTCAAAGGAATCGGGATGAAGATGTTGGAGAAAATGGCTCCATATGTCCAGATCCGTTAACTAATTTAATAATGTGATGATTACAATAGAGTAAACAAAGGTTTTCTTACGTTAAGTAGCTGGATGAGTATTGCTACAGATAAACTTAAAACGAACGGGAGAGGAAACGATCATGAATACAGCAGACGTACGCAAAGACTGGGATACTTATTTCATGGATATCGCATATATGGTCTCAACCCGTTCCCGCTGTTCACGCCGCCATGTCGGAGCTGTGCTTGTTCAGGGCAAAAAATTGCTTGGGACAGCGTATAACGGAGCACCCATGGGTGTTCCCGACTGCTCGGAAGCCGGATGCATGATTTCCGAAGAATATGAGCTGGTTGTAACCGATGGCCAGGAGGAAATGGTCAAAAAGCAGCGCTGTATTCGTACGATTCATGCGGAGCAGAATTTGCTCTTGTTCACCGATCGGATTGATCGTGAAGGTTCATCCGTGTACGTCACGGACGAACCTTGCTGGACTTGCTCCAATATGCTTGCCAACAGCGGCATTACGGAGATTGTTTTTCATCGCCCGTATCCCAAGGATACAGGCAAAGTAACACGCATGATGGCCCAGAAGGGAATTACGTTTCGCAAGCTGGAGAATTACCAGCCGCCCCGTGAGACCATGATGACCATTAGTGATTAACAGATGATTACGCAGGATAAACGAATAAACGTTAAAATTAGGTAGGTTACTACGTTTTAAAGTCAATAGCAAGTGGATGTGGTGGGAAGAACCCCCGGTTTAGCTGTTTCAGCTGCCGGGGGTTCTTTGCGTTGGTTGCACTGGTGGCTTAAAGGGGGATGGAGAATGAAAGGCAGACCTTTATTCGTATTCACAGTCTGTTGGTTATGCGGCAGCGGTATGGCATGTGCTATGACAGGATGGACTCTCCTTTGGGGAATGGTCGGTGCACTCTCCTGTTTGCCGTTCCTGCTTCGGTGGATCGGCATGCGGGGCTGGGCCATCGTGGTATTTATTGTGGCATTAATCGGTGGAGCTGGGCACTGGGAGTGGAATGAAGCCCGGAATGTGAGCAATCTGCCCGAGATTACCAATATAGCTGCTGCAGATCTGGCTGGGTACTCAGCTACGCTTCATGGAATACTGGATTCGGATGTTCGAGTTGATGGTGATCGGGCAGATTTTCAAATACAGATGAACTCAATAGAGGCATCGTCAGATGCTCAATCTGGAACAGCGTCAGGGGTTCTACGAGTGGCCCAAACGAAAGAACGTCTGATGGTACATGTGCGTTTGGCTGAAGAAGAAGAGCAGCAAGTTGCGGCGGGATGGCGGCGGGGGGATGCAATCACGTTAACCGGTGTACTGACACTTCCGGGAGAAGCGAGGAATTTTGGTGGCTTTGACTATCGGAATTACTTGAAGACACAGTATATTCACTGGCTATTCAAAGTGAAAGGAGCCAGTTCGGTAACAACGGTTTCTCCTGAAGGGATAGGAAAGTTCAATATACTGCGGTGGAATGACCTGATCAGAAGTACATTGGGTTCTGCCGTAGACAGACTGTTTCCAGAACCTCACGCGGGTTACATGAAAGGTCTTATTATAGGAATGGCAAGCGATATCGACCCCGATACCTATGGTCAATTTTCACAATTGGGACTTACGCATATATTGGCCATCTCGGGCACCCATGTGGCGGTATATGTGGCTTCGCTGTTACTCCTTTTGTCGTGGCTGAGGTTAACCCGAGAGACATCACTCACCATTGTCCTATTGCTGATTCCTGCATATGTGCTGTTATCTGGTGGTTCACCTTCAGTCATTCGAGCGGGGATTATGTCAATGATCGGTTTATATATGGCACGGCGAGGGCTTGCCAGAGACGGACTGCAGATGATCAGCGCAGCAGCCTTGATGATGATGTGGTGGAATCCGTATTTCCTGTTAAGCGTCAGCTTTCAGCTATCTTTTCTCGTCACTGCCGGACTGATGATCTACATGCCTCTCATAAACCGGTTATTTCATGGTTGGCCCAAAGCCGTCGCAGCAACAGCTTCAGTGACGGTAACCGCGCAGCTTATTTCTTTTCCGGTAACGATATTGTATTTCAACCAGTTTTCGCTGCTTTCTTTTGTTGCCAACTTTTTGCTAGTATCCTTGATTAGCGCTATCGTATTACCGCTTGGCACGGTCGCTCTCTTATTGTCATTTCTATGGCTGCCTCTTGCCAAACCTCTTGCCTGGGTTGCGATTTTGCTGAACAAAGTAACATTTGTGAGTGTGGAATGGATGAATAGTTTACCGGGACTTGTCCTGATCTGGGCCACACCTTCCTTGCTGTGGATTGCAGCGTATTATGCCATACTGTATGCACTCTTGTTTCTTCTTCATCGAGGAAAGGGCGAGATTCCGCAAGCTTCTAATATGGAAGAAGACACCGCACCTCTGGTTCGTACACATCGTGGTCAAGGTTTGCAAGGAGCAGCACAGTCCGGGGGATTGAGTGAACGAATGGATTGGGATCGGCAAGGTAAAGGCCAACAGGTTCGGAGTAATGATTCTGGTTCTATGACGACACTAAGTGCAAGTATTGCCTGGCCGGAGTATACAAGTGCGTTTACCACGCAAGGCGCCGGCTACTATACGGGGGAACGGATGAATTTGTTCCATAAAGGGATGTGTGGTTTGCTGGCCCTGCTTCTCATAGTGGGATTGGTTTGGGCATACCGGACTCCACTGCCTGCTGGTACTGGTGTTGTTCAATTTTTGGATATTGGCCAGGGGGACAGCACGCTGATAACTACACCTGGAGGGAAACATATTTTGGTGGATGGCGGGGGAACGGTTAGCTTTGGCAATCAGGAATCCTGGAGAATCCGGCGAGATCCCTATGAAGTGGGTGCCAAGGTAGTTGTACCTTTATTGAAAAAACGTGGTATTCATCGACTGGATGCGGTCATTCTGACTCATGCTGATCAGGATCATGCTGGAGGGCTGCAGGCAGTGCTTGAGCAGATTCCGGTTGAACGTTTCATGTTTAACGGTACAACGAGCGGCAAAGACAATTTTGAAAAGTTGCTGGATACCGCAGTGGAACGCAGTATTCCGTTATATGCCATCCAACAAGGGATGTCATACGCAGCAGACGAAGAAACCGTGCTTCATTTTATATCGCCTGATCTGGATCATTCACTGGATACGGGAGGCAGGCTTCCTGTGTCTGAACATCAGAATCATGATTCGGTTGTCTTCCTGCTGGACATGGCTGGAGCATCACTGTTATTTACAGGCGATATGGATGCAGCAGCAGAACAAAATCTGTTATACATGATTCAAGACGGGTCTCTTGCAGCTTCTTTCAAACAGGAGCCAGGGTCGTTTTCATTCCCATCTGTTGAGACGTCGATCGATGTGTTGAAGGTGGCGCATCACGGCAGCAAGACATCGTCGACAGAAGCCTGGCTGCAGTATTGGCATGCCAAATCAGCAGTCATTTCAGCAGGGGCTAACAATACATATGGACATCCCAACCCCGGAGTGCTTGAGCGACTGGAGGCTGTGGGTTCACAGATTTATCGAACGGACCAGATGGGCGAAGTCCAGATGAGAATAAAAGACGGGCAGATTGATGTGCGTTACAAATTGAGCATGGATGAATGATGAATTTTTGTGTAGTGCAGGATAATGGTTATATTTACCGAATAATGATTAGGCTCAGTTTTATTGGGCAATAGAGATGACAAGTTACATAATGAGAAGGGGAACAGAAGCAATGGGACATGCAAAAACAACACGAAAGAACGGCGGAGTAAAACAGAATTTTGGAGCCAAATGGCTCAGGATGACACTGATGTTAGGTATTGGAGTTATCGTTTCCGCCTTGCTCGCGGGTCATTCCCCTGCGTCTGCAGCATCCAGTACAAGCAGTTCGATTATTTCCATGCTGGATCGCAACAATTATATCCTCGACAATGGTACAGTTTGGTCCAAAGGGGCAACTAGTGGGGTCTGGACGCAAAGCCCGGACCTGATCGGCATCTCTAAAGGAGACTCTCATTCCCTTTATGGCTGGACAGCGGATGGGCAAGTCTATCGTTGGGATGTGGACAACGCCCAAAAGCCTGAGGTAAGTCAATACAACGGAGTAGTAAAAGTGTATGGGCATGGCTTGATACTTCTTCAGGACGGGACACTCCATCAAAATGGAAAGCAAATTAAAGGTTTGGAATCCATCATTGATGTTGGTCCTTATCCAGCGGATGGTAATTATTCATATGGCACATTATCCGCGTCTGGAGATGTCTATTACGCAGACTATCGAAACATTGTGCGCAAAGTTGGTAGTGTTGAGAACGGTAAAGCCATTGCCACGAATAGTGCGTATGCAGCTGTCCTGAAAAACGATGGATCAGTGGTCATTGTGAACATGATGTATGAAGAGGACCAGGTGGAAGTCGCAAGTGACGTTCAATCGATGATCTGGCTGGGGAATACGCATAAGCTGCTGACGGTGAAAAATGATGGCACTGTATGGAGTTATGATCGAACGGCTAAATACAAGTCTGAACAACTGCCAGGGCTAACCAATGTTAATCGACTTGAATATTCGTTTGAGCTAGATGAATTATATGCACTTTTACAGGATGGAACGTGGGGAGTCTATAATGAGGGACAACTGAAATCACTCCAAGCTCCTTCATTAACAAAAGTAACATTGACTGCATCGGCGAAAGAAGCTGTTCTTGGAGATACGGTTACACTTTCAGTTCAGCAGACCTATAGCAACGGTTTTAAGATCAAACGCCAGCCGATACCTGAAGAAATCATCCTGGAACAGCCACAAGTTGCAAAAATTCAGGGTGACGGCACGCTTAAGGTTACGGGCATGGGAACGACCAAAGTAACATTTACAATGGAGAACCTGACTTCAAGCATTCAGTTGGATGCTGGAGCGGAGCAAAAGCTTACAGGAGCTACGTTGTTAAACGGGACTATATATTTACCGGTGCAGTCGGTATTTAAGACGTTGGGAGCCAAAGTTGATGTGAAAGGCTCGTCTTTTATCATTCAACTTGGAGATGACAAGATTACCCTGCAAAAAGGGAGTACAACTGCACGGTTTAACAATCAGGAGCTCAAGTTAAAAGGGAAGGTACAAACTATTGAAGGGCAGACGGTATTTCCGGCAAATTTATTAAGTCAGACTTCAGGGATCAAAGTTCGATGGGATGCGGAGTTGAGGCAGGCTGAGGTTCTGGTTGGTAAGTCAGCTATTCTTATTGAATCAAAGGATACAGCAGCTTTAATCAAGAAAAAAGAACTTGGAAGCCTTAGTCGATTGATAGGCAAATCGTATTGGATTAATGAGTACACCGAGTTGGGACAACGTTTTAGCAAAGTAACGGTTACTGATATTGAAATTGATAAGTATGATTCGGGAGATAAGAGCTACTCGGTGGTGTTTCGTAACGCAAAGGGTAAAACGGTTGCTGCTTATGCAGGGGGCACTGCCTCAAGGGTCACGGAGATGTTGTCGGATTCGGATCAATTCTTCACGTATGACCCCTACCAAAAATACAAATGGTCTCAGTCCACATGGAAGAAGATTATTGCTGGAGAAGTAGCTTTGGGCATGACAACGAAACAAGCTGGTCTAGCGTGGGGAGATCCGACAAGCATTACCCAAGAGATGAGCTCAAAGGGGAAAATAGAAGTGTGGGTCTATGCTGGGCCAAATATATTGCGTGTTTTGAGCTTTGTTGGCGGGAAACTGATCAGCATTTATTAATTCCTTTTTACGACTCATGAATTTAGCCACCTTGGTGAAAGGAAGCAGAAAGCCCGCTTTCCGGTACACTCCTCGGGGAGAATATCGGAAAACGGGCTATGTCCCTTTTTAGGATGAAAAAACTATTCAACGCCATCCTTAAAATGTTTGTTCCAATGTTTGTCGCCTTTGTGCAAGAGATCTTCCACGGTTTTTTCCAGTGTGAGAAGGAGCTGTTCTCTGACATCAAGTACAGTTTCTCTGTACAGACGTTCTTCCGATCCGACGATTTTATCGCCGTATAACGCCTGTGCAGCAGTGTACTTCCGATGTTCTTCAACCAGAGTATCAATGGATTGCAGTGCGTGTTCTACAAAATGAGAAATGCTTTGATATTCCTTCGGCATTTGTTCCTTTAACAACTGAATTTTCGCAAGAGCTGGCATGCTCATCACCTCGTATTATGAATGTAAATTTACAATACACTATTTTCATGAAAATTGCATTAAAAACAGCTTAAATTAGGACAAATTTCGACTTTTTTCATTTTCGAAGGTTCTTAAGTGCTCATCTATAATATATGCCATTGCAATTCAATTGAGTCGTGCAAGTAATGGAATGGCTAGTTGAAGCCACGTGGTGACTCGGTATGCAATTTCTGTTATTCTAAGATAAGATTTCAGCGGCCCTTCATACATAAGCCGTTATTTTGTTGTGGTAATATACAGCATCTATAACGTATTCTAGGAGCAGACCGTGCTTAGTAAGCGATAACAAATGTGAACGCTTCAACGTTTTACCTGTTACTATCAAAAAAATACTTAACTTTGCAACAATTTTATTGATGAACACGTCTGTAAGGTTGCAGGGAGAGGGGGATCCTTTGTGGTAGAGCCGGAACTCATCAGAGCCGCTCAATCGGGCGATCGCGACGCTCTAATTACCCTATTGCGGGACATAGAACAGCATGTATATCGAACCGCATATTACATTTTAAATAATGAACAAGATGCTTTGGATGCTGCTCAGGAAGCTTTAATCCGAATCTATACCAAAATTAATTCCTATGAGGAAAAGGCCCAATTTAAAACATGGGTACAGCGTATCGTAACCAATATCTGTATCGATAAATTCAGAAGAACCAAGCCCTCGGTCTCCATTGACGAACACGAAATGGTTTTTCAGGATAATCAGGATGTGGAATTTGAAGTGATGTCCACGTATGTTGCAAAGGACATTCAAGATGCGATCAACAAACTTCCAGAGCATCATCGAACCGTTATTGTACTAAGGTATTTGCAGGATTTATCGTATAACGAAATTGCGGATTGTCTTGATCTTCCGCTGAATACAGTCAAATCTTATCTATTCAGAGCCAGACAGCAATTGCAAAATCTACTACAGGAATATCAGAAAGGTGGTGTGACAGGATGAAATGCGAAGAGGTGGTGGAATGGATGCACCGGTATCTGGATCATGATCTGGGCGACGCGGAAACTGCGCAGATGCTACAGCATGTGGCCCAATGCCCGGAGTGCGCCGAGAATTTTAGTTTGCTTAGGGCTCTTTCCAGAGAGTTGGAAGATTTGCCGCAGGTGACCCCGAAGTTCAGTTTGGTTGATGCCATTATGCCTCAATTGGATGCGATTGATGAAGCACGGAGGGAACAAAGCAGTACAATACAGGAAATGAGTCCTGTCCCTGCTGCATTCGAGAATTTACAACGGTCAAGTGAACGAAAACCGAAGCAAAGATGGCTTAATTCCATGGTGGGCCGGATGTCCATGGGTGCTGCGGCAGCAGCCGTGGTGCTAGGGTTTGCAATCTGGGGTTATGAACCGGAGAAACTTGAAAATGCCGAGTCCGTGATGATGAGTTCGGGCAGCGCCCAAGAGACGGATGCTGCCGATCCGAATTCGTTAAGTCGGGGAATTGAGAATGACGAAGCTTCAAATCCTGAGAATAAAAGCAATCCATTGTTAGATGACTCGGAGACGTCCATGACAGAAGGAACGGATCCAGAGACAGTACCTGAAGAAAATGGGTCGGACCAGGTACAGGAGCCTGAGGTAACGGACAACCAAACGCCAAAACAGCCAGCTCCAGGGTCTGAGTCGGACAACAGTACGGAAGCACAAAATAGCCCTTCCAGCCCGAAAGCTCCCGATAGTCAGAAGAGCCAGGATCAAGGCCAGGATGTGCAGCCAAAAACTCAGGATTCGGCTACAGGTGCTGTACCTCCTGCAGTTGCGGATGAAAAAGAAGGAAGCGAATCGGACAACAGGGAGGCTGAATCATTTAACTCTCAGGCTGCAACACCTGATGTCAATTCCGAAGATCCTATTGAGGGTACGACTTCACCTGATTCCGAGACAGGAATCGAATCAAATGGCAACAAAGGGTTTGCCGCACCGGATCAAGGTATAGCGTCTACCATGACCTCGAAGGAATGGAAGTCACCGGACGGAACTTATGTAGTGATGCTGATTGACAATCAACTAAGTGTTTATTCGAAATCGGCATCCGATCCAGACGTTCTTAATCTAGTGGAACAGCGTAACTTGGAAGGAACCTTAAAGACTGCCGGCTGGTCCAGCGACAGCACCTTGTTTAACTATGAGACAGACAAGGACGGCACCACGGTAAAAAATTCATTTACTGTACCTTCAGGAACAGGTGAAACTACCACGAAATAATCCTGAAATGCGAGCCTGCTTTTTCGAATCAGCAGAACACTTCAAGGGTGGCAAGAATATACTAAATGTATCAATAACGTCCTATCTCAGTTAAAACAACTGACGTCGTATGACCGGGACCCAGCCTTTTCTAGAATCGCTGGTGTTCTCGTTTATATAGATGTAGGACCAGGGGGCCTTCATTCGTTTAACGGATGCAGGGCCCCTTTGTTGTCTGTCGTGTTTTCTGGTAGGATAGTAGGGATAGGGGGCACCGTGATGGATGTAAAAAGTGCAACAAAGGCAATTCGCAATGGGGAGACGGCTCCGATATACGTGCTGTACGGAACGGAGAAATACCAGATACAGCAATTTACGGAGATGTTAAAAGAACAGGTTATCGAGGAAGAGCATCGGGATTTCGCCATTATTCCGTACGATCTGACTGAAACACCTGTTGAAGTGGTGATTGAGGAAGCGGAAACGGTTCCCTTTTTGGTCCCGCGAAAATTGATTATTGTAAGGGATGCGAATCTCTTTACTGCAGGTAAGGATTCCAAGATCGAACACCAGGTGGATCGGCTGCTTACTTATATGGATAATCCGGCAGATTACAGTACGATCGTTTTCCTCGCGCAAGGCGATAAGCTGGATGAGCGTAAAAAGCTGGTGAAAGCGGTCAAGAAACAGGCGGTCGTTCTTGCCTTTGCTCCACTGAGCGGGGAAGAACTGCTGAATTGGATCGTAAAGCTTGCGAAGCAGCGTGATGTAACTTTTGAAGCTGGGGCGGCAGATACACTCGTGAGCTATGCAGGAACAGGATTGCAAACACTATCTGCTGAAGTAGACAAGCTGTGTCTATTCGCTGGTAATGGCGGTACGATCCATCGTGCTGATATAGAAGCATTGGTGGCGCGCAGCACAGAGCAGAATGTATTTGCTTTGGTGGAGGAATTAGCCAATTTACGTTTGGAGAAAGCGCTGGGGCTATTTTATGAACTACTGAAACAGCGCGAGGAGCCTATTAAAATTGCAGCATTGATTGCTCGACAGTTCAGGATTATGATTCAGGTAAAAGAGCTTGGCCAGCAAAGCTACTCACAGCAGCAAATTGCCAGCCAGCTTGGTTTGCATCCGTACGCGGTTAAAATTGCCGGAGAACAGGCACGCAAATTCCAGCCAGAACGGCTGAGAAACATTCTGAGTCATCTTAGTGAACTGGATTACCAAATGAAAACAGGTGCTGTTGATAAAGTGCTTGGTTTGGAGTTGTTTCTGCTCAGGCTTGGAGCATAAACGACACATAGTAAGTCCAAAAAAAATGGATAACAAAAGAGCCCTTATTTCGATCGACAAAAGATCAATTGAGATAAGGGCTCTTTGTTTGGTACTTATCAGATCAGATACTAAAAAATCCTGAAAGCTCGGTGCTGTTCAGGATTTTTCCATTGGATCGTATAAGTAACGCTTCTTACGCTTGTGCGGAAAGAGCGTTCAGTTTTTTCGCCAAGCGAGACTTTTTGCGGGCTGCAGCATTTTTATGAACCAGACCTTTAGTTACAGCCTTGTCCAGCTTTTTGGAAGCAGCTTGAATCGCAGCTTTAGCAGTATCAACTTCGTTGCTTACCAGAGCAGCATCAGCAGCTTTAACAGCTGTACGGAGTGCGGATTTCTGGGAAGCGTTGAGTGCGCGGCGCTTGTCGCTCGTTTTTACGCGTTTAACAGCGGATTTGATGTTTGGCATTACATTCACCTCCTGTAAGGCATTCGCATGAATACAAACGTTTCACAACTTAAAATATTCTAGCACGCTAGCATGCAAATTGCAACAAATATTCCTATAGTGTTCTTGCTATTGCATAAAGAACTGCTTTTCCCCACACAATATGCTCAAATGCGGTAAAGGAGGCAGGGACAGATGACACTTGATTTACAGAACTATACAGTTCGGACCGACTTGGCGATTGATTCGAAAGAAATGGCTCAAGGCTCGCAGAAACAGACGATTCCCGGGCTGCGGGAAGATGTGGAAGAGAAAGATGGCATTACCATTACTCGGATTGATGTGCTGAACGATGCTGCCGCAAAAACAATCGGACGCGTCAAGGGACACTACGTTACGTTGGAAGTCCCGTCACTTCGTAACGGTGATACTGACCTTCAGGAACGTGTGGCCGCAGAATTCACGAGGGAAATGGAGGATTTCTTGACCAAAGCGGGTGTTAACAAGACATCTAAAGTGCTGATTGTCGGCCTCGGCAATTTGCATGTAACGCCTGACTCACTTGGCCCGCTTGTGGTGGAAAACTTGATGGTAACCCGTCAGTACTTTGAATTGGTACCGGATCAGGTAGCTCCAGGTTACCGGGAAGTTAGTGCAATTGCCCCTGGTGTGCTTGGTACTACAGGCATTGAGTCCAGCGACATCGTCCAAGGGATAGTAGACCGTACCAAACCGGATGCGATCATTGCCATTGATGCGCTGGCTTCCCGCTCTCTCGAACGTGTCAACACAACGATTCAGGTTGCGGACATTGGCATACATCCTGGTTCAGGCATTGGTAACAAGCGGCGTGGTCTTACCAAAGAAATTTTGGGAGTTCCATGTATCGCCATCGGTGTACCGACCGTATGTTACGCCTCCACCATAGTAAATAATGTTATTGAAATGATGAGTGCACACTTCCGTCAAGAGACAGACCAGACCAAACAAATTATGGGCATGCTGGACGATATCGGTGAGCAAGATCGATTAAGTCTGGTGAAAGAGGTTCTGGAGCCACTTGGTCATGACTTGATTGTTACGCCAAAGGAAATTGATGAATTCATCGAGGGAATCGCCAACGTGATTGCTAGCGGTCTGAATGCCGCACTGCATGATGCGGTGAATCCGGATAACGTTGCAGCTTACACTCACTAACTGTAAAAAATCCCGGCCAGGAAGTCCGAATCTATCGGACTTTCTTTTTTTGTTGTCTTTCTTCTAATTCCTGTTCTATCAAATCTGGCAGGCTCATAGAGTTGAAGTATAAGAGTTGTCCAGCAGGAAGGAGACAGATGAATGAACAAAATATTGGCCTGGAATATCGGGAAGTGGAAAAAAAGATGTCTGCATGTGCTGGCCATGGGCCGTACGTTGCTGCTGCTTATGATTATATCTGCTTTGTTTTTTGTAGTACTCGGCCTTGGAGGAATGGCAGAAAAACGGTTGAACAATTCTCCGGTATCTTCCATGAAAGGATTCGCTAGTAGCGTCTCCAGCCGCTTTTTTGTGGATATGCTCGGCATGGAGATGCCCCACTTGACCCAGAAGGAGCAGACTTCTGCGTTCTCCGGCGAAAATTTGACTACTTTTGTATTCCAACTTCTTACCAATGTGAATCCGCAGGACCCCAAAAGCCTGATCGCAAGAGAAATGCCTGGCATGGGCTCCAATCAACCGGTTTTGCTTAGGCCCGGCTCAGGGAATGAAAAGGCCGAAGCGCCTGAAGATTATCAACCAGGTCCAGGACTGACCGATACCGCTTCTGCTGGCGGGGGCAAGTCAGATGGTGACCTGCACGTTCCACCGGGTCAGGATAACACGGATCCTCCCGAAACGGACGAGCCCGGGGATGGAGAAGTAACGGAAAATCCGCCGCCAAAGAACGGTGGTCAGGAAGGTACAGCCACAGCCGGCAAGAAAAGCGTGCTCATCTATCATTCCCACCCGCGCGAAGGATACAATCCATTGCTTGGCACCAAGAGTGACAACCCTTCCTCAGGGAAATCAACCGGCAATGTTTTTCAAGTTGGATCTTATCTGTCCGATAGCTTGGAGAAGCTCGGCGTTGGGGTGGAACATGCCAAAGATGATTACCCGACCAAAGTGAAGGATTATAACTGGAACTACTCTTATAAATATTCACGTCAAACAGTGAAGGCTGCTCTCGCTCAAAATGATGATCTTACCTACCTTATTGATATTCATCGGGATTCCCAACGTCACAATAAAACAACCACGACCATTGATGGTCTTGGATACGCCAAAGTGTATTTCATCATTGGACATGAGAATCCGAACTGGCAAGAAAATGAAGCATTTGCTGCGAAAATCCACAAAAAGCTCGAAGCAAAATACCCCGGCGTCTCGAGAGGGGTTTGGGGCAAGGATGGCGGCGGAGCAAATAATGGTGAATACAATCAGACCCTTTCACCCAACAGCATTTTGATAGAAATCGGGGGAATAGACAATACGGGGGCTGAGCTCAAGCGGACTTCAAAAGTGCTTGCAGACATGATTGCCGAGGTATATTGGGAAGATCAGAACGTGGATAAAGCCAGCACAGGTACTACGTCACAAGGCAGTTGATTATTCTAGGATATAACCTGACAGGAGGCGAACAATGTGTCCAGATTCGGCAAAAGAATGGTAACCGTTATTGTATTTATGTTATTAGGAGTTCTGCTAGGAATGCAGCTGGCAGGAGGCAGCTTTCAAATAGATGATGTTCCTGAGGTAAGCCCAGCCGTTGTTAAAACAGAACCCGCCGCCGAATCTGAGCCTGCTGTTTCCGTACAACAAGATGAAAAGGAAACGCCCATTGTTCCCGTACAAACTCCAAGTCAGGTGCTTGGGGCGGAACAGGACAAAGCTCCGGTGGATGTGCTTGCAGACAAAACAGCGGGGCTTCTTCAAAATCTGTCTCACAACGGAATTAAGTGGGTGGTTTCGCTGTTTAGCGGGGTCGCTGAATAAAAAGCTGCTCAATGTAGGTAAAATAAACCCCTGGAGATTCGTATTCGGGACGATTATTATAAAGTTGAGGCAACGCGGGATTGATGCACCCTGCATCAACTGTTATAATGAAGTGATTGACACTAGGCTGTTTCTGGGGGTAAGGAATGACTGACATTCGGGCAAGACAACGTAAAATTCGTAACTTTTCAATTATTGCACATATAGATCACGGCAAATCAACACTTGCGGACCGGATCTTGGAGTACACAGGTGCGCTCACCACTCGGGAAATGCAGGAGCAGGTTCTGGACCAGATGGAGCTTGAACGCGAACGTGGAATTACAATCAAGCTGCAAGCTGTTGCCCTGAATTACAAAGCCGATGACGGTGAAGAATATTTACTCAATCTGATTGATACGCCGGGACACGTAGACTTCACATATGAAGTATCACGCAGTCTTGCTGCATGCGAAGGTGCTCTGCTTGTAGTGGATGCGGCTCAGGGAATCGAAGCCCAGACGCTGGCAAACGTATATTTGGCATTGGACAATGATCTGGAAATCTTACCGGTCATCAACAAAATCGACCTTCCAAGTGCCGATCCGGATCGGGTGAAGCAGGAAGTGGAAGATGTCATCGGTTTGGACACGAGCAACGCGGTACTGGCTTCGGCCAAAGCAGGCATCGGGATCAAAGAGATTCTGGAGCAAGTCGTACAGAGTGTACCTGCACCACAGGGCGATCCTGACCAGCCTTTGAAAGCGCTGATTTTTGACTCTCACTATGACCCGTACAAAGGTGTAATTGTATATATCCGTGTCATTGACGGCAAAATCAAGTCAGGTTCCAAAATCAAAATGATGGCAACAGGTAAATCATTTGATGTAATCGAAGTGGGTGCATTCAAACCGCGCATGACCATTGTGGACGAGTTGAACGTTGGTGATGTTGGTTTTGTTGTTGCAGGTATCCGGCATGTCGGTGATACTCAAGTCGGGGATACAGTAACAGATGCCAAAAATCCAACACCGGAACCTTTACCAGGTTACCGTAAAATCAATCCGATGGTTTACTGTGGTCTCTACCCGATTGAGACATCTGATTATGTGGATCTGCGTGAAGCCTTGGAGAAATTGCAGCTGAACGATGCATCCCTCAGCTTCGAACCGGAGACATCGAGTGCACTCGGCTTTGGATTCCGCTGTGGATTCCTGGGACTGCTTCATATGGACGTTATTCAGGAACGGATTGAACGCGAGTTCAACATACCACTGATCACAACGGCACCAAGCGTAATCTATCATGTGACTTTAACGAATGGTGAAGTCATGCAGATTGATAACCCATCCAACTATCCTGAGGTGGGAAGAATCGATTATGTAGAGGAACCATATGTCAAAGCCTCAATTATCGTACCGAATGATTATGTAGGTACCATTATGGAGCTTTGTCAAAATAAACGCGGCGAATATGTAAATATGGAATATCTCGATACAACTCGGGTAACCCTTACGTATGAAATCCCGTTGTCCGAAATTGTGTATGATTTCTTCGACCAATTGAAATCAAGTACAAAAGGATATGCATCTTTCGACTACGAACTGTCCGGGTACCGTCAGTCCAATCTGGTGAAAATGGACATCCTGCTTAATAGTGAACAGGTCGATGCGCTGTCCTTCATCGTTCACCGTGATCGGGCGTATAACCGCGGCCGCATTATCTGTGAGAAGCTGCGCGAGCTGATTCCACGGCAAATGTTCGAGGTGCCGATCCAGGCATCCGTAGGTACGAAGGTCGTCGCTCGTGAAACGGTAAAAGCCATGCGTAAAAACGTACTTGCCAAATGTTATGGTGGTGACATCTCGCGGAAACGGAAACTGCTCGAGAAGCAGAAGGAAGGTAAGAAGCGGATGAAACAGGTGGGTAACGTTGAGGTGCCGCAAGAGGCGTTTATGGCGGTGCTGAAAATTGATGACTAACCAATTTAATTTGAGGTACGCCACAAAACGTGTGTATTCAAATTAAATTACAGAATATTAAATAAACCAAGCTGAAAGGGAAGCCGGATGGCTTTCCTTTTTTCAAATAGAGGGGGACTTGCCATGACATTGGCAGCACACAGCCGGAAAACAGGTGCACCCCAAGCGGTGTACCTTCACATTCCCTTTTGCACAAATAAATGTTTCTATTGTGATTTCAACTCCTATGTACTGAAGGACCAGCCTGTAATGCAGTATCTTGAGGCATTGGAGCGGGAAATGGAACATACGGTTAAAGCGAATCCGCCGGGAGAGATCAAAACCATTTTTGTTGGCGGGGGTACACCAACCGCTTTGAAGCCGGATGAGATGGCCGTGTTCTTGCGGTCTGTCAAAACGTATTTCCCGAATTGGGCGGACGATATTGAATTTTCGATGGAAGCGAACCCGGGAACGACGGATGCCGAGAAGCTCGCTGTAATGAAAGAAGGCGGCGTGAACCGCGTCAGCTTTGGCGTCCAGGCTTTTCAAAATGACCTGTTGACCGGCATTGGCCGGATTCATAACACGGACGATGTATATCGCAGTCTGGAGAATGCCCGTAAGGCAGGGTTAAATAACCTGTCCATCGACCTGATGTTTGGTTTACCAAATCAGACAGTGGAGATGCTGAACGAGAGTATTGATAAGGCACTTGAGCTTGATCTGCCCCACTACTCCATATACAGCCTGAAGGTTGAGGAAAATACGCTTTTCCATACGCTATATCAAAAGAATCAACTGCCGCTTCCTCATGAAGATGATGAGCTGCAAATGTATCTTCTATTAATGAAGCGAATGAAAGAAGCAGGATACGGGCAGTACGAGATCAGTAACTTTGCCAAACCGGGGTTCGAAAGTCGTCACAATATTACGTATTGGCGCAATGAGGACTATTATGGCCTTGGAGCCGGTGCGCATGGATATGTTGGGCGTGAACGTCATATGAATATTAAAGGCATAAATCCGTATGTCGAAGCTTCTCGTGCCGGACTGCCTCGTCTGGATCATTTTGAGATCAGCCGTGCGGAAGCCATGGAAGATTATTTGATGGTTGGACTGAGAATGCTGGAGGGAGCATCCGCTTCGCGGTTTAGTGAGCAGTTTGGAGAATCCATCGAAGACGTGTTTGCTAAGCCGCTCGGCAAAATGCTGAATGCAGGATTGCTTGAACGGACGTCAGACGGCTTCCGGCTTAGTGAACAGGGGATCCTGTTCGGGAATGACGTTTTTGCCGAATTTATCGGCTCCATATCGCTGAATTCGTAGCTTGAAATTCCATACACTCTGTTGTATATTTATTCATATTGATTTTACAGAGCGTGTCTGGTTAACAACTACGAAGTCAGCTTTCCTCTGGAAAGCTTGTATAGGGGGAGAGCGGGATGTCGGCGATTTGCAGAAAAGCCGTGCCGGAAGATGTTGAGCCATTGTTTGAAATGATTAAGGGATACGCTGAACGTGGGATTATGCTTCCGCGCTCAAGGGAAGTACTGCATCGCCAGCTGGAACACTTTGTTGTAGCCGAGGTGAACGGTGAAGTGGTGGGCTGCGGCTCACTGTGCCGTCTGGGGAATGATCTGGTGGAAGTCAGGTCGCTCGGCATCTCCGAAGGCCACAAAGGGATGGGTATTGGTTCCTTGCTGCTGGACCGACTGGTAGAAGAAGCGGAGAAGCTGCAAATTCCAAAGGTCATGGCGCTGACATACGAGGTCTCCTTTTTCCTTAAAAATGGGTTTGCCGTTGTAAACAAGGAGATCTTCCCGGAAAAGGTTTGGACAGACTGTGTCCATTGCAGCAAGCAGGATTGCTGCGATGAGATTGCGGTACTGAAGGAATTGAACGTATCCGCATAATAATCAAGGACCACATGCTCCAGAAGAATAACATTCGTCTGAGCATGGGTCCTTTTCTTTGTTGTAATTGGCGACTGGAGCTGTTATGACCTTCTAAGATTGGTCTATACTATAAATAGATGAGTGTACTCATCAAACTGACTTGACAATCTTCACGTCAGTTTGGTATTTTTGTATTACCGCTTAGCACTCATCTAACCGGAGTGCTAACGACATGGGACAGTACAGTCAGAAGGAGGGAATACTCACCATGTTAACAGAGCGTCAACGCATGATTCTGAACGCTATAGTGGATGACTATATCCGTTCAGCTGAGCCCGTAGGGTCCCGGAGCATTTCCAAAAGGGGAGATGTTGGATACAGTCCGGCTACGATCCGTAATGAAATGGCGGATCTCGAAGATATGGGCTTTCTGGAACAGCCTCATACCTCGGCAGGCCGTATTCCTTCGCATAAAGGCTATCGATATTATGTCGATCACTTGGTCCCTTGGAATCAGGTGGAGCCACAAGAACTGGATGATCTGAAATCTTTCTTTGCCGAAAAACTGAACGTCATGGAACAAGTGATTCAGCATGCGTCCGTCATTTTGTCACACATGACGAATTATACTTCAATCCTGCTCGGACCGGAAGTGTTTCACACGTCACTGCGCCATTTTCAACTGCTTCCGCTGAATGAAAATACGGCCGTGGCCATTATTGTGACCAACACAGGTCAGGTGGAGAACAAGACGGTTCAAATTCCACCGGAGATTTCGGTAGCCGATATGGAGAACGTGGTAAATTTGCTTAACGCCAAATTGGTCGGTGTGCCTATCTACAAATTAAAGTCCCGTCTGTACACCGAACTGGGGCAAGAGATGGAACGGCATATTTCACGCTATGAGGAAGTTATGCAGGTGCTGAACAGTGCCTTTGACAACGAACATGACAATCGTCTTTTCCTTAGTGGTGCAACCAATATGTTAACTCAACCGGAATTCAAAGATGTCGAAAAGGTAAAAGATATCCTTGACCTGCTGGATGAGACACCAACACTCATGAAATTAATGATGCCCGTGCCGGGTGGATCAGGTATTCAGGTGCGGATCGGCACCGAGAATGATCATGAAGCTTTCGCCAACTGCAGTTTAATTACAGCGTCCTATTCATTGGATGGAGAAGCTTTGGGATCCATAGGTATACTGGGACCCACACGGATGGATTATGCACGTGTCATTCATATTTTAAATACATTATCTCGTGATTTAACGGCTATGCTAACGCATCGCTTCAAATAAGTTGCATGCTGATAAAGATACGGGTGTGAACGACTTCATTATTATAAGGAGGTGAACATCTTGAAAGAGGAGCAATCATTCGCAGCAGAAGAACAGGAACAGCAGGACACAACAGCGGCCGAGAGTCAGGAACCTGTTAACGAAGCAGGAGCTGCAGAAGCACAGGCTGAGGAGATGGCAGATCAGGGCCAAGATGAGCTCGCACGTTTGAAGACAGAGGTTGAGGAACATCAACAGCGCTTTGTCCGTGCTCAAGCTGATTTTGACAACTTCCGTCGCCGTACACAAAAGGAAAAAGAGGAGCTGGCGAAGTATGCTTCAATGAAGCTGGTCACCGAACTGGTACCGGTTATTGACAACTTCGAACGTGCCATGGCTACTGTACCGGAAGGTACGGAATCTGAATCCTTCTCCAAAGGCATCCAAATGATCTTCCGCCAGCTGGAAACCGTGCTGAACAATGAAGGTCTGACTGCAATGGATACGGTTGGACAGCCGTTTAATCCTGAATTCCACCAAGCAATTATGCAAGTGGAGAGCGACGAGTATGAAGAAGGTACCGTTGTGGAGGAAGTCCAAAAAGGCTATATGCTGAAGGATAAAGTACTTCGTCCAGCTATGGTTAAAGTCAGCTCATAATTTTGGTTACAGAATAATGGGCTTGACTCCATTGTTTGTTGGGTGTGACGAAGTTTAATATAAAGGTTTACACACATAGAGCACGATAAGGAACAATTGCAAACAAGGATCAGCATGATCCATTTTAAATAGTTGAGGGAGGAAATTTTCCGATGAGCAAAGTAATCGGTATTGACTTAGGAACAACCAACTCTTGCGTAGCGGTAATGGAAGGCGGCGAAGCTGTCGTTATTCCAAACCCTGAAGGCGCACGTACAACCCCATCCGTAGTGGGTTTCAAAAAAGATGGAGAGCGCGTTGTTGGTGAAACAGCGAAACGCCAAGCGATCACGAATCCGGATCGTACGATCATCTCGATCAAACGTCATATGGGTACTTCCCACAAAGAAACAATCGACAGCAAAGACTACTCTCCACAAGAGATCTCTGCGATCATCCTGCAAAAATTGAAATCCGATGCCGAAGCTTACCTTGGTCAAACGGTAACTCAAGCGGTTATCACCGTACCAGCTTACTTCAATGACAGCCAGCGTCAAGCAACCAAAGATGCCGGTAAAATCGCAGGTTTGGAAGTTCTGCGTATCGTCAATGAGCCAACGGCAGCAGCTTTGGCATACGGTATGGAAAAATCCGAAGACCAAACGATTCTCGTTTATGACTTGGGTGGCGGTACTTTTGACGTATCCATTCTTGAACTGGGTGACGGCTTCTTCGAAGTTAAAGCAACCAGCGGTGACAACCAACTGGGTGGCGATGACTTCGACCAAGTCATCATTGATTACCTCGTGAGCGAATTCAAAAAAGACCAAGGCATTGACCTGAGTAAAGATAAAGCAGCGGTTCAACGTTTGAAAGATGCAGCAGAAAAAGCCAAAAAAGAACTCTCCGGCGTATTGACTACAACGATTTCCCTGCCATTCATCACCGTGGCTGATGGCGTTCCTCAGCATTTGGAGTTGAACCTGAGCCGCGCGAAATTCGAAGAAATCTCTGCAGGTCTGGTTGAGCGTACGCTTGAACCAACTCGCCGTGCATTGAGCGATGCGGGGATGACAGCTAACGATATCGACAAAATCGTATTGGTTGGTGGTTCCACACGTATTCCTGCAGTACAGGAAGCAATCAAAAAACTGACAGGTAAAGAGCCTCACAAAGGCGTTAACCCAGATGAAGTTGTAGCGTTGGGTGCTGCTGTACAAGCGGGCGTACTGACAGGTGACGTGAAAGACGTTGTATTGCTCGACGTAACTCCACTGTCTCTCGGTATTGAAACTGCAGGTGGCGTATTCACCAAAATGATCGAGCGCAACACAACGATCCCTACTTCCAAATCCCAAGTATTCTCCACATACGCAGACAATCAACCAAGCGTTGAGATCCATGTTCTGCAAGGGGAACGCGAAATGGCAGCTGGCAACAAAACGCTGGGACGCTTCATGCTGGGAGATATTCCACCGGCTCCACGTGGTGTTCCGCAAATCGAAGTTAGCTTCGATATTGATGCGAACGGTATCGTTAACGTATCGGCAACAGACAAAGGTACAAACAAAACGCAAAAAATCACCATCACTTCTTCCAGCGGTCTGAGCGATGCTGAAGTTGAGCAAATGATGAAAGATGCTGAGCTGCACGCAGAAGAAGATAAAAAACGCAAAGAGCTCGTTGAAGCGAAAAACAGTGCAGATCAATTGATCTACTCTGTGGACAAAACGATCAAAGATCTTGGCGAAAAAGCAGATGCTGGTGAAGTGGAAAAAGCCAATGCTGCAAAAGAAAAACTGCAAGGCGTACTGGCTTCCGACAACCTGGAAGACATCAAAGCGGCTACAGAAGAACTGACAGAGATTGTTCAACAATTGTCCGTTAAACTGTATGAGCAAGCACAGGCACAAGAACAAGCAGCTCAAGGTGCTGAAGAGCAACAAGGTTCCGCTAAACGTGACAACGTCGTAGACGCTGATTACGAAGTCGTGGATGAAGATAAAAAACAAAACTAATTCACGGTTTTTCGTGGATTAATCATCGGTGACGTTCGGATCGAGGGGAAAGTCATAGCCGGGTCTTCCGTGCTTTGACTTTCCTTTTGTCACGATGTGCGATAAGGTGAATGTTATGGGGGTGGAAGAGTGGCTGAAAAACGTGATTATTATGAGGTACTCGGCGTCGGCAAAAATGCAAGCGACGAGGAAATCAAAAAGGCATACCGTAAGCTTGCCCGTCAGTATCACCCTGACGTGAACAAGGCAGCAGACGCGGAAGCCAAGTTTAAGGAAGTAAAAGAAGCTTATGATGTAGTCAGCGACAGCCAGAAGCGGGCTCAGTATGATCAATATGGTCATATCGATCCAAATCAGGGTGGATTCGGCGGTGGCGGTGATTTCGGCGGCGGCGGATTTGGCGACATCTTCGATATGTTCTTTGGCGGTGGCGGCGGACGACGTGATCCAAATGCTCCGCAACGGGGAAATGATCTGCAGTACACCATGACGATTGAGTTCAAGGAAGCGGTGTTCGGCAAAGAAACCGACATTACCATTCCGCGTACCGAAAGCTGTGATACCTGTCATGGTTCAGGTGCCAAACCGGGTACGAAGCCAAAAACATGTTCCGTCTGCCAAGGTAGCGGTCAACAGGAAGTCGTGCAAAACACACCATTTGGCCGGATGGTCAATCGTCGTGCTTGTTCGAACTGTAATGGTTCTGGTCAAATCATTGAAGAAAAATGCACAACATGCAGCGGCAGCGGTAAAGTCCGCAAGCAGCGCAAAATCCATGTTCGCATTCCAGCGGGTGTGGACGATGGTGCTCAACTGCGAATGACAGGTGAAGGCGAAGGTGGTCTGCGAGGTGGACCAGCAGGAGACCTTTATATCGTCATTCGTGTGAAATCTCATGATTTCTTTGAGCGTGAAGGCGATGATATCTACTGCGAAATTCCACTTACATTTGCTCAGGCAGCATTGGGAGATGAGATTGAGATTCCAACGTTGACTGAAAAGGTGAAGTTGAAAATACCAGCCGGTACGCAAACCGGAACATATTTCCGTCTTAAGGGCAAAGGGGTTCCACGCCTGCGCGGTATGGGCCAAGGGGATCAACATGTGAAAGTGGTTGTGGTTACACCAAGCAAGCTGAATGACGAGCAGAAAGATCTGCTCCGTCAAATCGCTGCATTGGATGGGGAGCAAACACATGAACATGAACAATCCTTCTTCGACCGGGTGAAACGGGCTTTCCGCGGAGACTGAGTATCAAATGATAGGATCTGAAAGGACACCACAGCGGGTTTTTCCGCGTGGTGTCCTTTTTTCATATATACAGGCGGCTATAGGGTTCGACCTTGTCCTTCCACAGAACATGTAAGCCGCTTCTAAGGATGTGCACTTTATGTGGGAGATTTCTGCATAATCTGAGCAATACTGCGGAAAGATAGCAGGGCGAGAATGATCATGCATAACTGTATGCGCCAATATTCGGAAGCAGGTGAACCTAATGACCGAGAAAAATATTTTGGCCTATTTTAACAGCCCGGAGCAGGCCGAAGGGGCAGCCAAAAAATTGGAAGCCTTGCGAGTGGAAGACTTGTCCATTAATCGTTTCAGCCGCTATGCGGGTGTAGGTCCGAGTGGGGCTTCTTACACACCGGGGGTTTCCGGCAGCTATTCATCGTGGGTGCCTGGTGCGCTCGGTACGAATGCAACGGCTGGAATTATGGCTGCAGCAGATCCCTCAGCGAGTGGCATGAGTGATGGTGGACAAGGAGGTCCTACCGGAAAGGATGTTTTGTTAACCGTCGTTGTGGACGAAGCAGTACATCACCGGGCGTTATCCATTATTGAACAAGCTGGTGGAATGATCTAACAGGTAAACAGTGATCGACTTAATTTGAAGGAGGAGTTAACGATGGCAGAGCACGAACGCCCAGGCAAGATTTTGACGAAAACGGAAAAGATGAAACGGATGCAATCCGCCAAAAACGAAGATGTCGAATTCAGCGCTGAAGTTGCGGATCATGATGACGTAGAGGCTTTGCGTCGCAGCGAAGCAGCGGATCGTCGTCAGGGACGGGAGCTTCATGAATGAAGAACGCTCTGCTGTAACCATTGAGGCAGTCTTCACAAGCTGGTCTGAAGCTGAATCTGCCCGAAGAGCTTTGTCATTGCTGCATCCGAATCAGTTGAGCATCGAGAGCCTTATCAATGATTCCCTTTCTAGAAATGCAGAAGCAGAGGGGGATAGGGATGAAGCCCCTACTGCTTTGACAGGGGGATTCAGCGGCGAACTAAATGTGCTTGCACTTATTAGCGATGAGACCGAGATGTTATCTAACGGCCAGGTTATGGATATTTCGGAAGATCGCGCTTCAGGTCCATCCCGACAAGAGATTTTGCTCACTGTTTCTGTGCCGAGTGATTATCTTCCGCAGGCTGCTGAAATGATTACAAAGAATGGCGGGCGCTTTTGCTGAATGATCAAAACTCTTTTGGCCACAATTCAGACAGGATATCCAAGCAGTTAAACTGCGGGTATCCTGTTTTTTTGCTTGAATTCACAGGCGCGGTTTTGTACTCCTGCTCCCTTGTGTAGTACAATGATTGGGATGTTTGAAAAATGAGGAGGAAAAATCAAGTATGTTATGGCATGAACTAACAATACATACCACAGAAGAAGCTGTGGAAATGATCTCGAATTTTTTACATGAAGCAGGTGCTGGAGGCGTCTCGATCGAAGAGTCCGGTACATTAAATAAAGAACGTGATACGTCTTACGGTCAGTGGTATGAACTGCCTTTGAATGACATTCCTGAAGGTCTGGCCGTCATTAAAGGTTATTTCTCGGAAGGTACGGATATGGAAGCATTAAAAAGCGAGATTAACCCGAGAATTGAGCAGCTTTCCGAATTTGATATTGATGCGGGAGAGATTCGATATGAGATTCGTACGGTGGATGAGGATGATTGGGCAAATGCCTGGAAACAGTATTTCAAGCCGGTTCGCGTCTCCGATCGTTTGACGATCAAACCGACATGGGAAGACTACACACCGGAAAGTCCGGAAGAAAAAATTATCGAACTGGATCCGGGTATGGCTTTTGGTACCGGTACACATCCGACAACATCTCTTTGCCTGCGGACACTGGAAACGGTAATCCAGGGCGGTGAGGAAGTCATTGATGTGGGTACTGGTTCGGGTATTCTGGCGATTGGCGCCATTCGGCTTGGGGCAAAACATGTACTGGCGCTGGATCTTGATCCGGTAGCGGTATCGAGTGCCAAGGAAAATGTTCATCTGAACGGGTTGGAACAACAAATTACGGTGAAAGAGAGTGATTTGCTATCAGTTCTCGGAAACCAGGATCCTGCTTTAGGCGTTCAGCTGCCTGTGAAAGTCATTGTAGCCAATATTTTGGCCGAGATTATTATGCTCTTTATTGATGATGTATACAATGCATTGGAACCAGGCGGTGTCTACATTGCTTCTGGTATCTGGAAAAATAAAGAGCAGGTCGTGCACGATGCACTCGTTGCGTCCGGATTTGAAATTAGCGCGGTTCACCGTGATGAAGACTGGCTGGCTTATGTTGCCAGAAAGAGGTAACGCATGGACTTTCTGAATTCGCTCTTTCGTTATCCCATTGATCAGCTCCCGTTTTTCCTGCTGACCATTCTGATTGCTTTTACCGTTCATGAGTTCTCACATGCGTACTTTGCCAATAAATTCGGGGATCCGACCGCCAAGCTGCTGGGTCGGGTCACCCTTAACCCGGTAGTACACTTTGACCTGTTTGGTGTGCTGCTGCTTGTCATTGCCGGGTTCGGTTGGGCGCGTCCTGTTCCGGTAAACCGAGCGAACTTTGATAAACCCAGATTAATGGGCGTCATTGTATCATTTGCTGGGCCGCTCAGTAATTTGCTGCTTGCAGTCGTCGGAACGATTATATACGCTTCGCTGGTTGGTTCTGGCGTAATGGGCGGTATCGAGAATGAACGCTTGTTCACAGCGATTTCGACTTTCTTTTTTATGTTCAACCTGACGAACTTTTTCTTGTTTTTGTTTAATATGATTCCACTGCCACCTCTGGACGGTTATCGAATTCTTGAAGACATATTACCACCATCGATTAGTCGCAAGCTTCAAGGAGTGGAGCAATGGTCCATTTTTATCTTTCTCTTGATTCTGATCATTCCCCCTCTGCAAAGAGTTACGATTCAGCCTTTATACCAGTTGGCTTATAACATGTATGTTGATTTCTCATATTTGATTTTGGGCCTGTTTTCATAAGGGAGAATTCAAGACATTTTGGACTGAAATGCTGGTCAGAAGGACATAAAAGTTGTATGATCATCTGTGGCGATTGGATTCACGCCTGCCAATGGGCGGGGTGAATGCCAGTCATAACAGGAAAGAATAGGTGGATTGACCCATGCAGCGTTATTTTGTATCTGCAGAACAGCTTACGGAGCATTCTGTTGTCATTCTGGGAGATGATGCGCGCCATATCAGTAAAGTGATGCGTGGCAAGCCTGGAGATAAACTGATTGTCAGCGATGGACAGAGTCGTGAGGCTCTGGTGGAGATTGAGAGTATCGAAGCTGGCCAGGTAACGGCAAATATCGTGGAATCTCTGAAAATGGACCATGAAGCTCGCATTCGTGTAACGGTGGCCCAGAGTTTGCCAAAGGGCGACAAGATGGAGACGGTCATTCAGAGATGTACCGAAATTGGAGCGGTATCGTTTGTACCCTTCCTCTCGGAACGTACGATTGTACAATATGATGCCAAGAAAGAAGGCAAACGGTTGGAGCGGTGGCGCAAAATTGCCAAGGAAGCCGCTGAACAAAGTCATCGGAATCGCATTCCATCCGTCGAGCAGCCGCTTTCCTGGAAAGGGCTGCTGTCTTCTTTTGGTGGCTATAGTTTGGTATGTTATTGTTATGAAAAGGAGAACGGCAAACAGCTGCGTGATGCACTGAAGCCGTTTGTCGAACAGCTGGCACCTGGTGCGGCTGCAGACGTGTTGATTGTGGTCGGGCCTGAAGGCGGGTTCACCGAAAAGGAAACGCTGGAAGCCGATCAGGCAGGCGCGGTATCCGTTGGGCTGGGCAAACGCATTTTGCGTGCCGAGACCGCAGGGATGGCTGCGCTGACTTGTGTTCTATACGAATCCGGAGAAATGGGGGGAATGTAATTATGCCATCCGTGGCGTTTTACACCTTGGGCTGCAAAGTTAACTTTTATGATACAGAGGCCATCTGGCAGCTGTTCAAAAATGAAGGATACGATCAGGTCGACTTCGATGAACAGACAGCAGATGTATATTTGATTAACACATGTACGGTAACGAATACCGGTGACAAAAAGAGCCGTCAAATTATCCGCCGTGCCATTCGGCGCAACCCGGATGCCATTGTGGCTGTAACGGGCTGTTACGCCCAAACTTCACCTGCAGAGATTCTTGACATTCCTGGTGTTGATCTCGTCATCGGAACTCAGGACCGGGATAAAATTCTGCCTTACGTTCGGGAAATTCAGGAGTCCCGCCAACCGGTAAATGCGGTACGAAACATTATGAAGACTCGGGTGTTTGAGGAAATGGACGTGCCGGACTTTGCGGATCGTACGCGTGCCTTCCTCAAAATTCAGGACGGATGTAACAACTTCTGTACGTTCTGCATCATTCCATGGTCCCGTGGGCTCTCCCGCAGCCGTGAAGCAAACAGCATTGTTCAACAGGCTCACCAACTCGTGAACGCGGGATATAAGGAAATTGTACTGACAGGCATTCACACGGGTGGATATGGTGACGATATGGAGAACTATGATCTGACAGATCTGCTGTGGGATCTGGATAAAGTGGAAGGGCTGGAGCGAATCCGCATCAGTTCCATTGAAGCGAGCCAGATTGATGATCGTATGTTGGACGTCATCAAACGTTCGGACAAGCTTGTACGCCACTTCCATATTCCGTTGCAGGCAGGTGACGATACTGTATTGAAACGCATGCGCCGCAAATACACAACCGAAGAATTCTACAACAAAATGCTTCGGATTCGTGAAGCAATGCCGGATGTGGCGATTACCACAGACGTTATTGTTGGGTTCCCGGGTGAGACGGATGAAATGTTCCGTAACGGATATGAATTGATGAAGAAAATTGGTTTCTCGGAAATGCACGTGTTCCCATACTCCAAACGTACAGGAACGCCGGCAGCCCGGATGGAAGACCAGGTGGATGAAGAAGTGAAGAATGCACGTGTGCATGAGCTAATCGACCTGTCTGAGCAAATGCAGCTGGCATATGCACAGAAATTTGTAGGCCAGGTGCTGGATGTCATTCCGGAAGGTGAAGCCAAAGGCCGTGAAGGCAGCGGAAAACTGCATGGTTATAGCGATAACTATATCCAGCTTGTATTCGATGGCTCCACGGACATGATTGGCAAAGTGTGCCGCGTCAAATTGACTGAAGCTGGTGTAAATGAAAGCCAGGCCACACTGGTTCGTGTGTTGGAAGATAATTTGAAGTCCGCAGCGATGTAATCGAGGCGTCAAAAGCAAGGATTTCATTTCCTTGGGGAGCGTACCCGAGGGAGTGAAGTCCTTCTTTTTCAACTATAGGCAAGACATTTCTGTGAACGGGGGAGAGCATCATGAACAAAAAAGAAATTTCGGCTGGCGGAGTTGTTTATCGCACTGGTGAAGACGGGGGTCTTCAAATTCAGCTCATTCTTGATCGATATGGCAAAACTACACTTGCCAAGGGCAAGATGGAAGCAGGAGAAACGGTTGAGCAAACGGCATTACGCGAAATTTTGGAGGAAACAGGCATGGTAGGCCGGATTGTCGAGCCTGTCGATATCATCGCTTATACGTATCAGCATGTAGAGTTCGGTCCGGTAGATAAGGAAGTTCACTACTATCTCGTTGAGGCAGAGAGCGGAGACCTGCAGCCCCAGATTGAGGAGATCAAGGGAGTCGACTGGTATACACCACAAGAAGCCTGGTCCAGACAGCAGCAAAACGGCTACGACAACAACGATAACATCTTGCGTGTGGCACTGAACAAGCTGGGCATTAACGTATAGTATTTTCCCATACAGCGAAGCTTGGTATTGTTCAGACTAAAGGAGCCGCGCATTAAGCTGCGGGTGACTTCGCTGATGGGGCGTGGGCCGGTGGTTTTTTGTGCCAGATTGGCAGATAGCAGAACGGCAGGGCAATCAGTGAACTGATGATGTTAAAAAGGGTCTGGGCATGGGCAATCTGTGCCCCGTTGTCCGCTGACAGCCAAGCCGAAGCTGCATGCAGTTGGCCGATCAGCGGCATAAATAGCAGGGCTCCCGCAATGTTTAATACAACATGGGAGGCTGCGACGAATTTGCCCGCGGATGCTCCGCCAGCGGCTGCAATTACGGCGGTGATACAGGTCCCGACATTGGACCCGATCACAATGGCAATACCGATCTCCACAGGCAGTACACCTGTGGCTGCTAATGTAATCGCCATGCTGATGACAGCGGCACTGCTATGGATGAGTGCCGTAAGGCAGGCGCCTGCCAGGAACCCCCACCACAAGCTGTCAGCCGAGCGATCCAGAAACCACTGAAATACACCCATACTGCGCAGAGGAACGGCGATGGACTGCATGACTTGAATTCCGGTCATGACCAGAGCGAATCCTGCAGCTGCAAGAAAGCTGCATTGTATGTTAAACAGGGATATTCGCGTGCGTTCAGGAGCTGCCTGATTGCGTTCAGCAAGAACGACAAAGATCGCCCATCCCGTAAGGGAAATGACAAGCAGAGGCAGGGAAGCACGTCCAATCTGTAATCCAACCAATTCGGTTGTCAGACATGTACCAATGTTTGTACCCAGGATAATGCCAAGAGTTCGACCATAGGTAATTAACCTTGCATTCGCGAGGCCGATGGTGAGCACCGTAACAGCGGTACTGCTCTGCAATAACGCTGTAGCCCCTGCGCTGAAAGCCATGCCTTTCCATGGAGCTGAGGTAGCCCGATTAAGCCATTCGGCCAGCATCGGCCCAGCCATTCGCTGCAAGGCCGTTTCCATTAGCTTCATTCCGCCAAAAAAAATGATCAGCCCATATAGTAGCGGAAGCACAACATCTCTAAACATCTTGTTCCATCCTTCCTTCCGTGCCTATCGTTATCTCATCTTATGAGTAAGTGAGGACAACCATGACAGCAGGAGGAAAACGAACGAGACAATGTTTGAATTTATAACGCAACTCCACAATTCAAAAGAAACGGTGATTCGTGCAAACGGAGCGGAGGGGACGGAATTGGATCTGAAGAAGCGAAGCGTTCGCGTTTA